>NZ_JAZHFV010000044.1:0-201 GCF_040970315.1 Neoaquamicrobium sediminum | reverse complement strand
TTTTCTGCGTGGCGCAGGGAGGGAATAGGGATCTACACCGTGGAATTATATCTGAAGGTTCGCGTGGCTTGCGACGGAGGCATGAGCCAGCGCGAGGCAGTAAGGCATTTCGGCATCTCGCGCGACACGGTTCGCAAGATGATGGCGTATTCGGTTCCGCCGGGCTATCGGCGGCAGGCTCCGGTTCGGCGTCCGAAGCTG
>NZ_JAZHFV010000043.1:0-201 GCF_040970315.1 Neoaquamicrobium sediminum | reverse complement strand
CCGCGATGAACGCGTCCAGCTTCGGACGCCGAACCGGAGCCTGCCGCCGATAGCCCGGCGGAACCGAATACGCCATCATCTTGCGAACCGTGTCGCGCGAAATGCCGAAATGCCTTGCTGCCTCGCGCTGGCTCATGCCTCCGTCGCAAGCCACGCGAACCTTCAGATATAATTCCACGGTGTAGATCCCTATTCCCTCCC
>NZ_JAZHFV010000042.1:0-251 GCF_040970315.1 Neoaquamicrobium sediminum | reverse complement strand
ACCGGCGTCTTCGACATCCCGTTCCTGTTCCGTGACCTTGCCCACGCCCGCGCCGTGCTCGACGGCCCGATCGGCCAGGAAATCCTGGCCAAGTTCGACGATGTCGGCCTCGTCGCACTTGCCTGGGGCGAGCAGGGCTTCCGCCACATCACCAACAACCGCAACGCCATTGCAGGGCCTGCCGACGTCGCCGGCCTGAAGCTGCGCACGATGGAAAACCCGACCCACATCACCGCCTTCGAGGCGCTGGG
>NZ_JAZHFV010000041.1:0-321 GCF_040970315.1 Neoaquamicrobium sediminum | reverse complement strand
ACCAGACGGAAAAGCGGACGCCGTCGGGAGTGGCAAATGCTCCGAGCTGAAGGCTCATGAGGCGGCGGTGATAGCCGATCTACCCCCTTGTGGGGGAGATGTCCGGCAGGACAGAGGGGGGCGTGAAGGAATGAGACGCCGAATTGAAGACGCAGAGCGAAAGATTGCTGCCAGCACTCCACGTTGCCCCCCTCTGTCCTGCCGGACATCTCCCCCACAAGGGGGGAGATCAGTCTGCATCGACCGCATCACGTAATAACGCTCGGCGCCGAGCGGCCGGTATGCTTTTTGATGCCGGCGATCTCGTCGGCCGCCGCGATC
>NZ_JAZHFV010000005.1:225000-331407 GCF_040970315.1 Neoaquamicrobium sediminum | reverse complement strand
TGCGCCACGCAGAAAAGGGAAAAAGTGGACGACTTTTACGCCGCCCGCAGCCGGACAATCCCGCCGCTACCGTGGTCTAGTTTTCCACCGCCGTTCTCAAACGGCATGACGGAACGTGGTTCATTTCTGGCTCATGGACGGTCACCGATGGGCGATGCGCTGGGCAGCCGGATCGCCACTTCAAAACCATCGACACGGCCGGTGGCCGGCGATCTGAATTCAATTGTTCCATCCATTGTTTTGACAAATGAAATCGCAATGGCGAGCCCAAGACCGGACCCAGCCGCGCCGGTGCGACCGCGCCTGAAGCGCTTTACGAGGTCGGTCAATTGCTCCGCCGGAATAACCTGACCGCCATTTGCGACAGTTATGACGCCGGCTTCCGATAGAGCGACTGTTACCGGCGTTTCCTCGGCCCCATGGAACAGTGCATTTTCAATGAGATTGCGCAAGACAATTCCAAAAGCATCTACATCGATCCGCCGCATCATGGACAAGCCCTTCGGCGCGTCGAATTGAAGACGCCCCACATAAGCCCGCATGCGCTGAAACTCCTCGACGACCAGCTTGATGATCGGCACGAGATCCGCCTCCACATCGGACATGCCGATCCCGGAATCAGCGCGCGCCATCTGCAGCAGTTTTTCCGTCAGTCGGCTGAGATTGGCGAGCGAAGCCTCAACCTCTCTAGCCCGTGTCTTGACGGGTCCTTCAGACAGTTCGCGAACAAGCCGCTGTGTCTGCGCAAGCGCACCGGCGATCGGCGTGCGCAGTTCGTGGGCGCTGTTGGCGGCAAATTCACGCTCGCTTTCAAGCGCCGCGCGCAGTCGGTCGAGCAGGCGATCGACCGAGCTTTCCATGTCCCGAAGTTCGGCCGGAAGGCCGGCAAGCGCGATCGGTGCGAGATTGCCTCCATCTCGCGTACTGATCTCCTCCCGAAACCGATCGAGTGGCGCGAGCGTACGGCGTACTATCCACCAGATCGCCAGCACACTCAAAGGGACGAGAGGCACCAGTGGCAGGAATAGCGCCCCTGCAGTCTCGGCCATGGCTTCGCGGCGATGGAAGAGCGGATCGGCAACTTGAAGAAAGAGCGAGCCGCTGATAGCTTCGGTTGTCAGAACGCGATGATTGGGAGTGGTAAAATAGCCCGCTTGCAGCGGCACATCGAATGGCTCGGCTGGCGCGTCGTGGGAATGAACGAGCACGCGGCCGCTTTGATCACGAAGCTGATAGGTTAGGTAGCTTTCGCTGCCCGCACTGCTTGCCAATGTTTGGCGTGGCCCGCCGTCTGATGTCTGGGACATCAGATCCTCGACCAGAAGCGGCATCAATCGATCCGATGTTTGCTGCAGAGCGCTGTCGAAAACTTCGTCAAACTCGCCGCGCATGACAAGCGCACCGGCGGCGACGGCAGCGATCCAGAACAACATTGTCGCGACTGTCAGCCCGACAATGAGGCGGCGGGTCATGCTGGAAGGCTTTGCTCTCATGTTGCCAGCCTGTATCCGAGCCCACGCAATGTCGCGATTGCTTCCGGCCCGAGCTTCTTGCGCAGCCGGCTGACATAGACCTCAACCGCATTGCTCTCGATCTCGGCGCCGAACTCGTAAAGGGCGTCTTCGATCGTGGATTTCGAAACGATCGCCCCGGGGCGGCTTGTCAGGGCATCGAGCACGGCCCATTCCCTTGCCGTCAGTTCGACGGTGGCTCCGTTCAGCTTTGCGATCCGCTCGGCGGCAAGGAGCTCGACCGGGCCAATTTTCACTGCAAGGTCGGGACCGATAGCCCCTGCACGCCGTCCGACGGCATGGATGCGCGCCGACAGTTCGCCGAGATCGAAAGGCTTGACGAGATAGTCGTCGGCGCCGGCATTGAGACCGGCGATACGGTCGGTAATCTGGTCGCGTGCGGTTAAGATGATGACTGGAGTTCGATCGGCGCGCGCCCGCATATCACGAAGATGGCCGACGCCTTGGCCGTCAGGCAACTGCAGGTCGAGAAGCACCAGACCGTAGCTGGCGACTTTGGCGAAAGCTCGTGCCTGTTCCAGCGTCTCGGCCCAATCGACGGCATGGCCGTCCGCGGCAATATGATCGCGAACCGCGCCGCCTATCCTTCGATCATCTTCCACCAGCAATATTCGCATGTACGTCCTGTTCGGAGGCGAAATGATCCCAGGCGACGATCCTGACAGCGCGCTGATTATCAAGCTGCTTTCAGCTTGGTGTCAGGTTGATCCGCCAACAAGGCGAAGTCATCCACTGTTTTTGGAGATCGCATGAAAACCGCCGCAGCCGCCACATTGGTCGCCGGCATGACCTTGCCAGCATTCGCGGACGCCGCGTGCGACGTCCCCGTCGCTGAATCGCTACCGCGCGAAGCGAGACCTACCTCGATGAAAATGAACCTGAGCTGGCTCCATACTTGCCTGCTGCTGGCCCCTCTCGTCGGTGCCGTCTGCCTGATGGCGATCGCGTCCGGCTCGGTCGTGGCGCACGCACCCAGAGCGTTGTCCAGCCACGCATCAGCGGGCCAGCATCGTTTTGCCGCTGAACACATCGGCCGGCAGCGTCACCTTTGACGATCTCGAACAGCGCCGGCACATGACCATGACGCATTCACCACCGCTTGACCGAGGCTTTGCAGAGCGGCTTCTGCCGCTCCGGTCGCTGTTGCTCACCTATCCAACCATACTGGCCGCTTGCGCGCTGGCGATCTTCGTCGCGACCCGGCTTGGGCTCTCGATTTATAGCAGTCGCGAAATCGGCCTGTCGGACATGCCTTTCGTGCTTGTCCGTGGTCTCTGGTTCGATCTCGTTACACTGGGGGCTCTGCTGTCGCCGTTCCTTCTAGTGAACGCCGTTCTCCCGGATCGGCTTCGTCGCAGTCGGATATTTGCCTGGCTCAGCAGGGTAACTGTATGGCTCGTGGTCGCTCTTCTGCTATTTTCGGCGGTTGGAGAGTTCCTGTTCTGGGAAGAGTTCTCGGTCAGGTACAATTTTATCGCGGTCGACTACCTCGTCTATACGCAGGAAGTCATTGCCAACATTTTCGAGTCCTATCCCGTGACGCCCCTGCTTATTTCGATAGCCGGGACGGCGGCTGTGATCGTTTGGTGCCTTCGTCACTGGTTCCGCGCCGCCGAGACGATGCCCTACAGCGCGCGTACACGTCTCACGCTGCTAGCGCTCGCTGTTGTCGGGCCGATGCTGTCGCTTGTAGCCGGTATCGACCAGATGCGGGGATCGGGCAACGCCTATGCGGACGAACTCTCCGGCAACGGCTTGTTCAGCCTCGTGTCAGCATTCTTCCTGAATGAGCTGGACTACGACCGGTTCTACGCGACGCTACCGGACGAACAGGCTACCGAGATTCTTGCTGGCCTCGGCATGCCGCGCGCCACCCCAAAACCGGCCGATTCTGATGGCCAGCACGAGGCCGAATTTCCCGCATATCTGACACGCAGGCCTAAGAATGTGGTCTTGATCACGGTAGAGAGCCTTTCGGCCGAATTTCTCGGCAGTTACGGCAATGCGAAGGGACTGACCCCCAACCTCGACCGCATCGCCTCACAGGGGCTGGTGTTCGACCGCCTCTTTGCTACCGGCACGCGCACGGTGCGCGGTCTCGAAGCAACATCGCTCGGGACACCACCGGTGCCAGGTCAGGCGATCGTGCGGCGACCCAAGAGCGACCACCTGACGACGCTCGGCGAAATCCTCCATCATGCGGGGTTCGCGACAACATTCGTCTACGGCGGCAACGCCTACTTCGACAACATGGCGGCCTATTTTGGTGGCAACGACTACACGGTTCTGGACCGCGGCGATTTTCCGGTCGAAACGGTCGCTTTCGAGAACGCGTGGGGAGCGGCCGACGAAAGCCTGTTCGACAATGCGGCGAAACGGCTCGACGATCACACAGCGGATGGCACGCCATTCTTCATGCATATCATGACGTCGTCGAACCATCGCCCGTACACCTATCCCGACGGACGCATCGATATTGCCTCGCCGGGAGGGCGCGATGGAGCGGTCAAATACACCGACTACGCGATCGGCCACTTTCTTGAGACGGCATCGACTAGGCCGTGGTTCGCCGACACGCTTTTTATGATCACGGCCGACCACTGCGCATCGGTGGCGGGCAAGACCGAGCTCCCCATCGGCAGCTACCTGATCCCGATGATCTTCTACGCACCGGGTATCGTAAAACCGGGACGCATCACGGCGATAACGAGCCAGATCGACATCCCGCCGACACTCCTTCGCGTACTTGATGCGCCGGGAGAGGAGATGTTTTTCGGTCGCGCCATCACCGGCGGGACGCCGATCGACGAACGAGCCTTCGTCAGCAATTATCAGTCACTTGGTTATCTGAAGAACGGCCTGTTGACCGTGCTGCGCCCGAAGGGCCTGGTGGAAAGCTTCGCAATTGATCCCGCCACTTTGGCTTCACGGCCGGCGCCCATCGATAAGCGTCTGCGCGACGAAGCCATCGCCTACTACCAGACGGCGTCACGCAGTTTCAAAACGGGAGCCTTGCGTGCGGCGTGGCCAGAAGGAGACGTCCGCGCCAAAACGGAGATCGAGCAGTGAACGAGGTAGCACCAGCCGGACTCGGCGGCCGAAAGTCCGTGGCGATGGTTTCAAGCCACCCCTACCAGACGACCCGCAATCCGCTCCATTTTCGGCGGCACCGGCTTCTTCGAACTCATAGACAAGGCCAGAAATCTGGCACGATCCCGGTACTATTTCGTGCGTTCTCAACGGATATCTCAAACGTCGCCCTGTAAGATCGAGGATTCCAATTATGCAAAGACATCAACGTGGCTATTCCGGTTTGCAGATATCGCTGCACTGGATCTTGGCAGCGCTCGTGCTGTTCCAGTTAATCTTCGGCGAGAGCATGACAGCGGTCGTCGACGCCGCGGAGGACGGTCTGCAAGCGAGCAGGGCCGACCTCGCACTCGGCTCGGCGCATTACTGGATCGGAATCGCAATCCTCGTGTTAGTCGGCTTACGCATCATACTTCGATTGACGAGCGGCGTGCCCCGGCCAGCCGACAGTGGGCCGGCATGGATGAGCGCGGCTGCTCGTGCTTCGCATATTCTGTTCTATATTCTTCTGGCGGCGACACCGATTCTGGGACTTCTGGCGTACTATGTTGGCGACCCCTTCGGCGAAATCCACTCGCTCGCCAAGCCTGTGTTCACCTTGCTCATCGTGCTCCACGCAGCGGCTGCCCTGCTCCATCACTTCTGGCTTAAGGACGATACGTTGAAGCGGATTTTCATACCCGGTGTCTAGCGGCGGACGATAAACCGCCTACGCCAGATCTCTTCGAATGCGGCGGGACACCGAACCTGCACATTCAGGGATCTCGTTATCTGCGTTGATCGCCCCGGCATGCGATTGAGTGGATCGGCCCGCCGACACATCCCCCTCGGTTTGCGCCACAGTTTTGGCATCATCTCATCTCTCCCAATCAGCTTGTCCGCGCGCCGCAATGATCCAGGGCGGATGATCCGGTTGCTATCGTACTCGGCCTATTTGCGATCCGGTTCGACAAAAAACTCCAGGCCGACCAGCCGCTCGAGGAGAATGACCAGCAGCAGCGTCATCACGACGAGCACCGTCGAAATCGCGGCAACCACCGGCGTCCCGCTCTCCTGGATAAAGGAGTAGGTCTCGACAGGCAGGGTTGTTATGAACGGGCCGACGAGAAACATGGTCACCGTCACCTCATCGAAGGACAGGATGAAGCTGAACAGCAGCGCGGTGATGATCCCCGGGCGCACCAGCGGCAGGGTCACGTGCCGGAACGTATACCAGTTCCGTGCTCCCATGCTCATGGACGCCTCTTCCATTTCCCTGTCCAGCTTGCGCAGGCTCACGGAAATGGGCCGGTAGGCATACGGCAAGGTGATGATGCAGTGGACGAGAAGCAGCCCGGCAAAAGTGCCGTAGCCGCCGATCATCATCAAGAGCGACAGCATGGCGACGCCCAGTGCTGCGTGCGGAAAAAGAAGCGGCGTCATCACCGCGACTTCGAAGTAGCGCGTGAAGGCAGTCTGACGACGCGAGACGGCCAGCACAGCGAGGAAGGCCACCGTGGTACTCAATAAGGCGCCGGCGATCGCCAACCCCAGGCTCACCACCAGAGCGCGCAGCCAGCGTGCATCCGTCAGGAACTCCTGGTACCAGCGTAGCGACAGTTCACCTGGCGGGAATTGGATGTAGCCGTCATGGCTGAAGGACGCCGCAGCGACGATAATAATCGGCGCGGGCATGAACAGCAGGACCGCCCAGATGCCGATCGTATCCCATCTCTGCTTCAGCATCGCCTAGCTCCCCTTCTGATCCATGAAGCGCGACAGCTTGCGTTCGAGTGCCTGCAACGGGAGCACAACGGCCAGTCCGGCGAGCAGGAGAAGGAAGGCAAGCATGGAGGCTTTCGGGAAATTGAAGGTCTGGATGACCTCCTGATACATTTGTGTTCCCATCATCCTGTCGCGTACGCCGCCAAGCAGAATCGGCGTCACGATGGCACCGGTCGACATGAGATAGACGAGCATCGTTCCCGTGATGATCCCCGGAACGGTCAAAGGCAGGGTGACACGAAAGAAAGTCTGGTAGCTGCGCGCGCCCAGACTGGCGCTCGCTTCCTCCAGACGGCGGTCGAGATGCAGCATGACCGACAGGATGGAGATGATCATGAACGGGATCAGAATGTGGACCAGTCCGATGACGACACCCGTGGTGTTGAACATCATCCGTACCGGCCGTTCGATAAGCCCGGCCCAGGCAAGAAACTCGTTGATCAGGCCTTTGGGACCGAGGATGACCATCCAGCCGTAAGTGCGAACAACAATCGATACCAACCACGGCAGGATGATGAGTATCATCAGGTGGCTGCGGTTGCCCTTGTAGCGCCACATCGCGTAGGCGATCGGATATCCAATCACGACGCACAGCGCGGCTACCAGCAGCGACACGCGAATTGTCCTGAACAGGATGTCCCGGTAGTCGGCACGGGAAAAGAAGTCGGTATAGAGCGCCAGGCTCAGCCGGCCCTCATCGACGAAAGACGAGGCGATGAGCTGCACCACGCTCACGCCAAACAGGCCAAGCAACAAAACAGCGGGCGCTAGCAGCAACAACCTGCCCCACGCCTCGCGTCCGGGGCCGCGCATCTTCTGCCTGAACGCCAAATCCGTTGAAGACATCCGCCCTCCTCCCGAGCCGACCGGCCCAATCCATTTCAAAGACGCAGGAAACGCTTTGCGTTCTCGTACAGCCATTTGCGCTTTACCGTTTCGTCCAGCGGCAGGGCGTTGATTTCGTCCACGCACCATTCGACCGGCATAAGCGGAAACGAGGAGCCGAAAATGATGCGGTCCTGCAGTATGGATTTGCCGTAGGCCAAGAGCCCCTCATAGCCCGAACCCGGCGTGTTGAGATATTTGGGTCGTACCGCAACCAGGCCGATATGGACGTTGGCATGGCGCCAGGCGACACCGATCAGCTCATGGACCCACGGGAAGCCGGGCGGCCCGGCGCAGACGCGAAGCTCGGGAAAATGCACCATGACCTCGTCCAGCAGCGCCGGCCGGCCATACTCCATGAGTGTGGAGGTGGCGAAGTTGATCGACGTGTGGAGATTGACCGGAATGTCGAGCTCGATGCACTTGGCATAGAGCGGATACATACGCGGATCGTTGATCGCCAGCTTGTGCTCGAAACACTGTAGATTAAGGCCCTTGAGCCCGAGATCGCGCACGGCATGCTCAAGCTCCCGGACCGCGGCTATCCCCTTGTGCGGATCGACACCCGCAAAGCCGATGAAACGCTCTCCCTGCTTGCGGCAGAAGGCAGCGACGTCCTCGTTGGAAATCTTCCAGCCGAAGGTCGATTCGAGATCGCGCGCTTTGACCACGACATGCTGCGCGCCCGCGGCGTCATAGGCCGACAGATAATCTTCGAGCGTCGCCGGACGGGACTGTGCCGCCTTCTCACTGGCGCCATACACCGTTCTGTACCGTTGCAGATGACCTGTCGCGGTTTGCGTGAATTCGGGAACCGGCGGCCGGCTTGCGTAGTCGATGATCATTGCGGGTTTCCTTCAACGGCAAGAGCCGGCCAGCGGTCCGCCCAGGGCGAAAGCGCCTCGATCGCAGCAGCGATCGACAAAAGAAGCGGTTCGGAATGCCACGGTCCGACGATCTGCAGTCCGACGGGCAGGCCCGCGCCGGAAAAACCGCATGGCACCGAGATGGCGGGGTTGCCGGACGGATTGAACGGGATTGTGTAGCAATACCAGGTTTCACGAAGTGGACCGAGCGTATTGCCGTCGAGCACCAGCGGCTCGTTGGAGCGTTGCTCGATGTCGAGCGAAGGTACGGAGACCGTCGGCGTGACAAGGACATCGGCATCCGCGAAAAGCGATTGCATGCTGCGGTAGTGCCGCGTGCGATCGGCGATGGCATGGGCGACTTCCTCACCGCTGAATGCGCGCCCCTGCTCCAGCCCTTCGACAAGGGCCGGATCCATGCTGTCGCGCCATCGATCAAGCAGATGGCCGAACCGGGCGGCCTGATAGGCGCGCATCAGCTTCAAGGCGGCAGCAAGGTTCCAGTCCCCGATGGGATCGTCGCCCCTAACCTCGGCACCTTCGCCCGCAAGGCGCGCCACCATACTGGCGCACAGCCGTTCGACCTCCGGGTCGAGATAGCTGTTTTGCGTCCTTGGAAGATAGCGGATGCGAAGTCCCTTCAGGACATTGATCGGATCGGACGGCAGATTTACGGGCCCGGCATTGCCCGCCAGAGACCAGGGGTCACGCGGGTCGGGCCCGTGCATGACGGAGTACAACAGGGCCGTCTCCGACACCGAGCGCGCCATCGCGCCAATGCAGGTCAGCGAGCCGAAGAGATCGGAATTGGTCTCGTGCGGCACCGCGCCGATAGTTGGCTTCAATCCGACGATGCCACAGCAAGATGCCGGGATGCGGCCAGAGCCTGCACCGTCCGTTGAGACAGCAAGCGGCGAAAAGCCCATAGCCGCGCTGACAGCCGCGCCGCCGCTGGAACCGCCGGGGCTCTTCGACACATCCCAGGGATTGCGCGTGTAGCCGTAGGCGGGGCTGTCCGTCAAAACCTTGTGCCCGAGCTCCGGCGTCGTCGTCTTGCCAATAATGATGGCTCCCGCCGCCCGCAGTCGCGCCACCGCTTCCGCATCCTCGGCGGGAACATTGTCGGCAAATGCGTGCGAGCCGAAGGCCGTGACCATGCCTCTCGTCGCCACGAGGTCCTTTACCGATACGGGAACCCCGTGCAGCGATCCCACTGCGGCTCCCGACGCGAGCGCATTGTCCGCCGCATCGGCAGCCTTCAACGCCCCTTCTGCATCCAGCAGTGCGAACGCATTGACCTGGCCATCCAGTGCCTGGATGCGCGTCAAGAAGGCCTCGACGACATCACGGGAGGACACTTCCCGGGCGCGAATTCGCGATGCAAGTTCACCCGCCGGAAGGCGCCATATGCTGGTCATTGCGGTCTCTCCTTCAGCGCCACACCTTGTCGACGCGATCGAACGAACCCGTTCGAAGATCTTCCCTGGCCTTGATGAGTTCTCCCTTGGCAATTTTCTCCGATGGCGTTCGGGGAAGACTCTCGACGATCTCGTAATAACGCGGCACCTTGAACGCGGCGAGGTTGGCGGCACAATGCGCGATCGCGGCCTCCACAACCGCGTCGGCCTTGTCCTGGGGAACGGCCGGGACGATGTAGGCTTTCACCTCCTGACCGCGAAGATCGTCCGGAACGCCCACCACGGCGGCATCGAGAACGCCCGGCCCGTCGCGCAAAACCGCCTCGACCTCTCTCGCGGCAACGTTTTCGCCCGCACGCCGCACCATGTCCTTCTTGCGGCCGACGATGTAGAAAAAGCCCTTTTCATCCTGCCGGAAAAGATCGCCGGTGCGGAACCACTCGCCGAAGAAGCTCTCCTTGTTGGCCTCGGGCTTCTTGTAATAGCCCTGCATGATGCCGAGGCCCCGGACCACCAGTTCGCCCTCTTCCCCTCGCGCGACGTCGATACCCTCATCATCGACGATCCGGCACTCGCGAAACGGCGCGGGAAGGCCACATGAGCCAGAGCCGACCATCTCCGTGTGTTCAAGCGGCATATAAAGCGTCGGTCCGACTTCGGTCATGCCGAAGGCCTCCATAGCAGGCAGATTGAACCGGCGACGGAGATCGGCATGAATCTGCTTTCGCACCCCATAGATGTTGGCGCGACGCACGACCAGTTCGCCGTCCTGCGGTGATGGCGGCTGCTTGTAGGCGATCTCGGGAAACAGGCAAAAATGGATCCTGTGCTCGCGAAGCCAGCCCGCGAAGCGGCTGGAGCTTTGCCTGTTCGCCACGAACAGCGTCGCGCGCTGGTGAAAGGCCAGCAGCATCAGCCATTGAGGATCGAGATAGAAGAAGGGGGTTGACGCGAACACGCGCTCATAGCGGCGGCCGTCACGCAAACCGTTGACGAAACTTGCCATCACCCAATAGCGGTGCGTGAGCATGCAGCCCTTGGGAAAGCCGGTGGTGCCGGATGTGTACTGGATATTCATCAGGTCGTCCGGATCGACCTCGTAGTCGAGCGAGACGGCGATAGACTGGCCAGCCCCCAAATCGCTCCAGGAGCGATATGTTTCGGCCGCGCCGACGACGGCAATCCTGTCGGCCGTGACCTTGATCTCGCCAAATGAGGAAAGGTGCCCGGCCAGAGCAGCGTGGTCGGCGTGAACGATCAGGAATTCGGCTTCGGAGTCCGTGACCACGTAATGAAGCTCGCGCGCCGTATAGCGCGTGTTGACCGGCGCCATCACCGCCCCGATCCGGGCAAGCGCCAGCCATATGATCGGCATCTCAGGGATATTGGGAAGCATGACGGCTACATGCGTTCCGCGCGTCACACCCCAGCTCAGCAAGGTATTGACCGCCTGCCCGACCTTTTCGACCAGTTCGGAATAGGTCAGCGTTTCTCCCAACTCGAAGAAATTCAGCGCGTCACGCCCGCCCGCCTCCGCCGCCGCCTGATCGAGAAGAGCGCCGATGTTTCTTGGGAGCTGCGCCCCCTCAAGCGCGTCCCGCCGACCTTGCGGGTTCATTCGGGAAAGCGCGTCGATAAATGTTTCAACAGGCAAAGGGGCATCAATAACAGGGGACATCGTCGCGCTGTTCCTCAATCTGGGTAGGGTTCTGGTCTTGATAGACGGCCGCGCCACGTCGCCATGGCGCGGCAAGCCGTTATTCGACAGCGCCGATGAGCTGTTCGAGCATGTTGATGCGATCGCGTTCCTGTTCGGCGATGTACTGCCAGTCGGGCTGATAAACGCGTTCCATCAGCTCCTTGAACGTCATGCCCATCTGTTCTTCAGCCTCTGGAGGGAGGACCGCGTTGGAGTTGAGCGGAAGGTAGCCACCCAGGATCGAGCCGCGAAGCTGGGGTTCGGCCCTAGACACGAAGTCCAGAAACTTCTTCGTGTCCTCCAGCCGCTTCGCCCCTTTCGGAACGACCAGCATGTACGGGATCATCAAAACGCCTTCCTTCGGCGCGACCATGGTGACGTTTTCAGCGCCTTGCTGGCGCAGGTGCCAGACCCGGCCGGAATAATATGGCCCGGCGGCTATTTCGCCGCGCGTCAGAAGATTGTTCATATGCGCGATCGAGCTGTAGGTCGTCAGCGTGTTGGCGGCCACCTTCTTCAGCAGTTCGAGGCCCGGCTCCGGGTTGCGCTCGTCGCCACCCATCGCCTTGGCCATGATCGGCAGATCATAGGATGACAGATAGATCGGGCGCGTGATCGCCAGAAGATCACGCCATTTCTCGTCGCCGAGATTGCTCCACGAACTGAACTCTTCCGGCTTGGCGAGGTCGGTGTTGACCGCGATTCCGTAATACATGAAATACGGGCTGACGCCTGCCAGCTTCCCGTCTTCGCTGCGCATCAGATAGTCGGGATTGGTTTCTGCGGCAGTGGGAATATCGGCGGGATCGAACAACTCGATCATGCCGTCCTTCAGCAGGTTGGCACCCTGCGGATAGGTCACCATGACCGCATGATATTGCGGGTCGCCTGCCTGTGTGCGCAATTGTGCTTCCGGCGTGGGCACCGGCACGATACGCACGTCGAGACCCGTTTCCTCCTTGAAGGGTTTTGCGAAGGCTTCCTCCCACACGGCTTCAACACCGCCACCCCATGTTGCGATGAGCAACTCTTCCGACGCAGCGGGGCCGATACCTGTAGCCAGCGCGAGAAACGAAACCCCGGCAATGCATTTTGCTTTCAGTAATTTCGGCATATCTTCCTCTCCCATTGTTAAGCATCGTTGCGATGTAGCGGCTGCATCTGCGGCCTGCTCGCAGAGATTCAGGCAAGCGGGACCAGCGCCATGCTGTCGTCGCTCCAGCCGACATAGACGTCCTGGCCGGTTTCGAATTGCTGCGTTCCAACCTGGGTGTTGGGCGTCAGGACGATGAGTTCGCCAATCGTCGGCGCCTCTTTCAGTGTGACCACGTAACGCGTGTTGGCGCCGACGTAGGAACACTCCGTAACCAGGCCTGGAAGCGCAGTTGCACCCGCGGTTTCGTGCGCAATGGAAACGTGTTCGGGGCGCACCGAAATGCCGACCCGCTCGCCCGCGCTCAGGGAATAAGGGGTTCGCAACCGCGCCTCCCGGCAAAGTTCCGGGATCGAAACCTGCAAACCGCCATCGAACGCCGAAGCCACACTTCCCTCGAAAAAATTCGTATCGCCCACGAACCGGGCGACAAAAGGCGTCATCGGGCTTGCGTAGATCGCCTGTGGCTCCCCCAGTTGCTCGACCTTCCCGTTATTCATCACGGCGATGCGGTCCGACATCGCCAGCGCTTCCTCCTGATCGTGCGTGACAAAAATGAAGGTCGTGCCGATGCGTCTCTGGATCTGCTTGAGTTCCTGCTGCATTTGCCGTCTCAGCTTGAGATCCAGGGCACTCAGAGGCTCATCCAGAAGCAGGACCTCCGGCCGGATTACAATCGCCCGCGCAAGCGCGACGCGCTGCTTCTGGCCTCCGCTGAGTTCATGAATCTTGCGGCTTTCGAACCCCTGGAGTCCGACGAGTTGCAGTGCCTCGTCCACACGCCTGACGATTTCCGCTTTGTCGACAGATCGAACCCGCAGCCCGTAGGCGACGTTTTCACCGACCGAGATGTGGGGAAACAGGGCGAGGTTCTGGAACACCATCCCTATGGGGCGGGCATAAGGAGGCCGCTCGTTGACACGAGAGCCAGCAATGCGGATTTCGCCAGATGTCGGCCTCTCGAAGCCGGCAATCATGCGCAGCAGTGTTGTCTTGCCGCATCCGCTGGGACCGAGAAGCGAGAGAAACTCCCCGCGCCGGACCGTGAACGAGACGCCGTCCACAGCCCGAAATCCTCCGAATGTTTTGTGAACATTCTCGATTTCAAGCGCAAAGCTTATATCTCCGCCCGACGATCTCAACAGCACTCCTCCCGCTGCATGGCCCTGAATTCGGTTCATAATCTGCCCTCAAAGCCACTTTCATCCAACAGAACACGCCGCAAGGGTGCCTGCAAATTTCAAGTGAGCGTATCTTCATAATCAAAAGTAATGTTAGATGCGACCTGACACTCGGGGACCCAGTCATGCCGATCACCCATCGTCAACTCGAAGCGTTTCGCATGTTCATGGAAACGGGCAGCGTTACCGCCGCGGCTGAAAGAATGCGGGTCACACAACCTGCGGTCAGCAAGATTCTCGCCGGCCTGGAGATGGACCTGAAACTGCAGCTTTTCATCCGCGAGAAGAAGCGGCTGGTACCAACCGACGAGGCCGAGCTTCTTCACCAGGAGGTTCTGCGCATTATGTCGTCGCTGGCCGAGGTCGAGAATTTCGCCGACGATCTGCGCAACCTGCGCGCCGGCGAGCTACGCATCGCGACGGCCGCCTCGGTCGGGCAAACGCTGATCGCCGATACGATCGCGCATTTCTCCGCTCAGCACCCCAAGACCCGAATGCTCTTCTACATCACCAGCGGCGTTGGCCATTCGGTGATGACCCAACAGGTGGATATCGGCTTTTCGTTCCTGAGGTTCCAGCACCCCCTCCTCCACACGCAGCCACTCTTCTATTCCCGCGCGGTGTGCATCGTTCCCGCCGGTCACCGTCTTGCGGAGAAGGAAGTGGTGAGCCCGGAAGACCTGAGGGATGAGCAGTTCATCTCCTTCATGCGTGACAGCCGGATGCGGCACATCATCGACGCGCTGTTTGAAAGCAGGGGCGTGGCACGCCAGACGCAATACGATGTCTATTCCTCCGGAGAGGCCTGCGCTCTCGTCGAGCGGGGCGTGGGCGTGAGCATCGTCGAGCCGCTCGGGGTTGCCTACCGGCAGCCACCCGGCATTGCCGTTTGCAGACTGGAGCCGGCCATCCACTTCACGTTCAACATGCTGCTGCCGCGGTTCAAAAAGGCATCGCAGCTCACAAACCAGTTTGTCGCTGACCTGAAGGGACGCATCGTGCAGTTCGGTGCCCTTGAGGATCCAAGAGGACTGCGCGAAATCAAACTCGCGGAAGACACCGAAAAGTAGCGCTTACGATTGACGGGGACCACAAGCGGCCGAAAAGCCAACTCATCGCTGGGTACGCTCGCCCTTGCGCGGACCGCCGCAGGCTGCCAGATCGAGTATCTTCACCAACCCCTGGCCTTTCACCAACGGCGGATCAACGACCGCAGCTGGGTTCCGGCAATTCTTCTTTTAGGAGCACCTGCTCAGACCGAATGACTTGCACGGTGCCGACTGGAGAACCGTCAATACGGACTGTGCGGGAAGTTTGTCTTCGCCTCCGCCCGCCGCACTGGACGCATGAAAATGCGAACGCAATCCAAGGCGGTCGGGCAACGCTCCCATGTGCGCCTCAAGTCCCTCACAAAACGGGGATCACAATGATCACGGGCTTCAGCCGCCATCTTGAGCCCGGTGGCGGCACCCCGCATCAATCGGTTTGTTGACCGTCAAATCCTCTTTTGCTCATGGACCCAAAGTCGCTGGTTCCGCGTTTTAGAAACTCGGATCTGGGCGCATGAGGAAATGATGGCCGGACTTCTTGCGAGCTACGAGGCTCCATTTGCCCTCGGGCTTGTTTTTTTGCTCTTTGTCATGTTCGTCTGGGAGAAGTATCCGGCCAACGTCACCGCATCCGCCGGCGCTGCCCTTTTCCTCGTCCTCGGCTTTGTGCCAACTGATAAGGCAATGGCGGTATTCTCCAATTCCGCACCTTTGACAATTGGTGCCATGTTCGTTCTCACCGGTGCCCTGGTGCGCACAGGCGTGCTGGAGAACGTCGCCGGAATGGTGCTCGACCGCTCCAAGAAGTACCCCAGGCTGGCGCTGGGTGTATTTTTGCTGGCCGCGCTCGCGGCCTCGGCCTTCATGAACAATACGCCCGTCGTTCTGGTGTTGATCCCGATCGTCATCCGTCTGGCCGCTGCGCTCGACATTGCATCAACACGGCTTCTGATACCCATATCATATGCGGCCATTCTCGGCGGAACGCTGACTTTGATCGGCACGTCGACCAATCTTCTGGTCGATGGCGTTGCCCGCGAACAGGGACTGGCGTCTTTCTCGATCTTTGAGATCACACCCGTCGGACTTGTCGCCGCCGCGACGGGCATTGTTACCATGCTTGTGCTCGGCAAATTCCTGTTGCCGGACCGACGAGAAGAAAATGGGGACCTGTTCGCCGATGGCGACGGCGAATTTCTCTCGGAGGTTACGATCCTGGCTGACGGCGACTACACCCAAAAGCGGATGGAGGAGATTGCCGACTTCAACCAGCCGGGTGTCCGCATTACGGGTGTCCGCACCGACGGCAACGTGGTGCGGAAGAATTTGCAAGACATTGTCCTTAAAAAGGGCGATTCCCTCATAGTCGTCGCCAAGTCGCAAGAGCTGTTGACGCTAAACGAGCGCGAAGGCCTACGGGTAGGGCAACGTCGCGGCGCGGCGGGCGACGGCGAGCGGATTGCTGTGGAGGCTGTGGTCGCACCCGGCCGGATGAGCCAAGGCACGCCCCTTTCAAGCCTGACGCTGGGTCGTCGCTTCGGCGTGCGGGTTCTGGGCGTCCACCGTCATAAGCATGTCGCCGGTCCCGATCTTGGCACTACGCGACTGCGGCCCGCGGACAAGCTGTTGCTCGAAGGCACGCCTGAAGCACTCGACGAGCTTTCAGACCAGAGCGAGCTCGTCTCCGTCACCCGCTCGACGGCACGCGCGTTCCGACGCACCAAGGCTCCTTTGGCGCTGCTGGCACTCGGTCTGGTCGTCGTCCTGGCAGCGTTCAATGTAATGGATATCGGGATTCTTGCGATGATCGCAGTAGCCGCTATTCTCGTGCTGCGCTGCATCGATGAAGACGAGGCATGGGGCTCGATCGACGGCGGGATCCTTATCCTCATTTTCGCAATGCTGATCGTCGGCCAAGGCCTGCAGGAGACCGGTGCCGTGATGCTTGTCGTCGAGACGGTCACGCCCCTCATGTCGATGGTCTCACCTTTCGTCGCCCTGCTCATTGTCTATGCGCTCGCCTCAACGTTGACCGAATGTGTGACGAACAACGCAGTCGCGGTCATCTTTACGCCGATCGTAATTGGGCTTGGCCAACAAACGGGGATCGAGCCAAGGGCGCTCGTAGTAGCCGTCATGTTTGGCGCAAGCGCGAGCTTTGCGACGCCCATTGGCTATCAGACCAACACGCTTGTCTACGGCGCGGGCAATTACAGGTTCAGCGACTTCGTGAAGATCGGACTACCAATGAACATCGTCGTTGGACTGGCGTCATGTTACGCGATCTATCTTTACTATGGTATGTAAGGCCGCACGCCGCCCGGATAAGTCCATCGCGCCCGGCTTCGACCAAGCTTCCTGATATACCCGGCGTGGCTTCGGCTTTCGATGAGAAGCTGAAATGTCCTCAGCCGAAGGACAGCTTGGTCAGTCCTCAAGTCGGAAGCGGGTGGGCCGCTTCCGGTTCCTGCCCCGGGCCTGCATTAAATGCGCGCGAGCCAGCTTGCGACCACCAACGCCGTGACCGTTGCATCCTCAATATGCGGGCAGTGGCCCGAGCCGGATATTTCCACATAGTCGGAACGTCCAGGCAGCTTCGATAAGGCTTGCATCTCCGAGGCCGTGCGCGTCCTGTCGCGCGAACCTCTCAGCAGCAGAAGCGGGATTGCAGGAAAACGCGAAACCTCTCCCGACAGATCATGTTTGCGGATTGCCGCCAGCATGCCGGCGAAAGTCTCTGCGTTCACACGACCGGCATCGCGGATCAGAGGCTCCAGGTCGATATGTTGGGGTTCCGAAAACCAGCTTTCGACGATCGTGCGTACAGTTTGACCAGCGGGTGGTGCACTTAGGTCACCCACGATTGAACCTATCGAAATTTCACCCTGTGACTGGCCGAGACCGCTGTCCATGACAACCATCCCGTTGAGCACTTCCCCGTGGTCGCGAAGCATGGTGAGTGCGATGCCGCCTCCCATCGAGTGGCCAACGACAACCAGCTTCCCCGAAGCTGTGCGAAGCTGAGAGACGAGAGTCGCCAGCCGCTCCGCCATCTCCCCGTAGTCGTCCCATGGCTCGTCCGGCGCAAGCCCGAAACCGGGCAGGTCGACGGCTACACTCGTCCACGATGGGGCATGGACACCCAATGCCTTCTGGAACGGTTCCCAGGAGGCCGCCGACAACATCGCGCCATGCACCAGCAAGGCGACATGCCGACCCTGACCGTAACGGCGCACGCGAAAGCCGGCGAGTATTTGCTCAACGGCCGCCGGAGACATCGAGCAATGCGCCAGTGACGTAGGACGCCGCATCACTCGCCAGCCAGAGGATCGAGGCTGCGACCTCTTGCGGATCCCCGGCGCGTTTCATGGGAATGTTCGGCGCCACCCTTTCCAGCCTGTCCACTAGGCCGGCGCGGGCATGGATCTCAGTATCGATGAGGCCGGGCCGCACCGCGTTGACGCGGATGCCCTCGTGGGCAACCTCACGAGCGAGACCGATAGCAAGCGTGTCGGTCGCACCTTTGCTGGCAGCGTAATGCACCCACTCGCCTGCCCCGCCGAGGGCTGCCGCGCGTGAGGAGACGATGACGATCGCACCTCCCGGCCCGCCTCGCTCCGTGGACATGGCCCGTACCCCTGCCCGTGCGACCAGGAAAGCGCCGAGAATGTTGGTGTCGAACACATTTCTCAGGTCTGCCACAGTCGCATCGGCCAGCCGACCCACCCTCCCGCTTATGCCCGCGTTGACCACGACCGCACTCGGGGCGCCAAACATCGCGTCGGCTGCGGCGAAAAGTTCTGCCACCCCGCTCTCGTCCGTCATGTCCGCCTTTACGGCGGTAGCCCGCCCGCCCGCCGCTTCGATTGCAGCCGCGACACGATCGGCAGCGTCTTGGTCCGAAGCGAAGGAAAAACACACATCATAGCCTGCCGCAGCGCCTGCTATGGCGGTAGCCGCCCCTATGCCACGGCTGCCGCCACTGATCACCAGTCCCTTGCGCGCCTCAGTCATCAATGCGTTCTCCCCTTTCGTCACCAAATACCGCCGTCTGGTCAGCCCCGAGCGCCGCGTGGCGGAAAGATCGTTTCGTCCCGCTGTCGTCCAGCTGGCGCAGCACATGCCCCGGAACGGCGATCTGCCGGCCCGACGGCAAGGTGACTGGCTGCACGTCACCACGGGCGCGAAAATAGGGATCGCGCGAAATGCTCAGTCCGTCGTGAACAGGTGCAACTTCCAAGCCCGACGCCCGTAGCGCCTCGCCAGCTTCATGGGCGCTTCTGGCCGCGCCCCACGCACGCAGGGCGGAGAGCGGGTCGCCCTCCTCGCCCACAAGCTTGCCCAAGCGCTGACGCGCTTCATCATCGACTATAACGGAAAGTTCCGTCCCGTCCGCGCAAGATACGCCAACCAGATGTGTCCCATCATCCGCTGCCCCCCATCCGTAAGGGTTGTTGGTCCCGTTGCGAAGCGGCACCCTGCCTTCCTCTGCCAGCATCGCCGACTGGAGTTCGACCATTCGGTGCAACGGTTCGTAGAGCGCGATATCGATCTGCGCACCCTCTGCGCCGTTGCAATCGCGCGCCCACAATGCCGTTGCCGCCCCCAGCAGGCCGAAGAGGCTGGCGGACGCGTCGGCAAGGCTGAAGCCCACATGCAGCGGAATGTCGTCGGGGTCACCCGTCAGCGGCACGATCCCACTGAAGGCTTCGGCGATCTTCCCGAACCCGGGAACGGCCGCCATCGGTCCAGTCTGGCCGAACCCTGAGATGCTGACCATCACCAGCTCCGGATTGACCTGACGCAGGTCCCGCCAGCCGATCCCCAGCCGATCGAGCGCGCCGGGGCGGTTGTTCTCGATCAGTACGTCGGCATCACGGAGGAGTGTCAGCAGCCGCTCCCTATCATCCGCGTCCTTCAGATCGAGGGTCACGCATTGCTTGTCGCGTACGCCGACGCCCCACCACACAGACAGCCCATCGACCTCAAGTCCGAGTTGGCGTCCCGCATCGCCGCCGTCCGGCCGCTCGATCTTCACGATGTCAGCGCCGAAATCGGCCAGAAGGCTGCCGCAGAGGGGTCCGGCGATGACGTTGCCGAGTTCGACGACCCGCAAGCCTTCGAACGGAAGGCCGTATCCGGTAGGTTGGTCTGCGCTCATTGCGTGGTGACGCCGTTGCGGCGGCCCTCTTCCACCACCTCCCGCGCGAGCGGAAGCATGGCGTAGTCCACCATCGAGCCCCGATAGCTGACGGCTGCATCGCCACGCGCGAATGCGTCTTCCATTGCCGCAATCATTCCTGCGAAGTAGCGAATCTCGTCTTCCGTGGGCCGGAAAACCTTTTGCGCGATCGCGACATGACTCGGATGGATCAGCACCGCACCAGTAAAGCCCAGGCTCTTGGCCCGCTTTACGAGCATTTCGACCGCCGCATGGTCGTCGAGCTTCGTTCCGATGATGCTGGCCATTGGATACACCGCACCGCCGGCCCGGCTGTCCAGCACCATCTTGGAGGCGAGATAAAGCTGTTCAGTCCCCTCCAGCGACGGGCTGAACCCTACAGCACGCGCAACGTCGCCTGAGATCGGACCGCCGGTGACGCCGATTATACCGCGACAGCGGTTGCTCGCCGCAGCGAGATCGCGCGCGGCCCACAGCCCTTCAGCCGTTTCCGGTAGTGGCATGATCGCGACCTGCCCGTGCGGCAGCCCCGCGCGTCCTTCCTCGTAGCCGAGAAGCCGGTCAAGCGCCCTGATTTCCTCGACCGTGCGTGACTTCGGCGGCATGATGCCAGCAAGGCCATCGCACACGATCGCCGAAACATCTTCAGCACCGGTTTCCGACATGGCATTGATGCGTACGAAGGCGGGAATGCCTTTCTCCTTCATAAGGCCGATCATGTCGCGAGCCATTGCCCGTCCCTCGACCTTCAGCTCCAGCGGAAGCGCGTCCTCCAGGTCGATCACCACCGAATCTGGTGCGAAGCGATCGACCCGTTCTGCCCAGTCGCGCTTGTGCGCCGGGATGAAGAGCATGGTACGAAGTGGCCACATGGTTCAGCTTTCCTCTCGCGTCTTGGATTGTGAAGATCGTTCGCTCTCGCGCGCGGCGGCCACGAACTCCCAGCAGAGCAGCGCGGTAATCGCTGCTGCCGCGACGGCCACATACCCGAGAAAGTGCAGGGGCCGGATGAAGTGGAGGTTGGTACGGGCGGCCGTCCAGTAGAGGATGACGCACACGGCCACCGTTCCCACCCAGACGATCATATTGCGGGTTGAGCGCTTCATTGCGAACTCTCCGAAGATGCAGGTTGGGTACCACCCAAATCTCGCACGGCCTCGCTCGCGCCAGAGGTTTTTGCCCGCCGCCAAAGAACCGCAACTATTGCAACGGCGATTGCCAGCCCCGCCAGTTCGGTGACCCGGCTGCTCCAGATCATCATCAACGCCGCCACTGCCAAAAGTGCCCTCTCGTAATGTCGGGCGGTCACGAGGAACCAGCCTTCTATGGCGATCGCCAGCAGGAAGACTCCGCAAGCGGCGGTCGCCGTCGCGATCAGGATCTGCGGCCATGCGCCGTCAAGCAGGAGCGACGTGTCGTAGATGAAGCAGAACGGAACGATGAACCCGGCCATCGCCAGTTTGAAGGCTTGATAGCCGGTCCGGTTGAGATCCGCCTTCGCGATGCTTGCTGCCGCGTAGGCAGCTAAAGCTACCGGCGGTGTCACGTTGGCGAGGATACCAAAGTAGAATGCGAAGAGATGGCTGGCGAGTTCCGGGGCCCCCATCTGCACAAGGCCCGGCACGACCAGCACCGCGACCGTCAGGTAGACCGCCGGCGTCGGCAGACCCATGCCTAGAACCAGGGCAATGATGGCCGTCAGCACCAGTGCGACGGGAAGAACTCCGTTTGACGTCTGAACCACAAAATCCGCAAGCAGATTACCCGCCCCAGACACCCACACCGTCCCCATCAGGATGCCTGCACCGGCGACCGCCACCGCAACTGCGAGGTTGTTCGCGATGCCGTCCACGACCGACTCGACATATGAAACCATTGTCACGCGGGTACTGGCGCGCAGGAGTGAAAGCACAAGCAACGCACCCAGCCCGATCAGGGCCGATCGCTGCGGCGACATGCCGAAGAAGAACGGCGCAACAAGCGCGGCGATCGCAAGCAGGAAATGACCACCGCTGAGCAGAACCGGCCACAGGCGCGGCAGAGCACCCTCAACCTGGCTTAGTTTGTTGCGATGCGCGCGTAATCCGATCTGCGCGAAGATGGCGAAGAAGTAGAGCCCGGCAGGGATGATCGCCGCGATGACGATGTCCCAGTAATTTCGGCCGAGAAATCCCGCCATTAGGAATGCGGCCGAGCCGAGGATTGGCGGCATGATCTGGGCCCCGGAGGAGGCGACGGCCTCCACCGCACCGGCATATTCCGGACGGAAACCGGAGCGCTTCATCAGCGGGATGGTAAAGCTGCCAGTGCCCGCCACGTTGCCGACTACCGAGCCCGAGGCAGTGCCCAGCATGGCGCTCGACGCCACCGCAACATGGGCCGGTCCGCCGGGCCTTCGCCCCATGATGGCCAGCGAAAGATCCTGGAAGAACAAGACCGCGTTGGTGCGGACCAACATGGCTCCGAAGATCAGAAAGATCATAAGATAGGTGGCGGCCACCGCGGTGGTGGGGCCGAATATACCCTGGTCCTGCATGAACAGGATTTCCACCAATGTACGCCAGTTGACGTTCGGCGCGCTGAAGGCGCCGGGGAAATACTCTCCGAACAGGGCCTGTACGATGAAGAGCACAATGATCGCGATCATCGGCCAGCCGAGATAGCGCCGCGTGGCTTCCAGCACCGCCACGAGGTAAGTGACGCCGAAAAACATATCCGCGCCGTTGGGGAATCCGATCCTGCGCGCAAAGCTGGTATAGTCGCCGAAGACATAGATCATTCCGGCAAACATCAGCCCCATCAGGACCACATCCGGCAGAAGGCCTGCGATACCGCGTGCCTGCCAGTGCCGGCCGGTTGCCGACTTCGCAAGCAAGGCGAGCGAAATGGAAGCAAACACGAAGGCTATTCTCTGCAGATAGCCAGTGATGGTGCCGAAGGCCGCGGTGTAGATCAGCAGGATGGCAATCGACAGGCTGAAGAACATGATCGTCACGGCCAGCGCCCGCTGAAGCGGTGTTCCCGCGACAATCACAGTTCGCAGTGGCGCCGTGACCGCGTCGTCGCTCGCAAGCGCGGCCACCTTGTCCGGCACTTCATCCGTGGTAGACGAAGACATGCGCAGTCCTCCCTTTCGTGAAGGCGCGGCGGACACCAGCCCGCCACGCCGTCACGTTTACGTCAGGGTGTGTCGTTGCCTGCGGCGATGTAGTTGATATCGATCCCAGCCTCCTCAAAGCAGCGCTTCGCACCGGGATGGAGTGGGATGAACACCGTTGCAGCCGCGCGCGGCGCCATCGTCTCGGCGCCGGCCCAGCCTGGCACCACATCGCCCCAAACCTTGGCGCCGTCGCCTACATAGAGCTGCTTGCACAGCTCGTAGACCGTCTCTTCCGGCACATCCTTATGCACGATGTAACCGATCGAAAGCTGGATGCCGCTGACCTCTTCCTTCTGCCAGTCATAGGTTTGGGCGGGCATGTCGTTGCGCGAGAAAGTCGGATAGTTCTCCATCAAGGCGTTGAGCACCGGTTCGTCCATCGTGACGAGCCGTGGCGAGTTGTTGGCTGCGAACTGAGTGATGATCGGCGCCGGATGGTCGCCAGTGAAGAAGACCGCGTCCAGCTGGCCATCGCCCATCATTTCGAACTGCTGGTTCCAGTCGCCGGTCATCACCAGCCCGCCGTTCGCGGCGATCTTATCGTAGGAAAGATCAACGCCGCCGAGCGCCACCTCCACCATCGTCGCGGTCAAGCTGTCGGCGGGACCGACGCCGATGCGCTTGTTGGCGAGATCCGCCCAGCTCTTGATGTCGCTGTCTTCGGTGGTGACGAAAGTCGGGCTCGCCGAGGGCCGCTTGAGGAAGCCAAGATAGCCGCCAAGATAGCGCATGTCGCGCATCTTATCCCGGCCCTCGAAAGTCCGCGTTCCGGTCCACGCATCAAGAACGTTTTCACCGACGCCGTGGCCGAACTGAGCCTCGCCGGTCTGAACACGCGGCGGCGCGGCGGCTGCCGTGCCCGGCAGCCTACGGATCTGAACCGTATCTTCCGGGAAAGTCCGCTTCAGCGCTTCCTCCAGCACCGTGAAGGCCAGGTCGCTCGTCGATCCGGCCGACCCTCGACCAATGATGACGAACGATTTCGTTTCGGCATGCACCGGTGCCAGTGTCACAAAGCTCGCCGCGGCGACGACCGCGGACATGACCAGTGTTCTTATCCTCATTGCACTTTCCTCCCTAGTTGATCCTGTGTGTCAGCCCTGTTTGACGGCTCCCGTCTCCAGCAGCGCCTGTGCTTCCTCCGGCTCGAAACCGATCGCCTCCAACACGGCATTGCTATGCTCACCGATACGCGGCGCATTACGCGGCACCGATTGGTCGCGACTTACGTGACGTGGCGTGATCGCCGGCATGCGTCGCCCATCCACCGCAACGACATTGGCGCGGGCGACAACCTGCGGATGTTCCTCAATGTCTCCGGCGTCGTGGACGGGGCCGACAACCACGTCACACTCCCTCGCCATGCGGAGCACGTCCGCAGCAGGGCGTGCGCCAATCCAGGTTGCAATCTCCGCGTCCAGAGCGTCCATATTCTCGCGCCTTGCAGCGGGGGTGGAGAAACGGGGGTCCTGCGCGAGTGCCGGCCCTCCGATCATTGCCAGGAAGCGCGCCGCAACCGGCTGCGTCGCAGCCGAGACCGTGATCAGGCGTCCGTCGCTGGTCTTGAAAATGTTTCCGATGTTGGAGTTCATCGGAAAGCGGTTGCCATTGCGGCGTTCGGCCCGGTCGAGGCCCGAGGCGATGGCAACCTGCCACTCGTTCATTCGCATCAACGCCTCATGCAACCCAAAGCGTAGTGGGCGTGGGGTACGATCCGCCAGTTTGGCAGCGCGCAGCTCGGCGAGAGCTGCCGAGAGCGCAAGCGTGCCGGCACAGTAGTCTGCGAGCGGCAGTTCGGGCGCGACGCCGAAACCGTCTGCGGCGCCCGTCAGCGCCATGACGCCCGACGCGGCCGCGGCGAATTCGCTGCGCGTGCTCCAGGGCCACAAATCGCGACGGTCCGCGCCCGTTGCATGCAGGCAAACGTCGAGCAGCTGCGGCCCCGTTCGGTCTGACAGACAATGGGCGAATGCCCACTCGTCGCGAAACAGGATGCCACTCCGCCCTTCCAGTCGGCTGAGGATGGCGGCGAATTCAGGCTTATGCTCATCGAGGCAAAGCGACAGCTTTCCGCGGCCCAGCGCGGCCCACCAGTGTGCCTGCACAGATTCCGGACCCAACCGGCGCAGCGGCGATCCTTCGGCGGGCTCGCATACGATGACCGTCGCGCCGTGGTCTGCAGCCAGCGCCGCCGCAAAAGCGGCCGCGGGCGTAGCGGTGATCTCGACAACGATAAGGCCGGCCAGTGGACGCGCAACATCGGCGCGGACAGCTTCTTGAGGCACCGTATGCACTTCCTCCCGATCGCATAAAGTGTGTGTGGCAACACTCTGGCGATAGGAAAGACTTGTCAAACGAGGACATCTCATCAATAGATTGGGATAAATGATCAATGTGACGCTTAGTCAGCTGGAAACGTTTATCGCCGTGGCCGAGCGGCAAGGGTTTCACGCTGCCGCTCGGCACCTCCACCTTTCTCAATCCGCGGTGAGTCTACGCGTGAGCCTTCTGGAGCAGAGGCTCGGGTTGCGCCTTTTCGAGCGCACCACGCGAAGCGTATCGCTCACGCCGGAAGGGGAACGCCTGCTCAACACCGCACGCCACACGCTGCACGATATCGAGCAGCTCATTTTTCAGCTTTCTGATGAAGGTGCCCTCAACAGGGGGCGCTTCCGCATGGCTGCACTTCCGTCCACCGCGGCGACGATCGTGCCGGTCGCTCTTGCCGGGTTCCACGAACGCCATCCAAATATTCAGATCCATGTGATCGATACGGTTGCGGATAGGGCGGTCTCGGCCGTTCTTACAGGTGATGTCGAGTTTGCATTGACGACCGGGGTGCAGCAGCCGCCCGGCCTCGTCTTCGAGCAACTGTTTACCGACGAATGCCTCGTCGTTGTCCCTCACGACCATCCATTCGCGAAGGATAGCTCGGTCGACATTACGCGGCTGGCCGATGTGCCGTTGCTGTTGCCGGTTGTCGGCTCGGCGTTCCGCGCGGAGATCGATATTGCTTTCGCGACAGCCGGCCTGAAGCCGGTGGCCGAACGCGAGGCGATCAACCTCGCGACCTTGATGGCCTATGCCGAGGTCGGGATGGGTATCACCTTCGTTCCCTCGATGATGAGCCATCGGCTCGATCTGTCGCGCTGCCGCGCACTGCGCCTTGCGCCGGCCCCGCTGATGCGCGACTTCGGGATTCTGAAGAGGGAGGGACGCCCGCTTGCGCCAGCGGCATCCGCCTTCGCGACGTTTCTGAAAACGATGATGAACTCGTCCTGATCGCACGATCGGAGCGCGTCGCCTGAAGTGCGCTGCCTCGGGAGTTAGCCTGGTGCACCGCTGGACGAAGTGGCATCCATCTATGACAACGAGGGGGCGTCAATGAGAAGGGGGATAGAGGCAACCCAGAGTTGGACAGCCCGACCTGATGTCTTGGCACCGGCCGCACACTTGCTGAACCAGATCGGAGATGTATCGGCTTCGGCTCGGCTCGCACCTACCTTTCGCGCATCTTCAGCAAGACGGGCACCAATCAACACAGCCAGCTTGTTGCCTTGCTCAAGTCGACGCAGCCGATGCTTTCGTAGGCACATCGGACGGCACAAAACGCGAAGACATGCAGTGCACATTGTCCTGCAGAACGAAAATCAGAATGCCTTGTGTCAAACGGTTATGGCTCTTCGTCCAGGAATTCATTTCCGATCAAAGCTGCTATGAAGGGCGCTGATTGATTCCCGACACTGAAGACGATGCCCGCCGACGCCCTCGAAATCCTCAAGACTGTTTACGGTTACGATGCTTTCAGGGGGCTGCAGGCGCGTATTGTCGAGCATGTCATAGACGGCGGGAACGCCTTCGTGCTGATGCCGACGGGCGGGGGAAAGTCGCTCTGCTACCAGATCCCCGCGATCGTCCGGCCCGGCATGGGCCTCGTCGTCTCGCCGCTGCTGGCGTTGATGGCCGATCAGGTCGCGGCCTTGCGGCAGGCGGGCGTGAGGGCCGCGGCACTCAATTCGGACCTGCCCGCCGACGAACGCAGCGCATTGTGGCGCGACATCCACGATGGCGCCCTGGACCTGCTTTACGTGGCACCCGAAACGCTGCTGCGCACGGACGTACTGAGGCGGCTCGAACAGGTACACCTGTCGCTGATCGCCATCGACGAGGCGCATTGCCTGTCGCAATGGGGACACGACTTCCGCCCCTCCTACCGCCAGCTCGACGCGCTTGTCCGGCAGTTCCCCGACACGACGCGCATGGCGCTGACGGCGACGGCCGACGAACCGACGCGCGCCGAAATCCTCTCTCATCTGGACATCGCGGAAGCCGACGCCTTCATCGCCGGCTTCGACCGTCCCAACATCCGCTACGCTATCGAAGAGAAGGACAGTCCCCGCGCGCAGCTGAAGGACTTCCTCAAACGCCATGAAGGCGAGAGCGGCATCGTCTACTGCCTGTCAAAGCGCAAGACCGATGAAACCGCAATCTGGCTGCGCGATCAGGGTTACGACGCCCTCTCCTATCACGCAGGCATGGACAAGGCGGCGCGCGAGGCCAACCAGACGCGGTTCCAGCATGGCGATGCGGTGATCATGGTCGCCACCATCGCCTTCGGCATGGGCATCGACAAGCCGGACGTGCGTTTTGTCGCCCATCTCGATCTGCCGGGCAGCATCGAGGCCTATTACCAGGAGACGGGCCGCGCCGGGCGCGACGGCCTGCCGGCCGATGCTCTCATGCTTTATGGCTATGAGGACATCGCGCTGCGCAGCCGGTTCATCGAGGAATCGGACGCGCCCGATCCGCGAAAGCGCATGGAGCGTCAGAAGCTGGATGCGCTGCTCGGGCTGGCAGAGACTGCCGGCTGCCGCCGGCAGGCGCTTCTGTCCTATTTCGGCGACACGGGCGAGCCGTGCGGCAATTGCGACACCTGCGCCGATCCACCAAAGCTTTTCGACGGCACCGTCGCCGCGCAGAAGGCGCTATCCTGCATCTACCGCACCGGCGAACGTTTCGGTCAGGCCTATATCGTCGACGTGCTGCTTGGGGTGGATAACGATCGCATCACTCAGTTCGGACACGACCGGATTTCCACATTCGGCATCGGCACGGAGCACGATAACCGCACCTGGCGGGCGATCGTGCGCCAGTTGATCGCTCTGCGCCTGGTTGACGTCGATCTCGCCGGCCATGGTGGGCTATCGATTGCGCAGGCAGGCCGCGACTTCCTGCGGGAGAAATCAGCCCTCATGCTGCGTGTGCCCGCGCCGCCGCGCGCCCGACGCGGCAAGGTATCGCGCATGACGGCGCAGGCGGCCGTATCCGAGGGCGATCGCGACCTGTTCGAGGCGCTCCGACAGAAGCGTACGGAAATGGCCCGCGCGCAGAACGTACCGCCCTACGTGATCTTCCATGACAAGACCCTGATCGAAATCGCGGCTGCGAAGCCTTCGTCCCGCGCCGAAA
This sequence comes from Neoaquamicrobium sediminum, assembly GCF_040970315.1. Classification (NCBI taxonomy): domain Bacteria; kingdom Pseudomonadati; phylum Pseudomonadota; class Alphaproteobacteria; order Hyphomicrobiales; family Phyllobacteriaceae; genus Neoaquamicrobium; species Neoaquamicrobium sediminum. The sequence continues at coordinate 302,959 of NZ_JAZHFV010000005.1, read as the reverse complement.
TGGCGAACGTGCCGGGCGTCGGCGAGGCCAAGCTCGATCGCTACGGTCCGGCTTTCCTGACCGTAATTGCCCAGCACGCGTGAAGGAGCTTCGGCGCTCTTCCACATGAAACTCCCAACACCAGACTGCCTCCGCGCGGATATAGTCCGCACGGAGGCAACAGCGTGCCTTCAAGCAGCTATTCGCCGCTGCAGGCTCCGGGGAAACGCACGCAATAGGTCTCGCCCAGTTCCGGATCGGCATTGAGCACCGCATGGGTGATCGCACGCGCATAGACATCGGCCGCTACTGAAAGGATGTCGCGGAACTGCGATGCCTCGACGAAATTCGACTGCGCGACCGTCGACGGATCGTCGCCGAGCGTCACGGCAAACACGGTGTCGCCGTCGCTGGTCGAGTGCGCCGGACGAATGGCCCGGGCCATTCCGTCATTGGCGACGATGGCAAGCCGCTCGGTCTGGCCAGCCGTGAGCGGCGCGCTCGTGGCAACCACGCCGATCGTCGTGTTCTCGCCGGGGCGGATCAGTTCCATGTCCTTCGGCGACGTCGAACAGCCCTGCGGCGGCACCTTGATGTCACCAAACTCGTCGTCGAGCTCGAGCCACAGCGTGTAGAGTTCGCAATTGGCATTGACGTTGTAGACGCGCCCGGCCGGGTTGACGACGACCAGTGCGCCGACGACGGTGCCGTCTGCCATCACGGCGCTGGCAGTGCCGAGGCCGCTTTTCATGCCGGCTGCGCGCGCGCCCGTGCCCGCCCCGACGCTGCCCTGCTCAACAGGGCCGTCCTTGGCGTTGCTGGCGGCAACGTAGCCGTCCTCGCATGGCTTGTCGCCGCGTCCGGGAGGGGCATCGACATCGCTGCGTCCGAGATCGAAGATGATCGCCCCGGGCACATGCGCCCGCCCGCCATAGGTCCATCCCTTTTCGTCGAGGAACTTGACCACGCCGCAGGCCGTGTCGAGGCCGTAGATGCTGCCCCCGCTCAACGTGAGGCCGTGCATGACGACACGTTGAGCGTCCTGATGCTGAGCGGTCAGAAGCGCGGCCAGGCGCGTGCCCGGAGCACCGCCGCTTGGCGACATGCCCATCAGTGCGCCTTCCGGAAAGAGCAGCGCCGTGGTGCCAGTCTGCGCATCCTTGCGGGTGCTGTGCCCGACGAGAATGCCCGGCACGTCCGTGATGGCGTTATTGGGGCCTGTCTTCAGGTCCACAACCGGAATGGGTGCCTGTGCGTGGGCAAGGCCGGCCGCTAGCATCCCGCCCGCGACGAGCGCCGATTTGAGGGTGATTTTAAACGACATTCTTGTCCTCCTTTGTCGTTGAAACCCGCCGGCGAAGCCTCGCCGAACCTACGTGAAGAGCGCTTCGGCCTCCGTCGCCACCTGCAACAAGGCAACGTCGCGATACCAGGGCGCGCAGATATGCAGCCCGAGCGGCAGGCCGGAAGCCGTCTTGCCGCAGGGAATGGTGATGGCCGGATGGCCGGAGAGGTTTTGCGGAAATGTGAATGGATACCACGCGCCGCGTATCGTCCCGCAATCGACGCCGTCGATCTCGATGTCGCCGCTCGGGTCGACGTCGATCGGCAGGGGCGGCGCGGTCAACGTCGGCGACACCAGTATGTCGAAGCGCTCGAACAGCGCCTGAAGCTCGCGAAACAGCCGCGTGCGCGCAGAGTTGGCATTGGAGAGCTCCACGGCGGAATAGCCCTCGCCGAGCGTGATCGTATCGATCAGGGTTTGACTAACCAGTTCGTCTCGGCCCTGGAGCAGTGGACCGGTGCGTGCCGCAAGGCCAACGCGCAGGATGGTGAGGAACACAGGCTCATACGACTTGAAGTCGATGACGGCTTCATCCACCAGCGCGCCGGCGTCTTCCAGCTTCTTTACCGCCGCAGCGGTGATTGCCGCGGTCTCGCGCGCGACCCGCGCGCCGCCCTCCGCGATGTAGCCGATGCGCAGGCCGGAAAGCGACGCGCCGCCCTTATGCAGCAGCTTTTCCGCCTGCCCGTAGGTGTCGTGAAAATCCGGCCCGCAAATCGCGCTGAACATCAACGCAACATCGTCAACCGTGCGCGCCATCGGCCCGACATAGGAGTTGGCGCCGAACAGGTCCGGCAGTTGCAGGTGGGGGATCGTGCCAAGCGACGGCTTGAAGCCGACGACGCCGCAGCAGGCCGCCGGAATGCGGCTTGATCCCCCGCCGTCGGTGCCAAGCGACAGCGGCCCCATGCCCGTGGCGACCGCGACGGCCGACCCGGAACTCGACGCGCCGGGCGTCACTTTCGGGTCGATCGGATTGAGCGTGCGGCCGAACAGCGGAGAGGTCGCCGCCTGCAGATGGCCGAATTCCGGCGTGGTCGTCTTGCCGACGAGAATCGCGCCCGCAGCCTTCGAGCGCGCGACGGAAACGGCATCGGCGGTTGGTACGTTGTCTTCGAACAGCCGCGAGCCCATCGTCGTGCGCACGCCGGCGGTGTTGAGCAGGTCCTTGACCGAATAGGGCACACCGTGCAGCGGCGGCAGCTCGCCACCCGTCATGACCTTGTCCTCCGCCAACCGGGCCTGCGCCCGCGCTTCCTCATGCGTCACCGTGATGAACGCATTCAGATCCCTGCGGTCGTCGATGCGCTGGAGCACGGCGTCGACCAGCTCCACCGGCGAAACCTCCTTTGCCCGCACGGCGGACGCCATCTGCGTTGCGGTGAGGTCGGCGAGGTGAGACATAGGCGTTCTCCGATAATCGATCGTTTCGGGTGTGGTGCGTCCTTCGAGGCTCGCTGCGCTCCCACCTCAGGATGAGGGAGGTTGGCGCTCTCTTCCCTCATCCTGAGGTGCGACCCTGAGCTTGTCGAAGGGGAGCCTCGAAAGACACACAATCTCTCCTGCCATCAGATCATCCAGCGCCCGCCATCAATCAGCAGGCTCTGACCCGTGATGAACCGGGCTTCGTCGCTGGCGAGAAACGCAACAGCGGCGGCAACATCCTCCGGCTCGCCGACGATGCCGGCGGGCGTATCGGCCTTGATGCGGTCGATGACATCTTTCGGCATGGTGTCGTGCGCGCGGGTGCGGATCGCGCCGGGCGCAACCGCGTTGACCGTAACGCCGAACGGCGCCAGCTCGCGTGCCAGCGAGCGGGTGAAACCGATCAGCCCCATCTTGGCCGACGCGTAGTCGACCAGCCCGGCATCGCCCACAAAGGCTGCGTCGCTCGACATGTTGACGATGCGCCCGCCGCGTTCGCGCATGGCCGGCGCGACGAGGCGCGACATGCGCATGGCGCTGAACAGCGAGATTTCGAGCACGAAGCGCCAAACCTCTTCGCGGGATTCGTGAAAGTGCGCGCTGCGCGCCCGCCCGCTCTGGCCGACATTGTTGACGAGCACGTCTATCGGACCGAGCTCGCCGGTCACCTGCGCGTGAAACGCTTCAAGCGTCCCGAGATCGGTGCAGTCACCCTCGATTGCAAACAGCCGCGCGGCCATGTCGTCGGCAAGCTGCGCCTTGAGTGGACCGGCATCGAGATCGAGCACGGCGACCTTCGCGCCTTCGGCAAGCAGCCGCTCGGCAATCCCCGCGCCGATGCCACCGCCACCGCCGGTCACGATGGCGACCTTGTCGGTGAAGCGGGTGGACATCTGCATGTCGGCTCGTCCTCAGTGAAATGTTCGGCCGCCGTCGACCGCGAGCGCTACGCCGGTGACGTAGGAAGCTTCGGCACTCGACAGGAAGGCTATGCCAGCGGCGATTTCGTCTGGATCGGCGATGCGGGCCAGTGCATATCGGGCGCGCACGGCATCGAGCTGCGCGTCTCCCGTCTCGCCTTCCGCGATGGAAGAGCGGAACAGCGGCGTCTCGACAGCACCCGGGCACACGGCGTTGACACGGATACCGGCCTCGGCCAGCTCCATTGCCAGCGACTTGGAAAACATCTGCAATCCCGCCTTGGAGGCCGAATAGGCGCTGCGGAACTTCAACGGTTGCAGCCCGGCGCCGGAGGAGACGTTGACGATCGTGCCGCCGCCGGCCACTCTGAGGAAGGGCACTGCCGCCCTGCACACTTTCATCGGCCCGGTGAGGTTCACGGCGATCAGCCGCTCCCATGCCGCGTCGGTCATGTCTTCGAGGCTGGACTGGAGGTCGACGCCGGCGGAATTCACGACGCCGTCGAGCCCGCCCATTCTTGCCGCGGCCTCGGCTATTGCCGTCTCGACCGAAGCCGTATCGGTCACATCGGCGTTGAGCGCCACAAATCCGGGCTCCAGTTCCGCGAGCGCGGCTTCGTCCATGTCCAGACACGCGACCTGCGCGCCGCCTGCCAGGAAACGTGAGGCAGCGGCCTTGCCGATGCCTTTGGCCCCGCCGGTGACGAGCATGCGGCGTCCAGTGAAGTCGGCTGTCATGCTGCCGCTCCGGTGAGACGTGGCCGCATGTCCTCGACCATCTCGTCGCAGCGCCCCATCCAGACGTCGCCATGCTCGAGCGCGTGCTTGATGAGTCCCTCGAGAACGCCGATGCGCGACGGCTGGCCGATCATCTCGGGATGCATGCCGACCATCATCATGCGCTTCTCGGCGTAGAGCACGTCGAACTCGGCCTTCCACGCTTCCAGAACCGCCGACGGCGCCTGCATCGTGCGGCCCGGCAGAACGATCGAATACTGGAAGAAGGGCGCGTCATCGAGCACCCACCGGAAAGGCAGCTCGACGAGCTTCGTCTGCTTGCCATCGACCGAATGGATGTAGGGTGAGTCGTCGTCGAAGAAGTTGGACGAATAATCAAAGCCGTAGTCCAGCATGAGCTGCATGGAGATGTCGCTGAGTTCGGCAGCGGGCGACCGCCACCCGCGCGGGGCGCGGCCCGAAACGCGCTTGATCGTCTCGAAGCCCTTCTCCATCTCCTCGCGCTCCTGTTCGTGCGTGAGGTTGAGGATCCATGAATGGGTGTAGCTGTGATGCGCCAGTTCGTGCCCGGCTTCGAGAATGCGCTCGATGAGTTCGGGGCGCTGATCGATGATGATCCCGGGAATAAAGAAGGTCGTCTTGAGGCCGTAGCGGGCCAGAAGATTGAGCACGCGATCGGTGCCGACCTTCCAGCCATAGGCGCCTTGCGACATCAGGATGGGACGCTTGGCGTAGTCGGGGTCGCGCGCCGTCCACATCGTCTCGGCATCGAGGTCGAAGGTCAGGAAGAGGGGAAAGCCGTTGCTGGTAAGATGCATGTAGGTGTCCGTCAGACGAAGCGGTGGAAGCCGGTCCAGCGCTCGGCGGCAAGCAGCACGATCGCCGTTGCGATGATGAGGAGCGTGGACACTGCGGCCACGCTCGGGTTCACGCCCATCTCCACCGAGGTGAAGATGAGGATGGGTAATGTGGTGTCGCGCGGACCGGCCAGGAAGATCGTCACCGGGACGTTCTCCATCGACGTGACGAAGGAGAACAGCGCGCCGGCGACCAGGCCGGGTTTGATCAGCGGCAGCGTCACCAGCCGGAATGTCGTGAAACCGTTGGCGCCCAGCACGCGCGCCGCCTCCTCCACCGCAAGGTCGATGCCCGACAGACTCGCAAGCGCCGACCGCACGATATAAGGCACGGTGATGACGACATGCGCGATCAGCAGCACCCAGAAGCTGCCACGCATGCCGACAAGCGTGAAATATTGCAGAAGCGCGACGCCGATCACCACCGACGGGATGATGAGCGGCGCCATCAGCAGCGAGGTCAGGGCTTCCGAGCCCGGCACCAGCTTGCGGAAGATTGCGTAGGACGCAGCCACTCCGAGGACCAGCGAGATGGTCGTGGAGCCTACCGCCAGAATCAGGCTGTTCTTGATGGCGTCGATATAGGTGCGATCGGTCAGCACCGCCTCGAACCATTTCAGCGTCCAGCCCTGCGGCGGGATCGTCAGATAGGACGTCTCGCTGAAAGAGGCGAGCATCACAACAATGACCGGGATCTGCAGGAACAGGACGACCAGCAGCGCCACGCTCGATATGGTCAGTCCGGGCCGTTGCTCGTTCATGCCAGCCCCGCCCAGCGTTTGGTCATCCGGCTGGAAATCCAGATGATGAATATGGTGGCGATCGCCAGCGCGAAGGACAGCGCCGAACCGCTCGGCCAGTCGAGCAGCAGCATGAACTCGTCATAGATCAGCGTCGCCATGACCTGGTAGGTCGGCCCGCCAAGCATACGCGGTGTGACCAGCGCGCTGATGGTCAGCACGAAGACGAGGATCGAGCCCGAGATGATGCCCGGGGCAGTCAGCGGCAACGTCACCGCACGGAAGATGTGGAACCGGCTGGAACCCAGCGTCGCGGCCGCGGATTCGACGTCTCGTGGCACGTTCTGCAAGGCGGCGACGAGCATCAGCACCATGAACGGCAGGTAGATGTGCGTAAGTCCGATCATCAGCCCGGTCATGTTGAACATCAGCCGCAGCGGACGCTCGATCAGCCCGATGTCGATCAGCAGGTTGTTGACGACACCGCGATTGGTCAGCAGCACGATCCAGCCGAACGAACGCACGACGAGATTGAGCATCAGCGGAAAGATCACCAGCAGCGTCAGCGGCAATCGCCAGCGTGGATTGCCGCGCACGATCAGGTAGGCGACCGGATAGCCAAGCAGGAGACAGGACAGCGTGACCGCGATCCCGAGGCCGATCGTGCGCAGCACGACCTCGCGATAGAACTCGTCGGCGCCGATGCGCACGAAGTTCTGCAGCGTCCAAACGTCGGTCGCGATGCCCTCGCCGGGCCGGTATTCCTGAAAGCTGGTCGGCACCAGCAGCAGCAATGGCACGACGAAAGCCGCCAGCAGCACGAACAGCAGCGGTGACAGCAGCAGCGCCCCGGTTCGCAGTGACTTCATGCGCCGGTCCCGCTGCGAAGAATGATCGTGTCCTGCGGCCGGATAGTCAGAAAGACTTCCCTGCCCTGCTCGAGATTGGCACCCTCGCCGGACGAAGCCACTTCGACCACGACTTCAAAGCGATTGCCGAGCCGGACGACGTATTGCACCTGCGCGCCGGAAAAGGAACGCAGGACGATGGTGCCGGGGAGGCCTGTTCCCTTTCCATCCGGGGAAGCAGAAAGCGTCACCGCTTCCTGCCGGATGAAGACGTCGACCGGCGTCCCGTCGTCAAGCGAGGCGGCGCCGCTCGATTGCAGCACAAGCCCGTCGCCGAGATCGACCGCGCCGTCCTTCACCGTGCCGGCAAGGCGGTTCGGCTTCCCGATGAAGCTCGCCACGAAGGCGGTCGCCGGACGGTGGTAGATTTCTTCCGGCGTATCGAACTGCTGGATGACCCCGTCGTTCATGACGCAGACACGGTCCGACAGCGACAGCGCCTCGGCCTGATCGTGCGTAACGAACAGCGTGGTGATGTTTAGGTCGCGCTGGAGCCGCTTCAACTCGATCTGCATCTCGTCACGCAGCTTGGCGTCGAGATTGGAGAGCGGTTCGTCGAAAAGCAGAACGCTCGGTCGCGGTGCGATGGCCCGCGCCATGGCAACACGCTGCTGCTGGCCGCCGGACAACTGGCGAGGATAGCGATCGCCATAGCCTTCGAGGCGCACGAGCGCGAGCGCTTCCCGCACCCTTTCATCGAGTGCGGCCCCGCTCTCGCCCTTGCGGCGCAGGCCGAACGCCACGTTCTCGAACACGGTCATGTGCGGGAAAAGCGCATAGGACTGGAACACAAGCCCCACATTGCGCTTGTTGGGAGGCAGGCGCGTGATGTCACGCCCGCCGACGGTTATCGCGCCATCGCTCGGCTCGATGAGGCCGGCAACCATGCGAAGGATGGTCGTCTTTCCGCAGCCGGACGGCCCCAGTAGCGAGACGAACTCACCTTCCGCGATTTCCAGCGACACGTCCTTGACCACGGCAACCTTGCCGTAGCGCTTAGCCAGATGCCGCAGGGAAACGTTGCTCATTTGACCTCACAGATAGCCCGGACGGACGCCGACCGTAAAAGCCTGGCGCCATCAGGCGATGCAATGCCCCGTCGGCCGGCGGCGCGATGCCGCCGGCTGGGAGTTGGTTCGGACGGTACGCCTAGCGCAGAACCTCGCGCTGCCAGCGACGGGTCCACTCAGGCAAACGCTTGGCCATGTCGTTGGGATCGAGGAACAGCATCTTGTCCAGCGCCTCGCCCGTCGGAACGATCGCCGACACCTCGTCCGACAAGGTCACGTTCTTGTTGACCGAACCGATGAATTGGACCTCCGAAAAGCACTTCTGGTTGTCCGCATCGAGAACGGTGTCGATGAATTTGTGCGCGAGATCCTCCTGGGCGGTACCCTTGGGGATCGAAATGGTCGGGCGGATGCCGACGGCGCCCTCGGCGGGATAGGCCGCGGCAAGCGGCAGGCCATTCTTTGCTGCGACACCGGCGCGGTCGGGATACCAGACGGCAATGTCGATCTCGCCGCGCTCGAACAGAGCGACGACCTGATCGGCCTGCGAGTACAGCAGCACGGAAGATTTCGCCAGCGGCTTCACCTTCTCGATGCCGGGCGTGATGTCGTCGAGCGTGCCGCCTTCCATCTGATTTAGTGCGGCGAGGAACTGCCAGCCAGTCGTGCCGGAAATGTCGCCGATGGTAACGCGCCCCTCGTATTTGGGGTCGAACAGGTCGTTCCATGAGGTCGGCGGCGTAGTCACCGTATCCTTGTTGTAGATGATGGTGGTCGCGCCGAGCATGGCGGCAACATAGGCATCGTCGGCGCCCCAGGCACCGTCGATGATTTCCGGCGCATTGCTCAGCTTCGAGCGGTCGAGCTGCACCAGAAGGCCTTCATTGGCCATCTGCACCGCAAAGGCGTCGTCGGCGAAGACGACATCCATGTCGGACTGTCCCGCTGTGGCACGCACGGCTGCCGCGTGCTGTGAAGAGCTGCCGAGCTTGAGGATCACGTCCGCCCCGGTGGCGGCCTTGAAGGGCTCGATGTAGCAGGCCGTGACGTTGTCGGCGAACGAGCCGCCGAACGAGCCGAGCACGAGTTCGTCGGCCGCGGCAACGCCGGGCGCGGACGCAAGGGCGAGACTGGCCGTTGCGGCTGCAAGCAAGGATTTCTTGATCATGTGATGGCTCCCATTGTGACGCGGTTTAGGCCTCTTCCCTTTCCGCATCGTTCGAGAAGCGTAACATCGCAGATATTATCTTTCAAGAAAGATATATTGAAGGTAAATTATCTTTTGCCAAGGTTGGCCGGCCTGCGGTAGCGATTCCGCAGAGCATGGAACTCCACAGCCAAGCGCCTCGAGGAGGACGGGTTTTGAACACGGCCGAGATACGATACTGGGAGCTCGACCGCGTCGGTCGCGGCATGGAAAGCTGGAAGCGGGAACGGCCCGACATCGACTGCAGCGGCAAGGCCGTGGTCGGACGGATCCTCCATCTGCACGATATCATTCTTCGGGCAGTGGACAGGGTGCTGGCGCAGCACGGGCTCAAATATCCCACCTATGCGGTGCTGGCGACGATCCGGGTTTCGGGCCATCCCTATCGCATGTCACCGGGCGAGCTGCTGTCCACTTTGCTCCTGTCCTCCGGCGGCCTGTCGAACCTGCTGCGTCGCATGGAGAAGGATGGCCTGATCCGGCGCATGGCGGACAAGCGCGACGGGCGCGGCGTCATCGTGGAACTGACCGAAGCGGGCATTGCCGCCGCCGATGCCAGCATGGCCGATCATGCAGCCGTGGAGCGCGAACTCTGCGCGTGCCTGCCGCCCGAACTGCATGAAACGATCGCGCGAGGGCTGGGAACCATGATCGCCGTCGCCGAGCGCTAGTTACGGGTCCCGTTGAGGCAAATCACTCGCGGAAAATCTTCTCCATCGATTTTCCCTTTGCCAGCTCGTCGATCAGCTTGTCCATGTAGCGGATCTCCTGCATCAGAGGCTCTTCGATATTCTCGACGCGGACACCGCAAACGACGCCCTTGATCGATCTTCGCGACGGATTCGGCCGGGGCGCTTCAGCGATGAAGGCTTCGAAGTCCGTTTGCCTTTCGAGCTGGGATTCCAGCCCTTCCTGGGTGTAGCCGGTCAGCCAGCGGATGACCTCGTCGACTTCCGCTTTCGTGCGCCCCTTCTTCTCGACCTTCGCGACATAGTGCGGATATACGCTGGCGAAACTCATCGTGTAGATTCGCGGTTTCGTCATTGTGCGGCCTCCATCCGGCATCAGCGCCCCGCACATACTAGCTCAGCCCGATGATCAATTGCAGGCTAAGGCTGTTATGCGCTCAACGGCTCCACCTCGGGCCATGCAGATGCGTTTGCAGCGTATTGCCCTGAGAGCCGTTCCTCCGTGGCGATTGCAGGCAGACGCGGGACGGCGGAAAGCAGTCGGCGCGTATAGGGGTCCCGCGGCGCGCGGAGAACATCGTCCGTGCGGCCCGTTTCCATGATCCGTCCGGCATGCATGACGGCGATGCGGTGGCTGACGCGTTCGACCACGGCGATGTCGTGGCTTATGAACAGGAACGAGAGCCCTTCGCGCTGCTGCAGGTCAAGCATCAGGTCCGTCACCTGCCGCGCGATCGAAACGTCCAGCGCCGACACGGCCTCATCGGCGATGATCAGCTTGGGCCGCACCGAGAGCGCGCGCGCGATTGCCAGCCTCTGGCGCTGACCTCCCGAGAACTGATGCGGGAAGCGGTCGACACAATCGGCTTCCAGCCCGACCTTTTCGACGAGGCTGACGGCGAGGTCGCGAACCTCGCGGCCAGAAACGAGGCCGTGGATACGCGCCGGCTCGGTAACCGCCTCGCGCACCGCCATGCGGGGATTGAGCGACGCATAAGGGTCCTGGAACACCATCTGCGCGTCGCGTCGCGCCGTCATGAGCCGATCGCCTGAAAGTGCCATCCAGTCGCGACCTCCAATCTCGACGCTTCCCCGGTCCGGCTCCACCAGTCGGAGTATCGAGCGCGCCAGGGTCGATTTCCCGCACCCCGATTCACCCACCAGACCGAGCGTTTCGCCCCTGCCGACGGACAGCGAAACACCGTCGACGATCGTGCGGCGCGATGCCTTCGACGCAAACCCGCCAGTCCCGAAGCTGGTGCTCAGGTTCTCGACCCGCAGCACGGTTTCGCCTTCATCGGGGGCTTCCGGACCACCCGCTCCGAGCCTCGGCGTTGCCGCCAGCAATGCCTTGGAATAGTCGGCGAAAGGCCTGCTGAAGAAACGCTCGACGGAAGCCTTCTCTACCAATGCGCCCTTACGCATCACGACGATCCGGTCTGCGATCTCGCCCACCACGCCCATATCGTGCGTGATGAAGAGCACGGCCATGCCGGTTTCCGCCTGCAGCGAACCGATAAGCTGGAGAATTTCGGCCTGCGTGGTCACGTCGAGCGCCGTGGTCGGTTCGTCGGCGATCAGCAGTTGCGGTCGGCAGGCCAGCGCCATCGCGATCATCACCCGCTGCCGCAGGCCACCGGACAGCTCGTGCGGGAACTGACCAAGCCGTCGCTTCGGCTCGGGTATGCACACGCGCTCGAAGGCCTGCTCTGCCTCTTCCAGCGCATGTGCCCGCGACAGCCCGCGATGGCGCATGATGGCTTCAGCAACCTGTCCCCCCACCCGCATCACCGGATTGAGCGAGGTCATGGGCTCCTGGAAGACCATGGCGATGCGGTTGCCGCGCACCCGCCGCATCTGCGCATCGCTGGCCTTCGCCAGATCGGACGGCGCATCCACGCCGAACAGCATGCTCCCACCGGCGATGCGGCCTCCCTCACGTTCGATCAACCGCATGATCGCCAGTGCCGTGGCCGACTTGCCGGAACCCGACTCGCCAACGATGACGACAGTCTCGCCGGCCTCGACATCGAAGCTCAGGCGCTCCACGGCGACATGCGAGCCGAACGCGATGGACAGGTCGCGGACCGACAGGAGCACGCTCATGCCGTTTCGCCCTCCATGCGCGCAGCCACTTCGGCGATCTTATGAAAGGGCGGTACCGGCGGAGTCCACCGCGTCGCGGCAGGCCGGAAGGAGAAGTTCACCGGGTCGCGCCCCTCGACACGCCAGGTAACGGTGTCGCCGAGCTCAATGAGACCCATCGCGCCTGCAGGCTCGCCATTGGTGGTGAAGCTCTCGGTCAGCGACTGCTGCGTGAGATGCACCGTGCCGTCGACCGGTGTGATCGTGTTCCAGTGTACATGGCCCGAGATGCACACGACAGGATGGCGCGCCTGCGCGATCATGGCGCGCGCCCGGTCGGCCTGCGGGTAGGTCGAGACCGTCGCGTTGTTCTCGAAATAGTAGTTGCCGAACTGCGAGTGGCCCGAGACGGGCACGTGGCTCGCGATCAGCATGGGACGGTCGGCATTGCGCACCGTGCGCGACAGCCACAGAAGATCGGCCTCCGGCAGATGGAAGGAGCCATGGTTACCACCCCGGCGGATGAGCGTGTCCGCGCGCCACAGAACGATGCGCCAGCCACCGATGTCGATCGTATGGTGGCCGAGCGCCTGTCCCAGGATGCGCTCATTGTCCTCGACGGACAGGTGGTCGCGATCGTGATTGCCGTTGATGTGGCAGATGGGCGCCTCAACCGCGCGGAACGCTTCGGCGACTTCCGCCTCGAGTTCGAGATCGCGGTCGTGCGCAATGTCGGAGATGCGGTCGCCGAGATCGATGACGAGATCCGGCCGCGCATCGTTGGAAAAGCGCGCGAAGTCGGTCATCAGGTCGAGCGCGCAGTCGCCGCGCTTGGTGAGCGATGGGGCGCCGTGATGAATGTCGGCGACGAGCGCGATGCGCACGGACATGGTCAGCTCCTTGGGCAAGATGAAGGTGATTCCGGCGGGTGCATCGCACCCGCCGGAAGTGACGTTTCAGGGTCAGTTGCTGGCGAACTCAATCGAACCGGCGCGGAAGTCGAGCACGTAGGGGATATGCCCCGGCTTGGGCGCCCATTCGAGATCGGTGCGCATGGCCCAGCTCTCATAGGGACGGTAGAGCGGCAGGAACGGCGCGTCCGCCTTGATGCGCTCCATCAGCTCGGCATAGGCCTGCTTGCGCGCCTCGATGTCGGTCGAGAAGCGGAACCGCTCCCAGATTTCGGCATACTCGGCATCGGTGTTGAAACGCCCTTCCGATTCCGAGGGACCGTTGGGTGCCCACATCACGCCGAACGACCCGAACGGATCGGCGAAATACATCGGGTTGGACCAGGAACGCACCATCATCGCGGGCGAGCCGCCGGTCCATTCCTCGATCACGTTGACCCGGCCTTTGACGCCGACATTGGCCCACATCTCCATGATTGCCTGGGCGGCAAGGAGACCATTCGTATAGTAGGTTGACTGGCTGTCGTAGACGATCTCCTCGCCATTGTAGCCGGCTTCGGCGAGCAGTTCCTTCGCCCGCTCGGGATTGTATTCGAAGGTCTCCAGTTCCGGCATGTAGAGTTCGCCGAACTCCTCCATCGTGTGCGAGGCTGGCACGACGGCCTTGCCGAGCCACAGCGCCTCGTTGAGCGCGTCGCGATCGATCGCCATGCTCAGCGCCTGGCGAATGCGGGCATCCTTCATGACCTCGTGGTTCTGGTTCATGATCATGACGTGGAAGAGCGCGGTCGCGGAGCCAACGGCTTTCATGGTCGGCTCGGCTTCGATGAGCGAAAGCTGGTCGGGCGCGATGTTGGTCGCCAGGTCGATCTCGCCGGTGCGCAGTGCCGTGATCCGCGAGGCGGTCTCGGGAATACGGCGCACGGTTGCGCGTTCGAGCAGGGCCGCCTCGCCCCAGAACTCGCCGAAACGCTCGTAAACGATGCGCTCGTTTGGGACGAACTCGGCAATCTTGTAAGGGCCGGTGCCGACGGGCGCGAGCGAGAAGGCCTCGAAGTCGCTGTCTTCTGCGACATCAGGATCACCGGTCAACGCCATCGTGTACGCGGCCGGAATGATCATGCCTTGCTGCAGGTTGATCAGCGTCTCCCAAAGCGGCTCCTCACGCTTGGCGTAAATGCGGATCGTGTAGTCGTCGACCTTCTCGGCGCGCTCGAAGTTGCCGAGACGGTCGCGGGCGCGGACCTGATAGGGCGGGAACGTCGCCTGGTACATGCGGTTGAGCGAAAAGACGACATCGTCGGCCGTCATCGGGTCGCCATTGTGGAAGAGGACGTCCTTGCGCAGCTTGAGCTCCATGACGGTCGGCTCGAGGAGCGTCCATTTGGTGGCAAGCGCAGGACGCCACTCTACTTCGCGCTTGTTGTAGTCGCGGTCGATAAGCACGTCGAAGGCGTTGTAGTAGAACTGCGAGCCGACATTGGAATGGTCGCGGCCCGGATCGAGATAGGGCGCAACATTTGCGGCGCCAACCGTGATTTCCTGGGCTAGTGCAGGCGTGGCGACGAGCATTGCGAGCGCCGTGGTCTGAAGAAGTCGTTTCATGGCTTTGAAGCCTCCGTAAGGGTGTTGAGCCAGATGTCTTGCGGACCGGCGATCCCGGCCTCTCTTTATGAATTTGAGGTCAGCGCGCCCTCAGGCGCACGTCGGCGCGGTCGCGCAGCCAGTCGCCGAGGATCTGCACGGCAAAGGTGACGAGCAGGATCGCGAGCGCCGGCACGATCACCACCCAAGGCGCCGTCGGCATGTAGTCGCGGCCGAAGCCGACCATCGAGCCTAGGGTCGCCGTTGGCGGCTGCACCCCGAGACCGAGGAACGAGAGCGTGGATTCCAGAAGCACGATGTTGGAGAAGGAGAGCGTGAACTGGACGACCAGCGGCGAGACCACGTTCGGCAGGACATGCCGGGTGGCGATCCGGAAGTTCGATGCGCCGGCCGCCCGCGCGGCCTCGACGAACGGCATCGCCTTCAGCTTCTTCACCTCGCCGCGCACGATCCGGGCATATTGCTCCCAGCCGTAAACGCCCAGCACGCACACCATGACGGTGAGGCTGGAGCCGAAGATGGCGAGGAACAGCAGCGCGATCAGCGTGAACGGGATGGCGATCTGCGCATCGACGGCGCCCATGACGATGTCTTCGAACAGCCCCCCGCGAAGACCGGACAGAAGGCCGAGCAGCCCGCCGAGCAGCAGCCCGATGATCGACCCCAGCAGCGCAAGCGACAGCGTCAGCCGCAGGCCGTAGAGCGTCCGCGAAAGGATGTCCCGTCCAAGCTCGTCGGTGCCGAGAAGGAAGCCGTCCCGGTACCGCTCGAAACCGATCGGCGGCGACAGCCGTGACAGGAGGCTCTGGTCAAGCGGTCCGTGTGGCGCGATCAGCGGGGCCGCGATCGCCGCCGCCAGCAGCGCGAACGCGGTGACGATCGCTACGCGCTGAACGGCATCGGCGGACTGCCAGAGCGAGAGCGCACTTGCGACCAGCGAGGGCTTGTCGTCGAGACCGGAACGCAACGAAATGTCGGCCATGGCTCAGGCCTCCCCGAGACGGATGCGCGGATCGGCCCAGGTGTAGGCGAGGTCGACCACTGCGTTGATGATGAGGACCGCGATGGAAACGGCGATGACGCCGAACTGAAGCACCGGGTAGTCGCGCTGGATCGCCGAGCGCACCAGCAGTTCACCGATACCCGGCCATGCGAAGATCGATTCCACGACCACCGAGCCCGCCGCCGCGAGGCTCGCCACCTGCAGCCCGATCACGGACAGGATGGTGATGGAGGCGTTGCGCAGGCCGTGCCGCAGGATGACCTCGGTCTCCGCTAGCCCCTTGGCGCGGGCGGTGCGGATGAAATCCTGGCCGAGCACATCGAGCATGGCGTTGCGCGTGAACCGCGTCAGCCCGGCGATGAGCAGTCCCGACATAGCGATCGTCGGCATCAGGAAGTGCGCCCAGGTGCCGTTGCCGACAACCGGCAGCCAGTTCAGCCAGTAGGAGAAGACCAGGATCATGAAGACCGCGAGGACGAAGTTCGGGACGGCGTAGAACAGGAAGGCGAGCGTCATGACGGCGCTGCCCGCCCACGACTTGCGCCAGACCGCCGCCACGATGCCGAGCGGTATCGCCAGCGCCAGCGTCAGCGCCGTGCTCGCTAGAAGGAGCTGTAGTGACGGCCATATGCGCTCGGCGATCACTACAGAGACGGGCCGCCGCTCGACGAAGGACAATCCGAACTCGCCGTCGAAGAACGAGCCCATGAAGGCGAGGTATTGTTCGAGGATCGAGCGGTCGAGCCCGTAATAGGTGACGAGAAGATCGCGATCGGCCTGGGTGAGCCCCTGCCCGGCTATGTAGTTGATCGGGTCGCCGGAAAGCCTGGTGGCCGCAAACGCCAGCGTGACGATTGCCAGAAAGGTGATGGCGATCTTGAGGCCGGCCCGCGTCATGTATTTCAGCATGACACGCTCTCCCTGCCGTTGAGATGGGAGGCGATGCTGACCTTTGGCGCGATTGCGGAATGCAGGATGCGCAGGAAGTCGATGCCAGCCGCGCGCGCGGCCACACCGTCGGTAGCGTCGTTGTCGCCAACGAAGAGAGCCCGGCGACGATCGGCGCCGCTGCGTTCGAGCGCGATCTCGATCAGGTCCGCGGCCGGCTTTCCGACGGACTTTATTTGCAACGGGCCGGTACAGGCTTCGATGGCGGCAACCAGCGCGCCGGTCTCCGGCACCGGCCGGCCATGGGCCGTCGGGTGCGTCAGGTCGAGATTGGTCGCCCTGAGTTCTGCGCCGTCGACGAGATGCGAAGCGATTTCCTCGGCAAGCTGCAGACTGAATCGCGAATCCCGGCCAAGAAGCAGGACCTCCGGCACGCCACCGCTGTTTGCAATGCCGAGACTTGTCGCGAGCGACCGCAGCGGTGCGTCGGCATAGACAAGTGCTGCCTTCGCCTGCGGATCGTCGGCGAGCCTGCGAACCGACTCTTCGCCGGCCAGCAGTATCCGGTCCGCATCCACGCTGATGCCAAGCTCATCGAGGCGGGCGGCAAGCGTCCCGGCCGTATCGGAAGAATTGTTGGAGACGATCCACAGCCGGTCGCCGGAGGCATCGACGAACGCTCGCGCGCCCTCGTGCACGTGGCGGCCGGAGATCAGGCACCCGTCGAGATCGCACAACACGATCGATCGTGCCGCGACGTCGATTTCGGCAAAACTCCTGACTGTCTCCACATGGCGCATCGTTGGTCCTCGTCGCTTGTTCATGCGAGCGGGACCATGTGGGCAGCGTGTGACACGCCCGTAACAAACCAAGGCTAGACCTTGCGAAATCGAAGGTTTCACCTTGAGGACAGCGATGTCGCTTACACTTGCGCGCATCAGAGCGATCAACGCCGTTGCGCAGAACGGCTCCTATGCCGCTGCGGCACGCCAGCTTGGCGTCTCCCAGCCAACGGTTTCGCAGCATATCCGCGAAGCGGAAGCACTCTATTCGGTCAGGCTCTTCATGCGCCGCGGCGGCGCGCTGCATCCCACGCCGCTCTGCACGCAGCTCTGCGACATTGCCGAACGCATGGCGGAAAGCGAACGGGAGGCCGAACGCATCATGACCCGTCATGCCACGCTGAAGGACGGCCGCATCACCATCGGCCTCGGCAATTCCATGCCCGGCATGGCCGTTATCGCGCTGTTTCGGCAACGCCATCCCGGTGTCGACATCGCGGTCGAGACCGGCTCGCACGAACGCATCATCAAGGCGGTGCTGTCTCGCAGCGTCGACGTCGGCGTGCTGCCGGACATCCCGCGCGATGGACGGTTTCGCGCACAGGCCCTTGTCAGCCAGGAGGTCGTCGCGATGCTTCACGCCAGCCATCCGCTCGCGTCGCGCAAGCAATTGACCTGCGCCGAGCTGATGCGCCAGCCGCTGATCTTCCGCGCTCGCGGTTCTTCAACCCAACGCGTGGTCGATCGCGCGTTCGCGCACGCAGGTCTCATGCCGAAACCGCTTCTGGTGCTGGATGCCCGCGATGCGGCCTACGAGGCGGTCGCCAACAATATCGGCATCGGCTTCATATGGCGCCACGGAACCGGCCGGCACGATGCCGTCAAGCGCGTGCCGGTCGCCGAGATGAACACGCGCTATAATGAAGTTGCCTTTGCGCTGGCCGGGGAAACATCCGTCGTGACGGACGCATTCCTGGCGGTCGGCGCAGACTACGGCAGGATGCAGGAAGGGATGGCATAGCGGCCGGGTGGCCGCTCTCGCGACAGACTGAGACGCCCCACGTTTGCTCCCCGCTTCGGTTGACCCAAAACATATGGTCATACATACTATTGATCATTTGATTGGGAAAGCGGAGGAGCGTCGCCCCATGATGAAGTTTCTGGACGGCGTAAAGGTTGTCGAGATCGGCCACATTCTCATGGCCCCCTACGCCACCCAGTTCCTGGGTGATTTCGGCGCCGACGTCGTCAAGGTCGAGTCGCTTGAAGGCGATTATTACCGGAATCTCGGCCTCGGCCGGAAGCGGGGCATGACCGCGCAATGGATGTCGGTCAACCGCAACAAGCGCAGCATTTCGCTGGACCTCAAGGACCCCGAGGCGCGCGAGACCCTCAATGCCCTTCTGAAGGACGCCGACATCGTCGTCCACAACATGCGGGTCAAGGCGATCGAGCGGCTTGGGCTCGGTTACCAAGCCGTCAAGGCGATCAACCCGAAGGTCGTCTACTGTGCGGCGATCGGTTTCGGACAGGACGGGCCTTATGCCGATTTTCCTGCTTTCGACGACATTATCCAGGCCTATTCCGGCCTTGCCGCGGTCAACGGCGTCGGCTCCGGCAAGCCCACCTTCCTGCCGATCGCGATTGCCGACAAGGTCGTTGCGCTAATGCTCGGACAGGCCATGCTGGCCGGGCTCCACCGCCAGCGCGCCACCGGCAAGGGCTGCTATATAGAGACGCCTATGTTCGAGGCTGCCGTCACCGTGGTGCTGAACCAGCATCTCAACGGCCACACCTTCGTCCCGCCCGAAGCCGGTCTCGGCTACAAGCGCGTCATGAGCCCCTATCGTCAGCCGGCACCGACGCAGGACGGCTACATCGTCCATGGCGTCTACAAATACGAGCACTGGCAGCGCTTCCTCGCGGAAACCGGAAGGCAGGACGTGCTCGACGGCCCGTTGATGGCCGACCAGCATGCGATGGCCAACAACATTGCAGGCCTGTACGAAATCGCTTCGAACGAAATCCTGCCGACCCGCACGACTGCCGAATGGCGCGAGTTCTTCGACCGGCTCGACATTCCTTGCGCACCGGTTTTGCAGATGGAGGATCTGGAGCAAGACCCGCACCTCAGGGCCGTGAAGCTTTTCGAGGAATACGACCACCCGTCGCAGGGGCGCTTGCGCCGGACCCGCGCGCCCTTCTCGGTTCGTGACGTCGATGTCGGCTCGGACCGCCATCCGCCGGAGATCGGGGAGCATACGCTGGAGGTCCTCCGCGAAGTCGGGCTGTCTGACGAGCAGATCGCAACGCTACAGGCGCGCGGCGTTGTCCGTACCTTCTCGGATGAAGAAAAGCCAGCAGCCCGAAAGGCCGGATGGTGATGGCAACCGCACCGGACAGCCAGATATCGGTCGAACGCGACGGCCACGTCGGCGTCGTGACCTTCTCACGTCCGCCCCAGAACTATTTCGACGGCGCATCGGTCGAAGGGCTGCTTTCCGCCTTTCGCGAACTCGAGGCCGACCGGCAATGCCGGGCCATCGTGCTTCGGGCCGAAGGCAAGACCTTCTGCGCCGGCGCGCAGTTCGGTAGTGACGGTAACGGTGTCGATGCCGACGTGGCGATGCGCATCTACCGCAGCGCCATCGCGCTTTTCGAAGTGTCGAAGCCGGTCATTGCCGCCGTGCAGGGCCCGGCGATCGGCGGCGGTCTCGGCGTCGCGCTTGTGGCGGATTTCCGGGTTGCCAGCGACACGGCATGGTTCTCCGCGAATTTCGCACGGCTGGGCGTTCATTCCGGCTTCGGCATCAGCGCGACGTTGCCGCGGGTCGTCGGCCTTCAGGCCGCATCGTTGATGCTGCAGACCGGCCGCCGGCTCTCCGCCGAGGAAGCGAACCGCATCGGTCTTGTCGAAAAGGTGGTTCCGCAGGCCGCGCTCGACGACGAGGCAATAGCGCTTGCCGGCGAGATCGCGTCAGGTGCGCCGATAGCCGTGCAATCCATGCGGCAGACATTGCTTGGGGATCGTGCGACTCTCGTGCGTCAGGCGATCGAGCGCGAGATTGCCGAACAGCGCATTCACTTCCAGACTGACGATTTCCGTGAAGGCATCAAGGCCGCGCACGAGCGCCGGCCGCCGGTCTTCACGGGTCGTTGAAACGGAGGGGCAGGCGATGACCAGAGGCAGTGCTTTCAGCCAGGACGACGGCATCCCGCTTTACATCAAGCTCGCCAGCCTGTTTCGCGACATGATCGGACAGGGCGAGTGGGCCGTCGGCGCGCAGATCCCGCCGCTTCCCGCGCTGCAGGACGCCTACGGCGTGGCGCGAGCGACCATCCGGCAGGCGATCGGCATCCTGCAGGACGAGGGTTACCTGTCGAGCCAGCGCGGGCGAGGCACCTATGTTCTCAAGGCGCCACCCGTGCGTAGCGCCAATCCGCAGGCCCCCGGGCACGACCAGCTCAATCTCGATCCGCGGTTCTCCATCAGGATCATCGGCCACGCGGAATGTACCCGCAACCACGGCCCGGCGCGCTTCATTCCCGAGGCCGAAGGCCCACTGGTAAACGCCCGCAAGCTGCATCTCTTCGAGGAGATGCCGTATTCGATCGTCGATTTCATCATGCCGCGCCGCTACTTCGAGATGATCCCCGAAGGGCTCGATCGCACGCGCCTCTATGCGCAGCTCGTCCGCGACCACACAGGTCTCAGCCATCTGGTGGGCGACCAGGTGATGACCGTCAACCTCGCCGGCCACGAGGTGGCGAAGCTTCTGGAGATACCGCTCGCGACGCCGACCGTGCAGCTCGACTCGACGCTGACAGAGACGGGAGCGGCCACCCCGGTGATGGCGCACCGCAGCGTGATCCGCAGCGATCTCTTCCTGCTACGCCGACGCATCGCCAACGTCTTCGAGCGCGCGGCGGACGACTGGCGTCCGACTGTGCGCCCCGACAACTGAAGGAACCACGGAGACAGGCAATGGACTTCGCCCTAAGCGAGGAGCAGCGCGCGATACAGGAAGCGGTGCGACGCATCTGCGAGCCGTACGACGACGGCTACTGGCTCGACCGTGACCGCGACGGCCGGTTCCCGCACGAGTTCGCAGCGGCGGTCGCCCGCAACGGCTGGTTCGGCATCACGACTCCGGAGGCTTATGGCGGGGCGGGCCTCGGCATCACGGAGGCCGCGATCGTGATGAAGGAAATCGGCCGGCTGGGGCTGGCCGCGACCTCATCGGTCCACATCAACATTTTCGGGCTCCAGCCGGTGGTCGGCTTCGGCACGGAGGAGCAGAAGCAGCGCATGCTGCCGCCGCTGATCGCCGGCGAGGAGCGTGCCTGTTTCGGCGTGACGGAGCCTGACGCGGGGCTCGACACCACGCATATCACCACCTTCGCCAGACGGGCCGACAATGGCTATGTCGTCAACGGGCGCAAGGTCTGGACTTCCACCGCGCAGCACGCCGACCGTATCCTTCTGGTGACACGCACGACGGCGCTCGCGGACTGCGCCAGGCCGACGGACGGCATGACCGTCTTCTACACGCGCTTCGACCGCGACCGGATCGAGGTGCGCGAGATCGAGAAGATGGCCCGCAAGGCGGTCGATTCCAACGCCATCTTCATCGACGGCCTCGAAGTTCCCGAGGAAGACCGTATCGGCAAGGACGGCGATGGCTTTCGCGTGCTGCTGCATGGTCTCAACGCCGAGCGCATCGTCGCCGCCGCAAGCGCGATCGGCGCAGGACAGGCCGTGCTGGAAAAGGCCGCGGCCTATGCCGGAGAGCGCAACGTGTTCGGCCGGCCGATCGGCATGAACCAGGCCATCCAGCATCCGCTTGCCGACATATGGATGCGGCTACAGGCGGCGGAACTCATGCTGTTCAAGGCGGCACACCTCTACGACAGCGGCCAACCCTGCGGGCTGGAAGCCAACAGCGCCAAATATCTCGCCAGCCAGGCGTCGTTCGACGCAGCGTTCCGCGCGGTGCGAACCCATGGCGGCTTCGGCTTCGCCAGGGAATACCACGTCGAGCGTTATTTCCGTGAAAGCATCCTAAACTTCATCGCACCCGTGAGCGAGGAACTCATCCTCTGCCACGTTGCGGAGAAGGCTCTCGGCCTGCCGAAATCCTACTGACCCACGTCGCGGGTGCCGAACACCCTGGCGTTGTCCTCGCCGAGCGAGGGCGCGTCCTTCCTGTAGGCAGGCCTTTCGCCATCGAATGAGATCGGCATGCCGACGAGGCTGAGATCGATGCCGGGCGACTTCTGAAGGATGCCGAGCGCGTCCGTCTGCGGATGCGCCAGCACTTCGTCGACGGTGTGGATCGGCGCGCAGGGTACGCCGGCCGTCTCGAGCTTCTCAGCAAGGTCTTCCTTCGTCGTGCCCGCCGCAATCTCGGCCACCATCGGCAGCAGAATCGCGCGGTTGCGGCTGCGATCCTCATTGGTCACGAAGCGCGGATCCGTACCCCACTCCGGATGACCGAGAACCTGCGCCAGCCGCGCGAAAAGCCGGTCGTTGCCGGCTGCGATCACCAGCAGCCCGGTCAATGTTTCGAACGCCTGGTAAGGCACCAGCAGAGGATGTCCCGTCCCGTGACGCACGGGCAGTCCGCCGCCCGTCATGTATGTGACCATGTGGAACCCGCACCACAGCAACGCGGTCTCGAACAGCGACGTGTTGACGACGCAGCCCTTGCCGGTCGTCCCCCTGCGGAACAGCGCCGCCAGCGCACCAATCGCCGCCCACATGCCGGTACCGAGATCGACCACTGACGCACCGATCCGCGCAGCCGGCCCGTCCGGGTGGCCGTTGGCGCTGATGAGCCCGGAAAACGCCTGCATCAGCGGTTCGTAGCCGGGGCGGTTCTTCATGGGGCCGAGATGACCGAAGGCACCCATGTCGCAATAGATCAGGCGCGGGTGCCGTGCCGTCGTTTCCTCCGGCCCCAGACCCATCTTCTCCATCACGCCCGGCCGCAGATTGTGGACCAGTATGTCGCTGTCGGCCAGCAGGCCGTCGAGTTTCCGCCTGTCTTCGGCTTGCGAGAGATCGAGCACCACGGACAGCTTGTTGCGGTTCATCGCGTGAAACGCGGCCGACGCATCGGCTGAGACGGGCGGCCCCCAGCGGCGCGCGTCGTCGCCACCATCCGGCTTCTCGACCTTGACCACGGTAGCCCCGAGATCGGCAAGTATTTCGCCGGCAAAAGGACCGGCGAGATTCTGGCCAAGCTCGATGACCTTCACACCTTCCAGCATTAGCGCCATCATCACATTCTCCCCGGGAGCCAGAGCGAAATCGCGGGGAACGCGATCAGCAGGGCAAGCACGATCAGCTCGACCAGCACGAACGGCCACACACCACGAAAGACCTTGCCGACGGTAACCTTTGTCGTGCTCGCGACGACGAAGACATTGATGCCCATCGGGGGCGTGATGAGCCCGATCTCGGCCGCCTTCACGAAGAGAATACCAAGCCAGACGGGCTCATAACCAAGACCGGCGAGCAACGGGAACGTCAGCGGCAGGGTCAGGACGAGGATCGCCAACTGATCCAGAAAGAAACCGAGGACCAACAGCATGAGCAGAACGCACAGCAGCACCACGAAGGGAGGCACGTCGGCGGCCTGGATCGCCATCAGCAGGTTCTGCGTCACGCCGGTCAGCGTCAGGAAAATGCCGAACACCGCCGAGCATGCGATGATGGCAAGGATCATCGCGGAGTTGCGCGTGGCCGCCGACAGGGCATGCAGGAAATCGCTCCATCCCATGCGGCGCATGACGATGGCGATGACCAGCGCCGCGAGCGCGCCCACCGCTCCGACTTCCGTCGGCGTGATGGCGCCGGAATAGATCGCCGCGATCATCGACCCCATCAACAGCAGGATCGGCCAGACGGTCTTGAGCCCAAAGATCCTCTCGCGCATCGAAACCGGCTCGGCCGCAGTCGGAGCCGCATCTGGATTGCGTCTGACGATGAACGCGATCGTCAGCGCGTAGCTGGCGGCGGTCAGCGCCCCCGGCAACAGGCCGGCCATCAGCAACGCACCCACGGACGTTTCCGTGAAGACGCCGAAGAGGACAAGGCCGATGGAGGGCGGGATCATGATGGCGAGCGTGCCGATCACGGCCAGCGCGCCGGTCGAAAAGCTGTCGTTGTAACCGTAGCGACGCATCTCTGGATGGGCGGCTGCGGCAAGGGTGCCGGCGGCAGCCGTGCTCGATCCCGAGACGGCCGAAAGCATGACACCTCCCGCAACCGCGGCATAGGCGATACCGCCGCGCATATGACCGAGCCATTTGTGCGAGGCCGCGAACAGGTCGCGCGTGAAACGGCCAGCCGTCAGGAACTCCGCCATCAATACGAACATCGGCAGCGTCGACAGCGTGTAGCTTGTCACGTGCTCGTAGGGTGCGGTCTTGATAACGCCGATCAGCGGATAGATGCCACCTGTCAGGTAAAGCCCCAGCGCACCGGTGGTCAGCATTGTGAAGGCGACCGGCATGCCCGCGAGCAACAGCACGAAAAGAAGCAGGGTCATTCCGACGGCAACGGAAACCATCACTCGTCTCCCTCAAGGTCGGAGCGCGGGAAGACGATCTCGACGGCGAGCCGCAACGCAAGCAATCCGCAACCGAGAGGAACCCATACATAGCTCCAGTAGAGCGGGAACTGGATGACGCCGAAGCTGGTGTCCCGGTCTATGAATTTCGACACGGCCTCGATGCCAGAATGCCAGGCAAGAAAGCCGAAGATGCCGGCGGCGATCAGCGCGTTCACACGTTCGACCGGGTTGCCCGGAATGCGAGCCAGCCAGGGCTTCAGCACGTCGAGCCGGATGTGGCCGCCACTCGCATATGTCGCCGGCAAGCCCAGAAATGTGAGGATGACCATCAGGTACAGCGTCGTGAACTCGAAGCTGCCCTGCAGAGGACGATTGAAGAGATAGCGTCCGAGCGCATCGACGCTGATCGACAACATCATGACGAAGATCGCCAACTGCGCGATCGCCATGAAAATCCGATCGAAGAAAGACAGCGCGCGCTCCAGCGGTCTGGGCATGGCATGCTCCGGAGGTAGGGCGCTCCCGGAGTACTCGTCCGGGAGCGTCGATCTCGATTATTCCTGGAGGTATGAGCGATAGGCGTCGAGGGTCGCCTGGCCGGGCAGTCCGCGCCCTTCCATCTGCTTCACCCATTCGGCCTCGACCGATTGCAGCTTCTCGGTAAACTGGGCCTGCGTTTCGGGCGACAGCTCGATCAGTTTGATGCCGAGCTCTTCCAGCTTATCGTATGCGGACCCGGTCTGCTCCTTGAACCCGGCGGCCATCGTTTCGCCGATCTCGGTGGCAACCTCGGAAACCACCTTCCGGGCGTCTTCCGGAAGGCCCTGCCATACGTCCTCGTTCACCAGGGCCGCGAAGGCCACGGTGCCGAGGCTCGCATTGGTCGTGATGGAGGAAAGCACCTCCTCGATCTTATAGGCAAAGAGGCTCGGCGGATTGTAGTTCGCGCCATCGACGGTGCCACGCTCCAGGGCGAGGTAGAGGTCGGAGGCTGGCACACGCACCGGCACGGCTCCGAGCGAACTGGCGATGAGTTCGCCGGTCGCGCCGGCGGCACGCATCTTCACACCCTCAAGCTCGCTGACATCGTTGAGCTCGGTCTTCTTAGCGAACATCGCCTGGTAGGGCGGCGTCACCATGGTGAAGAGCGGACGCACGCCGTTACGCAGATATTCGCTTTCCAGGAGTTCGTTCTGGGCCAGCTTGGTGAAAGCGATGGAACCGGCAACGGAATCGGTGAAGAGCCCTGGCAGTTCGACGGCGCTGGTCAGCGGCATGCGATCACTGACATAGACGACGCCGACCATGGCGATGTCGGTGACACGGTTGCGCACCGCGTCCAGCAACCCGGCGGCTTTTGCAAGCTGCTCGGCCGGATAGAGCTGAACCTCAATGCGGCCCGCGCTGCGCTCCTCGACCATCTGCTTGAACGGCTGCGCCGAAAGCTTCGAGCCGGCATGAGTCAGCGGAAACTGATCCGCATATTTCAGGACGATCTTTTCCTGCGCGTAGAGCGCGGTCGATGCAAGCGAGGCGGCCAGCGCGATGCCGGCCACTTTAAGGGCATTGGTGATCTTCATGCTTTCCTCCATCAGAATTTTTCTGGTTCTTGGTGCTGGCAACGTTCACGCCGAATCGGCCTGCCAGCGGAAGCGCGGCGGCTTTCCGTCGAGGAAGCGCTGAGTCGCTTCCTTGTGATAAGCCGTCTCAAGACAGGCTGCCTGGGCGAGGCTCTCTGCTTCCACCGTCTGCCGCAGGTCGAGCCCGTAGCTCTGGTTGAGAAGGTTCTTCGACAGGGCGAATGCCGTTGAGGACGCCTCGACGAAACTCTTCGCCATAGTCGTTGCGGTCTCCATCAGCCGGTCTTCTGCGACGACTCGCGAAACGATGCCCAGCGCCAACGCCTCCTCCGCATCGACTTCCCGTGCGCTGAGGATGAGTTCCCTTGCCCGTCCCATCCCGACCCGTCGCGGTAGCGAGTGGTGGAGCGCAAAATCCGGCACCAACCCGATGCGCGCGAACGATGCGCAGAACCGCGCCCGCGGCGTCGCCACGACGAAATCAGCCGCGGCAGCCAGGCCAAAGCCCGCGCCGTAGGCAGGACCGTCGACAGCCGCGATCAACGGCTTTTCAAGAGAAAGGAGCGCGAGCACGGTTTCACCGGTCTGGCGCATGCGCTCGTGCGCATCCTCGATGCCGGGCTTCCTGTCGCGCATCGACGTGATGTCGCCGCCCGCGCAGAAGCTGCCTCCGGATCCGGTTAAGACACAGGCGCGGATGGCAGCGTCGCGAACCAGTCGATCGACGGCTTCGCGCAGCTCGGCGCGCATGGTCATGTCGATGGCGTTGCGGCGCTCGGGTCGCTTCAGCGTCAGCGTTGCCACGCCACCGTCGACATCAAGCGCAATCGTTTCGAAACCTGCCACGCTGGATCGCTCCTCCCGATTGATCGCGCGCTAAAGTACGTAATAGTGTACTATAGAACTATCTGGGTGCAAGCGGTCATTCGAGTGCATCGCTCCAGCCCGCGAGAACGCCACCCTTTTCCAGCCATGCCGACGGCACCTCGACGGGCAGGTCGAGGAACATCTGCGCGTAGGTCTTGGCCTGCGGGTCATAGCGCAGCGAGGCGGTGCCGCCGCCGCCCAGCACGTTCTCCAGCAGGAAATTGAGCGCGTGGAACCCGGGCATCACGTAGCGGTGCACCGGACCTTCCAGATAATGCGCGAAGAACTGCGCCATGCGCTCCTCGGTGACCTGCTCCGCGATCACCGAAAAGAACTGCGGACGGCGCGCGATCACTCCGATATTGGCGTGGTTGCCCTTGTCGCCGCTGCGACCCCAGGCCAAGGCGCGCAGAGGAACCGTTGCGGTCGGCCCGCTTGCGGCTTCCGACTGGGGAGCGGGATGTGCAGCGGGCGCATCGGCGCTCTGGCCTGGCATTGCAGGCAGCTGCGTCGCTTCTTCGCCCCGGTGGATCGTCACCGGCACCTTGTCTTTCGGCCAGAGGAAGGAATGGACACGCAGGACCGGCGTCGGCTTCGGGCGACCATGAAGCACCCCGGTCAGCCCCTGCGCCATGGCGACGCCCGGATGGGCGAACTCACGCGCGAAGATCTCCAGCGCCTTCATGTCTTCGTGCTTGAGGCCGATCTTGACGATCACTTCGCGCGCCTCGGAAGCGCGCGCATTCGCGCCGTAAGTGTCTTCCGCGCCGATCACCTCAATGGAGACCTCCCGGTAGGGAGCGAACCCCTTGGCTGCCATCAGCCGTCCGGTCCGCTCCACAAGGGCTTCCGCTGTCCGGCGACCTTTCCTGCCGGCCTGCCAGCCGGCGACCATGTAGGTCGTGACGACACGGAAACCGTCGACATAAGTGCCGCAGACCTTGTAGTCCGGCCCTGGCGCCCTGCCCTTCGCGTTCGACACGCGCACGCGATCTTCTGCCACCTGTTCGAGCGTCACCTCGGAGAAGTCGCAGACGACGTCGGGCAGATGATAGGATTGCGGGTCGCCGATCTCGTAGACGATCTGCTCCGCCACGGTGCCGGTCGTCACCTTGCCCCCGGTACCCGCGGCCTTGGTCACGACGAAGCTGCCGTCCTTCGCACATTCGACGATGGGAAAGCCCATGTCGCTCCAGCCGTCGGCGACGTCCTGCCAATCGGTGAACAGCCCGCCGGTTGCCTGCGCGCCGCACTCGATGACGTGGCCGGCAAGGCTGCCGGCCGAGAGGTAGTCGTAATCATCGGCCTGCCAGCCGAACTCGTGGATCAGCGGCCCCAGCACCATCGCCGAATCCACCACGCGGCCGGTGATGACCACGTCGGCGCCTTTTGCCAGCGCTTCCGCAATCGCACCGGCGCCGAGATAGGCGTTCATCGAAGCGAATGCCTTCGGCAGCGGCGCGCCGGAAAACATCTCCGACGGCTGCGCATCCTGGATGTCCTGTGCGAAGGGCGTCAGGTCGTCCCCGGTGACGACCGCAACGTCGAATTCGAGCCCCGCTTCAGCGGCTGCCGCCAGAAAGGCATCGCGGCAGGCAAGCGGGTTCATGCCGCCGCTGTTTGTTATCAGCTTGATGCCCTGACGCTTGATCTCCGGCAGGAGCGGTTTCACAGACGCGAGCCAGTCGGGAATGTAGCCGCCATCGGGTGCCTTGCCCTTGGCACGGGCGAGCAGCGCCATGGTGACCTCGGCGAGGTAGTCGCCGACCAGATAGTCGACATTGCCCTTCTCCACGAGCTGCCTTGCGCCGAGGATGGTGTCGCCCCACGCGGCCGCCGCCCCGCCGATACGTACGATCTTTTCTTCAGTCATTTTGTCTCGCTCCCGCGGTTCAGACGGCCCAGCGCGGCTTGCGCTTTTCGAGGAAAGACGCGACACCCTCGCGGCCCTCCTCACCCAACAGGCACGAAGCGAAGCCCTCCGCCGCGCGGTCCAGCATCTCGTCGCGCGTCAGGTGCGGCGCCGCCAGAACGAGTTGCTTGGTTGCTGCATTCGCCCCCGGCGCGCACAGGCGCACGCTCTTGCGCAGCCCCGCCTCGAGCGCGGCGAAATCTTCTCCGGTCGACACCACAGCATCGGCGATGCCCAGAGCAAGCGCCTCGTTGCCGTCGAAGCGCGCTGCCGTCAGCATGATCCGTCGTGCCTTGGCGAGCCCGATCCGCTGGACGATGAGCGGCGCGATCTGCGCCGGCGGGATGCCTAGCATCGTTTCGGTCAGCGCGAATTTCGCGTCGGCGGTGACGGCAACGAAATCGCCAGCGCAGACCAGCCCGAGCCCGCCAGCCATCGCCGCCCCCTCGACGAGCATCACCGTCACCTGCGGCAGTTCGTTGATCGCATGGAAAAGTTCGCCGGCACGGCGGCTGAACGCTGCGACGTCGGCCTGGCTCTGCCCGCCTTCGGTGATGGCACGAAAGCCTTTCAGGTCGCCGCCGGCGCAAAACGTGCCGCCCTTGCCGCGAAAGGTCACGCCACGAATATCGCGGTTATCGGCGAGCGAGCGGGCCACCGCATGCAGCTCTTCGGCCATCTCGTTGGACAGCGCATTGCGCGCTTCCGGCCGGTTCAGCCATACGGTCAGCCAGCCGTCTTCCTGTTCCAGCAGAAGGGTTTCGGTTTGCGGTAGCGCGGACATCGGTTTCCTCCCGAGGATATGCAGGTTGCCATTACGATACAGAACGAACGTTCTGTTTGTCTAGATGGCAGCGTTGCGTTTATAGATTTGCCGATGACCACGCCTGACGCCGCCTCCGACAGACCGGAACCACCCATCGCCTCGCGCAAGGAACAGCAGGCGATCGTTGCCCGCGATCGTATCGTGCGCGCCGTCATCGACTGCCTCGACGAGCATGGCTACGCGGAAACCAGCATCAACCGCATTCAGGAGCGCGCCGGAATTTCGCGGGGCGCGTTGACTCATCACTTCCCAAGCAAGGAAGAGTTGATGGTCGTCACCGCCGAGCGGCTGTTGCAGCCGACGCTAGTGCCGCCACGCAAAGGCCCGCGACAGTTCGACAGCGCAGAGCAGCGGATTTCGGCCGTCGAGGCGGACATCGTCTGGATGTGGGAAAGGCTCGTCGACACGCGCGAAGGCCGCGCCCTGCTTGAAATCCTCGTCGCAACCCGCACGGACGTCGCACTCAAGGGCCGCATCTCGGAGACGTTCGTCCGCTGGAACCGCGCGATCAACGATTCGCTGGCCGCCAACTACATGCTCCACGGTCTTGCCGAGGAGGAACAGCGCGAGCTCTGGACGATGTGCCGCGTCTTCCTGCGCGGCCTAAACACCCAGAGCCAGTTCGAGCCCGATCACCACGCACGCAGCGCGCTCGTGCGCAGCTTCGCCAGGATGATCGCCATGCGGTTCGTCTGACCGCGCCGACGACAGGTGCTCAATCGGCGGTGAAGCGGTCAAGCGCGTTACGGGTGATCTGCTCGGTGAAGGCGTCGCTGCGGGTCAGCCCCATGATCCATTCGCAGCTACCCGCCGTCAGCACTTCGCCCTTGCCGCGTTTCATGCCCACGACCATGCCCGATCCGTACTGGAACTTGCGCCGCGCGACTGGCGTCTCGTCGGCTGCGAGTTCGGCAAGACCGTTCAGATCGCTGTCCCGGACGTAGTAGCGCACGCCCTCGCCCTCATGCTCGTATTCGAAGAGTACGGCGGGGCTCATGGCGAGGATATCGATCTCATCCGGCACACCGGGCGCTTCGACCGGATAGGGAAGACCCTGCTTGAAGGTATAGTCGAGCCCGTCGACCTCATAACCGAATATGCCGGCCTCGGCGCCGAAGACATCGGCATAGCGCAGGTCTGTGCCGGCGAACGCCCAGTGCTCCGGTCGGTAGACGGTAAACCCGCGCGACCCGCGCGGCGCGAAACCGCCCCAGCTTCCATACATGCCATGGCAGCCATTGACGCCCACCGTGGACGCGCCCGGCCAGTTGACGCCACCGCTTTCCCACGAGGCTGTCAGCAGATGCTTGCGCTCAGGATCGTCACGCACCGGATCCATGGCAGGCGCCTTGAACTTCCAGCAATGCTGCTGGCGCCCGTCGTCCTCCAGCCTGATCTGCCACAGGAAATTGCCGCCGAAGCGCGAAAAGCCGCCGCCGCGCTCGACGAAATCCTCCACTGCCTTGCGCATGTCCCAAGACCAGTACTCGTCATGGCCGACGGTCACGAGACAGGAATAGTCGTCGAGGATCTCGGGACGGTAATGCAGGTCGGTCTGGGTTATGATGTCGAAATCGTAGCCTTCGCGCTCGGCCCAAACGGCAAAATGCCGGTCGAACTGCGCCCACCCCGCAGCCGCGTAATATTGCCCCCAGCCGCCGGAATAGCCCCATTCCTTGGATGGAAAACGCGGCGCGTCGTTCATGTCGGGAAGCGGCGCGACGGTGATGCGGGCCGCTCCCTTAGGCAGCCATATCATGCCTCGGGTCCACGGCCTCTGGAGCGAGAGGATCGGCGACCCCTCGTTCTTGTTCGGCCCCCATGTGCCGAAATAATGGTTGGCGCCGCCCCAGTCGTTGTAGGCCGTCCACGTGCCCGTCGCGAGCATGAACAGGATTTTCCCCTTGCGGGTTTGTGCCGTTGGTCGCACCACGACGAAATGATGCTGGACGAAGCGCTCGCCGTCCTTGCGCATGCAGGTGGAGACCACGCGGTAGAAGCCCGAACGCTGGTCGCGGGGTATCTCCCAGCGGTGAAGCACCGGCCAGTCGCAGCCGTCCATATAGGCGGTCTCGGAGGTCTTGGTAAAACTGCCGGGCAGTCCGAAGGCCTCGTGCACCATCTCCGGCCGGAAGCCGTCGCGATAGATCTGGATCGACCATTCGTCCGCCGTCGTGGACCCGTGAAACTCGACCGTTTCGCCGGGGTCGTACGACATCCGGCCAGTGTAGACGAACACCTCTGCCAGGTCCGGATCCTCGCGCGGAAACTGGAAACGGTAGTCGGACAGGAAATGCTCGTCCGCGTAGCCCTTGCGTACAGCCCATGGCCGCACGGCATGCGGTCCGATTTCGGGAAATTTGAACGGCTGTCTGCTCATGATTGGTCGATGGCTCCTAGTTCAGCGCAAGGGTGGGTGGACTTGGTCGTGAGGCGGCTTCCTGAGAGAAGGGCCCGCCCTCCATCTCGGAGAGCCGGCGCAGCAGGTTGCGCCCACCCTCGATGAGATCGAGCCGGACGGCCATGCGCAGCGCGTAGGCCTCGCGCTTCTTCAGCGCCTGCAGGATCGCGACATGCTGATGAACATCCGGGTAGAAAGGCCGCGCATCGGGATAGAGTTCGGAGAGCATCGGCCCGACACGCATCCACAGACGCTCGAGCATCTGCAACAGCGTCGGCATGCGCGCATGTTCGAACATCGTGAAATGGAATGCACGGTTCGCTTCGAGCGCGGTACGCCAGTCGCGGCGCGCCTCGGCCTCGACAAGCATGTCGTGCAGTCCCTCGAGCCGCGCGAGGTCGGCAGGGCGCATGTGTGACATCGCCCGCTCCGCCGCCATCGGCTCCAGCTCGAGCCGTATGTCGCGAATGTCGACATAGTCTGCGAGCGAAAGCCGCTGGACCCGGATGTAGAAGCGCGGCTTGATCTCGACGGCGCCGTCGCGCGCCAGTTGCACGAGCGCCTCGCGCACCGGGGTTTCCGACGTGCCCATGCTGCGGGCCAGATCGCGAACCTTCAGGCGCTGATGCGGCAGGAGTTCCGCTCGCATGAGCGAGAGACGAAGCCGGCTATAGACCTCCTCGGCAAGCAAGGCCGCACCCTCCTTGGAAAATCGGCTCGCGACTAGCTTCAACCGACCTGCCATGAACGCAGCGGGTCAGTTTATCGGATATATCAGGCACCGCAAAATCCCGCATGTCAAGCGGCAGCCAGCACTCATAATGATATGTAATTCGATAAACTTCGCGTTGGACGCCCCCAGCTTCGCGCGAAGCGCCTTCAACCAAGAAACCCGGAAAGGCCTGAATCTGGCCAATTTTGTTTGATTTCGCCTGACGTTCGGATCAGCATCGCGTATTTTTCGATTCCGCAGTTTAATAACACCTATCTGCCACCTTGCCTGTCGATAATAGGAAGATAATCAAATTACTTGAGCTTTCTGATATATCGTGTACCGTCTGCATATGGAGCGGCCAACCGCTCCCATTGACACGCACGATGATACGGAGCTTGCCGATGGCCCAGGAAGCCTTGCCGCAGACGAATGGCGCCTCCATCGATATTCGCGCCCTCGAGAAGCGGTTCGGCAACGTGCGCGCGGTGGATGACGTCTCGCTGACGATTGAAGCGGGGGAGTTCGTTGCGCTGCTCGGGCCCAGCGGCTCCGGCAAATCGACCGTCCTGATGAGCATCGCCGGCTTCGAAAGGCCGACAGCCGGGAAGATCATCATCGACGGCGTCGATTGCACCACCCTTCCGCCCAACAAGCGGAATATCGGCATGGTATTCCAGCACTACACGCTCTTTCCGCATCTCAGCGTTGCCGACAATGTCGCCTTTCCGCTGAAGATGCGGGGCATTTCCCGGTCGGAGCGGCGGCGCCAGGCCGAGGCAGCGCTCGAGACGGTGCGCCTCGCAGGCTATGGCGATCGCATGCCCAAGGAGCTTTCGGGCGGCCAGCAGCAGCGTGTCGCGCTCGCCCGAGCGATCGTCTATCGCCCGCGGGTGCTGTTGATGGACGAGCCTCTGTCCGCGCTCGACAAGAACCTGCGTGAAGAAATGCAGCTCGAGATCAAGCGGCTGCATTCCGAACTGGGTCTGACCGTGGTGTTCGTCACCCACGATCAGGGCGAGGCGCTGACCATGGCCGACAGGATCGCCATCCTCAAGGCCGGCAAGCTGCAACAGGTTTCGCCCGCGCGTGAACTCTACGAGCGGCCCTCAAACCTGTTTGCCGCCGGCTTCATCGGTGAGATGAACATGTTGCCTGTCGAATGGGACGGCAAACGCGCGCGGCTCGTGCAGGGCGAGGAAATCGTCTTGCCCGATCAGGCGGCCATCGATCCGGTCGCCCCCGGCCGCGCGGTTCTCGCGGTGAGGCCGGAGCGTCTGTCCTACGCCCTCGCCGGCACCGCAGGCACCTGGGCGGCAACGGTCCGCGATGTTGTCTACGCAGGCGCCGGCACGCTGCTGATAACGAGCCTGGCCGACGGCACGGAAGTGCGCCTTCGCATACCGAGCGCCGGTCAGGAACCGGTCAGCCCCGGCGATGCCATCGGCCTGACCTGCCCGCCCGAGGCAATGCTGCTGTATCCGCAGGAGAGTGCCTGATGGCGGCGCCCGGCTTCCTCGAGGCGGACGGCCGCAACATGTCGCGCGCCACGGTGCTGATGCTGATGGCGCCGTTCTTCGCGCTGGTCATCTTCGCATTTCTCTACCCGCTGGCGAACCTGCTTTCGATCTCAGTCCTTGAGCCGCAGCCGACGCTCGAGCATTACCAGCGCGTAGCCGAAAATCCCGTCTATGCCCGCGTGCTTTTCCGCACCTTGCAGATCGCGCTGCTGGTAAGCCTGCTGTCTCTTGCACTGTCGCTTCCCGTTGCCGTGCTCATGGCAAACTCGCGCGGCCCGAAGGCGATCTTTCTGACAGCCTGCATCCTGCTGCCGTTCTGGTCCTCTGTGCTGGTGCGGACTGCCGCATGGGCGATCCTGCTGCAGCGTAACGGCATCATCAATCAGACGCTCCAGTTCATCGGCATCACCGACGAACCCGTTCGGCTGCTCTACACGCAGGGCGCGGTGGTGGTCGCCATGACCCATGTGCTCATGCCGTTCATGGTGCTGCCGATCTACGGCGCGCTCAGGAACATCCCTGCCGACTATTCACGCGCGGCAGCGATCTGCGGCGCGGGGCCGCTGCGCACCTTCTGGGAGGTGACGCTGCCGCTCGCCATGCCGGGCATCATCGGCGGCTTCATACTCGTCTTCCTTACCGCGCTTGGCTACTTCATCACGCCGGCGCTGCTCGGCTCCCCGCAGGAGATGATGATCGCCACGCTGATCTCGCAGCAGATGCGCGAAAATCTCGACTGGCCTTTCGCCGCCGCGCTCGTCGGCGTGCTGACGCTGATCGTCACCGTCATCACCCTCGCTTTCAGCAAGGTCTTCCGCTTCGAACGGATGCTGGGAGGCCGCGTATGAACGCCCGCTCCCTCATCTTGAACGCGTATGTCTATGCGGTCCTGATCTTCATACTGCTGCCCATCGTCATCATCCTGCCGATGTCGGTCAGCGAATCCAACTATCTCGCCTTCCCGCCGGAAGGCTTCACGCTGCGCTGGTTCGAGGACTATTTCCACGACCGCCGCTGGATGGAGGCGACTTGGTTCAGCATCAGGATCGCGACCTTGACCGCGATCGCCACGGCGGTGATCGGCACGATGGCGACCTATGCGCTGGTTCGTGGTGCCGGCCGCATGGGAACGCTCTTCCAGACCCTGCTGATCGGCCCAATCGTCGTGCCCCATATAGCGCTAGCCGTCGCACTCTACCTGTTCTTCCAGAACACTGGACTATCCGGCACCACGCTTGGCTACGTCATGGCGCACTCGCTGATCGCCATGCCGTTCACCGTATTCACGGTGGCGGCCGCCCTGTCGAGCATTGACCCTGCGCTTGAGGATGCCGCCATGAGCTGCGGCGCCTCGCGCTTCACTGCGTTTCGTCTCATCACCTTGCCGATGATCCTGCCCAACGTGGTCTCGGGCGGCCTCTTCGCCTTCATCATCTCGTTCGACGAGCCGGTGATCGCGTTCTTTCTCGCCGGCATCCGCGACAAGACACTGCCGCGCATGATGTTCGACGACATCGAACAGAACCTGACGCCGGTGATCCCCGCGATCGCGGTCCTTCTGACACTTCTCTCCATCGCCGTGCTGATCGGCGCCGGCATGCTCAAGCGCATGGCCGACCGGCGCGGCGCTGGCGGATGAATCCTGAAGCATACAGGGGAACTCAGCAAAGGAGGCTGAAATGAAAATGAGGAACCATATCAAGGCGATGCTTGGTGCGACGCTGCTGCTCGGGGCAGCAGCACCGACGATGGCCGACGAGGTCGTCATCGCCACCACGGGCGGGCTCATGCGCAACATGCTGGAAGAGCATATGTACCTTCCCTTCCAAGAGGCGACCGGCACCGAGGTCATCCCGTTCGACATCGAGGTGCCGGACCAGTGGGCACGCGCCGAAGGCATGGTGCGCAGCGGCAACATCGAATTCGACATCGTCACCGCCACCGGTCCCGATCTTGTCGACAAGGCCGACATCCTGCTCGACATCCCCTGCGCGGACATGTCGAAAGTTGTCGAATTTGCACTCGAAGGCGCCTGCGAGGCCAAGGGCGTTGCCCGCACGACCGGCGGCATGGTTCTGACCTACAATGCCGAAGTGTTCGCCGACGAAGCGCCGAAGAACTGGGCGGATTTCTGGGACGTGGAGCGCTTCCCCGGACCGCGCGGCCTTCCAGACACCGGCGATCGCGACTGGTGGGTGCCTGCCGTGGCGCTGCTGGCCGACGGTGTCGCCAAGGAAGAGCTCTTTCCGCTCGACCTCGACCGCGCCTATGCGAAGCTGGACGAAATCCGCCCGCACATCGCCGTCTGGTGGAAAACCGGCAATCAGGTGCAGCAGATCATGCGCGACAATGAAGTCGTCATGACGATGTCCTATTCCGGACGCTCGCTGGCGACGATCAAGGATGGCGCTCCCTTCGCGATGGCTTGGGATGGCGCGCTGCGCGATACCGGCTATTTCGCGATCCTGAAGGATTCACCCAATCCAGAGGGCGCACTGGCCTTCATCGACTTCTTCTACGGCAACTCCGAAGGCCATCCGGAATTCATCCGCAATGTCGGCTATGCAACGTCGTCGACGGCGGGCCTCGCCCAGTTGCCGGAAGACGAACAGAAACTGTTCGCCACGTACCCGGCAAACTACGAGGTTCTCGTGAAGCCCGATTTCGAATGGATCGGCGCGAACCGCGACATGCTGCGCGAGCGCTGGACGGCGTGGCTGACGCAGTAAGGCCGCATCCCTCCCAGACTGGCGGCCGGCGTAATGCCGGCCGTCTCTTTTTTGGGCAGTTGCTTCAGTCGGCCAATGCGAGGAAGCGCGCCACCAGAAGTGGCTGCGGCTGCATCATCGCCAGCCCCGGCACCGTGCGGCAGCCGATCCTTCCGGCAGCGGCCAGCATCGGCGTGATCGCCGGAGTCATGATGACCTCCGCGACCGTGCTGGAAGACCTGAGGAGGCTAGACGACACGGGCATCGCGTCCCCTTCGTGCATGCCAAGAGACGTCGCATTGACCACGAGGTCGAAGGCTTTGTCCGGCAGGTCGGCCTCGTCGGCATGGACGTGAATATCGGCTTGCGGGTTTCGCTCGCGGATCGCATCGGCAACTTGCCTGGCACGCTCCATGTTTCGATTGAGGAGGTGGATCGGCCCTGCCCCTGCTCCAGCGAGCGCGAAGGCTATCGCTCGACCTACGCCACCGGCTCCAGCCTGCAGAACGGACTTGCCCCGGACTTCAACCTGATGTTCGGCCAGCCCCGCCAGGAAGCCTTCACCGTCTATATTGTGCCCGATCAGTCTTCCGTCGGCGTTGCGGCGCACGAAGTTGACCGCACCGATATCGCGCGCCGCGTCGGTTAATTCGTCAACGAGTTCCAACGCGGCAATCTTGTGGGGGATGGTGACGCCAAAGCCGACGATGTTGTCGATCCGGCGGATCATGTCCAGCATGCCGACAAGATCGCCGGGCTTGATCGACAGTGGCGACACGGCCACGTCGAGCTTCATGTCCGCAAAGGCACGATTGAGCACGTCCGACCCGACGATGTGGTCAACCGCATCGGCCAGGATGAACATGATCCGGGTTTTGCCGGTGATCTTCATCGGCTTCGTCTCAGCGTGGCATGGCGGCCGCGCCATAGGTTCCGTAGCGGGAATGTACATCCCTGAGTTCCTGCTCGTCGAGAAGCACCGGCTCCCCGATCTGGCAGGCAAGGATGTACTGCCTTGCCAGCGTTTCCAGCTTCACGGTCAGGTCGAGCGCATGCTGGAGGCTGCGGCCCATCGCGATCATGCCGTGGTTGGCCAGAAGACAGGCCAGATGCCCATCGATCGCCTCAAGCGCGACATCGGCCAGCCCCGGCGAACCAAAAGGCTGGTAGCGCGAGCAAGGGATCTCGTTGCCGCCGAAGCTCGCGATCATGTAGTGGAATGGCGGGATGGGCTTGCGCAGGCAGCTCAGCGCCACGCAGCAATCGGCGTGGGTATGCACCACCGCTTCCGCCTCCGGCCGGGTACGAAGAATCCCCGTGTGGAACCGCCATTCGCTGGAGGGCTTGCCAGCCCCGCGCACCACACCATCCAGCGAAATGTGCACGATCTCGTCAGCCGTCAGCCAGTTGCTGCGCCCCCCCGTCGGCGTGATCAGCGCGCCGTCGCCGAACCGCACGCTGACATTGCCGGCGCTGCCGTGGTTGAGGCCCTTGTCCTCCAGAAAACGGACCGCCTCCACAATGGCTTCGCGCGCGCTTTTTTCGTCGGGCTGCATGAGCTTCTCCTGGATGATATATCATAAGATATTCGAATTATCGTTCGCCGACAATCTTGATCGGGCAAATCAGCGCTATAACATTTCGCTCCTTGCTGGTAGAAATTCGAATTGACTATCATTTTGGAGGCTGTCGGCGATGCTCGGCATTGTGGCGGATGATTTCACCGGCGGACTGATGATTGCCGGCTACATAGAAGGTGCCGGCATCGCCTGCCCGGTGCTCTTCGACAAAAGTGAGTTGAACGCCATCGAGCCGGCGGGAGTCGTCGTCGTCGCTACCCGAACGCGCCTCATCCCCGCGGCGGAAGCCGTTGCGGAGGTTGACGATATTGCCGGACGCCTTGACGCAGCCGGATGCGACAAGGTCGCTTACAAGGTGTGCGCCAGCTTCGATTCCACGGACGACGGCAATATCGGCCCGGTTGCCGACCTGCTTGCCCGGCGCTATGGCCAGTCGCCATTGCTGCTCAGCGCCGGCTTCCCGCGCTTCGGCTCGACCGTCCACCAGGGCTATCTGTTCTACCGCAACCGGCTCGTCTCCGAATCCATCAAGCGCTTCGATCCGCTGACACCGATGACGGACCCTGACCTCGTGCGCGTGCTTTCACGGCAGACCAGCGCGAAGGTCGGCCTGCTGCCGCATGCCGTGCTGCACGCAGGTTACGATGCTGCCCAAGCTGCAATCGGGGCGCTTTCGGGCGACGGCGTGGATTACATCATGGTCGACTGCTCGGATGATTCCGACGCGCGGCTGAGCGCGCGGCTCGCCGCGCCGATGCGAACCACGGTCGGCAGCGATGCCCACATCATAGCGGTCGCGCAAGCCGTCGCGGAAAAGTCCGCTGCCGGAGCTACCCCTGTCCCCGCCCATGCCGATGGGCCGGCGGCCGTGCTGGTCGGCAGTGTCGGCCCGGTTGCAATGGCTCAACTTGGGGCTTTCGCGGCGCGGTATCCGGTCCTCACCCTCGACCTTCTCGACGAACGGCCTGAAGAAGCCATCATCGACGAAGCGCTACGCTGGGCAGGCACACACATGGGAGATGCTCCCTTCGCCGTCACCACCGCCGACGAAACAGAAGCCGTGGAGCGGGCGCAGAAAGCTCATGGCACGCTGCAGGCCGCGCGCAAGGCCGAGCGTTTGCTGGCAGGCATTGCCAGGGGTGTGGTGGATAGGGGCGTGCGCCGGCTGGTGGTTGCAGGCGGAGAGACCTCCGGATCGGTGGTCGAGGCACTGGGCGTGCGCCGGGTGCGCGCGCTGCCGGAATCGGAACTGGGAACCGGGTTCTGCATCGTGGAAACGCCGCTGCACCTGTCGCTCTTCCTCAAACCGGGTAAACTCGGCGCCGACGACGTACTTCTGCGTGCCGTTGACGCGATGCATGCATAGCCCGCAAGAAAAATGGAGCCCGCCGGTTTGACAGACGCCCAAGCGCCCCGCCCGGACTTCTCGCCGTCTCGCCCGATGCGCAAGCGTGGCGTCGAGCGCTACAACATTTTGCTGGACGCAACCGAGAGGCTGCTGGCCGACAGCAGCGACGAGGACATTTCGCTGGCGCAAATCGCCGACGCCGCCGAGGTGCCGCTCGCCTCCGTCTATCACTTCTTCCCGAATCGCAACGCCGCCTTCGTCGCGCTGGCCCTGCGTTTCAACGAGGAGATCTACCAGACTTCCATAACGCCGCTCACCGACCCCGAACCCCAGACGTGGCAGGAGCTGCTGCACATGATCCATGCCCGCGCTGCCGCGTTCCAGAACGGCAGGCCGGCAGCCTTGCGGCTGTTCCTTGGTGCCGGCGTCAGCGTGGCCGTCCGCAACGCCGATCTGTCCGGCAACGCCCGCATCGCCCGCAGCCGCGAACGCTTCTTCGAAGCCTATTTCCACATACCCTTCATTCCCGATTTCGTCGAAAGGCTCGAGGTCGCCGGCGCCAGCATGGACGGCATCTGGGCGCTTTCCTACGGCCGGCATGGCCACGTCACGGAACACTATCGCCAGGAAGCGACTGCCGGCGCCATCGATTATCTGCGCCGTTTCCTGCCGGAATTCCTGCCGCGCAAGCCGCTGACGCAGAAGGCGCTGGAGCGTATATTCATCCCCATCGAGCACATGGCGGCAAACCCCTTCGCGCGTTGAAGCGCGTCAGCCGGTCAGCGGAAAGTGGCACGCGGCACTGGTGCCGCCAGCCTTGGGGGTGAGCGCGGGCTCGCGCTCGGCGCAGAGTGATTGCGCACGCGGGCAGCGCATGCGGAAGCGGCAACCTGACGGCGGCGAAGCCGGGCTTGGAACATCCCCCTCCAGCACCTGGCGCGCGCGGGCGCGTTCCTTCTGCGGGTCCGCCAGCGGCACGGCCGACAAAAGTGCGCGCGTATAGGGGTGGCTCGGCGCGTCGTAGAGAGCGTCGCGGTGGCCGATCTCCATCACCTTGCCGAGATACATCACCGCCACCCGGTCGCACAGATGATGCACGACCGACAGGTCGTGGGCGATGAACAGGTAGGAGAGCCCGAACTGGTCCTGAAGGTCCTTGAGCAGATTGAGCACGCCGGCCTGGATGGACACGTCGAGCGCTGACACAGGTTCGTCGAGGATGATGAGCTCGGGTTTCAGCGCGAGCGCGCGCGCGATGCCGATGCGCTGCCGCTGCCCGCCGGAAAACTCGTGCGGATAGCGGTCCGCGTGTCCGGGGTCGAGCTTCACCAGGCTGAGCAGTTCGTCCACGCGCGTACGTTTCTGCGCGGCCGACATGCCGACAAGGCGCAGCGGCTCGGCAATGATGTCGCGCGTGGTCATGCGCGGATGAAGCGATGCATGCGGGTCCTGAAAGACGAACTGGATGCGCGCCCGCAGCGGCCGCATATCCCGCTGATCGAGTGTGGCCAGATCGACGCCACCGAACTGGATTTCGCCTGAAGTGGGTTTCAGCAGCCGCGAAACGCAGCGCGCCAGCGTTGACTTTCCACAACCGGACTCGCCGACAAGACCCAGCGTCTCGCCGCGCATGATGTCGAAGCTGACATCCGAGACGGCGCGCACTGCGCCCGTCGGACGGCTGAACAGCCCGCCTCGAACGGGAAATTCCTTGACCAGATTGCGAACGGACAGCAGCGGCGCGCGCTCAGCGTCCGTCAGCCCGTCATGGCCGTGTGCGACGGGATCAAGCATCGGCGCCGCTCAACTGCATGAGCGCGGTCGAAACCAGCTCTTCCGCACGGTGGCAGGCGACCGTCACCGCCCCCACCTCCCGCAAGGCCGGACGCTCGGTGCGACACTGTTCCACCGCATGGGCGCACCGCGGATGAAAGGAGCATCCGGTTGGCCGCGCGCTGATCGGCGGCGGCGAACCGGGAATGGCGGTGAGCCTGTCCACCCGCGTGCCGGCTTGCGGCAGGCTTGCAAGCAGCCCTGCGGTGTAAGGATGGTGCGGCGCTGCAAACACGTCATCCACCGAGCCACGCTCCACCACCCGCCCCGAATACATGATCGACAGGCTGCGCGCGGCGCCCGCCACCACGCCGAGATCATGCGTGACCAGAACGATGCCCACGCCCTTGTCGCGCCGCAGCCGTTCCAGCAGTTCCATGATCTGCGCCTGGATGGTGACGTCCAGCGCAGTGGTCGGCTCGTCGGCGATCAGCAGGTCTGGTTCGTTGGCCATCGCCATCGCAATCACGGCGCGCTGGCGCATGCCGCCGGAGAACTCGTGGGGGTATTGGGTGGCTCTCCGTTCGGGTATCGGGATTGCGACCAGCCGCAGCAGCTCGACAGCCTGCTCGCGCGCCTGTGTCCGCCCGACCTGCGGCTTGTGGATGCGGATCGCCTCGGCGATCTGGTCGCCGACCGTCAGCAACGGGTTCAGCGCCGTCATCGGATCCTGAAAGATGTAGCCGATGCGGGCGCCGCGTATCCTGCGCATCTGGCGATCACTCAGCCCGACAAGTTCCCGCCCGTCGAGCCTGATGGAGCCAGAAAGCCGCGCGCCCGGCGACAGCAGGCCCATCACGGCCAGCATGGTTACGCTTTTGCCCGAGCCGGATTCGCCGACGACGCCGTGCAGCTCGCCCGCGTTGACCGTAAGGTCGACGCCGCTGACCGCCTCCAGCGCTTCGCCGTGGCGACCCGCGAAGGCAACGCTGAGATCGCGTATCTCAAGAAGCGGCGCGGTCATTTCGACCTCGGGTCGAGAAAATCGCGCAACCCGTCGCCAAGGAAGTTGAAGCCCAGCACGATGGAAAGGATGGCAATGCCCGGCCCGGCCGCGATCCACCAACGGTAGAAATGCAGCGCGCCGTCCGAGATCATCTGGCCCCATTCCGGCGTCGGCGGCACCGCCCCGAGGCCGATGAACGACAGGCTGGCGGCCAGCAGCACCACCTGGCCGAAATCCATGGTCGCGTTGACGATGATCGGGCTCCAGCAAAGCGGCAGGATGTGTTTTGTCAGTACGCGCGGCCTGGTGGCCCCGGCCGCTATCGCGGCCTCGACATGCTCGCGCTCTCGAACCGACAGCACCTGCGCGCGCATCAACCTTGCGTAAATCGGCCACCAGACGATGACCATGGCGATCGCGGCGTTGCCGAGGCCAGGCCCCAGTGCGGCCGTCACCGCCATGGCAAGCAGGATCGGCGGGAACGATAGCGTCACGTCGACCAGCCGCATGATGATGCTGTCGACGAGGCCGCCCACGAACCCGGCGATCGCCCCAAGCGTTCCGCCGATCAGCACGGCGCAGAAGATCACCAGCGCGGCGATCGGCAAGGAATGGCGCACACCGTAGAGCGTGCGCGTCAGCACGTCGCGTCCCAGCGCGTCGGTCCCCAGCCAGTGCGAGGCGTTTGGCGGCTGGAAGCGCCCACCCGCAAGCATGGTCGGATCGTAGGGCGTCCATAGCGGGATGGTTATGCCCACGACGACCCACAACAAGACGATGATCCCGCCGAAGACGACCGGAAGCGTCGCCCAGTGCGGCAGGATCGCCCGCCGCCCTGCGTTGCGCGTCACGGCGGCGCTCATGAACTCTCCTGCTGCGAGAGTTTCACCCGCGGATCCACCAGTGCATAGGCAATGTCGGTCAAAAGGTTGGAAATGAGGAAGGCGGCCCCGCCGACGATGGTCACACCGACGATCGCCGGATGGTCGAGGCCCCGCGCGGCGGCCACCGCATAGGAACCGATGCCCGGCCAGGAGAAGATCGTTTCGGTCAGGATCGCGCCGGTGATCAGATAGGCGAAGGAGAAGCCGAGGATCGTCAGCGTCGGCAGCATGGCGTTGCGCAGCGCATGATGGATCAGCACCCGAAGCGGGCCAGCCCCCTTGGCGCGCGCCGCAAGGATGTATTCCTGGCTGAGAACGTCGAGCATCGAGGCGCGCACCATCCGCGACACGATACCGGTCACGGTCCAGCCGAGCACGCTGGCAGGCAGCACGAGGTGCAGGAGCACGCTGCGGAATCCGGCCCAGTCGCCGGCCAGCAGCGCGTCGACGGTGTAGAAGCCGGTGACGAAAGGCGGAGCGACGGCTCGCGTGTCGATACGTCCCGGCCCCGGCAGCCAGCCGAGCTGGACCGAGAAGATGAAAAGGACGAGCAGACCGGACCAGAAGACCGGCGCCGACGCGCCGACGAGGGCGAAGAGCCTGGCGATATTGTCGATCGGCCCGTCGCGGAAGCGCGCCGCCAGAACGCCCAGCACGACACCGAATATCGTGCCGAGAAACATCGCTGCGATCACCAGTTCCAGCGTCGCGGGCAGGCGCACCATCAGGTCCTGCGCAACCGGCTGGCGGGTGCGGAAGGAGGTGCCCATGTCGCCGGTCACGAGGTTGCCGAGGTAGATGAGGTAGCGCTCGGGCAGCGAGCGATCGAGGCCCCACCGCTCCCGCGCGGCCTCGACCACCGCAGGATTGTTCATCTGCCGTTCGCCGATGATCGATGTCAGGGGATCGGCGGCGGTGAAGTAGGTGAGCAGGAAGGCGACCGTTATCACCCCCAGCAGAAGCAGGGGCATCGCGATGAGACGCCTGACGATATATGTCGTCATCCCGATGCCCCTTTGCAGGCCGTGCGTTTACTTGCGGCCGATCTCTGCCAGCGGCAGGTTGCAGCACGCGCTGTAGCGTACGCCTTCGATCTCGCTGCGGTAAGCCAGAATGAGGTTGGGGCTTACCACCGGCACGAT
The DNA here is from genome assembly GCF_040970315.1 of Neoaquamicrobium sediminum. Taxonomy (NCBI): domain Bacteria; kingdom Pseudomonadati; phylum Pseudomonadota; class Alphaproteobacteria; order Hyphomicrobiales; family Phyllobacteriaceae; genus Neoaquamicrobium; species Neoaquamicrobium sediminum. The sequence goes on along the minus strand of NZ_JAZHFV010000005.1, from coordinate 258,028 downwards.
GATGCGGTCCTTGATCATCTCCAGCGCGATCTCGCTATAGAGCCGGTTCATCTCGTCTCCGGAGGCAGCGAGCGCCTGCTGGAAAAGGTCTACCTCACTCTTGTTGACGAGATCGACCTTGCCCTGTCCGCTGGCGTTCCGCTCCCAGTAGGTGTCGGGCAGCATGCCGAAGAACTGCACATACTGGGCCGAACCGTAATAGTCAGGGGCGTAGAATCTGGCACTGAACGGAATGCCCGGATTGGCGATCTGCTCACGCCATACGGCCGAAGCTACCGGCTGGATGTTGATCTTCACATTGATGCGCGCGAGATCCTGCTGGATCTTCTGCATCAGCAAAGTCAGATCGACACCGTAGACGTTGAGGGAAGCGACCGTAATGTCGAGCGTAAAGCCGTCCTCAAGCCCCTTCGAGGCGAGGATTTCGCGCGCCTTGTCGAGGTTTTCCTCCGGCATCGGCAGGCCTTCGGTCCCCGGGAAGCCGTTGGGGATCGGCGAAGCCTGCAGCTCGCCCTCGCCGCCGACGGTGAAGTCGATCGCGCCCTGGTAGTCGATCGCGTAGGCGAGCGCCTGCCGCACCTCCAGATCGAGCATGTCGCCGCCCTCGGCACCCGGCGAGAACATCACATAGATGAAGTTGTAGGACGGCACGGTCTCGATCGTGATGTCGGGCGAATTGATCGTTGAAGCGGTATCCGGATCGACCTGCATGGCAATGTCGGCGCCGCCGCTCTGCAGCATCTGTGCCTGGGACACGGCATCGGCGACGTGATCGATGACGATCTCGCCGATCGGCGGCGCATCCCCCCAGTAATTCTCGTTCACGCGAAAGCGCAATTCGTCGTCCGGCCGGTAAGTGTCGAGCACATAGGGGCCGCTGCCGGCCGAGTTTGCCAGGAACCAGGTCTCCGCCTGGTCCGCCGAAGAGGCGTCTTCACCCGCGGTCGCGCCGTTTTCGGATGCAACGTCGCTATTGATGATGCCGACATAAGGCGCGGCCAGAATGCCGATGAACTCCGAGTTCGGGCTTTCCATGTTGACGATGACGGTCTTCTCATCCGGCGTCTCGATGGACGCCACCCCGTTCATCATGAAGGATGGATCGGCCTGCAGGTTCTTGAGCCGCTCGAAGGTCCATTTGACGTCCTTCGCCTCGACCGGGCTGCCATCGGAAAACACCGCTTCCGGATCGAGCTTGAAGGTGAACTGCGTCTGGTCCTCATTGGAGGTCCATTCCGTCGCGAGAAGCGGCTCGACCGAGCGATCGTCGGCGGCCAGCTTCACGAGCCCCTGATATGTGGAGCTCAGATATATCTGACACGTGTCACAGAAGGCCCGGTGCGGGTCGAGCGAGTTGATCTCGAGATTGCGCGCGATGACGAGCGGCTGGTCCTGCGCGGCAGCCGGCCCGGACAGGATGGCGGCGGCGCCGGCACCTGCAAGCAGAAGTGTGCGTATTCCGGTTCTCATGACAGTCTCCCATTGTTTTTGGTCGTTAGGGTCCCGCTGACCTGTCTTTTTTCTTCTTCGGGACCCGCCAGTGCCTAGTTGATCTTCTGCAAAAGCTCCCTTGCGACCGCCGTCACACCGTCGGCATCGAGCCTGTAATGCGCATAGAGCGCGGCCGGCGGCCCGATCAGCGAGAACTCGTCGAGTATCCCGTGCCTGCGGAAGGGAATCCGCTCTTCGTCGACCAGCACCTCTGCGACGGCCGAACCGAGCCCTCCGATGATATTGTGCTCTTCCACCGTCAGGATCGCGCGTGTGTCGCGCGCCGCTGCCCGAATGGCCTCTTCATCGAGCGGCTTGATCGTATGCATATCGATGACCCGTACGCTGACACCGTCTGCGGCCAGGCGGTCGGCCGCTGCGAGCGAAGCATGGACCTGAGAACCGGTCGTGACGATCGTCAGGTCGCTGCCCTCGCGCAGCTTCGTAGCCTTGCCGAAAGCGAAATCCGCGGGCACGTCCTGATAGACCTCTGCGTCGCGGCCACGGCCGAGGCGGATATACATCGCGCCCGGATGATCCACCGACGCGCGCAATATCGCGCGCAACTGGTTGGCATCAGCCGCGCAGACCACTGTCAGGTCGGCCACGCTGCGCATCATGCCGAGGTCTTCGGTGGAGTGGTGGCTGGTACCGTAGAACCCCATCGAGATGCCCGAATGGTGTCCGATGATCCGCACCGGCATGCGCGGATAGGCACAATCCGTCTTGATCGCCTCGGCGCCCAGGATTGCCGCGAACGATGCAAATGTCGCGACATAGGGCACGAGCCCGCAGGAGGCCATGCCGGCTGCGGCGGTGATCATGTTGCGCTCCGCAATGCCGAAATCGATGAAGCGATGCGGATGGCGGTTGGCGAAGTCGCGCGTGCGGCTCGAGTTGGCGAGATCGGCGGTGGCGACGACGATACGCGGGTCGGTCTCTGCCAGGTCCGCCAGTTCGTCGCCAAGAATGAATGCCGGCATCGACTTTGCCGGCGTGCCGCGCACGGACTTTTCGTCCTTCAACCGAAGCTCGTTGTCGTCGCCGCGAAAGAGTGTGCTCTGGTCCTGTCCTGCCGCGCCCATCATGCCTTCTCCGTTTCGAGAGGCTGGAGCCCGGCCTCGATCTCCGACCAGGCATCGTCGTAGTCGGCGCCGACGAGGTTGCCGACGTGCCAGTCGAGCGACAGCTCCATGTATTTCACACCGCGTCCTTTGATCGTATCGGCGATGATCATCTGCGGCTTGCCCTCCCCCGCCGGCTTCAGCGCGCCGAGCGTTTCGAGGATCGTCGGCAGGTCGTGCCCGTCGATGCGCGTGACCTCCCAGCCGAACGAGCGGAAACGGTCATCCAACGGCTCGACGGACATGACCTTTTCCGTCGGCCCGTCGATCGAAAGCTGGTTGCGGTCGACGATGCCGACGAGCCCCTGTAGCTTGAAATGGCCCGCGGCCATCGCCGCTTCCCAGATCTGCCCCTCGTTGAGCTCACCATCGCCAAGCATGCAATAGGTGCGGTAGTCGCGGCCCGCGACCCTGCCCGCGAGCGCCATTCCCAGCGCAACCGAAAGGCCGTGCCCCAGCGAACCGGACGAAAAGTCGATGCCGGGAATCTTCTTCATGTCCGGATGATCGCCGAACGCACTGCCCAGCCGGGTGAAATCATCGAGCTTGGAGGGCGGATAAAAGCCGAGATCGGCCAGCACCGGATAGAGACCGATGGCTGCATGCCCCTTGCTCAGCACGAAGCGGTCGCGATCCTCCCATTTCGGGTTGGTCGGATCGATACGCAGATGCGCGTAATACAGCGCGGAGAAAAGCTCGGCCGCCGAGAACGTGCTGGAATAGTGCCCCGCCCCGGCGATACGCGTCAGGCGAAGCGTTTCAAGCCGGATGAATTTGGCTCGATCCGCAAGATGGGCCACCGAGAAATTCCGGCGGTCGGCATGGTGCGACTGGGCGTTCACGGCAATACACCTCCATAAGATACATGATATATCTAACGCAAGTCCGGTCAACCAGCTTTCGCTGCCAACTCCTCGTGAACGTGCGCAACGGCCTTGAATGCCTCCTCGGTGATCTCCAGCGTCTCATCGATGATCTCGCTGGTGTGGGCCGCCGACAGGAACATCGTGTGCGTCGGATGGAAGTAGACGCCGCGATTGAGCGCTTCGACGCAGAACCGGCTGCCGAGACTGCGATCCTCGTCGCCCTCGAACAGGAAAACCGGCATCTGCGCCGGCCCGCTCTGCCGCAGCGCCAGGCCGTATTTCCGTGCCTGTGCCTGCAGCCCCGCACGAAGGCGCTCGCCCGACGCGCTCATCAGGCCAACCGCATCCGTGTTCCGCAGTTTGGTGATCGTGGCGATCGAGGCCGCCATCGAAACGCCCGCTGTCCAGAATGAGCCAGTCGTGAAAATCGACCTCGCGCCTTCGCGGAAGCGATCATTGCCGGTAACCGCGGCAAGCGCGCGGCCATTGGCGATAGCCTTGCTCCATGCCGAGAGATCGGGCTTCACGCCGACCAGCTCCCAGCTACCGCCCATGTCGAGCCGGAAACCCGCGCGCACGTCATCCACGATCAGCGCGGCGTCGGCCTCGTCCGCGACCCTGCGCGCGGCATGCGCGAATGCGCGCTCGGGCAGCACGTGGTCCTTGCCGAGGTCGTGCTTGAAGGCGGATACGATGATGGCCGCGAGATCGCCTTTTACCGATCCCGCCGCCTCCTCCAAGCTGGCCGCGTCGTTATAGTCGTAATAGACCAGATGGGCGCGATCCTCTTCGGTGACGCCTGCAACCGAGGGCGTGCACCATGGAATCGCCCCGTGATAGGCGCCGCGCGCCACCAACACCTTGCGCCGTCCGGTTCCGGCCCGGGCAATCGTCACGCAGGCCGTTGTGGCGTCCGTGCCGTTCTTCGAGAACATCGCCCAGTCGGCATGCGCGACCGTATCGACCATGAGTTCGGCGAGTTCGACCAGCCGCGGTGTCGGCCCATTGAGCCCGTCGCCCTGCGCCCGCTGGCGCGCCGCGGCTTCCTCGACATCGGGATCGCCATAGCCGAGGATCATCGGCCCCCAGGCGCACATGTAGTCGATATAGCTGCGGCCATCCGCGTCCCAGATGCGGCAGCCTTCGCTGCGCGAAAAGTATTGCGGATAGCCGACCGGCACACGGGTGGCATTCTGGTGCCCCCACATCCCGCCGGGGATGACCTTGGCCGCGCGCGCCCTGAGTGCCGCATCGATAGATTGCTGATCCATGTTTCCTGCCCGCATCGCATTGCTCATTAACTTGATATATCATGTATCTCATTATGACAAGCGTTCGCCGTGATGACTCGACCAAGATGCTGGACCTGCCAAAACCCCCAATGGTAGGTACGATGGAATGCGGGCGTTCCGCGCTGGAGTTTGACGATTACATGCAAGGCCCACCGGACATTCAGTCGAAGAGCCTCTCCGCTCAGATATACGCCCAATTGAAGTATCAGCTCATGGCCGCGCGCCTCCAGCCAGGTGACCGGTTGAAGATACGGGACATGGCGCAGAGCCTTGGAACAAGCGAGACGCCGGTGCGCGAGGCGCTGCTTCAGCTAGTGCGCGACGGCGCGCTGGAAATGAAGCCGGGTTACTACATTCGCGTGCGCCGGCTGACCTTGCGCGAATACCTGGAACTCCGCGAGATCAGGCTGCTTCTCGAGCCCCACGCGGCATTAAAGGCCCTGCCGAACGTGGACGATGCCTTCATCGCCGAACTCGAACAGATTCATGAGACCTTGATCCGAGCCGAACTGGAGAAGGACTATCCAACCGCGCTGCTGGCCAACTACGAGTTCCACTTCTCTGTCTATCGCAGATCGGAAATGCCTCAGCTCATAGACATTCTCGAACGGCTGTGGGTCCAGATCGGACCGCTGCTCAACTTCCTCTACCCGTTCGGCCACCCGAGCTACGACGGACCACACCAGCATCTGAATGTGATTGCCGCGTTGCGGAACCGGGATGCGGACGCACTGGCCGATGCATTCCGCGACGACCTGATCGAAGGTGGCCGCAGCTTCCTGAAATACCTCGAAAGCATCGAGCCCGAAAAACAACCCTGAGGCCGATGGGCAAACAGGTCGATTGAAACCCGTACCGCTCTCTGGCATTGCGTCATCCGCTACCGCGCGTGGACGCACGACATGCGGTGGAGGGGATAAAGCATCATGAATGAAGCCGCATATATCGACTGGATCGGCGTCGATTGGGGCACCACCAACCTGCGAGCCTGGGCCATGCGGGGCAGCGAAGTCGTGGCCACTGCCGCCGCCTCGATCGGTATGGCGAGCCTCACGCGCGACGGGTTCGAGCCGGCGCTGCTGAATGTCATTGAAAAATGGCTCGCCGCGAGCAGAATGACACCGTTGCCCGTCATTGCCTGCGGCATGGTCGGCGCCCGCCAGGGATGGCAGGAGGCACCATACGTCGCCGTGCCCTGCGCGCCCTTGGTGCGCGACGCGATGATCCCCGCGACCTGCAAGGACAGCCGCATCACCGTCACGATCATCCACGGACTGAGCCAGGCGAACCCGGCAGATGTGATGCGTGGCGAAGAAACTCAGATCGCCGGCCTTCTCGCCATGGACCCGGATTTCGAGGGCCTGGCCTGCCTGCCAGGAACGCACAACAAGTGGGCATTCATCCGCGGCGGAGAGATCGAACGCTTTCGCACATTCATGACGGGCGAACTGTTCGACATAATCGCAAGGCAATCGGTCCTGCGTCACGCGTTGGGCGACGCCTCGGCGTTCGACGATGAAGCTTTCGACGCGGCCGTGCTACAGGCAGCCGCAGACCCAGCGGCACTTTCAGCCGCCCTGTTTTCGATCCGCGCCGCATCGCTGCTCGACGGAATCGCACCGGATGTCGCTCGCGCCCGCCTGTCCGGGCTGCTGATCGGACTTGAGATTGCCGCGCTCGGCGACGAAGTTCGCACCGCCAGGCCGGCCATCGTCGGTTCGCACACGCTATCCAGCCTTTATGAACGCGCTATCCGGCTCAACGGCGGCGATGCGCAGCGGCTGGACGGCGATGGTCTGGCGCGCGCAGGCCTGCAAATGGCTCATGACCTCATGATTGTGGAGAAGACGAATTGACCTTGCCGCTGATCGCTATCCTGCGGGGCATCCTGCCCGAAGAAGCCCGCGACGTTGCCGAGGTGCTGATCGGCGCCGGCATCACGCGCATTGAGGTGCCACTCAATTCGCCCGATGCGCTGCGTTCGATCAACACCATGTCGAAAGCCTTCTCCGCAGTCGCGGAAATCGGGGCGGGAACCGTGCTGACGCTCGACGAGGTACAGTCCGTCGCCGATGCAGGGGCCAGCTTCGTGGTCTCGCCCAACTGCGAGCCAGCAATCATAGAGCGCACCCGCGCACTGGGCCTTGGCTCCTTTCCCGGCGTGTTCACGGCGAGCGAATGCTTCTCGGCCCTGAGATCCGGAGCGACCGCTTTGAAGATTTTTCCGGCCAATGTCATGCGGCCCGAGGGGCTTTCCGCCTTGCGTGCGGTGCTGCCTGCAGGCGCCGAAATGTACCCCGTCGGAGGCATTGGCCCAGACGACTTCGCAGCCTGGCGGCGAGCGGGAGCCACCGGCTTCGGCCTCGGCTCCTCGCTGTTCAAGCCCGGCTTCTCGTTGGACCGCATCGCCGACGAGGCTGCGCGCAGCGTAGCGGCATGGCAATCGTCGGCTGATCCGACCTGAGCGTGCAAACGCGGCTTTCAACCGTTCCGACGAAAGGATTGATATGACCGATCGTGTGGACTTCCTGCTGCTGTCCGATCTTCACGTCTCGCACCGGCCTTTGGCGGAAGCAGGCTTGTTGACCGACACGAGCCGGACGCTTGAAGAGGTTGTTGCCTGTGTCGACAAATTTGCGAAGAAGCCGGCGTTCATCGTCATCGCCGGCGACCTCACCAACCATGGCGAGCCTGATGCCTATCGCAAGCTGGGCAAATTGCTGGAACCCCTGTCGCTACCGATGGTCATGGCGCTCGGCAATCACGATACGCGGCCGGGCTTCCGGTCCGTCATGCTCGCACAACCGGGTGACCCGGATGCGCCCTACTTCCACGACACGGTCATCGCCGGCGTGCATGTGATTGTACTCGATTCCAGCATTCCCGGCCGCATTTCGGGAGCGCTGGGCGACGAACAGTTCGCGTTTCTTGAAGCCGCGCTGAAGCGCGAACCGGACATCCCGAAGGTAGTCGTGTGCCACCATCCGCCACATCTCCAAGACGGCGACGCCGGCTGGCACAGCCTCGATGCCGTAAGCAGTGCCCGGCTTGCGGAAATCGTGGGCGGCGGTCGGGTCGCCGCAATACTGTCAGGCCACGTGCATCATGACAGCGTGATACACTGGCATGGCGTTCCAGTCGTCATCGGCACCGGCCTCCATAACGCTGTCGACACGACCTACATTGCCGGCCTGCGTGTTGTTGATGGCGCCGGTTTCACGATCTGCACCCTGAGACCGAGCGGACTTGCAGCAACCTTCGTCCCTCTCGCGCGCAGCCGGGCCGAACTGGCGATCCACGATCTGGCGATGCTGGATGCCATGGACCGCGCGGGCGGTCACCGCTGACTACGTGGCAGGCACGACCTGAACCGTGCCCTCCCAGGCACCTTCGGCAACCAGCGAGAACACCACCTCACGACACAGTGCCTCAACCGCTTGCACCGCATGTGGCGCCGGCTTGTCGCCGGGACGTGCCAGATGAACCTCCCGCTGCACGACCGGGTTGACGATTGACCAGCGACGAAGGCGTTTCGCTTCCAGTTCGGCTGCAACGGCATGCAGCGGCAGAATCGAAAAGCCGACCCCGCGCTCGACGAGGAGCTTGATGGCCGCATAGGAATCGACATCGATTTCGCTGTTGAGTGAAGCGTTGCGCGACAATGCGAGGCGCTCCAGCATCTCACGCAGTCCATGCGCGCGGCCGGGCAGTATCAACGGCAGCTCGATCGCGTTTCCGAAGTCGATCGACGATCCATGCGGCCGCGCCGGACCTGATCTGGAGCCGGCCGGACCAAGAAGGCAAAGCTCCTCCACGCACAGACATTCCGACGCAAGCCTCCGGTCGACCGCGGGAATGTACAGGATCGCGAGGTCCACATGGCCGGCGCGCAGCCAGTCCAGTACGAAGCCGCTCATCGCCTCTGCGATCCGCAGCTTGATTCCGGGGTATCGTTGCCGAACGGCCAGGATAAGCGGCACCGCCAGCTTCTGGCTGATCGTGCCTGGAATGCCGATATGCACCTCGCCCCGCGGCTCGGCGGCGTGCCCGCGCACCTCTGCCTCCGCCGTGGCGACTTGCTCGATCACCAGCCGTGCATTGCGCAGCAAGGTCGTCCCCGCCTCCGTCGGCATCACGCCCTGTGCGCTCCGCAAGAGCAATTGCATGCCAAGGTCCGCCTCCATGTTGCGGACATGGGCACTGAGGGCCGGCTGCGCGATGTTCAGAACCTGCGCCGCTCGCGAGAACGACCCTTGTTCCACGATCGCCACGAAATAGCGCAACTGTCTCAGGTCCAACGCCACCTCCGATAAGAGTCCGTCTCAAGCACGCATCCTTGCGACGGCCGGAGCGAAAACTTTCAAGCGTTTTCATCGTCGCAGATATAACATTATCCTATAGACACCGACGCAAAACCCTATTTCCCTTCTGTGGTCCTGCTATTCATGCTTGGGAGCTGCATGAGGAAAAACATATGACAGTGCCAGCGCCGTCCCAGATCACCCAGCGCTTGGCTGCATTCGCAGCGGCTCTGCATTATGACGCGCTGCCACCGGAGGTCCCCTTGCGGGCCAGCGATCTGGTGACCGATCTGGTTGGCAGCATCGTACGTGCCGGCGCGGAATCAAATTCCACCCCCGCACTCCTGGCCATGGCGGCCCGTCTCAGCATCGACGGTCCCGGCGAGATCACCGTGTTCGGTTTCAACCGTCGCTACACGCCCGCTACCGCGGCCCTTTTCAACGGCATGCTCGGCCATTCGCTCGACTTCGACGACACGCATTCCGACAGTTCCACCCATCCGAGTGCACCGGTCGTTCCCGCAGCCCTTGCTGCTGCGGAGATGACTGGCTGCAGCGGGCGGGAAGCGCTCAGCGGCATCGTAGCCGGCTATGAGGTGATGATACGCATCGGCAACGCGCTCGATCCGACCGCGCATTACGCGCGCGGCTTCCACCCGACTGCGACGGCCGGCGTCTTTGGCGCGGCGGCGGCAGCCGGGCGCATCTTCGGCCTCGACGCGCAACAGATCGCCTCGGCATTTGGGGTGGCGGCAAGCCAGGCCGCCGGCTCGCTTCAGTTCCTCGTCAACGGCGCCTGGAACAAGCGTTTCCAGGTTGGGGCAGCCGCCATGAACGGGCTGATCGCCGCGTCACTCGCGCGCGAAGGGTTTCTCGGCGCAGCCGACGCGATCGAGGGCAAGCACGGCCTGTTGGTCGGTTACACCGACGGCGCCGATCCCGAACGCGCCGTTGCCGGACTGGGCTCCGTCTGGGAGACGATGAACATCGGGCTCAAGCCTTACCCGACATGCCGCTACACGCATGCCGCTATCGACGGGCTCGTGGCACTGCGCACAGAACTTGGCCTCACGACGGAACAGGTGAAATCCGTCACGGTAGGCCTCCATCGAAACGGCATAACATTGACCGGAACACCCCTGGAAGAAAAGCGCAGGGTGCGCGGCATCGTCGAAGGTCAGTTCTCCATGCCGTTTGCGGCCGCCGTGGCGCTGACGTTGGGCCGTTTCGGCTGGGACGACTACGCGTTGCTGGCCAAGCCCGAAATCGACGCGCTTTGCGACCGGGTCGACGTCATCCGCGACGAAAGCCTCGAGGGCCTGCGCCACCCGTTCGGTGCGACGCTTGAGGTTACGACACCGCAAGGAACCATTAGCCGCCGCATCCCCGATCCGTCCGGTGAACCGGATACCTTCCCGTCGCCCGAGGCGCGGGCCGCCAAGTTCATGACCCTTACGCGACCGGTGCTGAACGATGACGCAGCGATGCTGCATGAACGACTCTCGCGTCTGGCCGACATGCCGACGCTGCGAGAGCTAGGAGGACAAGCAAACATATGAACAGCGCCGCAACCGAATACCGTGAAATCCGCGAAGAGGTCGCCAAGCTCTGCGCGGAGTTTCCCGGCGAATACTGGCAGAAGCTCGATCGTGAGCACGCTTATCCGAGCGAATTCGTCCAGGCACTCACGCAAGCGGGCTATCTCGCAGCGCTGATTCCCGAGGAATATGGCGGCGCTGGGCTGCCGCTGTCGGGGGCCGCTGCGATCCTGGAAGAAATCCAGCGTGCCGGCGGCAATGGCGGCGCATGCCACGCGCAGATGTATATCATGGGTGCGATCCTGCGGCACGGCTCGGAAGAGCAGAAGCGGGAATACCTGCCACGCATCGCCAGCGGCGAACTGCGCCTGCAGGCCTTCGGCGTCACCGAGCCGACCAGCGGCACCGACACCACGTCACTGCGCACGACGGCGCGACGCGAAGGCGACGAATATGTCATCAACGGCCAGAAGATCTGGACCTCCCGCGCGGAACATTCCGACCTCATGCTGCTTCTGGCACGCACCACCCCGCGCGACCAGGTGGCCAAGAAGACTGACGGGCTTTCGGTGTTCATCCTCGACATGAACGAGGCGAAGACCGCAGGCCTGACGATCCGCCCAATCCGCACCATGATGAACCACGCGACGACCGAGGTGTTTTTCGAGAATGTGCGCGTGCCTGCCCGCAACCTCGTCGGCGAGGAGGGCAAGGGGTTCCGCTATATCCTGTCGGGCATGAACGCGGAGCGCATCCTGATCGGCGCCGAGTGCATCGGCGATGCCAAGTGGTTCATCGACAAGGCCCGCGGCTACGCCTGCGAGCGCGTCGTCTTCGGCCGGCCTATCGGCCAGAACCAGGGCATCCAGTTCCCGATCGCCAGGGCACATGCCCAGATGCGCGCCGCCGAACTGATGGTCCACCACGCGGCCCAGCTCTATGAGGCCGGCGAACAATGCGGAGAGGAAGCCAACATCGCCAAGATGCTCGCCGCCGAGGCGTCCTGGGCGGCCGCCGAAGCATGCGTGCAGACCTATGGCGGCTTCGGTTTCGCGGAGGAGTACGACGTGGAGCGCAAGTTCCGCGAAACGCGCCTCTATCAGGTGGCGCCGATCTCGACCAATCTGATCCTGAGTTACATTGCCGAGCATGTTCTCGGCATGCCACGGTCGTATTGATGGGCACCGACGACATCGACATCGAACATCTGCGCGGCTGGATCGGCAGGCAGCGGACGCTCGAAGACACGATCACGCCGCGTCTCGCCGCCAGTCTCGCCGCCATCCTCGATGAGAGAGTGGATTTCACCGAGGGCGCGCCGGCGCCCACCGGCATCCACTGGTGCCTATGCCCCGACATCGCGCCGATGTCGGGGCTGGGCCCGGATGGCCATCCCGCGCGCGGTGACTTCCTGCCGCCGGTTCCCTTTCCCCGCCGCATGTGGGCGGGCGGCGAGCTTCGGTTCAGCAGCGAGTTCCGCGTATGTGACCGCGTGACGCGCATCTCGCGCATCGACGATGTCTCGGTGAAGCACGGACGCTCCGGTTCGCTCTGTTTCGTGCAGGTCTCGCACCGATACGAAACGCCGCGCGGACCCGCGTTGAGCGAGCGCCACGACATCGTCTATCGCCAGATGGAAAGCGCGCCAGCTGCATCGAAGGCGCCCGCACCGCAGACGCGAGAGGCTGCCCGCCGCATCAGCGTCTCGGCCGATCCGGTGCTGTTGATGCGCTACTCGGCGGCAACCTTCAACGGCCACCGCATCCACTACGATCGCGACTATTGCGCAAACGTGGAAGGTTACCCGGGGTTGATTGTGCATGGCCCGTTGCAGGCGACCCTGCTCCTCAATCTGTCAAGGCAGGAGAATGGTGGTGCCTATCCCGCCAGCTTCGCGTTCCGAGGCGTATCGCCGCTCTTCGACGGCCAATCTTTCACCGTCAACGCAGGCCGTGGCGCCCCGCTCGAGCTGTGGGTCGCGGATGCTTCCGGCAAGACCACCATGACGGCGACCGCGACGCTTTCGTCCGATGCCGGCGAACAGCCAACGGTGCCAGCATGACCGCTCTGGAGGGTAAGCTCGTCATTACCATCGAACAGGCGGTGGCAGCCCCTTTCTGTACCTCGCGGTTGGCCGACGCGGGCGCTCGCGTCATCAAGGTCGAGCGCCCCGAAGGCGATTTCGCACGCGGCTACGACAAGGCCGCCAACGGTTTGTCGAGCTATTTCGTCTGGCTCAACCGTGGCAAGGAATCGGTGGTCCTCGACCTTAAGGACGCTGGCGATCGTGAGCTGCTCCTGCGCATGATCGAGCGGGCCGACGTACTTGTCCAGAACCTGAAGCCCGGCTCTCTCGATCGCATGGGGCTGGGTCCACAAGCGCTGCTCGCACGAAACCCTGGGCTGGTCTGCTGCTCGATCAGTGGCTACGGCGACACAGGTCCGTATTCCGGACGCAAGGCCTACGACCTTCTCATCCAGGCCGACAGCGGTCTGTGCAGCATTACCGGCGGGCCGGAATCAGCGGCGCGCGTTGGCATCTCGCTGGTTGACATCGCGACCGGCGCAACCGCTCATGCCGCAATCCTGGAGGCCCTGCTTCAGCGGGATCGTACCGGCAGGGGGGTGGACATCCGAATTTCGATGTTCGACGTCATCGCCGACTGGCTTGCGGTGCCGTTCCTGCACGCACGCGCCGGCACGCCACCGCAGCGCATCGGGCTCGCCCACCCATCGATATCGCCCTACGGCGTATTCAGCACCCGCGACGGGCGAGAAGTCCTCGTGTCGATCCAGAACGACCGCGAATGGGCGATCTTCGCGCGCGACGTGCTTGCGCGCCCCGACATGGCGGCCGATCCGGACTTTTCCACAAACAATGGACGGGTCCAGAACCGCGCGGCAGTCGATGCGGCGGTAGCCAAGCGTTTCGCGGCACTGGATCACGATGAGGCGGTCAGATTGCTCGTCGAGACGGACACTGCCTTTGCCGACGTCAACGGCATCGGCGATCTCCTGACCCACCCACACCTGACCCAGACGGACATCGACACCGAAACCGGGCCGCAGACAGTTCCCGCGCCGGCGGCGGTCAGGGATGGTGAGCGCCATGTCGCCCGTCGCGTGCCCGGCCTTGGTGCCGACAGCATGGCAATCCGGCAGGAATTCGCGCCTGCACCTCACCGCTGAACCGCAGTTAGGAGCAGGCCACCGATCTCGCTACCAGTCCGATCACCTCGGTGATCTCCTCGTCGAGCGACCGGCGTATCATGCTTGTCGAGAATTCGGAGGTCGTCGCCGAAACGTCGCTCATAATCGACGGGCAAGGGCCACTGGGAAACCACGTCTATATATTGCAACAGTCCAACGAGGCTGCCAAGGGTATGCAGTGGATAGCGATCACGCACGATGCGCAGGGAAGACCGCTCGGCGGACAGGTGAGAGCCGTTGACAGGCTGCGCGCCGATAACGCTTTTCTTCTCCGGGTGCAGAAACATATGCACCCGGGAACCACGATGATCCTGACCGAAGCGCCGCTTCATCCCGATACGCGTTCGGCAAAGGACTTCGTCATCATGTCCTAGGTCCGGACCGGCCGCAGCATTCGATACGAAGTTGAGGTAGGCGCGGTTCGAGGCGGCAACAAACGCTTATATATCAGCCGCCGTAGACGACGGCCTCCGGTATCTCGTAGCGTTCCGAACCATTGATGCGGATGAGGTAAAGGTCGGAAATCTTCTCGAACGAGATCTGCATTCCCGCATCGGTGATCTCAGGCCTGCCATCGACAAACTCGACATAGCGTTCGCCACCTGCTGGCAGCTCGATCCACACTGCCGCGTTGCCGTTGCCTCCGCGCGTAACGCGGAAAGCGCAGTTCGGGGTCGGTTGCCCGGCCACGGGTGAGCAGGGAATCTGTCCAGTGGCTTGAGAATTGATACCGTTGTTTGGCTCGGCACCCGCTTCCACGAGGTAGCGGCCGCTCACCCAACCGGTCAGCGCCTGCCCCGAAGCGGCTTCAATCCGGCACCAGCGGGCTGTTCCAGCCATCTCGCAGCCGAGATTGCGGACACGGTCACCATTGGCCAGCGCACCCACGACACGGTTCGATGTACCCGCCCCCGAACGCACGTTCAGTGTGTCGCCGGCGGGAACGCCCTTGACCTGCCAGAAATCCGGACCTCCAGCCAGCCCGTCAGCGTAGTCGGGTGAAGGTGCCGTGGCCTTTCCGCCGGTAATGGCGACGGAGAGCGTATAGTCTGCCGTCTCGTCACGCCGCGCCGCGTTGCGCATCAGGTAGACGCGGATACGATAATCGGCGTCGTCGGGGAGAACGCCGGTATAGTCGTTGCCTTCCGTGGATCCGACATAGATTGCCGTGGGATCGCTTCCCTGCAGAAGGTTGAAGTAACTCGACAGGTTCGACGTCTTCAGCGAAATCTCGATCGTCTGACCCGCCCGCGCATCGATCAGATAGTCGACGATCTCGTAGCCGCGGATCGATCCCCTGATATCGGCCCCTGATCGCCCGGGCTGGAACGACACACGTTCTTCGCGGACATCTTGCGCAATTGCAGGCAGCGAAAGAAGCATCGCCGCCACCAGGATGAGAAGACTGGATATGGTTCTCACGGGAATACTCCACTTCGCCTGTAGAGGCGGTGATCTTTATCTGCCGCAATCGTTTCGGCTGGCTGCGTCAACGCTCTGATAGCGTCCGTCGCCCGTCACGACCTGCGCACACACACCGGTGCCCGCATTCCACCAGTAGGCAGTCAAACCGGCCGTGCGCGCCAGAGCGTAGCCGCGCGCCATGAGCTGCATCTCGCCACTAGAGCCACGCGCACCGACGAGGTCGGCGATATCTGTCGGCACGCCAACCACATCAGCCGTTGTTGATGCCCCACACTCCGAAGCGCTCACGCTGCGAATACTCTGGTAGCGCCCCTGCCCAGTGACAACGGCGGCACATGTGCCGCTGCCGGCATTCCACCAGTACGCGGTCAGACCGGCCGTGCGCGCCAGAGTGTAGCCGCGCGCCATAAGCTGCGTCTCGCCCCCGGCCGCACGCGCATCGACAAGATCAGCAATATCCGAAGGCACGCCCGGAGCGGACGAAACGATGGGCGAGTTCATAGGTTGGGGGTCGGTCTGGCATCCCGCTATCGCAAGCGTGACAGCGGAAAGAACGAGGATTCTCTTCATGATACTTCCTCCACTCCCCCCACATGAACACTTTACGTTGAAAGACTGAAAACAGCAAAGATGACGTCGCCTTATTTTCGATATTGAAGAATTTTTGCTTGGCAACAGCCGTCGCCCTAACGGCGATCGATAAGTCCTGCGGGAAACGCCACCTGCCAAAGCATCGCCACAGCCCACGCCAGAGGCCAGCGAGATGGCAGCTTCAGGTCATCTGGCCGGCTCGACCAACGTCACAGCGTCTTCAGATACTCCACCAGTTCCCAGCGCTGCTGCTCGCTCAGCGCATCGGTGCCATAATCATGGCCGGAATTGTAGTTGCCTGGAACGGGCGAACCGTCGCCTCCATAGACTTTGAACTCGAACGTCTCGACCACCTCTCCATCGCTGCGCACGAGCAGCTCGGCCGGTTGTGTCGAGAAGCCCACCTTAGTCGGATCGAAGACGCGGCTGCCGACATGGAAGGATGCGGGGCGATTGCCAGGCCCTGGTGCAGCAAGCGTCTCGCCGGCGGGCACGACGACCCGCAGCGGCGACGGCAGCAGCAGGTCATAGAGCGTCGGCACCGAGCCGTTGTGCAGATAGGGCGCAGTAGCCCAGATGCCGTTGAGCGGCCGTGCCTTGTAGGCGAGGATGCTCTCGTCTCCCGGCAGGCCGGCGTCCTGCGAAGTCAGACAGGCCTGCGCAATCTCCTTCTTTACGGGATCGGTCACGCCGGGAAGATAGTCGAAGCCAGCGCCCGATTCACGGGATTCCGGGGATCCGCCACGACGGAAGATGTCGTCGAACAGGCTTCCGACCAGCTCGTCGGAGCGTCCGATGACGGCGCCCACGGCAGCGTTCGTGAGCATGTCGCGGGTGAAATCCTCACTGTCGATCCTGTCGCCTTTGACGACGAACGGACGGCGGCCTTCGAATTTGCCGGCATTCGACCAGTGCAGAAACGTATTGCACGCCAGGAATATGTCGGTCCCGCCCTCCCTGATCGGCTGCATCGGAACCTTGATCGGAGTGGTTAGGTCGTCGGAGGCAAGATCGGCGTGGCATCTGGCGCACTGGGTCTCGAAAAGTGCGCGACCGCGCTCCGCGCTATCCCAGTCGATCGGTGGCAGCACATCCTCCGGCCAGCGTGGCGACTGCAGACGGGCAAGCTGTTGTTCCAGATCCACCATCCTCTCGACGCGCAGGCTGGATTTGTAGCCGAGCAAGGTCGTCATCCAGCGCGGACTGATTTCGATATGGGCAAACACGCCGATCACCTCGGAGGTGTTGCGCACCAGCGCGCCGATGTCCGTGTTCTTGCCGAAAAGCGGAATGTTCAGGATGTTGCGCGCGATCCCGTTCCACTGGATCTTGTCCTGCTGCGCGGTATTCCAGATGTGCGGATAGCTTGCCGGCGCATCTGAGGCGAGCGGTCCCGACATGGGTGCACCGCCACCCACGGCAGCCACCTTGTTGAGGATATGACCCTGTGCGTCGAGGCGACCGTAACCATAGCGCAGGTCGGTATGGTTGGCATCGATCAACCGTGTCTGCCAGGCGATCTGTTCGACGAGTTGGGCGCGAAGCGCGACGCGTGACGGCACGCTGAGCTCGGCACCGAGCACGGAGCGCGCGAAGCGGTCGAACTTGGCCTCGTCCGCCGCGGTGGATTCGAGTGCGGCCAGGATACGCTCCAGAAAGCTCTGGAAATCGGCAAGCGTCGGCGCACCTTCGATGCGGATGCGCGAGCCGTCATACTCTATGTCGTTGGTATGGCATGCCGAACACGTCATTCCGAGCCATGGCTTGCGCATCAGGAAACCGTTGCAGGTTTCCGGGAAAGTTTCGCACATGATGTCGGCGCGGTTCGAATTCTCCTCGTCGACCACGAAGCCGATCGGCAGGCCGTGCGGGTTGGCCGCGCTCGCCTGTGCCGGCAGATAACCCAGCGCTCGCATGTTCTCGTCGGCGAAGAACGGACTTTCCCGCCCCGCCTCCTCCAACGCCAGCGCCCAGCTCAGAGGAAGCAACCGTGAGCCCTGGCTGGTTCTGTACCACTTTGTGCGATCGCGCTCGCTCCAGCCTTGATCCAGACAGACGAGACCGGCGGCGCAGGTTTCTTGTGCCTGCGCCGCCATTTCGATCTTGCCGCCACCAAGCCCACTCGCCAGAAAGGCGACGGCAAAGATCGTCAGCCCCCGCCAGTTATTGATCCACTGCCTGCTGCCCGTCATTTGCCTGCTCCCCCGCATTGACGACATGGTCTGCAAGAAACGCGTTGATCAACCCGGCGCGAACCGCCCGGTTCGATCCATTGTAGCGGCCCACGATCGACCGCCCCCAATGATGAAGACCCGCAACCTCGCCGGCGGCGTTGAAAACCGGAGAACCAGACGAACCGCCTAGCGTGTCGCACAGATGGGCAAAGTCGGTCTGGCCCGAGCGGCCGGGCGAAACCGCCTCGAACACAGCGCAACCCACTTCCGAAATCTGCTTGGCCTCGCCCAGCGGATGCTGCAGGACGAAAAGCTGCTGGTCCGCCGATACATCCTCGTCGGCGAGTGCCAGCGTGCCCCAGCGCAGCCCCGGCTTCTCCGCGATCCTCAGCACCGCAATATCCAGCGGAACGTCGACGGCCAACACCGATTGGCAATCGTACTGCTCAAGGCCGGGCGTCTGGCCGATATTGTTGTAGACGAAGCCGAATATGACCTTGGTGGCCAGGCATGTCGGCTGATCAGCCACGCAGTGCTCGTTGGTCACCAGCACGTCGTCGCCGATGAGGAACCCCGAACAGACCTCGCGAATTTGCCGCCCGCCTTCGGTCTTGATCATCGAGAGTTTCGCCACCGCGCCCTGCACGCGATCGACAACCGGCAGGAACTGCCCTTCGTAGCGGTAGAGATGCTCGCGCTCGTCCTCGCCGATGATCGATTCCAGCACCGGCCCACGCTTGTCGAAGCTCACGGCGTCGATGGTAAAGGCGAGCGTGCCGCCCCGATTGCCATAGACCGAAACGCCCAGCGACTGTCCCCATCCGATATTCGTCCAGATCGCGTCGACACCGGCCAGTGTCTCATTGGTCAGCTTCTGGACGACCTCACCGTTGCGGTTGACGATCTCGATCTCGAAATACTCGTCCGGATCAAAACTGATGTCGGAAAAATGAAGCTGCATAAGCGCGGCGCCCGCGCGCAGGAAGGATTGCGCCCACTGTGCGGGGCCGGTGGTGCCGCCGCCGCTCTCGTCCGGAGGCGGCGGGAAGGATGCGGCAATCTGTTCCACGACACCCTCGGTATGCGGAACTGAAAGCGGCGGCGGCTCCTCTTGCGCCAACGCTGGGCCGAGCGTGGCGAAGGTGAAACAGATGGCGACGAGCAGGCGCATTCGTCTTCGTCCTCAGCGCGAGGCCAACATCAGGTCGTGGACATCGGCAAGTTTGAACCTGGCGACGGCATCCGCCTCCTGGTCCCCGCAATTTTCAAGCGTTGCGGGCAGGAACCGGAATTCCCGCTGCAGATGATCCGGTTCGATCTGGTAAGCGCGGCGCAGGAACTCATGTCCGCGCACATGCATCATCAGGTGCCAGTCCTCGCGTTCGTTGTAGAACACTCGCCGCAGGTCCGGCTCGCTTAGATAAAAATGGCCACCCGATTCGACGTCGGAAGCGACAATGTCGCCAACGGTGACGAAGCCCCTGAACTCGCCGCGCATCTTGCAGCCGTTGTTCAGTTCGAGGAAGTCGACGTCGAAATCCATCGCCCGCCGCATATCGATCATCGTTGCCTTCGAGGCCTCCAGCAGCTTGCTGTCGAGAACCGCCGTCGTCATGATCCGTTGATAGATATCCTCAATGCCAGTCTTTCCGCGCCGGATCAGGTGGCCAATTGCGGCCGACACCAGAGGTGCAGCCTGGGAGGTTCCGGAAAGGGGACCAATCATTCCCCCGTCCACCGACGAGACCAGATTTGCGCCGATAGCGCCGATGTCGTGGTAGCGGGAGCCGTAGTTGCTATCCTTGAGAATCTTGAGCTTGTTGTTGTCGTCCAGGTCGAGGCCGATCACTGAAATGACGTTGCTGCTCTCGATGCATGCGGGGCTGACGCTGCATCCGCTCGTCTCATCATGATTGCCGGCGGCCGCGACGAAGATCGTATTCGGCAGCCTGACGATCGCATCCTCGATCGGCCTGCTGTCAGCCTTATTCCAGGCAATGCTCATGTTGACGACCTTGACGTCCCACCACGGCAGAAGCTGCACAACCTCTTCCAGTGCCTCCATGCCGATCTGGTTTGCCTGCGAGAGGCCGATTGGGACGTGGTATATGGTGATCGGTGGTTCGCCGGCGGCAGCGGGCGTCTGGATGTTCCCGCCGAGGGTCAACAGGTCGACGAGCAATCCCAGCGTATGGGTGCCATGGCTCTTCTCGACAAGAGGCGTGCTGTTGAGCAAACCGCAAGCCGGACCGGCGTCAGTCGCACCACCGGCAGCGGCAACAATTTGCGCCGGCCGTTCAACGTCTTCGAGTTCCTGCGTTTCGAAGTTCCAGCGCTTGAGCGCCACGCCCTGGCCGAATGTGCAGTGCGTCAACTCAGCTGCGGCATCTATATGCGCGACCTTCACGGGCGATAGGTTTTCGCCTTCCCGCCACGGCCGGCTCGGCTTGCCGTTCTCGTCCACGAACCCCATCGGTCTGAACCGCTTGGCGTTCGTCTCGAAAAACGATTGCAGCCTCAGTTTCTGGTCAACAAGTACGTTATTGGATAAATCCTGGATAACGCGCGAGAACTCACCTTTCGACGCCGCTCCGGTGCCTACCCTCGCTTCCACGACCGGGACCGCAACCATTTTCACCGGGGATTCGCTCGCGCCCAGCTCCTTCAACGCGGATGGGCTTGCTACTTTGGCAAACCGCTCCACGTCCACGTTGCTGTCGTAGACATACTGGTAGATCGCAGGCGTTTCCTGGGTCCAGCCTCCCGAGATTTCGTTGTCCTTGCAGAGCTCATGCTGCGGGCCAGTGCGCCGACACCACAGAGCGGAAAGATCGGACGTCTCGACGACTTCGACATCGGACCGCCCAGCTGTCAGTTCGGCCGTGTTCCGGACACCAACCTTGTAGGACAGCTCAAGCGAAACGTCCGGCAGGTTGAGCGTGCGTCCTGGCCAGGCGCGCGTCCAGTCGCTGCCACCCTTGCGGTCGGCCCGGCAGATATCGGGATTGAGATCGCACAGCATGGCATCGACGCTGAGCGGCATCCTGTTTTTCAACCAGTGCGGCCACACGCCGTTGCGGATCATCACATCGGTCGGCGTTTCGCCCTTTTCGATGCTCACCTGTTTGGTCGTCAACGCGCCGTTGGTCTGCAACGTCACATAAAGATCGCCGAGTTCGGCCTGAACATCGTCGCGGTTGAGTACTTCCGAGCGCCAAAGGAATTTTTCAGGGCCGTCCTGGGTAAAGACCGCGTCCTGGGCACCGGCGCTGCCAGCCGGCGCAATCGCCAAGGCGGCGAAACACATCCATTTATGCAGCTTGCTGAACCTAGCCATATCAGGCCCTCCGATCCGAAGCCTATTTCGTGTGCACCTGCTCCTCATCACCCGTATGGGGGACGGTCTGGTCGACAAACATCCGCGGGTTGAATTCCGTCGCCAGCCGGATCAATTGCGTCCGGTTCTGCGACATCGTCTTGGCCAGCACAGTCTTGACCTGGCTGCTGACAGTCTCCAGCGAGCGGTCGCGCCGCTCGGATATCTGCGCGTTGGTAAGTCCTTCGGCCAGCATCGACAGGATCGCTTCCTCCGACTTCGTCAGCGAAAACGCCTGCGCCAGGAAGCTGGTATCGATGTTGTAGGTCTGGCTTGTATCCAGGCTGAAAAGGGCGAACCCGCTGAAAGCCCTCTCGCCCAGCATATCCGGCATGAACAGCGGGGTGACTTCCAAGCACAGCGCCATGCCTTCCTGCTCAAGCGGATGCAGGATGGCCTCCTTGCGCGGTCGGGCCCCGAACTTGCCGTGATTGCCCGCACTTGCGAAGAGGTTGCTGAGTTCCAGCCTGACGCTCTCGTTGCGGGCTACCAGACGCTTCGTGTGATCGACCCGGAAAGCGCCGACCTCGTCGAGTTGCCGCTCGAACTCCTTGTTGGCCATCACCACCTCGCCCGAAGCAGTGACGATGCAGATACCGATCCTCAAGAGATCGAAGACGTCGAGTATGGCGTGGCGCGCCGTGAACTGCCGGCTCGTATGGCGCCCGACATTGAGAGCCTTGGCTATATGCGGCATCACCGCGTGAAGTGCGCGCAGTCGATCGCCGCTTGGCGGGCCGGCGCGTTGGGAAAACTGCACCGCGAAGCGATCCGAATAATAGTGGTCCTTGTTCAAAAGCGCGCCGGCACGGTGGTGGATCCCGTAGCTCGCCATGGTCTGCGCATTGGCGTGCTGCATCAGCTCCTGCCGCGAGGGGGCAAGAACCGTGTCGGGCACGAGTTCCACCTGGTCTCCACTCCGCGAAAACGCCGCAAACGTAGCCTGATCGCGCAACTCTTCTTCATTGTGCGCCTTCAGATAGGCTTCGATGAGCGGGCGTTCATAGTTCGTGGTGTGATAGGTGGCGCCAACACGTGGCCCTTCGCGCGGTGACGTGTCGATATCGAATATGAATGCGCCGCGGGCATCTGCCAGCTTGGCTATGCGATCCAGCACCTCCGGCCAGCGGTCTGGCTCGACGGCAGCATCGTAGATTGACAGTATTACGCGATCGACACCCTGATTGTCTTGCATGGCGCTCCCAATCAGCAAGCGACAACTTTAGCAAACACGCTAATTCATGCAAAGAGATGCGATCCATCTCTCATATCCGACAATCTCCATTTGTTGGATCGCTACTGCTTTGGAAGGATCCCATACTCCTTCTGCAGTAGGTCAGCGGGTTTTATGAAGCAGTTTCACTATCGCCCGAAGCACGACCTGAGCTCGGAGAGATGAGCTGCAAAGCCGATGCACCCCTTCTCAGCCCAGACCCAAGCCTACCCAAGGGCCTGTGCGACATCGGCGATGATGTCGTCGATATGTTCTATGCCGACCGAGAAGCGGACCAGTCCATCGACGATTCCCATCGCCTCGCGTTCCTGCGAAGGAATGTCGAGGAAAGCCATGGTGCCAGGGAGCTGCGTCGTGGTGCGCAAGCCGCCGAGGCTGGCGGCGAAACAGCATAGCTGCAGCCGCTTGAGCACCTGGACGCCATACTCTTCGTTCTCCACCTGGAACGAGAGCATGGCGCCGAAATTGCGCAACTGCGCCTTGGCGTTCTCGTGATTGGGATGCGATTCAAGACCCGGATAGAAGACCCGCTTCACCTTGGGGTGGGTTTCCAGATAGCGTGCCAGCGCTGCTGCGTTGGCGCATTGCTTTTCCACTCGCAGGGCGAGCGTCTGCGCGCCACGCAGCAGAAGCCAGGCATTGAAAGGCGACAACGCGCCGCCCAGCTTGTTCAGCGTGTTCCACCGGACATCTTCCAGCCAGTCCGCAGGCAGCAGATCCGATCGCTGGGTGATGACGCCGCCAACGGCATCGTTATGCCCGCCGATGAACTTGGTGGCGCTTTCGACAACCACGTCGACGCCGAACGCGTGAGGCTGGCAGACTGCTGGGCTTGCGAAGGTGTTGTCGCACACAACCACGATGCCGCGCTGATGCGCCAGCTCCACGAGCGCCTTCATCGGCGGCACCTTCATGGTCGGGTTCGCCAGCGCCTCGAAGTAGAGCACCTTCGTACGGTCGTTGAAGGCGCGCTCGACCTGGACCGGATCCGTCGTATCCACGAAGCTGACGGTAATGCCGAAATCGCCAATGCGGTGATCGAAGAATTCGTGGGTGCTGGAATAGGTGGTAATGTCCGTGACGATGTGGTCGCCGGCCTTCAGGATGCCAAACAGCGCGTGGGATATGGCTGCCATGCCCGAGGCTGTTGCGAGGCAACCGTCAGCACCGGTGAGGCGCGCAACATGCTCCTCGAATTTGTATTCGGTCGGGTTGCCGCAGCGGCTGTAGATATTTACTTCCTTGCGGGCCCCGGCGACGATCTGGTCGTAGATATCGCCGCCGTACTGGAAATTGGCCGACATATAGATCGGATAGCTGATCGACTGCGACTCGGGTTCCGGCTCGTAGAAGACCGCCTGGCTGGCGAAGTCGAGCTTTTTGGACGACATGACATGCTCCTTCTGGAGCGCGGCAGGAGCTACAGATCAGCTCGCCACGCCTTGAGTGCTGGTTTCCATGCAAGACGCGGCGCGAAGACCCGTTCGGGCTTCGGTCGGCGTGCAAGTTTGTGTTGCATTGGCAAAGGTCAAAGCACGCGCGAAAGAAATTCCGCCGTGCGAGGCGATTTGGGATTGGCGATCATCTCGCGCGGATCACCACGCTCGACCACGACACCTTCGTCCATGAAAAGCAGCTGGTCGCCCACCTCGCGCGCGAAGCCAATCTCGTGCGTGACGACGACCATCGTCATGCCTGTCTGGGCCAGATCCCGCATGACCTGCAGCACTTCGCCCACCAGTTCGGGATCGAGAGCCGATGTCGGCTCGTCGAAGAGCAGGACCTTTGGCTTCATCGCCATGGCGCGCGCGATCGCCACGCGCTGCTGCTGCCCGCCGGACAATTCGCGAGGATAGCTATCGACCTTGTCGATGAGCCCGACGCGCTCGAGCAGTCTCAAGGCATCCTGGCGAGCTTCGGCGGCCGGCGTTCGGCGCACGCGCATCGGCGCCTCGACGATGTTTTCCAGAACGGTCATGTGCGAGAACAGATTGAAATTCTGGAACAGCATGCCGATCTCGGCGCGCTGCTTGCACAGATCGACATCCTTCAACTCATAGAGCTTGTCCTGGCGAAGTTCGTAGCCAACGAATTCGCCGTCGACCAGCAGGATGCCGCCGGTCAGTTTTTCAAGATGGTTGATGCAACGCAGGAACGTGCTTTTTCCCGATCCCGACGGGCCGATGATGCAGGCCACGGTCCCGGTGGGCACGACGATGTCGACACCCTTGAGCACTTCGAGCGGGCCGAAGGACTTTCGAACGCTGCGCGCGAAAACCATTGCGTCTTCCGGCGCGCCGAAACGGCTGCGGGGATCTATCGTCATGATGTCGCTCCGCGTAGCCCGATGGCATTTCGCAGGATCCTGCCCACCGAGAAACCTGTTCCGTCGCTGCGCCCGAAATGGCTTTCGAGCATGTATTGCCCGACCGACATGATGCTGACGACCGTCAGGTACCAGAACGCGACGACGATCAGCAGCGGGATGGTCTCGAACGTGCGCGCGTAGATGGCTTGCGCCGAATAGAACAGGTCGTCGACCGCGATGAACGTGACCAGCGACGTCATCTTGAGCAAATTGATGGCTTCGTTGCCTGTTGGCGGCACGACGAACCGCATGGCCTGCGGCAGGACGATGCGCTTGAGGATCATGCGGTAGGGCATGCCCAGCGCGCTCGCTGCCTCGGACTGGCCGGGCGGCACGGACTTGATGCCTGCACGGATGATCTCGGCCATGTAGCCGGCTTCGCATAGCGCCAACGCCACGACGGCCGAGAAGAACGGCGTCATGAAATCGTTCGTGCGGATGGAGAAGACTGTGCCGACAAACGGCAAGGTGAGAGAAAATTCGCGCACCAGAAGCGCAAGGTTGAACCAGAAAATCAGCTGGATCAGCGCCGGAACGCCCCGGAAGAACCAGACATAGGCGCTCGCGAAAGCCCGCAGGATGGGGCTGCGTGATACCCGCATGATCGCGACAATTGTTCCGACGACGATCGCCAGGGCCATGATGATGACCGTGAGGATCAGGGTATTGCCAAGCCCGCGCATGATCTGGGGGTGAAACAGATAACGCCCGGCCGTATCCCAGGCAAACGCCGGATTCTGGACGAATGCCTGAACGATGAAGAACGCCACCAGCAAGGTGACGGCCGTGCCTATCCAGATGCCGTACTGCCGCCTTGGGACGACTATGAGATCGTCAGCCGCCGGGGCGGCTGACGAGTTGGCATCCGGATGTCTCGACGTATCCATGCTCTCTCCCTGAGGATGGCGGCGCGGCCAGGGCTCAGTCGCTACGAAGCTGCGACATGTCGTTGACGAAATACGGTTCCTTGATCGCGTAGGCGCCCATTCCGTATTTGTCGAGAATGGCCTGGTAGCTGCCGTTCTTGAACATCTCCGAGAGCGCGCCGACCATCATGTCGGCGGTTTCCTTGTCGTCCTTGGCAATCGCCATTCCCAAGGGCGCCACTTCGTAAAGCGTCGGCAGGACGACGAGCTGGCCGTTGCTGGTCACCTCGAAGTAGCTCGATGCTGTGGCATCGTCGAGCCGAGCGTCGATGCGGTCGGACAGGACCGCCTGGACCATGTCAGTGGAGTTGTTGAACACGGATTTCTCGAGGGCTGGCTGTCCCTTGTCGGTGCACTCCTTGCTGAGCGTGTCAGCGAGAAAGTCCGAGCCGCTGCCGACCGAAACGCCGATGCGCTTGCCGCAAAGTGGCGTATCGCCGGTAAAGCTGTCCCTTTTCTCGGGGCTAGTGGAGGCGGCGATGCCTGCCTTGAGGAACATGACGAAATCGACCTGCTGGAGGCGCTCGGGGTTCGCCGAGAATGTTTCCCACGCGATGCTGAAGCGGCCAGCGGCGATGCCCGGGATCATGGACGGGAACGGTGTGCGCTGGATATCGAGCTCGACGCCCATCGTCTTGGCAGTCTGCTCTGCCATTTCGACGATGATGCCGGCCTGCTTGCCGTCAGCGTCCAGATACTCGAACGGCGCATAGTCCAGCGTGTTCGCAATGATAAGCGTTCCGCTTTCCTTGACTTCAGACGACGGGGTGACCTGGGCGAAAGCCGAGGAGGCAACCGTTGCTGCCAGCGCGAAGAGTGCTGATCCCAATGCGTATTTCTTCATGTTCTCCTCCAGTGTTGTTCTGTCGCTTCAGGCCGCGCCTTCAGCGGCAAGCTTCTTGCGGTAGTGATAGTTCTTGTCGATGCGTTCCATCAGGTATTCGCCATACTCTATGGGCGCATATTTCGGCTGTTCGCCCGCGGGCACGCAAACGGGCAACGCCTCGATTATCGCTTCCATCGACGGGTCGAAGAAGAAAGGCTGCGAATATCGTTCGCGGCCCGAACGGTTGATGACGCGATGCGGCGTGGAGACGAAAACGTCGTTGGACCAGCGCGCAAGGATGTCGCCGACATTCATCACGAACGAGTTTGGAATGGGAGGCGCGGGCACCCAGTCGCCGTTCTTGTTCTTCACCTCAAGACCGCCGACGTCGTCCTGCGCCAGCAGCGTGATGAAGCCGTAGTCGGTATGTGGAGCCGATCCAAAAAGCCCCTCCTCTGCAGGCTGTGTCGGATAATGCAGGAGGCGCAGGAACGTGGTGGGCTCGTCGAAATGGCGGTCGAGACTGTGGGCCGGCAGGCCGAGCGCCGTCGAGATCGCACCGACCATCTTGCGCGACAGAACGGTCATCTCATCGACATAACGCTCGATGGTCTGGCGGAAGTCCGGCAGCTTCGCCTCGTCCGGCCACTGGTTCGGGCCCTGCAGAGGCCGTCCTGCCTGGGCGCGAGGATCGTCTGCATCGACTTCGTGCATGAAAAAGATCGACTCGCTCTGGTTGGGCTTGCTGATCGTGGCAACCGAGGAGGTGACGATGGTCGAGCCGGCGAACGGCAGGTATCCGCGAAAATTCTTGTCGATCTTGAGTGCCAGCTTGTCCTCTTCGGGCAGGGCGAAGAACGCCCGGCTGGCTTCGCGTACGGCCTCGATATTCGCCTGGGCGATGGGGTGGCCGACGACATAGAGAAACCCGATGTTCTCGAGATAGCCCCGCAGCGTGTTCGCCACCGCGTCGATGGCGTCCTGATCGTCGCCATAGAGCGCCGAAACATCAAGGACGGGGATATTGGAGAAATCGCCGCGGGCGTTGGCGTTCATGTCTGTCTCCTACCTTGAACATAAAATACAGTACTGTATTTCTACACATCGGAAACCGCTCGGCAAGACCCCTTGTCGGCACTGTGGAGGAAAGAGGTTCGCATGCCACCTCGCAAGATTATCATCGACACCGACCCCGGTCAGGATGACGCGTTCGCAATCCTGTTCGCGCTCGGGTCTCCCGCGGAACTTGAGGTGGTCGGCATAACGACTGTCGGCGGCAACGTGCCGCTGCCACTGACGACGCTTAATGCGCTGAAGGTCATCGAGCTGGCCGGGCGGCCGGACATACCGGTTTATGCCGGTTGCCCAGCGCCGATGGTGCGGAAGCTCGTTACAGCCGAATATGTCCACGGCGAAACCGGCCTCGACGGTGCGGATCTGCCGGAGCCGCGGATTGCCGCGCAGTCCGAGCATGCCGTCAATTTTCTTGCGCGGACAATCATGGACGCGCCAGAAAAGGCGCTGACCGTATGCACGCTCGGGCCGATGACTAATCTGGCCATGGCCATGGCCATGGAACCGCGCATCGTTCCTCGCTTGCGCGAAGTGGTGCTGATGGGAGGCGGCTTCTTCGAGGGCGGGAATGCGACACCTGCGGCAGAGTTCAACATCTTTGTCGACCCGCATGCCGCGCATAAGGTCTTTCATTCCGGCGTGCCGGTGACCATGGCCTCCATCGATTGCACCTATTCGGCACAGATGACGCCCCAATGGCTCGACAGGTTGCGCGCGACGGGCAAGCGCGCCGCGATCGAGGCTGCGAACCTGGCGGACTTTTTCCGGCAGTATGGCTCACACAAGTTCCCGACCGACGCGCGCCCGATCCACGACGCGTGCGTGACCGGCTATCTGCTGGCGCCGGAAATCTACGAGCAGCGAGACTGTCACGTCACCGTCGATATCGTCTCG
Organism: Neoaquamicrobium sediminum; assembly: GCF_040970315.1. Lineage (NCBI taxonomy): Bacteria > Pseudomonadati > Pseudomonadota > Alphaproteobacteria > Hyphomicrobiales > Phyllobacteriaceae > Neoaquamicrobium > Neoaquamicrobium sediminum. The sequence goes on along the minus strand of NZ_JAZHFV010000005.1, from coordinate 229,318 downwards.
CCGGAGACGATCGGCATGACCGTCGTCGACTGGTGGCACGTCACCGGCCGCCCAAAAAATTGCAAAGTGCTTCGGCGTATCGACCCACCACCCTTTTTCGAGTTGATGCTGGAGCGCATCTCAGCCCTGGACTGATCGTTCCGGGATGACTTGGCCGCCGAGTTTCTTTAAGCCTCCCGCAAATCGGCTGAGTATCGCTCGGCTGCAAGATTCGCGTTGAGGGAGACGCAGGCGCTTTTGAAGACCGACTCGCGAACGACCAAAAGAAGCCCCTCGCAAGCGCGCCGGCAAACGCTGACCCGGGACGCCTGGGTTGCCGCGGCGCGCAAGGTTCTGGAGAAGCGTGGCATTGCCGAGGTGAAGATCGATCGCCTGGCGCAGCGCTTCAAGGTAACGCGCGGCAGTTTCTATTTCCATTTCTCCAGCCGCAAGGATCTCCACGACGCCTTGATCGAGGAATGGCGGCGCAACAATTGCGCGCCTTTCGAGGCCTTGCGCGGTGCCGAGATCACAGATGGGTTCTCGTTCTTCTCCACCATCGTGCATGTCTGGGTGGACGAGAAGCCGTTCAGCCCGCTGCTGGATCTGGCGATACGCGACTGGGCGCGCACCTCGCGCTCGCTCCATGGCGAGGTCTCCGACATGGACGACCTTCGGCTCGAACTGCTGCAACGCTCCTTTGCAGCCATGGGCTACGACGAGGACGAGAGCCTGGTCCGGGCGCGCATCACCTATTTCCACCAGATCGGCCAGTACGCGATTGCCTTCAAGGAAGACCCGGCCCGCCGGCGCGCTTTGCAGCCGCTATTCGGCCAGGTATTGGTGGGCCCGCTGGTGATCCATCCAGACGGTGAGGGGTGATCTTTGCGATAGCCGACTATCAGCTGCAAGGGGGCTTGTCCGCTCGCGGCTTTCGGATACCGCGCCGGTGGTCTGCCACCTCGCGCCATCGTCTCGCGCAGATCGGACCGAATAGTGGTTCACACGTGATGCTCGCGGACGCGCCTATGCCAAAAAGACGGCGCTGTTGATAATCCCCACCTGTACGTAGGCGAAGTGGCCATTCAGAAGCCGCCTTGTACCCGCCAGCCTTTCTCAACATCGTTCAACGGAGACTGCGGGTCGATTGCCTATCGGAACGCCGAGAAACTTGTCTTCTGACATCCGTCGTTTTGCCCCTTTTTGGATAGAGCCAAGACGCCAGGCCAAACGCAAAAAACCCGCCGTGAGGCGGGCGTTTCGACAGAAGATCAAAGAGAAATTGGTTGCGGGGGCAGGATTTGAACCTGCGACCTTCAGGTTATGAGCCTGACGAGCTACCGGGCTGCTCCACCCCGCGTCACCATATGCCGTAAGCATTTGCTTACGAAAATTCCGCTCTGCAAACGAAAAGGGCCGTAGCCGGCCCCAAGGCCACCCGAGCGGCGGCAAACGTAAAGAGAAACTGGCGAACATGCGCTTTGCAGACCTGGCAGCGACCTACTCTCCCGCGTCTTGAGACGAAGTACCATCAGCGCTGGAGCGTTTCACGGCCGAGTTCGGAATGGGATCGGGTGCAGCCGCTCCGCCATAACCACCAGGTCGGCAAAGAGCATGTTCAATTCGAGAAGCTGTGCTTTGTTCTGTCCCATAAAATGGGCATGAGCAATGCGAACAATCAAGCCGATCGAGTTATTAGTACCGGTAAGCTTCACACATTACTGCGCTTCCACACCCGGCCTATCAACGTGGTCGTCTACCACGACTCTCAGGGAATACTCGTTTTCAGGTCGGTTTCCCGCTTAGATGCCTTCAGCGGTTATCCGTTCCGTATATAGCTACCCTGCTATGCGGCTGGCGCCACAACAGGTCCACCAGAGATACGTCCATCCCGGTCCTCTCGTACTAGGGACAGATCCTGTCAATATTCCTACACCCACGGCAGATAGGGACCGAACTGTCTCACGACGTTCTGAACCCAACTCACGTACCGCTTTAAATGGCGAACAGCCATACCCTTGGGACCTGCTCCAGCCCCAGGATGCGATGAGTCGACATCGAGGTGCCAAACAACCCCGTCGATATGGACTCTTGGGGGTCATCAGCCTGTTATCCCCGGCGTACCTTTTATCCGTTGAGCGATGGCCCTTCCACGCGGGACCACCGGATCACTATGACCGACTTTCGTCTCTGCTCGACTTGTCAGTCTCGCAGTCAGGCAGGCTTATGCCATTGCACTCAGCGAACGATTTCCGACCGTTCTGAGCCCACCATCGCGCGCCTCCGTTACTCTTTAGGAGGCGACCGCCCCAGTCAAACTACCCACCATACACTGTCCCGGACCCGGATGACGGGCCGCGGTTAGACATCCATGTAGATAAGGGTGGTATTTCAAGGGTGACTCCACAAAGGCTGGCGCCCCTGCTTCAAAGTCTACCACCTATCCTACACATGCCGACACGAATGCCAGTGTAAAGCTATAGTAAAGGTGCACGGGGTCTTTCCGTCTAACCGCAGGAACCCCGCATCTTCACGGGGAATTCAATTTCACTGAGTCTCTGCTGGAGACAGCGGGGAAGTCGTTACGCCATTCGTGCAGGTCGGAACTTACCCGACAAGGAATTTCGCTACCTTAGGACCGTTATAGTTACGGCCGCCGTTTACCGGGGCTTCGATTCAAAGCTTGCACCTCTCCTCTTAACCTTCCGGCACCGGGCAGGCGTCAGACCCTATACGTCGTCTTGCGACTTCGCAGAGCCCTGTGTTTTTGATAAACAGTCGCTACCCCCTGGTCTGTGCCACCCCCATACGGTTGCCCGCATAAGGGTCACGCTTATCCCGAAGTTACGCGTGCAATTTGCCGAGTTCCTTCAGCAGAGTTCTCTCAAGCGCCTTGGTATTCTCTACCAGTCCACCTGTGTCGGTTTCGGGTACGGTCTATACGCGGGAGCTATTTCCTGGAACCGCTTCACTGCCCAACCAATCCAGTAAGGATGGACAATACACGCGATCCGTCACTACCCGCAGGCCCACGAATATTAACGTGGTTCCCATCGACTACGCCTTTCGGCCTCGCCTTAGGGGCCGGCTAACCCTGCTCAGATTAACTTTAAGCAGGAACCCTTGGACTTTCGGCGAGGGGGTCTCTCACCCCCTTTATCGTTACTCATGTCAGCATTCGCACTTCTGATATCTCCACCGGTCCTCACGGATCCGGCTTCGCAGACTTACAGAACGCTCCGCTACCGCTTGCAGCAAGCTGCAAACCCAAAGCTTCGGTGTATGGCTTTAGCCCCGTTACATTTTCGGCGCAAAGACCCTTAATTAGACCAGTGAGCTGTTACGCTTTCTTTAAATGATGGCTGCTTCTAAGCCAACATCCTGGTTGTTTTGGGATCCTCACATCCTTTCCCACTTAGCCATAACTTGGGGACCTTAGCTGTTGGTCAGGGTTGTTTCCCTCTCCACGACGGACGTTAGCACCCGCCGTGTGTCTGCCGACTAGTACTCCTCGGTATTCGGAGTTTGGTTAGGTTTGGTAATCCGGTGAGGACCCCTAGCCCATCCAGTGCTCTACCCCCGAGGGTATTCGGTCGACGCTCTACCTAAATAGATTTCGCGGAGAACCAGCTATTTCCGAGTTTGATTGGCCTTTCACCCCTAGCCACAAGTCATCCCGATCTATTGCAACAGATATGGGTTCGGCCCTCCAGTAAGTGTTACCTTACCTTCAGCCTGCTCATGGCTAGATCACTCGGTTTCGGGTCTAATGCAACGAACTGGACGCCCTATTAAGACTCGCTTTCGCTACGCCTTCACCTACCGGCTTAAGCTTGCTCGTTACACTAAGTCGCTGACCCATTATACAAAAGGTACGTGGTCACCATTTCAGGCTCCCACTGTTTGTAGGCAATCGGTTTCAGGTACTATTTCACTCCCCTTGTCGGGGTGCTTTTCACCTTTCCCTCACGGTACTAGTTCGCTATCGGTCATGCACGAGTACTTAGGCTTGGAGGGTGGTCCCCCCACGTTCAGACAGGATTTCACGTGTCCCGCCTTACTCGAGGACTTACATTCGCATTACGTGTACGGGGCTATCACCCACTATGGCCCTACTTTCCAGAAGGTTCCACTTGTCTCATGTAAGTCACTGGCCTGGTCCGCGTTCGCTCGCCACTACTTGCGGAGTCTCGGTTGATGTCCTTTCCTACGGGTACTTAGATGTTTCAGTTCCCCGCGTTCGCCACTTAACCCTATGTATTCAGGTTAAGTTACCTAATAACGATACTTGGAAACCACAGCGGCAGATTGCTCTGCCGCTCTGATTTTCCAAGTATCT
>NZ_JAZHFV010000005.1:0-220000 GCF_040970315.1 Neoaquamicrobium sediminum | reverse complement strand
GCTCAAGGAGCAGGAAACGCCGGCGCTGAAGATGGCGAGCGCAGACAACAACGGCGGCTGACAGCCACGCCGTTCTGGGCCTTACCCCGCAACCTTTTCATGAATATCGTTGGCCGGCGCCGTGTCGCCCGCTCCCGGCGTCGTCGCCCAAGCGATCAACGCCGCCGCAAGGCTGAGGGCCGCCGTAACCCATGCGACCGCCGCTAATGCCGCATCGCTTGCGGCAATCCTCAACGCCTCGGCATCGCCAGGCAGGTTGCCCGGCTCGCCGAAGCCCGGCATATCCGGCGTTCCGCCGAGCACCGCCGCATACCGTCCCGCAACGACGACGCCCAGTACCGCGACGGCCACCAGGCCTGCGATCCGCGAGACCGCATTGTTGATGCCGGAAGCAGCGCCGGTATCGTCGTCTTCAACCGCGGTCATCACCGCGCTCGACAGCGGCGAGACAACCAGAGCCATGCCAAGCCCCATCAAAACCATCAATGGAAAGACCCCGGTCCAGAAGTGTCGGATGCCCGAACCGACCAGCAAGGCAAGGCCGGCAAACGCTAGCGCCACGACAAGGCTGCCGCCGGCAATGGGCACGCGCGGGCCGATCCGGTCGGCCAGCCTGCCGACGAAGCCTGAAAGCAGCGCAATCGCTGCGGAGAGCGGCAGGAAGATGAAACCGGTCTGCGCCTCGTCGACGCCCCACCCCGCAATCAGCAGCATCGGCAGGAAAAACAGGATCCCCGACAGGGCGAAATACAGGCAGAAAGTGGCGGCGTTGGCGCCGGAAAAAGCGGCAATGGAAAACAGCGAAAGCTTCATCATCGGCGCCTCCGCCCTCGCCTCCCACCACAGGAAGACCGCCAGAGCGAAAAGGCCCGCTGCGATGAACGCAACCGGACCGGCTCCGCTTGCTCCGGAGGTCAGTCCATAAGCGAGACTGCCGAGCGCCACGGTCGCCAGCGCGGCGCCGCCAATGTCGAGCTTGCGCTTTTCGGTCGGCGAATCGTCTGGGACCTTTGCGATCAACAGAAAGATGGCCAGCCCGCCCAACGGCAGGTTCACCGCGAAGATCGCGCGCCAGACCGAATCGTCGAACGCCGAAAGGACCATGCCCCCGACCACCGGTCCAAGCGCGGTCGTCAGCGCCGAGGCTGCAGCCCAGATGCCGATTGCGCGGCCGCGTTCCGCCTTCGGATAGGCCTTGGCGATAATGGCGAGGCTACCCGGCACCATCAGCGCCGCTCCGACGCCTTGCAACGCCCGCGCGCCGATCAGAAACGGTGCGTTGGGCGCGAAGGCGCACAGCAGCGACGTCGCGATGAAGAAGCTGATGCCGGCGATGAATGCGCGACGCATGCCGAACCGGTCACCGGCGGCGCCCCCGACGAGAATCAGGGCAGATAGCGTCAGCGCATAAGCGTTGGAAATCCACTGCGCATCGACAAGCGAGGCGCTGAGATCGGCGCGGATAGCCGGCAGGGCGATGGAGACGACGGAACCGTCGATGAAACCCAGTGCAGAAGCAAGGATAGCCGAGATAAGCACATACCGCCGGCGCGACTGCGGGCAAAACGTTCCGTTGGTGTGCGGAACGGATTGTGGGGCGGGCTCGCTTCCGGCTTCGCAGGGTGACTGCATTGCCCATTGCTAATCCAATCGGCTGGGCTCGACAATCTATCGGGCGACGCCAAACACGGCACCCGCGACTGACCTACTCCACGAATTCGACGCTCGCGCCGACCTTGACCATCTTCGCCAGTTCCTGCGCGTCCCAGTTGGTCAGGCGGATGCAGCCGTTCGATCCGGTCTTGCCGATCTTGGAAGGGTCCGGCGTGCCATGGATCCCATAGGTCGGCTTCGACAGCGCGATCCAGATCGTGCCCACCGGCCCGTTCGGCCCGGGCGGAATCCTCAGCACGCTCGTGTTGTTGCCCTGCTGGAAGTTGATCTTGGGATTGTAGGTATATTCGGGATCGGTCGCGATCCGCTCCACCGAATGCGTGCCCGTGGGCGACGGCGTCGCTGCGGAGCCGATCGTCGAGGGATAGATGGCGATCAGGCTGCCATCCTCGCCATAGGCCCGCACCTGACGTTTGCCCTTGTCGGCGATGATGCGCGTGACCGTGCCAGTGCGAAGCTTGCCGGTGTTGACGACCTTGATGATCGTGCCGGGCCGGTCGAACGCGACACCGGGATTGAGCGCACGCAGATATTTCTCGTCCATGTGGAAACGCTCGGCCAGCATCTCGGCCACCGAGACGAAACCCATACGTTCCATCTGCGCCTTCTCGGCGTAGTCGGTTGGGATCGACGCGACGAACGGGCCGGCCACGTCAACCGACGTGATCTCATAGGTGGTGAAAGCATCGCCGCCGGTCGCCTGAAGCTGCGCTTCGACATAATCGACATCGTAAGTGCGAAGCGTTTCTCCCGTCAGCTCGCGATAGGCGGCGATCGCCTTGTTGACGTTGTCGCCGATGCGGCCGTCGATCACGCCGGGCGACGCCCCGACCCGGTCGAGAAGCACCTGAATCTTGGCGATCTCTTCCTTGGCGCCTGAACGCGCGATCTCGGGCTGCTCCGTCACGTCGGGAATCGTTCCCTGTTGCGGCGGTCCTTCGATGGTCGTGCCCGGCTGCTGCGAATCGGGAACGGTGACAATCGATGGCGACCGGTCGAGCGGGGCACGCTCAACCTGCTCGCGCTCGGGTACGCCGGGCCGGGGTTGGCCGTAGCCCGGTTGCTCGCGCGCGAATTCACTGTCGCCATCGTCCGGCGCGGGCAGAGCACGGTAGTCGCGATATTCGGGCAGCGGGTCCACCGAAGGGAAAGGCTCGCGGCCCAGCTCCCGCATCCGCTCCTCGCGGCGCGCGCGCGCATCATAGGGATCGCGTCGCGGATAATCGTCATAACGCGGCCGATAGACCGGCTCGTCCTCATAACGCGGTCGATAGACTGGCTCGTCCTCGTAGCGAGGGAGCGAATCCCGTGGCTCACGCACGCCGAGCACCTCGCCGGTATAAGGATCCAGCATCACCTCGCGGCCGTAGCGATCGTAAAAGATCTCGACTTCGCGGGCCTGCGCCGCCGCTTCCGCCGATAGCCCAAGAACCATCACCGCTGCCAATGAAAGAAGTCTGCCGTTCATTCCCTTTTGTCCCGCATACCCGCAATCAGGCTTATATCCTTCGACGATGCGACATGAACGGGACATGAAGATGGCGATCGCATGGCACATCGGGACCGATAATCAGTCGAAACCGAGCATTCGCCGCTGCTTCAGCGACAACTTCGACGCGATCAGCCTGTGGCTCTCGCGCAGATAATCAGCAAGGGCCGCATCGTCCATCGATTCGTCGCCAACGCACTGGATCCATGTCATGCCGCGCGAGGCAAGATAAGGTGCCGGCCGCAAACCGGGCTGCTCGCGCAAGATGTCGAACCCCACCTCCGAAACCTTGAAGGTTACGCCGAGCGTACCGCCGTCGCTCCAGCCGGCAATCGCAAAGACCTTCCCGGCGACCTTCCAGACATGGGCGCCACCCCACTGCACCACATGCGTGGTGTGCGGCAGTGAACCACAGAATTCGTTGTAGTCGTCGAGGGTCATGATCCAAGCCGCCTCTAGAGTTGAATAGCCGTCTCGTCCTTGGCGGTGCGGATCACCACCATGGTGAAGAAGCGGGCCACGTTGGTCCTGTCGCGGAAGAGCCGGTCGCAAAGCGCGTCGTACTCGTCCATGTCGCGCAGGCGCAGCATAAGCACGACATCTGTCTCGCCTGTCACCGCATAGGCCTGCGAGACGGCTTCCTCGGCCGTCGCCAGGTCGAGAAAGCGGCGCATGTGCTGCTCGCCATGAAGCTTGAGCTCGACCGTGACCAGAGCCTTTAGCACGCGGCCGGCCCGGGCGGGGTTCAGGATGGCCACGATGCGGTCGATGACGCCCGTCTTGCGAAGCCGCCGAAGCCTGCGCAGGCAACTGGACGGGGACAGGCCGACCTCTTCGGCCATATCCACATTTGTCCTCGAGGCGTCACGTTGCAGAAGGTTCAGAAGCTTTTTGTCGATCCGGTCCATGCGCGGCATCCCTTAAGAAGCCAGAATGCAATAAAATTGCACACTACCGCAATCTTTGACCACAAATGCGAAACCAATTCCGCTAGCAGTTGCGGGCAACATCACAGGAGCTCACGAATGCCCGTCCTCACGACCGCTCTGCGCAAAACCCGGGAAACGCTCGAAATCTATTGGGTGCTCGCGCGGATCATGGTTCCGATCACGATCGCCGCAGAAATCCTGTCGCGTATAGGTGTGGTCGAAGCCGTCGCCCCGGCATTCGCTCCGGTGATGGCCGTCGTGGGGTTGCCGCCCGAATTGGGACTGGCATGGCTCAGCGGGATGCTGGTCGGCATATGGGGCGCCATTCCGCTGGTCTTCACGCTCGTCCCGGTGTCGTCGTTGAGCGTGGCGGATGTGACCATCTTCTCCGCACTGCTCCTGTTCGCGCATGGTCTACCGATCGAGCAGAAGATCATCCAGAAGGCCGGCCCCGGCATGATCGCGACCACCCTGCTCCGCATCGCGGGCGGAGTGCTCTACGCATTCATCCTTCATCGTCTGTTTGCAGCCACCGGCTGGCTTTCGGCACCGGTGAATCCAACCCTGATCCCGATGAGCGCAGCACAGGATTGGCCCGGCTTCTTCGTCGGCCTGCTCGAGATGATGATCACCATGCTCGTCATCCTGCTGGTCCTGTCGTGGGGCCTGGAGATTCTGCGCGCCACCGGCATCCTGAAACTCATGATGAAGGCGCTCGCGCCCCTGCTTCGGCTTGCCGGCATACGTGAGGAAGCCGGGCACTTCACCGCGGTCGGCCTGTTCCTCGGAATTTCCTATGGCGGCGGTCTGTTGATTCGCGAGGCGCGATCAGGCGCGGTATCGCCGCGCCAGGTCTTTCTGTCCTGCGTTTTCATGGGGTTTGCCCACAGCATCATCGAGGACACGCTGGTCGTAATGGCGCTCGGCGCGGACATGAGCAGTGTTCTGTTCGGCAGGCTGGCTTTCGCGGTGGCGGCAACAGCCCTGATTGCCGCCCTTCTCAGAAGCCTTTCCGACGAGACCTTCTTTACGTGGGCATTCCGGGCGACGAAGACGATTCCAGAAGGTCGGTAATCACGCGGCGAAATGGCCATATTACAGCCGATCACATTTTCCGCCGCTCCCCACTGAGAGCGGTCGCGTTTACCACTTGTTAACCATTTTTTCGGTAGATCGGGTCAACCGAAAATTTACCAAGATGACCAACGTGTTAACTCAACCCAGGCCCATCCGCCTCAAGGGGCGGTCCTTCCTTGCCCTCGCGCTGACCCCGGAGTTGCCCTTCGAGGACTGGCTCGCGCGGCTCGACGATCTCGCTGCCCGCTCCGCCGGTTTCTTCCTGCGCCGGCCCGTGGTGCTCGACGTCGACGGGCTCGACACGAACCGGGCTGAGCTGCGCGAGCTGATCGAGGAACTCGGCAAGCGCAACGTGCGCATCATGGGCATCGAGGGCGCGCGCCCGTCCATGCTCGGATCGGACATGCCGCCTGCCATGACCGACGGTCGGCCTGCCTCGGACTTCGAGGAACCGGACGGCGACGAGGTTGAGGAAGCTGCGGCTCCGCTGGAAGCGGCGCCCGTCCAGCCATTGAGCGGAAACGTCGTGCCGTCGATCGTGGTGACCGAGCCGGTCCGTTCTGGCCAGTCGATCTTCTTTCCCGAAGGCGACGTGACGATCGTGGGCTCGGTCGCATCCGGCGCGGAAGTCGTCGCCGGCGGTTCGATCCACGTCTATGGCACGCTGCGCGGACGCGCGATGGCAGGCACCCGCGGTGACGGCGCGGCGCGTATTTTCTGCAGCAAGCTCGAAGCCGAGCTGATCGCCATCGACGGCTTTTACAAGACGGCCGAGGACATGGAGCCGGACCTGCGCGGGCGGGCCGTGCAGATCTGGCTCGACGGCGAAAAGGTCAATACCGGAATTCTCGGCTGAGCCGGGGCGCGTCCCAGAAGAACAGGAGAGGTCAATGGGCAAGGTAATCGTGGTCACATCGGGCAAGGGCGGCGTCGGCAAGACGACCTCCACCGCCGCGCTAGGCGCCGCGCTTGCGCAGAACGGCGACAAGGTCGTGGTCGTGGACTTCGATGTGGGCCTGCGCAATCTCGATCTCGTCATGGGCGCCGAGCGGCGTGTGGTCTACGACCTCGTCAACGTGATCCAGGGGGAGGCTAAGCTAACCCAGGCGCTGATCCGCGACAAGCGTGTCGAAACGCTCTACCTGCTGCCGGCCTCCCAGACGCGCGACAAGGACAACCTGACGCCCGAGGGTGTCGAGAAGGTCATCGCGGCGCTGAAGACCGCCTTCGACTGGGTGATCTGCGACAGCCCCGCCGGCATCGAGAGCGGCGCGACGCTGGCCATGCGCCATGCCGACATCGCCATCGTCGTGACCAATCCGGAAGTCTCCTCGGTGCGCGATTCGGATCGCATCATCGGCCTGCTCGATTCCAAGACCGTGAAGGCGGAAAAGGGCGAGCGCATGGAAAAGCACCTGCTTCTGACCCGCTACGAGCCGGCGCGCGCAGAGCGCGGCGACATGCTCAAGGTCGACGACGTCCTCGAAATCCTGTCGATCCCGCTGCTGGGCATCGTGCCGGAGAGCATGGACGTGCTGCGCGCCTCCAACCTCGGCTCGCCGGTCACCCTCGCAGACGGCGCCAGCGCGCCGGCGCGGGCCTATTTCGAGGCAGCACGCAGGCTCAAGGGTGATGCGCTGCCGATTACCGTTCCGGGCGAGAAGCGGGGCTTCTTCGGCAAGATCTTCGGAAGGAAGGCGGCATGAACCTGCTTCGTTTCTTTTCCCGTTCACCGGAATCGGCGCCGGCCGCGCGCGAGCGCCTGCAGGTGCTGCTCGCCCACGAGCGCGCATCCACCGGCGGCTCCGACCTCGTCAACAAGCTGCGCGACGAAATCCTCGCCGTGATCTCCAAGCACATGAAGATCGACGACGAGAAGGTCAGCGTGAAGATGGAGCGCGGCGCCCAGGTCTCCACCCTTGCCGTCGACATCGAGATACCGTTCGAGGCAGGCAAGGGCACACGCAAGAAGGCGGCCTGACCGGCCGCCGCAACCCCTGTCACATCAGCAAAGGAGGGCCATCATGACCCGGCTAGCACTTCTCGAAAGACTGAAGGAAGTCCAGCAGATGCCTAGGTATCAGGGGCGCGACATCACCACGATCAGCGCGGTGCTGTCGAACGAGGCCCTGGCGAAGCATCTCGAACTCTGCGAACAGGCGGCCGGCGCGACCTCGCGCCTCGCCGGCAACACCGGCATCGCCGGCAGAGCCTGAAGCCTAAGCCCACGGAAAGGCCCCCGCCATGCGCGGGGGCTTCGTCTTTTCAGGTGCCGGCTTCATGCAGCCTTTTCCGCAATGCGTGACGACGGCGGCGTGATGCCTTCGGCACGCTGGACTAGCCAGATGCTGCCGATGACGAGGACGAAGCCGGCCATCTGCGGCACGCTTAGCGCCTGTCCCAGGAACAACCATCCGAGCACCACGGCCGTCAGCGGGCTGAGGAACAGCAGCGACGACACGACAGCCGACGGTAGTCGGGCAATCCCGCGGAACCACAGCACATAGGTCAGCGCTGCGCCGATCAGCCCGAGCCAGCCAAGCGCCAGCAGGTTGGTGGGCGTTAGCAAGGGCATCGGCGGCTCGAAGGCCAGAACCACGGGAACCAACAGCAGGCCGCCGGCCGTCAACTGCCAGCCAGTGAACGCGAGCGGCGAAACCGGCGGCTGCCATTTGCGGCTGAGCACCGTGCCGAACGCCATGGAGAGGCCACCGGCCAGCCCCGCAGCGACGCCCAGCGGATCGAGCGCGGCACCGGGCGACAGCACGAGCAGAGCCACACCGGCCACACCGGCGCCTGCCGCCAGAACCGCCAGCGCGCGGATCGGACTGCCGAGCAGCAGCCTTGCAACGAAGATGACGATCAGCGGCTGCACGGACAGGACCGTCGCGGCGACGCCGCCCGGCAACCTGTAGGCTGCAACGAAAAGCAGGCTGAGAAACAACGAGATGTTGAGCGCACCGAGCAGAAAGGCACGCGCCCACCAGATGCCTTCCGGCAGTTGGCGCACGATGAGAAGCAGCAACAGTCCGGCCGGCAGAGCGCGCAGCATCGCCACCGTCATCGGCGAGAATTCCGGCAGAAACTGCGAGGTAACGATATAGGTACTGCCCCAGACGATCGGGGTGACCGCGGTGAAAAGCAGGTCGGAGCCGGGCGTTTTCATGAGATTTCCAGAACGTCGATGAGCGGGCGCCGCGGCTTCTGCGGCCAGTTGCCGGGCGCTGCACGCCCCACGGCGACCAGCATGACCGGAACCTCATCGGCCGCAAGGCCGAAGGCGCGCGCAACGCCGCCGGCATCGAAGCCGACCATCGGACCCGAGGCGAGGTCTAGCGCTTCGGCCGCATAGATCAGCGTGGCGGCACCCAGCGTTGCCGAGCGCACCGCCTCGTCGCGCGCCATCTGCGGATCGGCATACTGGCCGCGCGCGCCTTCCAGCCAGCCCGATACCATGTCGGACGGCATGAAACCGGCCTCCACGAAGGGACGCAGACGGACGGGCACCGCCGCATGGTCCGGCAGCGTGCCGCAGACGATGAAGGTCACCGCGGCCTGCTCCACCTTGGCCTGGCCATATGCCAGCGCGCGCAGCCGCGCCTTGCTCTCAGGCGTCCGCACGGCGATGAAGCGCCAGTTCTGCAGGTTGTAGGCGGATGGCGCGCGCGTCGCGAGCCGAATGAGTTCTTCGATTTCCCGGTCCGAGAGCGTGTGGGTGTCGTCGAAGAGATTTGCCGATACGCGCTTCTCGATCAGGGTGATTGTCGGATGGGTCATGGTATCTCCAGGCAATGGGTTGCTGGCACCACACCTATTCAATTCACCAAGGAATGATAATAATCGTAAATTGCAACATATAATTTACTTTCAGGAAAATATTGGATGGACCGGCTCACAGCTATGCAGGTGTTCCGTCAGGTGGCGGAACTGAACAGTTTCTCGCAGGCAGGCAGGAGCCTTGGCCTGTCTGCGCCCGCAGTCAGCAAGAACATTGCCGAACTCGAAGCGCATTTCGGTGCGCGGCTCATCAACCGCACGACGCGCCGTATGGCGCTTACCGAGGAAGGCAGGATTTACCTCGAACATGTCGAGCGCGCCCTCGAGGCGTTGGCCGAAGCCGACCGGGCGCTTTGTCCGATCAAGTCGGAACCGGGCGGCACGCTGCGGGTAAGCGCGCCGATGACGGTGACGCTGACCCGGCTGTCAACTGCCGTCCCCGCCTTCCTCTCGCGCTATCCCGACCTGAAACTCGACCTGCACCTGGATGACAGGCGGGTCGACCTCATCCGGGACGGGTTCGACATGGCGATTCGCGGCAGCGACAATCTCGAGGATTCGAGCCTGATCGCGCGAAAGCTCGGTGTCATGCCCCATGTCGTCTGCGCTGCACCTTCCTATTTCGCCGAGCGCGGAGTGCCGGCCACGCCAGCCGATCTGCGCGCGCATAACTGCATCCGGTTCAGTCTCTCCGGCCACGCCGATGTGTGGGAATTCACCAGAAACGGAAAGACGGAGCGCGTTTCCGTCGAAAGCCGCTATTCAGTGACGTCGAGCCTAGCCGTGCGCGACGCGCTACGGGCCAGCTTCGGCCTGAGCCTGATACCCCGCCCCTATGTCGAGGCGGATATTGCGGCCGGCCGGCTGCAAACGGTGCTGGATGATTGGAAGACTGTAAAGACCACGCTCTACGCCATCTACCCGTCACGACAGCACATCGCCCCGAAGATCCGCGTGTTTCTCGATTTCCTCGTAGAGGAGTTCAACGCTGAACCACGCAAGACAACAACCGATCGGTGATGTGCAGCAGATCCGGCCTACAATTGTGAAGCCCAGACGAGAAAAGGGCCGGTCTGATGACCGGCCCTTCTTGGTTTAGAGTTGACCTCGCCTACGCCGCCTCGGCGTCTTCCACCACGCGCGGCTTGGCACGAAAGTTGAGCCGGTCAGAACCGGATGTGATCTTGACCGTCGAGCCGTCGAGGATCTCGCCCAGCAGGATCTTCTCTGCAAGCGGGTCCTGAAGCTCCTTCTGGATCACGCGCTTGAGCGGGCGGGCGCCGTAGGCAGGGTCGTAACCCTTGTTGGCAAGCCACTCGATCGCGTCTGCGTCGAGGTCGAGCTCGATCTTGCGATCGGCCAGCAGCGCCTCCAGCCGCTTGAGCTGGATCGCCACGATCTGCCCCATGTCCTGCCTGCGCAACCGGTGGAACAGGATCACCTCGTCCACGCGGTTGAGGAACTCGGGCCGGAACGACGCCCGCACCACACCCATGACCTCGTCGCGGACCTTGTCGACGTCCTCGTTCTCGCCCAGCGAGACCAGGAAATCGGCGCCGAGATTCGACGTCATGATGATCAGCGTGTTGCGGAAGTCGACCGTGCGGCCCTGACCGTCGGTCAGGCGACCGTCATCGAGCACCTGCAGGAGCACGTTGAAGACATCCGGGTGCGCCTTCTCGACCTCGTCGAACAGCACGACCTGATAGGGCCTGCGGCGCACGGCTTCGGTCAGCGCACCGCCCTCCTCGTAGCCGACATAGCCGGGAGGCGCGCCGATCAGCCGGGCGACCGAGTGCTTCTCCATGAACTCCGACATGTCGATGCGAACCATCGCGCTCTCATCGTCGAACAGGAAGTTCGCGAGCGCCTTGGTGAGCTCTGTCTTGCCAACGCCGGTGGGCCCGAGGAACATGAACGAGCCGATCGGCCGGTTGGGGTCCTGCAGGCCTGCGCGGGCCCGGCGCACAGCTTTCGACACGGCCTGAACGGCCTCGCCCTGGCCGACGACGCGCTTTGCGAGCTCGTCTTCCATGCGCAGCAGCTTCTCGCGCTCGCCCTCGAGCATCTTGTCGACCGGAATGCCGGTCCAGCGCGACACGATATGCGCGATATGCGCAGGCGTGACGGTCTCCTCGACCATCGAACCCTGCGCCTCGGCCGATTCGGCTTCCACCAGCTTCTTCTCGAGGTCGGGGATGCGGCCATAGGCAAGCTCGCCCGCCTTGGCGAACTCGCCCTTGCGCTGGGCGCTCGCCAGTTCGTTGCGCGCTTCGTCGAGCTGCTTCTTGAGGTCGGCCGCCAGACCGAGCTTTTCCTTCTCAGCCTGCCACTTCGCCGTCAGCGAGGTCGACTGCTCCTCGATGTCGGTGAGTTCCTTCTCAAGGCGGACAAGCCGGTCCTTCGACGCCTCGTCCTTCTCGACCTTCAGCGCCTCGCGTTCGATCTTGAGCTGCATGATGCGGCGATCGAGTTCGTCGAGCTCTTCCGGCTTCGAATCGACCTGCATGCGCAGCCGCGAGGCCGCTTCGTCGACGAGGTCGATAGCCTTGTCGGGCAGGAAGCGGTCGGTGATGTAGCGGTTGGAGAGGGTCGCCGCCGAGACCAGCGCGGAATCGGATACGCGCACCTTGTGGTGCTGCTCATACTTCTCTTTCAGCCCGCGCAGGATCGACACCGTGTCCTCGACCGTCGGCTCGTCCACGAAGACCGGCTGGAAGCGGCGCGCGAGCGCAGCGTCCTTCTCGACATGCTTGCGGTACTCGTCGAGCGTGGTCGCCCCGACGCAGTGCAGCTCGCCACGCGCCAGCGCCGGCTTGAGCAGGTTGGAGGCGTCCATCGCGCCGTCGGCCTTGCCGGCGCCGACCAGCGTGTGCATCTCGTCGATGAACAGGATGATATTGCCGTTGGCTGCCGTGACTTCGTTGAGGACGGCCTTAAGCCGCTCCTCGAACTCGCCGCGATATTTAGCGCCTGCAATCAGCGCGCCCATGTCGAGCGCCATCAACTGCTTGTCCTTCAGCGATTCGGGGACGTCGCCATTGACGATGCGCAGCGCGAGGCCTTCGGCGATCGCCGTCTTGCCGACGCCGGGCTCGCCGATGAGAACCGGGTTGTTCTTGGTGCGCCGCGACAGAACCTGGATCGTACGGCGGATTTCGTCGTCACGGCCGATGACCGGGTCGAGCTTGCCGGCGCGCGCGTCGGCCGTCAGGTCGCGCGCATATTTCTTCAATGCGTCATAAGCCTGCTCGGCGGACGCCGAATCGGCCGTGCGACCCTTGCGGACATCATTGATCGCCTGGTTGAGCGCGGTCGGCGTCACGCCGGCCTTGGCGAGAATGTCGGAGGTCTTGGCGGATTTTTCCATCGCCAGAGCCTGAAGCAGGCGCTCGACCGTGACGAAGCTGTCACCTGCCTTCTTGGCAAGCTCCTCGGCGGTGGAAAACACCTTGGCAAGCGGCTGCGCAAGGTAGAGCTGGCCGTTGCCGCCCTCGACCTTCGGCATCGCTTCCAGCGCGGCATCGACGCCGAGCCTGGCGTCGCGGGGGCGCCCGCCGGCGCTCTCGATCAGCGAGGCTGCCAGGCCTTCCTCATCATCGATGAGGACCTTGAGAATGTGCTCGGGCGTAAACTGCTGGTGGTTGCGCGAAAGGGCCATCGTCTGGGCAGACTGGATGAAGCCCCGAACGCGCTCGGAGTATTTCTCGATGTTCATAAGCGTCTCCATTCCCTCGCCGGCCCGCTTCGCGGCACCGGGTCAGTATTCAGGTGACGGACCCCCAGGGACAATGACCAAAGTCAAAAGACCGGTACGGCAGGTCCAGCTTTGGCGGATATGGGTATGTTTTCCCATAACCTCAAGATCGTAACGCGGGGTCGCAAACGAAAAACGGCGGGACAAGCCCGCCGTCTCATAATTCGTCATCGGAACGCGCCTACTGCGCGGCTTCAGTGACCGGTTCGTCGCTGCCCGAAGGCTGGTCACCATCAGGCGCGGCTTCTTCGCCGGCTTTCACGCGGGGGCGGCGCGGCCGGCGCGGCTTGCGCGGCGCGGCTTCGGCCGGTGCTTCTTCGGCCTTGGTCTCGCCTTCCGGCGCGGCTTCGGCGGGAGCCTGCGAACCACCGCTCTGATTCAACGCGACCTCGGCCGGCACGCCGTCGATCACTGGCTGCGGGCCGGAACCGTTGTTGCGGTTCTGGTTCTGGTTATGATTCTGCTGGTGGTTGTTCTGATGCTGCTGCGTGGGTTGCTCGTTGGCGGAAGAGCCGTTGCCCTCCTCGTCCTCGTCATCCTCGTCGCGCTGGTTGCGCACCTGCTGCTGCGGCATGTTTTCCTGCGCAGCCATGATGATGCGGTTGTAGTGCTCGGCGTGCTGCAGATAGTTTTCCGCCATCACCCGGTCACCTGCGCTCTGCGCGTCACGCGCCAGCGTGGTGTACTTCTCGGCGATCTGCTGCGCGGAGCCCCTGATCTTGACGTCCGGCCCGTTGCTTTCATAGCTGCGGGTCAGCGGATTGGGACCTTTACGGTTGGGATTGTTGCCGTTCCCGCCGCGTCCGCGCATGCGCCTGTTCTGCTGTGGCCTCATTCTTCTCTCTTCTGTTGAGAATGCTGTCCGTTCCGGAGACGCGGACGGAGCCGCCGTCTTCAGGTTTGGTGTTGGCGATCAGCCGCTAGGTTCGCGCCGCCGCCACGTCGATCCCTGTCCCGATCCATGTCAGTTGCCGGACGATCCCCGCACGAAGCTTGAGGCGTCGTTTACGCAAGAAGGCAGCTTGTTCCCTGGGAACCGAATCGATAACAGCACTGCCTGCTTCGTCTCATCCGGTAGCCGGAAACTATCCGCAATATCCATCCTTGCCAAGCGTTTTCTGCACTGCGCCAGTCCGGCTCTAACGGCTGAACGCAAGGGCTCGCACCACACCGCCGAGGTCTTGCGCCCGGCCCGCCGAACGGAAGCCCGCAGCCGCGAAAATTCCGCTAACCGCGTCGCTCTGGTCATGCCCGATCTCGACAGCGGCAATGCCGCTCTCTTCCAGATATTGAGCCGCGCCCGCGGCGATCACGCGATATGCCGCCAGGCCATCCGGCCCTCCATCGAGCGCGGCAAGCGGATCATGGTCCCGCACCTCGCGCTCCAACGACAATACATCCTTGGACGTTATGTAAGGCGGATTTGAGACGATGATGTGAAACCGCCCCTCGATCTCGCTGTACCAGTGCGAGCGCACCGCCTGGAAACGTCCGGTGTTGCCGGTCATATCGGCATTGATTGCGGCGGTTGCAAGCGCATCGTCGGAAATATCCGCGCCGACCGCCTGCGCGCGAGGCTCCTGAGACAGCAGCGCCAGCGCGATCGCACCGGTTCCGGTGCCGAGGTCGAGTATGTGACAAGTCCCGTGGCGGTCTGCGGCGGCTCGCACGAAGGGCAGGATGAGATCGACCAGCGCTTCGGTATCCGGGCGCGGCTCCAGCGTGCCCGGAGAAAGCGTCAGCCGCATGCCGTAGAATTCGCGCGCGCCGATGATGCGGTGAACCGGCTCGCCACAGATCCGCCGCGCGAGTGCCGCCAGCACGGCTTCGGCGTGTTCCTCGGACACGGGCCGCTGGGGATCGGTGATCGCATCTGTCCGGCTGGTGCCGGTGAAATGCTCGACCAGCACGCGGGCGTCTAGCGCTGCCTCGGGCTTGCCGGCCTGCTCCAGGGACGTCCGGACATGCCGCAGCAGCGGACCGAGCGTCGTCATGCCGGTCAATCCTGCCCCATCTCCGAAAGCAGCCGAGACTGGTGGTCGGCGATCAGCGCGTCGACGATTTCGTCGAGCTCGCCCTCCATCACCCGGTCCAGCTTGTAGAGCGTCAGGTTGATACGGTGGTCGGTGACGCGGCCCTGCGGGAAATTGTAGGTGCGGATACGCTCCGAGCGGTCGCCCGAGCCGACCTGGAGCCGGCGCGCCTCGGACCGTTCGCCAGCAGCCTTCTCGCGCTCCATGTCGTAGAGCCGCGCCCGCAGGATCTGCATGGCGCGCGCCCGGTTCTGGTGCTGAGACTTCTCCGCCGAGACCACCATGATGCCGGTCGGGATATGGGTGATGCGCACGGCCGAATCGGTGGTGTTGACGTGCTGGCCGCCAGCGCCCGAGGCACGCATCGTATCGATGCGGATGTCCTCGTTGCGAATGTCGATGTCGACGTCCTCGGCCTCCGGCAGCACCGCGACCGTCGCTGCCGATGTATGGATGCGCCCGCCGCCTTCGGTTTCCGGTACGCGCTGCACACGATGAACGCCGGATTCGAACTTCAGGTGCGCGAACACGCCCTTGCCCGAAACGGTGGCGATCGCTTCCTTGAAGCCACCCACCTCGCCCTCGCTCGCCGAAACCAGCTCGAACCGCCAGCCGCGCGAAGCGGCGTAGCGCTCGTACATGCGGTAGAGATCGCCGGCAAACAGCGCCGCCTCGTCGCCGCCCGTGCCGGCGCGGATTTCCAGGATCGCGCTTCTTTCGTCTGCCGCGTCCTTCGGCAGCAGCAGGATCTGGATGTCCTTTTGCAGCGCCTCGATCCGCGCCTCGATCTCGGGCTGCTCGGCTTCGGCGAGTTCGCGCATCTCGGCATCGGTGGACTTGTCTGACAGCATCGCCTCGAGATCGGCAAATTCGGCTTCCGCCGCGCGCAGCGCCCTGATCTTTTGCGCCATCTCCTCCAGATCGGAATATTCCGACGCCATCTTCACATAGGCGTCCGGATCCGGCCCGGCGGCCATCTGCGCTTCGAGCATTTCAAAGCGTTTCAGGACCTGGTCCATCCGGTCGCGCGGCAGTTCGATCATGTGGGTACTCGTCAAAGAGGAATGTCGTGCTCGGCCGCGAAGGCGTGCAGCATGGCGCGCACGTCCGCCTCGCTGGAATGAGCTTCGAGCGTCTCGTTCATCAGTCGGGTGAGGCGCTCGAGCGGCAGTTCGATCAGCATCGCCTTCACCGGACCGATCGCCGCCGGAGACATGGAGATGGAACGGTAGCCGGCCCCGAGCAGCGCCATCGCCGAGATCGGCCGACCGGCAAGCTCGCCGCACAGCGTAACAGACGTACCGGTCCTGTTGCCGGCTTCGGCGATCTGGCGCAACAGGCGCAGGAACGGAACCGAAATCGGCTCGAACCTGCCGGCAAGCTGGGTGTTGCCACGGTCGGTGGCCGTGACGAACTGGAACAGGTCGTTGGAGCCGACCGAGACGAAATCGACGACGCTCATCAGCTCGTCGAGCTGCCACATCAGCGATGGCACCTCGATCATCGCGCCGAGCTTGAGCTTGGTGGGCAGATGATGCGCGAAGCGCGACAGGTGCCGCACTTCCCTGTCGATGATCTCCCGCGCCTGCCTGATCTCGGAAATCTCGGTCACCATCGGCAGCATCACGCGCAGCTCGCGTCCGCCGGCAGCTTTCAGCAGCGCGCGCATCTGGGTACGCAGCAGCCCTGGACGGTCCAGCGTCAGGCGCACCGCGCGCCATCCGAGCGCAGGGTTCTCCTCCTGGCCAACGCCCTTGAAATAGGGCAGCACCTTGTCGCCACCGATGTCGATGGTGCGGAAAGTCACCGGCTTGCCGTCCGCTGCCTCCAGAACATCGCGATAGAGCCGCTCCTGCGCCTCGGCGCGCGGGAAGGTGGAGGCCACCATGAACTGCAGTTCTGTGCGGAACAGGCCGATGCCGGCCGCGCCTGAATCCAACAGTTGCGGCAGGTCGACGGCAAGGCCTGCATTCATCATCAGGTCGATCTGCACACCGTCCTTCGTCACGGAAGGCTTGCCGCGCAGTTCGCGGTAGAGCTCCTGCCGGCGGGCGCGGAACCTGACCTTCTCCGCATAGGCCGCCTCGACGTCGGACTGTGGCCGCAGATGGATGACACCGTCATCGCCATCCACGATGATCGCGTCGCCGTTCTCCGACATGGAGACGGCGCCCTTCATCTGGCCGGTGACGGGAATACCCATGGCACGGGCAACGATGACGACATGGCTGGTGACCGCTCCGTCCTCAAGCACCAGGCCACGCAGCTTCTCGCGCGGATAGTCGAGCAGTTCGGCTGCTCCCATGGTGCGTGCCACCACGATCGCATCGCGCGGCAGCGCGTTGGCCATCGCCTCCGGGCCGTGGCCCAGCAGCATGCGCAGCAGGCGGTTCGCGAGATCGTCGAAGTCGCTCATCCGCTCGCGCAGATAGGGATCGGTCATGTGCAGCATGCGCGCGCGCATGTCGCTCTGCACCTTCTCGACCGCGGCTTCCGCCGTCAGGCCGTTGCGGATCGCCTCTTCCAGCCGGCGCACCCAGCCGCGATCGTTGGCGAACATGCGATAGGCTTCCAGCACCTCCCGGTGCTCGCCCTCGAAAGCCACCTCGCGGCGCGACAACATGTCGTCGATGGAAAGACGAAGCGAACCGAGCGCGGTCTCCAGACGCCGCAGTTCCTCGTCGCTATCCTCGTTGAAGAGGTTGGTGACGACGATGCGCGGTTCGTGCAGCACGACGTGGCCGAGGCCGACCCCTTCGTTGAAGGACATGCCGTTGATGGTGACCGGCCGCGACAGGTCGAGTTCGAGGCCTGGCCGGGTCAGCCGCGACAGGTCGCCGGTGGCGATCATCTCGGCGATCACCATGGCGGTGGTTTCCAGCGCCTCGACCTCGTCCTCGCGGTACTGGCGCATCGTCCGGTTCTGTACCACCAGCACGCCGAGCGTGCGGCCGGCGCGCAGAACCGGCACGCCAAGGAAGGAGTTGTAGATCTCCTCCCCGGTCTCCGGCAGATAGGCAAAGGCTGGATGCTTCTGTGCTTCCGGCAGGTTGAGCGGCCGCGCGCTCGCGGCAATGGTGCCAACGAGGCCCTGCCCAAGGCGAAGCTGCGCCAGGTGAACCGATCCCGGATTTAGGCCCTCGGTGGCGTACAGCTCGAGAACCGAATCGGCCCGCAGCACGTAAAGAGAGCAGACCTCGGCGACCATGTTCTGGGCGATGTGGTGCACGATGCGGTCAAGCCTGGCCTGCGGCTCGAGAGCTTCCGCCATGAGCTCGCGAAGCCGTCTCAGCAATAGGCGTGGGCCTGCGGCCGTGTCACGCATCGGGCTTCTCTCTCCAACGCCGGACCGACTCCGCGAAGACGGCGCCTGCCCCGCCAGGGGCCGCCGTCCCGACACGCGGTGCCGGGGTGTATCGTCGTCTACTGCTTATCGAGACCGTAGACGGAATGCAAAGTGCGAACGGCGAGTTCCGTATAAGGACCGTCGATCAGGATCGAGATCTTGATCTCGGACGTGGTGATGGCACGGATGTTGATGCCCTTTTCCGACAGCGCCTTGAAGGCGGTCGCGGCGACACCGGCATGGCTTCTCATGCCGATGCCGATGACGGAGACCTTGGACATGCCATCGTCGTGCTGCACGGCGTCGTAGCCGATCGTTTCCTTGACCTTTTCGAGCACGGAAAGCGACTTGCCGACATCTGCGGACGGCACCGTGAAGGTCATGTCGGTGAACGAGCCGTCCTCGGAGATGTTCTGGACGATCATGTCGACATTGATGCCGGCCTCGGCCAGCGGCCCGAAGATGCCGGCGGCGACGCCCGGACGGTCGGAGACCCGTCGCAGCGAGATTTGCGCTTCGTCCTTGGCGTAGGCGATACCGGTGACGACCTGTTGTTCCACGATTTCATCCTCGTCACAAATGAGGGTTCCGGGCGGATTGTCGATATCGCCCATTCCGGGCGCGTCCGGATCCTCGAAGGAAGACCGCACGAAGGTGCGCACCTTGTGCACCATCGCCAGTTCGACCGACCGCACCTGCAGCACCTTGGCGCCGAGCGAGGCCATTTCAAGCATCTCCTCGAAGGAGATCCTGGCAAGCCGCCGGGCCTTGGGCTCGATGCGCGGGTCGGTCGTATAGACACCGTCGACATCGGTGTAGATGTCGCAGCGGTCTGCCTTCACGGCCGCCGCGATCGCAACCGCACTGGTATCGGACCCGCCGCGCCCCAGCGTCGCGATACGGTTGTCGGGGCCGATGCCCTGGAAGCCGGCGATGACGGCCACCTGTCCCTCGCCGAAGCGCTGGACGAGGAAGGATCCGTCGATGTCTGCGATGCGGGCGGCACCATGCGCGTTGTCGGTCCTGATCGGGATCTGCCAACCCTGCCACGAGCGCGCATGCACGCCCATCGACTGCAGCACGAGCGCCAGCAGGCCCGACGTGACCTGTTCGCCGGAAGCGACCACGGTGTCGTATTCGCGCGCATCGTAGATGTTGAAGTTGGAGCCCTCGGCCTTCGAGGCATCCTTGACCCAGCCGACGAGCTCGTTGGTCTTGCCGGACATCGCCGACACGACCACCGCGACCTCATGGCCGGCCTCCACCTCGCGTTTGACGTGCCGCGCCACGTTGCGGATGCGGGCGATGTCGGCGACCGAAGTCCCGCCGAATTTCATCACGATGCGCGCCATGGAAGCGATCAGTCCCTGCGAAGTGACGCTGGGCGGCAACGCCCCTCGCCGTCAAGATGAGAGCCCCGGAAACGAAGGGCTGGAAGTGCGCGCGTTCCATAGCGAAAAGCGGGTTGCCGCGCAAGGACATGCCGCCCCTTGGGACGGCGGCGGCAGCCGCTCAGGTCTTCAGCTTGTATCCGGTCCGGAATATCCACGCGACGATCGCGAGGCATGCGACGAGGAAGAACAGCGTCATCGCCAGGCTGATGCCGATATTGACGTCCGACGTGCCGATGAAGCTCCAGCGGAAGCCGCTGACGAGATAGACCACCGGATTGCCAAGCGAGATCGTCTGCCAGACGGGCGGCAGCATGTCGATCGAATAGAAGGTGCCGCCAAGGAAAGCGAGCGGCATGACGATCAGCAGCGGCACGATCTGCAGCTTCTCGAACCCGTCGGCCCAGATGCCGATGATGAAGCCGAACAGCGAGAAGGTGACGGCGGTCAGCACCAGGAAAAGCAGCATCATGAACGGATGTTCGATGCGCAGATCGACGAAGAACGCGGCGGTGGCCAGGATCACCAGCCCGATCATGATCGACTTGGTGGCGGCAGCACCTACATAGGCGAGCACGATCTCGCCATAGGAGATCGGTGCCGACAGCACCTCGTAGATGGTGCCGGTGAATTTCGGGAAATAGATGCCGAAGGACGCGTTGGAGATCGATAGCGTCAGCAGCGACATCATGATGAGGCCGGGCACGATGAAGGCGCCGTAGCTGACGCCGCCGATCTGCTCGATGCGCGAGCCGATGGCCGCCCCGAACACGACGAAATAGAGCGAGGTCGAGATGACCGGAGAGATGATCGACTGCATGACGGTGCGGAACGTCCGCGCCATCTCGAACATGTAGATCGACTTGACGGCGTGCAGGTTCATGCCCGCTCCTTCACCAGATTGACGAAGATTTCCTCGAGCGAGCTCTGGCGCGTCTCCAGATCGCGGAAGCGCAGGCCGGCCTGATTGAGGTCGCCCAGCAGCGCGGTTATGCCGGTGCGCTCGCCATGGGTGTCGTAGGAATAGACAAGCGTGGCGCCGCCGTCGGCGAGCTCCAGCCCGCGCCCGGCAAGCGCCTCGGGGATGGCATCGACCGGAGACAAGAGCTCCAGCCGAAGCTGCTTCTTTCCCAGATTGCGCATAAGCGTGCGCTTCTCCTCTACCAGGATAATCTCGCCATGGTTGATGACGCCGATGCGGTCGGCCATCTCCTCGGCTTCCTCGATATAATGGGTGGTCAGGATGATGGTGACGCCGGTCTCCCGCAGGCCGCGCACCATTTCCCACATGTCCCGGCGCAGCTCGACATCGACGCCGGCCGTCGGCTCGTCGAGGAACAGGATTTCGGGCTCGTGCGACAGCGCCTTGGCGATCAGCACGCGCCGCTTCATGCCGCCGGAAAGGTTGAGCACCTTCTCGTCCTTCTTGTCCCACAGGGACAGCGCCTTGAGCACCTTTTCGATGTGGGCGGGGTTCGGCCCCTTCCCGAACAGGCCGCGGCTGAACGAGACGGTGTTCCACACGCTCTCGAACGCGTCGATCGAGACTTCCTGCGGCACCAGGCCGATCAGCGAGCGCGTCTTGCGGTACTCTGAAACGACGTCGTGGCCCGAAACGAGCACCGTGCCGCCGGTGGCGTTGACGATGCCGCAGACGATGCCGATCAGCGTCGTCTTGCCGGCGCCGTTCGGCCCCAGCAGCGCGAAGATTTCGCCCTTGCGGACTTCGAGGTCGACCCCTTTGAGCGCGGTGAAACCGGTCGCATAGGTCTTGGAAAGATTGGTGATGGAAACGGCGGGGGGCATGAAAAAGCCTCAAATAAGGCGGGCGGGAAATGCGCATATAGGTTCGTACCGCGCGAGCGCAATCCTTCGCCGCACGCCCCGGCCACCCTACTGACATGAACCGCCATGGATATGGCGGGAGCCCCTGCGTGACGTCATCGCGGCTTGACATTCTGGCTCTTGCGCCCGACTTGATTGCCTCGAGAGGGAGACCCACCGATGCCAGAAGCCCGACGAACGACCATTGATTCCGCCGAAGTGGAGCGCTTCTCCGCGCTCGCGCAGGAATGGTGGAACCCCAACGGCAAGTTCCGTCCGCTGCACAAGTTCAATCCCGTCCGCCTCGCCTATATCCGCGATCATGTGGCGACCAGATTTGGCCGCGATCCCCGCGCGGCAAAGCCCTTCAGCGGCCTTCGCATCCTCGACATCGGTTGCGGCGGCGGGCTCCTGTGCGAGCCGATGGCGCGGCTGGGGGCCGAGGTAGTCGGCGCGGACGCGTCGGAAACCAATATCGAGGTTGCGAAGCTGCACGCGGCCGAAAGCGGCGTGACGATCGACTATCGTGCCACCACAGCCGAGGCTCTGGCGGATGCCGGCGAGCAGTTCGACGTCGTGCTCAACATGGAAGTGGTCGAGCACGTCACCGACGTCGACTTTTTCGTCGACAAATGCGCCGATCTCGTCAAGCCGGGCGGCATCATGTTCGTGGCCACCATCAACCGCACGCTCAAGGCGCTGGGGCTGGCCATCGTCGGCGCGGAATACGTGCTGCGCTGGCTGCCGCGCGGCACCCACCAATATGGCAAGCTGGTGCGGCCGGAAGAGCTGGAACGCGCGCTGACCGCCGCCGGCATGGGGGTGATCGACCGCACCGGCGTGACCTACAACCCCCTCTCCGACCGCTGGCAGCGCTCGAAGGACATGGACGTCAACTACATGGTGCTAGCCGAGAAGACGGCGCAGTAGGGTCGCTGCACTCTAGTTCTGGTCGTCCGGGAACACCGGGATCGGCATGAACTCTACGCCATCCTCGACCAGCTCGCGCGCTTCGTCCGGCGTCGCTTCGCCATAGATGCCGCGCGCCTCGGTCTCGCCGAAATGGATCTTGCGGGCCTCCTCGGCGAACTTGTCGCCCACATAATCGGCGTTCTCGCGCACCTTCTCGGCCAGCGCTTTGAGCTGCGCGATCGCCTTGCGCTGCTGCTCGCCCATGGCGAGCGCCATGGTTTCCTTCTTGCGGCCGGTTGAGACAGCAGGCGCCATCAGCATCTTCTCGACCTTGGCCGAGTGGCACACCGGACAGGAAACCAGCCCGCGCTTCTTCTGGGTGTCGAAATCGTCGCCGTTGCGGAACCAGCCATCGAATTCGTGATCGGCGTCGCAGCAGAGCTGGAAGCGGATCATGACGCCCGCCTCTGCTGCGCAGCACCACCCGATGCCTCGACGCGGAACTCGCGCGCGTTCTTGAGATTGGGCACCTTGGCCCGCGCCGCTGCGGACGCGGCCATGTCGAGATCGGCGATCACCACGGCGGGCTCGTCATGATCGGCCTCGGCAAGCACGCGGCCCCACGGATCGACGATGAGCGAGTGGCCATAGGTCTCGCGGCCATCCTCGTGCAGCCCGCCCTGCGCGGCGGCGATGACGAACGCGCCGTTTTCGATCGCGCGCGCCCTTTGCAGCACGTGCCAGTGCGCCTCGCCCGTCTGCCGCGTGAAGGCAGCCGGCACGGTGAGGATGTGCGCACCTTCCAGCGCCTGGGCGCGGAAAAGCTGCGGGAAGCGCAAATCGTAGCACACCGCCATGCCGAGCCGGCCGAACGGCACGTCGACGACGGTGCTGGCCGTACCCGGCTCGTAGGTGGCCGACTCGCGCCAGCTTTCGCCATTGTCGAGGTCGACGTCGAACATGTGGATCTTGTCGTAGGTGGCGAGCTTCGCGCCATCCGGCCCGAAGACGAAGCCCCGATTGGCGACCTTGCCGTCCGGCCGCGCGATCGCGGTAGAGCCGACATGGACGAAGATACCGAGTTCGCCAGCCAGTGCCGCGGCCTTGCGTGCGATGATGTCGTCGGCCTCGGGTTTTAGCAGCACCTTCAGCGCTGCCCGGTCGCGCACTAGCGCGCCGGTCATCTCCGGCGACTGCACATAGACCGCGCCCTTGCCAGCCGCCTCGCGCACAAGCGCCTCGAAATCCGCGGCATTGCGCGCCGGGTCCATGCCCGAGCGCATCTGCAACGCTGCAACCCTCACCGTCTCCATGCCGCCCTCCTAGTCCTGCCCACCTGCGAGAAGCGCATCGAGCCGGCCGCTGCGCTCCAGCGCATGAAGATCGTCGGAGCCGCCGACATGGGTATCGCCAATGAATATCTGCGGAAACGTGCTGCCCCCGTTGGCACGGCTGATCATTTCCTGCCGCAGATCCGGCGAGAAACTTGCGTCGTGTTCGGTATAGGCAACGCCCTTGTTGTCGAGCAGGCGCTTGGCGGCGGCACAGTAGCCGCACATCATGCGCGTATAGATCGTGACTTCGGCCATGGTCGGTCCTGTTTGTCTTGTAACCTTCATATAGTCCCGGCGTCGTCCGGCCGGAAGTCCCCCGGCAGAACCCGCGCGAAAGTCAGCACGTCGACCTCGGCGGCGCCACCCCGCTTGAGCGCGCGGGTCACGGCTGAAACCGTGGTCCCGGTCGTGTAGACGTCGTCGACCAGCAGGACCCTGCGCCCGCGCACCAGGATCTCAGCCTCCGTGGGCACACGAAATGCACCGCGCACGTTGGTTTCGCGCTCCCGCGCGCCAAGCCCGACCTGCTGGCGCGTCGGCCGCACGCGAATGACCGCGTCGGGCGCGAACGGCTTGCCGGACTGCACGCCGATCGCACGCGCAAGCTCGGCCGACTGGTTGAAGCGGCGCCAGAAGAAGCGCCTGCGATGCAGCGGCACCGGCACGATGACATCGGCATCGGCGACAAGCTCGCCGCCGGCCCGCATCATCCAGCGCGCCATCCAGGGACCGAGCTCGGTGCGGTCGCGGAACTTGAGCCCCAGCGCCATCTGCCGCGCCGCCCCTTCATAGACGACCGCCGAGCGGGCGCGCGCGAATGGCGGCGGATTCGCGATGGCGTCCGCAGACAGGATGCCCTCGCCGATCTCGTGCGAGAACGGTGTTCCAAGTACCTCGCACCATGGCCGCTCGATGAAGCGAAGCGTCGGCCAGCACTGGCCGCACAGCGTGCCAGGCGCGGCGACCAGCCTTCGGCAGCCGGCGCATACGGGCGGAAACAGGATGCGCGCCGGCAAATTCGCCAGCACTTCCTTCCACCTCTTGAACTCCGCCCCGCGATCGGCCACGAGAAATCCCACCCCGCCGGCACCATATCAGAGATGCCGGCGATCCGGCACCATCCGGTTGCACCGAGGAGTTTCATGGAACCGATCTTCGATCATGACAGCCTGCTGGCGAAGAAGCGCCGTGCGCTGCGCATCGCCGATGCGGGCGCCGGCTTCCTGATGCAACGCGCGGCGGGCGATCTCGAAGACCGGCTGGCGGCCGTGGAACGCCGTTTCGACCGCGCCGTGTCGCTTTTCTCGATAACCTCCGAGGCATCGGACGCCGTCTCGGCAAGCGGCAAGGCCGAAACGATCGGACGTGTGGAGGCCGACGCGGCCCTGCTCGCGCAGGGCGCGGGCGAGGTCGCTCCGCAGGAGACCCTGCCCTTCGAACCTGAAAGCCTCGACCTCGTCGTCTCGCTCTATGCGCTGCAAGACATGAACGACGTGCCTGGCATGCTGGTGCAGATCCGCCGCGCGTTGCGGCCCGACGGGCTGTTTCTGGGTTGCATGGCGGGCGCCGGGACGCTGGGCGAACTGCGTGAGGCGCTGCTGGCGGCCGAGACCGAGCTTCACGGCGGCGCGAGCCCGCGGGTCTCTCCCTTCACCGATGTCCGCGATGCCGGCGCTTTATTGCAGCGGGCCGGTTTCGCGCTGCCGGTCGCAGACCTCGAAACGGTGACGGTGCGCTACGATTCCATGTTTGCGCTGATGCGCGACCTGCGGGCTATGGGCGCGACCAATGCACTTGCTGGACGCAGCCGCAAGCCGGCAACGCGCGCGCTGTTCATGCGCGCGGCCGAAATCTACGCGGAACGGTTTTCGGACCCGGACGGGCGCATTCGGGCGACCTTCTCGACAATCTGGCTTTCAGGTTGGGCGCCGCATTCATCGCAGCAGAAGCCCCTGAAACCCGGCAGCGCGACGGTTTCGCTGGCAAAGGTGCTTGGCGAAGAAAAGGACGGCTGAGCGTTAGGGGCTAATTGCCGCTGCTGGAATCGGTCACGATATTGCTGATGTAATCGAAGTTGTTTTCGATGTTGTTCATCAACAAGCCGAGGCTGCCCACAATCGCGAGCGACAGAACCGCCACGATGAGGCCGTATTCGATTGCGGTCGCGCCGCATTCGTCCTTGATAAATCTGACCAGCATCGCCTCGTGTCCAGTTGGCTGGGGGTCGATGCAGTCACTATACGTCAGGGCTTGAACCAAACCGTTAACCGGCAGGGTTAACGGCAGATCAACAATCGCCCGTGCGCATGCCGTTGCCGCGAATGATGCAGACGGCGTTCGGCGACGGCTGCAGGACGCTGCGGCGGATCGTATATTCGCCTGGATTGGAACGCTGGCCGATGGAGCCTGTCGGCATCATGTCGAGGCCGCCGGGATAGGCCGAATAGGCCATGTTGCGCGTCCGGTCTTCGAGCATCGGTGTCAGGATGAGCGCGAGAGCGACAGCAGCCGACCCGAACAGCAGCGCGACGCGCAGCGCGCCCATGCCCGCCGGACCGATGTTCCATCCACGCGCTTGGCGCGGCGCTTCCCAATCGTCACGAAACGACATCGCTTTCCTTCCTGCCAAAGGCCAGGTACCGGGACGGAAAGCCCGCCCGTTTACTCAAAATTTCATATGGCTCTGAAGGATTGATTAACGATCCGCGGCGAGGCGGTCAGCTAAAGAAGGTCGATCAGGAAGGGGATGAGCGGCTCGTCCGCCGGCGGCATCGGATAGTCGCGCAGCTTGTTCGGGCGCACCCATTTCAGCGCCTGCCCTTCCTGCGCCTGCGGAATGCCCCAGTAGCGACGGCAGACGAAAAGCGGCATCAGCAGGTTGAAGCTCTCATAGGCGTGGCTGGCAAAGGTCAGCGGCGCGAGACATGCGACCTTGGTTTCGATCGCCAGTTCCTCGCGCAGCTCGCGCACAACCGTCTCCTCGGGCGTCTCGCCCGGCTCGACCTTGCCGCCCGGAAACTCCCACATGCCGGCGAGTTGCTTGCCCTCCGGGCGCTGCGCTATCAGCACGCGCCCGTCGCCATCGACCAGCGCGCAGGCGGCGACGAGCAGCAGCCGCTTCGATTCCTCCGGCTGGCTCATGCGGTCTCCGACGCGGGGGGCTGGCGGTAATGATAGCTGTAGAGGTCGCCGAAGCCCATCGATCGATAGAGCCCGATGGCCTGGTCGTTATCCGCCTCTACCTGCAGCCAGGCGCTGCGGGCACCCTGCGCACGCGCCCATTTCAGTGCCGACAGCAGTGTGCGCCGGCCGTAACCTTTGCCGCGCTGGCTTTCCTCGGTCGCCACCTCGAACAGGCCGGCAAGGTCGCCGTCGCGCACGCAGATTGCGGTCGAGACCGGCGTCCCGTTCTCTTCGAGCACGAACAGCCCCACCTGGGGCTGGATCGAACCGATGATTTCGGACAGCCCCGGCTGCAGCACTGGATCGAGATTGCGAATGGCGATCGCCGCATTGATAAACCGGCCGATGTCCTTCAGCGGAATCTGATGCATGGCGTCGCGCAGCAAACGGTCTTCGAGCTTTGCCCGCATGACAAGCGAAGTGGAGAAGCTGCTCCAGCCCTCGTCATCGAAATGCTTCGTAACCCCCCGACCGGCGAGTGGCGACATGCGGAACGTCAGCGGCCGGCCGTAGGCGGCGAAGCGCCGTGCCGCACGTGCGACGCGTTCGGGAACACGTCCATCGTCGCCCGGGTCCAGCGGATTGACGGAATTGAGACGCTTGGCCGGATGCCCGCCGGTCAGCCTTACCGCCCACGCTCCGTCGTAATAGACGGTCGTCGCCGGCCAGGCCCTGAAACCGGCGGCCTCGAACCGCCGCACGGTGGGCAGGTCTGCCGGGGATGGGCGTCCGGTTTCCATCAAGCGGCGTGCCTCAGCTCCTGTAGTCGCCGTTGATGGCGACATATTCCTTGGTCAGATCGCAGGTCCACACCGTTGCCTTGCCGCGTCCGAGCCCAAGATCGACGCGGATCACGATCTCGTCCTGCTTCATGTAGGCAGAGGTCTCCGCCTCTGAATAGGCAGGATCGCGCTCGCCTTCGTGCGCAACCCGGATGCCGCCGAACCAGATGGCGAGCAGGTCGCGGTCGGCGGGTTCGCCGGCCTTGCCGACGGCCATGACGACACGACCCCAATTGGCGTCCTCGCCGGCAATCGCCGTCTTGACCAGCGGCGAATTGGCGATCGACAGCGCCACGCGCTTGGCCGAGCGCGCCGACTTCGCCCCGGTAACGGTTACTTCGACCTGCTTGCGCGCGCCCTCGCCGTCGCGCACCACCTGCAGCGCAAGATTCTTGAGCATGCGGTTAAGCGCGCGGCGGAACTGCGAAAGCCGCGCATCCTTGGGATCGCTGATGCGCGGCGCACCGGACGTCTCGGCAGCCCCCGTGGCAAACAGCATCAGCGTGTCGCTGGTCGACGTATCGCTGTCGACCGTCACCGCGTTGAAGGTCTTCCCGACGCCCTTCGACAGCATGTCCTGCAGCACCGGCGCATCGATCGGGGCGTCGGTGGCCACGAAGGACAGCATCGTCGCCATATCGGGCGCGATCATGCCGGCACCCTTGGCGATGCCGTTGATGGTCACCTCCACATCGCCCAGCAGCACCTTGGCTGTGGCATATTTCGGATAGGTATCGGTGGTCATGATCGCCTTGCCGGCCTCGGCCCACATGCCAGGCTCGGCCCGGTCGACGAGGTCGTCGAGAAGATGGGCGAACCTGGCCGGATCGAGCGGCTCACCTATGACGCCGGTCGAAGCGAGGAACACCTCGCTTTCCGCACAGCCCGTGGCCTTGCCGGCCGCCGCGGCGGTCGCCGCCGTCGTCTCGCGGCCGCGCTTTCCGGTGAAGGCGTTGGCATTGCCGGAATTGACGACGAGGATGCGGGCGCTGCCGCCGGGCAGATTGGCGCGGCAGAATTCCACCGGTGCGGACGGGCATTTGGAACGGGTAAAGACGCCCGCAACCGTCGTGCCTTCGTCGAACACCATGGCCAGCAGATCGGTGCGGCCCTTGTACTTGATGCCGGCCTGGGCGGTCGCGATACGAACGCCGGGCACCGCCGGCATCCTGGGTTGCTTGCGGGGTGCGAGGGGCGAAACGGTGTCCGACATGGCAACTCGATGGGCAAGGGTGAGAAAGGCGTCGTTTGCCCGATATGTCCCGGCGGCGCAAGGCGTTTTGCACCGCCGCCCGTCCCGACGCGCTAACTTTGCGGGTTGAGAAAGCCGCGGAAATGCTTCTGCACCCCCGGGATCAAACCCCACACCATCGTGGTCACCATGATCGGCACGATGAGGAGGGTGCGCTGCCATAGCAGCCAGCCGTCCGTAAGCGGGAAGATCAGGTAGAGCAGGCCCGTGATGAGCGGATAGACGCCGAGCGCAACCAGAACGGCGAAGCGCGGACGGGAAAAGCGCGAAGGCGCCTGCGTGGCGGTTGGGGTGGATGCCGGGTTATGGGCGGTCAAGGTCATGTCATTTCTCCAGATTGTGCGGATGTCGATGGAAGACGATTGAAAGACCCCGCCTGTGACGCGGCGGGCGACTTTGGAGCGCTTTAATAGGAACGGAACGTTCCGTTATATAAAACGGGCCGTTTCGTTTTGTCAAGAGGCCTGCTATCCTGCGTGCAGGAGGACTGCCAGTGACCGAAGACGAAGCGCGCCGTTCGATAGGCGCCAGGAGAAACCCGAAAAGCGCCGAGGCCATTCTGGAGGCAGCTGAAAGCGTGCTCATGGAGGAAGGCCATCGCGGCTTTTCCATCGAGGCCGTGGCGCGCAGGGCCAGAGCGGGGAAGCCGACGATCTATCGCTGGTGGCCGAGCAAGGCCGCGCTGCTGCTCGACGTCTACCAACGGCAGAAGCGCGATGTCGTCTATCCCGACACAGGCTCGGTTGAGGAGGACATCGTGCGTTTCCTGAAGCGGCTTCTCAGCCACTGGCGCGACACACCTTCCGGCAGCATCTTCCGATCCATCATCGCCGAGGCCCAGTCCGACGAGAAGGCAGCCGAGGCGCTTGCCGGCTACGCGCGGGATCGCCGCGTGCAGACCGGAGGCATGATCGCGCGCGCGCAGCGCCGCGGCGAGGTCGGCAGCGAGGTCGACCCGCTGGTGGTGGCCGACCTGATCTCCGCATACGCCTGGTCACACCTCCTGACCGGCAGGCTGGACGAGACGGACGAGGCCGTGCGCGCTGCCGCGAGGGTGATGCTCTGCGGGATCGTCAAGACAGGCAGTCAATCCTCAGCGGAAACGCTGCCTTAAACAGCAAGGGGCGCCTCAATGCGCCCCTCACCTCATTTAAGATCAGATCTGCTTGGGCGTTATTCGGCCGGCTTTTCGGCAGGCGTCTCGCCCTCGGCAGCATCTTCACCCGCGGCGGGCTCGAGCATGGCCTTCAGCGCCTCGTCCTCGATCTCGACATCGGCGGCAGCACGCAGGTCGTTGACGACCTTCATATAGGCGTCGCGCAGAAGCACCGAGCGGAGCTGGCCAGAAACCTGCTCGAATGCCGGCGGCTGCTTGGCGCGCTTGTCCTCGAGCTTGATGACGTGCCAGCCGAACTGCGACTTGACCGGCTCGGCGGAATGCGCGCCGACTTCCATCGCAAACGCGGCCTTCTCGAATTCGGGCACCATCTGGCCGGCGCCGAAATAGCCCAGGTCGCCGCCCTGCGCGGCTGCGCCGTCGGTCGACTTCTCCTTGGCAATCGCCTCGAAATCGCCGCCCTCGTCGAGCTGCTTGATGATTTCGCGGGCTTCTTCCTCGGTCTCTACGAGAATATGGCGGGCGCGCACTTCTTCGCTGGCCGGGATCTTGGCGATCTCCTCGTCATAGCGGGCGCGGACTGCCTCATCGGTGACGAGCGCGGCAACTTCCTGCTCGATATAGGCGCTGTGGAGCGCGCGCTGGCGCAGCATGTCCATGCGGCGCGCAAAATCATCACCGTCTGCAAGGCCCTTGCCCTCGGCCTCTGCCGCCAGCAGCCTGATTTCGATCACGGCGGAGAGTGCGGCGGCGCGACGCTGCTCGGCGGGCAGCTGCGCGAACTGCTGCTCCAGATCGGAAATCGCGATCTCCAGATCGGTCTCCGTGATGGGCTGTCCGTTCACCGTTGCAACGACCGCGTTCTCCTGGGCCATGGCGGCAGTGCCGGCAAGGGCCAGAATGGCTGCGGCCGCGCCGAGGCGAACGAATGACAGGCGACGGGACGTGTGCTTCATCAGAAACTCTCCAGTGAGGGGAATGAAGGTATGGGGCGTTGCCCCTTCAACCAGCCAAAATGTGGCGATTTTCCGCTTGCTCCATGCCGGGGAAGCAACGTTGACATCGGTTGTGGCCCCTCTTATCTGTCCTTCGACTTGGCGTCCAGAAGCTATTTGAGGCGCTTTCCTCCGTTTTCCGGCCCGCCAGCACCGTCCGTAGCGGGCCTTGCCGAGGCACCGCCCGGCAATCCGTTCTGAAAGGACCTTTGATGGTCAGCTTTGGCTCTCTCGCCCGCAAGATTTTCGGTTCGTCCAACGACCGTCGCATCAAGGGCTTCCGGCCTCGCGTAGAGGCGATCAATGCGCTGGAAAAGGAGATGGAAGCCCTCTCCGATGAGGCGCTCCGGGCCAAGACCGAAGAGTTCCGGCAGGAAATCGCCGGCGGCAAGTCGCTCGACGACCTTCTGGTGCCGGCCTTCGCGGTAGCCCGCGAAGCTGCAAGGCGCGCCCTCGGACTGCGCCCCTTCGACGTTCAGCTTATCGGCGGCATGGTTCTTAATGACGGCGGCATTTCCGAGATGCGCACCGGTGAGGGCAAGACGCTGGTCGCCACCCTGCCCGTCTATCTGAACGCGCTGTCGGGCAAGGGCGTGCATGTCGTAACCGTCAACGATTACCTTGCCAGCCGCGACGCCGAATGGATGGGCCGCGTCTATGGCTTTCTCGGGCTGAGCACCGGCGTCATCGTCCACGGCCTTTCCGACGAGGAACGCAAGGCCGCCTACGCCTGCGACGTGACCTACGCCACCAACAACGAGCTCGGCTTCGACTATCTGCGCGACAACATGAAATACGATCGCGCCCAGATGGTGCAGCGCGGCCACAACTACGCCATCGTCGACGAGGTGGACTCGATCCTGATCGACGAGGCGCGCACGCCGCTCATCATTTCCGGCCCGCTCGATGATCGATCGGAACTTTATAATTCGATCGACACCTTCATCCCGAAGCTGGACGAAGGCGATTACGAGATCGACGAGAAGCAGCGCACGGCGACCTTTACCGAGGAAGGCACCGAAAAGCTCGAAAACATGCTGCGCGAAGCCGGCATGCTCAAGGGCGAGTCGCTCTACGACGTCGAGAACGTCGCCATCGTGCACCACGTCAACAACGCGCTGAAGGCGCATCGCCTGTTCCAGCGCGACAAGGACTACATCGTCCGCAACGGCGAGGTGGTCATCATCGATGAATTCACCGGCCGCATGATGCCTGGCCGCCGGTTCTCCGAAGGCCTCCACCAGGCGTTGGAAGCCAAGGAACACGTCAAGATCCACCCCGAGAACCAAACACTGGCCTCGATCACTTTCCAGAACTATTTCCGCATGTACGACAAGCTGGCCGGCATGACCGGCACCGCGCTGACGGAGGCGGAGGAGTTCGGCAACATCTATGGGCTGGAAGTCTCCGAGATTCCGACCAACCTCCCCGTTTCCCGCATCGACGAGGACGACGAGGTCTACCGGACGGTCGAGGAAAAATACAAGGCGATCGTGCGTGAAATCCGCGAGGCGCACGCCAAGGGCCAGCCGACCCTGGTCGGCACCACGTCGATCGAAAAGTCGGAGCATCTGGCCGAACGCCTGCGCGCTGAGGGCTTCAAGGACTTCCAGGTGCTCAACGCCCGCCACCATGAGCAGGAAGCCGTTATCGTCGCACAGGCGGGCCGTCCCGGTTCGATCACCATCGCCACCAACATGGCTGGCCGCGGCACCGATATCCAGCTTGGCGGCAACGCCGACATGCGCATCGCGCAGGAACTCGCCGACATGGCAGAGGGTCCCGAGCGCGACGCGAAGGAAAAGGCGATCCGCGAGGACATCGCGAAGCTCAAGCAGCAGGCGCTGGACGCCGGCGGGCTCTACGTGCTCGCCACCGAGCGCCACGAAAGCCGTCGTATCGACAACCAGCTTCGCGGTCGCTCAGGCCGTCAGGGCGACCCCGGCCGGTCGAAATTCTTCCTGTCGCTCCAGGACGACCTGATGCGCATCTTCGGCTCCGACCGCATGGACGGCATGCTGCAGAAGCTCGGCCTCAAGGAAGACGAGGCCATCATCCATCCCTGGATCAACAAGGCGCTTGAAAAGGCGCAGAAGAAGGTCGAGGCGCGCAACTTCGACATCCGCAAGAACCTGCTGAAGTTCGATGACGTGATGAACGACCAGCGCAAGGTCGTCTTCGAGCAGCGCATCGAGCTGATGGACGGCGAGAACCTCGGCGAAACCGTCGCCGAGATGCGTCAGGATGTCGTCGAGGAACTCGTTTCAAAGCACATCCCCGAAAACGCATATGCCGAACAGTGGGACCTCGACGGGCTGAAGGAAGGCGTGACCGCCTATCTCAACCTCGACCTGCCTGTCGCCGAATGGGCGGCCGAAGAAGGCATCGACGAGGAGCAGATCCGCGAGCGCATCATGGAAGCCGCCGACAAGGCCGCCGCCGAGCGTGCGGAACGGTTCGGCCCCGACATCATGGCCTATGTCGAGAAGTCAATCGTGCTGCAGACGCTCGACCATCTGTGGCGCGAGCATCTGGTCAATCTCGATCACCTGCGTTCGGTCGTCGGCTTCCGCGGCTATGCGCAGCGCGATCCGCTGCAGGAATACAAGACCGAAGCCTTCGAGCTGTTCCAGGCGATGCTGGCCAATCTGCGCCAGGTTGTCACGTCGCAGCTCATGCGCGTGGAACTGGTGCGCGAGGCCGCCGACGCACCGCCCCCGCAGGCGCCTGCCGCCATGCGCGGCGAACATATCGACGCCACCACCGGCGAGGACGATTTCGGCGAGACCGCACTGGCGCTCGCACCTGCCGACAACCGCATCGTGCCGGCCGAGCAGCGCGATCCAGCCGATCCCTCTACCTGGGGCAAGGTCGGCCGCAACGAGGTCTGCCCCTGCGGCTCGGGCAAGAAGTTCAAACACTGCCACGGCGCGTTCGCCTGACGGCGGGGCGGCTTTCCGGCGAAACCGAACGAACCACCCGGTTCGTCGCGCCGGATAGAGCGGCATGAAAGTTTCCAGCTGCGGAAACTTTCTGCTTGCCTTCACACCTTTACCTCGATAGTTTCCGACAACAGAAACTATCGAGGTTCTCCATGGGCCTGACGCTCTATCTTCATCCGCTGGCTTCGTTCTGCCACAAGGTGCTGATCGCGCTTTACGAGAACGATACGGCTTTCGAACCGGTCACTGTCGATCTGGGTGATCCGGGCTCGGCAGCCGAGCTGCTGGCGCGGTGGCCGGTCGGCAAGATCCCGGTGTTGCACGACCAGACACGCGACCGTGTCGTGCCTGAAACGACCATCATCATCGAATATCTCCAGCGGCACTATCCCGGTCGGATGCCGCTGCTGCCGCCTGATGCTGAAGCTGCGCTGGACGTGCGGCTTTGGGATCGCTTCTTCGATCTCTACGTCAGCGTACCGATGCAGAAGATCGTCCTCGACCGCATCCGCCCGCATGGCGCGACGGACCCCACAGGCGTTGCGGATGCGCGGCAGTCGCTGGATACGTCCTACGCCATGGCCGACGTACATCTGGCCGCAAGGGAATGGGCGACCGGCGACAGCTTCACGATAGCCGACTGCGCGGCCGCGCCGGCGCTGTTCTTCGCATCGATCGTGCATCCCTTCGACCCCGGCCATACCAACCTGCAAGCCTATTTCGAACGGCTGCTGGCGCGCCCCTCCGTAAGCCGCACGCTGGACGGGGCCCTGCCCTATTTTTCGATGTTCCCCTATCGCGACGCCATGCCGGCGCACTTCCTGCGTGGCGAGTGGAAAGCATGACGGGGACGGGCGAACGAAAGCTGGACCACATCTTCACCGCGTTGGCCGATCCGGGCCGGCGCGGCATGGTCGACCGGCTGAGCATCGGCCCGGCGACGGTCAAGGAACTGGCGGAACCCGCCGGCATGGGCCTGCCCTCTGCCCTCAAGCATCTCCGCGTACTCGAAAAGGGCGGCATCGTCGTCTCGACAAAGGCCGGCCGCACACGAACCTATCGCATCGATCCGGCGGCATTCGGCGCGATAAACGCATGGGTCCGCCAGCGCGAAACCGCCATGAACGCCGCCTTCGATCGCCTCGTCCTGGCGATAGCCGAAAACCCGGAAGGAGAAGACGAGACATGAGCGCAGCACACCATTCCACCTTCGTGGTCGAGCGCGAGTTGCCCACCGGGCCGAAGCATGCGTTCCGCTTCTGGTCGGACCCGGAGATGAAGCAGCGCTGGAACGCCTGCCATCCGGACTGGACCGTGCTGGAGGATGTCTTCGAGTTCCATGTCGGCGGCACCGAAACGCGCCGCTGGCGCACACCAGAAGGCCACGAACAGACCTTCGCCGCGCGCTATTTCGACATCGAGCCGCAACGCCGGATCATCTATGCTTTCCAGATGAGTTTTGGCGGCACCCGGCAATCCGTCTCACTGGCCACCGTCGAGTTTCAACCCGCCGGCGCGAAGACGCTCATGCTCTACACCGAGCAACTTGCCTTTCTGGGCAGCGCGGAGGACAGACACCAGCGCGTCGTCGGCACAGGCTCGGGCTTCGACCGGCTGGTCGAGGTGATTGCCAGCCAAATCGGGCTGGAAGCTGGATAGCGATAGCGAGTGCGTTCACTCAGTCGGCGAGTTCAGCGCTTTGCACGCAAAGACGTACGGTCCAATCGGACACCGGGCGGCCGGACGCCTCGATGTCGGTGCGGAATGCATAGGCCAGGCGGCGGAAGGTCTCTTCTCCCGTCATCGCATAGAGCTGGCACTGCTGCCTGACTGTGCGATCGGGAGAGTAGTCGGCATAGTCCTTGATCCGCAGCGAATACGCATTGATCTGGCCTTCGCGGCGAAAACGTTCGCCATTGTCGCGCAAGGTGGTGAGGCCGCCCTCGATCAGGGGAACGACGCTCTCGTCACCGATCTTGTCAGCATACAGGACGAGGCCGAATAATGCGAAAATGTGTCCGTTGAGAACAAGCGTGGGGCGGCCATCCGTCAGCGGGTATTCCTCGAACCACAGATATCCGTCTTCATCGACATAGGAAATCCAGCGCTCCGGCGCCGGCTGGCCCGCCACGCGCAAACGGGAATAGGCTGCCGCCAGCCCCTTGAGCGTCTCGCGATATTCCGGTCGGTCGAAGCAATCGAGCGCCTTGACGAGCCCCGCCATCACGAAGCCGTTGACGATCGCGCTGGACCAGCCCGCCTCCATGTGATCGCGCACGAGAGTCTTACCGAAGAAATTCGCCACGCTTTCCAAAGCCTGCTCGGTACCGGATAGCGCGTTGCCGCCGGGCGAAAAGGGAAAGTCGCTGCGAATGAAGATCAGGCCATCCTCGTTCTCGGCGAATTCCATCATCCGCAGATACATGGCGTGGAACAGCCGCCCGGCTTCGCGCCTCTGGTCCCGGTTCCTGCGCGCGAAATTGCACAGGAGAGACGAGTTCATGTAGAAAACGTTGGGCTGGAAATACTGCTCGAACCGGACCCTGTAGTGCTCGTCCCAGTCGAGCGGAAGGCGAAGCCCCAGCCGTGCCTCGCTGCTGGAAACCGGTGTCCAGTCTTCCGGCGGCTTCTTGTTCCAGTGATCGTAACTGAGCCCGGCGCGGTCGAACGCAATCGAATCGCGCCGATACATGTCCGCCCGCGCGGACATCGCAAAAACCAGCACCAGAAGCGTGATCGCTACTCGCCCCAAAAACCCCATGGGTACATGTTATAGTTGATACAACCGCAGCGGGCAATCCTGTCGCACCGCAGAGCGTCTGTCGCGACGGCGACATCAAGGACCGCGCGCAGAAGGCCCGAGACAAATCCCCGAGGCGCTTGGTCCGGGGATGGACCGCGCGGTCTGAGCCCGAAGCTGGCCCATCAACGCC
Source organism: Neoaquamicrobium sediminum (assembly GCF_040970315.1). NCBI lineage: Bacteria > Pseudomonadati > Pseudomonadota > Alphaproteobacteria > Hyphomicrobiales > Phyllobacteriaceae > Neoaquamicrobium > Neoaquamicrobium sediminum. The sequence goes on along the minus strand of NZ_JAZHFV010000005.1, from coordinate 183,253 downwards.
TCCGCGCAGCCGCCTTATGCTGACACGCGGGAGGCTGATAGTCTGGCCTCATGTATACCCCACCAGCTTTTCGCGAAGACGACCCCGCAATCCTGCGCCGGATCATGCGCGAGGCACGGCTTGCGACGCTCATAACCGCCACAGAGGAAGGGCTCGTCGCAACGCCCCTGCCCTTGCTGCTCGCCGAAACCGAAGGCGAATTCGGTACGCTCTACGGCCATGTCGCCAAAGCCAATCCGCAGTGGAAGTTGCCCACGGCTCACGACGCCCTGGTCGTCTTTGCCGGGGCCGAGGCCTACGTCACCCCCTCCTGGTATACGACCAAGCAGGAACACGGCAAGGTCGTGCCGACATGGAACTACGAGGCCGTGCATGCCTATGGACCGGTGGAATTCTTCGAGGACGAAGAGCGCCTGCGCGACGTGGTGACCCGCCTGACGGAGCTTCACGAAAAATCGCGCGAGCAGCCATGGGCGGTGACAGATGCGCCGGACGCCTTCATCGGTGCGCAGCTTCGCGGCATCGTTGGCCTGCGCCTGCCGATCGTGCGTCTGCAGGGCAAACGCAAGATGAGCCAAAATCGGCCGGAAGCGGATCGTATCGGCGTTGCGGCGGGCCTCGCCAAGAGTGAGAAGGCCGGCGACCGCACTGTCGCCGCGATGATCCCTACCGGCCCCGCCCGAACCTCCTGAAGCGATCGCTACATCCGTACCGACATGCCACCGTCCACGGTCAGCACATGGCCGTTGACGAAGGAAGCTGCATCGCTGGCAAGGAAGAGTGCGGCGCCCGCGATCTCGTCGGGCCGCCCCCATCGCTGCAGCGGCACGCGCTGACGTGCGAAGGCGACCATGTCGGGGTTCTCGGCCAGCGCTGCGTTGGTCTCGGTGGCGAACATGCCGGGCGCGATAGCGTTGCTGGTGATACCGTGCGCCCCGCATTCGACCGCGAGGCTGCGCATCAGCCCGGTCAGTCCCTGTTTGGCGACCGGATAGACGGCATCGCCCGGCATCGCCATCTCGCCGACGATGGAGGTGACGAAGATCAGCCTGCCCCTGCCCTGTGCAGTCATAACCTTGACCGCATCGCGCGACAGCGAGATGGCGGCAAGCAGATCCGTGTCGAGCAGCGCCGCGATATGCCTGTCTTCGAAGTCGGTGAGAGGGCGACGGTCCCGCGCACCGACATTGTTCACGAGGATGTCGAGGCGTCCATGCCTGTCGACGATCCTGTCAATGGCCGAGCCGCGCGCGGACGCATCCGTAAGGTCGAAGGCTACGGCCTCCGCACTGCCGCCCGCCTCTACGATTGAATGAGCCGCCGCTTCAAGGGTTTCAGTGGTGCGGCCGGTCACAACGACATGCGCACCGGCGTCTGCGAATGCGCGCGCCATCTCGAAGCCGAGACCGCGCCCTGCGCCGGTAACCATCGCGACCTGACCCTTGAGGGTGAACCTGTCCAGAATGTTCATGCCGCGCGCTCATCGGGAGGTTGTGCCGAGATGCAACCAATAGCAGGCATTTGGCGTGATTCGAAGCGGTTGCAGCACCTCTGGCCCGGGCTCGACGGCCGCCGTCTCACCGTTTCTTAAAGACTCCGCGCTATGGGTTCCGTGACCATCGCGAAGAGACGGAGTGTATCGGGTTGCGATTTTCCGCTGCATCGACGGCCGACCGGCTACTGCCGGAGCCTCTGGCTGCACGGGCACGCCCGTTCCTTGATCGACTCGATTCCGTGGTCTTCACCGCAGACGACCGCGGTCAGGCAAGCCGTACCTCGCTGACCGCCTTTGCAATCCGCATTGTCAGTGCAGCGATAGCGCTCATCAGCCAGATCATGATGGCCCGCTGGATGGGCGGCTTCGAATACGGCATCTTCGTGCTGGTCTGGACGACGATGATCATCGTCGGCAACCTCTCGTGCCTCGGCTTCCACACCTCCATCGTGCGCTACATACCCGAATACCGGGAGCGCGGTCGCCTCGGCGAACTGCGCGGCGTGATGGCGGCAAGCCGCGCCTTCGTGCTCGCCACCTCGACGCTATTCGCCGCTGCCGGCCTTATCGGCCTGTGGCTGTTCTCCGACGCCATCGAGAGCTACTACGTCGTGCCGTTCTATCTCGGCATCGTCTGCCTGCCGATGATCGCACTTTCCGATACGCTCGAGGGCACCGCGCGGGCGAACTCCTGGGCCATTCTGGCATTGGCGCCGATCTACCTGCTGCGCCCGGTGCTGATCCTTGCGCTGATGGGCGCGGCGATCTTCGCAGGCTATCTGCCCGACGCAAAGACAGGCATCGTCGTCGCCATCGTCGCGACCTATGCGACGACCCTGTTCCAGCTTGCCGCCATTGCTCCGCAGACGGGCCGCGAAGTGCGCGACGTGCCGCCATTGTTCCGCATCCGCGAATGGGTGGTGGTGTCGCTGCCGATCTTCCTAGTCGAAGGCTTCTTCTTCATGCTGACCAATGCCGACGTGCTGATGGTCGGCTGGTACATGAAACCTGACGACGTCGCCGTCTATTTCGCCACGGTCAAAACGCTGGCGCTGGTTCATTTCGTCTATTTCGCCGTCAAGGCGGGTGTCGCGCAGCGCTATGCGCAGTACGCGCATGGCGGCAATCCCGACAAGCTGGCGGCGTTCGCCCGCGAAACCGTCGCGTGGACCTTCTGGCCGTCGCTGGCCATGGGCGCGGCGGTGCTGGTCATCGGCAAGCCGATGCTGGCCCTGTTCGGCCCGGGCTTCGATGCCGGCTACCCGCTGCTGTTCGTGCTGGTGGCGGGCGTGGTTGCCCGCGCCTCCGTAGGCCCGGCGGAAAGCCTGCTGACGATGAGCGGCAACCAGAACATCTGCGCCGTCGTCTACGGCGCTACCCTAGCCCTCAACGTCATCCTCAACGTGTTCCTCATCCCGCTCTACGGCCTGTGGGGCGCGGCGATCTCCACTGCGGTCGCCATGGCGTGCGAGGCGGCGATGCTGTCATTCACCGTCTGGCGAAGGCTGGGAATTGTCATGATTGTTCCGTTTCCGGGACGAAACAATATGGGAGTCGCCTAGATGGCCGCAGTCCCCATGCTTGAAGAACTAAGCGGCAGCGCATCCGGCCGCATGATCGGGGAGTTCGCCGAGTACACACCCGAAGGCGTTCCCGCTGCCCTCATCGAGCAGATGGACAGCCGTCCGCCGCGCAAGCTGGCGATCTACCCCGCTTCCGCCGGGTTCGAACTGGTCGAGGAACTCGATTATCTTTGCGCGCGCTCGGTCGAGCCGAACATCTTCTTCAATCCGCGTTTCCTGGCGCCGGCCATGCCGCGCCTGGAGGATCGCGACGTCCGCCTCGCGGTGATCCGCGACGGCACCGAATATCGCAGCCGCCTGCGCCTTCTGGTGCCGTTCACCATCGAGAAGCCCACGACGCCTTTCGGCGTGCCGATCCTGCGCACCTGGTCGCACCCGTTCGGCCCCCTTGGAACGCCGCTCGTCGACAGCGACGATCCGGCCGGCGTGATCGAGGACTTCTTCGGCATGCTGGCGCGCCCGCATCTGAACCTGCCGAAGGTGTTCGTCATGCCCGAAGTGCGCCTCGACGGCCCGTTCGCGGCAATGGTCAACGCGCTTGCCGAAAGCCGCAACCTGCCGCTGGAGATCACCAACAGGATGGAGCGGCCATATCTGCACAGCGATCTCGGCGGCGACGACTACGTGAAGTCCACGCTCAGCAATCACCATGCAGGCGAATTCCGGCGCCTGCGCAGGCGGCTCTCCGATCTGGGCCAGCTCGAATACCGCATCGCCCGCCAGCCCGACGAGGTCCGGCGCGGGGTTGAGGAATTCCTCGCACTTGAGGCCTCGGGCTGGAAGGGTCGGGCACGTACCGCCATGGCGATTGATCGCTTCAGGGCAGCCTTCGCGCGCGAGGCGGCACACCGGCTGGCGGAAAAGGACCTGTGCCGCGTACATGCGCTCTATCTCGACGGCCGACCGATCGCGAGCCTCGTGGTCTTCGTCGAATCCGGCTGCGCCTATACCTGGAAAACCGCCTATGACGAGGAACACGCGCGTTTCTCGCCCGGCATGCTGCTGATGATAGAGACCACCAAGACGCATCTCGAGGACCCGAACATCGACGCGACCGATTCCTGCGCGGTGCCGGATCATCCGGTGCTCAGCCGTCTGTGGAGCGAACGGCGCTCGCTGGGCACCATGGTCATCGGCCTGACGCCCGGCTCCGAAACGTTGACGCGTCGCGCTGCCTCACAGCTCCTGCGTGACCGCCAGACGCGCAACATGGCGCGCATCCTGCGCAACAAGGTCAAGAAGGCGTTCGGCAAGGGTTGAGGCGGTCGCTTCCTTCTCTGCCGGCTAACCCGCCTCGGCCTTCGCGCGGTCGCGGAAAATGCGGCGGATGACCTTGCCGGTCGTCGTCAGGGGCATGGAATCGACGAACTCCACCTCGCGCGGATATTCGTGGGCGGAGAGCCGCTCACGCACCCACAGGCTGATGTCGCCGGCCAGCTCCTCGTTGCGTTCGACGCCATCCTTCAGCACGACATAGGCCTTGACGATCTCTGTGCGCAGCGGATCGGGCTTGCCGACGACGGCTGCGAGCGCCACCGCCGGATGCCCGGTCAGGCAATCCTCGATCTCGCCGGGGCCGATGCGGTAGCCGGCCGACGTGATGACGTCATCGTCGCGGCCAAAGAAATGCACGTAGCCGTCGCCGTCCTCGATGCCCTGATCGCCCGTCACCATCCAGTCGCCGATGAACTTCCTGGCCGTGGCCTCCGGGTTCTGCCAGTATTCGAGGAACATCACCGGATCGGGACGCCTCACAGCGATCTGGCCAGGCTCTCCGGTCTTGACTCGCCTGCCTTCGCCGTCGATCACCGCAACCTCATGGCCCGGCACGGCCTTGCCGATCGCACCGCCCCGGCTGACCCCCAGCGCCGCGCAGGAGGCGAGCACCAGGTTGCATTCCGTCTGGCCGTAGAACTCGTTGATGGTCAGCCCGAGCTCGGCCTTCGCCCAATCGTAGGTCTCGCGCCCGAGCGCCTCGCCGCCGGAACCAATCGTGCGCAGCTTCAGGTCGAAGCGGCTGGCGATGCCGCTCGCCGATTTCAGCATCCGCAGCGCCGTCGGCGGGATGAAGGCGTTGCGGACCGCCATCTTTTCCATCAGCCTCAGCGCGGCCTCGGGTTCGAAACGCTCGAAGCGGCCGGCTACCACCGGCACGCCGAAATAGAGGCCCGGCAACAGCACGTTGAGCAGCCCGCCGGCCCAGGCCCAGTCGGCAGGCGTCCACAGCCTGTCGCCAGGCTGCGGCAGGAACTCGTGCGGCATCTGCACGCCCGGCAGGTGGCCGAGCAGCACGCGATGGCCATGCAAGGCGCCCTTGGGCGGACCGGTCGTGCCCGAGGTAAAGATCATCATCGCCGGGTCGTCGGGCGACGTTGCTGCCGCTTCGAAGTCCGGGGCGTGATCGGCAACCAGCGCCTCGAAACCAAGTGCGCCCGCACCCGCACCGTCGATCGACACGACCGCCTCCAGAAGCGGCAGGCGCGCGCGGATGCCGGCAAGCTTCACGGCGCCCGCCTCGGTCGTCACCACGGCCTTCACGCCGGCGGTCTGCAACCTGTATTCCAGCGCCTCGACGCCGAACAGCAGGGCCAGTGGCACCGCAATCGCGCCGAGCTTGTAGATGGCGGTGTGGGCTATGGCCGTCTCGAAGCCCTGCGGCAGCAGAAGCGCCACCCGGTCGCCGCGCATGACGCCCAGTTTGCGCAGCGCATTGGCGAAGGCGTTCGACCGATGCGCCATTTCGCCATAGGTGAGAACGTCCGGCTTGCCTTCGGGCCGATAGGCGTAGAGGGCGGGGCGATCAGGCTCCGCCTGTGCCCAGCGATCGCAGACCGCAACGCCGATATTGAAACGTGCCGGAATTTCCCAGCGGAAGCCGGAAACCAGAGCTTCATAGCTATCGTTTCGTTCTAGCATGAGGTCGCGCTCCGGCCGGATCCACCAGCGCACCAGACGATGGCTGTGTTGCGGCGCATCATGCAAAAAACCGGCATGATTTCCAGTGCCCTGACGCAGAGCTGAAAAACAGCAAAGTGAGCCCGCCGCCTGATGGCAGACGACGGGCAGTCACCTGAGAACATCCGCAGGGGATGCGCCACAAAATGCACCAGCGCCGCCGCGGTTCCTGCCAGCACCGATGACATTAGATGTCGGCCTGCAACCTTGCCTGGCTGTTTTCTCTTGGATTTCGGGCACGCAACCTGAATCGGCGGAGCGAAAATACATGTCGAGGCGCGCAACCGGGCGCCTCGCGGCCCGTTCTAGTCGGGAGGGCGATATCCATGAGGAGCAAAACCATGGCGACGACGAAAGCAGGTGGGAAGGACGCACTTTCGAAGAAGGGAAGCGAAGCCGGCAAGCATCTCCGCACCGCTGCGGCGAAGGAGGAGCGCAAGGTAGAAGCTCGAAAAGGAAGTGACCTCAAAAAGGGCGCCGACCGGTTTGAGGAGCGCGCGGAAAGCGCCAACGGCAAGGGCGCCAAGACCTGACACTTCTGAAACAGGCACTGACGAAGCGGAGTTCGAAGCGTGCCAATCTCAAAAGATCAGGCTGCTGCGAGACCGTTGGTGCCCCTGGCCGGGATCGAACCAGCACTCCTTGCGGAACTCGATTTTGAGTCGAGCGCGTCTACCAATTCCGCCACAGGGGCCCAGAAGGGCGCGTTCCGCACAGGTTCGCGGAACGCGCCGGGACTATACGAACGATAATGGGTGCGTCAAGCGATCACCGCTGCGCAAAGATGGACATCAACGCGCCTCAAAGGCCTCGACCGTGTCGGCTGCGACCTCCTGCAGGAAGACGCGCATGTCGGGGTCTACCGCTCCGTAATAATCGTATTCGAGGCCTTCCGGCGACTGCCCGTACAACGTTGCGTAGACGGTAGCCGCTGCGAGGTATGAGCCATTCACGTTGGGATGGCTGTCATCGTAGGTTTGGTGCAGGACGAGTTCGGGATCGCGCCGCTGCGCCTCGGCGAAAGCAAGGCCCACCGGAATGACGACAGCACCGGCCGATTCGCCAGCTTTGCCATAGAGGTCAGCGATAATCTCGGTGTTGTCCGCGGCGAAATCCTTGTGACCCTCGCCATAGGCATGGGTCATATAGAGTGCCACCTTTGCGCCTGTTTCCCTGATCTGCTCGCTCGCAGCCGCGACCGCCTCGTTGAAGGAGCCAGTGCGGCGTTCGCTCAGCGCCGCGCCGCTGTGCCCCTGCAGTATCACCACGTCGAACGGCGTGTCGTAGCCGATCGCACCCGGCGTCAGGTAGTGCGCGATCGGATGATGCATCAGCGATCCGCCAGAAATCGTGATCGATCGATAGTCGAGATCGCCGAGCGGAACGCCAAGGCCCTCGACCGCCATCCGGCGGACGTGATTGTGCAGGCTGTTGTTGTAATAGAAATAGCTGTTGCCAACGAAAAGGACCTGGCGGGGGCCATCTTCCTCCGGCGCTGTGGCATCCTGCGCCAGAGCCTGGACCGGCAGCATCGCCGCAAGGGCAGCGATGATGATGGCGCGCGTTCTCGGGATCATGGGTGTCTCCTCCTGTATCGGGCATGGGAATTTCCACCGTCGCGCGAGCGCGGCCATGCCTCCATGCTGCAGGCAACGGCCTCCTCCGTCGCGCGACAGGTTGACCCGAACGCGTTTCCACCCGGCGCGGCAAGGCAACGACCTGGTCGAAGGACAGGAAAGCGTCAGGAACGGACCGTCATGGGTGGATTTCGTAACATCAGGCCGAAACCCTGTTTCGGAACGCACACATCGCCGTGCAAACACGCTACCCGAGCGCGGTAACTATCGCGCGAGTTGGATCGGATGCGGCGGACCGCGCCATTGCGCGGCCACAGTTTTCTTTCTAGGAGAGGCTTCCGCAACCGGGGTCCCTCCATGCTTCGCCGCCTCTACGACTGGACGATGTCGCTCGCGCGCACCCGTCATGCAGAACGCTCGCTGGCCGCCGTTTCCTTCGTCGAAAGTTCGTTCTTCCCGATCCCGCCGGACGTGCTGCTGATCCCCATGGTGCTGGCCGAGCGCGCGCGCTGGATTCGCTACGCGCTGATCTGCACTGTTGCATCGGTGCTCGGCGCGCTGCTTGGTTATGTGATTGGTGCCTTTCTGTTCGACGCGATCGGAACACACATCATCGAGCTCTACCAAGCTGAGGACGCCTTCGCGAAGGTGCAGGGCTGGTACGACACGTGGGGCGCATGGGGCATCCTGTTCGGTGCCGTAACGCCATTCCCCTACAAGGTGCTGACGATCTTCTCGGGCTTCACCGGCTTCAACATCGTCACGCTCGTCATCGTCTCGATCATCGGGCGCGGCCTGCGCTTCTTCCTGGTGTCGTGGTTACTCTACAGGTTCGGGGAGCCCATCAGGACCTTCATCGAGAAAAATCTCGGCCTTCTTTTCACCCTTTTCATGATTCTCCTGATCGGCGGCTTCGTCGCTGTGCGCTACATATTCTGAGGGGTCCGATGTCGCTGACCGCCGCCACTGGAAAGATTCAAACCGCCGCCGCAGCGCTTCTGGCGCTGGGCATGACCGTGACTGTGGGCACCGCACTGGGATTCCAGCACATCGGCGGCTATATCCCGTGCAAGCTCTGCCTCGAGCAGCGGCTGCCCTATTATATCGGCATCCCGGTGATGGTGCTGGCGCTGGTCTCGGCTCTCTTCAGGGGACCGGCCATCGTGACGCGCGGCCTGCTGCTTGCCGGTGCGCTGTTGATGACATGGAGCCTCTATCTCGGCATCTTCCATGCAGGCGTAGAATGGGCATGGTGGCCCGGCCCGACAGATTGCGGTGTGGTGGCACCGGCACCCTCAGGCGGCAGCCTGCTCGACCAGCTCGACGCGGTGATCCCACCCTCATGCGACCAGGCGGCCGGCCGCTTCCTCGGCCTCTCCTTCGCCGGCTGGAATGTGGTGGCGAGCCTCGCGCTCGCCGCGATCGCCTACGTGGCGGCCTTTCGAAAGGCCTGAGAACCGGAACCGCAAAATTCGCGGAGATCTGATGGAAGCCGCCTACGGCTCCAGTTCGACATCCCAGTAGAGATAATCCATCCAGCTCTCATGCAGATGGTTGGGCGGGAACAGCCGGCCGTTGTTGTGCAGGTCGTGCACGGTGGGCTGCACCGGCTTCTGGCGCGGCCACATCTTGGCGTCCCGCGGCATCAACCCGCCCTTGCGCAGGTTGCATGGGGAGCAGGCCGCGACGACGTTCTCCCAGGTGGTTGCACCACCGCAGCGGCGCGGGATCACGTGGTCGAAGGTCAGATCCTCGTGAGTGCCGCAATACTGGCACTGGAAGCGGTCGCGCAGGAATACGTTGAAGCGCGTGAAGGCGGGATGCCGCGAGGGCTTCACATAGCTCTTGAGGCAGACGACGCTCGGCAGGCGCATCGAAAAGGAGGGCGACGACACCGCGTGCTCGTATTCGGCAACGATGTTGACCCGATCAAGAAAGACCGCCTTGATCGCGTCCTGCCAGGACCAGAGCGACAAGGGGTAATAGCTCAACGGACGATAGTCCGCGTTCAACACCAGTGCGGGCAGCGCATCCGGCGAGACTGCGATCGTCACTGACTGACCTCCTTGGGCTCGGGCTTCGATCGGCGCGGATACTGTAATCCCGAGATTGCAGGAATGTGAAGCGGCTATTTCGCGCCGCAAAATTCCAAATCATGCTGTTTTTGCGGCTTTTTTCGCCGTTTCGGTGGGCGGTGCAGCGTCCCGTCCGCGCAATTCGCGATAGTAGGCCCAGAAAAGCCGCGACGCGACGCCTCTCCAGGGCGTCCATGATTCGGCGATTCGGTAGAGCGTTTTCGCGTCGGGGCGGGGTTCGATAGCCAGCGCATGGCCGACGGCGGTCTGCAGCGCGACGTCGTGAGCCGGGAAGATGTCGGGATGGCCGGCGCAGAACAGCAGGTAGACTTCCGCGGTCCACGGCCCGACGCCGTGAAGCGCGGTCAGCCGCGCCATCGCGTCATCGGGATCCGCAGCGGCAAGGTGGTCGAGGTCCAGCCCGTCCTCGACAACCGCACGGGCTATCGCCAGCAGCGTCTTCTGTTTAGGCCGCGAGAGGCCGGCGGTGCGAAACGCCTCCTCGCCGGCCGCCAGCACGCCCGGAGCATCGAGCGGATCGACCAGCGCCACGAGCCTGCCGAGGATTGCGTCTGCGCTCGCCCGCGAAACCTGCTGCGAGACGATAATCGATACCAGGCTTGCAAAGCCCGGCTCCGACAGGCGCAGCGGCACCTCGCCGGCGGCAGCCACGACCGCTGACAGCCGGGGATCGATGGCCGTCAGCGCGTCCAGTCCCTCGGCAATGTGATCCAGCGTCTCGATCCTGCGCATCATTCGCCCTTGTTCTTGCTTGCCGGCCACCGTAGCAATCGCGAAATGACCCGTACAATCCGATTGCCGACACCCTCATGACACGGCCGGTCTTCCGTTTCGCACCCAGTCCCAATGGCGAACTGCATCTGGGCCATGCTTATTCGGCGCTGTTGAACGCGAGACTGGCACGCGAAACCGGCGGCCGCCTGCTGCTGCGGATCGAGGATATCGACATCGGTCGCTGCACCCCGGAATTCGAAGAGGCGATCTATCGCGATCTCGCATGGCTCGGCATCGAATGGGAAGAGCCCGTGCGCCGGCAGTCGGAGCATTTCGCCGACTATGCCGAGGCGCTCCACCGCCTGATCGATGCGGGGCTTGCCTATCCCTCCTTCATGAGCCGGGGCGAGGCGCGCGCGATGATCGTTGAAGCGGAAGCCAACGGCCGCGAATGGCCGCGCGATCCGGATGGCGCGCCGCTGTTTCCGACCGCCGAGCGCGGTCTTTCGAGCAGGGAGCGACGCACCCAGATCGACGAGGGCGAGCCCTTTGCCTGGCGGCTGGACATCGACGCCGCGCTCGCGCATGCGTCGACGCCCATCCTGTGGGACGAGCAGGGCAGCGGCCCGACGGGCGAGAGTGGTCGCGTTACAGCCGATCCGGCCGCATGGGGCGATGTTGTGATTGCGCGCAAGGAGGTGCCGACAAGCTACCACCTCGCCGTCGTGGTCGACGATGCGTTGCAGGGTGTGACCCACGTGGTGCGCGGTCGTGACCTGTTTCACGCCACGGCCGTCCAGCGACTGCTGCAGGAACTGCTCGGGCTTTCTGCGCCGGTCTATCTGCACCACGACCTGGTGCTGGGAGACGACGGCCGAAAACTGTCCAAGAGCAGGAAGGACACCGGCCTCGCCGCGCTGCGTACCGCCGGCCTCACGCCGACGGACGTCACGCGCATGGTCGGTCTGTAGCGGCTGGCGCCTGGTTGACCGTTAGACGACACAGGCGCCTGCTCCGCCAAGGTGGCGTTGTAATCTTGCCTGTCAGCGACACGAAACCATTGGCTCAATTCTAATCCTTTGCTTGTCGCGGCGATCGGCACTAGAGCGGGCTGCCTGCCATCGATCCCAAGCCCGAGCCATGTCCCGCGCCGCAAGCTTCATTCCCGTTCTTTTCGTGCTGCTCTGGGCAACCGGCTTCATTGGCGCCCGCTACGCGATGCCGTGGTCGGAGCCGTTCAGCTTCCTCGCCTTACGCTTCGTGCTCGCAGCGGTCGTCTTGTTGCTGATCATGCTGGTGATGCATTCGAAGAAGCTGCCCCCACGCCAGGCCGCGCACGCCGCATTTGCCGGCGCGCTGATCCACGGCGTCTATCTCGGGGGCGTGTTCTGGTCGATCCGGCATGGACTGCCGGCCGGGCTTTCCGCCCTCATCATCGGGCTCCAGCCGCTGATCACCGCCGTCATGGCAGGCTGGGCGCTAGGCGAGCGCATCCTGCCCCGCCACTGGGCGGGGCTCGCCGCGGGCTTCCTCGGCATAGTGATTGTGCTGGCGCCGAAGATCGGCCAGGCAATCGGCGGCGTCACGCTGGCAACATTCCTGGCCTGCCTGGCCGGCGCGGTGGCGATCAGCGCCGGCACCGTGTGGCAGAAGAAGTTCGTATCCAACGCCGACCTCGTCACCGCGACGCTGTGGCAATATCTCGGCGCCGCCATTGTGATGGCCATCGGCTCATTCGCCTTCGAGACGCGCCAGTTCACGCTGACCGGCGAACTCGTCTTCGCCATGGCGTGGCTGGTGCTGGTACTGTCAATCGGTGCGATCTTCCTTCTGATGATGATGATCCGCGAGGGCGAGATGTCGAAGGTCTCGTCACTCTTCTACCTCGTACCGGCGGTCACAGCCCTCATCGCGTGGGTGCTGTTCGGCGAAACGCTGACACCGGTCCAACTCGTCGGCATGGCGATCACCACCATCGGCGTCGCGATGGCGACCCGCCGATAGAGCGCGTCAGAATTCCTCCCAGTCGTCGCTCGCCAGCGCCGCGTTGCCGGCGAAGGCACCTTTGACCTGCCGAACGAGTTGCCGCGCGGGCGATGGCGCCGGTTGCGATTGCTGGGAAGCAGCAGGCGTTGCAGCCGCCTCACCCGTCTTGAACTGCGTCAGCAGGCTGAACAGCGATTGCGCCTCGCCAGCCAGCGAGTGGCTGGCTGCGGTCGATTCCTCGACCATTGCCGCATTCTGCTGCGTGCCCTGATCGATCGTGTTCACCGCGCGGTTGATCTCCGCGAGGCTGGTCGCCTGTTCGCGCGCGCCCTGCACGATGGCCGCGACATTCGTGTTGATCTCCTGCACCTGCTGGACGATCTGCTCCAGCACCTTGCCGGTTTCTCCCACAAGTGAGACGCCGCGCTCGACCTGGCTTCCCGAGGTGCCGATCAGCTCCTTGATGTCCTTGGCTGCCATGGCCGAGCGCTGCGCGAGTTCGCGCACCTCCTGCGCCACCACGGCAAAGCCCCGTCCGGCCTCTCCTGCACGAGCGGCTTCGACGCCGGCATTGAGGGCCAGCAGGTTGGTCTGGAAGGCGATCTCGTCGATCATGCCGATAATGTTGGAAATCTGCTGGGACGATGATTCGATCTCTCCCATGGCGGCAACCGCATTGCGCACCACGTCGGCCGAGCGTTCCGCATTCTCGCGCGTCTGCCGCACAAGGCTGCCCGCTTCCTCCGCCCGCGTGCTCGAATCCGAGACAGTCGCAGTAACCTGCTCGAGTGCCGCGGCAGTCTCCTCGACCGAGGCCGCCTGTTGCTCGGTACGCCTCGAAAGGTCCGATGCGGCAGAGCGCACCTCCTCCGCACCGGCCGCGATCGACCTTGCATTATGGCCCACAGCCTGCATCGCTGCGCAGAGCTTGCCAACGGCCTCGTTGAAATCGGCCCTCACCTGTTCCATCGAGGGCACGAAGGCGCACTCCAGCCGCTGCTCGAGGTCGCCCTCCGCTAGAGCCCGCAAGCCGCCTCCCAGCGCGACGACGGCGCTCATGCGCTCGCTGACGTCGGTGGCGAACTTCACCACCTTCACCACCTTGCCGTTGAGGTCGACGATCGGGTTGTAGGCGGCCTGGATCCAGATTTCCTTGCCGCCCTTGCCGTAGCGCACGAATTCGTTGGCAATGAATTCGCCCCGGGCGAGCCTCGGCCAGAACTGGCGATATTCGTCGCTTTGGGCATAGCCCGGGTCGCAGAAAATGCGGTGATGCCGGCCCTGGATCTCGGCGAACTCATAGCCGAGCGTTTTGCAGAAATTGTCGTTGGCAGTGAGGATTTCGCCTTCAGGCGTGAACTCGATGACCGCCTGGGATTTCGAGATCGCCGCCAGCTTGCCGGCATCCCCGGCCGCTCGCTGCCGCGCCGCGGTGACGTCTGTGGCGAACTTGACCACCTTGTAGGGCTTACCGCGCCTGAACAGAGGATTGTAGGACGCCTCGATCCATATCTCCCGACCGCCCTTGCCGAAACGCTTGTACTGGCGTTGGTCGTATTCACCGCGCGCCAATCGCGCCCAGAATTCGCGATATTCGGCACTGTCCGCTTCCGCTGGGTCTACGAACATCCGATGGTGGCGGCCGACGATCTCCGACGATTCATAGCCCATCGCCGCGCAGAAATTGGCGTTGGCAAAGAGAATGTTGCCCGCGAGATCGAAGTGGATGACAGCCTGCGAGCGGTCGATTGCGGCCACGATGGCGCTGTCGTCGGACAGAAGCGCGGAAAGCAGCTTCGGCATGGCAAAGCCTTTCGGGTTCCGGTCTTAAAAAGACCTTGCGACACTGGTCTCCAGCGCCTGAATCCACCGAAAAGCGGGCCTACCTGCCCGTCCGTTTTTGTTCGCCTCGCCCGCAACATAACTACCAGCGACAAGGTTAAACAATCGCTATTGCTTTGCCGACTTAAAGTTGGTGTCCGGTTGCAGACTACTGCGCCACCTTGGCGCGCGCATCGAGGTACCGCTTGATGGACGCGTTGAGCTCGCCGCCGAGGATGAAGATCGCCGACACGATGTAGAGGAACACCAGCGCGATCATGATCGAGGCCAGCCCCGCATAGGTCGAGGCATAGGTCGAGTAGTAGCTGAGATAGGTGGCGAACAGGGATGAACCGACCACCCAGAACACGAGCGTGAAGATCAGCCCGGGCACGATCTCGCGAAACCGGCGCTTGCCCGCCGGCAGCCAGAGATGCACCGCGATCAGCGCGAGAACGATGATGACAGCAGCAATCAGGATGCGCCACAGATTGATCGTACCGATATAGGGCTCGATCCACGGCAGGCGCTGCTGCGCGATGCCGATGGCGACCGGCAGCACGACGAGCAGCGACGAGACGACCAGAAAGCCGATCGTCGCCACCAGCACGAAGGCGAGGCTCTGCGCGCGCAGGAAGAAGATCGAGCGCCGGTCGAGCACCCGATAGGCCCGATTGAGCCCCACGCGCAACGCCTCGATGCCGTTGGAGGCGAAGAAGGCGGCCGCGAGGATGCCGATGGTCAGGAAATCGCCGCGCTGGATGGTCAGCACGCTCGACACCTCGCGAGCGATCGGCGCTGCGATCTCCTCCGGCCAGGTGTCGAAAATGAGATGCACGGCCGTTTCGGCAAAGGCATCCGCACCCAGGAAGCTGGCCAGCGATGTCGCGAAGATCAGGAAGGGAAACAGCGCCAGCAGGGCCGACAAGGCGAGATGGCTGGCGAGCGCCCACCCGTCATCATAGTTGAAATGACCGATGGCGTCGCCGAGGACGCGTTTGATGATAACCAGTCTGCGCAGCATTTTTCCGGCCGATTGTATCGCACGTGCGAATATGGGAAGGGAATCGCCTTCATGGCAAGCATCGACCAAGATACGAAGCGACAGGCTGACAAGTTGCGCACAATCATCGTCACCGGTGCGTCTTCCGGCATAGGCGCATATTGCGCCCGTGCGCTCAAGCGTGACGGCTGGAGGGTGTTCGCAACCGCGCGCAAGCCGGAAGACATTACAGCCCTGGAGGCCGAGGGCATCGAGGCCCTTTTCCTCGACTATCGCGACGCCGCCTCGATCGAAACACTCGTAGCGGAAGTGACGGCTCGTACGGGCGGTCGTCTCAACGCCCTCTACAACAACGGAGCCCACGCGCAGGCCGGCGCGGTCGAGGACCTGCCGGTGGATGCGTTGCGGGAGCAGTTCGAGGCCAATTTCTTCGGCTGGCACGACCTGACCCGGCGCATTGTGCCGATCATGCGGGCGCAGGGCCACGGCCGCATCGTACACTGCTCGTCGATACTCGGCCTCGTGCCGGTCAAATATCGCGGCGCATACACAGCGTCGAAATTCGCGCTCGAGGGGCTGATGCTGACGCTTCGGTCGGAACTCGACGGATCCGGCATCGAGGTCTCGATGATCGAGCCCGGCCCGATCGAATCGAAATTGCCGTCGAACGGCCTCGCGTGGTTCGAACGTCACATCGACGTCGAGGCTTCGCCACACCGGCAGGAATACAAGGCGCAGCTCGCGCGCCTCCGGCAAGGCGGCGTCAGGTCGCGGATGAAACTCGGCCCCGACGCGGTATATGCAGTTCTCAAACATGCGCTGGAAAGCCCGCGCCCACGGCCGCATTACCTGGTCACGACGCCGGCAAAGATAGGCGCGCTGCTCAAGCGGCTGCTGCCGGCGTCCGTGCTATACCGCTTCCTTGCCAACCGCGCCTGAACGAGATCGGAAACCAACCATGTCGACAGCCTTCAACATCATCGCCATCCTCTTCATGGTCGCCGTGGTGATCGTGCTTATCCGTGGCCTCATGAACATGCTGCGTGGCGGCTCCGGCAACACTTCCAACAAGCTGATGCAGGCTCGCGTGCTGCTTCAGTTCTTCGCGCTCGTGTTCATTCTGCTTGCGCTCTATTTCTCGCGCGGCTGAACGATCGGGGAACTGCAAGATGGTCGTACTCAACAAGATCTACACCCGCACCGGAGATGACGGCACGACGGCGCTGGGCTCCGGCGAGCGGCGTCCCAAATACGACCTGCGGGTTACCTCCTACGGGACGGTGGACGAGGCCAATGCCTGTATCGGCATGGCGCGGCTTCATACCGCGAGCGCCCATGCGGAGATCGACGCGATGCTCGGCCGCATCCAGAACGACCTTTTCGATCTCGGGGCAGATCTCGCCACGCCCGATACCGGGCAGGACCTCGGCTACGAGCCGCTGCGCATCGTCGCCTCGCAGGTGGCGCGGCTGGAGGCCGACATCGACACGCTGAACCGCAACATCAAGCCGCTGCGCACCTTCGTCCTGCCCGGCGGCTCGCCGGCAGCGGCCGCGCTTCATCTCGCGCGCACGGTCGCACGCCGCGCTGAGCGTCTGATGGTCGAACTGTCGCTGAAGGATGGTGAAACCGTCGGGCCGGAAGCGATCAAATACATCAACCGCGTCTCCGATTTCCTGTTCGTCGCCGCCCGCGCCGTCAATGACAATGGCGAAAGCGATGTGTTATGGGTGCCGGGACAAAACAGATAGCCCCAGTGCCGAGGCGGGGCGCGGGGGAACATGTTCATACCGCTTCATGACGCCAACACGCTCAAGCGCATCCGCCTTCAATATGTGACGCTGGGCCTCATCGCCGCCAACTGCCTCGTCTACCTGCTGACGGCGGTCGCCAGCGAGCAGTTCATCGAAGCAACCGTGATCGGGCTGGGCTACATACCGGCGACCTTGTTCGATAATGTCGTGCGCCCGCCCAACCTGGTTCTTGTGCCGGACCAGGCGACCTACATCACCTATTCATTCCTGCACGGCGACATCTTCCATCTGGGCGGCAACATGCTGTTTCTTTGGGTGTTCGGCGACAATGTCGAGGATGCACTCGGCCATTTCAGGTTCCTGATCTTCTATCTGGCCTGTGCAGCCGCCGGCGCGTTCATGCACGGCCTGCTGGTGCCGACCTCCCACGCACCGCTGATCGGCGCTTCGGGTGCCGTCGCCGGCATCATCGCAGCCTACCTGATCCTGCATCCACGCGTGAAAATTTGGGTGCTCGCCTTTGGCCGCCTGCCCCTGCGCCTTCCAGCCTGGATCCTGCTGGCGCTGTGGATCCTGTTTCAGTTCGCGATGATCGCGCTCGACGGCGAGGGCGAAGTGTCTTGGGCGGCCCATGTCGGCGGCATCATCGCCGGCGCAGTGCTCGTGCTGGTGCTGCGCCGGCGCGACGTTCCGCTGCTGGACCAAACAGTGGTCACGCCGAAAGCAGCCGAGGTTGAAAGGCCCGCGCCACCACCGCCGGTCGAAGCACCCTCGCCTTGGGGCAGGCGCTGACGTCCCGCTGCACAATTCAAACGGTTTGAGCCGGCAGCGGATATTGACGCTGGCGCGACGGATGACTACAGCCTCATGCGGCCACGGCACGCATTGCCCGGCGGGCGGCGCGACGTGCTGAGTTTCGTCCCGACGATGTCGGTATCCGGCAAGCGATCGGCATGAGGGGCTGCTACGCAGCTCCGACAAAAATCTCGGAAAGGTCTCACGCGCATGAAAGTTCTTGTCCCTGTCAAGCGGGTTGTCGACTACAACGTGAAGATCCGCGTCAAGTCGGACGGATCGGGCGTCGAACTCGCAAATGTGAAGATGTCGATGAACCCCTTCGACGAGATCGCCGTCGAAGAGGCGATCCGTCTGAAGGAAGCGGGCAAGGTCGAGGAGATCGTCGTCGTGTCGATCGGCCCGGCGCAGGCGCAGGAGACGATCCGCACCGCACTCGCCATGGGCGCCGACCGCGGCATTCTGGTCAAGATCGAAGAGACCACCGAGCCGCTGACCGTTGCGAAGCTCCTGAAGGGCATCGTAGACGAGGAAAAGCCGGAGCTCGTCATCCTCGGCAAGCAGGCGATCGACGACGACGCCAACCAGACCGGCCAGATGCTGGCAGCACTTCTCGGCTGGTCGCAGGGCACCTTTGCCTCCAAGGTCGAGATCGACGGCGGCAAGGCCAAGGTCACCCGCGAGGTCGACGGCGGCCTGCAGACGGTGGAGCTGTCGATGCCGGCCATCGTGACCACCGACCTGCGCCTGAATCAGCCGCGCTACGCTTCGCTGCCAAACATCATGAAGGCGAAGAAGAAGCCGCTCGACGAGAAGTCGGCCGCCGATTACGGCGTCGATGCGTCGCCGCGCCTCAAAGTGCTGAAGACCGAGGAGCCGGGCGGCCGCAAGGCGGGCGTCAAGGTCAAGGACGTCGCCGAGCTGGTGTCGAGCCTGAAGTCCGCAGGCGTCCTCTAGGGTCCGGAAAAGGGAGATTATCGATATGGCCATTCTTCTCGTTGCCGAGCACGACAACGCAACCGTTTCCGACCAGACCGCCAAGGCTCTGTCCGCAGCACTCGCGATCGGCTCCGACGTCGACATCCTCGTCGCCGGCAAGGGCGCCAAGGCTGCCGCCGACGCCGCCGCCAAGCTCAAGGGCGCGCGCAAGGTTCTGCTGGCCGAGTCCGACGAACTCGAACATCGCCTCGCCGAGCCGACGGCGGCCCTCGTGGTGTCGCTCGCCGACGGCTACGACGCGCTGGTCGCGCCGGCCACCACGATGGGCAAGAACGTGATGCCGCGCGTCGCAGCCCTGCTCGACGTCATGCAGGTGTCGGAGATCATCGAGGTCGTCTCGGCCGACACGTTCAAGCGCCCGATCTATGCCGGCAACGCCATCCAGACCGTGCAGTCGACTGACGCCAAGAAGGTTATCACGGTCCGCACCGCCTCCTTCCAGGCGGCGGGCGAAGGCGGGTCCGCTGCGGTGGAGACCGTTTCGGCGGCCGCCAATCCGGGTCTTTCGACCTTCGTCGAGAACAAGCTCTCGGAGAGCGATCGTCCGGAGCTTACCTCGGCCAAGATCATCATCTCGGGCGGCCGCGCGCTGGGCTCTTCGGAAAAGTTCCAGGAGGTCATCCTGCCTGTCGCCGACAAGCTGGGTGCCGCGGTGGGCGCGTCCCGCGCCGCGGTGGATGCCGGCTATGCGCCGAACGACTGGCAGGTCGGCCAGACCGGTAAGGTCGTGGCGCCTGAGCTCTACATCGCCGTCGGCATCTCCGGCGCGATCCAGCATCTGGCCGGCATGAAGGACTCCAAGGTGATCGTCGCCATCAACAAGGACGAGGAAGCCCCGATCTTCCAGGTGGCCGACTACGGTCTCGTCGGCGACCTCTTCACTGTTCTGCCGGAACTCGAAAAGGCGCTTTGACGCACCGCCTACCGGCGTATTAATTTGTGAAGGGCGGGGTAGACAGAAGTCACCCCGCCCTTTTAGTTTGCACCGCAACAAAAGCACGGCCGAAAAACGGCCCGACCACGGGATCAGCGTCATGACTGGCAAGATCGGAACGGTAGGCATCATCGGCGCCGGCCAGATGGGCGGCGGCATCGCCCACGTAGCGGCCCAGGCAGGCTACAAGGTCAAGCTCTACGACATCTCGCCCGAGCGCATCGAGAACGGCATCGCCACGATCAACGGCAACATGGCCAGACAGGTCTCGTCCGGCAAGATGGAGGAGGAGGTGCGCAAGGCCGCACTCGCCAACATCTCCGCAGCTCCGGCGCTGGAGGATCTCGCAGGCGTCGATCTCGTCATCGAGGCGGCGACCGAGGACGAGACCGTCAAGCGCAAGATTTTCGCCCAGCTCTGCCCGATCCTCAACCCCGAGGCGCTGCTGGCGACCAATACCTCGTCGATCTCGATCACGCGCCTCGCCGCGCAGACCGACCGGCCGGAGCGCTTCATCGGCATTCATTTCATGAACCCCGTGCCGGTGATGAAGCTGGTCGAGCTGGTGCGCGGCATCGCCACCGAGGATTCGACCTTCGAGACCGCGCGCGAATTCGTCCAGAATCTCGACAAGACGATCACGGTGGCCGAGGACTTCCCGGCCTTCATCGTCAATCGCATCCTGCTGCCGATGATCAACGAGGCGATCTACACGCTCTACGAGGGCGTCGGCTCGGTGGAAGCCATCGACACGGCGATGAAGCTGGGCGCCAACCATCCGATGGGTCCGCTGCAGCTTGCGGATTTCATCGGTCTCGATACCTGCCTGTCGATCATGCAGGTTCTGTATGACGGTCTCGCGGATTCCAAGTACCGCCCCTGCCCGCTACTGGTGAAATATGTCGAGGCCGGCTGGCTCGGTCGCAAGGCCGGACGCGGCTTCTACGATTATCGCGGCGAGCATCCCGTCCCGACCCGCTGAGCCAAGGCACGGCGCTACCCACAATTGCAGCGCGCAAAACCGCGACCCTGGTGACAGGGTCGCTGCTCCTTTCGTGCGCCCGTTAGCCAATTTCCGTTTTGTTTTCGCGGCTTGACCGTTCCCCGCTTTACAAAGCCGCGGCGCGGTAAGAGTATCGGCCTCAATCCAGCCCTAGCGGGGGCCGGGCCAAAAACAAGACGCACAAACACGACCAAGTGGAGGTTTTTCGTATGTCATCCAGAACTCGCAACGCGCTTGCCGCGTCCGTCGCCGGCGCGCTCCTTTTTGCCGCGTCCGCCGTCGCGCAGGCGCAGGAAGTGAAGGTCGGCATCATTCTGGGCTTCACCGGCCCGCTCGAAAGCATCACGCCTGGAATGGGCGGCAGCGCAGAACTCGCGCTGAAGGAAGTCAACGACAGCGGCCTGTTCCTCGACGGCCAGACGCTGGTGCCTGTACGCGCGGACTCGACCTGCATCGACAACGCTGCCGCGACGGCCGCTGCCGAGCGCCTCGTCACCACCGAGAACGTTGCCGCCATCATGGGCGCCGACTGCTCGGGCGTGACCATCGGTATCGTCAACAACGTCGCGGTGCCCAACGGTGTCGTGATGGTTTCGCCGTCGGCGACCTCGCCGGCGCTGACCGACATCGAGGACAACGACTACTTCTTCCGCACCGCGCCGTCCGACGCGCGTCAGGGCGAAGTGCTGACCGAGGTGATCCGTTCCTACGATATCGATTCCGTCGCGGTGAGCTACACCAACAACGACTACGGCAAGGGCTTCTCGGACTCCTTCGTCGCTGCCTTCGAGGCGGCCGGCGGCACGGTGACCATCGCTGCCCCGCATGACGACGGCAAGGGCGACTACTCGGCCGAGGTTGGCGCACTGGCGGCAGCCGGCGGCGACGTTCTCGTCGTGCTCGGCTATGTCGATCAGGGCGGCGTCGGCATCATCCGCTCGGCCGTCGACACCGGCGCGTTCGACCGCTTCGCGCTCGGCGACGGCATGTACGGCCAGAGCCTCATCGACGCGATGGGCGACAGCATCGAAGGTACGATCGGCGTGATCCCCGGTGCCGAGGGTGAGGGTTCGGCCAAGTTCGCTGAAGCTGCGAAGGCTGCGGGCCTCGACCCGACGAGTTCCTACACCGGCGAAAGCTACGATGCCGCTGCGCTGATCGCGCTGGCCATGCAGAAGGCAGGCTCCACGGACCGCACGGCGATCCGCGACGCGATGCTTGAGGTCGCCAACGCACCGGGCGAGCAGATCATTGCGGCAGACCTCGCCAAGGGCCTGCAGATCCTCAAGGACGGCGGTGACATCGACTATGTCGGCGCAACCAATGTCGAGCTGATCGGCCCCGGTGAAGCGGCCGGAACCTACCGCGAGTACATCATCGAAAACGGTGAGTTCAAGACGGTCCAGTACCGCTAAGCCAGCGCAAGACGACAAGACCCGGCCTCCCGCGAGGCCGGGTTTTTCGCACATGGAGCCTGCGGCAGCCGGGTGGGTGTCGCAACGACATCTGGATAAACACGGGCGGAAAGCGCAGTATAACGCGGCGTAAGGCGCTACGTTTTCGCACATAAAATGCGAAAATCTGACAAATCGGCCGCTCGCAGCTTGCTTTTTCCAAGGATTCAAGGGCAGAAGGCCCGCGTTTCATTCCAGGCAACGAGAACAAGAGCCGCAAACGGCTCAGGGGAACCGAATGATCCGTGTAGACGATCTGCATATGCATTTCGGAGGTATCAGGGCGGTTGACGGGGCGAGCATCGAGATCGCCAAAGGTTCGATCACCGGCCTGATCGGCCCGAATGGCGCTGGCAAGACCACGCTCTTCAATGTCATCGCCGGCCATTACAAGCCGTCCTCCGGAACGGTCTGGCTGGGCGATGAGGACATAACCGGCCTCACCCCGCACGAGCTGTTCCACAAGGGGCTGCTGCGTACCTTCCAGATCGCGCATGAATTCTCCACGCTGACGGTCCGCGAGAACCTGATGATGGTTCCCGACCGGCAGCCGGGCGAAAGCCTCGTCGACGTCTGGCTTCGCCCTTCAAAGGTGCGTGCCCGCGAGGAGGAAGTGCGTGCCCGTGCCGACGAGGTCATCGAGTTCCTTGAGATTTCTCATGTCGCCGACGAGTTCGCCGGCAACCTTTCCGGCGGCCAGAAGAAGCTGCTCGAGCTCGGCCGCACGATGATGGTCGATGCCAAGATCGTGTTCCTCGACGAGGTGGGCGCAGGCGTCAACCGCACGCTGCTCAACACGTTGGGCGACGCCATCATCCGCCTCAACAAGGAGCGCGGCTATACGTTCTGCATGATTGAGCACGACATGGATTTCATCGGTCGCCTTTGCGACCCGGTCATCGTGATGGCCGAGGGCAAGGTGCTGATTGAGGGCTCGGCCGAGGAGGTCAAGGCCGACGAGCAGGTGATCGAGGCCTATCTGGGCCGCGGCCTTAAGAATAGGCCGGCGAAGAAGAGCAAGGGAGGCAGCGCATGAGCTTCCTGATAGGCGAGGCGATGACCGGCGGCTATGGCGGGGCCGACATCCTGCATTCCTGCACAATTGCCGTCGAAAAGGGCGAGATCGCCGTCATCGTCGGCCCCAACGGCGCCGGCAAGTCCACTGCGATGAAGGCCATGTTCGGCATGC
Source organism: Neoaquamicrobium sediminum (assembly GCF_040970315.1). NCBI lineage: Bacteria > Pseudomonadati > Pseudomonadota > Alphaproteobacteria > Hyphomicrobiales > Phyllobacteriaceae > Neoaquamicrobium > Neoaquamicrobium sediminum. The sequence continues at coordinate 159,895 of NZ_JAZHFV010000005.1, read as the reverse complement.
TGTCGCTGCGCCAGGGCCGCGTGATGCTGGGCGACCGCGACATCACCGCCCTTTCCCCGCAGGACCGGGTCAAGGCCGGCATGGGGTTCGTGCCCCAGACCTCCAATGTCTTCGTCACCATGAGCGTGCAGGAGAACCTGGAGATGGGCGCCTATATCCGCCAGGATGATTTCTCCGATACCATGGCGCAGGTCTTCGACCTGTTCCCCATCCTGAAGGAAAAGCGCCGTCAGCCGGCAGGAGAGCTATCCGGCGGCCAGCGCCAACAGGTTGCAGTCGGCCGCGCTCTGATGACCCGGCCGAGTGTGTTGATGCTCGACGAGCCGACCGCCGGCGTATCGCCCATCGTCATGGACGAACTGTTCGACCGTATTCTTGAAGTGGCGGCCACCGGCATCGCCATCCTGATGGTCGAACAGAACGCACGCCAGGCTCTCGCCATTGCCGATCGCGGCTACGTGCTCGTGCAGGGCAGCAACCGTTTCACAGACACCGGGGAGGCCTTGCTTGCCAACCCGGAAGTCCGCGCATCGTTCCTGGGAGGCTGAGGTCATGGAAGGTTTCCTCAACGCCCTGGTGGTGTTCGCAAACTTCGTCTTCATTCCGGGCCTCGCCTATGGCGCGCAGCTCGCGCTCGGCGCGCTGGGCGTCACGCTCGTGTTCGGTATCCTGCGCTTCTCCAACTTCGCCCACGGCGACCTGATGGCATTCGGCACCATGATTACGATTCTGGTGACGTGGTGGCTGATCGGCATGGGCGTCACCCTCGGCCCGCTGCCTACTGCGCTGCTGGCGCTGCCGGTGGGCATCATCGGCGCCGTCGCCATGGCGCTGCTGATCGACCGCCTCGTCTTTCGCTTCTACCGCAAGCAGAAATCGGCAGGCATCGTCTTCGTCATGGCCTCGGTCGGCGTCATGTTCGTGCTCAACGGCATCGTGCGTCTGATCATCGGACCCAACGACCAGCGGTTCGCCGACGGCGAACGCTTCCTCGTCACCGTACGCGGCTTCCGCGAATATACGGGGCTCGCCGAGGGGCTGGCGATCCGCCTGCCGGTGGCGATAACCGTGATCGTCGCCGTCATCGTCGTCGTGGCGCTGTTCTGGTTCCTGCAATATTCGCGCACCGGCAAGGCGATGCGCGCCTATTCGGACAATGAGGACCTGGCGCTGCTGTCGGGCATCAATCCTGACAAGGTCGTCATGGTGACCTGGATCATCGCGGCGGCGCTCGCGACGATCGCAGGCGTGCTTTACGGCCTCGACAAGAGCTTCCGGCCCTTCACCTACTTCCAGCTCCTTCTGCCGATCTTCGCCGCGGCCATCGTCGGCGGCATCGGCCAGCCGCTAGGCGCGATCGCCGGCGGCTTCGTGGTCGCCTTCTCCGAAGTGACGCTGACCTATGCCTACAAGCGGGTGCTGGAATATCTCGGCTTCCAGCCGGAAGGGCTCGTTCAGCTCCTGTCGACCGAATACAAGTTCGCCATCTCCTTCGTCATCCTCGTACTCGTGCTGCTGATAAGGCCGACCGGCATCTTCAAGGGGCGCGTGCTATGAGCAACCGCGAGCGCATCATCTATCTCTACGGCGCGATGGCGATCCTGCTCGTCGCGGTGGGCGTTTTCCAGAGCTGGACCCTGAGCCTCACCATCCTGAACCTCTGCCTGATCTCGGCGATCATGTCGCTGGGCGTGAACATGCAGTGGGGCTATGCCGGCCTGTTCAATGTCGGCATCATGGGGTTTGCAGCGCTCGGCGGGCTCGCCGGCGTGATCGTCTCCATGCCGCCGATACCGGGCGCCTGGTCGGCTGGCGGCGTCGGCATCGGCCTGTCTCTGCTGGCGTTGGTGGGCACGGTGGGCATCGCCGTCTTCGTGCGCGGGCGCACCTCCGGCAGCGTGCGCACACTGGCGACGCTCGCCATCGCGGTGATCGGCTATTTCGTCATTCGCCGCTTCTTCGATCCCGCCGTCTCGGCCATCGAGAGCTTCGATGCCGCGCGCACCGGTTATCTCGGCGGTCTCGGCATGCCCATCATCTTCTCGTGGCTGGTAGGCGGCGTCTTCGCGGCGGGTGCGGCATGGCTGGTCGGCAAGATCGCGCTCGGCCTGCGGGCCGACTACCTCGCCATCGCCACGCTGGGCATTTCCGAGATCATCATCGCCTTCATGCGCAACGAGGAGTGGCTGACGCGCGGCGTCAAGAACGTGTCGGGCCTGCCGCGCCCGGTTGCCTACGAGGTGCAGCTTCAGCAGGCGCAATGGTTCGTTGACCTGTCGACGCGACTGGGAATCGATCCGATCTCGTTCTCGTCGATCTACGTTCGCCTCTCCTACGCGTTGCTCTTCGCCGTCGTGCTCATTGTCCTGATGTGGCTGGCGGAGAAGGCACTCAACTCGCCCTGGGGCCGCATGATGCGTGCCATTCGCGACAACCGCGACGCGGCCGAAGCGATGGGCAAGGACGTGACCGGCCGTCACCTCCAGATATTCGTGCTCGGCTCTGCCGTCGTCGGCATTGCGGGCGCGATGCTCACCACGCTCGACGGTCAGTTCACGCCGGGTCAGTACAACCCGTTGCGCTTCACCTTCCTGATCTGGGTGATGGTGATCGTCGGCGGCTCCGGCAACAACTGGGGCGCGGTGCTGGGCGGCTTCCTGATCTGGTTCATCTGGGTCGAGGCGGAACCCGTGGGCGGCTGGCTGATGTCTGTCATCACCGCTGGCATGGAGCCGACCAACCCGGTCCGGCTGCACCTCGCCGATGCCGCGCCCTACATGCGGCCGCTGCTGATGGGCGTGATCCTGCTTGTGGTGCTGCGCTTCGCCCCGCGCGGGCTGATACCGGAACGTTCCGCGATGGCGGCTCGAAAGTGACGTGAAACCCGTCTTCCCGGAAGCCGGAGCGTAGCGAAGGCTATCCGGGACCCATTGAGCAGCGCGGCCGGGTTGCGGGTTCTCGCGACGGCGATGACATGCGGCACATCCTGAACCGGGCCATGCTCCACGATTTCCGGACCAATGGGGTCCCGGCTCTCCCTCGCTACGCTCGGTTGGCCGGGATGACGGCTACGTTCTTTACATCGCCGCTTCGATGAGACGCTTGGCGTCGTCGCTGGCCCATTCGGCTGGTCCGTTCATGTGGCCGATCATGCAGCCTTCGTCGTCGACCAGCAGCGTCACCGGCAGGCCAAGCGCCAGCCCGCGCCGCTTGAGTTCGTTGAACAGGCCGAGCGTCGAATCCCGATAGTAGCCAAGCGCGTCCACCTTCGTTTCCTCTAGGAACCGCTTGGGCTTCTCGTCGCTGCCCGTGTCGACGTTGACAGCCACCACCTCGAAGGCATCGCTTCCCATATCCTTCTGGAGCTGGTTCAGCGCGGGCATCTCCTCGCGGCATGGCGCGCACCAAGTCGCCCAGAGATTGACCAGCAGCGTCTTGCCGGACAGGTCGGCAAGCGTCATCGGGCTTCCGTCCGGGGCATTGAAGGCGAGATCCTTGACCGACTGCGGCGGGTTGGCGGCCAGTATCGCCGCGACCTCGCCGCGGGCTGCTGCATCCACGGCCTCGAGCGTTTCGGCCTTAGCCTGACAGGCCGCAGTGTCCGCATCGAGCGCGGCAACCTGCTGCGGATTGTTGCCAGAAGGTGCGCCCATCACGTATACGCCGATCGCACCGACAGTGACGCCAGCCACGATTGCAAGCGTGATCAGCCGTCCGGTCGGTAGATGGAATTTGCCGTTTGCCATCAGTCAGTCCACTCATTCCTTCGGGAGCCCCGTTATCACCATGAGCGAGAAAAAGGCCAGCAATCAGATGTGGGGCGGACGATTTGCCTCGGGTCCCGCAGCGGTGATGGAAGCGATCAACGCCTCGATCGGCTTCGACAGGAAGCTCTACGCACAGGACATCCGCGGCTCGATCGCTCACTCCGAGATGTTGGCGGAAACAGGCATAATATCTGCCGACGATCAAAAGAAGATCGCTCACGGGCTGAACACGATCCTGTCAGAGATCGAGGCGGGCACTTTCGAGTTCTCGGCCAGGCTTGAGGATATTCACATGAATGTCGAGGCGCGGCTGGCCGACCTGATCGGCCCTTCGGCAGGCCGCCTGCATACGGCACGCTCGCGCAACGACCAGGTGGCGCTCGATTTCCGCCTCTGGGTCAAGGAAGAGCTTCAGCGCACCGATGCTGCGCTGGTCCGCCTGATCGAGGCGTTTCTCGATCGCGCGCAGGATCATGCGGCTACCGTCATGCCGGGCTTCACCCATCTCCAGACGGCGCAGCCGGTCACCTTCGGCCATCATTGCATGGCCTATGTGGAAATGTTCGCGCGCGACCTATCGCGCGTGCGCGACGCCATCGAGCGCATGGACGAGTCGCCGCTGGGTGCGGCAGCCCTTGCCGGCACCGGCTTTGCCATCGACCGCCACCGCACGGCCAGGGCGCTCGGCTTCCGCGAGCCCACCCGCAATTCCATCGACAGCGTGTCCGACCGCGACTTCGCACTGGAATACCTGTCGCTGGCCGCGATCTGCGCCACCCATCTGTCGCGCCTTGCGGAAGAGATCGTCATCTGGTCGACGCCGCAGTTCGGCTTCGTGCGACTGTCCGACCAGTTCTCGACCGGCTCGTCGATCATGCCGCAGAAGAAGAACCCCGACGCCGCCGAGCTGGTGCGCGCCAAGACCGGCCGCGTCAACGGCCATCTGATCGCCCTGCTCACGGTGATGAAGGGCCTGCCGCTCGCCTATTCCAAGGACATGCAGGAAGACAAGGAAGCCGTCTTCGACGCTGCAGAAACGCTCGACCTGATGCTTGCGGCGATGACCGGCATGGTCGGCGATATGGAGATCAACGCGGCCTCCATGAAGCGCGCCGCCGGCTCCGGCTATTCGACCGCGACCGATCTGGCCGACTGGCTGGTGCGCGAGGCCGGACTACCGTTCCGCGAAGCGCACCATGTCACAGGCCGGGCCGTTGCCGCCGCCGAAGCCCGCAAGGTTGCGCTCGAAAAGCTGTCGCTGGAGGAGCTGCAGGAAATCGACAGCCGCATCACTGCGGACGTGTTCGGCGTGCTTTCCGTCGCCGCCTCCGTCAAGAGCCGCTCGTCCTTCGGCGGCACCGCCCCGCAGGAGGTGCGTCGTCAGGTGCGCTACTGGCGCAAGCGCTTGAAACGGGATGCATCGGCAGCAAAACTCCGCTAGAAACACCGCACACTCAATTGCACGGACAGGCAGGATGCACGCCGGAACCCTTATCAGAACGACACTTCTGCTGGCGGCGATCGGCGTTGCCGTGACCGCCTGCGGCCGCCGTCCCGGCACGCTCGACACGCCTTACGAAGCGGCCCGCGACGCGCGCGAGGAAGCCCGGCGCAACGATCAGCCGCTGCCGCCAGAGCCAAAGCCGCCGGTTCAGGATCGCAAATTCTTCCTCGACGGCCTGATCTAGAAAGCGGCTTCCGTGAACCATTTCGAGTATCGCGACGGCGTTCTGCACGCCGAAGACGTTTCAGTGCCGGAGATCGCTTCCGTCGTCGGCACGCCGTTCTATTGCTATTCGACCGCGACGCTGACGCGGCACTACAACGTTTTCGCAAAGGCGTTCGATCAACTCGACGCGCTCGTCTGCTACGCAACCAAGGCCAACTCCAACCAGGCGGTCATCCGCACGCTTGCCAAGCTGGGCGCGGGTGCGGACGTCGTCTCGGAAGGCGAACTGCGCCGCGCGCTGGCAGCCGGCATACCGGCCGACAAGATCCTGTTTTCCGGTGTCGGCAAGACGGCGGACGAGATGGACTTCGCTCTGGCAGCCGGCATCCGCTGCTTCAACGTCGAATCTCTGCCGGAGCTGGAACTGCTTTCAGCCCGCGCGGTTGCCGGCAACCGGACTGCGCCGACCTCGCTGCGCATCAACCCGGACGTCGACGCGAAGACGCACAAGAAGATTTCCACCGGCAAGGCCGAGAACAAGTTCGGCATAGCCTGGAAGGACGCGCGTGCCGCCTATGCCCGCGCCGCCGCGCTGCCGGGCCTGAAGGTTTGCGGCATCGACATGCACATCGGCAGCCAGATCACCGAGCTGCAGCCCTTCGATGAAGCGATCGCACTTCTGGTCGAGTTGACCAAGACGCTGCGCGCCGAAGGTCACGCGATCACCCATGTCGACGTCGGCGGCGGGCTCGGCATACCCTACCGCAACGACAACGAACCGCCGCCACTGCCCGATGCCTATGCGGCGGTGGTGAATCGCCACATGAAGCCGCTCGGCCTGCAGGTGATCTTCGAGCCCGGCCGGCTGATTGCCGGCAATTCCGGTATTCTCGTCAGCAAGGTCATTTATCTGAAGGAAGGCGCTGCAAAGAACTTCCTGATCGTGGATGCGGCGATGAACGACCTGATCCGTCCGACGCTCTACGACGCTTTTCACGACATCCGGCCCGTGGTCGAGCAGCCGGCCGACGCACCGCGACTGATGACCGATGTGGTCGGCCCGGTTTGCGAGACTGGTGACTATCTCGGCCACGATCGGGACCTGCCGAGGCTGGCATCCGGCGATCTCGTTTACGTGGCCACCGCCGGCGCCTACGGCGCAGTGCAGGCCTCGACCTACAACACACGTCTTCTCGTGCCGGAAGTGCTGGTTAACGGCGACCGTTTCCACGTCGTCCGCCCCCGCCCCACTTACGACGATGTGATCGGGATGGATTCGATCCCGGGCTGGCTGTAGCGCCAAAAGTCAGGCGCCAATCACGATTTCGCGCGCCGCCTCGCCTTCGCCGCGTTTGCTGCTATCCTTTCGTAGAGCGGTGCGATTCCGGCACCGCAGAGATGATGGCTCCCGAAAGGACCGGATGGCGGAAAGCGGCGAGAGAAGGACGCACCCGGCTGTCGAGCGCGGATTGCTCGCCCGGCTCGGGCGTACGCGCGCGGTGGTGCGCGGGGCGATCGTCATCGAGCGCCTCTGGCCGCTTGTACTCCCGTTCCTGATCGTTGCCAGCCTGTTCCTCAGCCTGTCATGGCTGGGCATCTTCCGGATGATACCGGACTGGCCCCGTATGCTGCTTGTCGGGGCGCTGGCGGTTGCGGGCATCGCGGCGCTCTACCCGCTACGTTTCTACCGCTCGCCGAAATTCGCCGAGATTGACCGACGCATCGAACGTGCCAACCGGCTTGAGCATGCGCCGGTGCTGACGCAGACGGACCAGCTTTCGCAGGCTGCGCAGGGGCCCTTTGCGCAGGCGCTGTGGCGCGAACACCAGAAACGCATGGCGGCACGACTCAACCGGCTTTCCGGCGACATGCCGCGCGCCCGCGTGCCCGAGCGCGATCCTTGGGGGCTGCGCGCGATCGCCGCACTTCTGCTGGTGGTCGCCTTTGCGTTCTCCTTCGGTCCGCTGGGCGGTTCTCCGCGTGACGCCTTCCGCAGCCATGCCAGCGCCGACGTCGTGCCGGCGCGCATCGACGCCTGGGTCACGCCGCCCGCCTATACCGGCCGCGCCCCGCTCTTCCTGAGCGCACGCGCGGGCCAAGAAGACGCGCCGGTATTCGAGGTGCCGGAGGGCAGCGCGGTCGCCGTGCGGGTGACCGGTGGCGCGGGTGACGAGACGCTTTCCTATCTCGACGCCGATACGGGCGAGGCGCTGGCGATCGAGCCCGCCTTGGCCGAGGCAAATACCGTCGCATCGACGACCGCACGTCAGTTTGCCGGAACGCTCACCGCCGACGGCATGCTGACACTCCAGTCTGGCAGCAGCGAATTGCAGCGCTGGGCCTTCAACGTCATTCCCGACGATCCGCCCGCGATCCGTTTCGCAGACGAGCCGAAGCGCGCGGTCAACGGCGCGCTGGAACTCGCCTACGAGGTCGAGGACGACTATGGCGCGGCCAGTGCCGAAGCCGTGTTTGAGCAGGCCGAACCGCAGGCAACCGGCGCGCGGCCGCTCTATGAGGCGCCCGAGATGCCGCTGGTGCTGCCACGCCGCAATGGCCGCGACATCGCCGCCCGCACGTCCCTGGACCTTACCGAACACCCGTGGGCCGGAACGCGCGTCAACCTGACCCTGGAAGCGCTCGACGGCGCCGAGCAGCGGGCTCGTAGCGAGACGAAAGAGATCGTGCTGCCGGAGCGTCCCTTCGCCAACCCGTTGGCCAGGGCGGTCGTGGAGCAGCGACGCATCCTGACCCTCGACGCCAACCGCAAGGGCCGCGTGCTCGACCTCATCGACGCGATCACGCTGCGGCCGGAGGATACGTTCGACAATCCGTCGCACTATCTGGGTATCATGGCGGCGCGCACGCGCCTTGTGATGGCAAACACAGACGAAGCGCTCCGTGACGTCGCCGACTATCTCTGGGAAATGGCGCTGACCATCGAGGACGGCGCGCTTTCTGCTGCCGAGCGCCGGCTGCGGCAGGCACAGGAGGCACTCAAGCAGGCACTCGAAAACGGCGTCAGCGACGAAGAAATCGAAGACCTCATGGCCGAGCTTCGCGAGGCGATGCGCGAATTCCTGCGCGAATTCGCCGAGCGCGCGCAGCGCAATCCCGACATGGCCATGCAGATGCCGATGGAGGGGCAGGAGCTGAGCCAGAGCGATCTCGAACGCATGATGGACCAGCTCGAGAACCTCGCCCGCTCGGGGGCACGCGACCAGGCCATGGAAATGCTGCAGCAGCTCCAGGAGATGATGAACAATCTGCAGGCCGGCAACCAGCAGCAGATGAACCCCGGCGAAGGCGAGCAGAGTGAGATGCGCCGGCAGATGGACGAGCTGGGCGAACTGATGCGCCGCCAACAGGAGACGATGAACGAGACCTTCCGTCTCGACCAGATGCAGCCCGGCCAGGAGGGCGAGCAGGGGCAGCAGGGACAGGGCCAACAGGGCGGCCAACAGCCGATGACGCCTGAGGAGTTTGCCGAGGCGATGCGCCAGCTTCAGGAAGGCCAGGGGCAGCTTCAACGCGATCTGGATGCACTGACCAGGTCTCTTGAGGGCATGGGCATGGAGCCTGGCGAAGGTTTCGGCGAGGCCGGCGAGGCCATGGGCCGCGCCGAGGGCGCCCTTGGCGACCAGCAGGGCGACCGCGCCGTCGGCGAGCAGGGGCAGGCGTTGGAGGCGCTGCGCCGTGGCGCGCAGGACATGATGCAGCAGATGATGCAGGCCATGCAGGGCGAACAGGGCGGTAGCGAGGAAGGCGGCCGCCAGCAGAGTTCCGATCGCGACCCGCTCGGCCGGCCGCGCGCCACCACCGGGCCGGATTTCGGCGATTCCGTGCAGGTGCCCGACGAGGTCGACGTGCAGCGCGCGCGCCGCATCCTGGAGGAAATCCGCCGCAGGCTCGGCAACGCGCTCAGCCCCGAACTGGAACGCAACTACCTCGAGCGCCTACTGGAGATGCGCTGAGTACTCTCCGGCGTCATCCCGGCCAAGGGAGCGTCAGCGACCGCTGAGCCGATGAGGCGCTATCGGCCGCAAACCCGACCGGGCGTCGGGCCTGATGGGCCGCCCGCGCTGAGCGCCGGCGACCCAAAGGCGAGCGATGTGGCGCGTGAGCGGAACTAAGCTCTTGCCGGCTTGAGCACGCTCAGCAGCGCGCCGTAGGGCGCCAGCATGATGATGGAAATCAGCATCTTCACGCCAAAATCGCCGAGTGCGAGCGACACCCACAACGGGAGCTCGCCGCCCAGCAGGAACGGCACGGCAAAGCCGAGCGAGCTGTCCTCGCTGCCGAGCGCTGTGTCGAGGAAGGCGAAGCGGTCGGCAAAGGCCAGCGAGAAGAACAGCACCGTGTCGACGATGGCGCCGATCACCGACGAGATCAGCGGCGCCTGCCACCAGGCACGTTCCCTAAGCCTGTCGAAGACGGAGACGTCGAGAAGCTGCGCCACCAGAAAGGCCGAGCCGGAAGCAATCGCGATGCGTGGCGTCGCCAGCCAGATCGACAGCACCACCGCGATGGCGAAGCCGACATAGACGACCTTGCGCGCGGCGGCGGGGCCGTAGCGCCGGTTCGTCAGATCGTTGACGAGGAAGGCGAGCGGATAGGTGAACGCACCCCAGGTCAGGAGATCCTGAAGCCCGAAATGCGCGAATGGAAACTGGACGAGGAAGTTGGAGGCGACGACGACTGCCGCCATGGAGGCCACGAAGGGCCAGACCTGTAGCTGTCTGGACATTTTTTTATCCTGGGTGATGGAACCAGTGGGCGGGCCGGATGCCCGCCGCATCATCGAAAGGCGCTAAAGCGACCGCGCTTAGGCGGCAGCCTGCTCGGCAACCTTCTTGGCGATCTGCTTCTTGAGCAGGCGGGCGCGCTGCGAAAGCTCGGACACGCTGGCCTTGAGCAGGAAAGCGTCGAGGCCGCCGCGATGCTCGACCGTGCGCAGCGCGTTTGCCGAGATGCGCAGGCGCACGTTCTGGCCGAGCGCTTCCGAGATCAGCGTCACGTCGCACAGGTTAGGCAGGAAGCGACGACGGGTCTTGTTGTTGGCGTGGCTAACATTGTTGCCGGTCATCACGGCCTTGCCGGTCAGTTCACAAGCGCGGGACATGTCTTGTACCTTCGTTTCGTTGCCGGGCCATACCCCACTGCCGCACCATCAGCGAACGGCGCGCGGGCAGTATCAGGCGGCCTCTTGGAAAAGTTGCCGTTCCCATAGTGGCATTTGGCCATCCGGTCAAGCGCAAGCTCACCGCGAGCGCGCAAAACCACCTCGCCCATCCTTATATTCGCCGGATTTGACCGCCAAGCAGCGGACCACCCGGAGGGAACGGAAGGGACACTCCTACCAGACGGAAGGTGCCGATGGCCCGCTCGCTTGCTTCATGTCTAGTTCTTTTTGTCCTCGCGACAACCGTGCCCGCTGCGGCTGCGCAACAGCAATCCTTCAGCGCGGATTATTCGGTGACGCTGCTGGGCCTGCCGATCGCCAAGGCGCGCTTCGACAGCACGTTCACCGCAGACAGCTTCACCATCGACGGGTCGCTCACCAGTTCGGGCATCGCCCGCATCTTCGACAAGACGACCGGAACCACGCGCGTCGAAGGCTCCATAGGCAGGGATGGAGCGTTTCCACGCACCTTCCGCTCGCACTACGATTCCGGCCGCAAGAAGAGCCGCACCACGATACGCTTCGCGCGCGGCACGGTCTCGAGCGTTGAAAACAAACCGGAACCGAAGCGCGGTGACACCTGGATACCGGTAGCCGAAGACCACTTGCGCGCAGCACTCGACCCCCTGACGTCGACGCTGATCCGCACGTCCGATCCTGACGCCGTATGCAACCGCACCATCCGGGCATTCGACGGCGAGATGCGCGCCGATCTACAGCTTTCGCCCCGCGGCCCGGCCGATTCGAACGGCCGCGTCACCTGCGACGCACGCTTCGTTGCCGTATCCGGCTATCGCAAGGGCCGCAAGCAGATCGACTTCCTGCAAACGAGAAGCCGCATCGCGATCACATTTGCCCCACTGGGGAAGACCGGCTTTTTCACGCCGGTAGACGCTTCCGTCGGCACTCAGATCGGACCCGTGCGCATCACCGCGCAGCGCATCGAAGCGCGCTGAGGACCCTCCAGCCCTTGCCGCCAGCCCGCCATCCGGCTAACGCTGCGCGCACGAGGCGAGGAGGCACCACCGATGGCGCGCGCAACCCTGATCGGATTTTCTGCGGTCGTGATGTGGGCGCTGCTGGCGCTGTTTACCGCCGCCTCCGGCGCGGTGCCGCCGTTCCAGTTGTCCGCCCTTACCTTCGCGATCGGCACTTGCGTCGGCCTCGCCATGCGCGCCGTCAGCCCGCCCGCAACGCGCGCCCCGATCCCACCCGTCGTATGGCTGATCGGCATCGCCGGCCTGTTCGGCTACCATTTTTTCTACTTCACGGCTCTGCGTAACGCGCCGGCGGTCGAGGCCAGCCTGATCGCCTATCTCTGGCCTCTGCTCATCGTGGTCGGCTCTGTCCTTCTGCCCGGCGAGACACTGCGCTGGCACCACATCGCAGGTACGGTGCTAGGGCTAGCCGGCGCGTTTCTGATCGTCTCGCGCGGTGGCGGGCTCTCCTTCGACGCGCAATATGCGTTCGGCTACGCAATGGCCGGCCTGTGCGCGTTGACCTGGTCGTCCTATTCGCTGCTGTCGCGACGGTTCCCGGCGGTGCCGACCAGCGTCGTCACCTGGTTCTGCGCGGCGACGGCCATGCTCTCGCTTGTATGCCACCTGCTGCTTGAGGAAACCATCTGGCCCGCCGATGCAGGCCAGTGGCTGGCCGTGGTGGGGCTCGGCCTGATGCCCGTCGGCGCGGCCTTCTATGCCTGGGATCACGGCGTAAAACGCGGCAACATACAGGTGCTGGGCGCAGCCAGCTATGCCGCGCCGCTGCTCTCGACGCTGGTGCTGATCGCGGCGGGCGCGGCAACCGCCAGTTTCAACATTCTTGTTGCCTGCCTGTTGATCACGGCCGGCGCAGTGCTCGCCGCCAAGTCCATGCTGTTCAAGCCCAGAACCCGGGCAAGAGGGGAGGTCGGCGCATGATGCCGTTTGCCGGCGGGCCGGAGTCGCTTTCCAACGGCACGCTGTTGCTTTCCGCCGTAGCCGCCTTTCTCCACCTGTTAATGCTGCATCGGCCGCCATCCTGGCGGAGAACGGTCGTCAAGACGGGTTCGGTCGCCCTGCTGGCGGTGTTGGCGCAGGTCGAGGGTGGGCCGCTTCTGCTGGTCGCCGCCCTGGCGCTGAGCGCGATCGGCGACGCGTTTCTGGCACAAGACGGCGAAAAAGCCTTCCTCGGCGGGCTTGCGAGCTTTCTCGTCGCCCATCTTGCCTATGTCGCGTTGTTTGTAGCTACCGGCGCGGGGACCGAAATCCTCGCCGTGCAGCCGTGGCGGCTGGCATTGCCGGTGGCCGTCACCTTGACCGCACTGCCGCTGCTGCGCCGGCTTCTGCCTGCGGCCGGACCTAACATACGGCCGGCCGTGGGGGCTTACGCGGCCGCCATCCTTGCCATGATGTGGAGTTCGGCGACGGTCGCAGCTCCGCTGGTAATGGTTGGCGCAGCGATGTTCGTTGTTTCCGACGCGATACTGGCCACGGCGAAGTTCCTCTTCGCGCCGGCATCGCGCCACCACGGCTGGGCGGCGCCCTCGGTGTGGATGCTGTATTATCTGGCGCAGGTTGCGATCACCCTCGCCTTCATCCTCTGACGGGCGGCTCCCAGCCCGGCGGGGCAAGTTCGAAAGCGGAAAACAGGAAGCCGGGCGCGACCGTGCAGCCGACCAGCGTCCAGGCACCAGTCGAACGCGCCGCCTGCCAGCAACCGGCCGGCACGATGCCCTGTGGGCGCTCCCCTGCCGCAAGGTCGGCACCGAGCCGCACCCGCTCGACAACATCATCGCCCTCGCGCCAGATCGTCAGTTCCAGCGGCGCACCGGCATGAAAATGCCAGATCTCGGCGGCATCCTTCACGCGGTGCCAATGCGAACGATCCCCCTCTTCCAGCAGGAAATAGATCGCGGTCGAATGACCGCGCTCGCCGCCGGCATCATCGCGGAAGGTCTCGACATACCAGCCGCCTTCCGGATGCCGCTGCATGCCGAGCGTGGCAATGATGTCGGCCGCCCGCATGTCAGGAGACGTCCTTGCGCTTGCGGATTTCGGCGAACACGGCCTCGTCGGTGGCATTCTCCATGCCCAGATTGCGGCGGATCGCAGGGTCGTGCCAGCGCATGAACGGGTTAGTCGCCATTTCCTCGCAGATGGTCGTCGGCAATGTCGGCTGGTTGTCGGCGCGCAACGCCTCAACGGCTTTCAAGCGCTGCTTCAGCACCGGATTGGTCGGATCGACGGTCAGCGCGAAGCGGGCGTTGGACAGCGTATATTCGTGGCCGCAATAGACGATGGTTTCAGCCGGCAGCCCGGCAAGCTTCTTCAGCGAGGCGAGCATCGTCGCCGGTGTGCCTTCGAACAGGCGCCCGCAGCCAAGCGCGAACAGCGTGTCGGCGGTGAACGCGACGCGGGACCGCGGCAGGTAGTAGGATACGTGGCCGGCCGTATGGCCCGGCGTCTCGATGACCCGCACCTCTTCATCGCCGAGCCGAACGGTATCGCCCTCGGCAACGGTCTCGTCGATGCCCGGTATCTTTGACGCCTCGGCCTTTGGCCCGACGATGCGCAGCCCGAAACGCTCCTTGAGCGCCAGATTGGCTTCCACGTGGTCGGGGTGGTGGTGCGTGGTCAGGATCATCGTCGGCGTCCAGCCGGTGCGCTCGACCGCGTCGAGGATGGCTCGCTCCTCCGGCGCATCGATCAGTGCCGTCTCGCCACTGGCGGCATCGCGCACCAGCACGCCGAAATTGTCGCTTCGGCACATGAATTGTTCGATCTCGACCGCCATGTCGCGCCTCCTTTGATTGCGGCGGCACGATAGGGCGCGGCGCACGCATTGTCACCGCCCGGCAGAGCTTTCTTGAAGTCGCATCGGCGCACGGATACGGTTCGCGCCATGTTGTCGGACATCATAGACCTGCGTGCCTTCTACGCCTCGACGCTAGGCCGCCTCGCCGAGCGCTCGATCGCGATGGCACTGTCCTCGGTCTGGGCATCGCTGCCCAACGAGCGGCTGGTCGGCCTTGGCTATACGTTGCCGTGGCTGGAGCGCTTCGGCGGTGATGCCGAGCGCGTCTTCGCCTTCATGCCCGCGCTGCAGGGGGCGGTGAACTGGCCCGCCGGCGGCCCCTCGGCTACGGCGCTGGTGTTCGACGAGGAACTGCCGCTGTTCGATTCGTCCATCGATCGCATATTGCTCGTCCACGCGCTCGAACATGCCGAGAACCCGCGCGAGACCTTGATGGAAATCTGGCGCGTGCTGGCGCCAGGTGGCAGGCTGGTCATCGTGGTACCCAACCGTCGCGGCGTCTGGGCGCGGTTCGAGCACACGCCTTTCGGAACCGGGCGGCCGTTTTCCCGCACGCAGCTCAACAACCTGCTCCGGGACACCAATTTCACGCCCGGGTCATGGGCGGACGCGCTGCATTTTCCACCATCTCGAAGACGCTGGATGATGCGACTGCACGCACTGCTGGAGCGTACCGGCCGGCGGCTATGGCCGATCTTTGCCGGCGTGATCGTGGTTGAAGCCCAGAAGCGGCTGTACCAGGGCGTGCCTGTCGCGGCGCGAGCCTCGCGGCGTGTGTTCGTGCCGGTGCTCTCCCCGCAGGGCGCGACACGGGCGGTTCGCGAAGACGCCCGCACCTAGGCCCATAGCGCTGGTAATCCTGCGTACAGTCGTTAACCTCCCAAGAGGGAGGATCGCCGATGCCTCAGGAACTCGTCGACGCCGGCCAGTCATGGCTCGAATACGCGATGCGGCCCTGGTTTGCCTACCAGCTCGTTCTCATCGCGCTCCTGTTCCTTGCGGCGAAACTCATCGCCCGCCGCCTCGAAGCCTCACTCGAGGAGCGCGCCCGGCAGATACGCGGCCAGCCGGCGATGCTGCGCGTTCTGGTGGCGCTGCTGCGGCGGGTCGACTGGATCCTGTTCGTCGCGTTCCAGGCCACCGCGCTCGTCGTGCTGAATCGCGTCACTTGGCCGAGCAACACCGTGCTGGTGTCGATTTCGCTGTCGCTTGCGCTTGCCTGGCTAGTCGTTACCGTCGCATCACGCGTCATTCGCAACAGGTTCGCAGCGCGGCTGGTGCAGTGGCTGGCCTGGATCTATGCCTGCCTGACCATTCTCGACCTTGACGACGACGCATCCCTGGCGCTGGAGAGCATTGCACTGCCGCTGGGCACAACGCGGCTGACCGTTCTTCTGCTGCTCAAGTCGACGTTGCTGCTGATCGCCGCGATCTGGCTGGCCGTGATGATCGGCAACATGATCGACGACCGGGTGAAGGCTGCAAGCGACCTGACGCCCTCGCTGCGGGTACTCATCGGCAAGATCGTCAAGTTCGCGCTGATCGTGCTTGCCGGCACCGCCGCGCTGTCGGCGGTCGGCGTCGATTTGACGGCACTGACGGTTTTTTCGGGCGCGGTCGGCGTCGGCGTCGGCTTCGGATTGCAGAAGGTCGTGTCCAACTTCGTTTCTGGCATCATCATCCTGCTCGACAAGTCGATCAAGCCCGGCGACACGATATCGCTGGGCGACACCTTCGGCTGGATTCGCGATCTGCGCGCACGTTTTGTCTCCATCGTCACGCGCGACGGCAGGGAATACCTGATACCCAACGAGGATTTCATCACACAGCAGGTGATCAACTGGTCGTTCTCGGACGAGCTGGTGCGGCTCGACGTGAAGTTCGGCGTTTCCTACGACGCCAACCCGCATCAGGTTTCCGAACTGGCGATCAAGGCCGCAATGACCGTGTCGCGCGTCGAGGCCAGCCGGACGCCGGTCTGCTGGCTGACCCAGTTCGGCGATTCCTCGCTCGACTTCGTTCTGCGCTTCTGGATCAAGGACCCGCAGCAGGGATTGACGAACGTGCGCGGCAAGGTGCTGCTGGCGCTGTGGGATGCCTTTCAGGAGGCCGGCATCGCGATCCCCTACCCGCACCGCGAGATCGTCTTCAAGACGCCGATCCCCGAAAGCAAGCCGCGATCGCAGCGGCGCAGGAAGCCGGCCGGCTGAAGCAACGGCCGGCTGCGTGATCAGGCCACCACCGCCTCCGAACTGCCGCCGAGCTCCGCCAGGTCGTACGGCGTCGTCTGATAGACTTGGTTGATCCAGTTGCCGAAGAGCAGATGCGCATGCGAGCGCCAGCGGTTGAGCGGTGGTCGCGCCGGATCGTTGCCCGGGTAATATTCGTGAGGCACCTCGATCGGCGAGCCGGCCGCGACATCGCGGTCGTACTCCTCCTTCAGCGAGGTAGAGTCGTATTCGATGTGGTTGAACATGTAGAGCCGATTTCCGGTCTTCTCGGCAAGCATGCAAGGGCCGGTGGCATCCGACTCCATCAACAGCTCCAGCCCGGTATTGGCCGCGATGTCGGCGCTGCGAACCTCCGTCCAGCGCGAGACGGGAATGGCGAAGTCGTCAGAGAAGCCTGTGAGGAAGGGCGATGCCGGAGCATGGTTTCGGTGGCGGTAGACGCCGAACGCCTTCTTCTCCAGCGTGTATTTGGGCACGCGGTGGAAATGCCACGCGGCAGCCATGGCGCCCCAGCAGATGAAGAAGGAAGAGTGCACGTTGGTCGTCGTCCAGTCGAGGATTTTGGTCAATTCGTCCCAATAGGTGACGTCCTCGAACGGCAGCAGCTCGATCGGCGCCCCAGTGACGATGAAACCATCGAACTTGCGCGACCGGACCTCCTCCCATGTCTGGTAGAAGGTGATGAGATGCTCTTCGGACGTGTTCTTGGCCTTGTGATTGCCGATGCGCACCAGCGTCAGCTCCACCTGCAGCGGCGTCGCGCCTATCAGCCGGGCAATCTGCGTCTCCGTGCGGATCTTGTTGGGCATCAGGTTGAGCAGCCCGATCTGCAGCGGCCGGATGTCCTGCCGCAGCGCCGAGCGCTCGTCCATGACGGACACGCCCTCGCGCACCAGTACGTCGCGGGCGGGAAGCTGGTCGGGGATCTTGATCGGCACTGCAAACACTCCAAAAACAAAAAACCGGCGGCGAATTCGCGGCCGGTCCCAACGGACATGTTGCAAACGGCCCTTTAGCAACTTGTTTAACGTGGCTGCAAGCCGACCGGCCAAATCACCACGGGTCTGATCTTGCTTTTAGGCCTGCCCGCCCTTTGCGTCAACGGCAAAGCTTGCTAGAGGCAGGCGGCCCTTCAAGCTGGAATACGCCCATGACCACCGAGCTTCGCCCGCAACCGCGCCCCGGCGTGATGGAGATCGATGCCTACGTGCCCGGCAAGAGCCATGCGCCGGCCGGTGTTGCGAAGGTTCACAAGCTGTCGGCCAACGAGAACCCGCTCGGGCCATCGCCGAAGGCGGTAGAGGCCGTGCGCGCGATCGCAGACCGGCTGGAACTCTATCCCGATGGTTCGTCGACGCGCCTGCGCGAGACGATTGCCAGCGTGCATGGGCTGAACGCGGCCAATGTAATGGCCTTCAACGGCTCGGACGAGGCCATCGCCCTGATGGCACGCACCTATCTGCGCGACGGCGACGAGGCGATCTACAGCGAGCACGGCTTCCTCGCCTATCCGATCTACATCCGCGCGGCCGGCGCCACCCCGGTCGTGGCCAGGGAAACCGACGAACGCGCCGACGTCGACGCAATCCTTGCCGCCGTGACGCCGAAGACGAAAGCGGTGTTCCTCGCCAATCCCAACAACCCAACCGGCACCTATCTGCCCTTCGGCGAGATACGCCGGCTGCATGCAGCGCTGCCCAGGGACGTGCTGCTCATCATCGACGCCGCCTACGCCGAATTCGTGCGCCGCAACGACTACGAAGCGGGCGTCGAGCTCGTCGCCGGTTCCGCCAACGTCGTCATGACCCGCACCTTCTCCAAGGTCTATGGCCTGGGCGGCGCGCGTATCGGCTGGATCTATGCGCCGCAACATGTCGTCGACGTGCTGGAGCGGGTGCGCGATCCGTTCAATGTCAGCGCCATGGCGATCGAGGCGGGTGTCGCTGCCATGCTCGACCGCGCGCATGTGGAGCGCTCCGCGGGCCACAACGAGGAGTGGCGCAACTGGACGAGCGAGGAACTGCGCAAGCTTGGGCTGAGGGTCACGCCCAGCGTCGGCAACTTCATCCTCATCCATTTCCCGGACGACGCACGATACTCGGCCGCCGCTGCCGACGAGTATCTGAGCGCGCGCGGCTATCTGCTGCGCCGTGTCGCCGCTTACGGCTTTCCCAACGCGCTGCGCATGACAATCGGCACCGAGGAAGCCAATCGCGGCGTTGTCGCCGCCCTGTCCGAATTCCTGAAAGACTGAACGATGCCTAATCCCATGTTCGACCGGATCGCGCTGATCGGCATCGGCCTCATCGGCTCGTCGCTGGCGCGGAAGATCCGCCAGGAAAACCTCGCTGGCGAGATCGTCATTTCGACCCGGAGCCAAGAAACGCTGGCGCGCGCCGCCGAGCTCGGCCTCGGGGACCGATACCTGTCCGATCCCGCCGAAGCGGTCGTGGAAGCCGACCTCGTCATTGTTTCGGTGCCTGTCGGCTCTTCCGGCGCGGTGGCGGAGCTCATCGCATCGTCGCTGAAGACGGGCGCCATCGTGACCGATGTCGGCTCGACCAAGGCGTCGGTGATCGCGCAGATGCAGCCGCACATGCCGGAACACGTCCATTTCATCCCCGGCCATCCGCTCGCGGGCACGGAAAAGTCCGGCCCCGATGCCGGCTTTGCGGAACTGTTCGAAAACCGCTGGTGTATCCTGACGCCTCTGGAAGGCACCGATGAAGCTGCGGTCGAACGTCTCGCCGCCTTCTGGCGCGGATGCGGCTCGAATATCGACACGATGGACCCGCAGCACCACGACATGGTGCTGGCGATGGTGTCGCACCTGCCGCATATCATCGCCTACAACATCGTCGGCACCGCCGACGATCTGGAAACGGTGACCAAGTCGGAGGTCATCAAATATTCCGCCTCCGGCTTCCGCGACTTTACGCGACTGGCGGCCTCCGACCCGACCATGTGGCGCGACGTGTGCCTGCACAACAAGGACGCGATCCTCGAGATGCTGTCGCGTTTCTCCGAGGACCTCGCCTCGCTGCAGCGCGCGATCCGCTGGGGCGACGGCGACAAGCTCTTCGAGATGTTCACGCGCACGCGCGCCGTGCGCCGCTCGATCATCGAGGCCGGGCAGGAAATCGACGCGCCAGACTTCGGCCGCTTCGTCGCCTCCCATCCGGAGAAGCGCTGAACTTCAGAGCGGCGATATAGAGCCCAGCGACAGGAAGCCAAGACGTACTTCGCCGCCGTCGATACGCAGCGGCAATGTGGGCGTGTCTCCCATCGCCGACAGTCCCGTCATGGCGAGCTCGATTTCGCTCCGGGATTCGGGCATCAGCTCGGCCAGGATGCTTGCCAGCGCCTGAGGCTCGCGCACCGTGACGCTCAGCTCGGCGTCGACAAGCCCCGCCTCGTCGATCGCCACCGGCCCGGTGATCGTCACACCCGCACCTTCAGGCGTCGAGAGCGTAATGTTGCGGATCGTGCCCGAACGGCCGCGCAGGCTGCGACGGTCCTCGATCGGCTCCGCCCAGCCAGCCAGCGACACATCCATCAGCCCCTCGAGGGGTGGCAAGGTGGTTGCACCGACCAGTTCGGCATCGAGCAGCAAAGAGGAAAAACGGACGGCCAGATCGAGGTCTGCGCCGGCCGGCCGCATGTGAAGCTGGAAGCCCTCCGCCTGCCCGAGAAGCGGCGACAGGTCGCCCGGCTCATCCAGCCTTACCACCAGGTCGCGGCTTTCCATCGACATCCGCTCGGGCAGCGGCGAGGCGAGCCGCACACTGGCCTGCAGGCTCGACCAGGTTAGATCGAGCGCGTTGAGACCCGGCACCTGCAGTGTCGCCGGCCCGTCGAGTTCGCCTATGATGTGCTTCGGCGCATAGATTTGTGCGGCCGAGCGGAACTGCCGTGCCCGGAAGCCGATGCCGTTTCGTCCGTCCTCGAACATCACCGACCGGCAGAACACGCCTATGCGGAACGGATAGCCACGCGCCTCGGCGTTTTCGCAGCTCGCGCGGCGCCCATCGCGATTAACTCCAGCCACGGTCGCGTTGACCTCGTCGACCAGACGCCCCGAAGCATAGTGCCAGCCGAACGAATAAAGCACGACCGCCAGCACGATCGCCAGCGCGAACCAGAAGAACCGTCTGCTGTAATTGGGTCGTCCTGCACCGCTTGACGCCATGCCCTCGCTCTCGCTACCCCTCGCCCCGGAACTGTCCGGTGCATTCAGTGTGGTTAGGCGATATGGGCGATTTTTGGGTGTTTGGCTATGGCTCGCTGATGTGGCGGCCGGGTTTTGCCCATACCGAAACGCACAGGGCGCGCCTCATGGGCTATCGCCGTGCGCTGTGCGTGCGCTCGCACGTCCACCGCGGAACGCCGGATCGGCCGGGCCTTGTGCTAGGCCTGGACCGTGGTGGATCCTGCCTCGGCCTCGCCTTCCGTGTCCCGGACGATCTTTCCGGCGAGGTGATGGCCTATCTGCGCGATCGCGAGCTCGTCACCAACGTCTACCTGGAAAAAAGGCTTCCTATCAGGCTCGACAGCGGCGACACGGTTGAAGCCGTGACCTACGTCGTCGACCGTCATCACCTGCAATATGCAGCGCGCGTCGATGTCGATGAAGCAGCGCGAACCGTCCGCAGCTCGGTCGGCCAGTCCGGCCCGAACGAGGAGTATGTGCTGAACACGATCGGCCACTTGAGGGCACTGGGCATCCGTGATCACTGGCTGGAGCGGGTCGCCGAGCGCCTCAGTCCCTCGCAGCCGGCGGTTCCACCCCGAGTTCCCTGAGCCGCTTTACGGCCGTGGGCGGCATCTGCGGTGGGTTGGCCGAACGCGCGGCCTCGACCAGCAGTTCATCGCAGGCAGCCTCGGTTTCGGAAACCAGTCGCTCCATGAACGCTTCCTTTCCCAGCCCCGGCTCGATCGGAGGCAGGAAGCGGG
The DNA here is from genome assembly GCF_040970315.1 of Neoaquamicrobium sediminum. Lineage (NCBI taxonomy): Bacteria > Pseudomonadati > Pseudomonadota > Alphaproteobacteria > Hyphomicrobiales > Phyllobacteriaceae > Neoaquamicrobium > Neoaquamicrobium sediminum. The sequence continues at coordinate 138,298 of NZ_JAZHFV010000005.1, read as the reverse complement.
CATGGATGACGCCCGGAAACCGCAGGAACTTGCGGCGCGGCCAGTAGAGACCCGCGACATGCGCAACAGGCACCACGGGAACACCCAGCGCCGAGTAGATTTCGACGATGCCCCATTTGTAGGCCGGCTCGTCGCCGGGCGCGCGGCGCGTACCTTCCGGATAGATAATGAGCTGCCGGTTCTCCGCCATGCGCTCGCGCGCAATCACCAGCGCCTGTTTCAGCGCCTTGGAGCGGCTGCCGCGGTTGATCGGGATCATGCGCATCTTGCCGACGTACCAGCCGAACATCGGGATCCACATCAGCTCGCGCTTGAGGATGTAGACCGGGTCGCGCAGGTAGGGAAAGAACGAGATCGTATCCCAGAAGGACTGGTGTTTGGGCGCCAGGATGAACGGGCCTTCCGGCAGGTTCTCCAGGCCTTCGATCCGGCTTTCGGTGCCGGCGATCCATTCCTGCAGCTTGAGGCTCGACCGCGCCCAGAACTTCGGCACGAACCAGGCGAGATGGCGCGGCGCGATGAAATAGAACGGTGTCCAGAAGATCATCTGGACGATAAGGCTGACATAGAAGGCGACATTGAACGCCAGCGACCTGACGACGAGCATGGGGACCGGCCTGAGGGGTTGTCGTGCGGAGGTCTGGTTACACCAAGCAGCCGCAAAGGGGAATGCGTCGCGGCCCGAGCGGGTCCTATTGGACCATTTCGGCGGAAGCAGGCGCCGTCACCTCCACCATGCCGGCCTGCTGCGAGCCAAGACGCGGGAACGCTCCCCGCACCACTGCCGCGAGATATTTTGCGTACTCGGTCAACAGCACCCGCAGCGCATCGCGGTTAGTCATCCACTCTCCGCCGTCGAGGCGGGTGTTGACGACCGGATAGGGCAGCAGGTCGGTGTCGCCGATCAAACGCTTCAGTTCGAGCAGGCTGCGCGGCATGTGATAATTGTTGGTGACCACGATGACGCTGCCATAGGCATGACTGGTCACCCATTTGGCGCTCTCTTCGGCGTTGCCGATCGTATCGAGCGCCGCGCGGTCGATATCGACGCAGCAAGCGAAGAGATCCGGGTCTCCACCCGTCGCCTGTTGCAGGTCGACCACGCGCGCCGAGGGGTTCACGCCGCTGATGAGCAGCCGCTGTCCTTTGCCCGAGCGAAGCAGGTCGAATGCCGCGTCGAGACGCTTCTCACCGCCGGTCAGGACGATGATGGCGTCGGCATCGCGCGGCTCGGCAGGTGTGGCAAGTCGGGCCACATGCGTGGAAAAGGCCGCAAACCCGCCGAGAAACGCAAGACAGCCGCACAGAAGCACGACTGCCGAGACGGCAAGCGCGCGCAGCCAGCGCCTCTGTGGCGCAACTGTCCTTACGGGCCCCTTCATAGTGCCATGGTTAACTGCGAATTGCGGCAATGAATAGCCGCTTCTGAAAGAGTTTCAGCAGCTTTCAACCGTCATGATGACGGGCATCGATGTCTCCCAGATAGGAAACCACCGTCAGGTGCGATGTGGCTGCAGTCAGCGCGCCGACAGCGATAACCACCAGGGCCACACCTGCATAACCCGCTGTACCGATTGCAAAATTGCCGAAAAGCGCCGTGGCCTGATCGGCTTCGGGCGTCGCCATGTTGCGCGAAGACCACCATGAGAAGGCAACGAAGACGATGATAGCGGCTAATCCGCCCGCCGCAGCCCCCTTCATGCCGGTGAGCAGGAAATGGCGGCGGAACTCGCCGGCGATGAATCGCGCCTCGGCCCCGACGAAATGAAGCACCTCGATGATGTGGCCGTTGCCGGCCATCGCACCGCGCGTGGCGAAGACGACGGAAAGCACGGTGGCTGCAAGCATCAGTGCCAGCACCGAAATGCCGATTGTGACGGTCGTGCGCGCCATGGCGACCAGCCGGTCGACCCAGGTGCGGTGATCGTCGAGCGACGCTTGAGGCACTTCAGCGCTGAGCGCTGTACGCATCGCGGCGAAATCCGGCGGCGATGCCGGATCGATAGTCACGATCACGAGGCGTGGCACGGGCAGTTCGTCGATGTCGAGGCCCGAGCCAAGCCACGGTTCGAGCAACCTGATCGTTGCCTCCGCACCGACGATCGAGGCCGAGCGCACGCCGGCGAAGCCGGAGACGATGCGTTGCGCGGTGGCCAGACCGGCCTCCATGTCGAAGCCTTCGGCCGGCTTGATCTGGATCGTCGCCTCGCGGGCGATCTGGGTCTGCCATGTCGCCGCGGTGTCGCGCACCAGCGTGACCGCGCCAAGCGTCAGGCAGGACAGGAACGTCATGATGGCGATGACAAGGATCAGCGCGCTGCCCGCGACGTTCTGTGGTGGCACGATAGGCGCGGACTTGCGCGGCGCGCGCTCCGGGCGTGCCGGGGCCGCTTCCTCGTGCTCGGCCTCTTCTGCTGGATCCCGATCAATCATGGATTTCCAGCCGCCCGTCAGCGAGGATCATGCGCCGCGCGTCGACCTGCTCCATCAGGCCGAGATCGTGGGTGGCGATGACCACCGCCGTTCCCAGCCGGTTCAGTTCGATGAAGAGGCGCAGAAGCCGGCGCGCCAGCGGCGGATCGACATTGCCCGTCGGTTCGTCCGCCAGCAGGATTTCCGGCTGTTCGATCAGCGCCCGCGCGATTGCCGCGCGCTGCTTTTCGCCGCCCGACAGCACGGGCGGCAGCACATGCATGCGCTCGCCCAGACCCACCCATTTCAGAAGCTCGATCACGTCCGACCGATACGTGGCCTCCTCGCGCCCGCGCACACGCAGGGGCAAGGCCACATTCTCGTAGGTGGTCATGTGGTCGAGCAGGCGGAAGTCCTGGAACACGACGCCGATGCGCCGCCGCAGCATCGGCAGTTCGCGACGTGTGATGCGCGCGCGATCCTTGTTGAAGACCGTGATGAGCCCGCGCGTCGGCTTGAGCGACAGGAACAGCAGGCGCAGCAGCGTGGTCTTGCCGGCGCCCGACGGGCCGCTCAGAAACTGGAACGAGCGTTCAGGCAGATCGAATGAGATGTCGCGGAGGATCTCCGGTCCCATGCCATAGCGAAGGCCGACATTCTCGAATCGGATCACCGGGAGTCCTTACGTCTTGCGATTGGCCGGTTGCGTTTCGGCGGAACGGGGCAAGCCCGAACATCCATCGGCATGGTTAAGGCCGGGTTAAATTCCACGTCTGAAGGGTGTTTCCGCAGCGAAGCATTAACCATTTCGGTCTACTGCCTGCAGGAGCACCGCTAAAGGACGGCCGGCCGCATGAACGAGGACGACAAGGCACGCCCGGTTTCCGGCGAAATCATGACAGGCGAGGCCATACGCAGCGGAAACGTGCGCAAGGCCGATGTCACGGACGCGGAATACGAAACGGTGGACGGTCCGGCAAACGCCAGTCCGCGCGGCTTCGAGCCTGTCGCGCCGGCAACGGGCATGGATTTTCTCAAGGCCGATATCGCCGCCGCGCAGGATGAACCGCGCGGCAGGCAGGGCGGGCCCCTCTTCTGGTCTTTCGGTCTCACCCTTGTCATCCTCGCCTTCTGGATTTCCGGCGGCCATGCGCTTGTGCGCAACGTCGTGCTTCCCGCCCCTTCCGAGCGGCTGCAGCCGCTGCGGATCGGCGAGGTCAAGAGCCGGATCGAGAATCGCGGCGGCCGCGATGTGCTGTTCATCGACGGTCTTGCCGAAAACCATGGCGGCAGCGCTAGCCGGCTGCCGCCGATCGAAATCATGGTCACCGACAACAACGGCGCGGCAACGCGCTATTTTCTGGGGACAAACGGCGCCGAACTGCAGCCTGGCGACCGCTACTCCTTTTCGAGCCGCCTGGAGGCACCTAGGTACGGCGTGAAATCCGTTTCGGTCAGCTTCCGGGAAGGTAACCGCTGATGCCTGTGGTACGCGGCAAGGAAATCGAGGTTCTGTTCAGCGCCTCGGCCATCGCACGACGCAATCTTGAACTCGCCAAGGAAATCGCCGAGCGCGACTACGAGGACCTGCTGGTCATCTCGATCCTCAAGGGCTCGTTCATCTTTGCGGCCGACCTGATTCGCGCCATGCACGACACCGGGCTATCGCCGGAAGTCGAGTTCATCTTCATCTCGAGCTATGGCACCGGAACAACCTCCGGCGAGGTGAAGGTACTGCGCGACATCGACAACGAGGTCGCCGGCCGCGACGTGCTGCTGATCGATGACATTCTCGAATCGGGCAAGACACTGAAGTTCACACGCGAACTGATGATGTCGCGCGGGGCGAAGAGCGTCTCGATCGCCGTGCTGCTCGACAAGCACAGCAAGCGCCAGACCGAGCTGACGGCCGACTTCGTCGGCTTCGACTGCCCCGACTATTTCGTGGTCGGCTACGGCATGGACGTCGCGCACGCCTTTCGCGAGCTGCCGTTTGTCGGCGTGGTCAAGGGAGACGCCTGAGGTATGGCAAGGATACTGATCGTCGAGGACGACGAATCCGTCCGCGCCTTCACCGCACGCGCTATCGCCGCTGGCGGTCATGAGGTCGAGACTGCCGAAGACGGCGATCTCGGGCTCGAATCGATCCGCAGCGCCGATGGCGGTTACGACCTCGTACTCTCCGACATCCGCATGCCTGCCATGGACGGCATCGAGATGGCCAAGCGCGCCGCCAGCGAGTTCCCGGGCCTCAGAATCCTGCTGATGACCGGCTATGCCGAGCAGCGCGAACGCGCCGCGGACCTTGCCGACATCATCATCGACGTCGTGCCGAAACCCTTCACGCTGAACGAGATCAGGACCAAGGTGCAAAGGGCGCTGCAGTAGCGGCACAGCGGCCTTGGCTTTGGTGCGTCCTTCGAGGCTCGCTTCGCTCGCACCTCAGGATGAGGGATGTGGTTTGATCGAACCCGCTCGCGGTGGGCTCGATAAAAGCCGACAAGACCACCCTCGAACCCACCATCATGCAGGAGCGATGCACTACAGTCCTCATCCTAAGGTGCGAGCGGAGCGAGCCTCGAAGGACGCACGACCTAGTCCAGCAGGCGGAATTCCAGGTAGATCGTCCTTTGCAGAAAGGACTGGTTGTCGTCGGAGACGACTGAGATGATCGTCTCGCCGTCCTCGCGCTGCCAAACGTCCAGCGCTTCCATGTTGTCGATCCTGTAAGCGAGATCGGCCTGCATCAACACGGTGCCGTCGACCAACACGCCCGGCATGAGGCTTGCCGCCTCGATCCGCCGCAGCCGCATGGCAACGCCCTGTGCGATCGAGAAGCGTCGTTCCAGAAGCAGAAGGTCGCCGTCGGGCAGGAATGCCCCGTCGGTCACGTCGAAATCGTCACTGCGCAGAACCTTGAAGATGCCACGCTGCGGACCCTCGACAATCGCGGCGAAGATGTTGCCTTCGGTATCGATGCTGCGTTCTGCGACCACGATCCGGGCTCCGGCGAGCGCGCTGTCGTCGGGTGCGCGCGCGACGGTCTCGAAGCCCTGATTGTAGCGCAGCTCGTGGCGCGGCACGACGAAGTCGATCTCGCGCAGCGGGCCGGCCATCCCATCCGGGCCTATGGCATATTCGACGATGCGCGCATCGCGCTCGAAGGCGACCGTGGCGATGCCGTCATTGACCTCCAAGCCCTCGGCATCTTTGTCTTCCTTCGCGTCCACGACATTGCCGTTGGCGTCGACCATCGCCTGCAGGCTGAAATCGCTGACACGTACCGGCACATGATCGCCGTCGCGCTCGATGCGCCCGCGGAACCAGTAGCCGTGATCGGCAACGCCGAGAAACGCGCTTCCCGGCGACAGGAATCGCAGACCGGAAAACTGGCCGAAACGGCGATCCTGCGCACTCAGCTCGAGCCCGCCAACGAATTCGAGCCACCCGAAACGTGTCTCGGCCGAGCCGAGCGCGAACCGCGTAATCTGGGAACTCTGGAGCTCGACGGGCTCGGGGGCGCCTTCCTGCGCGTAGCCCGCTCCGTATGTCAGAAACAGCAGCACGGCGCCAAGCGCCGCCTGAAAACGCCTCATCGCCCGCGACGGGCGACACGCCGCGCATCGCGCTGGTTCTCTTCGCCGAACAGCGCGGCAAGCTGCTCGGTCATGGCGCCGGCCAGTTCTTCGGCATCGACGATGGTTACGGCGCGGCGATAGTAGCGCGTCACGTCATGGCCGATGCCGATCGCCAGAAGCTCCACCGGCGAACGCGTCTCGATCAGCTCGATCACGGCGCGAAGATGCCGCTCCAGATAATTGCCCGGATTGACCGACAGCGTGGAATCGTCGACCGGCGCGCCGTCCGAAATCATCATCAGGATCTTGCGCTGCTCGGGCCGCGCGATCAGCCGCTGATGTGCCCACAGGAGCGCCTCGCCGTCGATATTCTCCTTCAGCAAGCCCTCGCGCATCATCAGGCCGAGATTGCGCCGGGCGCGCCGCCAGGGCGCGTCCGCCGACTTGTAGATGATGTGGCGCAGGTCGTTGAGCCGACCCGGATTGGCAGGCTTGCCTTCTTTGAGCCACTTCTCGCGCGACTGTCCGCCCTTCCAGGCGCGGGTTGTGAAGCCGAGGATTTCCACCGACACGCCGCAACGTTCCAGCGTGCGCGCCAGAATGTCGGCGCAAGTGGCGGCGACTGTGATCGGGCGACCGCGCATGGAGCCCGAATTGTCGAGCACCAGCGTGACCACCGTGTCGCGGAACTGGGTGTCGCGCTCCCACTTGAACGAGAGCGGCTGCATCGGGTCGATAACGACACGCATCAGACGCGCTGTGTCGAGCACGCCCTCTTCCAGATCGAAGTCCCAGGAGCGGTTCTGCTGCGCCATCAGACGGCGCTGGAGGCGGTTCGCGAGCCGGCCGACCACGCCCTGCAGATTGGCGAGCTGCTTGTCGAGGAAGGCGCGCAGGCGTTCCAGCTCCTCTTCGTCGCAAAGCTCCTCGGCCCCGACCGTCTCGTCGAACGCGCCGGTGAAGATCTTGTAGTCGATCTCCTTGGGCAGGTTCGCGAAGGGGTTGTCCTGCCGCTTGGCTTCGCCCGGCGTCTCGGCGTCGAGGTCCTCGTTATCGGAAAGCTCGTCGGCGCTGGCTTCCGAGGATTCCGTTTCGCCGGTCTCCTCATCCTCGCTGGCGCTGTCGCTTTCCTCGGCCTGCGACTGCTCGGAGCCGGAATCGTCCTCGCCGCCCTGCTCGCTGCTTTCCTCGCCCTGCGGCTCGTTTTCTTCGTCTTCAGATTCCTGGCTCTGCTCGTCCTCGCCCAGCTCTTCGGCCATCTCCATCGAGGCGAGCATCTCGCGCACCACGCGGGCGAAGGCCTGCTGGTCGTCCAGCTTGTCGGCGAGCCCGGCAATGTCGCCGCCGGCCTTGTCGTCGATCCACTTGCGCCAGAGATCGACGACGCGCTGGCCGCTGCGGGGCGCTTCACGGCCAGTCAGCTTCTCGCGCACCATCAGCGCGATGGCTTCCTCCAGCGGCGCATCGGCCTGGTCGGCGACGTCGGCGAGGTTGGCCTTGGCGTATTTATCTTCCAGCATCGAGCCGATATTGTCGGCCACGCCTTGCATCGCCCGGCTGCCGATCGCCTCTACCCGTGCCTGCTCGACGGCGTCGAAGATGGCGCGCGCCTGCTTGCCCTCGGGCGCAAGACGCGTATGGACGCGCGGGTCGTGGCATGCGCGGCGCAGCGCCATCGAATCGCCCAGCCCACGCGTGACGGCAATGTCGGCGGCCGAGGCCTTCTTGGGCAGATCAGGCAAACGTGCGCGCGAACCGGCCAGCGCCGGCTTCTCCTTGGCGAACGCGACTTCGAGCTCACCGTCACCGGCAAGCGCGCGCATGCAGACCGAGACCGCCCGTTTGAACGCGTCGGTGTCGCCGCCCTTGCCGGGCTTGTTGCGCGTATTGTCGCCTGGGCCCGCCAACGGCTACCCCAGCACCACGTTTGCAGCGCTTTCCGGCAGTTCCTCGCCGAAGGCGCGCTGATAGAACTCGGCCACGACGGCGCGCTCCAGCTCGTCGCACTTGTTCAGGAATGTGAGGCGGAAGGCAAAGCCGACATCATTGAAGATTTCGGCGTTCTCGGACCACATGATAACCGTACGCGGGCTCATCACCGTCGACAGATCGCCGTTGATGAACGCGGAACGCGTCATGTCGGCGACCCGCACCATCTTGTTGACGATGTCGCGGCCCTTCTCGGTGCGGAAGTGCTTGGCCTTCGCCAGGACGATCTCGACCTCGTTGTCATGCGGCAGGTAGTTGAGCGTGGTGACGATGGACCAGCGGTCCATCTGCGCCTGGTTGATCTGCTGCGTGCCGTGATAGAGGCCGGTCGTGTCGCCGAGGCCGACCGTATTGGCGGTGGCGAACAGGCGGAATGCCGGGTGCGGACGAATGACGCGGCTCTGGTCGAGCAGCGTCAGCCGGCCGGAGGATTCAAGCACACGCTGGATGACGAACATCACGTCGGGCCGGCCGGCGTCGTACTCGTCGAAGACCAGCGCGACATTGTGCTGATAGGCCCAGGGCAGGATGCCGTCGCGGAACTCGGTGACCTGCATGCCTTCCTTGACGACGATGGCGTCCTTACCGACGAGGTCGATACGGCTGACATGGCTGTCGAGGTTGATGCGCACGCAGGGCCAGTTCAGCCGCGCCGCGACCTGCTCAATATGGGTCGACTTGCCTGTGCCGTGATAGCCCGAAACCATCACGCGGCGGTTGTAGGCAAAGCCCGAGAGGATGGCGAGCGTGGTCTGACGGTCGAACAGATAGTCCGGATCGACGTCCGGCACATGTTCGTTGGCGTCCGAATAGGCCGGCACCACCATCGAGGAATCGAAACCGAAAGTGTCCTTCACCGAGACTGTGGTGTCGGGAAGGTTTGCGATGTCGCGATCGTGCTTGTTCATCATGCCTCCACACGCGGAAGCAACGCTGCCGCCAGTGTTCCTGTCATCTTCGGGGGCCGTCTTTAGCAGACCGCGTCGCTAACACAAACCTGCTTGTTTGAGCACGCGGTAAGCTTGCAGAACATCGCGAAACCGGTCTTCCGAACCCCTGTCGCCACCATTCGCATCCGGATGGTGGCGCTTCACGAGTTCCTTATAACGCGACTTTATGGCGGCGCCAGTCGCGCTGGCCTCAAGTCCAAGCGTTTCCAGCGCCTTGGCCTCAAGAGACTTGAGCTTGCGCGTACGCGGACGCTCCGGATCCCGCTCGCCGCCAAACATGCCGAACGGGTCGCGCACGCGATTGTAATAGCCCGCGGCACCCGAGCGCTTCTGCGCATAGTCGGGGGTAGAGCGCGAATGGCCGTTGACGCCCAGCTTCCACGTTGGCCGGTGGCCCGTCATCGCTTCCTTCTGGTAGCGCGCGACCTCGCTGTCGGCCAGCCCCGAGAAGTAGTTGAAACCCTTGTTGTATTCGCGCACGTGGTTGAAGCAGAACTGGAAATATTCGCCCTCGCGCATACGGCCCACGGGTGCGCGATGGGTGCCCGCCTCCTCACAACCGTCCCACTGACATATCGGCGCGTGCGACTTCAGCTCCGCCTGCGGGTCGCGGCGGACTTTGATCTTCTCGAAATATTTTGAATACGGTTTCATCCGTTCCTGAGCCGAAGCAGCCAGACGATTATGGTCTCTTCGCAGTGCGATACAAGAATTGACATTTGCGGGATCATCCCCCAACCGCATGAATCGAAACGATGTCGGCGGTGCGGAACCGTCCTCATATGGTGAAGGAAACCGACCTTGTCCATCCAGTCCACGATCGAAGCGAAGCTTGCCGCGGCCTTTTCACCGGAACGCCTCGCCGTCATCAACGAGAGCCACCTGCACGCGGGACACCACCATACGGAGTCCGGCCACCACGAGACGTTCGACGGCACGGGTGAAACCCATTTCCGTGTCCGTATCGTGGCAGAGGCCTTCGCAAAGATGAGCAGGATAGAGCGTCACCGCGCAGTCAACGCGCTGCTGGCCGATGAGCTGGCTGCAAGCGTCCACGCGCTAGCGATCGAGCCCGCGGCGCCGGGCGAAAAGACGCGGTGGTGAAGCCCGTCAGCCTATCCTGATGCCGGTAAGGTCGCGGAGCCACAGTTGCCCACACGCAGCGCCGATGTCGCGTCCCTGCGTGTCGCGCACGACCACCGGCACGCCTGCCCTTTCAAGCTTCTGGCGGAAAAATCCGAGACGGTCATCGCTGGTGGGCGCCAGGTCGACCGAGTCGACCGGATTCCATCGCATCAGATTGATACGGGCCGGCCGGCCTGAAAACATAGAGATCAGCCGCTGCAAATCCGCGTGGGTATCGTTGATGCCCGGCAGAACGAGATAGACGAAGGTCACCACACGGTTGTGCCGCTGCGCCCATGAAAGCGCGCCAGCGACCACCTCGCGCAAGGCATGTTTGCGCGCTCCGGGGATGAGACGATCCCGCACCTCCTGTGTCGTCGCGTGCAGCGAAATCGTCAGACTGATCGCAAGATGCTCCTCGCGAAGGCTTCGCAGAGCCTTGGGAATACCAATCGTAGAGACGGTTATCCCCGACGTCGGAAACGCCATGCCGCGCCTGTCCCGCAGGATCCGTATTGCATCCAGAACATTGGCATAGTTGTTCAGCGGTTCGCCGATTCCCATGAAAACAATGCGGTTGACCTTGGGGCCGGCTCTGACCACCTGCTCGACGATTTCGCCTGCGCTCAGGTTTCTTTTGAGGCCTGCTTGACCGGACGCGCAGAAGCGGCAGGCGAATGCGCAACCCACTTGTGAGGAAACACAGGCAGTCATGCCATCGCGGCGGCGAATGAGAACGGTTTCGATCGCATAGCCGTCGTCGAGCCCAAACAGCACCTTTTCAGACCTGCTTCCGCGCTCCCGGGCTTTGGTCGAGAGCTTCCGTAGTCTGATCCCCGATTTGTCGGCCCAGTCACGCAGCCGACCTGGCAAATCCCGCTGCGGTGAGAACAGGTCCCGATAATCGATGGCGGTGCCATATGCCGCGGCCAGCATATCGAACTGTCTGGCTGTGAGGTCGAGAGCATGGATACGAGGGCTCACGCCCTCGAGGCTTTCATCCAACTTGAGTCCTGAGAGGTACATGGTCGGTCCGTGCGGCGTCACCACACATGGGCGACAATCGCTGTATAAATAACCGACGCGTAAGTTATATTCAAGCGAGTGTAGCTATGGCGCTGCCGGAAACTCCTGATCGGGGTACAGGACCGACAGCACATTGGCGGTGCTTTGAGTCATGAACGAAGCGAGGTCCCCATCACGGGCGACCATCCACTGCATGCAGCTTCCCTGAATGACGGCCTGAATAAGCAGCGACGTTTTGAACGGCTCATGTGGCCCGGCTGGAAGCCGCACTTCTATCGCGCCCCTGACCAGTTCGTTGCGCTCATTCGCAAACACACGCAAAGCGGGGTCGCGGACGTCGCCCCACAGAAGCAGGAGATAGGCTTCGCTGCCCTCGCCGGTGCCCATGCCGGCAATGAGGTCCTTCAGCATGACCCACAGCGGTTCCAAACCCCGCTCGGATGGCGCTTGCGCGAAATAGTCGCGAACTTCCTGCGTCATCCGTTCCATGACCAGAGCGTGGAGCGTGGCCTTGTCGCCGAATCGCTGAATTAACGCGGCGCGCGATAGGCCCACGGCAACGGCAACGTCCGATAACGTGAAATCCGATGGTCCCTTACGCAACAGCACGGCCTGGGCCGTTTCGAGGATTTCATCGTCGCTATGCAGCTTCGGTCGGGGCATGCTCGCTCCCCTATGCCCCTTCGGCTGGTCTGATCCTGATGCGGGTGATGCGGTTCTTGTCGCGTTTCATTACGATGAAGCGCTTGCCATGGAAGGTGAAGGCCTGCTTCTCCTCGGGGATCGACTGCGTTTCGTGAATGACGAGGCCGGCGATGGTGGTCGCTTCCTCGTCGGGCAGGTTCCAGTCGAGAGCGCGGTTGAGGTCGCGGATCGGGACCGAGCCCTCGACCACCACCGAACCGTCGGCCTCCTGCTTCACGCCCTGCATCTCGACATCGTGCTCGTCGGCGATTTCGCCGACGATCTCCTCGATGATGTCTTCGAGCGTCACCAGCCCTTCCACTTCGCCATATTCGTCGACGACGATCGCGAAATGCGACTTGCGGCGCAGGAACGCGTTAAGCTGATCCTGCAGGGACGTGGTGTCGGGCACGAACCAGGGCTTAGACGCCACCTTCATGATATCGATCTTGGCAAAGTCGTTGCCGACCTCGTTGAGCGCACGCAACAGATCCTTGGCGTGAATCACGCCGACGATGTTTTCCGTCGAACCCTTCCATAACGGCATGCGTGTATGCGGGCTCTGCAGGATCTCGCGGACCAGCGTTTCGGGTGGATCATCCGCATTCACCATGCGCATATTGGTGCGGTGGATCATGATGTCGGAGACTTCGAGTTCGTGCAGGTCGAGCAGTCCGCCCATGCGGTCCCGATCCTGCTTGACGACGGAGCCCTCGCGATGAAGCACGGCGACTGTGCCGCGCAGTTCCTCGTGCGCCGACAGCATCGAATCGTCACGGGCAAGGCTGACGCCGAACAGCGAGAGCAGGTGACGCACGATCCAGTTGGCACCGGTCGACAGCGTGCCGAACAACAGAACCACCAACCTGGCGAACGGCGACACGAAAAGCGCAAACTGCTCCGGCTTGGCCAGCGCCCACGACTTCGGCAGTATCTCGGAGAAGATAACCAGCGTGACCGTCATCGCAATCGTGGCGTAGACGACGCCGCTCTGGCCAAAAATCGAAAGCAGCAAGCTGGTCGCCAGCGCCGAGGCGAGAATGTTGACGAGGTTGTTGCCGATCAGCAGCGCGCCCACCAGCCGGTCGCGGCGTTCTATCAGCCGCTCGACAAGGATTGCGCGCTTGTCGCCGCTGTTGGCCAGCGAGTGAAGGCGCGCACGCGATACCGCGGTCATGCCGGTCTCCGTGCCGGAAAACAGGAACGACATGGCGATCAGCACCACGATCGCCGCGAGCGTGAGCCACATCTCCAAGGTCATGAGGGCAGGTTCTCCTTCAGGAATGACAGCACTTCCGAGGCCGGCACGTCCCTGGCTACGAAGGAACGGCCTATGCCGCGTGTCAAGATGAAGGTCAGGGAGCCGCGCGAGACCTTCTTGTCCTGGGCAATATAGTCGAGCATACGCTCCGGGCCCGGCAAATCGCCAGAAATCTCGGAGACCGCGACTGGCAGGCCGACCGCCGAGAGATGGGCCTCGACACGGGCTGCATCGTCAGGGCTTGCCAGGTTCATTCGGCTCGAGAAGCGATGCGCCATCGCCATGCCGATGGCAACGCCCTCTCCATGGACGAGACGCGCGCTGTCATAGCCTGTCGCAGCCTCAAGCGCGTGGCCGAAGGTATGGCCGAGGTTCAGCAACGCACGGTCGCCCGCCTCGAACTCGTCGCGCGCCACGACATCGGCCTTGGCCTGGCAGGAGACGGCGATCGCTTCCACGCGCGCGGAGCCGCCGGAGAAGATGTCCCGCCAATTGGCTTCCAGCCAGGCGAAGAAATCGGGCCGGTCGATGAGGCCGTATTTGACCACCTCGGCATAGCCGGCGCGGAACTCGCGCTCGGGCAGCGTGTCGAGGACGTCACTGTCGGCGATGACGAGCCCCGGCTGCTGGAAGACCCCGACCAGGTTCTTGCCATGCGCGGTATTGATGCCGGTCTTGCCGCCGACGGACGAATCCACCTGCGCCAACAGCGAGGTCGGCACCTGCACGAACGCCATGCCGCGACGCACGATGCCCGAGACAAAACCGGCAAGATCGCCGACTACCCCACCGCCGAGCGCGATCACAACGTCGCCGCGCTCGAGCCGCGCCGCAAGCACCTCGTCGACGACCTGTTGAAGCACGGCGAAGCTCTTGCTGCGCTCGCCCGGCGCGATCGTGATCGTCGCCGTCGCGATGCCTGCGCCTTCCAGGCTTTGCTTGAGGGTGGCCGCGTGCCGGACAGCGACGTTCTCGTCGGTGACGATAGCTGCCCGCGCACCGGGAAAACGCCTGGCGAGTGTATCGCCGGCTGAAGCCAGCAAACCGCCGCCGATGAGAATGTCATAGGCGCGGCTGCCGAGGGCAACGTGAACTGTGCGCATGTCTGGCGTGTCGGTGGTCATCAAGCAGTTCTCGTTTCGTCACGGGTGGCGAACCGCTCCAGATGGTCGCCAAGGGCCTGGATGGCTTCGTCCATGATCAGTTCGCGTTTGGCGTCGCGGGTCTCCACCGTAACATCGGCGAGCGCATAGACCGGATACCGGTCCGCCATCAGCTTGGCCATGATCGCGCGCGGGTCCGCATTCTGAAGCAGCGGCCTGTTCTGCTTCTTCGCCACGCGCCCCATCAACAGGTCGAGATCGGCCTTGAGCCAGATTGAGATGCCGTGCTCTGCGATCGCCTCGCGCGTCTGCGCATTCATGAAGGCGCCGCCTCCGGTGGAAACCACGCGCGGACCTTCACGCAGCAAACGCTCGATGACACGCTGTTCGAGTGCGCGAAATTCCGGTTCGCCGTAGCGCTCGAATAGCTCGGGCACGGTCATGCGCGACACGGTTTCGATCTCGTGATCGCTATCGACGAACGGAAGCTGCAACGCCTGCGCGACCTTGCGCCCGATCGCGGTTTTGCCGGCTCCCATCAGCCCCACGAAAACGACGACACGATCTCCGAGGCGATCACGCAACGTCGAAACGAGATGCGGGCCAGTGTTCGTCACGACGCCGTCCTCAGTAATGCGAGGAAACCGCGCGACATCGATGCCGCATCGCAGTGCATGCGGCGGCGCAAGCTCGAAATGTCGGGACACATCGCGTCCGCCATCGCCTCCGTCCTTTGAAGCCGGTATCGACATGAAAAGCCTCACCGCGTCAAGCATCGCGGCCTGTTCGCGTTGGTTCTGATCCTTGAAATGATAACGCACCCGTCCCATAACGGGACCGGTTCAATCGGCAAAAAGTTCAAGGGCGATGCATGCCAACTCTGTTCCGACTTCTAACCATATTGGCGGTCCTGGCCGGTCTGGTTTACGGCAGCATGTATGCGTTGGTTCTTTATGTTGAGCCCAACAAGGGCGAGATGACCGTCCGCATCCCGCCGGAACGCCTCAACCCGGCGCAGTAGGCGCAGCAGCTTTCACACAACCAGCAAGGCCGCGAGCACGCCGACCAGAAGTATTGCGGCAATAGTCGTCAGAATCCGCTGCTGGAGACTTGCCACAGGCTGGCGCCGGCGCCGCAGCAGCGGATCGGCAGCCCTGTGGTCGCCCATGGCGAGCCGGGCACCTTCATGAACCGCGTTCATCTGCGAAATCATCGTCATCTCCATGACAGGTCAAGGTCGCAAATGAACGTACGAAGGGGCTCGCGGTTCCTGTGAAAAGTTAATGCACTTCGCATGGAACCACCGCACCCACTGCGCGTTTGTTGTCAGTGACCGGTCGCCCGCACCCCCAATCGCCCCCTCCGATGGGCGGCCGGTCGCCAACCAAGGCAACAACCTGAAATTCGTCACAAGCCGGTCATACGACCGGCTTGTTTTTTTCGCTTGTGAAAGGGTCAGTCGGCCTCGAAATTCGCTGCCGGCACTTCAAGACGATAGTCGAGGCGATCATCCTCGACGTGGAATTCCGCCTTGCCGTCGAGCGAAAGCGGAACGACGCGTTCGAGCGCCACACTGCCGAAGCGTTTCTCGTCCTGCATCTCGGCTGCATTGGTGCGTTCGCTCCAGGTCAGGACGAGCGTAGGCGGACCATCTCCACCCGCACCGTTCAAGGCACTTGTCAGATGTGCCCGCCCGTTGGGGCGCGCCAACGCCCCATGGCTCATGGAATTAACCACCAGTTCGTGAAGCGCCAGCCCGATATGCAGGGCGGCGTTGGGGTTTAGATAAACATCGACACCCTGGAGGCTCACGCTGTCGTCATCCTCACCCCTGTATCGCGCGACCTGGCCTTCCACCAACTCGCTCAGCATGGCACCGCGCCAGTTGGACGAGGTTACCAGATCCTGGGAAGAGGCGAGTGACTGAAGCCGACCGCGAAACCTGTCGAGGAAGGTGTCGATGCTGGTCGAGTACCTGCCCGTCTGCGTAGCGATACTCTGGATGATTGCCAGCAGGTTCTTGGACCTGTGACTGACCTCACGCAGCAATGTGCGCAGTGTCTGCTCCCGCCGCTTCCGCTCGGTGATCTCGACGATGGTCGTGACAACGCCGGCGATGACGCCATCATCGTCGGTATCGGCGTCGATCCACATATCGTACCAGCGCCCGCCGTCATCGACACTTGATCTGAACTCTAGCGTTTCCGGTGCCCCAGATGCCAAAACGGCGCGCTTGCGCTCGACTATACGCTCGATCGCCGTGGCGGGCATGAACTGATTATCGACCTTGCCGGCAATGTCGTCGGACGACCATTCGGCAGGCACGTTCTGGCCCCACTGCACATGCAGGTCGGGCGTCTGATAGATGACGATGATGCCCGTGTTGCGCAGTGCGCGCAACATGCCGCGCCTCATTTCCACTTCATCCCCCCGACTTTCGCCGTATGCATAAATCCACCCTGGAATTATGGCGCGCTCTACCCGGCCGATGCAAAACGCAAATTGTACTATGCAACGAAACTTGCAGCTCGCGGTTCCAAATTAACGCCGCCGGACGCCGCAAAGTCGATGACTTGCGGCATCCGGCGGGTGGCGAAGTGCGAGCTGAGGGTTCTGCGAACTCCGCCTCTCCCATGCACCACCGCGAGCGGAGATGCATCGAAGCGCGGGACATCAGCCTGCCCGGCGCATCAGCCCTGCAATGAGCGAAATGACGAGGAAGGCGAGGAAGATAAAGAACAGTATTTGCGCAATACCGGCGGAAGCACCCGCGATGCCGCCGAATCCGAGTGCACCGGCAATGATCGCGACGACGAGAAAAACGAGAGCCCAGTAAAGCATGGCATGTCTCCTTGAACTTGTATTTCAAAAACGCTGCCTTCTGCGTTTTGTTCCCGTAAGCGCAAGGTTTCCGGCAGAAAGAGCGACAAAGAGAAGGCCGCCGGACAGGCGGCCCTAATTAATGATCGAATGGCATAAGCTGACGTCAGGCAGCAGCCTTCGCCTGCCGGTCGAAGAACAGCGCCTGGCTGATAAGCGCCTTGACCATGTCCGGATTGAACGGCTTGGTCACGAGGAACGCAGGCTCCGGTCGCTCGCCGGTGAGAAGCCGCTCCGGAAAAGCGGTGATGAAAATGACCGGAACCGGCGTACCGGCGAGGATTTCGTTGACGGCATCGATGCCTGAGGAGCCATCGGCAAGCTGGATGTCCGCCAGCACCATCTTTGGCCTTTTGGTCGAAAACAGCGCCACGGCCTCCTTGTGCGTGCGCGCGGTGCCGACCACGCGATGCCCGAGGCTTTCAACCATCTCTTCAATGTCCATGGCGATGAGCGGCTCATCTTCGATAATGAGCACGTCGGTCGCGACCTGCCGCGAAATCTCGTCGCTGGCCTCTGCGATCAGCTCCGCGAAACGATCCTCCTCGACGTCGAGGATCTCCGCGGCTTCGGCTTCCGAAAAGCCCTCGACGGCCACGAGCAGGAACGCCTGGCGCGGCATTGGCGCAAGGGCGGACAGATTTGCGGCAGCACGACTTTCCCAGCCGGCCGAATCATCAGCTTCCGGTACGCGAATGCTCACGGAGGTGAAAAGGGCGGTGAAAACCCGATACAGCGAAATCCTGTCGCTCGACAGTTTCGGAAAAACGCTGACGTCGGTGATGATCGCTTCTAGCGTTGCTGCGACCAGTGCATCGCCGCTGTTCTGCGAACCCGTTACGGCGCGGGAAAAGCGCCGCAAATAGGGAAGGTGCGGCGCGATCCTTGCGGACAAACTCATGATATGGCGTCTCCCTCAGTGACGTTAGTTGAAAGCCGGAGGACGGAAGCCGGCCGGCGTTCAGAAAGTCGAAAACGCGGTACATCCAAAAAAGTTCCAACATTTGCGGAACGATATTCAAACACGCACGTTGAAGCCCACCATAAGCGTTCGCAGGCCCGTGCGAGCGGTAGAAGACCTGAGGTTGAGTAAGTCGACAGACCGGGGGCTAGAGACATAAGCATGAAGCCAAATATAGCGGCCGCGACGGGCGGCCAGAAGAAGCCGGGGCGCAGCTCCGAAACGCTTGGGCCGAATTCGGAAATCGGCCGCAAACTCAAGCAATATTATGACGATCTGGTTTCCGACGAGGTGCCGGACAGGTTTGCGAACCTTCTCAAGCAGCTCGAGGAGAGTGAAAATTCCGGCGCCACGCCAGCCGGCGAGGGACAATGATCATGGCCGACGCAGCATCGACCTTCAAACAGGATCTGCTGAGCGCCATTCCAAGCCTTCGAGCGTTCGCCATGTCACTCTCGCAAAATGCGGACAAGGCCGACGATCTCGTACAGGAAACGCTGGTAAAGGCCTGGGACAAGCAGGCATCCTTCCAGCCCGGCACCAATCTCAAGGCCTGGGTCTTCACCATTCTGCGCAACGAATTCTATTCGCAGATGCGCAAGCGCGGCCGCGAGGTGCAGGACAGCGATGGCGTCATCACAGCACGTCTGGCTGTCCATCCGGCCCAGCAGGGCTCCATGGACCTGGACGATTTCCGCACGGCTCTCGAGACATTGCCTGAAGACCAGCGCGAAGCGATCATCCTGATCGGCGCGTCCGGCTTTTCTTATGAAGAGGCAGCCGAAATCTGCGACTGCGCCGTTGGCACTATCAAGAGCCGGGTGAGCCGGGCGCGCAGCAGGCTTCAGGAAATCCTCAACGTGAGCGGCGAGGCCGATTTCGGACCCGATGCCATTTCGGCTCAGGTTATGGGATCAAACGCCGCTTGAACGATCACGGCCGCGCTCGATCGCACGACCGAGCGCGGCGATGAGATCAGTGCCGCCGTAAGGTTTGGCGACCACCTCGATGTCGGAAACGATACCAAAACGCTCCTGGACATCTGTATGTCCGGTCGCGAAAACGAATGGTATGCCGCGTTGGGAAAGGGAGTTTGCGAATTCCGTCGTGGAATTGCCGCCCAGCATCAGATCCAGAACGGCGACATGAAACGCCTGGCCAGCGAAGGGGTCGTCGCCAAGATCCTCGATCTGGCGAACGATTGTAACTTCAGCCGCACCATGTTCCCGGCATAGCTGTTCCACATCCATGGCGATGAGGAATTCATCCTCCATGACGAGGACGTGCATGCCGTCCAAGCGAATATCCTGCAAAATATCGGGTCTCCTTGAAAGGCGATATGTGGCCGATTGCACGCATTCTGTCATTTAAAAAAGACACAGCGGCAACCTTGCCCACAGTGGCGCGTTTGATCGTTTCAAACATGACGTTGGGCAAGGCCTTCTACGGTGGGGGATCACCATGAAAGAACAGGGCAAGCTGCGCTCGGAGCGAAAATATCCGTGCGAGAAATGTCCTCTCGCCAGCCGCGATGTGTTCCGCAAATTCAAGCCCAAAGAGCTGGATTTCGTCTCTCGTTTCAAGCGAGGCGAACTCTTCGTCGACAAAGGCGCGACGGTTCTTGCGGAAGGAACACGCAACCCGCATCTCTATACGGTGCTGATAGGTTGGGGTTTCCGTTACAAGCTTATGTCGGATGGGCGTCGGCAGATCGTCAATTACGTTTTGCCGGGTGATCTGATCGGCCTCCAGGGCACCCTCATGGACGAAATCCAGCACTCCGTGGAAGCTTTGTCACCGATGACGCTGTGCGTCTTCGAACGCGGCGAGCTGATGTCGCTTTACCGCGAGCATCCCGAGCTGGCCTACGACGTGACGTGGCTGGCCTCTCGCGAGGAATGCATGCTGGACGAAAACCTGCTGAGCGTCGGCCGGCGTTCGGCACTGGAGCGGCTGGCATACCTGATCGCCTTTCTGACGAGCAGAGCTCGTGCCGTGGGCATGTTCAACGGTACCGCAACGCTACCGATAACCCAGCAACACTTTGCCGACACGCTCGGCCTTTCACTCGTCCACACCAACAAAACCATCCGCAAGCTGATTGATCGAAAGCTTGTTCGTTGGCGCGATGGCGGCTGCGAGGTTCTCGACGCCGACCAACTGGCCGAACTGTCCGGATGGGACCCGTCGAACGAGGGCTCGCGACCGTTTATTTGATCGAATTTCTATGACGATGCTTCACCCACTTCGGGAACCTGCGCTATGGTCGAGCGTTGTCCCCGGCAACACGAAAGGGAGTAACGATATGGCAACGGCACCCACCGGCAAAGTTACCAGAGGCGGCAACGGCGCTAAGGCAAAGCCGGAAGACCTTGAAGCCGAGATTGCGCGGCTGCGCGAAGATGTGGCTCGCCTGAGCGCACAATTGTCAGCTACCGGCCAGCACTCCTACTCCGCAGCGAAACGCGCGGCAACCGAGGGCGCCGAACAGCTCCGCGTCAAGGGCGAGGCCGCGATGGAGAACATTCGCGCCAATGCCAGCGACATGGAAAGGCAGGTGTCGGACGCCGTTCGGGAAAAGCCAATTAGCTCCCTCGCGATCGCGGTGGGTGTCGGCTATTTCCTCGCACTTCTTTCGCGTCGCTGACACGTGGGGGCGCTTGCATCATTGATCGCGTCGATCGTTTCCGGTGAAGCATCGGAAGCGGTCGCACGCGCACGCCGCAAAGCAATTGTGTACTTGGCCGCAGGGCTTTTGTGCCTTTGCGGCGTGAGCTTCCTTGTCGTTGCGGGCTTCATTGCCGCCGCGCGAGAGATCGGGGCGGTCGAAGCCGCGTTGGCATTTGCCGGCGGCTTTATAGTCGTCGCGCTCCTGTTGGTGGGCATCAGTTCCATAACCGCCAGGGCTCGTGAGCGCCGCGCCGCAAGGCGCCGCAAAAGCGAGGCAAGAGCGCTCGCTGGAGCGGCTGCCTTTGCGATGCTTCCCACGCTGCTCGCAAGCCGCAAAGCGGGGCTCGCTCTCGTGGTGCCTGCGGTGGCGGCTCTTGCTTGGGCGGTGATGCGCGAGAATATGCCGCCGACAGACGGCGCAGACAATTCTCCGGATTGAGTTTTATCGACGGCCCTGCCGGGAACCTGGGTGCCGTGGCCGCATTGGTGTCGGAGAAAACCTTTCTGACATCGGAGCTTCCAAATGACCAAGACCGTGGACAAAAACAAGGCCCGTCAGGGGCGCAGTGGATGGCAGGTGCTCGTCGTGCTTGTCTGCGCTCTCGCCCTTGCCATGCTGGTTTGGTGGGGCGTGGGTATCTTCGGAAGTTCAATCGATCCGGAAGATCCCGTCGGCGGGGTGCCCGCAGAACAGCCTGCCGCAGAGGGCACGCAGCCCGCAGGGTAGCGTATCTTATACTGGCTCTGCGGGAACAAGCACCTTCAGCACACCTGGATGGCAGCGAACGGTCGTCTCCTTCTCAAGCTCGCAGAGCTCGCCATCCATGGCGCTTCCAAATCGTTCGTGCCGAGCGAGCAGGCGAAGCCTTACTTCCTGCGCCGTCAGCATCTCGACCTGATCGTTCGTCTTCCATCGGCCGAGCAGCATATTGAGGGCCAGCAATATCATGTCCCCGCGGGTGCGTGACCGCGTGACGTAGACCCCAAGTACACCGCCATCCGGCACATCTGCATAAGGCAGATGGCCTTCTCCGAAGACATTATTGGTTATGCCGATGCCGGCGGTTGCCAGCATCCTCTCCTCGCCGTCATCGAGCGTGAGCCCGATCCTCATCCGGGGCGGCCGGAAGAAGGCTCCAAAACCGGCGCGTATGGACGCCCTGATCTTTCCTAGCCGGGAACGGAAGACTTCCTTCTCCCTCAGGCGAATAAGCTTGGCATGAAGCCCGACCGAAAACTGGTGAATGAACGGCTTGCCGTTGGCGCTCGCAACATCCACGTCACGAAATTCTCCGCCGCAGAGCGCGTCAGCCGCCGCTTCGAGCTCGAGCGGGATGCCCAGGCTTCTGGCAAAAAGGTTCATGGTGCCGGCTGGAAGTATCGCAAGCGCCTTGTCGCTGCCCATCAGCTTGCCGGCGGCACAGGACACCGTGCCATCGCCTCCGCCAACCATGACGACGTCGCAGTCCCCGGCAAGTGCCTCGTCAAGCGCGTGCTCGATTTCCTTGCCCGCGACGACGGCTACCATCACCTGATGGCCCGCCTCCTGCACCGTTTCGCGCAGGCGTGCGGTGAACACTGCAAGGTCGAGTGTGCGCAGCGTTCCGCCTTCACGGTTGAGGATTATCTGGAAGCGCATCGTTTGCAGGTCTCCAGACTTGATTTGCAGGAAAATCGGGCTGTTGGCGGGGCGCCTTAGCCAAGCTTAATGCGCTGACATTGCGTATCGTTCCAGTACGGCTGAGCGAACGGCTGATTTTTTTCGAGTCGGAACCAGATCGGCGGTGGCCACGTTGTCGGGTTGTGAAGGTCACGTCCGGACCTCCCCTGCGAAAGTTTGGTTCCGGACGCGACCGTGCAAAGGAACATGCACAAGGAGAGTTTAACATGATCCGGAACCTTTTGGCGACAACTGCCATCGCAACGCTTATCGCAACCGGCGCTGCCGTTGCGCAGACCACCGCTCCGTCCGCGGACGCTCCAATGGAAGCTGCGCCGCAGCCCCAGGTGAAACATGCCGAGGGACATCTCGCGTCGAACCTGATCGGCGAGACTGTTTATAATGGCAGCGGCGAGGGCGCCGAGAATATCGGCGAGGTCAAGGATCTCGTCCTCGACAGCGAGGGCAATATCCAGGCTATCGTCGTCGGTGTAGGCGGCTTCCTCGGCATTGGCGAGAAGCAGGTCGCTCTGCAGTACGATCTCGTCGAGTGGACCGAGATGGACGGCGAGGAATACATCGTCGTCGAGACGACCCGCGAGGCTCTCGAGGCTCAGCAGGAGTTTGACCTGGCGGCCTATGAGATGCAGCCGGCTGATGCCGAAGTTGGCAACACCCAGCCCGCCACGGCCGAAGATCTCGCTGCTGCACCTGTGGCCGAAGATGAAGCCGGCATGACCGATGACACGGCCGCTCCGGCTGATGACATGGCTGCCGCTCCGGCTCCCGCCGAGGACGACATGGCTGCGACGGAAGAAGCAGCTCCGGCCGACGACATGGCCGCAACCGAGGAAGCAGCACCTGCTGATGACATGGCTGCCAGCGAGGAAGCTGCGCCCGCCGGTGAGGAAACGGCTGCGGCTCCTGCCGACGACACGATGACCGAGACGGATGAAACCCAGACGTCCGCGATCGATCGCTCGTCGCTCAATGAGGTGCAGGTCGGTGACATCAGCGCCGATGACTTTGTCGGAACCACCGTTTATGGCGCCAACGACGAGAATATTGGCGAGATCGGCGATATCATCCTGTCGGATGATGGGCAGGTAGAAGCTGTTATCATCGACGTCGGCGGTTTCCTCGGCATCGGCGAAAAGGAAGTTGCAGTCAGCATGGACAATCTGGCGTTCCTGACGGATGCAGACGGCGAGTACTACCTGTACACGACGTTCACCCAGGAGCAGCTCGAGGCACAGGCCGCTTATGACGAAGGCTCGTTTGCCGAGAACCGTGACGACCAGCTTCTGACGGTCCAGTAACATTTCCGATCGGAAATTGATGAAGGCCCGCGCTTGAAGCGCGGGCCTTTTCTTTGCTTGCGGCAAATCAGTGAACGATGAAAGCATCATTGTTCGATAATACAGCACGGTCCATCGCGCCGCCGCAGTCTTCCCTCCGGGCCTTTTAGTACGACATATGGCGTCAAGCGCCGCGTTCTTGCGGCGGATAGAAGGGAGCCCGACCATGCTCGACCAGATCAAGGGACTTCACCATGTGACCTCTCTGGCGCGCGACGCCAAAGAGAACAACGACTTCTTCACCCACAAGCTCGGCCTTCGCCGGGTAAAGAAGACCGTCAACTTCGACGCGCCGGATGTCTACCATCTCTATTATGCCGATGAGTTCGGCACCCCCGGTTCTGTCATGACCTACTTTCCTTTCCCGGATGCGGCCCGCGGTCGTCCGGGGACGGGTGAGGTCGGCGTCACCGCGTTTTCCGTACCAGAAGGCACGCTTGCTTTCTGGGAGCAGCGTCTTGTCAGCGAGGGCGTGACCGGGTTGAAGCGTTCCGAGCTGTTCGGCGAGCAGCGCCTGACCTTCGAAGGACCGGATGGCGACGGTTTCGCGCTCGTCGAGACACGTGACGACAGTCGCGCACCATGGACCAACGGCGGCGTCGGCAGCGACGAGGCGATCCGTGGGTTCCACTCGGTGTCCATGCGACTGCAGGACGGCGGTGCGACAGCCGAACTCCTCAAGTTCATGAACTATGAGGAGATCGACAAGGCAGGCCCGGTGCGCCGCTTCGCGGTCAAGGGCGACAGCAACGGCGCCGATGTGATCGATGTCGAATCCCTGCCTGTCCTTGGCCATGCAAGGCAGGGTGCGGGTTCGGTCCATCACGTCGCCTTCGCGGTCGAGAACCGCGCAAAGCAACTTGAAGTCCGTAAGGCGCTGATGGAAACCGGCTACCAGGTGACGCCGGTGATCGACCGCGATTATTTCTGGGCGATCTATTTCCGCACGCCGGGCGGGGTGCTTTTCGAGGTCGCCACCAACGAACCCGGCTTCGACCGCGACGAGGACACGAAACATCTCGGCGAGGCTCTGAAATTGCCGTCGCAGCACGAGCACCTGAGGCCCTATCTGGAAAGCCATCTCCAGCCGATCGAGGACTGAGGCGATGACGAGCGACGCGTATATCCACAAGACCGCCGGGGGAGAACCCGGCGGCCCCCTGCTCTTCGTGTTCCACGGAACCGGGGCCGACGAAAACCAGTTCCTCGGCCTTGGTCGCGATCTGATGCCTGAGGCAACCGTCGTCGCACCGCGCGG
This sequence comes from Neoaquamicrobium sediminum, assembly GCF_040970315.1. NCBI lineage: Bacteria > Pseudomonadati > Pseudomonadota > Alphaproteobacteria > Hyphomicrobiales > Phyllobacteriaceae > Neoaquamicrobium > Neoaquamicrobium sediminum. The sequence goes on along the minus strand of NZ_JAZHFV010000005.1, from coordinate 113,383 downwards.
CGACGTTTCCGAACATGGCGCAGCCCGTTACTTCCGTCGCACCGGCGAAGGCGTCTACGACATGGACGATCTTGGGCGCGCAACGCGGAAGATGGTCGAGTTCGTTCGCACCCACGTGGACGAGAAGAAGCCCTCGGCGGTTTTCGGTCTCGGCTACTCCAACGGCGCCAACATTCTCGCTTCGATTCTGTTTGCCGCGCCGGGCCTGTTTGACAAGGCTGTGCTGATGCACCCGCTGATACCCTTCGAGCCGCAGGTGGACAGCACGCTCGACGGCACCCAGGTGTTGATGACCGCCGGGCAGCGCGATCCGATCTGCCCACCGGCGCTGACGCAGAAACTGGAAGCCGACCTGCGAAAGCTGGGGGCGGATGTGGAACTGCTGTGGCATGAAGGCGGCCACGAGATACGCCAGCCGGAAATTCTGGGCGCCGAGGCATTCCTGTCCACAGCGCCGGCAAAAGGAGCATTTACATGACCGATGAAAACAGGATCGAACTTGAGGACAACGGCGCCAAGGGCCGCTATGTCGTCAGGGGACCGGATGGGGTCGAAGCGGAAATGACCTTCACCAAGGTCGGCGATCATCAGCTTATCATCGACCATACCGAGGTGCCGGACGCGTTCCGGGGCCAAGGTGTCGGCGCGCGGCTCGTTACTCGGGCGGTCGAGGACGCGCGGGCCGCCGGCAAGACAATCATTCCCTTGTGCCCCTTCGCGGCCGCGCAGTTCCGCCGTCATCCGGAATGGGCGGACGTGCTGAAGAAATAGCGGTCCTGCATCCGTTCGACTCGGAGCTTCGCGCCGCGCTATAGTCGGCATGAGAGCGAGAACCGGCGACGACGCATGAACAGGCTTTGGCGGCGACATTCTATTATCCTGGGCGTGGCTGCCGCTCTGTTGTGCGTGCTCGTCGCCTATTTCGGCTCGCGCCTGATGACCGCGTACTACCTCGACCAGGCGGCAATACGTGGCGAAAACACGCTCGGCCTCGCAGTTACGGCGCTGCGGGGCCAGCTCGCGCGATATGAAAAGCTGCCCGAACTCATAGCCGATCATCAGGACGTAAAGAATCTCGTCAGCAATCCCGGCGATCGGGCCGCCGTTGACGCGATGAACAGCTATCTCAAATCGGTCAATGGGCTGCTCGAATCCTCCGACATCTACGTCATGCTGCCGGACGGCCTCACGATCGCCGCCTCCAACTATGACCAGACTCCCACCTTCGTTGGCGAGAACTTCAGCTATCGCCCCTATTTCTTCGACGCCATAGCCGGCGGCGAAGGGCGCTTTTTCGCGCTCGGAACGACATCCCTGAAGCGTGGATACTATTTTGGCGCGCCGATTCGCATCGACGGCAGCATCGGCGGTGTCGTGGTTTTCAAGGTCGACATAGACTCGATTGAAAGCTCGTGGCGCGGCGACGAATACGAGATCATCGTCACCGACCCCGAGGGCATCATCTTCATGACCGGGCGGAGAGACTGGCTGTTTTCGGCCATCCTGCCGCTGACCGAGGAACGCCTCGCCCGCACGGCGGCCACACGCCGCTACGCCAACGCGAACCTCACCGAATTGCCGGTAAGCGAAGGCGGCACGCCGCGCGGCCACAACTTGCTGACGATCTCGAACGAGGAGGGCATGCGAGAATACCTCGTCGTCGGCGAAAGCATGCCGCAGGCCGACTGGACGGTGAGTGTGTTGCTGGACACCGCCTCCGCGCGCGCGCAAGCTTTGACGGTCGTTGCCGCAATGGTGCTTCTGCTGGGACTTGGAGCAACGGGCCTCGCCGCCTGGCTGCAGCGCCGGGCGCGGCTGGCCGAGCGCCTTCAGGTCCAGCGAGAGGCGCAGGAGCAACTCGAACGGCGAGTCGAGGAACGCACCGCCGATCTCGCCGCCGTCAACAACCGGCTCGAGGAAGAAGTCGCCGAGCGCCGCGCTACCGAACGCGCGCTCCGCAAGACACAGTCGGATCTCGTCCAGGCCGGCAAGCTGGCTGCCCTCGGACAGATGTCGGCGGCGCTGTCGCACGAGTTCAATCAGCCGCTGGCCGCCGTTCGCACCTATGCCGACAATGCGGCGATCCTTCTGGAGCGCGGCCGTGCCGGCGAGGCCGGAGATGCCGTTGCCCGCATCTCCAAACTGACGGACCGCATGGCGGCGATCAGCAGGCACTTGCGCAATTTCGCCCGCAAGCCGAACCAGAAGCTGCGGCCCGTTTCGCTCGACGACGTTGTCAGGGACACGCTTGAAATCGTCGCCTGGCGGCTGAATGCAGCCGACGCCGAGATCGTTGTCGATCTCGGCGCGCAACCGCCGGTCGTCAAGGCGGGGTCGGTGCGGCTCCAGCAGGTTCTGGTCAACATCCTGTCCAACGCGGCCGACGCGATCGAAGGATTGCCGGACAGGCGCATCGACCTGGCCGCGACCACTGCCGGCGGCCGCGTGACGATCACGATTCGCGACCGCGGTCCCGGCGTTCCCGCGGCCATCGCCGAACGCATCTTCGATCCATTCTTCTCCACCAAGGGCGTCGGCAAGGGTCTCGGGCTCGGGCTTTCAATTTCCTACAACATCGTCAAGGATTTCGGCGGCAGCCTCACCGTCGAGCGCCATCCCGAAGGCGGAACGCTTGCGTCGATCGTGCTTGACGCCGCCAAGCTGCCAATAAGCGAGGCGGCCGAATGAAGCCGCCCACCGTGCTCCTCGTCGACGACGAGGAGGAGATCAGGCATTCGACCGCCCAGTCGCTGGAGCTTGCCGGCATCGCGGTACACGAATTCTCGAATGCCGAAAGCGCGCTCACCTATGTGACGCCCGGCTTTCATGGCATGCTCATCACCGACATCCGTATGCCGGGCATGGATGGCATGACCCTGCTGGCCAAGGTTCGCGACATCGATTCCGATCTGCCTGTCATTCTGGTGACGGGACACGGCGACGTGCAACTGGCCGTTCGGGCGATGCGCGAAGGCGCTTATGACTTCATCGAAAAGCCCTTCGCGGCGCAGCACCTGGCCGATGTCGCCAAGCGTGCGCTCGACCGGCGCATGCTGGTACTCGAGAATCGCCTGCTGCGCGCAGCGGCCGGCCACCCCGACGACATCGAGTCGCGGCTTCCCGGCCGCTCGGCTGCAATGATCGAGCTGCGTTACAGGCTCCGGGCCGTAGGCGGCACCGACGCCGATCTGCTGATCGTCGGCGACACGGGCGTCGGCAAGGAGGTCGTCGCGCGCGCTGTGCACGACATCAGCAGCCGAGCGAACCGCCCCTTCGTCGCCATCAATTGCGCCGCCCTTCCCGGGAACCTCATCGAAAGCGAACTCTTCGGCCACGAGATCGGTGCTTTTCCCGGTGCCCTGCGGGCGCGATATGGCAAGTTCGAGCACGCACGCGGCGGCACGGTGCTACTTGACGAGATAGGCTCCATGCCCCCCGACCTGCAGGCACGGTTGCTGAGGGTCATCCAGGACCGCGTCATCGTGCGTCTCGGTTCCAACGAGCAGATACCACTCGACGTGCGTTTCATCGCCACCAGCAAGGTGAAGCTGGAGGATGAGGTCACGCAGGGGCGGTTTCGCGCGGACCTGCTCTACCGCCTCAATGTCGTGACCCTGAACGTGCCGCCATTGTCTTACCGGCGCGAGGACGTGCCGATCCTCTTCCTGCAGCTTCTCCGCGAGGCGGCCGGCCGCCACCGTCGCGATATGGGAGAGGTCTCGCCGCGACTGCTCGCCGAGATCGCGCGCCGCGAGTGGCCCGGCAATGTTCGGGAGTTGCGCAACGCAGCCGATCGCTATGTACTCGGGCTCGATATAGAAGGTGTGACCGATAGCGCCGACGATGTAACGGCGAAGTTGTCAGACCGGGTCGCGCGCTTCGAGCGCTCGGTCATCGCCAGCGCGTTGCAGGCGCACGGCGGCAGCCTCAAGCCCGTCTATGAAGAGCTGGGCATCTCCCGGAAGACGCTCTACGAAAAAATGCAGCGCTATGCGCTGGGCCGCGACGGCGAAACCACCGAGGTGTAGGCAAAAGAGACCAGCCCGCGCTTGTGTGGAAAACCACACGCCAATGGCTCCCAATGTTACGAAATCCACCCATTAGGAAAAATTAGTCACTTCCGATGCCCGGTTGCCAGCCATCGGGCCGTTGCGCGCCGGTGCCGCGTCTGCGTGTGCTGCGCGCAACCGCCAAGGCTTCGGGAGGAAACTTGCGGACCGGGCGGCCGACATCTTACGCAAACCGGGAGGATTACCCATGCGCCATTTCACCATCGCAGCGATGGCAGCCGCCACGCTTCTTGCCGTCCCCGCCTCTGCGCAGGACCGTGAGGGCTGGCCGACCAGCCTGACGATCGGCACCGCCAGCCAGGGCGGCACCTACTTCATCTACGGAACCGGCCTTGCCGGCCTGATCACCGAGTCGCTCGGCGTCAACGCCTCTGGCGAGGTCACCGGCGGCCCGGTGCAGAACGCGACGCTGGTGGAGACCGGCGACCACCAGATCGGCCTCGTCACCATGGGCCCGGCCTATGAGGCCTGGGTCGGCGAGAGCGAGCTTGCACCGGGCGTGGAGCACAAGAGCCTGCGCGCGCTGTTCCCGATGTATCAGACACCGTTTCAGGCCGTGGCGCTGAAGTCGTCCGGCATCGAGTCGCTGGCGGACCTTGAAGGCAAGCGCGTCTCCGTTGGCCCGGCAGGTGGCACGGCAGCGACCTACTGGCCGCGCTTCTTCGAAATCAACGGCATCACCGCCGACATCAGCTATTCGGGCGCCAACGACGCCGTCAGCCAGGTCAAGGACGGCCTGATCGACGCCTTCGCCTTCGCAGCCGGCGTGCCGATCGCGGCCTTCGCGCAGATCGCGGCGGAAAACCCCGTCAACATCTTCGCCTTCACCGGCGACGAGGCGGCCAAGATCCTCGAAGCGCGCCCGGAACTCTCCGCCTTCGACATTCCCGGCGGCCTCTATGAAGGCTACCCGGACCCGCAGGGCACCGTCAGCCTCTGGAACTTCGCCGTGGCCCATCAGGAAATGCCGGAATCGCTGGCCTACGAGATCACCAAGCTGGTGATGGAGAACAACGACCGGATGCTGGCGATCCACGCCACGGCAGCCGAGACCATCGCGGCCAATACCGACAAGAACAGCTTCCTGCCTTACCACCCCGGTGCGGTGCGGTACTACGAGGAAGCCGGCATCTCGATCCCGGACGAGCTCAAGGGACAGTAATCGCGCGAGGCGATTTGGCCGGCGGCGATCAATCCGATCGGCGCCGGCCTCCGCTCACGGCAAGGATCGGCAGTGGCGCTGCAGTCGCACGCGCACGCCAGGGAGGACAGCCATGACCGAAGAAGAAAAAATCAAGACGGACGCCGCACCCGTCGAGCGGATCGTATCCAGCGGGGCCGACGAGGAAGCGCTGGCCACCAATCAGCGCGATTTCACCGGCGCGCGCCTGGGCTGGCTGCTGATGGCGCTGTGCATCGCCTACACGGTTTTCCACATCGGGGTGATGAACTTCTATCCGCTGGAGACCTGGGCCTATCGTGTGACCCATGTCGCCGGCGGCCTGCTCATTGGCTTCATCCTGTTTTCTTCGAGCAATGTTGGCGGCACCGACGCCAGCACGCGTTTCCTGAAGCTCAAGCCGCTTGAAACCGCGATCGCTCTGGTCGCCGCTGCCGGCGTGCTTTACGGCGCGGCCATGGTCGGCTTCGCCTGGGCTGCGTGGTGGACAGCCGGGCTCGTTCGCCCGCCTGCCATGGTATTCGGCACCTACGGCGTGCCGCTGATCGTCGGCACCATCGCGGCGATTGCCGGAAGCTGGTTCTTCCCGCGCAAGGACCGGGACGGTGTACACTGGTCGGACCTTCTTCTGGCCATCGCGGCCGTAACGGTCGCCGGGTACATCCTATTCAACGTCCAGGCGATCCGCCTGCGCGCGGGTACCGCGCTGGCACAACCCGCCGATTTCCATGCGGCCCTCGTGGGCGCCCTGCTCATCCTCGAACTGACGCGTCGCGTCGCAGGCCTTGCGCTTGTCGCCATCGCCTGCGTGTTCATTCTCTATTCCTTCGCAGGTCCCTACCTGCCGGGCTTCCTGGCGCATCGCGGCTACACGCCCGAGCGCTTCTTCACCTACATCTACACGGACCAGGGCATCCTCGGGGACCCCGTCGCCGTGTCGTCCACCTACATCATCCTGTTCATCACTTTTGCGGCCTTCCTGCAGGCTTCGAAGGTCGGCGACTATTTCGTCAACTTCGCCTTTGCCGCCGCGGGTCGGGCACGTGGCGGCCCGGCCAAGGTGGCGGTCTTCGCATCAGGCCTGATGGGCATGATCAACGGCACGTCGGCCGGCAACGTCGTCTCCACGGGCTCGCTGACGATCCCGTTGATGAAACGCGTCGGCTACCCCGCCAAGAGCGCCGGCGCGATCGAGGCTGCCGCTTCGTCGGGTGGACAGATCATGCCGCCAATCATGGGTGCCGGCGCCTTCATCATGGCCGAAGTGACGGGCATACCCTACACCGAGATCGTGATCGCGGCACTGATCCCGTCGATCCTCTATTTCGCCTCCATCTACTTCATGGTCGACCTGCAGGCGACCAAGCTGGGCATGAAGGGCCTGCCGAAGAAGGAATTGCCTGTCTTCAAGGAACTCCTGAAGCAGGCCTATCTGTTCTTCCCGATCGTGATCCTGATCTATTCGCTCTTTGCGGGCTACTCGGTGATCCGGGCCGGCACGCTGGCGATGGTGTCGGCCGCAGTGGTAAGCTGGCTGACACCGCACCGCATGGGACCGCGCGCCATCCTCGGCGCCTTCGAACTTGCCGCCAAAATGTCGATCCAGCTCGTCGCCGTGTGCGCCTGCGCAGGCATCATCGTCGGCGTTATCGCACTGACGGGCGTCGGCGCGCGCTTCTCGACACTGCTCCTCGGCATCGCGGAACAGAACCAGTTGCTGGCCTTGTTCTTTGCGATGTGCATATCGATCATTCTCGGAATGGGCATGCCGACGACCGCGGCCTATGCGGTCGCAGCCGCCGTTGTCGCGCCAGGCCTGATCTCGCTGGGCATACCGGTGCTGACCGCGCATTTCTTCGTGTTCTACTACGCAGTGATGTCCGCGATCACGCCGCCGGTCGCGCTGGCAGCATATGCCGGGGCTGCACTGTCGGGATCCGATCCGATGCGAACATCGGTGGAAGCCTTCAAGTTCGGCCTCGCCGCTTTCGTGGTGCCGTTCATGTTCTTCTATTCGCAGGCGCTGCTCATGCAGGGCTCTTGGCTCGAAATCCTGCACGTGTTCGCAACCGCCTGCTTTGGCGTCTACCTACTTTCGGCAGCCGTGCAGGCATGGTTCTTCGGTCCGCTCAACGCAGTCATGCGTGTGCTGCTGCTGGCAGGAGCCCTGGCGATGATCAAGGGCGGGCTGGCGACCGACATCGCCGGTCTCGTGATTGCCGTGGGGGTCTTCGTCTACCAGAAGGGTCTCGTCGGAACGCGCACCATCGCAAGAGGCCTGGACTGACCGGCCGCTTCCGATGGCGGGCGCCGCGGCCTACGTCGTGCCCGCCGTCCGGACGGAACCAATTGCCACGCAATTCCGTTGCCACTACAGCACCGCCGCTGCCTTCGCAGCGGCGGCTTGGCGCTGACCCTTTCAGGCATGGAGTTTACAGCATGGCGCTTTTCTCAAGACACCAGTCCTCACTCGACCTCCATAAGGAAATCGGGGCGCTGCGCAAGGAAGTCGCGGCTCTCGGAAAGGCTGCGTCCCGACAAGGCAGCAGCGCCTATCGCGACACGCGCGACCAGGCCAGCGATCTTTATGCAGAACTTGCGGAACGCGTATCGGAGGCTTTGCCCGTCATCCGCCGGCGCGCTCACGATTTCGAGGAAACGATCCGCGCCAATCCGACGCGGACCGTTGCAGTGGTGGGGCTGGTGGCTCTGACCGTCGCCGCAGCCGCGATACTGGGCAGCCGGCGCCGTTAGCGCCGGCGCAGAGCCCTAGGCCTGTTTGATGAGCCTGATGAGCACCAGCAGGATCACCGCGCCTATCGTGGCGTGGATGATGGCGGCGATGACGCCGCTGCCCAGGCTGATGCCAAGCGCGGGGAACAGGAACCCGGCAATGAACGCGCCGACGATGCCGACCACGATATTGCCCAGCAGTCCGAACCCGTAGCCCTTGACCAACTGGCCAGCCAGCCAGCCCGCAATCGCACCGATAAGAATGAAGACGATAAGACTTTCAATGCCCATGATTCGGGGCCTCCTCTCCTGAGACAAGAGGATCATGGACCCCAGCGAAGGCGCTGTCCAGCAGCACCACGCGAGGCGCGTATCGCTTCTGTACGTGCGGCGGAACGGCGCAGCCGTTCTCGCAAGGCAGCCATGCAGATTCTGCAATTGAATTCGTGAACGGCAATTTCTATCTCACCGGTGTCGGCGATCTTCCTCCTCCCAGAAAGCCGACAACCTGGCGCGGCGAACCTCCTCCCTTGCCGCGCTTCAGATTGACCCGCCGGATCCTCCTCCCCCGGCGGGTTTTTCTGTTTCTGGAGCTTTTTCGCCCAGACATTTAAGGGCTGGCTTGCCCCAGCGGTATGAATCTGTCACCCATGAATGCGACGCCCGGAGAGGGGGTCGCTCAGGCAACAGCCCCGCAGCCTTTCGGCCGCGGGGCTTTTGACTTTCAGACCTGCCGCTGGAGAGCGTTACAGCGAACCGATTACGTGCGTACCGCCGATTTCCAGGCTGGCAGTTCCAATGGTGTCATTACCCTGCCGGAACCGGACCTGAAGAACGCCGTGGCCGGATTGAAGCGCGCTCACGTCCTCGCGACTGCTGGCAAACGCCGCAAATGTGATCACGCGATCCGGTTCGGCATCAAAGACCACGGACGTCGCCTTGACCCCGACACATCTTCCGTTGCTTGCGTCGGTCCGGCAGATCGACAGCCCTGCCGGAACCGGAATTGAAACACCATCCGCCGAGACGAACGACAGCTCCGCCGTGACCCTCGCCGCCCGGCTCCCGGCATTCGTCACGGCCAGCATCGCAACGCTCTCGCCCCCACCACCCGGCAGCACGCCATCAGTGTTTGAAGCCACGACCGTGCTGAGAAGCTTTACACCGTCGACGCTGCTGGTCGGCGCCGGCTTTAAACCGGTTGCGATGTCATTCGTATCGCCTGCCCGACGAAACGGCTTGCCCTGCTGCAACAGCGGCAGTGTTGCAGCCGATGGGCTTACGGACTGCGCTGCAGCGTTGGAGGATATCCCGTCGACAGCTTGTGATGGAGCAGACGGACCATTGACCCTGTCGGCAGCCGCAGTGTTGTCCAGCGCCGACGACCGCCTGACTGGCTCCCCACCGGTGATGTTAAGTCTGAGATTCCCGCCTCGGTTGGCGTATCCGGTGATCGCGATCTGGTATTGGCGCCCAGCAAGTGCCCGGAAGCTGACCCGCGACTGGCGCCCGAGGCCAACGGTGTTGTTGTTTGATGCGACCTCGGTGAGGTGACGCAGGCTGTTGCGGGAATAGACCGCCAGGATCGTATCGAAATCGCTGCCTCTGGTATCGATCGTCACCCGGCCCGTGCTCTGTGGCGTGAAACGATACCAGACACTGTTGCGCGAGTTTCTCCAGCCGGCGTGGTAGGGCTCGAAGCGCTCTGCGGTCGCAAGCACAGTCGAACCGGCAACGGTTCGACGCGAGCCAGCGCGCGAAGGCGGATTTACATTCTGCCTGTCGACGAAATTGTCGTTGGCCGGTGCCGCCGCCACACCACCATGCACGCTGAGGCGTATGTTGCCAGCCTCGTTCATGTAGCCGGCGACCGCGATCTGGTATTCGACGCCCGCAGTGGCGTTGAATCTGACCTGCGACTGGATCGTGTAGTAATCGGCATCGTCGTTGGAAGCGACTTCCGCCAGCGAGCCAACAGACGACCCCCGGTAGACGGCGAGAACGGTGTCGAAATTGCTGCCGAGCGTATCGATGGTGATGGGCCCCGACGCAGTCGGCGTATAACGCCACCACACGCTGTTGAGCGCACTGTGCTTGCCGGCATGGATCGGCTCGCCGCCCTCTGCAGTTCCGCCGACATTCGAGCCAGTGACCGTCCGCGTACCGCCTACAGCCGGGAGCGGCACCGTGATCCGGTTAACGAAGTGGTTGTTTGCGGGCCCGGTTGGAGGTGGTGGCGGCGTTCCACCGCCGAGCACGATGCGCGCATCGTTGACGTTGATACGCGGCTTCACCACGCCGGCCGAGGAAATACCCTCGCCGGTCGATTTGAGCGCGTTCTCGATCTGGTCGACAGTGGCGTTGGGGAAGGCGTTGCGCAGCGCCGCGAACGCACCCGCAACGTGAGGCGACGCCATTGAGGTCCCCGAACTGAAGGAGAAGTAGTTGTTGGCGCTGCCGTTGATGTAGGACGAATAGATGTCCGAGCCCGGTGCGACCACGTCGATCAGATTGCCCCAGTTGGAGAAGTCGGACCGGAAGTCCCACTTGGTGGACGAACCCACCGTGACCGCGCTGGAAATGCAGCCCGGCGCTCCGACGGCGGAATCGTAGCCGTCATTGCCCGCCGCAATCACCGTTGCGATGCGGGCGGCCTTTAGCTGGTCGATGATCGGCTTGCGCGCGTCGTTGTCGCAGTGCGCGGAAACCTCCCCTCCTCCCAGGCTCATATTGACGGCTGCAATTTTATAGGTGTTGCGCAGCGCATAGACCCTCTCCAGCCCGCGTATCTGGTCCGTATCGAAGGTCAGGACGCAATGGGTGTATCCGGGAATTGCACCGCAAGGGCTGCTCGAGTTCGCTGGAAAGCGGGAGAACACGTTGATCGAGATCAGACGCGCGTCGCGAGCGACACCGCTTGTCGGCTGTCCCGAGGCAGGCGCGGTATTGTAACCGGCGACCGTGCCGGCGACGTGCGTGCCGTGTCCGCAGCCGTAGATGTTGCTCGCCGTGCAGTCCTCGCCCGATCCCGTGGCGGTCGAGGAACTGGCGCCACCCGGACACTGGCTGACGGAGCCCTGAATCCCGGTTGTGTTGTAGCAGGCTTCGGAATTTATACGGCTCGAAAGGAATTGATGGCTACGCCGACCGCCGGTGTCGAGCACAGCCACGTGGTGCCCGTTGCCCGTTGCGCCGGCCGCATACATCGCCGGCATCTGGATCAGCGGCAGCGACTCGTTCAGTGACGGCTTGCTGAGGCGATCCTCCTGGATGAGAGTCACGTTCGGATCGGTGGCAAGGCGCGCGATCTCATCCGCGCTGGCGAGGATGCCGAACATCGGCGAGAAGTCCATGCGTTTGAGATTCTTCTCTGCCGCTGCCGCGGAAGACAGCGCTCCTTGCGGAAAAGTGGCAGCGAGGATTCTGTCCTGCGCGGCACGGATTGCCTTTGTATGGGCTTCGTCCGCCGCAGCCGGGCTCGCGAAGCTGGCGGCACCGGGCAGCGCGGGCATGTCGAAACGCACGATGACAGGCAGCCGCGCCTCGGGGTTGGCCGCGAGCTTCGCCCACAAAGCCTCATGCTTCTCGAATTTGCGGGTCACGGCAGCGGGTGCCTCCCCAGATGCCACGGACGGGCCCGCTCCCGTCGAAACCAAAAGACCGGCCGCGATCGCGCCCAAAAGGCGCCCGCGCCAAGCCTTCGCCCTATCTGCCATGAATGCCTCCTGTGCAAAAACCGCGAGCAGCATCGACCCCACCGCAGAACGGCATCCGGATTGCGCTGACTTGCATTGAAACGACCGTGTCAGCCCGCCGTGATGGCGAGCCTATGCCGCAGGGAGACCATTACCGGGCGAAGGCAATCGAACGTATCGGCGATCCCTCGGGCATACACTTTTGCACGCGCGCATAGCTTTTGGAGATGAATGCGAAGCGGTACGTAGTGGCCACCAATCACTTGAAGCGCCACGGCAAACTTTTTCTGCGGGAAGAGAGCGCTGGTGATCCCGACAGGATTCGAACCTGTGACCCTCAGATTAGGAATCTGATGCTCTATCCTGCTGAGCTACGGGACCGCTGAGCGCGGTATAGACGTTTCGCGGGCTTTCGCCAACCGTTTTGGGGCCGACGAACGGGCCTGTCAGGCCCGTCCGAGCGCGGTTTCCGTCAGGCGGACCCAGTACGAAATTCCGTGCGGGATCAGCTCGTCGTTGAAGTCGTAGGCGGGGTTGTGAAGGTTGGCGGTGTCGCCATTGCCCGCAAAGATGAAGGCGCCGGGACGGGCCTCCAGCATGTAGGAGAAATCCTCGCCGCCCATCACCGGGTTGATGTCGGTATTCACCTGCGGCGCGCCGGCCACTTCAATGGCGATGCCCGAGGCAAACTCGGTTTCCTCGGCATTGTTGAAGGTGACGGGGTAGTTCACGTCGATGTCGACATCGACGGTAGCGCCGTGCGCGGCAGCTATGCCCTGGCAGATGGCGCGCATGCGCTCACGGGAAGCCTCGCCCACCTCCGTGCGCAGCGTACGGATCGTACCGGCGAGCTGCGCCTCCTGGGGAATGACGTTGTAGGCGTCGCCCGCGTGGAACTTGGTCACGGACACAACGATCGAATCGATCGGATCGACCGAGCGCGCCGCGATCGTCTGCAGGCCCTGCACGATCTGGCTGGCGATCACGATCGGATCGACCGTGCCGTGCGGCATGGCTGCATGACCGCCGCGCCCTTTCACAGTGATGGTGAACTCGGCCGTCGCCGCCATGATCGGCCCCGGGCGGATCGCGAACTGGCCGACCGGCAGGCCGGGCATGTTGTGCATGCCGAAGACGCGAGAGATGCCGAAGCGCTCCATCATCCCGTCCTGCACCATGGCCCTGCCGCCGGCGCCACCTTCCTCGGCCGGCTGGAAGATCACCGCGACGGAGCCCGCGAAATTGCGGGTCTCAGCGAGATATTTCGCCGCGCCCAGCAGCATGGCGGTGTGGCCGTCATGGCCGCAGGCGTGCATCTTGCCCGGCGTCTGCGAGGCGTAGGGTTTGCCTGTGATCTCATTGAGCGGCAGCGCGTCCATGTCGGCCCGCAGGCCGATCGTCGGCCCGTCGCCGAGGTTTCCCTTGATGATGCCGACAACACCGGTCCGCCCCAGGCCGGGCACGACCTCGTCGCAGTCGAACTCCCGCAGCTTGCCTTCGACGAAGGCTGCCGTCTGGTGCACATCGTAGAGAAGTTCCGGGATGGTGTGCAGGTGGCGGCGCCATCCGGTGACTTCGTCGTGCAGCTCCGCGACGCGATTGAGAATTGGCATCCGCTCAGCCCCTCATGCTTGCCCCGTATTCGTTCCCCAACCGGTATCAAACCACGACGGCTTTGCCATCTTGGCGTCACATAGGCTAAATAGCAGGGGGTGAACGTCCGGGTCCTGTTGTTTCGGCAAATGATGGGTGGCGCTCGCCACCTCGGCGGAACCTTAATGACCAGCGGGCGAATTCGGCAAGAGGCGATTTTGGATTGATCATGCGGCGGCGTTTTTTCCCGACGATAGGGCTGGCATTGGCGACCGTGTTCGCGGCAGGCGCGGCACAGGCCGGCCCGGCAGTTCTTGTGGACCTCAACACCGGCAAGGTGCTGGAGCAGGAGGATGCGTTTGCGCCCTGGTATCCGGCTTCGCTGACCAAGTTGATGACGGTGCTGGTGACGTTTCGTGCCGTGAAGGCTGGGGAGATCGCGTTCGATTCGCCGGTGCGCATCTCCGAGCGCGCCGCAAAGGAGCCGCCCAGCAAGATGGGCTACAAGCCCGGCTCCGTCCTGACCGTGGACAATGCAATCAAGATATTGATGGTCAAGTCGGCCAACGACATCGCAACGGCGCTCGCCGAAAGCGTGGCGGGTTCGCGCAGCGCCTTCGCGGCACGCATGAACGCCGAAGCGCAGCGCCTCGGCATGTCCGGCACACGTTTCGTCAATCCCCACGGACTTCATGCCGACGAGCAGACGACCAACGCACGCGACCTCGCAGTGCTGGCGATGGCCCTGCGCAACGAGTTTCCCCAGCACGCGCATTATTTCAGCATGGAAGCCCTGCAAGCCGGTGGCAAACTGCTCGAGAACCACAACGACCTGATTATGCGCTTCGACGGCGCCAACGGCATGAAGACGGGCTACACCTGCCCCTCCGGCTTCAACCTGATCGCCACCGCCACCCGAGGCGGACGCAGCCTGATGGCCGTCGTGATCGGCGAGCCGACAGTGGAGGCGCGCGCCGACAAGGCTGCCAATCTGCTGGAGCGCGGCTTTGCGACCCCGGGGGATACCGCGCCCTATCTCGGCCAGCTACGCCCTTCAGGCAAGGAGGCACCGAGCGCTGTGAACCTGCGTCCGGTGATCTGCACCGAGGCGCACTGGAAGGCGGTCACCGAAGCGCGCGGTCCCGAAGGGCACCCCGTGTACACCTCTCCCTATATCAAGGAGCCGACGCGCGAGCGCGTAGCGGTGGCCGTGGCGCTTGGCGGTGCGACAGGCCCGGAATCGAAGGCACCGCGCTATGCCGACGTGCCGATCCCTACCCCGCGCCCGGATTATGCGCCAGCGGCGATGGCGGAAGGCGGCTGAACAGGTGATGCACGAACCGATCGCGGTCACGATCCTCACCGGCTTCCTCGGGGCGGGCAAGACCACGCTGCTCAACAGGCTGCTGAAAGACCCGGCGCTACAGAACACCGCTGTCATCGTCAACGAATTCGGCGAGGTCTCCATCGACCACATGCTTGTGGAACAGGCTTCCGACGGAGTCATCGAACTATCTGACGGTTGCCTGTGCTGCACGGTCCGCGGCGAACTCGTCGACACGTTGGCTGACCTGATCGACCGGGTGCAGACCGGCCGCATCGCCCCGCTGAAACGCATCGTCATCGAAACGACCGGACTGGCCGATCCTGTGCCCGTCCTGCAATCGGTAATGGGACACCCTGTGCTGGCCCAGGCGCTGCGGCTGGACGGCGTGGTCTGCGTGGTTGACGCCGTCAATGCGGCGGCAACGCTGGACACCCACGAGCAGGCCGTGCGGCAGATAGCAGTGGCCGATCGGATCGTGCTGACGAAGTCCGATCTCGCCGACGAGAGCGGGACGCTGCGCGCGCGGTTGCGCGCGCTCAACCCCAATGCACCGATCCTTGACGGCAGCGTCTCCTCAATGAGAGCGTCGGACCTGCTGGATTGCGGGCTCTACGATCCGAATTCCAAGATCGCCGATGTCCGCCGCTGGCTAGGTGAGGAACGGCAGCACGACCATCATGATCATGACGATCATGACCATGAGCATCATGATCACGGCCATCACCATCATCACGACGATCGTGTAACCACGGTGTCACTCGTCCACGACAGGCCGGTTTCGTTTTCTACGATCGAAATGTTCCTCGACCTGCTGCGTTCGACCCAGGGCAGCAAGTTGCTGCGCATGAAGGGCGTGATCGAGCTCGCGGAAGACCCGGGCCGCCCGCTGGTCATTCACGGCGTTCAGACGCTGCTTCATCCGCCCGCGCGGCTTGCAGGTTGGCCGGAAGGCCCGCGTGGCACCAGGATCGTCATCATCGCCTTCGACCTGCCGGAGGATTATGTGAGGCGGCTTTTTACCGCCTTCACGGGCGAACCGGCTATCGACACGCCGGACCGAGCGGCTCTCGCGGACAATCCGCTCGCCATCGCCGGCTACAAGGTCTGAGCGACCGCGCTCAGCCGCCCCGTTCGATCAGGAAGCGGTTTCCGCCACCGGGCGCATCCTCGGTGGCGACAAGCCTGTGGCCGCTGTCGGTGCAGAAGGCTGGAATGTCGATGATGGCGAGCGGGTCGGTGGTCTCGACCCACAGCCGTGCGCCCTGGGCCATGCTGGCCAGCCGCTTTTTTGCGCGCAGTACCGGCAGGGGGCAGTTCAAACCCCTGAGATCATACGTTTCGGCTGCGTCGCGAAGCAATTAGCCGCCGAACATGCCGAGCAGCCGGCGGCGCAGGCTCTTGCCCTCGCGCTCGGGTTGCGTGGCCTGCGCGCCGGCAGCAACGGTCTCGGACTGCGCGTTGCCCTCGGGCTCAACCGCCGGTGCAGCGGCCTGCTGGGTGGCCGGAGCCGGCGTCGGCAAGGCAGCAACCGTTGCCTCGAGCTTCTGAGGTACCTTCTGCTCTTCGGCCATCAGAACCTGCGGCCGCTCCAGCGACGGCGGCAGGCGGGTCACCTTCTCGCCACGCGCGCGGCGACGCGACCAGTCGGCGACAAGCGCTGCCTCCTTGACGCCGGCAATCGTCGGCGCAGGCGTCGACGATTTGCGCGAGCCCAGAGCCGCGGAGAAGGCGGAATCGTAAGTGGACTGATAGCTCTTGTAGGCAACAGACAGCGATTCAGGCTGCGTGGTCGCCGGGCAGGCGGCGGTCGGCGAGAATGTGGTGCCGGCCGGCGCGATCTGGTTGAACACGTAACGCTTGCCGCAGACATCGACCTTCGGCGGGACCTTGGTGATCTCGAAGTGGTCGTAGCCTTCCTTGAGCATGGTCCAGAACTCGTAGTTCGGGTCGTCCTGGTAGCGCGCCATGTTGGCGGCGGTCATGCGGAAGGGGAAAGCCTGTATCTGGAAGTCGGTCTGGCCGCCTTTGAATGCATCGCGGGCAAAAGCGTAGATCTGCTCAACCTGTTCGTCGGTCATGGAGTAGCAGCCCGCCGAAGAGCATGCGCCATGCACCATCAGATGCTGGCCAGTGCGGCCGTGCGCCCGGTCGTAAGCATTCGGAAAGCCGATGTTGAACGAGAGGTGATAGCTCGACTGCGGGTTCATCTGGTGCGGGCGCACCGTGTAGAAGCCCTCGGGCGCCTGCCTGTCACCTTCCGTGAACTTGGGCCCCAGCTTTCCGGACCACTTGCATATGTCGTAGCTGGTGGCGAGGTCGTAGCGGCCGTTGTCCTTCTGCTTCCAGACCTCCAGCACCGCCTCTTCCTTGAAGATGCGCACCATGATGGGCGAGGTCGTCGACATGCCCTTGGCGCGCATGGACTGCACGAGCGCGGGCGGCAGCCTCTTTTCCGCCTTGGGCGCGATGTCCTCGAATGTGGCCTCGGTGCAACCCGCGATGAAAAGGGCTGCCATCATCAAGAGGCTGGCGCGTGCGATACTGGTCTTCATTGGATCGCGGATCGTACTCTGGTTTGAATGCCGGGGCCGTCCGTCCCCGACACTGCTTGTGCCCCGATACCGATCATTGATCGGTTAACCTTGAAAAATTCTTACCGCAATATTTACCTTTCGCACCCGGCGAAAGCAATGCAGCGACACTTTCATTGAAAGTACAGACGCGGCGATTTTGTGGCAAAACGGTGGTGCAATTGCCCGCTAGAGCGTACGGCCCATCGCAAGGAACTTTTCGCGACGGTGCTCGCGATAGTCCATATTCGCACCGGAAAGGTCCTCAAACCCCTTGGCGATCTGTTCGCCGGTGGCCTTGATGACCGCGTCCGTGCCACGGTGCGCACCGCCCAGCGGCTCCGCGATCACGCCGTCGATGATCTTGAGCTCCAGAAGATCCTGCGCCGTGATCTTCATGTTGGTCGCGGCATCCTTGGAGCGCGTCGTATCGCGCCAGAGAATGGAGGCCGCACCTTCCGGCGAAATCACCGAATAGATGGAGTGCTCGAGCATATAGACATGGTTGGCCACGGCGATCGCGATCGCTCCGCCGGAGCCGCCTTCGCCGATGATGACCGAAATGTTGGGCGAGCGCAGCGACAGGCAGGCCGAGGTCGACCGCGCAATGGCTTCCGCCTGGCCGCGCTCCTCCGCGCCGATGCCCGGATAGGCGCCGGCCGTATCGACCAGGCTGACTACCGGGATGCCGAAACGGTCCGCCATTTCCATGACGCGCACCGCCTTGCGGTAGCCTTCGGGGCGCGCACTGCCGAAATTATGCTTGATGCGGGTCTGCGTGTCGTTGCCCTTCTCGAGCCCCAGCAAGGCAACCGCCTCACCCTGGAACCGCGCGAACCCGGCGATGACCGCATTGTCCTCGCCGAACGCCCGGTCACCCGCAAGCGGGGTGAAGTCCGTGAACAGGCCCCGCACATAATCCAGGCAATGCGGCCGGTCGGGGTGACGCGCGACCTGCACTTTCTGCCAGGGCGTCAACTGCCTGTAGGCTTCCCGCAGGGCTTCCTGGGATCGCTTCTCCAGCCGCGTGATCTCATCTCCGACATCCACCGACTCGCCACTCTCTGAGAGCTTCTTGAGCTCGAGAATCTTGCCTTCGAGGTCGGCAACCGGTTTTTCGAAATCGAGATAGTTGAACATTCGCCCTACTGTATCTGGAGGTGATTGAGCGGTCGAAAGGCGCGAAAAATGCGCTGTTGGGGGCTTCACATAACGATCCGAGCGCTACTCGGCAAGCGGATGATGCTGGCTTACGAGCTCAACCAGCCGGTTTTCAAGCACATGAGTGTAAATCTGGGTCGTGGAGATGTCCGCATGGCCGAGAAGCTGCTGTACTGCGCGCAGATCAGCGCCGTTCTGCAAAAGATGGCTGGCGAAAGCATGCCGCAGCACATGCGGCGACACCTTGGCGGCCGGCACCCCGGCCCGGCTCGCCAGTCCCTTCAATTCGCGCGCGAAAACCTGCCTGGGCAGATGCCCGCTCTCTGAAGTCGCCGGGAAAAGGAACGGACTATCCTTGAAAGACGCATGTTGCGCACGAATCTCCAGCCAGTCTCGCAGCGCCGCACGGGCCTTTTGCGACAGCGGCACCATTCTTTCCTTGCCGCCCTTGCCACGCACGACAAAGAAGCGCTCGTCACGCAAGGCGACGGTGAGAGGCAGCGACACCAATTCGGACACGCGCAATCCAGTCGCATAAAGCGTTTCGACAAGCGCATGCAGGCGGCACGCAGCGAGCCTGTCCCCGTCGTTCTCCGCCATTTGCTTGTCAGTCTCAGCCCGTTCGAGCAGACGCGTGACTGCGTCTTCTCCCATTGTCTTGGGAAGCGACCGCTCCTTCTTAGGGGTGTCGACGATGCCTGTTGGATCGTCGGTGCGCATGCCCTCGACGTAGAGGAACTTGAAGAACTGACGCACGGCGGAAAGCTTCCGCGCCTGCGAGGATCGCGCGAAACCGCGCGCAGCGACATCGTCGAGCCAGCGCCGGATATCGTCGGCGTTTGCCGAGGCAAGCCCCCCGTCGACAAAGCCTGCGGCGTCTTCGAGATCGCGCCGATAGGCCTCGAGCGTGTTGGCGCTCGCTCCACGCTCCGCGCTCATCATCTCAAGAAATGCTTCGAGCCTTGCCGCGCCCTTCATTCATATGCCTCTTTGCCGATCCCTGGACTCTAGCGCCCGACGCATTGTCAAAATATGAAGGCTTTCGACGGGCCGTTCTGGCTTGTCGGGAACCCTTTCGCCTTTCGCAAGTTTCCTTGTGGTCAAATCCCGACGCAATCATGTGGCGCGCATGCATGCCAAGGGGGGACTTGATAAGGCCACAAGCTGGCGGCATGGTGCCAGCGGAAGGGTGATTGCAACAATGGAGGCAGGTATGAAGAAAGTTATGTTGGCGGCCGCACTTGTGGCGGGCCTTGCTGCAACGGGCTGCACGACGGCCGAACAGACGGCAGTTGGCGGCGCGGCGGTTGGTGCTGCTGTCGGCGGTCTTGCGACCGGCCGTGTAGGCGGCGCTCTTGCGGGTGCGGCCATTGGCGGCGCCAGCGGCTATCTGATCGGTCGGGTTGCCGATCGCCCGGGCTATTGCCGCTACCGCGATCAGTACGGCCAGGTCTACACCGACCGCTGCTAATCGCTCGGCATCTCGCCAGACGAAAAGGGACCCGCGAGGGTCCCTTTTTAGTTCGCGCCGACGATTGGCAGGACTGTCAGGCAGCCTCGCGCATCGCGCCGGGGCCGGGCGTTGCACCAGGCGGGCACTTGCCAAGGATGATCATGCCCAGCACCTCGTCCTTGGTGACGTCTTCCGTCCGAGCGGTACCAACCACCTGCCCGTTCTTCATCACGCAGACACGATCAGCGAGATCGAACACATCGTGGATGTCGTGGCTGATGAGGAAGATGCCGATGCCGTCTGCCTTGAGCTGCTTGACCAGTTCGCCAACCTGCGCGGTCTCCTGTGGGCCGAGCGCCGCCGTCGGTTCATCCATGATGAGGATGCGTGCATTGAAGTGGATGGCGCGCGCAATGGCCACCGACTGCCGCTGGCCGCCCGAGAGCTTGATGACCGGCTCCTTGAAACGCTGGAATCGTGGATTGAGCCGTCCCATCACCTTGCGGGTTTCCGATTCCATTGCAACGTCGTCGAGCGTGCCCCATGGCGTGCGCAACTCGCGACCGAGGAACAGGTTGGCGGCGGCATCCACATTGTCGGCCAGAGCCAGCGTCTGGTAAATCGTCTCGATGCCGTATTTCTTGGCGTCGCGCGGATTGTGGATCGAGGCTTCCTCGCCATTGACGAAAATCCGCCCCTCGTCGCGCTTGTACGCGCCCGAGAGGATCTTGATCAGCGTCGACTTGCCGGCGCCGTTGTGGCCGAGCAATGCGACAACCTCACCTGCGTGGAGATCGATCGAGGCGTCGTCGACGGCATGAATGCCGCCGAAAGAGATCGAGACGTTCTTCATCTCGACGAGCGGTGCCTGGCTTGCCATGGTCATCCTCCCTTACTGCACACGACGGCGATAGACGGTGTCGAGCCACACGGCCACGACAAGCGCCAAACCGACGACAATGTTCTGCAGCGGCGTGTCGACACCGAGCAGGATCATGCCCGAGGCGAGTGACTGCATCAGCACCGCGCCGATCATCGCGCCCGCGATCGTGCCGACGCCACCCGACAGCGAGGTGCCGCCGATGACGGCCGCGGCGATCGTCAGCAGCTCGTCGAGCGTGCCCTGAGCGTTAGTGGCGGCGTTGAGGCGTGCGGTGGAGATCATGGCCGCGATGGCTGCGAGCGCGCCCATCACCATGAAGATTTTCATCGTCACCCAGCGTGTGTTGATGCCGGCGAGCATTGCAGCTTCCGGATTGCCACCGATGGCGAAGACATAGCGGCCGAAGCGGGTGCGCGTGGCAACGAATGTCATGACGATGCCGACGCCGAGCGCGATCAGAACCGGAATTGCGATCCCATGCGCAATGAACGCGTTCTCCGGCACGCTTTCGCCGAGCGCCTCATAATATCGGCGCACGATGCCGACCGGCCATGGATAGGAATTGGCGACCATCACGGCCGCAAGGATCAGACCGCAGGCGACCACGGCAAGAAACACCTCCGCCCAGACCGGGCGCAGCGGAAAGTTGAAGCGCCGCCGCTGGGTACGCCCGCCAATCAGCATCAGGACGACGGCGGCGCAGGCGACGAGGCCGACGATCCAGCTCCACATCGCGCCGATCGCGCCATCCGGCCCACCACCCATAAGGCGGAACGTGGCGTCCATAGGCGCGACGGTTCGCCCGCTGGTCACCCACCAGGCCGCGCCGCGCCAAACGAGTAATCCACCCAGCGTGACAATGAAGGCCGGAACGCCGAGATAGGCAATGATGAACCCGTGCAGCGCGCCGACGGCAACACCGACCGCAAGGCCGACAAGGGCGGCCAGCAGCCACATCGCCGGATGGCCGAAACCGATGAGGCTGGGCAGCACTTCCGCCTGTGTCACGCCCATGATCATACCGGCGAAGCCGAGGACGGAACCGACCGAAAGGTCTATGTTTCGGGTCACGATGACCAGCACCATGCCGGTTGCCATCACAGCAATGGATGACGACTGAACCGACAGGTTCCAAAGATTGCGCGGGGTCAGGAAAAGCCCCCCGGACAGCAGATGGAACACGATCCAGATCAGCAGCAGCGCCCCGATCATGCCCAGCATGCGTGTATCGAGTTCCGTTGCCTTGAGAAAGCGTGCGACAGGGCCAAGCTCGCTGGCCCGCGCCTTGTCAGCCGGCGCATGCGTTGTTGCATCCGACATTGTCGTCCTCCCATCCGGAGCGCGGAAACCGGCGCCGGCAAATTCAGCTTAATGAAACGCCGCGGTTCTCGTCAAACCGCGGCGTTTGCGAGGGCAGTCAGCCGCAATCAGTCGCAGGCCGCCACGGTGCCGGCGGCAACGCCCTGGCAGACGACATCCTTGGAGACCCAGCCCGCGTCGATGACCTCATTGAGGTTGTCGCGCGTGATCGGGTTCGGCGACAGGAAGATCGCGTTCATCTCGACGCCATTCGGGCCGTCGGACCACTTCATTGCGCCTTCCACCGCATCCATCGCGGTGCCGTCGGAAAGCTGGTTGGCGATCTCAGCCGCAGCCTTGCCGAGTTCGCGCGCATCTTTCCAGACCGAAACGGTCTGGGTGCCGAGTGCAACGCGGTTCAGCGCGGCATGGTCGCCATCCTGGCCGGAAACAGGAACCGAACCGGCAAGACCCTGTGCTTCGAGAGCGGCTACGACGCCGCCGGCCGTGCCGTCGTTGGACGCAACGACTGCGTCGACCTCGTTGTTGTTCTGGGTCAGGATCTGCTCCATGTTGCGCTGCGCGTTGGCAGGCAACCAGCCGTCAGTATAGGCCTCACCGACATTCTTGATCGCGCCGCTGTCGATCGCTTCCTTGAGCACTTCCATCTGTCCGGAGAACAGGAAATCGGCGTTCGGATCGGCCGAGGAGCCCTTGATGAAGGCATAGTTGCCCTCCGGCTTCACCTCGAACACGGCGCGTGCCTGCATGCGGCCCACTTCCTTGTTGTCGAAGGTCAGGTAGAAGGCGTCGGCATTCTCGATCAGGCGGTCATAGCCCACGACCGGGATGCCTTCCGCGACTGCGTTTTCGACGGCCGGGCCGATTGCGCTGGCATCCTGCGCCAGGATGATGAGGGCGTTGGCGCCCTGCGAGATCAGCGCCTCGACGTCGGTAAGCTGCTTGGCGGCGGACGACTGCGCATCGGCCGAGATGTAGGTGTTGCCGGCGCCTTCGATCGCTGCCTTCATCGCGGCTTCGTCGGTCTTCCAGCGCTCTTCCTGAAAGTTCGACCACGACACGCCGATGATCTTGCCTTCGGCATGAGCCGCGGCGGAAAGCGTGAGCGACAAGGCGACGCCCGCCAGCATGGCGGTTGCAAATCTCTTCATGATGTTCCTCCCTGCGCCCCGTTGGAGCGCTTGATGACACTTGCTCTACAACAGATGCGAAGCTCTTTTTTTCGAGCCTCGAAAAAAATAATGACTCAGCGGAAGCCCTGTGTCAATATCTTCCGCACGGTGCTGGCAAAGCTGCCGGAAGGCGGCTAGACCGGCGGCGCACCAGGGAGGATGGGAACATGACGGTCGGCGTACGCCACGACGATCTTCGGCGCCGCAATCGCGCAATGGTGATTGCCGCCGTGCGGCGTGCGGGACAGCCATCGCGGACCGAGATCGCCGCCGTCACCGGGCTCAGCAATTCCACCATATCGACGATCTCCGCCGACCTCATCGAGGAAGGCATCCTGGCGCAGGCCAAGAATGGAGAAACGGCAGCGCTGAAGCGCGGCCGTCCGCAGGTCGCGCTCGGCCTCAACCCACGCGCGGCCACCGTCGTCGCCATCGCCCTCTCGCTCAACTCGCTCTCCGCTTCCTTGATCGACTATTCGGGCAAGGCGATCATACACGATATTTCGCGCCCCGCGACGCTGACGATGACGGCCAGCAGCCTCGTTGAAGCCGTCACCGCCGCCGTCGGCAGGCTGCTGGCCCGCATGGAGCCAGACCACGGCCCGGTGCTGCGCATGACGCTGGCGATCCAGGGCATCACCGATTCCGAAGCGCGCAAGCTGATGTGGTCGCCGATCACGCCGCATAGCGACATTCAATTCGCCGATGCGCTGGAAATCGCCTTCGGCATTCCGGTCACCGTGGAAAACGACTGCAACATGATCGCCGTGGCCTTGCGCGGCCGTGCGCCCGACCGCTACCGCGACAACTTCTTCACCATCCTCCTGTCGAACGGCATCGGCATGGGGCTGGTGCTGCGCGGCGAGCTCTTTACCGGCTCGCATTCCTCGGGCGGCGAGTTCGGCCACATGATTCATGTTCCAGATGGCGCACAGTGCCGCTGCGGCCGGCGCGGCTGTATAGAGGCCTATGCGGGCAACTACGCCATATTCCGGCATGCGCGCGGCGAAAGCGAATACGCGCAGCCTGCTGCCGACATCGACGACGCGACAATGCTGGCGCTGGCGGCTGCCGCACGCGATCACGACGGCCGGGAACGCGAAGCCTTCCGCAAGGCTGGCGAGGCGATCGGCTTCGGCCTCGGCAGCCTGTTCGCGCTGTTCGATCCGGCGCCGGTGGCAATCGTCGGGCTTGGATCCTCGGCCTTCGACGTGATCGAGCCGGCGCTGCGCGACGCGATCTCGAAAACGGCCGGCGGCCAGCACAATGCCGCGATCTCGTTCGATCTCGAACCCGACGAGACGCCACTGATACGTGACGGCTGCGCACGCCAGGCATTGACCTTCGTCGATCAGGACATTTTCGCCGCAGGCACCGCCACCGACAAGGCCGTCGCCTGAACCAGATGGCGACTAACCCGGCCTCCAGGCGGTAGGCGCTGCACCGCGGCTCAACACGTAGAAACCATCCGCATCGAATTCCTGCCACGCGCCGGCCTCGCCGTCGGGCCAGATGACGCGGATTTCGCCCTTCGCCTCGTCCCCTAGCCCGAAATGATGCCAGCCGCCCTGGCCGCTGGCATGCCCTCCGCCTGACGACACCTCGCGGCGCAGCACCGTGTCACCGCAGCGAACCTCGATCCATGCGCCGAGAGCGTCGCGATTGGGCGCATCCTGCTCCAGCCGGACCTGCAACCAGCGCCCTGTGTCGCCCCCCGTATTGCGCCAGGTCTGAGCGGTGTGCCATCGGTTGACGACCACCAGATCGAGAAGCCC
The DNA here is from genome assembly GCF_040970315.1 of Neoaquamicrobium sediminum. Lineage (NCBI taxonomy): Bacteria > Pseudomonadati > Pseudomonadota > Alphaproteobacteria > Hyphomicrobiales > Phyllobacteriaceae > Neoaquamicrobium > Neoaquamicrobium sediminum. The sequence goes on along the minus strand of NZ_JAZHFV010000005.1, from coordinate 88,451 downwards.
GTCGAGGTTGAAATCGGCCAACGCCGCGCCACGCCCAATCTTCGTGCTGGCAACGCCTGCCCGGTCGCCGGCTTCCTCGAATGTGCCGTCGGGCCGCTGCAGCAGGAGGTTGTTCGGGTCCTCCTCGGCAAAATCAGGCATCTTCGCGACATTGCCTTTCGCGACGAAGAGGTCCGCAAGGCCGTCATTGTTGACGTCCTCGAACTGCGCGTGCCACGCCGTGCTCGGCCGCAGATTGTCTCCAACATAGGGGCGGTGCGCCGTCACGCCCTTGGCGAAGGCGGTGTCGGCATAAGTGGGCCGCGGTGACGGACCTTCGCCACTCGCAAGCGTCTGCAGCTTGTTGTCGGCCATGCTGGTGAGGAAATATTCGGGGTAGCCGTCGGCATCGAGATCGTAGGACGCGATACCCATGCCCCAGATGCGCAACCGCTCCCAGCCTTCCTCCGCCGTATAGAGCGATGGCGTGGCGCCCTGCCCGATGCGCCAGAGCTGTTCCTGGCCGCCCTTGTAATATTCGCGATCGTTGGAGACGCGCAGCGACGGTGTGCCCGACCGGTTCCAGTCCGTGAAGAGCATGGAAAGCGCGCAGTAGCTGGGCTTCAGCGCAAACGGCGTGCCGAACCGATCCGCACCGGCGGCGGGACGGTGCAGCCAGTTGTCCGTGCAGGAGCCCCAGGGAAAGCCTTCTTCCTTGCGATCGATGTAGTTGCCAACCGCCAATGTCGGCCAGGAAGCCCCGCGTTCCCAGGTGGCGGCGAAGGCGGTCGACCACGCCTCGCCGCCGTCGAAGCCCCAGGTCTCGTTTGCACGCTCGAAACGACATCCGCCAAGCCCGCGCATCAATACGTTTTCACCGACACGCAGGACTGCGAGGTCGGTGATGCCGTCGCTGTCGATGTCGATCGGATAGGCGCCCGTCACGCCTTCAAGTTCGAGGCCGGCCTCGAAGCGCTCGAAACGCAGCGTTCCGCCCACGTCGCTGACATTGCGGTAGAAATGGGCCGGCGCAGAGCCGCCGGCGACATAGAGGTCGGCAAAACCGTCTCCGCTGCAATCGAATGCCGCGACACCGCCGCCGACCATGAACTCCCAGTCACCTTCGTAAACCGCGTCGACACCGGCAGTCGCCGTCTCCTCGACGAAATTCGGCACGGCCGGTCCGTCTGCGGCAAGCACGGGTACGCAAATGCCGACCGAAAGAAAGAGCGCTGAAACGACGTGGCGCATCATTCCGCTCTCCGCGTCACCAGCCCGTTGGTGTAAGCGCCAATGCAGTAGCCCTGCTCCAGCCCGCGCTCTATGGCAGCTCGATAATGGATCCCGCCATAGAGCCGCGAAATCGCTGCCTCCTCGGCCGCCTCGCGGAAGCTTTCGAAATGCCGGGGCGGCAGTCCGTCGTCCACATGGGTTTCGTCTTCGAAGGCAAACGTCGCGCCGAACAGATCCTCCAGCACGATGGCCGCAGCACCCGATTGCGTGCTGTGACCGCTGGGATATTCAGGAAACGGCGGCGTGATAAGGTCGGGCTGCCACTTCGCATCAATGTGGCGTTTTATGTACGTCACCGGGCGCACGAGATCGTAGCGGTATTTGGCTTCCCAGCATCCGATGAAGGAATCGGCGAGAACGATGCCGAGCCGCGCGAGCACGTCGACTGTGCGCTCGGCATCCGCACCTTCCGCTTCGAGCAGTTGCAGCGCAATCGAAATCCAGTGGCCGGGCGGTGTCGGCGACAGCATTGGGTCATCCGACCAGAACCGGGCGATCTCCCGCTGCTCCGGCGTCAGCCCCTTCGCCGCTTCGTAGACTTCCATGGCCTCGTTATGGAACGCGCTGCCTTTCTCCTCGCTGTAATTGGGCGGTGGCGGCACGCCGCATGTGGCGCCGTCGGGCATGGCAAATGTGCGGTTGGTGCCCCAGTTAGGCAGCAAAGGCGCCTGCTGCTGCGCGATAAGGCTGGTGGGAACCCAATGTTGTGGCCCCTCCGTTAGAACATAGTCGTGCGGAAAGCCCATGTTCTCCACGACAGCCCCACCATCGTCGGCGGACCACTCGATCACATGAGCGGCAATCACGCGCCCATACGCAAGGCTCCGCGCAAGAACGTCCGCATCGACGCCCTCCGAGACCAGAGCGTCGAGACGCTTCCCGATGGCATCCATCGCCCGCTGGCCCGTCGGCCCGGTATTGCTGAAGAAGTGACGCGTTGCGTTCGTGAGAGCGCTTTGCAACACGACCGCCTCGTCGTAGACGCCCTCAGACCGTGGAGGAAAGGCTTCGAGCCCGTTGAGCTGGCCGGCCAGAGAACGCATCCAAGGCCGCCCGCCAGCGAGCGCTTCCTGCGCGGCAACGCCCAGATAGGCCAGGGACCGGCTCGCGACGGGCGGTGAGTAGGTCGGCGTATGGCGCACCAGCTCCAGCGTGAGCCGGTACCAGGTCCGCGCAACCTCCACGGCCCTCTCGCCGGATTGCGCGCGGGCCGGGCCAACAAGACCCAGAACAGCCGCAACCAGCACGACATGGAAAAGAAAACGCATCACCGATTACGGGCCCTGCCCACTCCTCCCTCAGTGAAGGCAGGAAAGCATGGCGCACCTGCCGCCTGCAAGCGGAACTGGAGCGCAGGAGTATCGGCAGCTATGCCTCGCGGATCGCGTAGCCCGCGCCGCGTATCGTGCGGATCACATCGGGCAGACGGCCATTGTTGACCGCCTTGCGCAACCGGCCGACATGCACGTCAACGGTGCGCTCGTCGATGTAGATCGTCTCGCCCCAGACATTGTCGAGCAATTGCCCGCGCGAGAAGACGCGGCCGGGATGCTGCATCATGAATTCCAGCAGGCGGAACTCCGTCGGGCCGAGCCTGATCTCGGACTTGCCGCGATGCACGCGATGCGTCTCGCGGTCGAGCACGATGTCGCCGACCTTCAGCACGGATGAAAGCACCTCGGGCTTGGCGCGGCGCAGCAGCGCGCGGACCCGGGCGATGAACTCTGGCGTCGAGAACGGCTTGACCAGATAGTCGTCGGAACCGGTCGACAGGCCCCGTACCCGGTCCGTTTCCTCGCCGCGCGCGGTCAGCATGATGATCGGCAGGCGCTCGGTCTCCGGGCGCATCCGCAGCCGCCGGCACAGCTCGATCCCGGAAATGCCGGGCACCATCCAGTCGAGCACCAGCAGGTCGGGTGTGCTTTCCCGCAGCCTGATCTCCGCTTCGTCGCCGCGGCCGATCACCTCGACCTGATACCCTTCGGCTTCCAGGTTGTATTTGAGAAGCACCCCCAACGGCTCCTCGTCCTCCACCACCATGATCTTGGGTGCAATCATCTACAGGTCTCTCTGCGGTCACTCACTGTCGACTGTCACAGACGTCTCGTCCAGCTTCGGTCTGTTCAGCGGCAATTGCTGGCCGGTCACGATATAATACGCGTTTTCGGCGATGTTGGTCACATGGTCGCCGATGCGCTCCAGATTCTTGGCGCAGAACAGCAGATGCGTGCAGGCGGTGATGTTGCGCGGGTCTTCCATCATGTAGGTGAGCAGCTCGCGGAAGACGGCCGTGTACTGCACGTCGATTTTCTCGTCGTCTTCGCGCAGGCTTACAAGGTTTTTCGCGTCGCGTGCCTCATAGGCAGCGATCACCGCACCGACCTGGTCCATCACCATCTGGGCCATCGTGTCGATGGAATGGGAAAGCCCGCGCGGCGCCGAGCCTTCGCCCACCGCGTTGACGCGCTTGGCGATGTTCTTGGCCAGGTCGCCGATACGTTCCAGGTCTGCCGCCATGCGGATCGCGCCGACGACCGAGCGCAGATCCTGCGCCATCGGCTGGCGCTTGGCGATCAGCGTGATGGCGCGATCGTCCAGTTCGCGCTGACGGGCATCCATCACCACATCGTCCGAAATCACCCTCTGCGCCAGCGCGGTGTCGTTCTGCAACAGCGACCGGGTCGCGGCGGCGACCATCGCGCCGGCGAGATCGCCCATGTCGCGGATCAACTGGTCGATATGGCCAAGATCGTCGTCAAACGACGTGACCGTGTGCTCACCCATGTTTGCCTCCTCGGGCTCTTCCGGGATCGTCAGCCGAAGCGGCCGGTGATGTAGTCCTGCGTCCGCTTCTCGGCAGGGCTGGTGAATATCTGGTCGGTCGGGCCTTCCTCGACGAGATTGCCGAGATGGAAGAAAGCGGTGCGCTGCGAGACGCGCGCGGCCTGCTGCATCGAGTGCGTGACGATGGCGATCGTGTAGTTCTCGCGCAGTTCGTCGATCAGTTCCTCGATCTTGGCGGTCGCGATCGGATCGAGCGCGGAGCACGGCTCATCCATGAGGATCACTTCCGGCGAGACAGCGATGGCGCGCGCGATGCACAGGCGCTGCTGCTGGCCGCCCGAAAGACCGGTGCCCGGTTCCTGCAGACGATCCTTCACCTCGTCCCAGAGGCTTGCCTTCTGCAGGCTCGATTCGACGATTCCGTCCATGTCGGCCTTCGAAGAAGCGAGGCCGTGGATGCGCGGCCCGTAGGCGATGTTTTCATAGATCGACTTCGGGAAGGGATTGGGCTTCTGGAACACCATGCCGACACGCGCACGCAGTTCCACGACGTCGAGGCTGGCGTCATAGACGTCGTCACCGTCCAGTTCGATGCGGCCGGTGACGCGCGCGCCTTCGATGGTGTCGTTCATGCGGTTGAGGCAGCGCAGAAACGTCGACTTGCCGCAACCCGAAGGGCCGATGAAGGCGGTGACGGCCTTTTCGGGAATGTCGATCGACACGTCGAACAGCGCCTGCTTGGGGCCGTAGAAGACGCAGACTTCGCGCGCCTTGACCCGGACGGGGCGTGCCTCGGCATCCGGAGTCCGGATCGTGGACGACTTCATCGAATAGAGGTCCGTGCTGGCGACAATCTTCTCGGATGGCATCTGCATTTCCTTGGCCTCCGCTTCCAGATGTTCGTTCAATTTCGTCTCTCCAGTCTCGACCGCAGGAAGATCGCGATGGCGTTGAGCGTCAGCATCAGCCCTAGCAGAACGATGATCGCGGCCGACGTGCGCGCTTCGAAGAAGTTGCGGTTTTCATTGCCCTGCCAGAGATAGATCTGGACCGGCAGCGCAGAGGACTGGTCCATGGGCGTCCCGGGTATCTGTGCAACGAATGCGTTCATGCCGATCAGAAGCAGCGGTGCCGTTTCACCCAGCGCCTGCGCGACACCGATGATGGTGGCCGTCAGGATGCCAGGATAGGTGACCGGCAGAACGTGGTGGAACACGGTTTGCGTCTTCGACGCACCGAGGCCGAGTGCTGCCTGTCGCAACGACGGCGGCACGGCACGCAGGGCCGAACGCGTAGCGATGATGATCGTCGGAAGCGTCATCAGCGTCAGAACCAGGCCGCCAACCAGCGGCGCCGACAGTGGCAGCCGGAAATAGTTGATGAATACGGCGGCGCCCAGAAGACCGAACACGATAGACGGCACGGCTGCGAGGTTGTTGATGTTGACCTCGATCAGGTCCGTAAGCCGGTTCTTGGGCGCGAACTCCTCCAGATATACAGCGCTCATCACGCCGATCGGCACCGCCAGCACGATGACGACCAGCATCATGTAGAGCGAACCGACGAAAGCGCCCGCGAGGCCGGCCGATGCCGGCGCTGAGCGCGAATCCACATTTGTGAAGATGTGTCCGGCAAAGGCGAAGCGGATCTTGCCTTCTTCAAGCAGCCGGTCGGCCAGCGCGCGCGCATCGGCTGAAAGCTGCTGCTGGCTGTCAGGCAGCGAGCGGTCGATATTGCCCTTCAGCCAGTTGTCGGCATTGGCCGAGGCAAGCAGCGAGACGGCAACCGTCTGGCCGAGCAGGCCCGGGTTCTCGATGAACATGTCTCGCAGCACGAACCGCTCGCTCGTCTCCACGATGGAGAGCGCCGAGCGCGTGTCGACCTGCGCGTCGGGAGCGGCTTCGATAATCGCTGCTTCGATCAGCCGGTTCCAGTTCAGCATGGTGACCTGGCGCTGCCAGCCAAGCACCGCACGCTGATACTCGGCGGCGGATTGTCCTTCTCCCTGAACCGGCGGCTCGTCGGCGGAGAGCACTTCGGGATCGAAATAGACGTTGAGGGACAGTTCGGCCTGGGTGAATGCCGGCAGCCCCTTGTAGAGGATCATCGAGAAGAGGATCACGACGAAGCCGATGGCTGCGACGATGGCCGCGACGCCATAGGCACGGAAGCGGCGTTCCCGGGCGTGCCGGCGGGTCAGTCCGTCCTTGATCTTCTTCAGGCGGATTGCGTCGGCGTCGTCAGCCGGAGCGGTCGGACGGGAGATGATGTCGGCCATGGCTATTCGTACTGCTCCCGATAGCGGCGCACGATGTAGAGCGCGACAACGTTGAGGACGAGCGTCATCGCAAACAGCGTCAGCCCGAGTGCGAATGCGACGAGCGACTGCGGCGACGCGAAATCGGTATCGCCGGTGAGCTGATTGACGATGGTGACGGTGACGGTCGAAACCGGCTCGCCGGGATTGAGGCGAAGATAGGGACTGTTGCCGGCCGCAAGCACCACGATCATGGTCTCGCCGATGGCACGGCTGACAGCCAGCAGAAACGCGCCGACGATGCCGGGCAGCGCTGCGGGCAGGATCACCCGCTTGATCGTCTCCGACTGCGTTGCGCCGAGCCCCAGCGAGCCGTCTCGCATGGCGCGCGGCACCTGCCGGATCACGTCGTCGGACAGCGACGAGATGAACGGGATGATCATGATGCCCATCACCACGCCGGCCGTCAGCGCACTGGTGGCGCGAATATCGATGCCGAGCGTGTTGCCGATGGCAGCCAGGAACGGACCGACCGTCACCAGCGCGAAGAAGCCGTAGACGATGGTGGGAATGCCCGCCAAAACCTCGACAATCGGCTTGACCGTGCTGCGCACCTTTGGCGGTGCGTATTGCGACAGGTAGATCGCGGTCATCAGGCCGATGGGCAGCGCGACGATCATCGCGATGGTCGCAACCATCAGCGTACCCCAGAGCAGCGGCAGCAGCCCGTAGTCGCCGGAACCCGAACCCACGGAAGAAAAGCGCGGATTCCACACCGTGCCGAAGAAGAAGTCGACCGGGCTGACGAAGGTGAAGAAGCGGATCGCCTCTGAAAGCAGGGAAGCAACGATGCCGACTGTCGTCAGGATGGCTACCACGGAACAGCCGATCAGCAGCACACGGACGACACCCTCGACCTCGTTGCGGGCGCGGAGCCGCGCGGTAATGCGCCGCCGCGCCATGAAGAGGCCAAGCGCGCCGGTACCCGCTGCGGCGGCAAGCACCACGGCATAGGTGAGCAACCGGAATTCGCGCAGCGCCTGCGCCGCGGCGTTTTCCCACGGCGCGGTTTCGCCAAGCACACCGAAGCCGGTCTCGATCTGGCGGATGCGCGCAATCGCGCCTTCAAGGTCTGCCCCGGTCAGCGATGCGATCTCGGGGGGCAGTTGGGCAATGATGTAGGCCCGTGTGGCAGTGGTGCCGAGCAGCGCCCACAGACCGAGAATGAGGAGGGCGGGCAGCAAGGCCCATATGGCCGCGAGGGAGCCGTGGTAGGAGGGGCGCGAGTGGAGTTTACTTCCGCCCGTGACGAGTGATCGGCTGCGCGACCAGCCCATCTGGTAGGCGAAGCCAAGCAACACAAGCAGCAGGGCGGCAACGAGAGCTGTATTCACCGGATTCGTGCCCCAGACATCGTTGAAAGGCTGAAAGGGCGAGGCGCCATGGAAGCGCCCCGCCCATTGCAGGCTCTACTGCAGGTCGGCAGCCGTAAGGGACTTGCCCTCGCGGAACGCGGCGAGAACCTCAGCGGTCTCTTCGGCCGGAGCCGGGATCATGCCGGCGCTTTCAAGCGTGCCGCCGAGGCCCGCCATCTGGTCGGACAGGAAGAACTCGACATATTCCTCGATACCGGGGATGACGCCGATGTGCTCGCCCTTCACGTAGAAGAACAGCGGACGCGAAACCGGATACTCGCCGGCGGCGATGGTCTCGAGCGACGGGGTCACGCCGGACATGGTCGCAACCTTGAGCGAGTCGCGGTTCTGGTCGTAGAAGCTCAGGCCGAACACGCCGATGGTGTCCGGATTGGCCTGCAGGCGGGCCAGCGTCTCGGTGTAGTCACCGGCGATCTCGACCACGACATCCTGGCGCAGCGCGAGGCAGGCAGCCTCGAGAGCCTCTTTTTCCATTTCCGGCATGCCGGCATTCTCGCAGCCTTCGTGAACGACGCGCTCTTCGAAGACTTCGCGGGTGCCGTGGTTGGAAGCCGGGATCGCGACGGCGATCGGCTGGTTCGGCAGCGACTCGTCGACTTCGTTCCAGGTGGTGTAGGGGTTGTCGACCAGCTCGCCGTCGACCGGCACCTTGGCGGCGATCGCCTTGAAGACGTGGACCGGCTCGAGCGCGAAGTCTTCCTTGTCGGCGCCGGTGGCAAACACGATGCCGTCGTAACCGATCATGACTTCACGGATGTCCTTGACGCCGGCGGCGTTGCAGGCCTCGATCTCGCCGGCGCGGATGCGGCGCGACGCGTTGGCGATGTCGATGGTGTTTTCGCCGACGCCGCCACAGAACTGACGAAGGCCGCCCGACGAACCGCCGGAGCCGACGACAGGGGTCTTGAACTCGGGAAACGCGTTGCCGAACTCTTCTGCCACGATGCTGGCAAAGGGAAGAACGGTGGACGAACCGGCGATCTGGATCGTGTCCCGCGACTGCGCCGCAGCGACGCCGACCGATGCGGCAACAGCGATCGAAGCCGCCGACGCCGTGAGGAAGAATTTATTCATAGGGCCTACTCCTGCTCGGAATTCGGTTGGACGCCTTGACGCGTCGGGAGTGGCAATAACGGCCCTGTATGACAGTCGGATGACAGTTTTGCGTCAGTCGGATTAAACCCCGACCGCCGCGCGGAAAGCTCGAAAATAAAAGAACGCCACCGCCGGATAGCCGACGAAGGACTTATCCGGCCAGATGGCCCGCCTGGAGCGTTCCGCCCATCCAGCGCTCGATCTTCTGCATCAATGTCTTGGGGCTGATCGGCTTGGAAAGATAGTCGTCCATGCCGGCTTCGAGGCAACGTTCGCGGTCACCCTTGAGCGCATGTGCGGTCACGCCGATGATCGGCACATGCTCGCCCGATAAGGCCTCCAGCTCCCGGATTCTGGCCGTGGCTTCCAGGCCGTTCATTTCGGGCATGGAGACATCCATCAGGATCATGGACGGCTTCATGGTGCGATAGCCTTCGACCGCCTGCTTGCCATTGCTGACGATCTCGTAGCTATGGCCGGTTTCACCGAGTATCTGCGTGAAGACGAGCTGGTTCACCTCGTTGTCTTCGGCAACGAGAATATCGATGCGGTGTTCACCAGTTGCGGGTCGGCGCGCGATGCGCAGTTCGGGCCGCGGGGCCGCCACGGCGGGGACCGCTGCTTCCAGTGCAGGCGCAGGAGCTGCCTCTGCTGCCGGATCAGGGGCGTGTCCCCGAAATTTCTGGATCGCCGACACGAGCGCTTCAAGCAATGCCGACGACCGGGCGGGCTTGATGAGATGTGCGTCTATGTCGAGGCTGCGATATGTCGCCTGACCGAGCGACTGGTCGACCGACGTCAGCATCACGATAGGCGTTCCAGCGATCTGCGGCGTTGCCCGGATCACGCGGGCGACGTCACCGCCGGTCATGCCAGGCATCTGGTAGTCGAGAACAACGCAGTCGACGTGCAGCCCCAACCCTGCCACGGCGTTGAGCACGGAGATGCCCTCCTGGCCGCTTTGAGCCGCGCAAGCGTCGAAGCCCCAGCTTCCAAGCTGCTCAAGCAGAATCGTCCGGTTCACCGCATTATCGTCGATCACGAGGACCCTCGCCCCGGAAACATCGATCGGCATGGCCCTTTCCTTTCCGGATTTTCCGGTCCGCGGCAGCATCATCGTGAACCAGAATGTTGAACCTTCGCCTTCCCTGCTGTTCACTCCCATCTCGCCGTCCATCATCGCAACGAGGCGCGAAGTGATGGCGAGGCCCAGACCGGTGCCTTCATGCCGCCGGGTCGAGGACGCATCGACCTGGCTGAACTTGTCGAAAACCTGAGCCAGCTTGTCTTCCGGAATGCCGATACCGGTGTCGGTCACCGACACGCGAAGCGTCGTGTCGTTACCGGCTTCCTCGCCAGTGACATCGACCAGCACGTGGCCCGAATCCGTGAATTTGACGGCATTACCAAGCAGGTTGGTGATGATCTGACGAATGCGGCCGACATCGCCAACGTAGTGATCATGCAGCCCCGGCTGCACCCGCACGATCAGCTCCAGATCCTTTTCCTTTGCGCGTGCGGAAACCAGCGTCGCAACATCCTCGATCGCTTCGGCCAGATGGAACGGCGCGGGATCGAGCACCAGCTGCCCGGCATCGATCTTGGAAAAGTCGAGGATGTCGTTGATGATCGTCAGCAGCGCATTGCCGGATTTCACGATGATGTCGGTGAATGTCTTCTGGCGCGAATCCAGGTCGGACTTGGCAAGCAGTTCGGCCATGCCGAGCACGCCGTTCATGGGCGTCCTGATCTCATGGCTCATATTGGCGAGAAACTCGGATTTAGCGCGATCGGCCAGCACGGCCTTGCGCTGCGCCTCCTGCAGTTCGGCCTCGCGCTGCTTGAGTTCGGTGATGTCGGTGCTCGACCCGATGAGGTGAACCTTGCCGTTGCCCCCAACAAGCCGGCTTTTCTTCGCGATAAGCTGGCGCACCGTGCCGTCTCGCCGCGTAAGCATTTCCTCGGTCTCATCCATTATGCCGGATTCGAGCACCTTCAGGTCACGACCGGCGAACCCCTCGCCCTCCTCGCCGAAGAAGTCCCGGTCCGTCTTGCCAATCGCCTCTTCCTTGGCAACGCCGGTGATCTCGCACCAGGCCTTGTTGACGAATTCGAACGCGAGCGCATCCGTTTTCACGTAGGTGGAAACAGGCAGGTCGTCGAGCACGTGCTTGAAAAGCTCGATCTGCTCCATGCTCGCCTTGAGCGCGGCTTCGCGATCCTTCAGATCGGTGATGTCGAGCCGGATACCAATGAACGATCCATCGGGCATCCGCGTGTCGAGCGCCTGATACCAGCGCCCGTCCGGGTTCCGGCGCTCGAACACGGCATGCGGCAGCTCATGGCGCCGCATATATCCTTCGACCCATCCCTCGTAGTCGCTGTCGTAAAGAGCATCGACCTCCGGATCGCCGCACGCACGGAAATAGCCGAAGCTGTGTCCGAGCTCGATGGCCTCGCGATAGGTGCACCCGCGCTGCCACGTCAGCACCAGTTCGGGAAGCATGTCCTGCAGCATTCGGTTGGCAAGCACGAACCGGTCGTTGCTGTCATAGATGATGACGCCGGCGGGGAACGATTCCAGCACACCAGCGAGGTAGTCGCGCGCTTTCTGGCTCTCCCGCTCGCGCCGCTTCATCTCCGTCACGTCGAAAATCGAGCCGGCGATGTAGTCGCGACCGCTGGCGGTGCGCACCCGGTTCTTGCGCACAATCCGCGAGCCCTCGCTGCCCGAGATGTCGAACTCCTCCTGGACCTCGTAGATTTCGCCGGTCCTCAAGACCTGCTTTTCGCTATCTTCGAACAATCCGGCATTGTCGGCGCCAACGATATCCGCAGCGCCCCGTCCGATCAGTTCGCCGGGCGTCGCATCATGGAACGCCGCGAAGGCTTCGTTGACCATTACGAAATTGAGCTTTTCGTCCTTGACGAAGATTGGATTGGGAACGCTGTTGATAACTGCCTCGGCCAGGCGCGCCTGCTCCAGCGCCTTGGCAAGCTGTTCTTCGCGATCCTTGATCGCGGTTATGTCGAAATAGGAGACAAGTCGCTTGCCGCCGGAAAGCATCGTCACCGAATAGATGAGTGTCTGGCCGTCGCCGCGCTGGAACTCCCTTGGCGGCACCCCCCCTTCGCCCCTGATCTCGTCGAGACGGTATGCGACATAATCCTCCCACTCCTGATCGGCGACCTTGTAAATCCCTGTATGCCGGTTGATGTCCATGAGGGCACGAAACGGGCTCCCGACGGAAACATCGTCCGGCGTAAGTTTCCAGATGTCGTAAAAGGCCTTGTTGATCATCTCCGCGTTGAGCTCTGGATCAAGCAGAACCACGCCCATATCCAGAGAGTCGAGCGTGCTCTGCAGGTCGCCAAGCAGGGTTTCAGCCTGCTTCTTCGCCTTATCGAGCTCAGCCTCGCGGCGTTTGAATTCGGTGATATCCTTGCGGATGCCGACGCGGTCACCATTCTCGGCAAGGATGTCGCGCCGCATCATCCAGCGTCCGTCATGGGTCTGGAAGACAATATCCTGCCCGAGTTCCGCAGAACGGTTGACGACCAGTTCCTCGACCCACGCCGCCTCTCGTCCCTTCGCTTCTTCGACAATTCCAGTCTGCGCGAAGTCGAGCAGCAATTCGCGAAAACCACGCCCGGTCCGTAGATTGGGGAGGAATGCAAACTGCCTTGCAAACGCTGTGTTGAACGCCAGCAGCCGGTCGGACTTGTCCCATATGACGAAGCCGTCGCTCAGCGCGTCGATGGCAGCCTGCATACGGCTCCGCGCCTGCTCGGCCTCCACACGCGCGGCATCCAGAGCCGAATCGCTTCCGCCGGGCGGGATCACGGCGCCCAGCGTTTCAGCTAAGGCGGTTACATTGCGTCCCACCCCTCGGTAGCCGACGAATGTCCCATCCGTATCAGCTCTGGGCACGCCTGAAATGGAAAGCGATCGCCGGTTGCCGCCGGCGTCGCGGATCACATAGACATAGCCCGCAAACGGCCGCTTGGCCCGCAGATCGTCAAGCTGGCTGCCAGGTTGATCATCAGGCCGAGTACCTTCAAGCAGCGAATCGAGCCTCGACCGGCCAAGTACACGAGCCGGATCGATACCGGTCGCCTCACGATAGCCTTTCGACAGATAGGTGATCCGGTGCTGTGCATCGGTCTCCCAGAACCAGTCAGCCTCGAGCGAAAGCAGCGCAACGGAATCCGCCCCGGCGTTTTCGCCGGGCCCGCCGCTACTGCTCGCCGCTTCAGTCGTCTCGGGTGCGCCCCGCCCCTCCCGTACTACCACCGGTAGAGCTCTCCGTACGCAGATTGATGCAGGGTGAATTCTGCACCGGAAGGCTTAACGAGATGCTAACCATAAATATGGAGGTGACTTAAAGGATCGTGCGCACGATCAACCGAAGGTCTTCGCGCAACGAAATCGCGTGCATGTATTCAGCATCGGTCTCCGCGCAGCGTTGCGGATTGGACATGTCGATGCCGCGCACCTGGGCGAGGCCGGTAATGCCCGGCCTGAGTGAAAAGATCCCCAGCGTCCTGCGATGGCGGACCAATTCTTCCTGTCCAGGAAGGCACGGGCGCGGGCCGACCATGCTCATCTGCCCGATCACCACATTCCAAAGTTGAGGCAATTCGTCGATCTTGAAGCGCCGGAGAAACGCGCCGAGCGGTGTGATGGCGGAAACGGCGACCTCATGTGTAGCTACATGCGGTGTGTTCACATACATCGTCCGCAACTTGTAGCAGCGGAATGGCTGCTCGTGCCGGCCGACCCGTTCCTGGGCGAAGATCGCAGGTCCCTGCGAGGTTGCACGGATCAACGCCATCGCCACCAGCACTATCGGCGCCGCGACCGCGAGACCCGGCAGTGCCAGAGCGAGGTCGAACATGCGCTTGGCGAGAGCGGGATGGTCCATCTGAATTGCGGCTTCCTTCATGGTCTCGCCATAGCAGCAATGGTGCATATAGCACAGGTCCTTGGAGCACCCCGATGCTACCTGGACCCCAGTTGTTGCCTTCCTGTTGTGAATTGGCTATCTGGCGAGGTGGAGGAAGCCAAGGAAGATGATCGCGAAACGCTGCGGCATCGCACAATTTCAAGGCTTTCGGGGGCGTGACGGTGGGTGCGCGACTTGAGCAAGGAGTTGCCGTCTTTATCGAGGTGGCAAGTGCCTGGCCGTCCTTGGGGATGGTTGAACGGCGTGATCAGAACGCGATACGAGTAGCTGAAGCCCGGGCATGAAGATGTTTGCCGTATCGCCAGCGCTGAACCGCCTGCGGGATCGGATTTCGCGAAGCTCGCGCAACCGCAAGCGCTGGGTACTGATCCTGTTCGATGCGGTCGCCTTGACGTTTCTGTGCTGGCTCAGCTTCTCGCTGCGCTTTGGCGAGCCTTTCCGGCCAAACCCCTCTCAGGTCTTCATCATCCTCGCAGCTCCAGCCCTTGCGATACCCATTTTCGCGCGCATGGGCCTCTACCGCGCGGTGCTGAAATATCTTCCGGACCGCGCCGTATGGACCATCATGCAGGTCGTGACGCTGGCGGTGTTGAGCTGGGTCGCACTCGCGTTCCTGACGGCCATGACCGGGGCACCTGGCGTTCCCCGCAGCATCCCCGCGGTGTTCTGGGTCCTTTCGATCCTGACGATCACGGGCAGCCGTTTCGGCGCCAAGTGGCTGATCTGGCGGACAAGCCGCGCGAGCAAGGGGCTGACCAAGACGCTGATCTACGGCACAGGCGATGCCGCGACGCAGCTCGCAGGCGCGTTGCGTTCGGCGGGCGAGCGCGAGGTCATCGGCTTCATCGGCAAGGATGCCTCGCTGCATGGCCTCGACGTGCTCGGCATCCGCGTCTACGCGCCTAGCGAACTGAAGCGCCTGGTGACGAATATCGGCGTCGAGGAAATCATCGTCACCACGCCGACCCTTGCGGGGCAGGACGGTCGTGAACTGATTGCCGAGATCGGCACTGCCCCCGTCAACATCAGGATCCTGCCGTCCATCGTCGACCTGGCGGAAGGCAAATATATCGTCAGCCGTGTTCGTGACATCGACATAGACGACCTGCTCGGCCGCTCGCAGGTGCCGGCCGACCCGGCGCTGCTGCGAGGCATGATCGAAGGGCGGTCGCTGATGGTGACGGGCGCGGCAGGCTCAATCGGCTCGGCTCTCTGCCGCATCATCGCGCAGCTCAAGCCGGCACGACTGGTTCTGCTGGATACCAACGAACACGGCCTTTACCAGATAGGCCGGGAGTTGCAGCGCGAGGCGCTCTTCCCGCTGGTGACGGTGCTCGGCTCGATTACGGATGGCGACCTTGTTCGTCGCATCATCCGCGAGAACGATATCGAGACGATCTATCATTGCGCCGCCTACAAGCATGTTCATCTCGTGGAGCAGAACAGCCTCGAAGGCATCCGCAACAACGTGCTCGGCACGGAATCGCTGGCTAGGGCGGCAACTGATTGCGGCGTCCGCAACTTTATCCTGATCTCGTCGGACAAGGCGGTGCGCCCGGCGAGCGTCATGGGCGCGACGAAGCGCTGGGCGGAGAAAATCGTCCGCTATCATGGCGTGAGGACGCTGGATAAGCCCTATGAACGGAATTTCGCCTGCGTCCGCTTCGGCAATGTGATCGGATCCAGCGGGTCCGTGATCCCGCTATTCAAGGAACAGATCGCCAATGGCGGCCCGGTGACGATCACCGACGAGAAGATAACCCGCTATTTCATGTCAGTGCGCGAGGCGGCGGAATTGATCGTGCAGGCGGGTGCGCTCTCCGAGAGCGGCGACATCCTGCTCCTGGAGATGGGCGACCCGATCCGCATCCGGGATCTTGCCGAGGATATGATTGCCCTTGCGGGCCTCAGTGTGCGCGATGCGCGCAATCCCGAGGGCGATATCGAGATCGTCACAATCGGCATGCGCGAGGGCGAAAAGCTCCATGAGGAGCTTTTCTACAATCCCGAGGGTGTGACACCGACCGCTCACTCGAAGATCCTGCGCGCGCACCGGATGAACGGCAGTGGCGATACCGTTCCCGACATGCTGGCCGAACTGAGCGGCGCCGTGGCAAGCGCGGACCGCAAGGCCGCCGTCGAGGTCCTGTTCAGATATACGGAAAAATGAGCGGAGACCGGTCCGGGAAGGTGCTTGTCACCGGGGCGAGCGGCTTTATCGGACGTGCCGTGGCAGCGCACCTGCGAAGCGGCGGCTATAAGGTCCGCGTCGCCTCGCGGGACCCCAATCAGTTCGACCTGCGGCGTGAAGATCGAGCGTTGATGCCGGCGGCAAACGCAGGCGCCGGAGCATGGGATCAGCTCGTGTCCGGCGTCGACCATCTTGTCCATTGCGCCGGCATCGCGGATGCATCTACCAATTTGCGATACGACGGCTATCGCGTCGCCAATGTCGATCTTTCAGTTCAACTCGCAGACGCGGCACGACGCCATGTGCCTGGGCGATTTGTCTTTCTCTCTTCGATCCGCGCCATCACTGGCCCGACATCTCCGGAAGTGCTGACCGAGAGTTCCCCTGCCCGGCCCACTGACGACTACGGGCGTTCGAAGCTCGAGGCGGAAGAGAAGCTCGCTGAAATCTTCGCCGCCGACAGCCGACAGCTCGTCACGTTCCGACCGGTCGCGGTCTATGGTGAGGGCATGCGCGGCGGGCTTGCCGGACTGCTTCGCCTCGCACATACACCCTTTCCGCTTCCGCTCGGCGGGATCCAGGCTCGCAGATCCTTGCTCGACGTCGAACGGCTCGGCGCGGCGGTCCTACATATTCTGTCGAACCCGGTCGCCGGCGGCACCTACATCGTCAGCGACAGCAGTCCACTCACATTAGCCGGGATCGTTGCCGCCATGCGCGAAGGCATCGGCCGGAACCCCGGCATTTTCACGATCCCCGAGCCTCTGCTTGCGGGCCTGTCCGCAATGGTCGGGCGGCGCGACCTATGGCGGCGGCTATCCGGACCGCTGGTGGTCTCACCGGATCGATTGGCAGCGACGGGGTGGCAGCCGGCCGACGACACCAGCAGACGCCTTGCGGCCTACATGGCCGGGCGGCAGGCGAACTGAGTTCAGTCCTCGGACGGCATCGGGGCCTTAGCGCCGTCTCGCCCGCATATCCGTAATGCTGGCTGCCATCAGAATGGCAGAGAAGATGTAGAAGGCATCCATGATGTCGTGCTTGAACATGATCTGGGTCAGGCCGCACAGACCGAAGATAAGGCTGACCTGCAACGCCAGGAAAAAGCGCTTGCGGTGACGTATGTCCCGCGGGGCGCGCCACGCAACGAAGACCGGCACGATCAGCACCGCAATCACCGCGCCAAGGACGACGATTCCGCCGTCAATCGCAAAGGTGATAAATGCATTGTGGGCGTGGCTATAATGCTGGACAGGCAAGCCGTCGCGCAGCAGCAGCTCGGAAACCTTCGCCATGCGGTTCTGGATGCCGTGCCCCCAAAGCGGCGACTCGCCTATTGCACTCCATCCCGCGATCCACAGACGCAACCGCTCGCCGATATTGGCCGAGTTTTCGCCGGAGACCACGCTGTTGAGTTCTTCGACGGTAAGCAACAGGCGGTCGGCGATAAGGTCGGCCGCGCCATAGAGCGCGGCGGCGACGGCAACGGCAAGGCCAAGCCAAGCCACCCGCGTAGCATTGGTCAACCGCTGACGCGGCGCATAGATGACGATGACGATCAGCACGCCGATAGCCACGATGGCCACCCCTCGCGTCAGCGACAGAACGACCGCAAGCAGACCGGCAACGATGCCCGCAACGGCCAGCATGCGGTAGTTCCTGCGTGGATCGTCAAGGTTGAGGCTCGCGATTGCGGCGAGGCATAGAGATATGATGCCGAAGACGGCCGCGTTCCCAGCTCCTCCTTCGGCCCGTTGATCGAACCCCACGACCTGGACGAGACCGATAATAAGCGCTCCAACCGCGCCAACCGCGGCTCCAACCGCGAATATGTGCAGATAATCAAGATCGGGTGTGGCTCGCAGCCGCGGTATCACAACCCAGACCGAAAGAAACGGAAGCAGCCAAAGCGTATGCCATGGGATCTGCTCCAGGTTCTCGCCGAACAGAGCGGTTGCAAGCACCAGCCCAACGAAGGCGGTAAACGTCCACGCGACAAGCCGGTCACCGGGAGTGAGATGAAACTCGAACCGCCGAAACGCGAGGGATATGACAGCCCAGACCATGAAGCTGACGAGCATCACCGAGATCGCGCTGCCGGCGACCGCGGGAAGTGCGCCCATCAGGAAGACCGAGATCGCGTTGTTGCGCTCGAAGGCATTCTTGTACGTCAAGCTATTTCCGATACGACCTGTCTTCCCGCCCGTGACATGCCACCCTGTCGCGGCCAGGCAGCTTCGATTGCAATCGGCCCCTCTGGCGTCATTACGGAACTGACCAGCCTTGCGCAAGCCATTCCATGGGAGAATGAGGCTGCAACTTCGAGGGCCGACCTATGGGAAAATTCACGAACGCGACGCTCGCCGCGGCATTGCTTGCGCTAAGCGGCTGCTCAACCGTCGAAACGGGTTGGATTCACGAATTGACACCGGCAGACATCGAAGTGACGAAAGCAACCGTTTCCGCGCATCTTCTCGACCCGCGTTCCGCCCATTGGAGTCACATGATCGCGGTGCGCGACAATGCCTATGGCGACGTGACCGTGTGTGGCATGGTCAACTCGAAAGCGATCAACGGTGGCTACCCGGGCATGCGACCCTACCGCGTTCTGCTGCAGGGTGGTTCGTCGCAGTTGGTCAGCCTCGCACCGCCGATCCGCCTGTGGGACAACGCTGCCCATCATCGCGGTTGCAAGCCGCACGTGACCAGCGAGCGCAGATACGTCAAATAGAAATCGGATACAGAAAAGGCCCGGGACAGCGTCCCGGGCCTCTTCCTGTCATCGCGCAGGTATCTGCCGGCCTGATTTGCGGCGCTGAAGGGTCGGGTAGCGTCGCTCCGCCGGCCTGCGACCCCCGCAATTAGCCAGCGGGCAGCAGAACCTTGTCGATGACATGGATGACGCCGTTGGACTGGTCGACATCGGCGATTGTGACGGTGGCCACACCACCGGTCTCGTCGGTCAACGTGATCTTGTCGCCGTCCATCTTGGCCTGCAGCGTGCAGCCGCCCACCGTCTTTACCGGGTGATCGCCATTGTCGTCGGCAATCATCTTGCCGATTGCGTCGGACATCGCATCGGCCGCCACGACATGGCAGGTCAGAACCTTGGCGAGCTGGTCCTTGTTCTCGGGCTTCAGCAGTTCATCGACCGTGCCGGCCGGAAGTGCTTCGAAAGCTTCGTTGGTCGGCGCGAAAACCGTGAACGGTCCTTCGCCCTGCAGCGTCTCAACGAGGCCGGCGGCCTTGACCGCTGCGACGAGCGTGGTGTGGTCGGCCGAGTTCATCGCGTTCTCGACGATGTTCTTGTCCGCATACATGGCGGCACCGCCGACCATCGGGTTGTCCTTGGCGAAGGCGAAGCCTGCAACCGAAGTGGCGGCAAATGCGCCGGCGAGGATGGTGGATGTGATCTTGTGCATGTCCTGATACTCCTCTCGAATTTTCAATCCCTCTGATGGGGACGCACAGAGCTACGGACACCACTTTCCGGAAGTTTCAGACATTGTGAAAAAAGATGCGGGCGATTGATCTCGGGCGCGACAGGCAGCAGCCGGAAAGACGTGAAGTCGCTCAGATGGAGCGCAGGTCGCCCGCCGCCACGACCGGTCCCGTCGGCTGGCCGGTCGGCGAACCGCCTTCCGGCTCCAGGCTGATCGCAAAGAGCGCGCCGGACGCAATCATCTGACGGTGCGCCGGCGCCACGGGAACATGCACGCTGGCCCCGACCGGCACCACACCCAGCGACACCGGAGCCGCATCGCCCTCGATCAACCAGAGTTCGAAATCGCGCCCCTGCGCCCTGTCGCCTGTCACATGGGACAGCCCGATGTCGCCGGAGTGTCCATCGTAAACCGCAAGATAGCGCACGTCGGTCCCGTCATCTGCCAGCGACGCCACAAGACGCGGCGCAACCTCTGGCACTGCCGCAGGCTGCAAAAACGGCAGGGCGATCGCGATGGCAAGAGCAGCTACAGCCGCACCGGCAAGGCCCCGCCAGAAGGCAAGGCTCTCAAAGAAACCGGGCCTGGGCTCCGGCTTACGATCCGGCCGCTCGAACAATCGGGCGTCGACAAGCGTCTTGAGCGAGGCAGGCGGCTCAACATCCTCGTACCCCGCGTTAAGGGGCGAAAGCCGCTCCTCCCACGCTCCCACCAGGCTTGCAAACGCGGCGTCTTCCTCAACACGCCTCGCAACTGCCTGCCGTTCATCGCCCGGCAACACGCCCAGAACGTATTCGGCGGCGAGCGCATCGTCGCCTCCGTGTTCCAGATCTCTGTCGTCAGCCGGCGTCATCGCTCCAGGCATTCCTTCAACTTCATCAGGCTGCGTCGCAGCCAGGTTCGCATCGTGTTGAGCGGCACCGAGAAACGCTCGGCAAGCTCTGCATAGCTATCGCCGTTCAGATAGGCTGCTCGCACAGCCGCTGCCCTGTCCTGCTCCAGCTCCTGGAGGCAGGAATTAATTCTATCCCGCTCGCCGCCCGCAACCGCCTCGGCTTCCGGATCCGGCTTTTCGTCCGGCACCTCGAGCGCGGCATCGATCGCCGTCGTCCGCTCACGGCGCGCGCGTATCCGGTCGATCGAATGGTTCCGCGCGATTGCGACGAGCCACGAGATCGGGCTCAGCTCGGATACCGCGAAACGATCCGCCTTGGTCCATATCTTGACGTAGACGTCCTGCAACGCTTCCTCAGCCTCACCCCGGTCGCTCAAGACACGAAGGCAAACGCCGAAGAGTTTCGCGCTCGTTCGTCGGTAAAGCAAATCGAATGCCGCCCTGTCCTTCATGGACACGCGAACGATAAGCTTGGTGATGTCCTGCGAGGTGGGCCTGGGTGACGTCATCGGATGATCAAGCTAGCGCGTCCCGCCGTCATTGCAATGGTCCGCTGTGCATTCGCCGCATGGTAAGACTTCATAGATGACTTTCCGCTAATATTCGCGCCGAAATCGGGGATGGTCATATGCAATCCAGTCTGGCCTTGAGTGTCGGCCTGCCGGCGGCGCTCGTCATTATCATGCTGGGGCTCGGGCTGTCCCTCAGGCTCGAGGATTTCACGCGCGTCCTCGCCAGGCCATGGCCGGTCGTCATCGGCCTTTTCTGCCATATCCTGCTTCTACCCGCACTCTGTTTCGCGCTCGTGAAGGTCGCCGGCGTGCCCGCGGCCGTCGCCATGGGCATGATGCTGCTGGCGGCAAGCCCCGGCGGCACATCTGCCGCTCTCTACACGCACCTCGCGCGCGGCGACGTCGCCCTCAGCCTGTCCATGGCGGCATTAACCTCGATGCTGGCGCTGCTGACGCTGCCGGTCATCGTCAACCTGTCGCTTTTCGCCTTCTATGGCGAAACCACGGATGTGCGGCTGGAAATCGTGCAGGTGTTGCAAATTTTCGCGATCGCAATCGTGCCGGCAATCGTCGGCGTTTTCATCCGCAGCCGGTATCCCGACTTCGCCGCAAAGCTCGACCGACCGGTGAAGGCGCTCGCCACGATCTTCCTGGCGCTGGTCGTGATCTTCGCGCTCATAAGCCAGTGGAGCCTGCTCTCCTCCTGGGGTCCGACCGTCGGCACTGTCGTGGTGGCCTTCAACCTGATCGCGCTGGCAGTCGGGTATTTCCTGCCGCGCTTGCTGGGCGTCGAACGACGCCAGGCCGTCGCGCTCTCCATGTCGATGAGCATCCGCAATGCCGCGCTTGTCATCGCGCTGGCCATGAGCGAATTCATGCTCAACGATCCCGAGCTCGCCATTCCGCCTGCCGCATACGGGCTCGTCGCCTACATCGTCGGCGGCATCGCGGTCTGGATCATGAACCGGCGGCAGCCGGCACTATAGCGGGCGATCAGGCGTTACGCGGCCATGCCCGCAGCGCCTGCCCGTCCGTCCCGAACAGATGAACCCGGTCGAGCGCAAAGCCGACCCTGATCGCGTCACCGACCTTGATGGGCGAGCCTGAATCGGCGCGAGCGACGATGGTCGTGCCTGTAGCCGTCCGCAGTTCCAGCAGGCTCTGGTCGCCCAGCCTCTCGACAAGTTCGACCGCTGCGTCGATGGCGCAATCCCCGGCACCGGCTGGAACGAGATGTTCGGGTCGAATGCCGAGTGTCACGGCAGCGCCCTCTGCGAGATGTGTCCCATCCTCGACCGGAACGACGAGTTCGCCGGTCTCCTCGCTTGTCACCCGCAGGCCGCTTCCGTCGCGCCCGACAACGCTTGCGGCGATGAAGTTCATTTTCGGCGAGCCGATGAAACCGGCCACGAACAGGTTGCGCGGACGTTCGTAGAGCTCGATCGGGCTGCCGATCTGCTGGGCGACGCCGCCGTCGAGCACGACGATGCGGTCGGCGAGCGTCATCGCCTCGACCTGGTCGTGCGTGACGTAGATCATCGTCGCCTTGAGGTCGGCGTGCAGCTTGGCGAGTTCGCGCCTGGTACTTACCCGCAGCGCCGCGTCGAGGTTGGAAAGCGGCTCGTCGAACAGGAACACCTTGGGATTGCGCACGATGGCGCGGCCGATCGCCACCCGCTGGCGCTGGCCGCCGGAAAGCTGGTGCGGCCTGCGCTCCAGCAGGTGCTCCATCTGCAGGATGCGAGCGGCCTCGCGGATCTTCGTGTCGATCTCGCTTTTCGGCCGCCCGGCCAGTTTCAGGCCGAACGCCATGTTCTGATAGACGGTCTTGTGCGGGTAGAGCGCGTAGGACTGGAACACCATGGCGATGCCACGATCTTTCGGCGCGCGCGTATTGCAGCGCTCACCGTCGATGAACAGATCGCCGCCACTGATCTCCTCAAGCCCAGCGATCATCCGCAGAAGGGTCGACTTGCCGCAGCCGGACGGGCCGACGAAGACCACGAACTCGCCATCCGCGATGTCGAGATCGATACCCTTTATGACCTCGACCAAGCCATAGGTCTTCTCGATGTTGCTGAGCTGCAGCGTCGCCATGCGGCAATAATCCCTGTGTTCGTCAGACGGTCTCGGTGACCTTCTTGAGGTGCATCGGCCGGTCGGGATCGTGGCCGCGCAGGCGCGACAGCCGCTCGGCAAAGACATAGAAGGAAACCGCCTGCACCGGCGCAACCAGCGCAGGATGCGGAGCGTTGGCCGCCGGCAGCGTGTTCTGGCCCGCCTGCTCCTGATCGACGAGCCAGACGTCGGCGCCGGCCAGCGCCATCCTTTCCGCGGTGTCGAGCACACCGGCGCGCGCCACGTCCCCGGGTACGAAGGTGAGCACTTTCAGCCCCTCGCCGGCGAGCACCAGCGGACCGTGCATCGCCTCCGCGCTGCTGAACCCCTCGGCGTGTAGCGCGCAGGTTTCCTTGAACTTCAGTGCTGCCTCTGCCGCAATCGTCAGACCCGGGCCACGGCCGAGGCAGTATGCGGACTCCGCCGCAACAAAAGCCTCGTCCGCCGCGCTCCAGTCGCAGCGCAGTGCGTCTGCGAAAGCGTCGGGCAGCAGTGCAAGCGCGCGCGTAAGATCCTCGTCACCGGTCCATTCCGCGACGATCGCCGCCATGGCAACGAGCGAAGCGACATAGCTCTTGGAGGCGGCGACCGCCTTTTCCGGACCAGCCAGCAGTGGCGCCACATGCTCGCTGACGCTCGCGGCGGGCGAGCCCTCGGCATTGAGCAGCGCGACGGTGACGGCTCCGCTCTTCCGACCGGCCTCGAGCAGCGCCAGCAGGTCCGGGCTGGCGCCGGATTGCGAGACGGCAAACAGTGCCGCCTGCTCCAGATGCAGCGGCGCCTTGTAGATCGAGGCCACCGACGGCCCGATGGACGCGACCGGCAGACCGAGCCGCGTTTCCACCAGATATTTCAGGTAGGTCGCGGCATGGTCCGACGTGCCGCGCGCCGATGTAGCGGCAAACAGGGGGGCACGGTCACGCAGGATCCGGCCGATGGCCTGATAGGCGGAAAGGCCCTCGCCGAGCTGACGCGCGGTCACTGCCGGTATCTCCGCGATCTCGCGCGCCATCATCGTCTGCGTCATTGTTCGTGTCTCCCTGTCATGCCCGTTTGCTGATCAGGCCTCGCCCTGCATCCTTCCCTTGAAGAAGTCCAGATGCTTCTGCTGGGCGTCGATCATGCGCTCACGATATTTGCCGTAGATGACGTCCGTGTCGTGCAGCGTCACGCCGGCGATGGTCGGTGAGGCAAAGGTCGGCAGTTCCACACCGCGCTCGCCAAGCTTCTGCGCGGTGCGCGCGACAAGCTCGTGCATCAGGATCATCGCGAGCACTGTCGAAGACCCGGCCACGGGGCGCGACCAGCCTTCCACCGGCACCACCGCATCCTCGATCGGCGAACGCGTATCGATGACCGCGTCGGCGGCGTCGGCAAGCCGCTTGCCCGAAGAATGGGTGGCCGGCTTGTCCAGATTGTGGGTCGAGGTGATCGCGGTGACGAACAACCCGCGCTTCTTGGCATAGAGCGCGGTATCGATGCCAGATGCATTGCGGCCGCTATGACCGAAGATGATGATCGAATCGCCGGGATTCAACGGCTGATGGTCGAGGAACTTCTCCGCGTAGTTTTCGGTGCGTTCCAGCCACAGAAGCTCGCGCACGCCGCCGGCGCCAAGCACGTTGTGCCACATCACGCGCGGGTCGGTCAGCGGGTTGAAGCCGACATAGGAACCGTAGCGCGGGAAGGTTTCCTGGCACGGCAGCACCGAGTGGCCCGAACCGTAGAGGTGCACCAGACCGCCGCCCTGCAGCGAATCTGCGAGCTTCGTCGAGACGGTCTCGAACGCGGCTTCGTTGGTCTGTGCTGCCTCTTCGGCAAGCTTGGTGAGACGGCTGATATAGAGGGTCGACATGGTGATGTTCTGCCTTTCGCTTGGGATCAGATGTGGAGACGGGAACGAATCTCGTAGCGATCGCCCCGCATGATGGAGTGGACGAATTCGAACGGCCCGATGGCGTCCGAGGTGATGCGTTCGACGACGAAGGCAGGGCTGCCGGTTTCGATGCCAAGCAGGGCGGCGTCCTCCGCAGCGACGGTGCCGACGCGATAGACCTCCCGGGCCTCGCGCGGCGCGATGCCGAAATGCGCGCTCAGCGTCTGGTAGAGTGATGCCGATGGCTCCAGTGCGAGAAATCCGGGAACCCGCGCCAGCGGCATGTACGCCGTCTGGACGCCGATCGGCGCGTCATTGCCCATGCGCAGGCGACGCAGCCGCACGACTGGTTCGCCCTGGCGGATTTCCAGCGCGCTCGCCACCTCGGCCGAGGCGGCCTGCTCGTCGCGTTCGAGAATGCGCGAACCGACGATGAGGCCGAGCCCCGCCATCTCCTGTGTGAAGCTGGTCAGCCCGCGTACGCCGGCAATGACGGTGGACGAACGCACGAAGGTGCCGCGGCCGTGCTCGCGCCGCAGCAGGCCGGAATCCTCGATGTTGCGCAGTGCGTGGCGGATGGTGATGCGGCTGACACCGAGCATCGTGCTCAACCGTTCCTCATTGGGGATCTGCATGCCGTCTGTCCAGGTCCCGTCGGCGATCAACCCGCGCAGCGCCTGCTCGGCCTGATGCCACAGCGGCTCGGGGCGGTTGCGGTCTGGCTTGGCTATCGGTGCGATCTCGGTCATTTCCGATCCTCCCAAAGCGGACTTCCCGCAGCGGCTATGGCTGCGCCGGCCAGCGCGGCCCCCGGCCCGTATTGACCGGCCAGCAACCTGACAGCGCGCAGATGCGGCGGAAGCTGTCGTTGCAGCGCGGCAATGATGGACTTCTCCAGAACATCGAGCGCTGTTGCCACCCCGCCCGCGAAGACGATGGCGCGCACATCCAGCAGCGCCACGGCACCGGCCAGCGCAGTGCCCAGTGCAGATGCCGGCCCTTCGAGAAGGTGCTGTGCCTGCACATTGCCTCCGCGTGCCGCCTCTATCAGCCCGGCTCCATCGGCAAGCCCGATGGTTGCCGCGAGACGATCGAGGGCGCGGCCGGACGCATGGCGCTCCAGCCAGCCGTCCCGGTCGTCCCCTGCATCGGAAGGGTCGGCGCAGGCCCAGCCGAACGACGTCGCGCCACCCCCTGCGCCACGCACGACACGGCCGCCGGACAGAACAGCCGAGCCGATGCCGGTGCCGATCGCCAGCAGGATCGCGTCTTCGAGTTCCGAAACCGCGCCTCCGGTTGCTTCGGCCAGCAATGAAAGCTGGGCGTCGTTGCCAAGCACAAGCGGCAGGCCTGGAAACATTGCGGCAAGGTCGACGCCATCGAGCCACGGCAGGTTCGGTACCCAGGTGCAGGTGGTGCCGTTCGCAAGCCCCGGGATCGCGATACCGATGCGGGCCGGGTCATGCGTCTCGACAAGCTCGCGCAAGATGACCTCGAAATCGGCCAGGCGCGCCGGCGCCGGCCAACGACCAACGGTCTCGACCACCACAGGCCGGCCAGCATGAGCCACGCCCGCGCGCAGGTTGGTGCCGCCGAGGTCGAGTGCCAGCAGCCGGCTCATCCCTTGACCCCCGAGCTGACGATGCTGTCGACGAAGAAGCGTTGCAGCAAAACGAACATGACCAGCGGCGGCAGTACGGCGAGCGTCGCGCCGGCCATCACCAGATGCGTGTTCATCGCGCCGCGATTGTAGGAGAGAAGCCGGCTCAGGCTGATGACGATGGGGTAGTCGTCGGTGTTGCCCTGCAGCACGGTGAGCGGCCAGAGATAGGTGTTCCAGTGATAGACGAAGGCGAACAGAGTCAGCGCAGCAAGCGCCGGTACGACGGCTGGTGCTACCACCGAAAAGACGATGCGCAGTTCCGAGGCCCCGTCGACACGCGCCGCGTCGATCAGGTCGTCCGGCACGCCGGCGATGAACTGACGCATCAGGAAAATGCCGAAGGCGTTCGCCAGATGCGGAACGATGACGCCGAACAGGCTTCCGTTGAGTCCGATATAGCTCACCAGCCGGTAGAGCGGGATCAGCGTCACGATCGGCGGCAGGAACATCGTCGCGATCAGCAGCGCGAACAGCGCATCACGGCCACGGAAGCGGTATTTCGCGAAGGCGTAGCCGGCCATCAGGCTGGTAACGAGAATGCCCGCCGTAGTCACCGTGGCGATGACGGCCGAGTTCCAGAACGAGCGTCCGGCATTGATGACGCCCGCGACCTCCGAATAGGAATCGAGGCTCGGCGTCTTTGGCAGCCAGACCGGCGGCACCTGCATGCTTTCGGCCGGCGTCTTGAAACTGGAAAGCACCATCCAGACGAGGGGGAACGCCGCGACCACGGCCGCAACGACGATCAGCAGCACGAGCAAGGCATCGAACCCACTGGGATTGTTGCGCCGGAAGGGTTTTGTCGTGCCGCTCATTCGCGCTCTCCCTTGCGCGCAAACGCGAACAGCGCGACGACGACGACGATCAGCGACAGCATCAGCGTGACAGCCATGGCGGAACCCAGCCCGCCCTGCGCCCGCTCGATGCCGACGCGGCGGATGTGATAGGTCAGAACGTTGGTCGACCCCGCCGGCCCGCCTTGCGTGATGAGCGCCACGGGCTCGAAAACCTGCACGGCGTTGATAACGGCGATGACCGCGCTGAACAGCAGCGTGCGCCGCAGCAGCGGCAGGGTGATGCCGAAGAATTCCTGCACCGGGTTCGCGCCGTCGATGCGCGCAGCCTCGTAGAGGGCGTTGGGTATCTGGGTCAGGCCGGCGATGATCAGCACCGTGAAATAACCGACCTGCTGCCAGACATTGAGGAAAACGATCGAGACGAGAGCCGTATCCGGCGAGGAAAGCCATGTGCCAGGCGCTACGCCCACCCAACCGAGCATCTGGTTGATCGGCCCTTCGGCCGGCGAATAGAGCTTCGACCACACCAGCGCGACCGCGACCATCGGCACCATATAGGTGGAGAACAGCACCGCCCGCAGCAGGTGCCCGCCCCGCACGCGCGTCTGATAGACGAGCAGGCCCAGCATCACCGACAGCGGCAGGATGATGGCGACCGACAGCGCAGTGTAGATCGCCGTATTGACGAAGGCACGCTTGAAGTCGCGCCCCACCGAGATCGGGCCGACGATGTCCTGATAGTTGCGCAACCCCACATAACGCGCCGTCTCGAAGCCGGTCTGCGTCGACCAGTCGTGGAACGACAGCCAGATGGTCAGGGCCATCGGCACGAGGATGAACACGCCGATCAGCGTCACCGCCGGCGCGAGCATCACCGTGATCGAGCTTCTGGTCATCGTGGCCATATGGAGATACGCAAATCCATGACGAAGGCGGGTGTCTAGCCGGATGCGGCTCCGCCGCACCCGGCCATACCTATTGCTACTGCTTGGCCCGCTCCAGGATCGACTCGGCGTCGGCCTGTGCGTTGGCCTGCGCTTCCTGGGCGTCGACCTGGCCGTACTGCAGGGATTCGATCACCTGCTGCAGGGCCTCTGAGAACTCCTGCCCGCCAAGTACGACCGGGAATGCCTTGGCATTCTCGAGCACGTCGACATAACCGGCAAGGAAGTCTCGGCCGAGATCGTCCTGATAGGCTTCGACGTCGGAGCTGCGCGACGGAAGGATGCCCATCGACATCAGGATGCCGGACATTGCGGACGCGCCGTTCTCGCCCGATTCAGCACCGTTGAGCCAGGACAGGAAGTCCCACGCCGCCTCGCGCTCCGCATCGGCAGCGCCCGCATTGACCACCGTCAGCCATGAATAGGAGATCGAGCGGGCGGTGTCGCCGCTGGGTCCGACCGGAATCGGCGCGGTGCCGATCGTATCGAAGCGGTCGCCCATGCCGGCGCGCAGCGCGCTTTCCCACCAGTTGGCCATGATGATCATGCCGGTGTTGCCGGACACGAAGTTGTCGAGGAACGGTCCGGTGGTGTTGGCGTCGGCCGTGCCCATGGAAGGATCGGTATAACCTTCCTTGATCATTTCCTCGTAGAGCGCGAACGTCTCGCCTGCGGCCTGGCTGTCGAGCGCCGGCTTGCCGTCGACCACGAGGTCGCCGCCATTGGAAACCAGCAGCGATGAAAACGGATGTACGACACCGGCAGCCCACGAGTTGATCATGCCGAAGCCCTGGCGGCCTTCACCGCTGGCGGTGATTGCGGCGGCGGCCTCTTTCAGCGCATCCCAAGTAGCCGGCGGCTCAGCGATGCCCGCCTCCTCGAACAGCCCCTTGTTGTAGTTCAGCGCGTAGACGTTGATCTCGTTGGGAATGCCGTAGACCGCGCCGTCGACGCTGGCCGCTGCGGCAATGCCGGCCGGCCATGCGGCGCTGACGTCACCGGAGACCGCCTCGGGCGCCTTCTCGACAAGACCATCGCGCGCGAGTTCCGGCAGCCACAGATCGTAGATGCTGGCAATGGTCGGTCCACCCGCGCCGCCGCCCTGCGAGCGGATGGTCGTCAGCAGGTCACCGAACGGCACCGCCTGCACGGTGATCGTGACATCGGGATTGGCCTCGCTGTAGCTGGCCGCCGCAGCTTCGAGCAGCGCGACGGTCTCGGGCGACCAATGGGTCAGGTAGGAAATATTCACGGGCTCGGCGAATGCCGAGGCGGGCAGCGCAACGGCTGCGGCAAGCGCCAGTTTCAGTCGCGTCAGTTTCATCATGATCAACCTCCGGAAGCCTCTGTGTCAGAGTTATGTGGTATCCTCGCGGAGAATTGGTTATAACATCATAATCCATTTGGCAATCATGGAACGGATCGGAAATGCAGACAGGTGAGATCGCAGGCCGCGTGCTGACGCCAACCGGTTGGATCGAGGGGCGCGTGCGCTGGCGGGATGGGCGGATCGAGGCGGTGGAGGAGACGGATACTAGCAATGACGGCGCGATCGTGCTGCCGGGCTTCATCGACCTGCATTGTCATGGCGGCGGCGGCGCCGACATCATGGAGGCCGGCAACGCGCCGCATACAGTGGCAGCGACCCATGCGGCGGCAGGCACGACGGCCCTGCTCGCCACCACGATGACGGCCGAGGTGCCCGACATCGAACAGGCGCTGGCAGCCGCCAACCGCGCAGCACTCGAGCCAGGCAACGGCGAAGCGGCCGTTCTGGGCGTCCACCTCGAAGGTCCCTTCATCAGCCGCAGCCGGTTGGGCGCACAGCCCGATTTCGTTATCGACGGCGACACGGCCCTGATGGAGCACTTGATGGGCCTCGCTCGCATCCGCGTGGTGACACTTGCGCCGGAAGCAGATCCGGAGGAGGAACTCACCCGCTATCTCAACGAACGCGGCGTGCGCGTCCAGATCGGCCATTCGTCCTGCGACTATGAGACGGCGGCGCGCTGTTTCGAGAGCGGGCGCCACGGCGTGACGCACATGTTCAACGCCATGTCAGGCCTGCATCACCGCGAACCGGGCATCGTCGGCGCGGCCCTTGCCCATGCCGAGCATGCGGAGCTGATCCCGGACCTCCTGCACGTGCACCCCGGTGCGATCCGCGCCGCGCTGCGCGCCATCCCCAACCTCTACGCCGTAACGGACGCCACGCCGGCATCCGGCATGCCCGACGGCGACTATCGGCTTGGTACCCAGCATGTGAAGAAATGCGGCAACGGCGTGCGCCTTGCCGACGGGACACTGGCCGGAAGCAGCCTCACCATGCTTCAGGCCTTCCGCAATCTCGTCTCGATCGGTCTTGGCATCGACGAGGCCTCGCGACGCACGGCCACGATCGCCGCCGACTATCTCGGCCTGACGGATCGCGGGCGGATCGCGCCGGGCGCGGTAGCAGACTTCGTCGTGCTCGATCGCAACCTGGAACTTCGCTCGGTCATCCTGCGCGGCAAGCCGCGCGGTTGATGCAGCGTGTCAGTGCGAGAGCAGAACCGGCATCAGAAGATTGTCGAGCACACCTTTCGTCGCCCCGCCAAGCACGAAGTCGCGCAGCCGGGAGTGCCCGTAGCCGCCCATGACCAGCAGGCCGGCGCCGCGCTCCAGCGCGGTCTCCTGAAGGGTCTCTGCGATCGGCGCACCCTGCCCGCGAAGCGGAACTGCCGCCGCCTCGACGCCTCGGCGCACGAGCCCGCCGGCAAAACGCTCTGCCGCGTCGCGGCTGGACGGCTTGTCGTCGACAACCGAAAGAACGGAGACGCGCGTGGCGCGAGCCAGCAGCGGCGCTGCATCTGCGGCCGCGCGCGCGGCCACACGGCTGCCATCCCAGGCGACGGCAACATGTTCAAGCGCGCCAACAGGTGAGAGTTCGGGCAACAGAACGGTCGGACGGCCGGCGCCGAAGATGACGGTCTCGGCGGTAAGGCGTGACGTCGGGTTACCAGCCTCCCAGCCCAGCAGGCTTATGTCGTGGTAGCGTGAATGGACGGCGGCCGTTTCGGCCAGCAGCGCGGGCTTGACTGCGATCGCGTTGGTGGAGGCGGTCAAACCGGCCGCCTGCGCCCTCTCCACAATGAGCGTGAGCAGGTGATCCCCGCGCTCCCGGCTCAGCTTCTCCGCCTCGCGGATCATTTCCGGCACGTCGAGCAGGAAATGCGACAAGGCGTTGGAGACCGGCGGAATATCCGCGTTGATCGCAAGCGCATGAAGCGTTGCTCCGAGATGACCGGCCATCGCCACGACATTGGCCGTAGCCGCGTCGGAATTCGGATTGAGATAAGTAACGAGGGGAACGAAGGCTTCCATCTTCACGGCTGATCTCCTTTGTCGAGCCGATTTCATCAGGCCCGGAGGCTCCCGCGCAGGACCGACTTGCCACCAATGCGGCAAGGTGGCCCTGGCCGCCTTGATCGTGATCAAGGCCCGATCCTGTCCACTGGGATAGCCAACAGGCAACGATTGGAGCGCCCCATGACAGAGATGAAGGACCTCACACCGCGTTTCCGCCACGTGCGGCTGCTGCTGGCCCGTGAAAGCGGCCATCCCGCCGGCGACACGGAGGAAGGCTACGACCTGCTCGTTCCGCTGGATGGCGAGGGGCGTCTGGATGCCGGAGAGTGGAAAACCCATCAGGCCGCGTGCCGTGTCCGGCATTTCAGCAACGGCGACACCGAAAAGGTCGGCCGGTTGCGTCGCAAGCCCGGCGGAACCTGGTATTTCGACTATGTCGAGGGCGAGCAGGACGACGAGATCGGCTTCAAGCTCGGCGACGAGCGCTTCGTCACCGGCGAATATGTTTCGATCGGTCGCGCCGGTAAAATGCATACCTATCAGGTGTCGCGGGTCGAGAAACCCTGAGTTGTCTGTCCGGCGCGGCATGCCGCCGCGCTTGCGCTAACTGGGCTCATCGCTAAGGTTCGCGTGACGGTCGCGCAAGCGTGGCCGCAACGCCCGCTTCAGCCATCGATGCCCGCCCATGCTCGACCATTCCAACGCGAGACCTTCAAGCCGCTTTTTCGAAGCTGTGCTTGCCAACCGATTCGGCGGGTGGACGGGCTATGGCCTGGCCATTGTCGTGGTCGCGATCGCGCTGGCTGCGCAGCTTCTGCTGCGCGGCATATTGAACGACCACGCGGTATTCGTGCTGTTTGCGCCCGCGATCCTGATCGCGGCTGTCGCCGGTGGTTCGGGCGCGGGCCTGCTTTCGCTGGCACTGTCGCTTGCCGCGTCCGTCTATGCGCGCGGCCCTGCAAGCGCAACGCTGGCGAGTATCCTGGAACTCGGACTGTTCGCGCTTGCCGGCGCCATGATCGTCTGGATCGGCGGTGCGTTTCATCGGACTGCACGCCAGATCGAGGAGACGCGGGTCACGCTGGTGGATCGCGAGGCGCATTTGCGCTCGATACTCGACACGGTGCCCGACGCCACGGTAGTTATCGACGCCAAGGGAGGCATATCGTCTTTCAACGCCGCAGCGGTGCGCCAGTTCGGCTACACCGAGCAGGAAGTCATCGGCCGCAACGTCAACATCCTCATGCCGGAGCCTTACCGCAGTGGCCATGACGGCTACATCCAGCGCTATCAGGAGACCGGGGAGAAGCGCATCATCGGCATAGACCGCGTCGTGGTGGGTCGCCGCAAGGACGGTTCCACCTTTCCGATGAAGCTCGCGGTCGGCGAGGTTTCGTCCGGCGGAACCACCTATTTCACCGGCTTTATCCGTGACCTCACCGAGCGGCAGGAATCTGCGGCCCGCCTGGAGGAAATCCAGGGCGAACTGGCGCGGCTGGCGCGCCTCAACGAACTCGGGGAGATGGCCTCCACCCTCGCCCACGAGCTCAACCAGCCGCTTTCGGCGATCGCCAATTACGCCCAGGGCTGCACCAGATTGCTTCGCGACATGGACGAAGCGGTATCGGTACGCATGCGCGAGGCGCTTGAGGAGATTTCACGGCAATCGCTGCGCGCCGGGCGCATCATCCGCCACCTGCGCGAGTTCGTCATGCGCGGCGAGACCGAGAAGGCTCCCGAAGACATCCGCAAACTGGTCGAGGAAGCCGGCGCGCTGGCCCTGGTCGGCTCGCGCGAACGCGGCGTTCGTTCGGTTTTCGATTTCGAGCCGGGCGCCGAGATGGTGATGGCCGACAGGGTCCAGATCCAGCAGGTGCTGATCAACCTGATGCGCAACGCCATGGACGCAATGCGCGACAGCGAGCGCCGCAACCTCAACGTCCGCATCGCGCCGGGCACGCCGGGCGAAATCGTGGTTGAAGTCGCGGACACCGGGCCGGGTGTTTCGGAGGAAATCGCCCCCCAGCTTTTCCGCCCCTTCGTCACCACCAAGGCAGGCGGCATGGGCATAGGCCTCTCGCTGTCCAAGCGCATCATCGAGGCGCATGGCGGCGAGATCGACGTGGTCCGCAACGAGAACGGGGGCGCCACCTTCCGTTTTACCCTGCCCGCATATGAGGAGCAGAGCTGAATGGACATCGGAGACTACACTGTCCACATCGTGGATGACGAAGAGCCTGTTCGAAAATCGCTGGCCTTCCTGCTGACCATGGCCGGCTTCACCGTACGGGTCCACGAATCGGCGACCGCTTTCGTCGAGGCCGCGCCGTCGATCCGCAGTGGCTGCCTGGTTACCGACCTGCGCATGCCCGATATGAGCGGCGTAGAACTGCTGCGCCAGCTTGGCACCATGTCCGCACATATCCCCTCGATCGTCATCACCGGGCATGGCGACGTACCGATGGCCGTTGCAGCCATGAAAGCCGGCGCGCTCGATTTCATCGAAAAGCCCTTCGAGGACGAGGTGCTGATCGAGGCCATCAAACGTGCTGCCGCGAAGCTTTCCAGCGAGCCGGGCGGAGAAGACGTAGCCGCCATCCGGACCCGCCTGGAACGACTGAGCGAGCGTGAACGCGAAGTGCTTTCCGGTGTCGTCGCGGGACTGCCCAACAAGACGATCGCCTACGATCTCGACATTAGCCCGCGCACTGTCGAGGTCCATCGCGCCAACGTGATGTCCAAGATGGAGGCGAGAAGCCTGCCGGAACTGGTGCGCATGGCGTTGGCCGCCGGCTTCGGCCCGGTTTGAGCCGCGACAATTTGACCTCGCGCAAAGCGCTGCCGCGCGACGCGGCCTAATCAGGGTGACGCTGGATGGATCAGCCATCCCGATTGCCGTGGAGAAGGTCGCGTTGCATCCGCAGCATAAAGTGCTCGTCGTTGTTCCAGATCCGGAGCTGCGCAGATCGGTGGAGTTTGCACTGGAGGCGGAGGGATTCCGCGTCGATTCGCACGCCCTGCTCGCTGCAGCGTTGCAGGCGGCAACAGCCGGGCAGATGGTGTGCAGCGTGGTGGATGAGAATGCCGTGTCCGGCCGCAGCGGCATTGCGGATCGGCTGGACCCGGTCCCGCGACCGATCGTGCTCCTGGTCGATCGCCTGCGCAACGTACCAGAGACCACATCGCAAATCGCGATCCTGACCAAGCCCCTGCTCGGCCGAAGGCTCGTCGACACGGTGGTAGCTCTGGTCGGCAACGAGCCAAAGGCCAGCGCTACGTAGTTTCCCGTAGGGACATAACCGAATTTCGCCACGGCGCGATCCGCGCGATCTCTGTCTCACGATACAGATGGGGAAACCGCCATGACCATCCATCCGCTGCCCACAGGCTTCGATGCCTTTCCCTTCGCTGTCGCCGATGCCTCCGGCAACGCGCTGCAGCCGGTCACCTGTTTTGACCCCGGAGCCGAAATCTATGCGCAGGGCGAAAAGGCCGACTGCCTCTACCAGGTGGAATTCGGGGCGGTACGGGTCTATCGCCTGCTGGCCGACGGCAGGCGCCAGATCGCCGCATTTCATATGGCTGGCGAGGTGTTCGGGTTCGAGACCGACGGCTCCCACCACTTCTTCGCCGAGGCGATCGGCACAACGGGTATCCGCATCATGCGGCTGGCCTCGGCCGGCGACGTATCACGAGCGCTCCTGCCGCTGGCATTGAAGAGTCTGGTGCGGGCCCAGGAGCATCTTCTGGTGCTTGGCCGGCAGCACGCGCCGGAGCGCGTCGCGGCTTTTCTCGTCGATATGGCCGAGCGCCAGGGCGGCGACACTCGGTTCGACCTGCCGATGTCGCGCATGGATATCGCCGACTATCTGGGCCTCACCATAGAAACCGTGTCGCGCGTCTTCACCAAGCTGAAGGAAAAGGGCGTCATCAGGCTTGCAAGCCTGCGTTGCGTCGAGATCGTAAGGTGGCATGCCTTGCGTGAAATGAGCGAATAGGCGACGTCGCAGTGTCGATGCTGACCCTAATTTTCGCATCTGGCCACAGGCGAGGGTGACAGCAGGCCTTCGGCCTCTGATAATGGCGGCCGAACGTTCGAAAGCCCAATCGAGGACGACATGATCAAAGACATTCTGCTGCCCCTGCCCTCCTACCCCAAGACCGCGTCTCCCAACGAGCTGCGACGGGCCGTGGACATGGCCAGGCTGCTGGAGGCCCACCTGACAGGTCTGGTCGTGGAGACCGCGGTGCCCATGCCGGTGGGTTTCCATCCGTTTAGCACCGAGCTGGAAACGCAGCTGAAGACCCGGCAGAGCGAAGTTCATACGGTTGCCCAGGCGCAGCTCGACGCCTTCGAGGCAGAGGCGGAACGCGCGGGCATCGCCCGCCAGGGCATCATCGTCAAAGTTTCGGAAGGAAGCTCCCATCCCGCGATGGACTACGCACGCATGCGCGATCTGACGGTGGTGCCCGCCATCTCGGACAGTCAGGCCTGCATCGATCTGGTGCAGGCGCTGGTCTTCGAGTCAGGCAGGCCGGTGCTGCTGATGCCGGAGGGCAAGCAGGACACGTTCAGCCTCGACAGCGTCGTGGTGGCGTGGGATGCCAGCCGGGCATCGGTGCGCGCGATCGGCGACGCCATGCCGCTGCTGCGGCGCGCAAAGGATGTGCGCCTCGTCACGGTCAACAAGGACAAGGCCATGCCCGACAATGCAACCGGGCCTGAGCTGGCCGCCCATCTTGCGCGCAATGACGTGAAGGTGACGCTGGAGCATGTCGATCGTGGCAATGAGACGGTCGGCAAGACCCTCGACAAAATGGCGGCGGACGCAGATCTGCTCGTCATGGGCGCGTTCGGGCACTCTCGCATCCGCGACTTCTTCCTCGGCAGCGCTACCGCTCACGTGTTGAAGAACCCGCTTCGCCCGACGCTGCTGTCGCACTGAGCGCGGGAAACACCGGCAAGAAAAAAGGGCGGCTCGAGAGCCGCCCTTTCTTTTTTGGTTCTGCCGACTGCTATTCGCGGTTGCCCAGGAACTGCAGCAGGAACATGAACATGTTGATGAAGTCGAGATAGAGCCGCAGGGCGCCCATGATCGCCTTGCGACCAGCGACCAGAGCACCATCGCCCTCGTAGTACATCTCCTTGATCTGCTGGGTGTCGTAGGCGGTGAGGCCCGCAAACACCAGCACGCCGATCGCCGAGATGGCGAACTGAAGCGCGGACGATCCAAGGAAGATGTTCACGATCGACGCCAGGATCAGACCCCAGACGCCCATGATCAGGAACGAGCCCATGCCCGACAGGTCGCGCTTGGTGGTGTAACCGAACAGCGACAGCGCCAGGAACGCCGTGGCGGTGATGAAGAACGTCTGCACGATCGACGCGCTGGTGTAGACCAGGAAGATCGACGACAGCGAGATGCCCATCACGGCGGCGAAGGCCCAGAACGTGGTCTGTGCAGCCGAAAGGCTCATCTTTTCCACGCGGAACGACAGGAAGAACACCATCGCCAGCGGGGCGAGCATAACCACCCAGCGCAGCGGCGAGCCGTAGAGCGCGGTGCCGAGACCGGTCAGCATCTTGCCGTTGCCGAGCTGCGCGACGGCAGCGGACGGGTCGTTCGTGGTTGCCAGCATGACGGTACCGAGTGCGGCAATGCCGGTGATCGCGAGGCCCAGCGCCATCAGGTTGTAAACCCTGATCATGTAGGCGCGCAGCCCCTCGTCGATCGAGGCGTCAGCGCGCGAACCGGCGGTCGCCACGCGAGCCTGATAGTTGCGAAGGTC
Organism: Neoaquamicrobium sediminum; assembly: GCF_040970315.1. Classification (NCBI taxonomy): domain Bacteria; kingdom Pseudomonadati; phylum Pseudomonadota; class Alphaproteobacteria; order Hyphomicrobiales; family Phyllobacteriaceae; genus Neoaquamicrobium; species Neoaquamicrobium sediminum. The sequence goes on along the minus strand of NZ_JAZHFV010000005.1, from coordinate 51,063 downwards.
AGCCATAATTTCCTCTTTTCTGCTCATGTTCCGTCGGGTGTCGGGCATACGCCCAGGCGCCGCTGGCGGAACTCCAGCATGCCTGACATGAAATATGCTCATTCCCCATCGTTCGGACAAGAGCAATTGCACGCGGAAACGCTTCGTGAGGCTCACAAAGCGTTCATCTGCGACATCGAACCGCGCCGAAGGTTAACGCAATCGCCCGCCTCACAGATTGCGCAGCACAGGTGCTGCCTTGTGGCCCAGCACCCGCCACGTGCCGATCAAGCCGAATCCGACGGTTAGCACCAGCGCGATCACAACTGTCGAGACAGCGACCTCCGGCAGGAAGGCGGAAGGCAGCGTCATGATGCGGGAAACGACGAACCACGCGGCCGCACCACCCGCCAGAAGCGCGAACAGGGCAGTCGCGAGGCCGATGATCGTGTATTCCAGCGAAAAAGCCTGGATTAGCGTGCGCCGTGTCGCGCCCAGCGTCTTCAACACCACGGCATCGTGGACCCGGGCACGATTTCCGGCTGCCAGCGCACCGGAAAGCACCAGCACGGAAGCGACAAGAGCAATCGCCGCCGCCGCCCGGATCGCCACCGCAAGTTGCGCGACGATCGTGTTGACGATCTCGAGCGCATCCTTGACGCGCACGCTTGTCACGCCCGGAAAGGCACGCGTGACGGCATTCAGCAACCGCGCCTCGTCGGCGGATGTCGCCTGCTCGTCCGCCAGGGTGGCGAGCCAGGAATGCGGCGCGCCTGCAAACGTATTGGGCGAAAACACCATCACGAAGTTGATGCCGAGCGATTCCCACTGCACCTCGCGCAGGTTGGCGATCCGCGCGGTGATGTTGCGCCCCAGCACGTTGACGGTGACCGTATCCCCCAGTTTCAGCCCGAGTTCGCCCGCTTCCTGCGCCGCGAAGGAAACCAGCGGCTCGCCCTCATATCCGTCGGGCCACCACTCGCCGGCCGTCAACGTGGAGTTCTCCGGCACATTGCGCGCATAGGTGATGCCACGGTCGCCGCGCAGCACCCAGGCGCCTTCCGGCGGCACCTGAAGCTCACGCACATCGACGTCGTTGAGCGCCATCACCCGGCCACGCAGCATCGGCACGCGAATGAGCTTTCCTTCCGGCGATTCTGCCTGGACGAGATCGGCGAACGCATCCACGTCTCCGCTCTGGATGTCGACGAAGAAGAAATTCGGCGCCTGTTCGGGCAGGTTGCCCGCGATCTGACGCCGCAGATTGCCGTCGATCAGCGCGAGCGAGACGAGTAGCGTAAGCCCCAGCCCCAGCGACAGCACGACGGATGGCGTCAGCGCCCCGGGGCGATGGATGTTGCCGATGGCGAGCCGGAGCGCGGTGGAGCGCACACGCGGGCTGTGGCGGGCAAGCCATTGCACCAGCGATGCGACGAGGCGCAGCACCAGGAACGCGACAATCGCGGCGCCGACGAAGATGATCGCGATGCGCCGGTCGGTCGACGTCCACACGGCGAGCGCCGCCAGCACCACCGCGACCGCGAGTGTTGCAACGACATAGACCAGACGCGGCAGGCCGCGGGGATCGAACCCCATTTCGCGGAATAGCGCCGTGGCCGGCACGTCGCGCGCGCGTCCCAGCGGCAGCAGGGCGAAGGCCAACGTCACCAGCACCCCGAACAGCGCTGCAAGGGCCAGTGCGCCTGGATAAAGACCACCCGCGGCCGGCACCGGCAGCACGGACGACAGCATCGCGCTGGCCGCCAGCGGCATCAATGCGCCCAGCACCAGACCGACCGCAATGCCGATACCCGCGATAGCCAGGATCTGGACCAGATAAACGGTGAAAACGAAACGCCCCGAAGCACCGAGGCTCTTGAACGTCGCGATCACCCCGCGCTTGCTGTCGAGATAGGCGCGCACCGCGTTGGCGACGCCCACACCGCCGACAACCAGCGCCGTCAGCCCGACCAGCGTCAGGAACTGAGAGAACCGCTCCACATTGGACGACAGCGCCGGCGCGGCATTGGTGCGCGAGCGTATGCTCCAGCCGGCCTCGGGAAACGCTTCGGTCGCGCGCTCGGCGATCTGGCGCAGCGCGCCTTCACTCGTCGGCTCCGGCAGCTTCACCTTATAGGCATGTTCCACGAGGCTTCCCGGCTGTATCAGCCCGGACGCACGTAGCCCGTCGAGCGAGACCAGAAGGCGCGGTGCGAGGCCGAATCCGTCGGAAATCGCGTCCGGCTCGCTGACCACCTGCGCGCGCAGCTCAAATTCGGCATTGCCCAAACTCACCCGGTCGCCGATGGAAAGGCCCAACCTGTCGAACAGGATATCCGCCGCCGCCGCACCATGGATGCCGTCGGTTTCCGCCAGTATTTCGTCGAGCGGCATGGCTGGCTCAGCCACGAACGCGCCGTAAAGCGGATAGAGCCCGTCCACCGCCTTGACCTCGACCAGCGTCTGGTCGGAACCGTCCGCCAGCCGGGCCATAGAACGCATATTGGCGCTTTGCGCCACCGTGCCCAGCTCATCGAGGAAGGCGCGCTCCCGCTCATCGACCTCGCGGTGGATGAGCTGGAAGCGTATGTCGCCACCGAGCAGTTCTCGCCCCTGCGATTCGACGCCGACGGTAATGGCGCGCGCGACCGAGTTGATCCCGCCGATCGCAGCCACGCCCAAGGCGATGCAGGTTATGAAGATCAGGAATCCCGAAAGCCCGCCCCGCATCTCGCGAAGTGAAAAGCGAACGGCAAGGCGAAGCGTGTCCAAAGCCCCCATGCGCCGTGCCTCAGGCCGGCACGGCGGCAAGCGCCGACGATGTCTCGATGCGGCCCGAGCGCATCGCGATCTGCCGTGCACAGCGTGCGGCGAGGCTTGGATCGTGAGTAACAAGCACCAGCGTCATGCCGCGCTCCTGCGCCTTGGAAAACAGGAGATCCGCGACCTGTCGTCCGGTCGCCTGGTCGAGATTTCCGGTTGGCTCGTCGGCGATCAGTATTTTCGGGTCGGGTGCAAGCGCACGGGCGATGGCCACACGCTGCTGCTCGCCACCCGACAATTCGCCCGGGTAATGCGTTATCCGTTCTGCGAGCCCGACGGCGGCAAGCTCCTCCCGTGCAACTGCGAACGGATCGGCATGGCCGGCGAGTTCCAGCGGCACAGCGACATTTTCCAGCGCCGTCATGTTCGGGATCAGATGGAACGACTGGAACACGATGCCGACATTGCGTCCCCGGAAAGCCGCAACCGCATCTTCGCTGCGCCCGTCAATGCGTTCGCCCGCGATCCAGACTTCGCCGGCATCGACCTTCTCCAGACCCGCCAGCACCATCAGCAGCGTCGACTTGCCCGAACCGGACGGGCCGACGATCCCGGTCGCCTCTCCACGCAGCACCTCGAGGCTGACGCCCTTCAGCACATGTACCGAGGAAGCCCCTTCACCCAGGGTCAGCGATACGTCCTTCATCTGGATGACGGTTTCTGTCACGGGCAGCTTTCCTATATGTGTGATCGTCGGCGACGGCGTCGGTCAGATATGGGTTGGATAACATGGCTTTCAAACGGTTCCGGGACCTTTTGCTCACAACGGGCACACTGTTGCTGCTGGTAGTGACGACAAGTGCCGCCGATCCCATGCGAATCGTGGGTTTCGGTGACAGTTTGATGGCTGGATACCAGCTTGAAGCGGGCCAATCCTTCCCGGAAAAGCTTGAAGCGGCGCTGAAGGCCAACGGTCACGATGTCGTGATAGCCAACGCCGGCGTTTCCGGCGACACCACGGCTGGCGGCCTTTCGCGGCTCGACTGGTCGGTGCCCGACAAAACCGACCTCGTGATTCTGGAACTCGGTGCCAACGACATGCTGCGCGGCATCTCGCCGGAACTGACCGAAAAGAACCTCGTCGCGATGATCGAGAGGCTGCAGGAACGCGACATCGACGTGCTGCTTGTGGGCATGCTGGCGGCACCTAACCTAGGTCGCGACTATGGCGAGGCATTCGAAGCGATCTACCCGCGCCTGGCCAAAACCTACGATCTGCCGCTCTATCCCTTTTTTCTGGAAGGCGTAGCGGCCCAGAGCTCCCTGCTGCTGGGAGACGGGATGCACCCGAACGCGGAAGGCGTCGACCGCATGGTCGAGGAGTTTATGCCGCTGATGGAAACCACGCTCGCCGGCGCCGGGCAGGGAAGTTGATCCGCAGCAACAATTCCCCAACGGAATGGCATGTGCTCACAAAAGCGCTTGCCCGTCGGCCCGATCGATGATTCGCTGCCCTTGAGCAGTCGATTCGAGGAGGTAGCAATGCCGCGACTTTTCACCGCCCTCGAGATACCGCGCGACGCCGCCCTTTCCTTGTCGCTCCTGCGTGGCGGCCTTCCGGGCGCACGCTGGATCGACGTCGAAAGCTACCACCTGACGCTGCGCTTCATCGGAGATGTCGAAGGCCACGTGGCCGACGAGGTCGTCAATGCGCTGGACAGGGTGCGCCGTCCGGGCTTCAGCCTGACACTTTCCGGTGTTGGGGCCTTCGGCTCCAAGAAACCGCATTCCCTTTACGCGGGCGTCGTCGCGTCGCCCGATCTTGCCGCCCTCCAAGGCGAGATCGAACGCATCTGCCAGCGCCTCGGCCTGCCGGCGGATCCACGCAAGTTCGTACCGCATGTGACGCTTGCGCGGTTGCGCAACCCAAGCCCGATCGAGGTCGCAGGATACCTGTCCTCGCGCGGGAACTTTGCCGCCATGCCATTCAAGGTCGGTCGCTTCGTGCTGATGTCGTCACGCGACTCGGTTGGCGGCGGCCCTTACATCGTCGAGGAGGCATGGCCGCTGCTGGGTCGGGACACCACCCGTCCGGGTTCAGGCGAAGAAGCCTTCGACGCATCGCAATTCATGCGGTAGCGGTCATGGCGCGCGAAAAACTGGACGAAACATTGATCGCGGAGGCCCTTGCCGGGCTCGATGGGTGGACCCGGACTGAGGACGGCGCCGCGATCGAGAAGCGCTTTGCGTTCAAGACCTTCAGCGAGGCGTTCGGGTTCATGACACGGGCGGCGCTGGCCGCCGAGAAGCTCGACCATCACCCGGAATGGTTCAACGTCTACAACAAGGTCGACGTGCGCCTGACCACGCATGACGCAGGCGGGCTGACCGGGCTTGATTTCGATCTGGCGCGCCGAATGGACCGCGTCGCGGGAAGTTGAACCCGGGCAGACCTGCCCGAATCGGCAATTCTGGTGTAGGGACCTCTCCGCGATTCCTCCAGCGACAGGTGCCGAGCCATGATCCCTGCTTCCATCTCCATTCTGACGATCTGCGGCATCGACGAACTGCCCGCCCAGGGTTCGCGCTCGGTCTCGCATGTGCTCTCGGTGCTCGATCCTGGCCGCGCCGAGATCGATGCCTTCGCCGCCTATGGCGACCATCATCGCACGACGCTGCACTTTCACGATATCATCGACTCGGCCGCCGGCATGGTGATGCCGGCCCGCGAACATGTGGAAGCGATCCTCGATTTCGGGACGGGGCTACGCGGCTGGCGCGGCGAAGGCCCGAACGGCCATCTGCTGGTGCACTGCCATATGGGCATATCGCGCTCCACCGCTGCGATGCTCACGCTGATGGCGCAGACCGAGCCGGACACCGACGAGGATGTCCTCTTCGCCCGCCTGCGCGAGATCAGGTCTCAGGCGTGGCCGAATTCGGTCATGGTCGGCATGGCTGACGACATGCTGGGGCGCGAAGGCCGGCTGGTCGCGGCCCTGCGCCGCCATTACGGCCATCAGGTGCAGGCCCGCCCGGAATTCGCAGAGTGGATCAGGACCATCGGACGCGCCCGCGAAGTGGAGATGGCGGCCTGACCGAGCGGGGCGGCTCTTGCAACGCCAGATAAGACCGCCCATCTCAAGGCTATGAGCAAGAGCGTCATCAGCCAGACCAAGGTCGGAGAGATCCTCAAGCCGGTTTCCGCCGATGAAGACCGGCAGCGGGAACGGCGCGTGCGCGAGAATTTCTGGCGCACGGCACGGCGCGCTGCGCGGCATATCCCGTTCATGGAAGACGTGGTGGCGAGCTACTATGCGGCCACCGACCGCAATACGCCGACGAGAGTGCGCGGCATCCTGCTGGCCGCGCTTGCCTACTTCGTGATGCCGGTCGACATGATCCCGGACTTCCTGATCGGCTTCGGCTTTACCGACGATCTTGCAGTGCTGACCGCAGCCGTCACGGCCATCCAGGGGCACATCAAGCCCACGCATCGCGCGGCGGCCCGCGAGGCGCTGGAGCGGGAACTGGACTGATCTTTCCAGTCGGATCAAGTCAAACTCTCGCCGCTTTTCCCCTTTTCAAAACAGTGCAAGGGATGAGGCAGCCAGGTCACGGGCCTGCAATGGGTTCGTGTGGCAGTCGGGTGGCAAAGTTGCGGGGCGCTGCGGATCGGTGCGGTTCACGCTTTGGTAACCCTGATTAAATTAACATGAAGCGATTGGAACCTGATTTGGAACCAGTTCGAACACCCGTACACGACCACGCACAGGGATAACGCTACGACGATGCGCGGAACAATATTGACAATCTCCTGCCTCGCCATGCTGGCGGCGGCAACGCCGGCGCTAGCCCAATCGGCAACCAAGATCGGCCAGCACAATGCCTGGGGCACCTATTCCTACCAGGCCAACAACGGCAAGGTCTGTTACGTGCTGACGGTGCCCACCGAAAAGCAGCCCGCCAGCCTCGATCACGGCGACATCTATTTCTTCGTCAGCCAGAAGCCGGGGCAGAACGTGTCCTACGAGCCCCAGTTCATCGCCTCCTACGACTTCCAGTCGAATTCGAAGGTGCAGGTGACAATCGGCGACAAGAACTATTCGATGTTCACGCGTGGCAAGTCGGCCTGGATGGAAAACGCCGCAGAGGAACCGCAGCTCATCGCTTCGATGCGTGCCGGCGCCGACATGCGGATTCAGGCCACGTCCGGGCGCGGCAACGCGACCAGCTATACGTTCTCGCTGCGCGGCATTACCGCAGCACTCAACTCGATCCAGAACTGCCAGTAGCGGGCAGAACGGGATTCGAAAGGCCGGGCCATGCGCCCGGCCTTTTCGTTTGCAGCCCTGGCCGCCTTGGCGAACGGCATGAAGCGCCTGCCCCCGTGACGTGGCGGGCTTCTTCTGCTATGTCGCGCCCAACACTGGCGCGCGGCCACGGCCGCCACTATCTCTTTCCGATCATGACACTGACGCTCGACCTCACCTCTGCGCAGACCCGCGCCGCTCTCGGCGCCAACGCGCGCACGCCCGAAAAGCCCTCGCTCGTCGGCCTCAGCCGCGAGGAGATGGCCGAGGCCCTGGCCGTCGCCGGCATCCCGGAGCGTCAGCGTCGCATGCGTGTGCAGCAGCTCTGGCACTGGCTCTACGTGCGCGGCGTTTCCGATTTCTCGCAGATGTTCAACATCTCGAAGGACCTGCGGGCCGAACTCGACCGCCATTTCACGGTAGCCCGGCCAGAAGTCGTCGAAGAGCAGATTTCGAACGACGGCACCCGCAAATGGCTCTTCCGCTTTCCGCCGCGCGGCGCCGGGCGCCCTGTCGAGGTTGAAACGGTATACATTCCCGAGGAAGGGCGCGGCACGCTGTGCATCTCGAGCCAGGTCGGTTGTACGCTCACCTGCTCGTTCTGCCACACCGGCACCCAGAAGCTCGTGCGCAATCTCACCGCCGAGGAAATCCTCGCGCAGTTGCTGACCGCACGGGACCGTCTGGGCGATTTTCCGGAGCGTGATACGCCCGACGGCGCGATCGTCCCGGCCGAGGGCCGCAAGGTCTCCAACATCGTCATGATGGGCATGGGCGAACCGCTCTACAATTTCGAGAATGTCAAAAAGGCGTTGCTGATTGCATCAGACGGCGATGGCCTCTCGCTTTCGAAGCGGCGCATCACGCTGTCGACCTCCGGCGTGGTTCCCGAGATCGCGCGCACCGGCGAAGAGATCGGCGTGATGCTTGCAATTTCGCTGCATGCCGTGCGCGATGACCTGCGCGACATGCTGGTGCCGATCAACAAGAAGTATCCGCTCGAAGCGCTGATGGACGCCTGCCGCAACTATCCGGGCCTCTCCAACGCGCGCCGCATCACCTTCGAATATGTGATGCTGCGGGACGTCAACGATTCGCTGGACGACGCGAAGGAACTGGTGCGGTTGCTGCGCGGCATCCCCGCCAAGATCAACCTGATCCCCTTCAACCCGTGGCCGGGCACCAACTACCAGTGCTCCGAATGGGAAACGATCGAGAAATTTGCCGACTACATCAACCAGGCCGGCTATGCATCGCCGATCCGCACCCCGCGCGGGCGCGACATCCTGGCCGCCTGCGGCCAGCTCAAGTCGGAATCGGAGCGCATGCGCAAATCCGAGCGCCTTGCGCTCGAAGCGATGATGATCGCCGGACACGGCGAAGCGTGAGCCGCGTACTGGGCTATCTCTGGCGCTTCGCAGTCATCATCGTTGGCTTTGCCTTTGCCGCATTTGTCGCAAGCGCGTTCGGCGCGGTTTTACTTGCCGGAAGCGGAGAACCGGACAGCCCGCTGCCCGTGCTGGACGGGCCCTTTTACCTGATGGTGTCCGTGCTGGCCGCCCTGTTCGCCTACCATGCCTTTGCGCCGGCTCTGGCAGCAATCCTGGTCGCCGAGCTTCTTGGCCGCCGCGACTGGCTGTTTCACGCGCTTGCGGGTGCCGGCGTGGCAGCCGCCGCCGCTCTGCTGGCCTGGGAGCATAGCGTTCCCGTTTCGAGCGCCGACACGTGGCCGCTCCTGATCATGGTTGCTTGCGGCCTGGTGGCCGGAATCGCCTACTGGGCCGTGGCGGGACGCTCTTCGGGCGTCTGGCTGCACGGTCGCTGAACCGCGCCGCTGCTATCGGGCCGAGGCGGTCAGTATCCGCAGCGCGAAGGCCGAGAATATCCCCGCGAAAAGATAGTCGACGACGCGCATGACGCGCGGCATGCGCTTGAGCACGGAGGCAAAGCTGTCTGCCGCAAGCACCATCGGCACGGTGACCGGCAAGGAGATCGGGATGAAGAGCAGACCCAGGAAGAGAAGCTTCTGCGGCGCATAAGGATCGGTTGCCGAGACGAATTGCGGCAGGAAGGTCATGAAGAACAGCAGGATCTTCGGATTGAGCAGGTTGATGGCGATGCCCATCGCCCAGTTGCCCGCCAGCGACCGCCGCGGCCCCGCGGCCTTTTCCGGCGAGAACGCCGCACCCTTGCGGATCGCCTGCACCGCCAGCCAGATCAGGTAGCCTGCCCCGAATATCTTGAGCGCGAGGAAGGCCTGCGGCGAAGCCACGATCAGCGCCGAGAGCCCCAGTGAAACAAGCAGCGTGTGAACGAGAATGCCGCTCATCGCGCCCGCCATGCAGGCAAGGCCCGCCGCGCGGCCCTGCGAAAGCGTCCGGCCCACGAACAGCGTCATGTCGGGACCGGGCGTGATCGCAATGATGAGCGTGGCGAGCGCGAACTGCGCGATGATCGCGAACTCCGGAATCTATGCCATCGGCAGGGCTTCTTCTTTTGGGCGACGTTGAGCCTTGCTGATAGCGCATTTGGCAATGCATGCGCCAGGATCACGAAAGCGCCCTCGACTGGGGCAGCGCTACCTCTGAAATCACACGAGTCGAAAACGGTTGCAACAGCAACAAGATGTCATAATATATGCAGGCTGAATTCACAAAAAATATAAGTTTCAGCTTATTTGGGAGGAGATAGATAGAATGAGTGAAGCTGCGATTTCTCGCCGCAGGTTTCTGCGCAATTCGACCCTGGGTGCGGGTGCTGCCGCTGCAGCAACCACACTGGCCGCGCCTGCTGTGCTGGCGCAGGCGCCGGTACTGTTGCGCATGCAATCGTCCTGGCCGTCTTCCGACGTGTTCCAGGAGATGGCGCAACAATATGTCGAGCGCGTCGAGATGATGTCCGGCGGCCGGCTGAAGATCGACTTGCTGCCTGCCGGCGCGGTCGTCGGCGCGTTCCAGGTGCAGGACGCCTGCCATGACGGCGTCCTCGACGCCGCGCACGACGTTCCGGTCTACTGGTACGGCAAGAACAAGGCTGCCTCGCTCTTCGGCACCGGTCCGGTCTTCGGCGCCGATGCCACGCAGATGATTGCCTGGATGTATCATGGCGGCGGAAACGAGCTCTATCGCGAGCTGACCCAAGACATTCTCGGTCTCAATGTCGTCGGCTTCTTTGCATTCGGCATGCCGGCCCAGCCGCTCGGCTGGTTCAAGAACCCCATCGAGAGCGCCGACCAGCTCGCCGGCCTCAAATACCGCACGGTCGGCCTCGCCGCCGACCTGTTCCAGGCGATGGGCTGCGCCGTCGCGCAGTTGCCGGGCGGCGAAATCGTGCCAGCGATGGAGCGCGGCGTCATCGACGCGTTCGAGTTCAACAACCCGACCTCCGACATGCGTTTCGGCGCGCAGGACGTGGCCAAGAACTACATGCTCGCCTCCTACCATCAGGCGTCGGAATCGTTCGAGTTCATCTTCAACAAGGACAAGTTCGAGAGCCTCGACGACGACCTGCAGGCGATTCTGAAATACGCCGTTGAATCGGTGCATTTGTCGAACACCGCGCTGGCGATGGACCAGTACTCCAGCGATCTCGCAAAGCTGCAGAACGAGTCCGGCGTTAACGTCATGCGCACGCCGGACGACGTCCTCAAGGCGCAGCTCGCTGCCTGGGACCAGATCCTGCCGCCGCTGATGGAAGATGAATTCTTCGCCAAGGTTGTGGAGAGCCAGAAGGCGTGGTGCGAGCGGGTGGTATTCTACACCCTCCAGAATGCACCCGACTACAGGCTCGCCTACCAGCACTACTTCCCGGGCAAGATCTGATCGTCCGGAAGCGTCACGCATGAATGAACGGGGCGGTTTGGCTGCCCCGTTCTCAGCGTCCTAGGTGCGGTGAAGGACAGTATGGAACGCTATATTCGACTGGCGGACAAGCTTTCTGCATGGTTCGGTAAGGCTTTCGCCTGGTGCGTGATGGTGATGACCCTCGGCGTCGGCTACGAGGTCTTCGCGCGCTATCTCTTCAACAGGCCCACGGCCTGGGCCTTTGATCTCACCTACATGATGTATGGCACCATGTTCATGATGGCGGGCGCCTACGCGCTGTCGCGCGACGCGCATGTCCGCGGCGACTTCGTCTATCGCCTCTGGTCGATCCGCACGCAGGCCACCGTCGAACTGGTGCTCTACTTCATCTTCTTCTTTCCCGGCGTGCTGGCGCTCGTATTCGCCGGCTGGCGTTATGCCGGCCGCTCATGGCGTTACCTCGAGGTCAGCGTGATGAGCCCGGCAAACATACCGATCTATCAATTCAAGAGCGTCATCGTCGCCGCCGGCGTGCTGCTGGTCATCCAGGGCATCGCCCAGGTGTTCCGCTGCATCCTGGCGATCCGCACCGGCGAGTGGCTGAAGCCCGATGACGACGTGGAGGAACTGGAAGCCGTGCTGCAGAAGGAAGGACTTTCGGCCATCGCGCATGGCAGCGAAGCAATAGACGTGGTCGAGCCGAGGGAGCCGCGTCGATGACCGATCCGCAAATCGCGATCCTGATGCTGGGTCTGTTCATCTTCATCATCATGCTCGGCTTCCCCATTGCCTTCACGCTGATGGCGATGGGCATCGGCTTCGGCTACTACGCCTATTTCGATGCCGATCGCATGCGGCACATCTTCGACAACCGCGTGTTCGATCTGTTCGTCAACCAGACCTATTCGGTCATGGCGAACGACGTGCTGACGGCGATCCCGCTCTTCCTGTTCATGGGGTACATCGTCGAACGCGCCAACATCGTCGACAGGCTGTTCGAGACACTGAGCGTCGCCACACGCCGCTTGCCCGGCTCGATGGCGGTTGCGGCGCTCATCACCTGCGCGCTGTTCGCAACCGCGACCGGCATCGTCGGCGCGGTCGTCACGCTGATGGGCCTGCTTGCCTTCCCCGCGATGCTCAAGGCGCGCTACGATTCCCGTTTCGCGTCGGGCGTCATCTGCGCCGGCGGCACGCTCGGCATTCTCATTCCGCCTTCGATCATGCTGATCGTCTATGCGGCGTCGTCCGGCGTATCGATCGTCCGGCTTTATGCCGGGGCGCTCCTGCCGGGCTTTCTGCTGGCCGGGTCCTATCTCGTCTACATCATCATCCGGGCCACGCTGCAGCCAAACCTTGCGCCGCGCCCGCCTCAGAGCGACGAAAAGGTGCCGGTTACTCACATCCTGTGGATGATGCTGACATCGTTCTTCCCGCTGGCTATCCTGATCCTGTCGGTGCTGGGAGCGATCCTCTTCGGGCTTGCAACCCCTTCGGAAGCGGCCGCCATCGGCGCTCTGGGCGGGCTGCTGCTTGCAGCCGCCTATCGGGCACTAACCTGGGCGCGGCTGCAGGAATCCGTCTATCTGACCGTACGCACGACAGCGATGGTGTGCTGGCTGTTCGTCGGATCGTGGGTCTTCGCCTCGGTGTTCTCCTATCTTGGCGGCGAGCAGGTTGTCCGCGAGTTCGTCGAAGGCCTGTCGCTGACCCCGTTGCAGTTCCTGCTGCTCGCGCAGCTCATCATCTTCCTGCTCGGCTGGCCGCTCGAATGGTCGGAGATCATCATCATCTTCGTGCCGATATTCCTGCCGCTGCTGCCGCTGTTCGACATCGATCCGCTGTTCTTCGGTATCCTGATCGCGCTGAACCTCCAGACATCGTTCCTTACGCCGCCGATGGCGATGTCGGCTTACTACCTCAAAGGTATTGCGCCGCCGCATGTGAAGCTGACGGAGATTTTCTCCGGCTCACTGCCCTATGTGGCGATGGTGTTCCTGACGATGATCGTGGTCTACAACGTGCCAGCCATCATCTACTGGCTGCCGCAGTTGATGTATGGCCGCTAGCAGGTCTGGCGCGATGTGGAAGGCAAGGAGAAGAAAATGACAGCGGACCGCATGATGGCGGCAATCGCCTTCCTGTTCTTCGCGGGCTTCCTGGGCGTGATCGTCGTCTCGGTTGCGCACCCCATGCTGATCGTCGTCGCGTTGATCGGCATCGCGTTGGCGGCCTACGATTTCGGAACGCAGCTCGCCAGAAGGCGTTCAGCCCGGCGCTAGAGCCTCAATCGCGGCCTTGCCGCAGCGCTTGCGGGTCGAAATCGCCCGCCTCTTCGGGAAGCTCGCCCTTCAGCGCGTAGGACCAGCCGTCCCAGCGCCAGACGAGACCGGTGCCCGGGGTTCCGGCCGGCAGCGTGACGACGTCGGGCCAGCCATGGGAAAGCGAGTTCTGGTCGAGATACAGGAGCACGTTCTCCGTATCGTAGACTGTTTGCCACGCGGTTTCCGCCGCTTGCTCGTCCTCGCCACCCTCTGCCGACCCTGCGGGCTTCGGCGCGAAGCCGGTTATGTTGCAGCCGGACAGACCGTAATACCATGATGAACCGCACAGCCGGGCAAACAGCACGCGCCTGCCGTCGTCCAGTTCCACCATCGCCACGTCCAGCTTCGGTTGCGATGCGGTCGCTTGCGCGAATGCGGCGATATCGGCTGCGCGCAGCGTCCTGGCGAGATTGATGTACGAGGAAAAGGGCGTGAAGGTCACCGGCTGATAGGCCGACATGTCGCGCAGGCTGCATCGTTCCTGAGCACTGGTGATGGCAAGCTTCGATCCGCGCAGCGAAAAGACCAGCGGCGCAGCCTCCTCACCCGAAGTCGCCGCCGGCGCCAGTTCCAGCCGCGAGCCGTTCTTGAGCGGCTCAAGCGCCTCCCTCGGCAGCCTTGCCGTCAGCAGATTGCCGTCCGCTCGCATATCGAGTTCGTACCGCTGACTGCCGATCGAGATCTTTGCAGATCCCGACTTGGCATTCGCGTCTTCGCCCAGATCTAGCACCAGAGACCAGCGCTGCGCCTCGCAGGAAAGCGTGGCGGACACCACTTCGCCGGTGCTCGGCGCGGGCAGCGTCGCGCGCGCCAGCGTCTCGTCCGCCACCCAGCGGTCCGGCTGCTGTGCCATGGCGGGCTGCCAGGCAATCGCAACGGCCAGCGCCGCGCAGGACAGTGCCAGTCGTCGGCGCCACGCATTGCCGGCCAGCCCCTGCATACGCGCAACGCCGCCTGCTTGATACGACAAGTCTTCCTTCCCCTCTTCAACGCATAGAATCAGCCCCGGCAAGTCTATCGATGGCAAAACGGGCGGCAAGACACCGCCATCTCACAATCGGATGAACGGCTTGGGGGCCGATTGCGCCAGCGCGCTTGCCCGGCCCGGCATTCCTGATAAAAGTGCCGCCGATCCTCGCGTGGCGGCCTGCCGCCGCGCATGAAACGAACCGGGGGCGATATGTCCAAACTGAAAGACGTCAAGAAGGTGGTGCTGGCCTATTCGGGCGGCCTCGATACCTCGATCATCCTGAAGTGGCTGCAGACCGAGCTTGGCGCGGAGGTCGTGACCTTCACCGCGGACCTCGGCCAGGGCGAGGAGCTGGAGCCGGCACGCAAGAAGGCCGAGATGCTCGGCATCAAGGAGATTTACATCGAGGACGTCCGCGAGGAGTTCGTGCGCGACTTCGTCTTCCCGATGTTCCGCGCCAACGCGCAATATGAGGGGCTGTACCTGCTCGGCACGTCGATTGCGCGCCCACTGATCTCCAAGCGTCTCGTCGAGATCGCAGAGGAGACGGGCGCCGACGCCATTGCGCACGGCGCCACCGGCAAGGGCAACGACCAGGTCCGCTTCGAGCTTTCGGCCTATGCGCTCAATCCCGACATCAAGGTGATCGCGCCGTGGCGCGACTGGACCTTCAAGTCGCGCACCGACCTGATCAACTTCGCCGAACAGCACCAGATTCCAGTCGCCAAGGACAAGAAGGGCGAGGCACCATTCTCCGTCGACGCCAATCTTCTGCACTCCTCTTCGGAAGGCAAGGTTCTTGAAGACCCGTGGCAGGAGCCGCCCGAATATGTCCACATGCGCACAATTTCGCCGATGGACGCGCCCGACACGCCCACCGAGCTCGTCATTTCCTTCCGCAAGGGTGATGCCGTCGCGATCGACGGCAAGGAATTCTCTCCAGCGACCCTGCTGGCAAAGCTCAACGATCTCGGTCGCGACAACGGCATCGGCCGGCTCGATCTCGTCGAGAACCGCTTCGTCGGCATGAAGTCGCGCGGCGTCTACGAGACGCCGGGCGGCACGATCCTGCTGCAGGCGCACCGCGCCATCGAATCCATCACGCTCGACCGCGGTGCCGCGCACCTCAAGGACGAGTTGATGCCGCGCTATGCCGAGCTGATCTACAATGGCTTCTGGTTCTCGCCCGAGCGCGAGATGCTGCAGGCTTTGATCGACAGAAGCCAGGATGATGTCGAGGGAGAGGTGCGCCTCAAGCTCTACAAGGGCAATGTCATCGTCACGGGCCGTCGTTCGCCGAAGTCGCTTTATTCCGACGCGCTCGTGACCTTCGAGGACGATCGGGGCGCCTACGATCAGAAGGACGCCGAAGGCTTCATCCGTCTGAACGCGCTGCGGCTGCGCACGCTCGCTGCCCGCAAGCGCAAGAGCTGAGCGACTTCCCTCCCTCGCGCGAGGGAAGGAAATCAACAATAGGTCAGCCGTCGATATCGGCCGCCATGATGGCGATTGCCTGCTGGTAGACGCTGGCGGCGTTCCAGCCCTGGATCGCACGATAGTTCGCCTGGCCGGGCTGGTAGCCACCGCCCGGCCGCCATCCATGGCCGCGCAGGAAGTTGGCGGTCGAGTGAAGCGCATCGGCCTTGCTGCGGATCAGGTCGATGCGACCGTCGCCGTCACCGTCAACGCCGAACTTGACGACGTTTTCCGGCAGGAACTGCGTCTGGCCGACTTCGCCATGAGCCGCACCGATGGAATCGGCCCGCAGCGAGCCGCGATCCACGAGCTGCAGCGCGGCATGGAGCTGTCTGGTGAAGAACTCCGAGCGCCGGCAGTCATATGCAAGCGTCGCAACCGCCGAGACGATGTTCTGGTTGCCCATGAAGCCGCCGAAATTCGTCTCCATGCCCCAGATTGCGAGTAGCACGCCGGGCGGCACGCCGTAGCGGCTTTCGATGCTGGCAAAAAGCTGCGCGTTCTGCTGCTTGAGCTGGCGTCCCTTGCGCACGATCGCCGGCGCCCCGCGGCGCTGCATGAACTGGTCGAGCGAGAGCTTGAAGCTCTTCTGGCCCCGATCCGCCTTGATCGTGGCGTTGTTGTAGCGGGTGCCTTCAAGCGCCGCGAGAGCGCGCTGCCCCGCACCGCGGGCCGCCGCCTGCTGACGGAACTCCGCTTTCCAGGTGTTGAAGCCGTTGGCATTGTTGCCGCATTGCTGCGCATGCGCGACGCCGCCTGACAGCGCCAGAGCCAGCATCAACACAGCCAGCACCTTGCCCTTAGCTTTGGCCGCCATTCGTTTCTCCTTGATAGAACGATTCTACGTTGCCAGCGACTTTGCCAGCCTGACGGCGCCTTGTCACCTGCACAGCTAAGTTCTCGCGAAATGCAAAACGCTGGCGCAGGGCGCTGAACTTCAATAACCTGCCATTATTACCGGAGCCTTACATGGAGGGGGCTGTGGGCGATGTCGATGTGGTGATCGTCGGCGCGGGCTCTGCCGGACTGGCCGCCGCCAGACGGTTGCGAGCGGCCGGCAAGAGCGTCACGGTGCTGGAGGCCATGGACCGCATCGGCGGACGCGCCTTCACGTCGAGCGAACATTTCGGCATTCCTTTCGACATCGGCTGCGCCTGGCTTCACGCAGCCGACCGCAACCCGTACTTCCAGGAAGCGCAGGACGCCGGATGGACCCTGTTCCATCACGACATGGCGCTGGATCGGCTTTATTTCGACGACCGGGCTGCCAGCGTCGCCGAAGTCGAGGCTGTCAAGGCCGCCGACCTGGAGATGCAGGCGCTCATCGAGGCCCACGCGGCACCGGAAGACCGCCTCTCATCGTTGCTGCGGCAAGGCCACGCGCTGCGCGCCGCGACCACGTTCTCCGGGCCGATGGACTTCGGCAAGGACGACGACGAGATTTCAATCGCCGACTTCAAGGCCGCCGCCTGCCTCGACCCCAACTATTTCACCCGCGAGGGCTTCGGCGCGCTCGTCGCCCGCTTTGGCGCGGACATATCCGTCGAGCTGTCGACGCCGGTACGCAACATTCGCTGGGGCGGTCCGGGTGTTGCCGTCGGCACCGACCGTGGCACCATACGTGCCCGCGCCGTGATCGTGACCGCTTCTCCGGCGGTGCTGGCCTTCGATGAGATCGAATTCCTGCCGGGCCTGCCGCCCGGTCACCGCGAAGCGATCTTCGACCTGCCGATGGGCATGCTGACCAAGATCCCTGTCGAGATCAGCGGCGGCCGCTTCGGATTGAGCCCGTTCGATGACCTTCTGATCGAAGGTCATGCCCGCCACGACCTCTTCTTTCTGTGCTTTCCGTTCGACATCGACCTCATGGTTGGTTTCGTCGGCGGCGATTTTGCCTGGGAAATGGAAGCGGCGGGCGAGGATGCGGGCGTTGACTACGTCGTGCACCGGCTCTGCGCGATCTTCGGCAACGATGCGCGCAAATATGTCGGGCGCACGACGATGACGCGCTGGAGCGGCGAGCGCTATGTACGCGGCGCATATGCAGCGGCCCGGCCCGGCAAGTCCGCCGCGCGCGCGACCCTGTCCGCACCTGTCGGCGAACGCATCTGGTTCGCCGGCGAACATCTGGCGGGGCCGCTCATCCAGACATGCGGCGGCGCCCGTCTTTCAGGCGAAGATGTGGCCGACAAGGTCATCGCCCACCTTTCCTGACTTCATATCCGGCAAAGCGCCGTAGGGAATCGTGATCCCGGTGCGGTCACGATTTTGGAACGTTGCAGTTCCTGGCTCGTTGTTGCCGCCGAAGGGGAAAACCTCAAAAAGGAACATCGCTATGAAATCTCGTCTTTTTCTGTCGGTAGCAGCCGGCGCGCTTCTGGCCTCCGCTTCCCTGGCTGCGGCTCAGACATCCGTCGTTGCGACCACCGACCTCAACGTCCGCTCCGGCCCCGGCCCCCAGTATCCGGTGGTGGGCGCTATTGCAGTCGATGACCAGGCAACGCTCAATGGCTGCATCGAGGGCAGCAAATGGTGTGAAGTGAGCTACGGAGACCTCTCCGGCTGGGCTTACTCCGACTATCTGATCGCCGACAATTCCGGCGTGGAAGTCATCGTCACCGAGCGCCCGGCCGAAATGCAGGTTCCGGTTGCAGTCTATGAGCGCCCCGCTGAACCTGCGCCTGCCGATGGCGGTACCGTGGGTGGCGTAACCGGTGGTGTGACCGGCGCGATCGCCGGTGCGATCATCGGCGGCCCGGTCGGCGCGGCGGTTGGCGGTATAGCCGGCGCGGCTGGCGGCGGCGTAACGGGCAGCATCATCGACCCCGCTCCGCAGGTCCGCACCTACGTCGAGGAGAATCCCGTGGAGCCGGTCTATCTGGAAGGCGAGGTCGTGGTAGGTGCTACACTGCCCGAGACCGTCGAGGTTCGTGAAATTCCGGACTACGAGTATCGCTATGTCTATGTGAACGGACAGCCGGTCCTCGTCGAACCCGGTACGAACCGCGTCGTCTACATCGTGCGCTAATTGCACGAACCACCAATGGGATATTGGGCCGCCCGCTTTGCGAAAGCAGGCGGCCCTTCCCGTTTCAAGGCATTCTCCTTGACTCCGAAGCACTTTTCCTGTCTAGAGCGCGCTGAAATCAGCGACGAGTGACAACTCCGAGCCGCCGACCGGGGCGAAACCTGCTCAAAGCAGGCTGATCCCGGAGGTCAACACCCGGCAGCGCGATGCGCCCCCGGGTGCTTTTCGGTTTTGGCGTTTGGCATGTCGAAGCACAGGCACTACCTCTCTGGCGAACGAAAAAGTCAGGGAACGGGAAAAGCGGATGTTTGAGAGCCTACAGGAAAGACTCGGTTCGATATTGAACGGCCTCACCGGCCGCGGCGCGCTGTCGGAGGCCGATGTCTCGGCAGCGCTGCGCGAGGTGCGTCGTGCGCTGATCGAGGCCGACGTCGCGCTCGAGGTCGTCCGCTCCTTCGTCGACAAGGTGCGCGAGAAGGCCGTCGGCGCCGAGGTGCTGAAGTCGATCAAGCCCGGCCAGATGGTCGTCAAGATCGTCCACGACGAACTCGTCGAGATGCTCGGCGCCGAAGGCGCGACCATCGACCTCAACGCGCCCGCCCCGGTCGTCATCATGATGGTCGGCCTGCAGGGCTCGGGCAAGACCACCACCACCGGCAAGATCGCCAAGCGGCTGACCGAGCGCCAGGGCAAGAAGGTCCTGATGGCGTCGCTCGACACGCGCCGCCCCGCCGCGCAGGAACAGCTTCGCCAGATCGGAGAGCAGACGGGCGTCGCGACGCTGCCCATCATCGCCGGCCAGACCCCCGTCGACATCGCGCGCCGCGCCGTGCAGGCGGGCAAGCTCGGCGGCCACGACGTGGTCATCCTCGACACCGCCGGCCGCACGCATATCGACGAGCCGCTGATGGTCGAGATGGCGGATATCCGCAAGGTCTCGAACCCGCACGAAATCCTGCTCGTCGCCGACTCGCTGACCGGTCAGGACGCCGTCAACCTCGCCCGCAACTTCGATGAGCGCGTCGGCCTTACCGGCCTCGTCCTGACCCGCATGGACGGCGATGGTCGCGGCGGCGCAGCACTGTCGATACGCGCGGTGACCGGCAAGCCGGTCAAGCTCATCGGCACCGGCGAAAAGATGGATGCGCTGGAGGAGTTCCACCCCAAGCGCATAGCCGACCGCATCCTCGGCATGGGCGACATCGTCTCGCTCGTGGAGAGGGCAGCCGAAACCATCGACGCGGAAAAGGCCGCGGCGATGGCGAAGAAGATGCAGTCGGGCAAGTTCGACCTGAACGACCTCGCAGACCAGCTTCGCCAGATGCAGAAGATGGGCGGCATGGGCGGCATCATGGGCATGATGCCCGGCATGGGCAAAATGAAGGACCAGATTGCCGCCGCGAGCCTCGACGACAAGATGTTCGGCCGCCAGATCGCCATCATCCAGTCGATGACGAAAGCCGAGCGCGCCAATCCCGACCTGCTCAAACATTCGCGCAAGAAGCGCATCGCGGCCGGCTCGGGCACCGACGCGGCGCAGATCAACAAGCTTCTGAAAATGCACCGCCAGATGGCCGACATGATGAAGGCCATGGGCGGCAAGGGTAAGGGCGGCGGGATGATGCGCGGCTTGATGGGCGGCATGGCCAACAAGATGGGCCTCGGCGGCATGATGCCGGGCGGCGGCATGCCCGACCTGTCGAAGATGGATCCCAAGCAGCTCGAAGCCCTGCAGAAGCAGGCGGAAGCCGCCGGTCTTGGTGGCGGCATGCCGAAAGGTCTGCCGGGCGGTCTGCCCGGCCTTCCGGGTGGAGGACTGCCGGGCCTTCCAGGCGGCATGAAGCTTCCGGGGCTGCCCGGCGGCAAGAAGAAGTGAGGCGAGGATGAACGACGCGACACCCATGGACGCCGCCCGCGCGCAGCTTGCCGAATACCGCGCCTCGATCGACAACATCGATGCGGCGCTGATCCACATGCTTGCCGAGCGCTTCCGCTGCACCAAGGCGGTCGGCGTTCTCAAGGCGAAGCACGACCTGCCGCCGGCCGACCCTGCGCGCGAGAGCCAGCAGATCGCGCGCCTTCGTCAGCTTGCTCACGATGCAAACCTCGACCCCGATTTCGCAGAGAAGTTCCTGAACTTCGTCATCCGCGAGGTCATCCGCCACCACGAGGCGATCGCCTCCGGTGCGGATGCCGAAACCTGAAATCAACGGAACGCCACAGGCCAAAACTTTAGGAGAAATGACATGGCACTGAAAATCCGTCTTGCCCGCGCGGGCTCCAAGAAGCGTCCCTACTACCACGTCGTCGTTGCCGACGTCCGTTCGCCCCGCGACGGCCGTTTCATCGAGCAGATCGGTTCCTGGAACCCGATGCTGCCCAAGGACGGCGAGCGCGTGAAGCTCGACGAGGAACGCATCAAGCATTGGCTCGCCAATGGCGCGCTGCCGACCGACCGCGTCGCCCGCTTCCTTGACGAAGCCGGCCTCGCCAAGCGCGACGCACGCAACAACCCGAGCAAGGCGCAGCCCGGCAAGAAGGCGCAGGAGCGCGTCGCAGCCGCCAAGCAGGCAGAGGAAGCCGCCGCCGCAAAGGCCGCGGAAGAGGCCGCTGCTGCTGCCGAAGCCGCCGCCGCTCCGGCCGAGGAAGCAGCTTCGGAAGAAGCCGCTTCCTGATCGCGGTTTTCACTGCTGCATAAGCAAATGGCGGGCCTCGGCCCGCCATTTTTATTATCTGGTGATTGAACCTGGGTTCAGCCCTGGTCGAACACGCTCTTGACCGCCTCGGCAGTCTTGGCAACCACGATGTCGGCTTCCTCGCGCGTCAGGCAGAGCGGCGGCGCGAAGCCCAGTATGTCGCCCTGCGGCATGGCCCGGCCGATGACGCCGCGATCGAGCAGCGCGGCTGCAACCTGCGGCCCGATTTTCCGCGACGCATCGAAGAACTTGCGATCGTCGCGATCCTCGACGAACTCTATCGCCGCCATCAGCCCGTCGCCGCGCACCTCGCCGACATTCGCGTGCCCGCCGACCGCATCCGCAAGCGCGGCCCGGAAATAGGCCCCCGTCTCTCCGGCATTGGTGACGAGATCGAGTTCATCGATCAGTTCCAGATTGGCGACGCCCGCCGCCGCGCAGATCGGATGCGCCGAGTAGGTCCAGCCATGGCCGAGCGAACCCAGCTTGTCCGATCCGTCGACCAGCACCTTCCAGACACGATCACCGACAATCACACCGGAGAGCGGCGCATAGGCCGAGGTGAGGCCCTTGGCGATGGTGATGAGGTCGGGCTTCATCCCGTAATGGTCGGAACCGAACGTGGTGCCCAGCCGGCCAAAGCCGGTGACGACCTCGTCGGCGACCAGCAGCACATCGTACTTCTTCAGCACTGCCTGGATCTTCTCCCAGTAGCCGGCCGGCGGCGGCACGATGCCGCCCGTACCGAGGATCGGCTCGCCAATGAAGGCAGCAACCGTGTCCGGGCCCTCGGCGAGGATCATTTCCTCGAGCTTGTCTGCGCAATGCTGTGAAAACTGCTCCTCCGACATCGAGCGGTCCTCGCGCCGGAAATAATACGGCGCCTCGGTGTGCAGGATCGGCGCGCGCGGCAGGTCGAAAGCATTGTGGAAGAGTTCGAGCCCGGTCAGCGAGCCGGTCATGACGCCGGAACCGTGATAACCGCGCCAGCGCGAGATGATCTTCTTCTTCTCAGGCCGCCCCAGCACGTTGTTGTAGTACCAGATTAGCTTGATGTTGGTCTCGTTGGCGTCGGACCCGGAAAGGCCGAAATAGACGCGGCTCATGCCTTCCGGCGCCCGGTCGATGATCATCTTGGCGAGCCGGATCGACGCTTCCGTGCCATGACCGACATAGGCGTGATAGTATGCGAGTTCCTTCGCCTGCTCCGCGATCGCATCGGCAATCTTCTGGCGACCGTAGCCGACATTGACACAGTAGAGGCCGGCAAAGGCGTCGAGGCTCGTCTTGCCGTTCGCATCGGTGATGTAGACGCCCTCGCCGCCGGCGATCACGCGGTTGGGAGCTTCTCCCCGCGCATGCATGCCCATATGGGTGGAGGGATGGAAGAAATGGTCGCGGTCCCAGGCTGCGAGTTCGTTGGAGCGGTTGAGCATTGTCTTTCTTCCTTCTTCTTCAGGCTGCGTCGAGGCAGAGATATTTGAGTTCGGTAAAGGCTTCGAGCCCGTGGCGGGAGCCTTCGCGGCCGAGGCCGGACTGCTTGACGCCACCGAACGGCACCGGCGCTCCGGTGATCTTGACCCGGTTGATCGCGACCATTCCATAGTCGAGCGCCCTGCCCATGCGAAGCTGGCGCGCGCCGTTCTCGGTCACGACATAGGCCACGAGCCCGTATTCGGTCGCGTTGGCGCGGGCCACAACCTCGGCTTCGGTGTCAAACGGCGTCACCGCCGCAACGGGGCCGAAGGTCTCCTCGCGCATGATCGCGGCGCTATCGGGAACGTCGACCAGCAGCGTCGGACGATAGAAAAGCGACCCGGCTTGATCGCGCTCGCCGCCTGAAAGCAGTCGCGCGCCGTTTTCCAGCGCGTCCGCCACCTGTTCCTCGACCTTGCGCACCGCGCGCTCATGCATCAGCGGGCCGATCTCGACGCCCTGCTCGAGACCGTGCCCAACCTTGAGCGCGTCGATCCGCGCTGCATACGCCTCGCAGAAACGCCCGTATATCGAGCGCTGCACATAGATGCGGTTGGCGGCAAGGCAGTCCTGACCCGAGGTCGCGAACTTCGCATCCACTGCGATCCGCACCGCCTTGTCGATGTCGGCATCGTCGAAGATCACCAGCGGCGCATGGCCACCGAGCTCCAGCACGAGCCGTTTCATCGTCGGCGCGCATTGGCTCGCGATCAGCCGTCCGATCTCCGTCGATCCGGTAAAGCTCAGCGCCCGGACGCGCATATCGGCGCATAGTGCGCCAACGATCGTCGCAGCATCGCCGGTAACGATGTTGAATACGCCGGCGGGCAGGCCTGCGCGTTCGCCCAGCTCCGCCAGCGCGAGCGCCGAAAGCGGTGTCTCGGAAGACGGGTGCGCGACGACCGTGCAACCGGCGGCCAGAGCAGCGGCGGCCTTCCGCGTCAGCATTGCCGACGGGAAGTTCCAGGGTGTCACCAGTCCAACGACGCCCAGCGGCTCGCGTCGCACCATCATCTCCGCGCCGGGCAGGTGGCTGGTCACGCTCTCGGCGTTCACGCGCCGGGCCTCCTCCCCGTACCACTCGACGAAGGAGGCGGCGTAGTCGATCTCGCCAAGAGATTCCTGCAGGGGCTTGCCCTGTTCGAGCGTCATCAGCAGGGCAAGGTCATCCCGTGCCGCTTTGATCAGGTCGAACCACGTTCGCAGCACTGCTGCCCGCTCCTGCGGCAGCTTCGCCTGCCAGACGGACAACGCCGCAGATGCCGCGTCGATCGCGCGGCCGGTTTCCGCTTCGCCAAGCGATGCAACCCATGCCAGGCTTTCACCAGTGGCGGGGTCCGTGACCTCGAACGTCTCGCCGGCATCCCCCGCCGTCCAGTGGCCATCAACATAAGCGAGTTCCCGGTGAAGCCGACGGTCGGCCAGACTGTCGAGTGCGTCGTGACGCAATGTGGGAGCAAAACGGGCGGACATGGTCGAGCCTCTCGATAGGGTTCGACGGCAACGGTAGCCACGAAGAGGAAGAGAGTGAGACTGTTCCTGTGCCGCCGCGCAGACAGATCGTCTGTGTGGAACGACCAGAAGGAGAGATTCTCTCTACCCTGTCATGCCTCGGGCGGCAGCAACGTGGCCACCGGCAGCGCGATCTCCTCTTTCACCGTGCGGGTCACGATGTAGGTGAAATAGCGGTCGATGCCGATCTCGCGCTCCAGCATGGCATCGATGAAGCGCTGATAAGCGTCGATGTCGCGCGCGGCGACCTTGAGCATGTAATCGATGCCGCCGCCGACCGACCAGCAGGCGATGACTTCCGGGCTGCCACGCACCGCGCGTTCGAACCGGTCGAAGTCAGCCTGCCGGTGGCTCGCGAGCGTCACTTCGACGAGCACCGTCGCCACCGGTGCGACCAACCGCAGATCCACCTTGGCGTGATAGCCCGAGATGATGCCGGCCTTCTCAAGCCGCCGCAGCCGCATCCAGCACGGCGTCGGCGAAAGCCCCACCTTTTCCGCAAGCGCCAGCTTCGTGATCCGCCCGTCGCGCTGGATCGCGTCGAGGATCTTGAGGTCGATTGCGTCGAGTTTGGATGTGGTCATGGGGTGCGAGCCTGTTGCGGCGACACCATGATGGCGCGCGATTTCGATTGTCAATTGCACTGATTGTGTTCTCTAATGAAGTCATGACAATCTGGCGCCCCGATCCTGCCCTCATACGACGCCCTGCCTATCTGTCGCTTGCAGACCAGTTCGCGCGGGCGATCCATGACGGGCGGCTGGAAAACGGCACGCGCCTGCCCACGCACAGGCGGCTCGCGGACGAATTGCACCTCTCTGTGCAGACCGTCAGCCGCGCGTATGAGGAGCTGATCCGCCGCGGCCTGGTGGCAGGCGAAATCGGCCGCGGTACTTTCGTGCAGACGCGCAAGCCCGAGCCCGTCCCGCCCTATCTGCCCGAGCGGCTGGGAGAAGTGATCGATCTCTCGATCCTGAAACCCGTCTGCGAGACAATGCATCACGACAAGATGAAGCAGGCGCTCGGTTGGCTCGCCGAGAACCTGCCGGCCAGCGCGGCATTGTCTTTCCGCCCGAATGTCGTGTTTCCTCGCCATCGCGCCGCTGCGGTCGAGTGGCTGGGCCATTGCGGTCTGGAAACCTCGCAACTCAACGTCAGCGTGACGAACGGCGCGACCGCCGGCATGACAGTGGCGCTGATGGCCGCTGCTCCGCCCGGCTCCACCGTCGCAGCCGAGGCAATCGGCCACCATACGCTGGTGCCGCTCGCGACGTATCTTGGCTTCAACCTGGAAGGCCTCCCGATCGACGAAGACGGGCTGATACCGGATGCGCTCGACGAGCTTTGCAGGCACACCGACATCCGCGCCGTCTTCGTTCAGCCCTCGGTCATCAACCCGACCGCAACGCTGATGAGCAAGGCGCGCCGCGCCGCGATCGTCGAGGTGGCGCGACGGCACGACATCACCATCATCGAGAACGATGTGCTAGGTCCGCTGATCGAAGACCGCCCGCTGCCGCTCGCAGCACTCGCGCCGGAGCGCGCGCTCTACGTCACAAGCTTCACCAAGATCACCGTTCCGGGTCTCAGGATCGGTTATCTGGCGGCGCCCGACCGCTTCGTCGCCGCTGTTGCCAACCGCCACCTCGTCTCCAACTGGATGGCGACGCCGGTCGTTGCCGAGATCGCCACTAAATGGGTTCAGGACGGCACGGCGATGCAGCTTGTCGAGTGGCAGCGCGCGGCAATCCGCAAGCGCCACTCCATCGCCGCCGAGGTGCTGGCGGATGCACGGTTCCATTCACATGCTGAAAGCCTGCACATCTGGCTCCCACTGCCGCCCGGTCGCAGCGAGGAAAGCTTCGTTTCCCAGGCGCGGCTTCAAAACGTTGCGATAGCACCGGGCCTGTCCTTCCGCACTTCGGAGGCTCCTTGGGCGCCGGCCGTGCGAATCTCGCTCGGCTCGACCGACGAGGCAGAGTTGCGGACCGGTCTAGGCGTTGTCGCGAAACTTCTGCTCGCCGATCCCGAGCATCTTCTGCTCGCGATATAGGCGCTGTTGCCCGCCAATTGTGCGACTTAGCAATAATTGTCATGATATTATTTTCTGATTGACATGATTTACAATCTTCCCTGAAGTAAGGCCATGTCTCGATCGGCTCGCCGAGCGGGCGTTCCAAGCCGAACGGCATCAGACTCGGCCAAAACAAGGGGAACCTTCATGCGCAATCTTTCGAAGACCATTTCACGCGGCCTGCTTGCCGGCGTCGCGCTCGCGGTACTGCCGCTTTCCGCACATGCGGACGAGTGGCGCTACGCGTTCGAGGAAGCGTTGAACGAGGTCCAGGGCGTCTACGCGACCAAGTTCAAGGAATATATCGAGGAGAATTCGGATCACACCGTGACGCTGTTCCCGTTCGGCACGCTGGGCGAGTCGGCCGACATCATGGAACAGGCACAGGCCGGCATCCTGCAGTTCGTCGATCAGTCGCCGGGCTTCACCGGCGCCCTGATCCCCGAGGCGCAGGTCTTCTTCGTGCCCTACCTGCTGCCACAGGACGAGACGAAGCTGTTCGAGTTCTTCCGCACGTCCAAGGCGATCAACGAGATGTTCCCTGAGCTCTACGCCCAGCAGGGTCTCGAGCTGCTGACCATGTTCCCGGAAGGCGAGGTCTGCCTGACCACGCAGGAGCCGGTGAAGTCGCCGGCCGATCTCAACGAGGTCAAGTTCCGTGTCATGACCAACCCGCTTCTGGTCGAAGCCTATGCTGCCTGGGGCGCAACGCCAACGCCGCTGCCGTGGGGCGAGGTCTACGGCGCGCTGCAGACCGGCATCATCCAGGGCCAGGAAAACCCCGGCTTCTTCCTGGAATCGACCAAGATGTACGAGGTGACGAACGTCATCACCTGTCTCGGCCACAACAACTTCACGACGGCGATGATGGCCAACAAGGACTTCTTCGACGGCCTGGGCGCGGAAGACCAGGAACTGGTTCAGGCCGCGACCCAGTCGGCATTCGACTACATCCTGGATTACCAGAAGGGCCTCCAGGCGGAGTCGCTTGAGAAGATCAAGGAAGCCAAGCCCGACATGCAGATCAACATCCTCTCGGAGGAAGAGCGCAAGCCCTTCATGGAAGCCGCGGCGGAAGTCGAGAAGGAATTCATCGGTATGACCGGCGACGGCGGCAAGGCGATCCTTGACCAGATGAAGGCCGATCTCGCAGCGGTTGACTAGAGGCTCGTTGCGCGTCCGGGGCCTTGGCGCTCCGGGCGCGCCGCATTCCGTCCACTCTCGCCGTGGAGAATCGCCGTGAGCGACCAGACAGTCACCGGCACGCAGACTGAATCCAACCTGCCGGGCCTCCTCGGCGTGGTCGATACCGCGATCGCGCGCATCGAAGCCGTAATGCTTGCGGCCGGCGTGCTGCTCATGGCTGCGAACACCGTCGCCAATGTAATCGGCCGCTTCGTCCTGCAGAGCAGCATCTATTTTTCCGAGGAACTGAACTCGATCCTCATCGTGCTGATCACGTTCGCAGGCATCAGCTATGCCGCGCGGCACGGGCGCCATATCCGTATGTCGGCGATCTTCGACACGCTGCCGGCGCCCGCGCGCCGGGCCGCGATGGTCCTGATCGCCGTGGTCACTGCGATCTTCATGTTCGGCCTGTGCTGGTATGCCACCGGCTACGTCATCACGCTGGCCGGACGCGGCAGGCTTTTGCCTGCGCTGCAGATACCTGTGTGGTGGATGTACGTCTGGGTGCCTGTCGGCTTTTTCATGACCGGAGCGCAATACGCGCTCACTGCGGTGAAGAACCTGACCGAGAAGGACATATGGCTCTCGACTCTCGTGCTCGAGGGCTACGAGGAAGACAATCAGGTCTGAGGATCCCGACATGGCGCTCACCATCTTCCTCATCATGATCGTGCTGCTCCTCATCGGTTTTCCGATGATGATCCCGCTGATCGCTGCCGCCTTCGCTGGCTTCTTCGTGTTGTTCGGCGGCTTCGGGCAACTGGAGACCATGGTCCAGCAGATGCTGGCGGGCATCAGGCCCGCCTCGCTGATCGCGGTGCCGATGTTCATATTCGCCGCCGACATCATGACACGCGGCACGTCCGCCGGGCGACTGATCGACATGGTGATGGCGTTCGTGCGCCACATCCGCGGCGGCCTCGCCGTCTCCACCGCCGCCGCGTGCACCATGTTCGGCGCCGTTTCCGGCTCTACTCAGGCAACCGTCGTCGCCGTCGGCACCCCGCTGCGCCCGCGCATGCTGAAGGCCGGCTACAAGGACAGCTTCGTTCTGGCGCTGATCGTCAATTCGTCCGACATCGCCTTCCTGATCCCGCCATCGATCGGCATGATCATCTACGGCGTGGTGTCGGGCACCTCCATCGCCGAGCTATTTATCGCTGGCATAGGCCCCGGCCTTCTGATCCTGGCGATCTTCTCGATCTACGCGGTCATCTACGCGACGCGCCACAATGTGCCGACCGAGCCGAAGGCAAGCTGGGGCGAACGCGCGACGGCCGTCCAGCAGGCGCTGTGGCCGCTCGGCTTCCCCGCGATCATCGTCGGCGGCATCTATGGCGGCGTGTTCAGCCCCACCGAGGCAGCGGCGGCCTGTGTCCTGTACGCGCTGATCCTCGAACTGGTCATCTTCCGGACGATGGGCCTCAAGGAGGTCTATGCGACGGCGAAGTCGACGGGCCTGATCACGGCGGTCGTCTTCATCCTCGTTGGTGCGGGAGCTGCCTTCTCCTGGGTCATTTCGTTCGCACAGATTCCCCAGCAGATCCTCGAATCCGTCGGCATCGCCGACATGGGCCAGATCGGCGTCCTGTTCGTCATCTCGATTGCATTCTTCATCGGCTGCATGTTCGTCGACCCGATCGTGGTCATCCTCGTCCTTGTGCCGATCTTCGCACCGGTGGTGGATTCGGTCGGTCTCGATCCCGTGCTGGTCGGTACGATCATCACGCTGCAGGTTGCGATCGGTTCGGCGACCCCGCCCTTCGGGTGCGATATCTTCACCGCGATTGCGGTCTTCAAGCGCCCCTACTTCGAAGTCGTTCGCGGCACTCCGCCCTTCATCATCATGCTGCTGGGCGTGTCGGTGGCGCTTATCTTCTTCCCGCAGATCGCGCTGTTCCTGCGCGACCTGGCGTTCCGCTAGTAGGTAAAAGGAAGGGGGAAACGGCCATGTTCAACAAAATCCTGCTCCCGGTCGACGGCTCCGAGCCGGCCATGCGCGCGCTCGCAGTGGCGGCCGATGTCGCGGGCCGCTACGACGCCGAGATGGCCGTGATCTGCGTCTATCGACACCACAGCCCGCTGGAAAGTTCGCTGTCTATGGTGAGGGCTACCGATCCATCCCCGCCAGACAAGGCGCTCTCCGAGCATGCACGCGAGGTGGTGCGCGTCGCCGCCGAAGAACTGGGGCGGCTGGGCGCAAGCAAGGTGCGCACCATGGTCAAGCGCGGCCCGCCTGCGCGCACCATAGTGAACGTCGCTCGCGACGAGAATTTCGACCTGATCGTGCTCGGCAGCCGCGGGTTGGGAGATGTAGAAGGTTTCCTGCTGGGCAGCGTATCGCACAAGGTGACGAGCCTTGCCTCCTGCCCCTGCCTTACCGTGAAGTGAGCCACCAATGCGTTCGCAGTCTTCGATCGTCGAAAAGGCAGCACCGATCCGTCTTGCCGACGGACTGGTTTCGATCGACCCCGAGCCGATGGAAAGGCGGGTCGGGCTGATCATTCTCGCCACCGACCATACGACCGAGCCGGACTTCGCGCGCATGGTCGCCGGCCCTCGCATCGGCACTTATGTCGCGCGCATCGCCTATGCCAATCCGACGACGCCACAGAACCTGCGCGCGATGCAGCCGGCGCTGAGCGAAGCGGCTGCCCTGATCCTGCCGGACGAACCGCTCGATGCGATCTGCTATTCCTGCACCTCGGCCTCGGTCGTCATCGGCGATGCCGAGATCGAGCACGCCATCGCAGCCGGAAAGCCCGGCACGAAAGTGGTCACGCCCACAACTGCAGCGGTAGCCGGTCTGGCAGCGCTCGGCGCGCGCCGCATCAGCGTGCTTACGCCCTACACCGTCGAGACCAGCAGGCCGATGGCGGACTATTTTGCCGCGCACGGCTTCGACATTGCCAGCTTCACCTGCCTCGGCTACGAGGACGATCGCAAGATGGCGCGGATCGCATTGGATTCGATCGTGGAGGCGGCAAGGCAGGCCACTGCGCCCGACGCCGAGGCGCTGTTCATCTCCTGCACGGCGTTGCGTTCGGCCTCTGTCGCTGCCCGCATCGAGGATGCGATCGGCAGGCCGGTCGTCACCAGCAATCAGGCGACGGCATGGACATGCCTGCGCCTCTGCGGTGACGAAACCGCCAAACCCGAATACGGGCGTCTTATGACGCTGCCTTTGCCTACCCGCTGAGCCGCGCCATGACCCCGGCCGCAATCAGCCTCTCCGACATTCTCGCCGCCCGCGAACGCATCGCCGGCAGGATCGAGCAAACCGCGCTCGTGACGTCATCGACACTGTCGGAGACCCTTGGCGTTCCTGTCCATCTGAAGCTGGAGCACCGGCAGACGACCGGCAGCTTCAAGCTGCGCGGCGCGACCAATGCGATAACGCTGCTCGGCGCAGAAGAGCGCAAACTCGGTGTCGTCGCAGCCTCCACCGGCAACCACGGCCGCGCGCTCGCCCATGCAGCGAAGGCCGAAGGCATCCGCGCCACGATCTGCATGTCGCGCCTCGTGCCCGACAACAAGGTCTCCGAGATCCGCAGGCTGGGTGCGGAGATCCGCATCGTCGGCAACAGCCAGGACGATGCCCAGGTCGAGGTGGAGCGCCTCGTTGCCGATGAAGGCATGACGATGGTGCCGCCCTTCGATCATCCCGGCGTCATCGCGGGTCAGGGAACGCTCGGCCTTGAAATCGTCGACGCGCTTCCGGAGGTCGAGACGGTGCTGGTGCCGCTTTCGGGCGGCGGGCTTGCAGCAGGCATCGCGGCCGCCGTCAAGGGCAAGTCGCCATCGACACGGGTGATCGGCGTTTCGATGACACGGGGCGCGGCCATGAAAGCGAGCCTCGACGCGGGCGCGCCGGTCCAGGTTGAGGAAGTCGCCTCGCTGGCCGACTCGCTTGGCGGCGGCATCGGCCTCGACAACCGGCTGACCTTCGCCATGTGCCGCGAACTCCTCGACGATGTGGTGCTGCTGTCGGAAGAAGAGATCGCCGCCGGCATCGCGCATGCCTATGAGGCGGAGCGCGAGATCGTCGAGGGGGCGGGTGCCGTCGGCATAGCCGCGCTTTTGTCGGCAAGGGTGAAGCCGGCCGGCCCGACGGTTCTCATCCTGTCCGGCCGCAACATCGACATGGAACTTCACCGCCGCATCGTCTGCGGCGACAACCCCTTTGCCGGGGAGCCCGCAGCATGACACGCATGACCATCCTCACCGAAGCCGAATTGCGGAACCTCGTCCCGCTCGACCTTGAAGCGGTCGACTGCGTCGAGAACGCCTTTCGCGCGCTGGCCACCTTGCAGGTCGCCATGCCGCCGATCCTGCGGCTCGACATTCCCGAGCATCGCGGCGAGGTCGATGTGAAGACTGCCTATGTTCCCGGCGTGGACGGCTTCGCCATCAAGATCAGCCCCGGCTTCTTCGACAATCCGAAGCTCGGTCTTCCGAGCGTCAACGGCATGATGGTCCTGCTCTCGGCAAAGACCGGACTGACCGAAGCGCTGCTGCTCGACAACGGCTACCTGACCGACATCCGCACGGCGGCGGCCGGTGCGGTCGCTGCGAAGCACCTGTCGCGGGCGGATTCGACCGTCGCGGCGATCTTCGGGGCCGGCGTGCAGGCGCGCCTGCAGCTCAAGGCGTTGATGCTGGTGCGGCCGATCGCCGAGGCGCGCATCTGGGCGCGAGACGCGACCAGGGCCGAGGCGCTGGCAGCAAGGCTGCGCGAGGAACTGGGTATCCTTGTTCGCGCGGAAGCCGACCCGAAGAAGGCGGCATCGGGTGCAGATGTGTTGGTAACGACCACGCCCTCCGAGCAGCCGCTCATCAATGCCGACTGGCTGTCTCCCGGCCAGCATGTCACGGCCATGGGTTCTGATGCGGAGCACAAGAACGAGATCGACCCGGCCGTGGTCAAGCGCGCCGAACCCTATGTCGCGGACAGCCTGAAACAGACCAGACGGTTGGGCGAACTGCACCACGCCATCGAGGCGGGGGCGGTTGCCGCCGATGCCGGTTTCCCGGAACTGGGGGCGATCGTGGCAGGCAAGATGCGAGGACGCAGGTCGCCTGCGGCGATCACCCTCTGCGACCTGACAGGCACCGGTGCGCAGGACACCGCCATCGCCACACTTGCCCGGCAGCGCGCGGCGGCGGCCCAGGCAGGAACGATTTTCGAAAGCTGACCAAGCGAGGAATCCCCACTTCATGAGTTCGCCCAATCTCAAGTTCACGCGTGAGGAATATGCCCAGCGTCTGGCCAAGACGCGCCGCGCGATGGAACGGCGTGGCGTCGACGTTCTCATCGTCAGCGACCCGTCGAACATGGCCTGGCTGACCGGCTATGACGGCTGGTCGTTCTACGTGCACCAGGCCGTGATCGTGCCGCCGCAGGGCGAGCCGATCTGGTACGGACGCGGCCAGGATGCCAACGGCGCCAAGCGCACGGCCTATCTCGGCCACGAGAACATCATCGGCTATGCCGACCACTACGTGCAGTCCACCGAGCGCCACCCGATGGATTTCCTCACGCAGGTGCTGCGCGACCGTCGTCTCGACGGTCTGGCGATTGGCATCGAGATGGACAATTACTGGTTCTCGGCCGCAGCCTTCGCAGCACTCCAGAAAGGGCTGCCCAACGCACGCTTCGTGGATGTCACAGCGCTCGTCAACTGGCAGCGCGCGGTCAAGAGCCCGACCGAGATCGACTATATGCGCAAGGCGGCGCGCATCGTCGAGGCGATGCATGCCCGCATTCTCGACAAGGCGGAAGTCGGCATGCGCAAATGCGATCTCGTCGCGGAAATCTACGATGCCGGCATTCGTGGTGTCGACGATTTCGGCGGTGATTATCCCGCCATCGTGCCCCTGCTGCCGTCGGGCGCGGACGCTTCGGCACCTCACCTGACCTGGGACGACCGGCCGATGAAGGCCAATGAAGGCACCTTCTTCGAGATCGCCGGTTGCTACCATCGCTATCACTGCCCGCTGTCGCGCACTGTGTTCCTCGGCAAGCCGACCGAAGCCTTCCTTGATGCGGAGAAGGCGACGCTGGAAGGCATGGAAGCCGGCCTCGAGGCAGCGCGGCCCGGCAACACATGCGAGGACATCGCAAACGCCTTCTTCGCGGTTCTCAAGAAATACGGCATCGTCAAGGACAACCGCACGGGCTATCCGATCGGGATCAGCTATCCGCCGGACTGGGGCGAGCGCACGATGAGCCTGCGCCCGGGAGACCGGACGGTGCTCGAACCCGGCATGACGTTCCATTTCATGACCGGCCTCTGGCTCGAGGACATGGGCCTCGAGATCACCGAATCCATCCTGATTACCGAAACCGGTGTGGACTGCCTGGCCAATGTGCCGAGGCAGCTTTTCGTCAAGGACTGAGCGCAATGCTCGACCAGAACCTTCGTCCCTCTCCCATCGTGCCGACGATCGACCTCGACGGATCCGGCGCACAGCATGGTTTCCTGCGACTGCCCTTCAGCCGGGACGACTCGGCGTGGGGTTCCGTGATGGTGCCAATCGCGGTGATCAGCAACGGCCGCGGACCCACGGCGTTGCTGACGGGCGGCAACCACGGCGACGAGTATGAGGGACCGCTGGCGCTTTACGATCTGGCTCGCACGCTGGATCCGCAGGACGTGTCGGGCACGGTCATCATCCTGCCCGCCCTCAACTACCCGGCCTTCAAGGCCGGCACCCGCACCTCGCCCATCGACAAGGGCAACATGAACCGCAGCTTCCCGGGCAGGCCTGACGGCACGGTGACCGAGAAGATCGCGGACTACGTGCAGCGCCATTTGCTGCCGCGCGCCGACATCGTTCTCGACTTCCATTCGGGCGGCCGCACGCTCGACTTCGTGCCGTTCTGCGCAGCGCACGTCCTGCCCGACAAGGTACAGGAAGCGCGCGCCTTTGCAGCCGTGGAGGCCTTCGCGGCTCCATGGTCGGTGAAGATGCTGGAGATCGACGCTGTCGGCATGTTCGACACCGCGGCCGAGGACATGGGCAAGACCTTCGTCACCACCGAGCTCGGCGGTGGCGGAACCGCCCGCGCGCGCACCGTCAGGATCGCGCGGCGTGGCGTCATGAACGTGCTGCGCCATGCCGGCATCGTCTCCGGCGCGGTCGAGCAGTCCCCGACCGCCTGGCTCGACATGCCGTCGGACGACTGTTTCTCCTTCGCCGAGGATGACGGAATGATCGAGACGATGATCGATCTGGGCGACAGGGTCGAGCAGGGCATGGTCGTCGCGCGCATCCACGGCGTCGGCCGCACCGGCACGGCGCCGCAGGAGATTCGCGCAAAGATGGACGGGCTGCTCGCCGCGCGCCACTTTCCCGGTCTCGTCAAGGCCGGCGACTGCGCCGCCGTCGTTGCGGTACCGACAGGCTGACCGCCTACCAGTGCGACATCGGCAGGCCGGCAACCGGTGACCGGAAGAACGGTATGCGGGTTCCACGCAGCGAGCCGATATAGACCGTTCTGAGATCCGGCCCGCCGAACGTCACGGAAGCGAACCAGGGTGCCAGCTTGCCGCCGCAGGCCAACATCAGGTCCGGTGTGACGGCATCGCGTGCGAAGGCATCGTAGAGCACCTTCGACGGTGCGGGGTTGTCGTCGTCGAGTATCACCCGGAAATCGCCTTCCGGCGTGATCGCGAAGATGCGGTCGGACATCACGTGGGTGCCCCACAGATTGCCGTGGCTGTCGAAGGCGATGCCGTCGATGAAACCGCCGGTGTCATCCGGCCCGAAGGTTTCGCGCGCAGTCACTTCGCAGCGGTCGTCGATGCGCAGCCGCGTGATGCGCCGGCCGGTCGTCTCCACGACGTACAGCCATTCCTCCGCCGCATCGAACCGGATCTCGTTGGTGAAGCGGAAGCCGTCGGCGACGACGCGCAGGCCCTGCTCGTCGAACACGGCGACATAGCCGTCGGCGAGGTTGGGGCTGATCGCCTGCATCCAGTTGACGATGCGGGTCGAGATCGTCAGCCATACCCGGCCCTTGCTGTCGCGCAGGACGAAATTGACCTTGCCGATGGGCTTGCCGTCGAGCGTATCCGCCAGCACCGCGGTCTGACCCTCGCGGGTCATCCGCTCCAGCCTGTCGGTGCCGAAGTTGGAAACGAGGAAGGAGCCGTCGCGGTCGAAGGCGAGGCCATTCGGCAGCGTGCCGGTGGTGAAGCGCTCAGCCTCGTCGGCATTGGCAGAAAAGCGCTCGTCGAGCTGCTGGGTGACCAGGTGCTGCGAGCCGTCCGGCCGGATATGCACCACCCCGCCGCGCGCATCGGCGCTCCAAAGGCTCCCGTCACGTTCGGCCAGAATGCATTCGGGCCGCTGCAGCCCTTCCCCAATGAAGCCGACCGTTGCAGGATCGACCTCGAAGCCGTCTATCGGATTGCCCGCCATCACGCTCCTCCCCGCCGCCCCGCTGTGGGGCGGCTCCATTGCTATTGTGCTGGTGCTAGAACGAAACCCGGTCGCCGCCCTTGAGAGCCAGCGTGGCGCGGGCCTCTTCAGGCGTTGCGATGTCCAAGCCGAGCTCCTCGATGATGAGCCTGATCTTGCGCACCTGCTCGGCGTTCGATTCGGCAAGCTTGCCGCGGCCGATGTAGAGCGAATCCTCCAGCCCCACCCGCACGTTACCGCCCATCAAAGCGGCTTGCGTGGCGATCGGCATCTGGTGGCGGCCCGCCGCCAGAACCGACCACTGATAGTCGTCGCCGAACAGCTTGTCGGCCGTTTCTTTCATGAAGATCAGGTTTTCCGGCGCCGCACCGATGCCGCCGAGGATGCCGAAGATCATCTGCACGAAGAACGGCGGCTTGACGAGACCGCGGTCGACGAAATGAGCGAGATTGTAGAGGTGGCCGACATCGTAGCACTCATGCTCGAAGCGCGTGCCGTGCTTCTCGCCGAGATTCTTGAGGATGTATTCGATGTCGCGGAACGTGTTGCGGAAGATGAAGTCGTCCGTGCCGAGGATATAGGGTTTTTCCCAGTCGAACTTCCAGTCGCGCTCCTTGGCTGCCATCGGGAAGATTCCGAAGTTCATCGATCCCATATTGAGCGAGCACATCTCCGGTGCGGCCTGCATGGGGGCTGCCAGCCGCTCTTCCAGCGACATGCCGAGCCCGCCGCCCGTGGTGATGTTCACCACCGCGCCGGTCGCCTGCTTGATGCGCGGCAGAAACTGCATGAAGACGGCCGGGTCCGGCGTTGGCCGGCCGGTCTCAGGATCGCGCGCATGAAGGTGCAGGATCGCTGCGCCGGCCTCTGCTGCCTCTATCGACTGGCGGGCGATGTCGTCCGGCGTATAGGGCAGCGCGTCCGACATGGACGGCGTGTGGATGCCGCCGGTGACCGCGCAGCTTATGATGACTTTCCCGGTATTCTTGCTCATGGGTCTATGTCCTCGTGAAGGTCGGAAGAAAGGCCGTCAGTCCTCGATGATGGCGACGGCGCGAACGAAGCCCGCCGAAGCGGCGCGGATCTTGAAGGGGAAGCAGGAAATCTGGAAACCGGTTGCCGGAAGCTGCTCCAGGTTGGTCAACTTCTCGATATGGCAGTAGCCGATCTCCATGCTGGCGCGATGGCCTTCCCAGATAATCGAAGCGTCCTTGCTTTCGGCAAAGCGGTTGCGCGTATGCGAAAACGGCGCATCCCAGCTCCACCCGTCGGTGCCGGTCACCCGCACACCCTGTTCGAGCAGATACAGCGTCGCCTCGCGGCCCATGCCGCAGCCGCGATGCGTATAGTCGGGCTGACCATAGGCGGTGCCGGCGGCGGTGTTGACCACGACGATTTCCAGTGGCTGCAGCGTGTGCTCGATCCTGTCGAGTTCGCGCTTCACGTCATCCGCGGTGACGATCTGGCCATCGGCGAAATGGCGGAAGTCCAGCTTCACGCCCGGCTGGAAACACCAGTCGAGCGGCACCTCGTCGATGGTGATCGCGCGCTTGCCACCATCCATGGTCGAGTGGTGATGGTAGGGCGCGTCGAGATGGGTGCCGTTATGCGTCGTGATCTGAAGCAGCTCGATCGCCCATCCCTCCCTGCCGGGCAGGTCTTCCTCCTTCAGGCCGGGAAAGAAGCCGGTGATCTGTTCTGCCGTGTCCTTGTGCGGAAGATAGGTGATCTTCGGCTCGTGGCCGGGCGGGTCAGAGGCGATGCCCGCCTCCAGCGGAACGGACAGGTCGATGATGCGGCGTGCCATGTTTCAGTCCTTGCGGGTTAGAGAATGCCCGTCGCGATCCAGGGGAAGGCGACCACGGCAAGCAAGACGAGCAGCATGATGAGCGCGAACGGAGCCGCGCCGGCGAAGATGTCATTGAGCCCGATCGACGGATCGTCGAGCGTGCTCTTGATGACGTAGACGGAGAGCCCCATCGGCGGCGTCAGCAATCCGATCTCGACCGCCAGCACAGTGATCAGGCCGAACCAGATCAGGTCGATCCCCATCGAAGTGGCAACCGGCAGGACCAGCGGCAGCGTGATCAGCATGATCGAGGAGGAATCGAGGATCGTGCCGAGCACGATGAGCACCAGCACGAACAGCGCGATAAAGCCGTAGACGCCTATATCGAGCGCGATCACCCATTCCGTCAGGAAGGCGGGCAGGCCGGACAGCGCCAGCATGCGGCTGTACATGGTGGCCGCGATGATCAGGAAGCAGATCGACGCGGTGATGTGGCCGGTCTCGAGCGAGACGTCCCACAGCGTGCGCGCGCCGATGCGCCGCTTGGCGGCTGCGATCACGATCGCCCCCAGCGCGCCGATGGCGCCGGCCTCGGTCGGGGTGAACAGACCGCCATAGATGCCGCCGAGAACCAGCGCCACGAGCAGGAGGATCGGCATCAGCTTGGAAACGGTGTCCGAGGCAACCGACGACTGCTCTTCGGGCATCTCGGCGGTCAGTTCGTTGGGCGTCCCGGTGAAACCCTTACAGAAGCGAACCATCGCCCAGATGCCGGCGCAATATGCCAGCGCAAGCAGGACACCTGGCCCCACACCTGCAAGGAAGAGCGCGCCGACCGACTGCTCGGCGATGATGCCGTAGAGGATCAGCAGCAGGCTCGGCGGGATCAGCATCCCAAGCACCGAGCTGCCGGCAACGATGCCTGTGGCGAAGCGCGCCGTGTAGCCGATGCGTATCATCTCCGGCACGGCGACCTTGGTGAAGACGGCGGCCGACGCGATGGAAATTCCGGTGATGGCGGCAAAGATAGCGTTGGCGCCGACTGTCGCCATGCCGAGACCGCCGCGCACCTTGTGGAACAGGCGGTTGGCGACATCGAACGTGTCGCGGCCAATGCCGGCGCGGCTCACCACCAGCCCCATCAGCACGAACAGCGGGACGACGCCGAACAGGTAGCTCGAAATGCTTTCGCGCGCCGCCAGCGACAGGATGCGTGCCGCCTGGTCGGCATTGTCGCGCAAAAGCCAGATGCCAACGAAGCTGACGAGCGCGAGCGAGATCGCCACATGCAGCCCCGAATAGATCAGGACGAGGATCGCCGCGAGCGAGGCGAGACCGATCTCGACGCCGCTCATGGCTCACTCCTTTCTTGGGCCGCAGACTGAAACGCCAGGATGAAGAGTGCCACCGCACGCATCACGAAAACCGCGCACAGCACGGTCGCGCCGGCCAGCACGATGAAATGGACCGGCCAGATCGGCGCGATGAACTGCCCGACGGTACCGACGGTCTCGTTGCGGCCATAGCTGCGCAGGAACAGCGGGTAGAAGGCGGTGACGAGAACGCCGGTCAACAGCGCACCGGCGGCGTGCATCACGGCGTCGACGAACAGTCCGGCACGCGGCGCGCGGCGTGCGAGCTGGTTGATGAGCGCATCGGCCCGCGTCAACTTTCCGCGCGCCAGCGTGTTGGCGAGCTGCAGGAAGACGATGCCCAGGATGGACATCGAGATGATCTCCGGCACACCCATGATCGGCCTGCCGAACATGCCGCGGCCGATGACGTCGCAGGCGATCAGCACCATGATGGCGAGGATGCCCAGCGTACCGACGACGCTCATCGCCACCGTCAGCCGGTCGAGCAGCCTCGCGGCCAGGTCGACCGGACGATAGCCGGTTCGCAGTTCGCCGAGCGTTGCGGGAAGCATGTCTTCACCTGTCGAACGGGTTTGAAATGATCAGCGGAGACCTGCCGGGACAGGCCCGGCAGGCGATAGGCAAGGAGAAGCCTTCGTCGAGAAGGCTTCTCTCAGTGCGACCTAGCGTTGCGACCAGTCGCGCGGCAGCGGTGCGCCGGCTTCCTTGAGCGCGCCTATATAGGCGTCCAGCACTTCCGACGCCGGCAGGTTGTCAGCCTCGGCTGCCTTGGCCCAGGTGTCGGCGATCTGCGGCAGCGCCGCTGCCCAGCGGGCCTTCTCCTCGTCGGACAGCGTGGTCAGCGTGCCGCCGTTTTCCTGCATGCCGGCAAGGGCAGCCTCCACGCGGCTGTTCTGCTCCTGCAGATAGGCTTCGGTGTAGGCTTTCGCGCCTTCGCGCAGCGCCGCCTGCACGGCCTCCGGCTGCTCGTCGAACCATGGCTTGTTGGCCACGACCGAGCCGGCATACTGCGCACCGAAGTCGGTGATGGTGATGTGCGGCGCCACCTCTTGCAGCTTGGCCGGAGCCGCCGCCGTCGGGAACACGATCACGCCGTCGAACACGCCGGTCTGGATGTCGTTGTAGTAGGTGGTGAGGTTGCCGGCCACGCCGACCGCGCCGGTGCCTTCCAGCCAGTTGACCGCCGGCCCGGGCGCGGCGATGCGGCGACCGCTGAGGTCGTCGATCGACTCGACCGGGAAGTTGGTCATCAGCAGGTAGTTGTCGAGCGCGAATCCGCCGCCGAGATATTCGACGTCGTAGCGCTCCCAGCTATCGACCATGCCCGGCACGCTCTCATGCAGCGCATTGACCGTTTCCAGCACCAGGCGCGGGTCCGGCGTGCTGAACGGTGTGAAATAGGAGACGTTCTGAAGGGGCAAAGCGGTTGGCTCGAAGACCGTCGGCACCACGCCGACTTCGGCAAGCCCGTCCTCGAGCGCTTCAAGCTCGCCGCCAACGGCCGCCAGCGTACCGCCATAGGCCTCGCTCCACGCGATCGTGTAGCCGGAGCCCTCCAGCGCCTTGTTGACAGCGGGGATGTAGGTCTCGGTCAGGTGCTTGACCCACAGGAAGACCGGCGGATGACCGTTGACCAGCGTAACGCTGATCTCCTCCTGGGCTTGGGCGGAGACGCCGGTCGAAGCAAGGAAAGTTGCGGCCAAAAAGGCGCGACGCAGATGGGTGTTCATGTTTCCTCCTGGTTTGCAGCCCTTCAGGCGGGCGTGCTGTTGTTTCCGGAACGGAGCCTGCCGGCCTCGTCCACGGCATGCGATATCGCCAGCGCGCGAATGCCGGCGGCGATGAATGTGACGGCGTTGTCGATCACCGCGTCGAGATCGTCGTCGCGGCAAAGCCCGTCGGAAAGCACTGCGGCGCGGTGATTGCGCGCCATCAGCGGCATCGCGATGTTGATGGCGTGCATGTAGGACCACACCGCCATCTCGCGCGAGATGCCCGGCATGACCTTCTGGATCGCATCGATGAATTCGCGGGCGATGCCGTTGTACTGCATGCCGGTCAGGCGGGTGGAGCGCTCGTCATGACCGCTGGCGACGTTGACCACCATGCGCGCATAGTGAAAGCCGCCGCCATTGGACATGCGGCCGACCTCGATGGTCGGACGCAGCAGCGCCACCAGAATCTGCTCCAGTGCTGGCTCCGAATCTCCGGAGAAGAGTTCCGCGAGAATTCTCCGTCGACGATCGTTGATCTCGTCCGAGCGGCGCACGAAGACCGCCTCGAAAAGCTGCTCCTTGGTCCGGAAATAGTAGTGAATCAGCGCCAGGTTCACCTTGGCGAGGTCGGCGATGGCCCGCGTGGTAGCCGCGGCGAAGCCGTGATCCGCAAACACCGCTTCCGCGGCGTCGAGGATTGCGTCCGCGGCATCGCGGCGCTCCGCATTGGCAGCGGGCTGCAGCATTTCCCCTCCCAGAGAGACTGGTCAATTGATTAAATCATATGACCAAGCTATCGAATGTCAACGGGGTCGCATGCGCGCTGTGATTGCACGCGGCCGCCAACGATTCGCTTGATTCGATTTGCAGAATCCGCCTCACGGTCGCACCGCGCTTCGCGCGAGGCGTGCAAAGCCAGCATTTCTGCGGCTTGCGCGGCTCTGCATAGCGACAGAAATGTGAACGGCCCTGCGCAAACGCATTTGACGCGGCAGTTCAATTTTGCAAGCATCGTCGCATAATTGAGACAATGGGGCATAAAGTCGAAAAATTGAAACCGGCCGAAAAGACCAGCAGCCTTCCGGTTCTCGTCAGCGCGCAGGCGGTGACGAAGATCTACCGTTCGCGTCATGGCGACAGCGTCGAAGCGCTGGCGCCAACGACACTCGACATCCACGAAGGCGAATTTCTCAGCCTCATCGGCCCCTCGGGTTGCGGCAAGTCGACGCTGTTGCGCATCCTCTCCGGCCTTGAGCCGCTGACCGGCGGCACGTTGACGTGGCGCGACGGACCCCCGACCGCCGGCTCCGATGTCGGCTTCGTCTTCCAGGAACCGGTGCTGCTGCCGTGGCTGTCGATCCTCGACAATGTGCGTTTCCCGCTCGACGTTTTCCGCGCGTCGCGCGCAGAGGCCAATGAGCGCGCGCGCGCCATGCTCGCGCTGGTGGGCCTCGGGGCTTTCGAAAAGTCGCTGCCAAAGGAACTTTCGGGCGGCATGCGCCAGCGCGCGGCGATCGCCCGCGCGCTGGTCTACAGCCCGCGCATCGTGCTGATGGACGAGCCCTTCGGCGCACTCGACCTGCTGACGCGCGACCGCATGAACGACGAACTGCTGCGCATCAAGGCCGAGACCGGCTCGACGATTGTCTTTGTCACCCATTCGATCGAGGAAGCGGCCTACCTCTCCGACCGCGTGGCGGTGATGTCGGCGCGCCCCGGCCGCATCAGCGCCATTCACCACCTCGATCTCGGGCCGCAGCGCTCGGAAGCGATCAAGGACGATCCGCGCTTCTACCAGTGGCTTTCGACGCTGCGAAAGGAACTGCGGTGAACGAGACGGCGCTGCGACGCATCTTCACGGTCGCGACCCCGCTGCTGCTGATCGCCGCGTGGTGGGGTTACGTCGAGCTGTTCAACGTGCCGCGCTTCGTGCTGCCGCCGCCGGATGCGGTGTTCGAGGAGCTCGTGCGATTGTTTGCCAGCGGCACCATCTGGCCGCATCTCGCGCACACGGTCGGCATCATCGTCGCCGGCTTCGCCATCGGCTCGGCGGCCGGCTTCGCGCTCGGTTTCGCGCTTGGCAAATGGCCGCGTGTGGAGCGGATCGTCGGACCCTACCTCTTCTTCTTCCAGACCGCGCCGAAGATCGCGCTCGCGCCGCTCTTCATCCTGTGGTTCGGCCTCGGCCTCACCTCCAAGATCGTATTGACCGTGTCGCTGGTGTTCTTCCCGGTCATGGTCGGCACCATGCTCGGCCTGCGATCGGTGCCGGCGAACCTTCATGCGCTGTGCGCCATCCTGAAACTCTCGCCGCGCGACAAGCTGCTGCGCGTGGAGCTGCCTGCAGCCGTGCCGGAAATCTTCGCCGGCCTGAAGGTCGCGGCGGTACAGGCGACCATCGGCGCGATCCTCGCCGAATGGCTCTCGGGCGGCACCGGCCTCGGCTACCTGATGGTCTTCGCCGGCACGACGTACAAGACGCCGCTGCTCTTCGCGATGGTGCTCGTCACCTCGCTGCTCGGCATCGCCGTCTATCAGGCGCTCGCACTCACAGAGAAGTGGCTGCTGTCATGGCGATGAATGAGCGCTCCGCGATCTGGCCGTGGAAGGGCGACGTGCCGCCTCATTTGCCGCGCCCCGACAACATGCCCAAGGCATTCCTGCTGCCTGGCGATCCCGGCCGCGTCGACAAGGCTGCCGAGGTGCTCGACGATTTCCGCATCGTCGGCCAGAACCGCGAGTTCCGCATGGGCGTCGGCACGCTGGATGGCGTTGCGGTCGGCATCTGCTCGACCGGCATCGGCGGCGCGTCGACCGAGATCGTCATGGTCGAACTCGCCGCACTCGGCGTCGAGGTCGCGATCCGCACCGGCGGCATGGGCGCGCTCGCGAAGAATCTTGCGCTAGGCGACTTTCTCGTCGTCGCAGAGGCTGTTCGAAACAGCGGCGTGGCGACCTTCTATGCTGAACCCGGCGAACGCGTGCTGGCCG
The DNA here is from genome assembly GCF_040970315.1 of Neoaquamicrobium sediminum. Classification (NCBI taxonomy): domain Bacteria; kingdom Pseudomonadati; phylum Pseudomonadota; class Alphaproteobacteria; order Hyphomicrobiales; family Phyllobacteriaceae; genus Neoaquamicrobium; species Neoaquamicrobium sediminum. Next base: position 7,163 of record NZ_JAZHFV010000005.1, on the reverse strand, counting down.
ACACCGGGATCGTCGCCCTGCTCGATGCCTCACGGGGCGAACTTGGCCTACCGGGCCGTCCCGGAACCTGCGCAACCGCCGACGGCTACTATCGCGCGCAGGGACGGCCGGATCGGCCCCACGGCAATGGAACGCCCGCGATCCTCGACCAGCTCGCCGCGCGCGGCGCAGAGGGCATCGAGATGGAAGCCGAGATCGTGCTTGCCGCCGGCCATGCGCTGGGCATGCGAGCGGGCGCGGTGCTTGCCGTCCATGCCCACCGCCTCAGCGACGGCTGGCTCGAAGACTACGACAAGACGCAGCGCGACCTGCTGCGTCTGGGTGCAATGGCGGCCGCCCGCGCGGTTGTCGGACGATAGAAGCTTGAATGCAAAGGACCAGAGGAGAAATGAAATGAAACTGTTTTCGACAATCAACGCATTCGCAAAGGGCGCGCTCGTCGCCGCCGGACTTGCGCTCGGCCTCGGCGCCGCGCAGGCCCAGGAGAAGGTGACGATCCAGATCGACGGCGCGGCAGTGCCCTACTACCTGCCGATGTTCGTCGCGGACCACTATGGCTACTTCAAGGAAGCCGGCCTTGGGGTCGAGTTCCTTTATGCAAACGCCGCCGACATCCTCAACAACATCGCGGCCGGCAACGTCCAGTTCGGCTTCCCCAACGGCGACGCGGTGATTTCCGCCCGCGCCAACGGCCTGCCGGTCAAGGTCGTTCATTCGACCTATCAGCGCGGCATCGGCGCCGTGCTCTTCAAGACGTCTAGCGGCATCGAATCGCCTGCCGACCTCGAAGGCAAGAAGGTCGCCGTAACCAGCTACGGCAGCCCGAACTACATCCAGCTTCAGGTGATGATGGCGCAGGCAGGCAAGTCGATCGACGACGTGAACGTCGAGATCGTCGGCACCGGCGCGATCCTCGACGCGCTCAAGTCCGACCAGGTCGACGCCATCGTCTTCTCCATGCTGCGCTACTACGCCCTGCAGGCCGAAGGGGTCGATGTCGGCATGATCGCATCCGACGACTACCTGCCTTCCAAGGGCAACGTGCTCGTCACCTCCGAAAGCTATCTCGCGTCCAACACCGAGCAGGTGAAGGCCTTCATCACCGCCCTCGACAAGGCGCTTAAGCACATCGTCGAAGGTGACGTCGCCGCTGAGGTCGCTATGGCGATCAAGGAATATTCGCCGACTTTCGCCGGCCAGGAAGAGATCGTCACCGAGATCATCAACGAGGTGTTCGTCAAGACGCTGTGGCAGAGCGACGACACCAGGGCCAACGGCTTCGGCTACGGCAATCTCGAATCCTGGCAGACGACCATCGACACCGCGCTCGAATACGAGGCGATCCCCGAGAAGTTCGACGCCGCCGACCTCGTCGTCGAAAAGCCGTCCGAACTCTGATCAGCGAACCGGACCCCGGCTCGCCGGGGTCCTCCTTCTGAGGAACACGTCATGATCCGTACGCTGCTGTCGCTTGCAGGCTTCATCCTTGCCTGGTGGGGGCTGGTCGTGCTGTTCGACGTGCCCTCCTATCTGGTTCCCTCGCCTCTGGAACTAGCCGAGAAGTTCTGGTTCCTGACCACGCAGGCAGGCCTGTTCGGCCATGTGCCGGTGACGGTGATTGAGATCATCGTCGGTTTCGTTATCGGCACGGTGGTGGGCGTCGCCGCGGCGGTCCTGTTCACGCGTTTCCCGATGGTGGAAGTGGTCCTCAATCCGCTGATCATATTCATCCAGACAGCGCCCAAGATTGCGATCGCGCCGCTGTTGCTGCTGTGGCTCGGCCTCGGCGCGACGCCCAAGATCGTGCTTGTCGCCATCGTCAGCTTCTTCCCGGTTCTGTCGAACATGCTGAGCGCGTTGCGCTCGATCGATCCGAACTACGGCGCGCTTGCCCGCATCCTCAAGATGAACGCGTTCCAGCGACTGTGGCGCATAGAGCTTCCCCAGTCGATGCCGCTCCTCTTCGCCGGCATGAAGGTCGGCGTCACCCTCGCCGTCACGGCCGCGGTGATCGGCGAGCTGATGGGCGCGCGCGCCGGCCTGGGCTATCTGCTCAGCCTCGGCCAGGAAACCGCGGATGTCGCGCTCGTACTCGTCGCTGTCATACTGCTTTCGCTGATCGGCTACCTGCTCTACGTCGCGCTGGGCGCTGCCGAACGGCGCCTTCTCGGCTGGCACGAAAGCCGGGCAAGCGCGGCGCCGGCCGTCGAAGGCTGATCGGGCCCACCTCCCTTTTTCCGGGGCCAACCCTCAGCCTCGACACACAATCCCCTCGTTTCCTGTGAGCCGGCGCGCGGAACCCGTGCGCCGGCTTCGCCTGTCATCGAAGTTTCGTCCGCATCGACTATCGCCTGAAGGCATCATGCGGAAGGCTGATCCGTTGCCGCTTTAATCACCTGACGCATCAGGATGGTCGGCTTGTCTGTCGCTCGGCTCGGATGGCTGACTGAGTGACGACTGCCGCGCCGGGTTTTGCCCGATGGAGACGCCAGGAGGGAATGGATGCAGATCGTGATGATCGGCGCGGGGTATGTCGGCCTCGTCTCCGGAGCCTGCTTTTCCGATTTCGGCCATAACGTCATCTGCGTCGACAAGGACGAAGACAGGATCGCCGCGCTGCGACAGGCGCGCATTCCGATCTTTGAACCGGGCCTGGCGGACCTCGTCGAGCGCAACGTACGCGCCGGTCGGCTGTCCTTCACGGCCGACGCGTCATCGGCCGTTCCCGGCGCCGACGTGGTCTTTCTGGCCGTCGGCACACCGTCGCGGCGCGGCGACGGATTCGCCGACCTATCGTTCATCTACGCCGCGGTGCGCGAGATCGTGCCGCTGATGGCGGAAAACGGCGTCATTGCAACCAAGTCGACGGTGCCCGTCGGCACCGGCGACGAGATCGAGCGGATCGTCCGCGAACTCCGCCCCGAAGCCTCGATCGCGGTTGTCTCCAATCCCGAATTCCTGCGCGAAGGCGCGGCCATCGACGATTTCAAGCGGCCGGACAGGATCGTCATCGGCACCGACGATGCGTGCGCCCGGGCAGTCATGGGCGAGGTCTACCGACCGCTCTACCTCAATGCAGCGCCACTCGTTTTCGTCTCGCGACCGACGGCGGAGGTAATAAAATACGCAGCCAACGCGTTTCTGGCCACCAAGATCACCTTCATCAACGAGATTGCCGATCTCTGCGAGCAGGTCGGCGCCAACGTGTCGGACGTCGCGCGCGGCATTGGTCTGGACAAGCGCATCGGGCCGAAATTCCTCCATGCCGGGCCGGGCTATGGCGGCTCGTGCTTCCCAAAGGATACGCTGGCTCTCGTCAAGAGCGCCAACGACCATGGCGTCGCTATGCGCGTCGTGGAGGCCGTCGTTGCTGTCAACGACCAGCGCAAGCGGGCGATGGCGCGCAAGGTGGTCACCGCATGCGGCGGCTCGGTGCGCGGCAAGCGCATCGCCGTACTGGGCCTTACCTTCAAGCCGAACACCGACGACATGCGCGAGGCGCCGTCCCTCTCGATCATCCGCGCCTTGCAGGATGGGGGCGCGATCGTGCACGCGCACGACCCCGAAGGTGAAAGCCAGGCGCGAGAACTCCTATCCGACGTCACCTATTTCGCCGATGCCTATTCCTGCGCCGAGGGTGCGGATGCGATCGTCATCGTCACGGAATGGGAAGCCTTCCGCGCGCTCGACCTCGCACGGCTGCGGACCCTGCTGCATACGCCCGTGCTGGTGGACCTGCGCAACGTCTATCCGCCCGATGAGGTAAAGCGACATGGCTTCACCTATGTCGGCATCGGCCGCCCCACCGATATGGCACCATATGGTCAAATCGACGAAGGAATGGGGATCGCGGCCGAATGAATGCAGGCATACAGTCGGCGGCGCTACGCGGCCGACGCATCCTCGTCACCGGCGCGGCCGGCTTCATCTGCTTCCATGTTGCGCGCCGGCTGCTAGACACCGGCGTCCAGGTGCTCGGCATCGACAATCTCAACGACTATTACGACGTCTCGCTCAAGCAGGCGCGGCTGGATCGCCTCGCCCGTTCCGGCTTCGCCTTCGCCAGGCTCGACATCGCCGATTCCGCCGGCCTGATGCGGGAAATGGCTGCGTTCAAACCCGATGCCGTCATTCATCTGGCGGCCCAGGCCGGCGTTCGTTATTCGCTGACCAACCCACAAGCCTATGCCAGCGCCAACCTGACCGGCTTTCTCAACGTTCTGGAAGCCTGCCGCGAACATCCGGTCGAGCACCTGATCTACGCATCGTCGAGCTCGGTCTATGGCGCCAACACCAAACTGCCCTTCTCCGAGGCGGACAAGGCGGACCATCCGGTTTCGCTGTACGGAGCTACGAAACGCGCCAACGAGCTCATGGCGCATGCCTATTCGCACCTGTTCGCGATTCCAGCCACCGGCCTGCGCTTTTTCACGGTCTACGGGCCATGGGGGAGGCCGGACATGGCCTATTTCTCCTTCACCCGTAAGATCGCGGCGGGAGAGCCGATAGACGTCTTCAACGAAGGCCGGATGGAACGCGACTTCACCTATGTCGACGACGTCGTCGACGCCATTGTAGCCCTCGTCGGCCGGCCGCCTCAGCCGGCGCGAGATGCTCCCGGCACGACACCTGCGCCACATCACGTCTACAATATCGGCAATCATACGCCGGTGCCGCTCGAACGCTTCATAGCCGTCATCGAAAATGCCGTTGGCCGGCGTGCCATCAAACGCATGCTGCCGATGCAGCCGGGCGACGTCCACGCGACTTATGCCGATGTCGACGATCTCGCAGCGGCTGTGGGCTTCGCACCGCGAACGTCGATAGAGAACGGCATCAACGCCTTCGTCGACTGGTACATGGACTATTACCAGCTCCAGCACGCCTGAGCCGGGCCACCTGCGACATCGACCTCCGCCGATTATTCTAGGAAACAGCGCCCCCGGCGTTTAAATGGTCGCATGACTGCGCCGGACACCGACAGACAAACCGTAGTTGCCGCGCTCCAGGGCCAACTACTCGCTTTGGTAGCCTCGTTCTGCACCGTGGGCCTTCTGCTCGGCACGCTCTTCTTCGCCGCATCCCTTACGCCCAGCCTGCTGCCACGGGACTACGCGCTTCAGGGTGTATTGTCGGGCGTTTCCTTTGCCGCGGGCTACGGCATCGGTGTTTTTGCGCGCTGGCTCTGGGGTTATCTGGAGCTGCCTTCACCGGCGCCGCGTGTCGAGCTCATCGTCAAGGCCGTTGCCACGGTGCTGTCGCTCGCGACCGCGTTTGCTTTCCTGTGGCGCGCGTCCGACTGGCAGAATTCGATCCATGCCCTGATGGGCCTTGAGCCGGTGGAAGGCTCGCGCCCGTTGGAAGTCGGTGTCATCGCGATCGCCGTCTTTATCGTCATCGTGATGCTGGCGCGGCTCTTCAAGCTGACGCTCCATATCGTCTCCGAATGGCTGAAGCGCTACATCCCGCGCCGTGTCGCCAACGTACTTGGTGCCGCTGTGGCGATCCTGCTGTTCTGGTCGGTGGCCGACGGCGTGATGCTACGCTATGGCTTACGTCTCGCCGACAGCTCGTTCCAGCGACTGGACGCACTGATCGAAAGCGATATTGCGCCGCCGGCCGACCCGCTCAAGACCGGCAGTGCCGCCTCGCCGATCGGCTGGGAGGAACTGGGCCGCGCCGGCCGCCTGTTCGTCTCGACCGGTCCGGGCGCCACCGACCTGGCGACATTCGCTGGCAGTGCAGCGTTGGAGCCGATCCGGGTGTTTGTCGGCCTCAACTCGGCCGACACGGTCGAGGAGCGGGCAACCCTCGCGCTCGAGGAGTTGAAACGCACCGGTGCGTTCGAGCGCTCCGCGCTCGTCATCGTAACGCCGACCGGAACCGGCTGGATCGATCCGGCCGCCATGGACACGCTCGAATATCTGCATCGCGGCGACGTAGCGAGCGTGGCGGTGCAGTATTCCTACCTGACAAGCTGGTTGTCGCTGCTCATCGAGCCCGGTTACGGCGCGGATACCGCACGCGCGCTCTTCAATGTCGTCTATGATTACTGGACCAGCCTGCCGGCCGATGCCCGCCCGAAGCTCTACCTGCATGGATTGAGCCTCGGTGCGCTCAATTCCGACCTGTCCTTCAACATCTTCGATATCGTCGGAGATCCCTTCCAGGGCGCGCTCTGGAGCGGCCCCCCGTTTCCCAGTGTGACGTGGCGTGCTGCAACGGCTGGACGAGACCCGCAATCGCCCGCCTGGCTGCCGCGCTTCCGAGACGGTTCCGCGATCCGGTTCGCCAACCAGAACGGCATGCAACAGCAGCGACCCGGCGCGCAGTGGGGGCCGATCCGCATCGTCTATCTGCAATATGCCAGCGACCCCGTCACCTTCTTCGATCCCGCTTCGGTCTATCGGGAGCCTGCATGGATGCGCGGGCCGCGCGGGCCTGACGTATCGACCGAGCTGCGCTGGTATCCGATCGTGACGCTGCTGCAGCTCGCGCTCGACATGAGCCTCGCGACCACCACGCCGATGGGCTACGGCCATGTCTATGCCCCCGAACATTATATCGACGCGTGGATGCAAGTAACCGCGCCCGAAGGCTGGCAGCCCTCCGAGGTCGAAAGGCTTAAAGCACTGTTCGCAGCACGTTGAACCTCGGTTGCTAAGCTGGCATAAGCCATCACCGCACCGTGAAAATCCAACGGTCGAGGTTTCTTGGCGGCATAGCCCGCATATCAGGGAGAGAAGAGGCAATGACCCTATTCACCAGACATTTTGCGCCCGCCGCCATGGCGCTCGGTATGGCCGTTTTCGGCTTCTCAGGCGCCGCCTACGCGCAGCAGGAGGTAAAGCTCGGCTACGCTCTGGCGACGACGTCGCATTACGGCGTGGCTGCCGAGAAGTGGCAGGAGGTCGTCGAGGCCGAGACCGATGGCCGCTACGTGTTCCGCCACTTCCCCTCCTCCGGCCTCGGCGGCGAGCGCGAGGTCATCGAGGGCGTGCAGCTCGGCACCGTAGAGGCGACCATCGTCTCGTCCGGCACGCTGTCGAACTTCGTGCCCGAAACCGGCGTCTTCGACATCCCGTTCCTGTTCCGTGACCTTGCCCACGCCCGCGCCGTGCTCGACGGCCCGATCGGCCAGGAAATCCTGGCCAAGTTCGACG
>NZ_JAZHFV010000040.1:0-439 GCF_040970315.1 Neoaquamicrobium sediminum | reverse complement strand
CAGATTGGCTGTCGATGATGGCTGCGGACGGACTGGCCTCGCGGCCGGAACGCTCGCGATCCATCATGACCAGGGTGTGGTTGATCTTCTCGAAGACCGAGCCGTCGCGAAATGCGGCGAACCACCGATAGACGGTCGGCCATGGCGGAAAGTCCGAGGGCAGGAGACGCCAGGTGATGCCGCCGCGCAGCACGTAGAAAATGGCATTGATGATCTCGCGCATGGGCCAGGCGCGTGGCCGTCCCATTTTGCAGGCCGCAGGAAGGTGCGGCTGGATCAGGTACCATTCCGCATCCGTCAGATCGGTCTGGTAACGCGGGGCACGACGGTTATGCTGTTCTCGGGTGGTCGGGGTCCACATGACATTCTCCAGGCAGGTCAGCAAACCGCTTGGAATCATGCGAACCTCGACCGCTCAACCCTTTTCGAAACGGCCTCT
>NZ_JAZHFV010000039.1:0-496 GCF_040970315.1 Neoaquamicrobium sediminum | reverse complement strand
CTCTGCGGGGTGAAAAGCTGCTCGACGACGAAGCCGAACGCGGCATTCGAACCTGGACATCGGCGACCGAAATCGCCCGGCTTCTGTTGATGCGGCGAGTGATCTGGCCCCTACCGCGCGAGCACGAGCTTTGGCGCTACCGGGTGCTCGGCGCCATCATTCCCGATCTCGACCATGTCGTTGCCGAGCAATTGCAGAATCTGCCCACACCTGCAAAGCCGATCCTGCCGCTCGATATGCGGCCGGCTCTGCTGGCCGGCGTTGCCATCGTCGAGCGCGCCGGCCCGGAAATGCTCCGGATGCTGCGTGGGCACATGATGGGCGACAACCGGGCCCGATTCTCTGACGCCGCAGAGAACATGATAGCTCAAGCCGGCACGCTGCGAGCTTCTAGGCAAATGCAGTTAATTTGAGAATCTGGCTGCAGGAATTCTCACGATTAAGTGCCTAACCCGGGCAAAACCACCGCATTCTTGCATTTAAATGCCAAGCGACA
>NZ_JAZHFV010000038.1:0-533 GCF_040970315.1 Neoaquamicrobium sediminum | reverse complement strand
ATGGTGTCGTCGCTGACCGGCATGCCGAGTCGCTGCATCAACCGCTCGCCAGGACGGCCACCAGCGCTGTGGCCAAGCAGGCCGACAATCTCAACGACCCTCGTTGTCCGGCGCGCATAAGGAACAGCGACCGACGGCAGACGGTCGGTAAATGTTCGGCGCTCACATTTCCGATTTGCGCATCGCCAGCGGCTCAGCAGGAGCTTCACCGTCACGGACTTGCCCTGGACTGGCAGATCCTGGAGGCTGCGGTTGGAGCAGCCGTGCCTACTTCGACTTCGCCGACCACAATCGGGGCAAATGCCGATCGTGGATCCGGCGGCGGAAACAACCCATCTGTCATCATCAGTGAGCGCGACACCCAGAATTCTAACCCCTGGGCCGGGCGACCATTTCGATTTCCTCTGCATGCCCGCCCATAGCGATATTCTCGCTAGGGTCGAAACCCAATCAGGGTATTGAAGGTCCGTAGCAAATCAGATTCCCTGCCGTCGTTTTGGGATGGAGGCGATGATGAGCAGGCTTTTCTGGCT
>NZ_JAZHFV010000037.1:0-569 GCF_040970315.1 Neoaquamicrobium sediminum | reverse complement strand
TCGGTCTTCGAGAAGATCAACCACACCCTGGTCATGATGGATCGCGAGCGTTCCGGCCGCGAGGCCAGTCCGTCCGCAGCCATCATCGACAGCCAATCTGTCAAGACCACCGAAGCCGGCGGCCCGCGTGGCTATGATGCGGGAAAGAAGATCAAGGGGCGCAAGCGCCATGCACTGGTCGATACCGATGGGCGGCCGCTACTGGTCGAGCCGCATCCGGCCGACATCCAGGATAGGGACAGCGGCGGACCACTGCTACAGATCTCGCGCCCTCTGCTCCCCTTCATCAAACATGTATGGGCCGATGGCGGCTACAATCATGAGCGCGTGACCAACGCCACCAACATCATCGTCGAAATCGTCAGGAAGCCGCCGGATCAGGTCGGCTTTGCAGTCTTGCCACGTAGATGGGTGGTGGAGCGCTTCTTCGCATGGATCAGCCGCAACCGGCGCCTGGCAAAGGATTTCGAGGCCACCATCAATTCAGCAGCAACCTTCCTCTACGCCGCTTCCGTCATGCTCCTCGTGAGGCGACTGGCGCGCCAGTCATGAGTTTCGAAACCGACTCT
>NZ_JAZHFV010000036.1:0-760 GCF_040970315.1 Neoaquamicrobium sediminum | reverse complement strand
CGCGTCGCAACTCGTTACGACAAGCTCGCCCGCAACTTCCTCTCGGCCGTGGCGCTCGCAACCCTCGTCGCGTTCTGGGTCTGAATGAGTCTCGGCCCTAGAGGCAACAGAGGGCGCAACCACCGCGACCCGCCGTCTCGGAGTCGCCACAAGCCCGACAAGGAAGGCGGTTTGGCTGAGGCTGATCGTGGCTTCGCCGACAATCCAACAGAGGTGGTCCCGCCCGGTGAGACAGCTTGGCGGCTTGGCTAACGTGGATCCGGGTTGTTTCTACGCCGCAATCGGCTTCCTCGAAATCGCCTATCGTAACCGTGACGCGACATCCTCAACGCCACCGCGACTACTCTTCAGCCGGCTTAGCCAAGCCCAGTCCAGCAACATCTTCCCTCAGCATGCGCAGTATCGACCTTACCGGGGCAAGCGACCGCATCGAACTGCGATAGGTGACGCCGCTCCTGATTGTCCACTCGTAGCCGCGCACGTTCAGCGCTGACAAATCGGTATTGATGTCGAGGTGCAGGAGCGGCCGAGGCAGGCTTGTGAGGAAGCCATCCCGCCGCACGAGTTCCAGGGCCAGTTCGAGCGATTCGGTGGACACGACGGATTTCGGACCGACGATCCCTCTGGGTTCTTCCTCAATTTGTGTGGTTCATCCGCTGTTAGGGCCGAGACTCATTCAGACCCAGAACGCGACGAGGGTTGCGAGCGCCACGGCCGAGAGGAAGTTGCGGGCGAGCTTGTCGTAACGAGTTGCGACGCG
>NZ_JAZHFV010000035.1:0-851 GCF_040970315.1 Neoaquamicrobium sediminum | reverse complement strand
TAGGGCCGAGACTCATTCAGACCCAGAACGCGACGAGGGTTGCGAGCGCCACGGCCGAGAGGAAGTTGCGGGCGAGCTTGTCGTAACGAGTTGCGACGCGCCGGAAGTCCTTCAACCTGCAGAAGGCTGCCTCGATGCGCCAACGCCCCTTGTAGCGGACCTTGTCGTAGTCGATCGGCACCTTCCGGTTCGAGCGCCCTGGAATGACAGCCTCGGCACCTTCTGCCCGCAGGCGTTTGCGCAACGCGTTGGCGTCATAGCCCTTGTCAGCGATCAGGCAGCGCACCCGACCGGCCGCGTCCATCAGCGGCCCGGCCATAGTGACATCGGCGACGTTGCCTGCTGTCAGCAGCAGAATGGCCGGCCGCCCGAGCAGGTCTGTCACTGCATGGATTTTGGTGGTCTGTCCGCCGCGCGACGGGCCGATGGCTTGCGCCTTCGCCCCCCTTTTCCGCCATGGGCCGAGCGATGCGCCTTCACGTAGCTGGAGTCGATCGACGCCGACAGCGCAAGCACGCCCTTGGCAACGAGAGCGTCCAAGATTCGGCTCCAGAGCTGCCGGCCGGACCAGCGATTGAAGCGGTTGTAGATCGTCGTGGACGGGCCGTATTCGGCCGGGCAGTCCTGCCAACGGCAGCCAGTCTTCAGCACATGCAGGATGCCGCTGATCACTCGGCGATCATCGACCCTGCGCGCACCGGGCTGGTTCTTCGGGAGGTGCGGCTCGATCGCCGCCCAGGCCTCGTCATCCAGCCAGAAAAGCCTGCTCATCATCGCCTCCATCCCAAAACGACGGCAGGGAATCTGATTTGCTACGGACCTTCAATACCCTGATTGGGTTTCGACCCTAG
>NZ_JAZHFV010000034.1:0-1139 GCF_040970315.1 Neoaquamicrobium sediminum | reverse complement strand
GTGCGGCCGCCTTCGCGGATGGCGAAGCGCAGCTTCTCTTCCATCGCGATCGGCACGATCAGCGTCACGTCGACCGTCACGTTGTCGCCAGGCATAACCATCTCAGTGCCTTCCGGCAGCGTCACGATGCCCGTCACGTCCGTCGTGCGGAAGTAGAACTGCGGACGGTAGTTGGTGAAGAACGGCGTGTGACGGCCACCCTCCTCCTTCGTCAGGATGTAGGCCTCGGCCTTGAACTTCGTGTGCGGCTTCACCGAACCCGGCTTGCACAGGATCTGGCCGCGCTCGACGTCCTCACGGCCAACGCCGCGGATCAGCGCGCCGATGTTGTCGCCAGCCTGGCCCTGGTCGAGCAGCTTGCGGAACATCTCGACGCCCGTAACCGTCGTCTTCGAGGTCGGACGAATGCCGACGATCTCGACTTCCTCGCCAACCTTGACAACACCGCGCTCCACGCGGCCCGTCACAACCGTGCCGCGACCCGAGATCGAGAACACGTCCTCGATCGGCATCAGGAACGGCTGGTCGATCGGACGCTCCGGCGTCGGGATGTAGGCGTCGACTTCGGCCATCAGCTTGCGGACCGCATCCTCGCCGATCTCCTTGTTGGAATCTTCCAGGGCAGCCAGCGCCGAACCCGGGATGATCGGAATGTCGTCGCCCGGGAACTCGTAGACCGACAGAAGCTCGCGAACCTCGAGCTCGACAAGCTCCAGAAGCTCGGCGTCGTCAACCTGGTCGACCTTGTTCAGGAACACCACGATCGCCGGAACGCCAACCTGACGGGCAAGCAGAATGTGCTCGCGGGTCTGCGGCATCGGGCCGTCGGCAGCCGACACAACCAGGATCGCGCCGTCCATCTGCGCCGCACCCGTGATCATGTTCTTCACATAGTCGGCGTGGCCGGGGCAGTCGACGTGGGCGTAGTGACGGTTCTCCGTCTCGTACTCGACGTGAGCCGTCGAGATCGTGATGCCGCGCGCCTTCTCCTCAGGAGCGGCGTCAATCTGGTCATAAGCACGGAACTCGCCGAAAAACTTCGTGATCGCCGCCGTCAGGGACGTCTTGCCATGGTCAACGTGACCAATCGTGCCAATGTTCACATGCGGCTTATTACGCTCAAATTTACCTTTGGCCAT
>NZ_JAZHFV010000033.1:0-1278 GCF_040970315.1 Neoaquamicrobium sediminum | reverse complement strand
GGTGACGTCCCGAGACGTGGTGTAGCTGGTTAGCGCGGCGGTCATCGGCGCTTTCCGGTAGGGTTTGGTTGTCGACACCAACTCCTGCTGAAAGGAACACCGATGACCGACGACATAATGAACCTGCGCGCGCTCGTGGAGAAGACCCCGGACGCCGATCTGCTTCGCGAGATGATCGGCTTTGCCGCTGAGAAGCTGATGGAGATGGAGGTTGGTGCCGCGACGGGCGCCTCCTATGGCGAGAAGAACCCGCTGCGAAGGGTCCAGCGCAACGGCTATCGCGACCGCGACTGGGAGACGCGGGCCGGCACCGTCGAGCTGCGCATCCCGAAGCTGAGGAAGGGATCCTACTTCCCAGGCTTCCTGGAGCCGCGCCGCATGGCCGAGAAGGCGCTGACGGCGGTGATCCAGGAAGCCTATGTCCAGGGTATCTCGACACGCTCGGTCGACGACCTGGTCAAGGCCATGGGCATGAGCGGCATCTCGAAGAGCCAGGTCAGCCGGCTGTGCGAGGAGATCGACGGCAAGGTGAAGGCCTTCCTCGATCGCCCGATCGAAGGCGATTGGCCATACCTGTGGATCGATGCGACCTACCTGAAGGTGCGCCGTGGTGGCCGCATCGTGTCCGTCGCCGTCATCATCGCTGTCGGCGTCAACACCGACGGCCGTCGCGAGGTGCTGGGCATGGAGATCGGCACCTCGGAGGCCGAGCCTATCTGGACGGAGTTCCTACGCAAGCTCACCCGGCGTGGGCTCCGGGGCGTGAAGCTCGTCGTCTCCGACGCCCATGAGGGCCTGAAGGCGGCCGTCAGCAAGGTGCTGTCGGCCACTTGGCAGCGCTGCCGCGTCCACTTCATGAGGAACGTGCTGGCCCACGCCGGAAAGAGCGGCCGACGCGTCGTCTCCGCCTTCATCGCCACCGCCTTCGCCCAGGAGACGCCCGAAACCGCCAGCGCCCAGTGGCGGGCCGTCGCCGACCAGATCCGCCCGAAGGTGCCGAAGCTCGCCGCCATCCTCGACGACGCCGAGCCCGACGTGCTCGCCTACATGACCTTCCCGAAGGAGCACCGGGCGAAGCTCCACAGCACGAATCCGATCGAGCGCCTCAACGGCGAGATCAAGCGGCGGACCGACGTGGTCGGCATCTTCCCCAACGACGATGCCATCGTCCGCCTCGTCGGCGCACTCCTGCTCGAACAGAACGACGAGTGGGCCGTCCAGCGCGCCCGATACATGACACTGGAAAGCGTCGGCCAGTTGAGCGATGATCCGCTCATC
>NZ_JAZHFV010000032.1:0-1321 GCF_040970315.1 Neoaquamicrobium sediminum | reverse complement strand
TGAACCGCCCCGGGTTTGCCGGAGGCCGTTTCTTTTGAGTCACGCGGCCATGGCTGGTTCTTCCAGCATGGCGTAGTAGCGTTCCTCGGCTTCCGCCGGCGGGATGTTGCCGATGGGCTCCAGCAGCCGGCGATTGTTGAACCAGTCGACCCAGGTCAGCGTGGCGAACTCTACGGCCTCGAAGCTACGCCATGGCCCGCGCCGATGAATGACCTCGGCCTTGTAGAGGCCGTTGATCGTCTCGGCGAGAGCATTGTCGTAGGAATCGCCCACACTGCCGACGGAGGGTTCGATGCCGGCTTCGGCCAGTCGCTCGGTGTAGCGGATGCTGACATATTGAGACCCCCTGTCGGAATGGTGCACCAGGCCGCCGCGGTGGATGGGCCGCCGTTCGTGCAGGGCCTGTTCGAGAGCATCGAGGACAAAGCCCGCATGGGCGGTCCTGCTCACCCGCCAGCCGACGATGCGGCGGGCATAGGCATCGATGACGAAGGCCACGTAAACGAAGCCGGACCAGGTGCTGACGTAGGTGAAGTCCGACAGCCACAGCCTGTTCGGCGCGGGGGCATGGAAGACCCGGTTCACATGGTCGAGCGGGCACGGGGCGGCCTTGTCCTGCACCGTGGTGCGGATCGGCTTGCCGCGGATGACGCCCTGAAGGCCGAGGTCGGCCATCAGCCGCTCGACCGTGCAGCGCGCGACGGCGAAGCCTTCACGCAGCATCTGCCGCCAGACCTTGCGCGCGCCATAGACCTCGAAGTTCTCGGCGAAGACGCGCTCGATCTCAGGCCTCAGGACACCGTCCCGCTTCGCCCGCGCCGACAGCTTCTCCGGATCGACGCGCTTGGCGACGTGGTCGTGGTAGGTCGACGGGGCGATCGGCAGAACCTTGCAGATCGGCTCGACCCCATGGACCCCGCGGTGATCGTCTATGAACCCGATCATCGTTTGAACGGGCGGTCGAGCTCCGCCTGGGCAAAATAAGCGGAAGCCTTGCGCAGGATCTCGTTGGCCTGCCGAAGCTCCCGGTTCTCCCTCTCTAGCGCCTTCAGCTTTGCCGCCATGTCCGTCGGCACACCGGCGCGCTTGCCGGCGTCTACCTCGGACTTCTTCACCCACTCGTTCAGCGTCTGGCCCGTGCAGCCGATCTTGGACGCGATCGACATGACCGCAGCCCACCGGGAGGGATGTTCATGTTCGTGATCCAGCACCAGCCGCACGGCTCGCTGGCGCACTTCCGGGGAAAACTTGTTCGTCGTCTTGCTCATGATGGCTCCACCTTCTCAGGAGTTGGAGCCTCCGGCAAACCCGGAGCGGTTCA
>NZ_JAZHFV010000031.1:0-1325 GCF_040970315.1 Neoaquamicrobium sediminum | reverse complement strand
GGGTCGTTGAGATTGTCGGCCTGCTTGGCCACAGCGCTGGTGGCCGTCCTGGCGAGCGGTTGATGCAGCGACTCGGCATGCCGGTCAGCGACGACACCATCCTGCGGCAGTTGAAGCGGGATGCCGCGGGTGCTCAACGCAATTCCGAGATACGAGTGGTCGGTATCGATGACTGGAGTTGGCGGCGGGCGACGAGCTACGGAACCATCATGGTCGATCTTGAGCGCCGCTCGGTGATCGACATACTGGACGACCGCAGTGTCGATAGTGCCGCCAAGTGGCTTCGGAGTCATCCTTCGATCGAGACCGTCAGCCGCGACCGCTGCGGCCTGTATGCGCAGGCCGTCCGTGAAGGCGCACCGCAGGCCCAGCAGGTCGCCGATCGGTTTCATCTGATCCAGAACCTTCGCTCGGCCATCGAAGAACAGATGAGCCTTTCTGGGCGTGCCACCGGCAGGGCCATTCTTTCGGAGGACGCAATTGTTGATGCTGCGACACATCGCCGGCGCGCGCGCCTCGCACATCGGCAATCTCGTCAAGAGATATTCGAAATGCTCCACGCCTTGCGCCACGAAGGGCTTTCGTACAGCGAGATCGCCCGTCGGACCGGATATGAACGTCGCAGTGTAGCGAATTGGCTCAAGTTCAAGGCTCCGCCAGACAGGCGGCGAGCAGCACTGAACCCCACTTCGCCATGGTATTTCGAAGCCTTCCTTGCCCAATGTTGGAAGGACGGGAACCGTTGCGGACGGCATCTGTTTCATGACGTCAAGCAGCGGGGTTATACCGGAAGTTTCTCCAATCTGGAGCGCCTGCTGGGAGCCTGGCGACGGGCCGAAAGAGAGCGCGGCGATGATGTTTCTTCCATGGCGCTCAACTCGGAACCCGTTCGAGATCCGGATACCGGCCACGCGATTTCGCCAATTGTTGCCGCGGCGCTGTGCATAAAGCCAAGAGGCCTGCTGACGCCTCGACAGGCAAGGAAGGTCGATGCCCTGAAGCAGGGATCTGAGGCTTTCGCCGAGATGCGACGCTTGGCGATGCGATTCAACGGCATCCTTCGCGGCAAGAGATCGGCACCACTGGATGCGTGGATCGACGATGCGATCGAGTCCGATCTCATTCCGATCATGCGGTTCGCCCGTGTCCTGCGCAGAGACATCGATGCCGTAAACAACGCCATCGAGCTGCCCTGGAGCAACGGACAGGCCGAAGGTCAGATCAACCGCCTCAAGACACTCAAGCGCGCAATGTACGGCAGGGCAGGTCCTGAACTGCTGAGGGCACGAATGCTGCCACCGCTCCACACAAAGTGAGGAAGAACC
>NZ_JAZHFV010000004.1:0-412292 GCF_040970315.1 Neoaquamicrobium sediminum | reverse complement strand
CGGCGGAAGCCGAGGAACGCTACTACGCCATGCTGGAAGAACCAGCCATGGCCGCGTGACTCAAAAGAAACGGCCTCCGGCAAACCCGGGGCGGTTCACTTTCTTGAGATCTCGCTAGGCTGGACCGATGTGAGTTGGATCAACATGGCACAGCCGTCTAAACACGGCCTCAAGAAACCCGGTGAACGGTTGCTTGCCATCTTCCCTAAAAAACGAATGAATCATGCGAGCGAGTTTTATGTCGTCTCTGGATAACCGCGCCAACGCCCCTGCCACCGGCTCCAAGGAAAGCGCTTCCGTGCGCGAAAGACTGCCGGAATGGAATCTGGCGGACCTCTATCCCGCCATGGATGCGCCCGAGTTCAAGCGCGACCTCACGCAGGTCGCGGCCGATGCCGATGCCTTCGAGAAGCGCTGGAAAGGCAAGCTCGCCGTGGAAGCCGGCAAGGGTGCCGGCGGCGGGCTCGGTGCGGCCGTGCGTGAGTACGAGGCGCTCGAGGACCTGATGGGACGCATCGGCTCCTATGCAGGCCTGCTCTATGCCGGCGACACCTCCGATCCAGCCCGCGCCAAGCTTTACGGCGACGTGCAGGAGAAGCTGACGGACGCCAGCGCGCACATGCTGTTCTTCACACTGGAGCTCAACCTCGTCGATGACGCGCTGATCGAGGCCGCGCTGGATGCCGACCCGGTACTCGGCCACTACCGGCCCTGGGTGCTCGACCTGCGCAAGGACAAGCCGTTCCAGCTCGAAGACCGCATCGAGCAGCTATTCCATGAAAAGTCGATCACGGGCCGAGGCGCCTGGAACCGCCTGTTCGACGAGACGATGACCGCGCTGCGCTTCGACGTCGACGGCGAAAAGCTGGCGCTGGAACCGACGCTGAACAGGCTGCAGGACCCGGACGGCAAGGTGAGGCAGAAAGCCTCGGAAGCGCTCGCCGCGACCTTCCGCGAGAATCTGCGAACTTTCACGCTCATCACCAACACGCTGGCGAAGGACAAGGAAATCTCGGACCGCTGGCGCGGCTTCGAGGACATCGCCGATTCGCGCCATCTCGCCAATCGCGTCGAGCGTGAGGTGGTCGACGCGCTGGCAGCCGCCGTCAGGGAGGCCTATCCGCGCCTGTCGCACCGCTATTACGCCATGAAGGCGAAGTGGCTCGGCATGGACCAGATGAACCACTGGGACCGCAACGCGCCGCTGCCCGAAACGCCGCAGGCGGAGATCGGCTGGGCGGAAGCGAAGAACACGGTCCTGTCAGCCTATGGCCACTTCGACCCGAGAATGGCCGAGATCGCCGGCCAGTTCTTCGATAAGAACTGGATCGACGCGCCGGTTCGCCCGGGCAAGTCGCCGGGCGCTTTCGCGCACCCGACGGTGCCTTCCGCGCACCCCTATGTGCTTCTCAACTACATGGGCAAGCCGCGCGACGTGATGACGCTGGCGCACGAGCTGGGCCACGGCGTTCACCAGGTGCTCGCCGCACGCCAGGGCGCGCTGATGGCCTCGACCCCGCTGACGCTTGCAGAGACGGCATCCGTCTTCGGCGAGATGCTGACCTTCCGCTCGCTGCTCGACCGCACCAGGGACCGGCGCGAGCGCAAGGCGATGCTCGCCCAGAAGGTCGAGGACATGATCAACACGGTCGTGCGCCAGATCGCCTTCTACGAGTTCGAGCGCAAGCTTCACACCGAGCGCCGCAATGGCGAGCTGACCTCGGACCACATCGGCGAATTATGGCTGCAGGTGCAGACCGAGAGCCTGGGCCCGGCGATCCGGCTGCGAGAAGGATACGAAACCTTCTGGGCCTATATCCCGCACTTCATCCACTCGCCGTTCTATGTATACGCCTACGCTTTCGGCGACTGCCTCGTGAACTCGCTCTACGCCGTTTACCAGAACGCCGAGAGCGGCTTCCAGGAGAAGTATTTCGAGATGCTCAAGGCCGGCGGCACCAAGCATCATTCCGAGCTGCTGGCGCCCTTCGGCCTAGATGCGTCCGACCCGGCCTTCTGGGGCAAGGGCCTGTCGGTGATCGAAGCGCTGATCGACGAACTCGAAGCCATGGACGCCTGACGCGGGAGCGGCAGGCGCGGCGCGCGACGATGCATCCGCGACGAGGACTGGCTTACTTCCGGAACGACCTGGAAGGCCACGAGACATTGTTTGCCGAGCCGCGCGACATGATCGTCGCGTGGGACGCCAAGGAATTCCCGTCGGCACTCCATCTCGTCGAGCAAGCGCAGCGGGCGGGTCGGTGGCTGGCCGGATACATATCTTACGAAGCAGGCTATCTGCTCGACCCGGCACTTCGCGATTTCCTGCCGCCGGATCGCAAGTCGCCTCTCCTGTGCTTCGGCGTTTTTGACGGCCCCGCAGACCCGGCATCGCTCGAAAGCGGCGCGGCCAGCGACGAGTCCCCGCCGTTCATCGCCGAACCGCGCGCCACATGGACAGCGGCGCAATACCATCGACGCTTCGACAGGCTGCACCGGCACCTGCGCGAAGGCGATTGCTATCAGGCGAACCTCACCTTTCCCGTCGAGGCGCGCTGGGGCGGCGAGCCGCTGGCCCTCTTCCATTCGCTGATGGAGCGGCAGCCGGTGCGCTACGGCGCTTTCATCGATCTCGACGGTCCCGTGGTGCTGTCACGCTCGCCCGAACTTTTCTTCGAGGTTTCCGACGATCGCTGGATCGACGCGCTACCAATGAAGGGAACCGCGCCGCGCGGGCAAACACCCGAGGAGGACGAAGCACAGCGGACATTCCTGCGCAACGATCCGAAGAACCAGGCGGAAAACCGCATGATCGTCGACCTGCTGCGCAACGACATCTCGCGCATCAGCGAGGTGGGCACGCTGGACGTCCCCGAACTTTTCCTGGTCGAGACCTACCCGACGGTGCATCAGATGGTCAGTCGCGTTCATGCGCGCCTGCTGGAAGGCATCGGCTTTCGCGACATGCTGGGCGCGCTGTTTCCATGCGGTTCGATCACCGGCGCGCCCAAGATCAGCGCGATGAAGATCCTGCGCGCATTGGAAGACACGCCGCGCGACGTCTATTGCGGGGCAATCGGCTGGATCGCGCCGGCCGGCCGGATGCGCTTCAGCGTAGCCATCCGCACGATTTCGCTGTTTCCCGAAGGCCGCGCCGTGTTCAATGTCGGCGGCGGCGTCGTATTCGATTCCACCGCCGAGGGAGAATATGCCGAATGTCTGCTGAAAGGCCGCTTCGCTACGGGCGAGAAGCCGGCTTCCATTTGATTGAGACCATGCGGCGGGAGGCCGATGGCACGGTCCCCCGGCTGGAACTCCACCTCGCCCGGTTGAGTGCTTCGGCCGCCGCCTTGGGCTTTGCCTGCGACATCGGAAAAATTGCCGCGCAACTCGAAACCATCGAAGCCGCAGACCACCCGCTAAGGGTTCGCCTAGCACTATGGAAGGACGGTTCCAGCGATGTCGAAATCACACCCTTCGTTGCAGTCGATACGGACACCGTGTGGACGCTCCGACTTGCAGCTGAAAGGCTGAATTCGGCCGATCCTCTGCTGCGCCACAAGACATCGCGCCGCGCCGTCTATGACAGAGCACGGTCCGAGTTCTCACGCGCCGAGGCTGACGAGGTCCTGCTCCTGAATGAAAAGGGAGAGCTCTGCGAGGGCACCATCACCACTTTGTTTGCCAGGGTCGATGACGGCCCGCTGGTCACGCCGCCGCTCGAATGCGGCCTGCTGACCGGTGTCCTGCGGGCTGAGTTGATCGCGCTGGGGCTGGCGCGGGAGCACGTGTTGACGCCAGAAGATGCTTTCTCCGCCCGGGAATTGTTCGTCGGCAATTCACTGAGGGGGCTTGTTCCGGCGCGTCTGGACGCGAAAATGCGGGCATGACTTTTGCCCACACTCCATATGATGGCTCCTCGCAGCCCTTCACGATCGGCCTGAAGCCCCTCGATCCTGCCGCATGGCTCGACGTCGACGCACACTACGGGCCGTATCTGGCGGAAAAGCAGCGTCTCTTCTCCGAGCGGCCGGACGACGTATTCGCGGCGGAGGCTGATACGCGCGAGGCTCAGCAGGAGGTTGCCGAGCTAGTCGCGGCACACATGGACGCGCATTTTCCGCAGCTCGGGCTTCCTGCACTCGACCCCGCCGACCCGCCCCTCAAAGCCGCCTCGCTCATGGTGCAGGAAGATCTGGTGCTGATGCGCAAGGGCGAGGATGGCTGGCGGCTCGCGGCAGCATCGCTCTGTTTTCCCTCGTCGTGGTCGCTCGCGGAGAAATTCGGACGGCCACTGGCCGACGTCCATGAGCCGGTGCCGCGTTTCGGCCGCGACACCCGCAACGCGGAACTGATCGAACGCATGTTCGACAAGCTGCAAGGTCAGGTCGTGCTGCGCTGGAACTGGTCGCTGCAGAACAATCCGGCGCTCTACCACCCGCTATCGAATGCCGAGCGCGAAGTGCGGGCAAGCGATAGTCCGACGCGCTTCAGCGAACTGGACCCTGCCGCCAGCGCCTTCATACGCGTCGAACGTCAGACGCTCCGCAAGCTTCCCCGGTCGGGTGACATCCTGTTTACGATCCGCATCTTTCTCGACCCGATGAAGCGATTGAGCGAACATCCAGACAGAAAACGCCTCGCCGGCTCCTTTGCCGATCAACTGGCAGGTCTTGACCCGGAACAGCTTGAATACAAGGGGCTCAGCGCCGAGCGGGACCGGCTGGCAGCGGCGCTGCGGGCCATTGCGGAGCGCGAAGCGGGAACGCATGCAACGTAGCCGTGTTGATTGTGTCATGGTTCCGTGATTAAGGCCGAACCATCGCTTTCAGTCTGGAGTTCCCCGCAATGGCAGATGCCGCCCCGCCTATCTACGGTGAAATCACCGGCCCGATCGTCATCATCGGATTTGGTTCGATCGGTCAGGGCACGCTGCCCCTGATCGAACGGCACTTCCGCTACGATCCTTCGCGGCTGGTGGTGGTGGAGCCGCGGGAAAGTGCCGCCGACGCAAAGATCATGGCGCAGTACGGCGCACGTCATGTCGCAGCACATGTCACGCAGGAAAACTACCGGGAATTGCTCACCCCACTGCTGACGGCCGGAGAAGGTCAGGGTTTCTGCGTGAACCTGTCGGTCGATACCGGGTCGCTCGACCTCGTGCGGCTCTGCCGGGAACTGGGTGTCCTCTATATCGACACGGTAGTGGAGCCGTGGCTCGGCTTCTACTTCGACCGTGACGCCGA
Source organism: Neoaquamicrobium sediminum (assembly GCF_040970315.1). Taxonomy (NCBI): domain Bacteria; kingdom Pseudomonadati; phylum Pseudomonadota; class Alphaproteobacteria; order Hyphomicrobiales; family Phyllobacteriaceae; genus Neoaquamicrobium; species Neoaquamicrobium sediminum. The sequence goes on along the minus strand of NZ_JAZHFV010000004.1, from coordinate 407,046 downwards.
CAACGCCTCGCGCACCAACTATGCGTTGCGGGAAACAATGCGGGCGGAGAAGCGCAATTCGCCCGGCGGCACCACGGCGATCTCATGCTGCGGCGCCAATCCCGGCATGGTCTCATGGTTCGTCAAGCAGGCACTGCTCAATCTCGCCAAAGACCTGGGTCTCGATTTCCAGGAGCCACCCACCGGCGACCGCGAAGGCTGGGCGCGCCTTATGCACTCGGCTGGCGTCAAGGGCGTGCACATCGCCGAGCGTGATACCCAGCGCGCGAAGGACCCCAAGCCCTTGAACGCGTTCTGGAACACCTGGTCGGTCGAAGGATTTATCGCCGAAGGTCTGCAGCCGGCCGAACTGGGCTGGGGCACGCACGAGAAGTGGATGCCCGCGAACGCGAAGCAGCACGCGGACGGCAGCGCCGCTGCGATCTATCTGGAGCAGCCGGGCGCCAACACGCGCGTGCGCAGCTGGTGCCCCACACCCGGCCCGCAATACGGCTTCCTGGTCACCCACAACGAGGCGATTTCCATCGCCGACTATTTCACGGTGTGTGGTGAGGACGGCGTGCCCGTCTTCCGCCCCACCTGTCACTACGCCTACCATCCCTGCAACGACGCGGTGCTGTCGCTGCATGAGATGTTCGGCGCAGAGGGCAAGGCCCAGCCGGTGCAGCATGTCCTCGACGAGTTCGAGCTGGTCGACGGCGTCGACGAGCTGGGCGTGCTGCTCTACGGCCATGACCGCAATGCCTACTGGTATGGCTCGCAGCTTTCGCTCGACGACGCGCGGCAACTGGCGCCCTACCAGAATGCGACCGGACTTCAGGTTTCCTCGGCGGTGCTCGCGGGCATGGTCTGGGCGCTGGAAAATCCGGAGGCGGGTATCGTCGAGACCGACGAGATAGACTATCGGCGCTGTCTTGAGGTTCAGATCCCCTATCTCGGGCCTGTTAAAGGCTATTACACGGACTGGACGCCCATCGACGGCCGGCCGGGTCTCTTCCCGGAAGACATCGATACGGCCGATCCCTGGCAATTCCGCAACATTCTTGTTCGTTAAGCGTTGTGCGGACAGCGCGCCAGCGCGCCAACCTTGCTTTCGCCCACAAAAACGGCGATTGAGAATCCAGTCGTACCGAAAAAAGGACAGTCGGCATGATGAATGCGGTCAAATTTCGCGCAGTCGCCGCGGTGGTAACTGTGATCGCTCTGGCAGGTTGCCAGAGCATGGGTGAGCCGCAAAGGCGCGACCGGCCCGTTGGCCCGTCTGCCATGCAGACCGGCTTCGAGGGCGAATGGGTCAGCACCGACGGCGTGGCAATGTCGCGCTTCACTGCCGGCAGGTTCGAAACGCTTGCAACCGACACCGGTAACAAGCTCGCCGAAGGCAATTATTCGCAGATCGACGCGTCGACGGTGTCGATCTCGGTAACGTCGCTCATCAGGCAGACGACGACCCAGGTCAATTGCGCAATGGTGAGCCAGACGCAGCTCAACTGCACCGGCTCGACCGGCCAGCAGTTTTCGCTGATACGCCGCGGCGCAGCCGCCTGAGGCACACGCCTCACCTGACAGCACGACTTTCCATGGGAAGGGCGGATGCATCGCATCCGCCCACCTTGCGCGTATGGCGATCCCCCTGCGATAAGGCATCTGAAAAGGATGCCGGAGGCTGAGGGAGGAACGATGGCCGCCTATTTCGATGATCGCGAGCAGCGAAGCCCGGACGAACGCGAGAAAGACCTTTTCGCACGCTTGCCGGAGTTTCTGGCTGCCTCGATACGCGATGTTCCCGGCCTCGCACGGTGGCTTGAAGGGATCGACCCCGCTACGGTGACCTCCCGTTCCGCCCTCGCCTCGCTGCCGGTGCTGCGCAAGGCCGAGCTGATGGCGATGCAGGCGCGGAAGCCGCCATTCGGCGATTTCGTCAATCTGGCTCATCTGCAGGGCAGCCGGGTTTTCATGTCGCCGGGCCCCATCTGGGAGCCGCAGGGACTGGAGAAGGATTCCGGCCACTCGGCGCGGGCCATGTTCGCCGCCGGCATTCGGCCGGGCGACATCATGCACAACGCGTTTTCGTATCACATGACGCCCGGCGGCTTCATCATCGACGAAGGTGCACGGGCGCTGGGCTGCACGGTCTTCGCGGCAGGCACCGGCAACACCGACATGCAGGTCGAGGCTGCCGCGGCGCTCAAGCCAGGCGTCTATGGCGGCACGCCGGATTTTCTCAAGGTGATGCTCGACCGCGCCGCCGAGACCGGCAAGGACATCTCCTCGTTCCGGCTCGGCCTCGTTTCGGGAGGCGCACTGTTCCCGTCCCTGCGCCAGGAATACCTTTCGCGCGGAATCCGGGTTTATCAATGCTATGCCACCGCCGAATTCGGCGTCATCGCCTACGAGAGCGCGGCCGAGGACGGTTCGCCAAATCCGGGCATAATCGTCAACGAGGACCTGATCGTGGAGATCGTCCGCCCCGGAACCGGCGACCCGGTGCCGGAGGGCGAAGTCGGTGAACTTGTGGTCACCAGCCTCAACCCCGCCTATCCGCTGGTGCGGCTTGGCACAGGCGACCTCTCCGCTATCATGCCCGGCCAGTCGCCCTGCGGACGTACGGGACAGCGCCTCAAGGGCTGGATGGGCCGCGCGGACCAGCGCACCAAGGTGAAGGGCATGTTCGTGGACCCGAAGCAGATCGCCGAGGTGGTGGCCCGTCACCGCGAGGTCGCGCGGGCACGGCTGGTGGTGATACGCGACGGCGCGCGCGATGCGATGACGCTGCATGTGGAGGCCACGCCAGGCGCCTCGCCCGACGCATCCGCCATCGAGACGTCGCTGCGCGAGATCACCAAGCTTGGCGGCGCGGTGCATCTGGCAGAACCCGGCTCGCTTCCCAACGACGGCAAGGTGATCGCCGACGAGCGGGACTACGCGAACTGACACCGGCAAGGTGCGTCAAGCGGGCATATTGCAATGCCTCACGTAATGCCTAGCTTCCGGCCACCTGCAAGGAGTGACTGAAATGGGCGTCGGCGCAACTGCAACGGGTAACGCAAAGGCGACGGTATCGCTGCCGGAAGGACATCCGCCGGTGAGGACGGGACGCATCGGCGTCCTGCTGACCAATCTCGGAACACCGGACGGCACCGACTACTGGTCGATGTGGAGATACCTGCGCGAGTTCCTGTCCGATACACGCGTCATCGAACTGAACAAGGCGATCTGGTATCCGATCCTATACGGCGCGGTGCTCACCACGAGGCCGCAGAAGGCGGGCGCGAACTACGAGAAGATCTGGAACCGCGACAAGGACGAATCGCCCCTGCGCACCATCACCCACGGTCAGGCGGAACGCCTTGCAGAAGCCTTCGCCGACGAGCCTCGCATAACCGTCGAATGGGGCATGCGCTACGGCAATCCGTCGATCGCGAGCGCGGTCGAGCGCTTGACCGCGCAAGGCTGCGACAGGATCGTGATGTTCCCGCTCTACCCGCAGTTTTCGGCGACGACGACGGCGACGGCCAATGACCAGCTCTACCGGGCGCTGATGAAGATAAGGCACATGCCGACCGTGCGCTCCGTGCCGCCCTACTACGACGATCCCGCCTATATCGAAGCGCTCGCGCAGTCGATCGAGACGCACCTTGCCGGGCTCGATTTCGAACCCGAGGTCGTGCTTGCGTCGTACCACGGCATCCCGAAGGCCTATTTCGAGAAGGGCGATCCGTATCACTGCCACTGCCAGAAAACCACGCGACTCCTGCGCGAGCGGCTGGGCTGGGACGACAAGCGGCTGCGGACGACCTTTCAGTCGCTGTTCGGCAAGGCGGAATGGCTGAAACCGTACACCGACAAAACGGTCGAGGCCCTTGCAAAAGACGGCGTGAAGTCGATCGCCATCATCAATCCGGGCTTTTCGGCCGATTGTATCGAGACGCTGGAGGAGATCGACGGCGAGGTGCGCGAGGTCTTCATGCATGCCGGCGGCCAGAACTTCTCCCACATACCCTGCCTCAACGACAGCGACGCCGGCATGGCCATGCTGGAAACGCTCGTTAGGCGGGAGCTGGCGGGCTGGCTCTGACATTGTAACGGTGCGCAAACGGCCTTAAGTCTTTTTGGCGACATTCTGCGGCGCGTAGCGTCGGCGCGGGCAACACGATGGAGGGCTTGATGCCGTTTTCTGGGTTCGACATTCTCATTCCGGTTCTTGTCGTCCTCGTCCTGTTCCTCATCTTTGCGGGGATCAAGACGGTGCCGCAGGGCTACAACTATACGGTCGAGCGCTTCGGCCGCTACACCAAGACCCTGTCGCCCGGCCTCAACATCATCGTGCCGTTCATCGATCGCGTCGGTGCGAAGATGAACATGATGGAACAGGTGCTCGATGTGCCGACGCAGGAGGTCATCACCCGCGACAACGCCATCGTCGCCGTCGACGGCGTTGCCTTCTACCAGGTCCTGAGCGCCGCGCAGGCGGCCTATCAGGTCTCCGGTCTGGAGAATGCCATCCTCAACCTGACCATGACCAACATCCGCTCCGTCATGGGTTCGATGGATCTGGACGAGCTACTCTCCAACCGCGACGCGATCAACGACAGGCTGCTTAGGATTGTCGACGAGGCGGCCCAGCCCTGGGGCATCAAGATGACCCGCGTGGAGATCAAGGACATCAACCCGCCCGCCAACCTGGTCGAATCGATGGCCCGCCAGATGATGGCGGAACGCAACAAGCGCGCCCAGATTCTCGAGGCAGAGGGCCTGAAGCAGGCGCAGGTGCTTGAGGCCGAAGGCCGCCGCGAAGCCGCTTTCCGCGACGCCGAGGCCCGCGAGCGCGCGGCTGAGGCAGAGGCCCGTGCGACGCAGGTCGTTTCCGAAGCCATCGCCAAGGGCGACGTACAGGCGATCAACTACTTCGTGGCCCAGAAATACACCGAGGCAATGGCGAAGATAGGCTCTGCCACCAACAGCAAGGTGGTACTGATGCCGCTTGAGGCGTCGTCGCTGATCGGCTCGCTTGGCGGCATCGGTGCAATCGCGAAGGAAGTATTCGGCGAGGACGGTCAGCCGGTCCGACCGCGCCACTCCACCGCCCGCACGCCGAGCGTCACGCCCGACCAGCCGGCCTGACGTCTGCGAAAGGCCCGCCCATGATCATGCAATGGTTGACCGACCTCGGCCCCTGGAACTGGATGGTGCTGGGCGCCGTGCTGCTGACGCTCGAGATCGTTGCGCCCGGCGCCTATCTGCTGTGGCTGGGCATTGCCGCGATTCTCACCGGCACGCTTTCCCTGCAGCTATGGGACGCAGCGATCTGGGTCTGGCAGGTGCAGGTGCTCGTGTTCCTCGGCCTGTCTATCGCTTCGGTGCTCGTCGGCCGGCGCTTTTTCTCGAACAGGAACCAGGACGACACCGATCAGCCGCTGCTCAACCAGCGTGAACGCCAGCTCGTCGGGCGCACCGCGACGCTTGAGGAAGCAATCACCAACGGATACGGCCGGGTGCGGCTGGGCGACACGCTGTGGCGGGTTACCGGACCCGACCTGCCGGTCGGCACCCGCGTGCGGGTGGTCTCCGCCGAAAACGGCGAATTGAGGGTAGAGCAGGCCTAGGCCGCGCCGATCCGCAACAGATCGTGCATGTGAACCAGCCCGACAGGCTTGCGATCCTCGACGACGATCACCGAGGTGATCGAGGACGCGTTGACCAGTTGCAGCACCGCGCCCGCCAGAGCATCCGCCTCCACGCACCGGGGCTGGCGGGTCATGATGTCGTCCACCGTCATCGCCATCATGTTCGTGTCGATGTGGCGCCGCAGGTCGCCGTCGGTGACGATTCCTTCGAGCGCGCCGTCGGCGCCCACCACCGCAACGCAGCCGAAGCCCTTGCGCGAGATTTCAAGCACCGCATCACGCACGCTCGTTCCGGTCGCGACGACCGGCAGCTCCTCGCCGCGATGCATGATCTCGCCCACCTTGACCAGGCTGGCTCCCAGCTTGCCGCCGGGATGGAAGGTACGGAAATGATCCGGTGTAAACCCCCTCGCCTCCAGCAAGGCCACCGCAAGCGCATCGCCGATGACCAGCTGCATGACGGTCGAGGTCGTCGGTGCCAGACCGTGCGGGCATGCTTCGGCAACCTTCGGCAATGCGAGCACCACGCTTGCCTGTCGCGCCAGAGCTGAATCGAGCCCCGCAGTGATTGCGATCAGCGGGATCGCGAAGCGGCTCGCATAGGCGACGATGCCTTTCAGTTCCGACGTTTCGCCGGACCATGACATGGCGATGATCGCGTCGTCCGGCGCGATCATGCCGAGATCGCCGTGATTGGCTTCGGCTGGATGGACGAAAAAGGCCGGCGTGCCGGTGGAGGCGAGCGTTGCCGCGATCTTCGATCCGATGTGGCCGCTCTTGCCGACGCCGGTGACGATGACGCGGCCGGTGATGCCCCCGATCATGTCGACGGCCGTGGCGAAAGGCTCGCCGAGGCCGTTTTCCAGCGAGGCGGCAAGCGCGTCCAGCCCGTTCATCTCGGTGCGCAGGGTGCGCAGCGCCGAGGCGATCGCCAACGCCCTGTCGACCGGTGCGGTAATGGCTTTTCTCTGCATGGCAAGCGCTTAGCGCTTCCGCCGCGCCGTGTCCATCGGCAGTGCCGTCGCGGACCCCGTTCCCCTCCGAAATCAATCATCCGTTAACCAACGCTGTTTACGGTTCGGTAAACCTCGGCGCGCTCCGCGCCGCACCGATCGGGCGACGATGGCACCACTTCCGCCGCATCATAGAAGGACGCGCAGCTTTGGCGCGCTCACGCTGGCAGCAGCCGGCGCGGTCCTTGTTTGCGGCGAGGCTTCGGCGCAGATGGAACCCGGCCTGCGCGGGCCGGTGCTCGAGCGCAGCATTACCGACGATCTGATCGACGGGCAGGCGCGCCGCGACGAGCAGTCCCTGCTCGGTTCCCGGACAGCGCTCGATACGGACATACTGGACGCCCGGCCCTATACGCCGAGCAGCGCCGGCGCGCTGGCAGACGAAGAAGAAGCCGTGTCCGATGCGGCGGCCGCCCAGCCAAGGCAAGGTGCGCTGACCGACAATGCACTCGACGATCCGGCATCCGCGGTGGAACCGATCGGCCGCGCTCAGACGGCGGCAACCCTCAATCAACAGAGGGCTGCAGCCGCCGATGCCAACGAGGCCGATCTCGTCACCGGGACGGTGCGAACGCCGCGGGCCGGCGCGCTCGACGACGTCGACACGGGTCGAGCCGCTGCCGACAGCACCCGCACCGGCGCCATCGAAGGCCTCACGCGCACGCCTGACGAAAACCCCTATGCTCCGTTGGGCCTGCGGCTCGGAACCTTCATTGTCACGCCAACCCTGGAACAGGGCATCGGCTGGACATCGAATGCCAATCTGAGCCCCGATGGAGAAGGCTCGACCTTTTCCGAGACGGCCCTGCGCCTCAACGCCATCTCGGACTGGGCCCGCCACAGCGCGACGATCGACGCCGACGTCTCTTATCGCAAATCACTCTCCGGTCAGGAAATCTCCGAGATCGAGGGCGGCATCGCAGGCCAGCTGCGATTGGACCTTGCTGACCGCTGGAGTGCTTTTGTCGGCGGCGGCTACCGGGTGCGGCCGGAATCGGCTTCATCGCCGGAGACGATCGAGGACGCCGTCTCGCGACCGACACGGCACACCTTCACCGGTAATGCGGGCGTAGAACGGGATCTCGGCCCGCTTCGCCTGCGGCTGGCCGGTGACGTTATCCGGGAAACCTACGGAGACGCCGAGCTATCGGGCGGAGGAACGCTGCCGCAGGACGACCGCGACACGACGCTGGCGCTGGTGCGGATGCGCGCCGGCTATGAACTATCGCCGGCGCTGCGGCCCTTCGTAGAAGCTGAGATCGGACGGCGCTCCTATGACGAGGAATTCGACCGCAATGGCTACCGGCGCTCGGCCGACCGATACGGCGTACGCGCCGGCGTGGAAGTCGACATTCAGGAGAAGCTGCGCGGCGAGATTTCGGCTGGATGGGTGAGCGAAAACCCGGAAGACGAGCGCCTGCCGACGATGTCCGGGCTGTCGCTCGCCGCCAATCTCGCCTGGTCGCCGGTGCGCGGAACGACGGTGGCGCTCGACGCCTCGACTGAGGTAGAGGGTTCGACGATTCCCGGCAAGACCGGCTCGCTCTACCACTCGGCCAGCCTTTCGGTGAGCCGCGAATTGCGGCAAAACCTGACCGGCAGCGTTCTCGCCGGTATCGGCTGGCGCGACTATTTCGGCCATGACGAAAGCGATCTCGTGCTGCGCGGCGAAGCAAGCCTGACCTGGTGGCTGAACCGATACGCCGGCATCACCGGCCGTGCCAGCCACGAGGTCCAGCGTGGAACGCTACCCGACCGCGACTATGACGAGACGCGGGTCTATCTCGGCATGACGTTCCAGCGCTGAGTTTTTCAGCCGCCCTGCTTGCTGCGCAGGCGCTCCACCACGTCGACCACCACGTCGCGCAAATTGCCCTGCTGAAACGCAAAGGCGATGTTTGCCTCCACGAAGCCTTCTGGCGAGCCGCAATCGTAGGTCTCGCCCTGATAGTGGTAGCCGAACAACTTCTGTTGCTCGCCAAGTTTCTTCATGGCGTCGGTAAGCTGGATCTCGCCGCCGGCACCGCGCTCCTGGTGCTCCAGAATGTCGAAGATTTCCGGCTGCAGGATATAGCGGCCGTTGATGTAAAAGTTTGACGGCGCGGTGCCCTTCGCGGGCTTCTCGACCATTTCCGTGATCTCGAAACCGGTATGCGCTTCGGCACCTTTGCCGACGATGCCGTATTTATGCGCCTCTTCCGGGTCGCACTCCTGCACGGCGATGATGTTGTCCCCGGTGTGCCCGTAAAGCTCGACCATGCCTTTCAGGCAGCTCGTTTCCGATTGCATGATCATGTCTGGCAGCAAGAGCGCGAACGGCTCATTGCCGACGAGGTCACGAGCGCACCAGACAGCGTGGCCGAGCCCCATCGGCACCTGCTGACGGGTGTAGCTGGTCTGCCCCGGCTTGGGCTGGAGGGCTCGCAGCTTTTCGAGCTGGTCCAGCTTCCCTCTCTGCTCGAGCGTGTCGTAGAGCTCGAACTGGATATCGAAGTGATCCTCGATCACGGTCTTGTTACGACCGGTGACGAAGATGAAATGCTCGATGCCCGCCTCGCGCGCCTCATCGACCACGTATTGGATAACCGGGCGGTCGACGACAGTCAGCATCTCCTTTGGTACCGCCTTGGTTGCGGGCAGGAAACGGGTCCCCAGTCCGGCTACGGGAAACACGGCTTTTCTTACTTCTCTCATCTGCGCTCTGTTCCGTTGTTGGGGCGGCGACACTTTCCGCCGCGACACTTTCATGCCGAGATTGAAGTTTATTGAATCGATTGTGCTGCGGGGAGTGTCACGCCTGTCGCTGTAGGCCTTCAAAAATGCCTATGGTAAACTTTTTCCTAACCCGAATGGTCGATGAATGGTTCCCTGAATGCAACATGCAATTGGAGACATGCAGATGGCCAAGACGACGGCAGGGCGTTTCTCGTCATTCCTCAGGGCTACTGGCGTAGCGATCGCGCTTGCGGCAGCCGCGCAGGCAACGCCGGCCTTTGCCGACGCCCAGTTCCAGCGTTGGGTCGGCCAGTTCCGTGCGACGGCAACCAGCAACGGCGTTTCCGGTGCGATCTTCGACCGGGCTTTCGCCGGCGTGACGTCACCCGACCCGGAGGTTCTGGAGCTCGCGCGCAACCAGCCCGAATTCAACGCGCCTGTCTGGCAGTATTTCGACAACCAGATCACCGACGAATCCGTCGGCAACGGCCGCCGGATGGCCCAGCAGCATCGCCGCACGCTCGATGCCGTGGAGCAGCGCTTCGGCGTTGACCGGAACATTGTGCTGGCGATCTGGTCGATCGAGTCGCGCTACGGCGAGGCGCTGAACAACCCGCGCATCGTACGCAACATCGTAAGGTCGCTGTCGACGCTTGCCTATGCGGACCGCCGGCGCCAGAAATTCGCGCGTTCGCAGTTGATCGCAGCGTTGAAGATCCTCCAGAACGGCGACGTGGACGTGAGCCACCTCACCGGGTCCTGGGCCGGCGCGATGGGCCACACCCAGTTCATTCCGACCAGCTATCAGACATGGGCGGTCGACATGGACGGTAACGGCAAGCGCGACATCTGGAACTCCGTTCCCGATGCGCTTGGCTCGGCCGCAAACCTGCTGCGCCAGAACGGTTGGCGCCCCGGCCACGCATGGGGCTATGAGGTCGTTCTGCCGCAAGGGCGCAAGTTCCCCGCAGGCAGGATGACGCTGGCGCAATGGCAGGCCATCGGCGTGGTTCGTGCCAATGGTCAGGCATACCCCCGCGCAAACGACCAGGCGGAGCTGAAGGTGCTCGAAGGGCGCGACGGACCCGCCTTCCTCGTGCTGCACAACTTCAACATGCTCAAGCGCTACAACAACTCGGACCGCTACGCGCTCGCCGTCGGCCTGCTTGCCGACCAGATCGCAGGCCACGGCCAGCTTTCGCGCGACTGGAACCGGCCCTTCACCCGCCTCAGCTTCAACGAGACGCAGGAGCTGCAGAAGCGTCTTTCGGCACATGGCTATTATGATGGCGAAATCGATGGCAGGATCGGCCCCGCCTCGCGCGAAGCGATCAAGGCCTTGCAGGGCCGCATGGGCATGTCGCCCGACGGTCATCCGAGCAAGGAACTGCTGACGCGGCTGCGCGGTCAATAACCGGAGTATCGATGCGCGTACCCCCTCTCACCCTTGGTCATGCGCTTCGCCTCCTGTGCGTTGCATTGACGCTGACGCTGCTGGCGCCCGTCGGCGGTGGTATTCTCTTAAGCGCTGCGCATGCGCAGGAGGCCGGCGAGCGGCAATCAGGGGGCGGGATATTGCGGTTCCTGTTCTCGCGCCGCGACCGGGAGCCTCAGCGCCGCGATAGGGTGATCGCACCGCCGCCGGAGACCCAGCGCCGGGCGGCACCTGCGGTCCGGCGCAGCCAGCCGGCGGCGCCCGCAGCGCCCGTGGTTCCAGAGATTGAGAAGGCGGAAGATGCAAGCCGGGTTCTGGTTGTCGGCGACTTCCTGGCCGGCGGACTGGCCGACGGTCTCGACGCTGCCTACGAACAGAATGCCGACGTGGTGATCGTCAATCGCACCAACGGTTCCTCGGGTCTGGTCCGCGACGACTACTACGATTGGCCCGGCAATATCGGCACGTTGATCGACGAGGAAAAACCCGACACCGTCGTCGTCATGATCGGCTCCAATGACCGCCAGCAGATGCGCGTAGACGGAAACCGCGAGCCCCCGCGCTCGGACGCATGGCTCAAGGAATATGAGCGCCGCGTGACCGCGCTTATCAAGACGGTCAGGGACAGGGACCTGCCACTGATATGGGTGGGTAACCTGCCCTTCCGTCCAGGCGCGATGTCATCGGACATGCTGGCATTCAACGACATCTACCGGCGCCTCGTGACAGATGCGGGTGGCGAATATGTCGATGTCTGGGACGGTTTCGTCGACGAAAGCGGCGCGTTCGCAACCAACGGCCCCGACATGAACGGCCAGCCGGCCCAGCTTCGCTCCAGCGATGGGATCAACGTGACCCGCGACGGGCGCCGCAAGATCGCCTTCTATGCCGAAAAGCCGCTCAACCGCCTGTTCGAGACAGGCTCGGCAACACCGGGAACGCCCGGGCTCGATGGCGACGGCTTGCTCGGCGGGCCCACTCCCGACGGCTCCACACCGGCGGTCATCGACCGCACCGCGCCCATGGCGCTGGACGATCTGGGATCCGACAGCGGCGGACAATTGCTCGGCGCATCCTTCGCGCGCCCCAGCGGCGAAGCGCGAACGCCTGCTGAGCAGCTTTCCCGCAAGGGACTGGCTCCTGCCCCCACCCCCGGGCGCGCAGACGATTTCGAGATAAGACGACCCGGCCCCGCCTCAGCCGGGCCCGACCGTCAAAGCACCACGGCGATAACGCCGTAGTCGCTAACGCGGCAGAACAGTCTCACCCATGAGGAACTTGTCGATGGCATGCGCGGCCTGGCGGCCCTCGCGGATTGCCCAGACGACCAGTGACTGACCACGACGCACGTCGCCGGCTGCAAACAGCCTATCGACGCTGGTGCGATAGTCGCGATCGTTGGCGACCACATTGGTCGAGCGCCGCGCATCCACATTCAGCGTCATCTGGCCGTCCAGCTCCTTCGTCACGCCACCGGAGATGGGGCCCGCGAAACCGATGGCGATGAAGGCGAGATCGGCGCGAATGACGAACTCGGTGCCAGCGACCGGCTTGCGCTTCTCGTCCACCTCGCAGCACTTGACGCCGGTCAGTACGCCGTCCTCGTCGCCAATGAACTCCAGCGTCGCGACCTGGAATTCGCGCTGGGCGCCCTCCGCCTGCGATGAGGAGGTCCGCATCTTGGTCGCCCAGTAGGGCCAGACGGTGAGCTTGTCTTCCTTCTCCGGCGGCTGTGGGCGAATGTCGAGCTGCGTCACACGTACCGCGCCCTGGCGGAAGGCGGTGCCGACACAGTCGGAGGCCGTATCACCACCGCCGACGACGACCACATGCTTGCCACCGGCGACGATCGGCTCGGAGGCCCATGCGACCGACTGGATGTCCTCGCCCCCCACGCGCCGGTTCTGCTGAACCAGATAAGGCATGGCGTCGTGAACGCCGATGAACTCCGCACCGGGAATACCCGCCGGGCGCGGCGTCTCGGAGCCGCCGCAATAGAGCACGGCATCGTGCTCGGCCAGCAGTTCGGAGACCTTCTTGTCGACACCGACATTGACGCCGCAGTGGAAGGTAACGCCCTCGCCTTCCATCTGCTTCACACGCGCATCGACATAGTGCTTCTCGATCTTGAAGTCGGGGATGCCGTAGCGCATCAGCCCGCCCGGCTTCGACTCGCGCTCGAAGACATGAACCTCGTGGCCGACGCGGCCGAGCTGCTGCGCGGCAGCCATGCCCGCCGGTCCCGAACCGATGATCGCGATCTTCTTGCCGGTCTGGCTTGCGGCCGGCATCGGGCGGATGTGGCCCTGCTCGTACGCCTTGTCGGCGATCGCCTGCTCCACGGTCTTGATCGCGACAGGGATGTCCTCGAGGTTGAGCGTGCAGGCCTCCTCGCACGGTGCCGGGCAGATGCGTCCGGTCCATTCCGGGAAGTTGTTGGTCGAATGCAGGTTGCGGATCGCACCGTCCCAGTCGCCGTTGTAGACGAGGTCGTTCCAGTCCGGGATCTGGTTGTGAACCGGGCAGCCCGTCGGCCCATGGCAGAACGGAATGCCGCAATCCATGCATCGGGCGGCCTGTTTCTCGACTTCCTGATCCGACATCGGCAGGGTGAATTCCCTGAAATGCCTGATACGGTCGGAGGCCGGCTGGTACTTGTGCACCTGCCGGTCGATCTCGAGAAATCCTGTTACCTTGCCCATTCTTACCTCCAGCCTCGGGAAGCGGCCAGTCGGGCCGCCTCCGGGCGCAGCAATGTCGTTCTTCCTGCCTATTCGGCCGCGATGCCCATGCGCATGCGCTCCATTTCGATCAGCGCACGGCGGTACTCAACCGGCATCACTTTCCTGAATTTCGGACGATAATCCGCCCAGTTGTCCAGGATTTCGCGGGCGCGTGTCGAGCCGGTATAATGCATGTGGTTCGAGATGAGCTGCACCAGGCGCTCCTCGTCGTGGCGCGTCATGTCGCCCGACACGTCGACACGGCCCTTGTGGTCGATGTCGCCACCATGGTGATGCAGCTTCTCAAGCATGTCGTCTTCCTCGGGCACGGGCTCGAGCTCGACCATCGCCATGTTGCAGCGTTCGGCGAAATCGCCGGCTTCGTCGAGCACATAGGCCACGCCGCCCGACATGCCGGCCGCGAAGTTGCGGCCCGTCTGGCCGATCACGACGACCACACCGCCGGTCATGTATTCGCAGCCATGGTCGCCCACGCCTTCCACGACCGCCACCGCGCCGGAATTGCGCACAGCGAAGCGCTCGCCCGCAACGCCGCGGAAGTAGCACTCGCCCTCGATGGCACCGTAGAGCACGGTGTTGCCGACGATGATCGAGTCTTCTGGCACGATCTTCGAATCGTCCGAAGGCCGTATGACGATGCGACCGCCCGAAAGGCCCTTGCCGACATAGTCGTTGCCGTCGCCGATCAGATCGAACGAAACACCGCGCGAAAGGAAGGCGCCGAAGGACTGGCCGGCGGTGCCCGTCAAGGTCACGGCGATCGTGTCGTCCTTCAGTCCCTTGTGGCCGAAGCGCTTGGCGACCGCTCCCGACAGCATTGCACCCGCCGAGCGGTCGACATTGCGGATCGGCACCTCGATCTTCACCGGCTGCTTAGACTCGAGCGCAGGGGCTGCAAGCTCAATGAGCTTGCGGTCCAGCACGTCGTCGATCGGGTGCTCCTGTCGCGTCGTCCAGTAGGTCTCTTCCTTGGGCGCTTCGGGCTTGTGGAAGACGCGGCTGAAATCGAGCCCCCTCGCCTTCCAGTGCTCGATCATCTCCTGCTTGGCCACCAGATCGGTATCGCCGATGATCTCGTCGAGCTTGCGGAAGCCCATGGCGGCGAGCAGTTCGCGCACTTCTTCGGCAACATAGAAGAAGTAGTTGATGACGTGCTCCGGCGCGCCCTTGAAGCGCTTGCGCAGCACCGGGTCCTGCGTGGCGACGCCGACCGGGCAGGTGTTGAGATGGCACTTGCGCATCATGATGCAGCCGGCGGCGATCAACGGCGCCGTTGAGAAGCCGAACTCGTCGGCCCCCAGCAGTGCGCCGACGATTACATCGCGGCCGGTGCGCAGTCCGCCGTCGACCTGCAGCGCGATGCGGCTGCGCAGGCCGTTCAATACCAGCGTCTGGTGGGTCTCGGCAAGGCCCATCTCCCACGGGCTGCCGGCATGCTTGAGAGAGGTCAGCGGCGAAGCGCCGGTACCACCGTCATAGCCGGAGATGGTGATATGGTCGGCCCGCGCCTTGGCGACACCCGCCGCAACCGTACCGACGCCCACTTCGGAAACCAGCTTCACCGACACGTCGGCCGTGGGGTTCACGTTCTTCAGGTCGAAGATGAGCTGCGCCAGATCTTCGATCGAATAGATGTCGTGGTGCGGCGGCGGCGAGATCAGGCCAACGCCAGGCGTCGAGTGCCGGGTCTTGGCGATGGTCGCGTCCACCTTATGGCCCGGCAACTGGCCGCCCTCACCGGGCTTTGCGCCCTGCGCGACCTTGATCTGGATCATGTCGGAATTGACGAGATATTCGGTCGTGACGCCGAACCGGCCGGACGCGACCTGCTTGATCGCCGAGCGTTCCGGGTTTGCCGAACCGTCGGGCAGCGGCAGGTAGCGGTCGGGCTCCTCGCCGCCCTCGCCGGTGTTCGACTTGCCGCCGATCCGGTTCATGGCGATGGCGAGCGTGGTATGCGCCTCACGGCTGATCGAGCCGAACGACATCGCCCCGGTCGAGAACCGCTTGACGATCTCGGCCGCAGGCTCGACTTCGTCGAGCGGGACCGGCGCGCGGCCGGTCTCCTCGGCCAGCTTGAGACGGAAGAGGCCACGAATGCTTCTGGCCCGAGACGCATCGGAGTCGATCTGCTGAGAGAACTCCTTGTAGGTCTCCCACGAACCTTTGCGCACTGCATGCTGCAGCGTGGCCACCGCGTCGGGCGACCACATATGCGCCTCGCCCCGCATGCGGAACATGTATTCGCCGCCCACATCGAGCGCGTTGCGCAGCACCGGGTCGTCGCCGAAAGCCAGCGCGTGTCGCTGCACTGTCTCCTCGGCCACCTCGGCCAATCCGACGCCTTCGATGGTGGTCGCCGTTCCCGTGAAGAAATGCTCGACGAACTCCGACGAGAGCCCGACCGCATCGAAGATCTGAGCGCCGCAATAGGACTGGTAGGTCGAGATGCCCATTTTGGACATGACCTTGAGGATGCCCTTGCCGATCGACTTGATGTATCGCGAGACCACCTCATACTGGTCGACTTCCGGCGGGAAATCCCCGCGCGCATGCATGTCGAGCAGGGTGTCGAAGGCGAGATAGGGGTTGATGGCTTCCGCGCCATAGCCGGCGAGGCAGCAGAAATGATGCACTTCGCGCGGTTCGCCCGACTCGACCACGAGGCCGACCGAGGTGCGCAGCCCCTTGCGGATCAGATGGTGGTGGACCGCCGCCGTCGCCCACAGCGCGGGGATCGCGATGCGGTCCGGCCCAACCTGCCGGTCGGACAGGATGATGATGTTGTAGCCGCCGGCAACGGCCGCCTCGGCGCGCTCGCAAAGCCGCTCCACGGCGCCCTGCATGCCCGCCGTCCCCTCCATCACCGAATAGGTGACATCCAGCGTCTTGGTGTCGAACCGGTCCTCGGTGTGGCCGATCGAGCGGATCTTCTCCAGGTCGCCATTGGTCAGGATCGGCTGACGCACCTCCAGCCGCTTGCGGCGCGAGGACCCGACGAGATCGAAGATGTTCGGCCGCGGTCCGATGAAGGAGACGAGGCTCATCACCAGCTCCTCGCGGATCGGATCGATCGGCGGGTTGGTGACCTGCGCGAAGTTCTGCTTGAAATAGGTGTAGAGCAGCTTCGACTTGTCGGACATCGCGGAGATCGGCGTATCGGTGCCCATGGAACCGACGGCTTCCTGTCCGGTCGTCGCCATCGGCGACATCAGAAGCTTGGTGTCTTCCTGCGTGTAGCCGAAGGCCTGCTGACGGTCGAGCAGCGACACGTCCTTGCGCAGCGCGCGCGGCTCCACCGGCTTCAGATCCTCGAGGATGAGCTGCGTGTTGGCGAGCCACTGCCGATAGGGATGCTTGGTGGCGATCTCCGACTTGATCTCCTCGTCGGAAACGATGCGCCCCTTTTCGAGGTCGATAAGCAGCATGCGGCCGGGCTGCAGTCGCCACTTCTTCACGACCTTCTCCTCGGCCACCGGCAATGCGCCGGCCTCGGACGCCATGATGATGCGGTCGTCGTCGGTGACGACGTAGCGCGCCGGACGAAGCCCGTTGCGGTCGAGCGTCGCGCCGATCTGGCGCCCGTCGGTGAAGGCAACGGCGGCCGGACCGTCCCACGGCTCCATCAGGGCCGCGTGGTATTCGTAGAAAGCCTTGCGCTCCTCATCCATGAGCTTGTTGCCGGCCCAGGCCTCCGGGATCAGCATCATCATGGCGTGGGCCAGCGAGTAGCCACCCTGCGTCAGGAATTCGAGCGCATTGTCGAAGCAGGCGGTATCCGACTGCCCCTCGTAGGAGATCGGCCACAGCTTGGCGATGTCGTTGCCGAACAGTTCGGAATCGACCGAGGCCTGCCGTGCCGCCATCCAGTTGACGTTGCCGCGCAGCGTGTTGATTTCGCCGTTGTGGGCGACCATGCGGTAGGGATGGGCAAGCTGCCAGGAAGGGAACGTGTTGGTCGAGAACCGCTGGTGAACAAGGACCAGCGCGGATTCGAAACGCGGATCGGCGAGATCCTTGTAGTAGGCCCCCACCTGATAGGCCAGGAACATGCCCTTGTAGACGATGGTCCGCGACGACAGTGACACGGTGTAAGGGCTGTTGTCGCGCCCGCCCGTCTCCGCATAAATCCGCGCGGAAACCACCTTGCGCAGAATAAAGAGCCGGCGCTCGAACTCGTCCTGGCTTTCAATCGCCGGATTGCGGGCGATGAACACCTGACGATGGACAGGTTCGGAAGCCGCAATGTCGGGAGCCTTGGACAGTGACGAATTGTCGACCGGCACTTCCCGGAAGCCTAGCAGCGTCTGGCCTTCCTGGTGGACGACCTCGGCGATGATCTCCTCGGTGCGCGCAACGATAGCCGGATCACGCGGCATGAAGATATGGCCGACGGCGTAGTGCCCCGACTCGGGCAGTTCGACGCCCTGAGCGGCCATTTCCTCGCGGAAGAACCGGTCGGGAATTTGCACCAGCAGCCCGGCGCCATCACCCATCAGCGGGTCGGCGCCCACCGCACCACGGTGGGTGAGATTTTCGAGCATGGCGAGACCGTCGCGCACGATGTCGTGCGACTTCTCGCCTTTCATGTGCGCGATGAAGCCCACACCACAGGCGTCGTGCTCGTTGCGCGGATCGTAAAGCCCTCGCGCAGCCGGCAGGCCGAACGTGGAGGCGGTGGTTTTGGTGACGGCCGTTTTGCTCTGCGCGGCCGGCATAGGCACGGTCGTTTCAGATGGCGTCAGGTCCGTCATCGCCTCTTCCTCCAGAGTAGCCCTTTTGGGGCGGTCGGTTCGATCCGGCAGGCACAGCGTTTGCGCACTTCCGGCATTCTGTCGGCATATCTTGCGAAAGGCCGTCAGGGAGACTATGCCGCTTGCGGCTTTGCCTCCCTTGGCGAACGAAGCCGGAGCTGCTCGCGCGGGCTCCAACCCATCCGAAACCGCCCGCATCGAAAACCGGATTTGCGGTCATCATACCCCAAACCCGGCCATTCAAGCGCGCGTTAAATAAGACAGCAATACTGTCCTAAATTCCGTATGCCACAAAGCTTAAGCACAGACAAGACGGATGTGCAAAAAATTGCGGCTAAACGCGAAATTTTGTTGCGCGCAACGCGACGTTTTCGAACGTTCCGGTCGGTTGCCTGTGAAAAACCACCTTGGCCGCCGTCTACCGCGCCCACCGGCAGCGTAACCACACGGCTTGCGGAACCCGCGCGATCTCGTCCACACTGCCAGCCTCATCTTTCACTGTCACCCCGGATCATCTCATGTTTTTTGCCTCCGATAACTGGGCCGGCGTCCACCCGCGAATTGCTGGAAACCTGACGCGGCATTCCGCCGGCTTCGCCTCGGCCTACGGATCGAGCGATCTCGATCGTCAGGTCGAGCAGACCTTCAGCGAAATCTTCGAACGCGAGGTGGCGGTGTTCTTCGTCGCGACCGGCACGGCTGCGAATTCGCTGTCGATGGCAGCCGTCGCAAGGCCCGGCGGCGTCGCGTTCTGCCACCGCGAGGCGCACATGATCGCCGACGAGGGCGGCGCGCCGGAATACCTGACCGGCGGCGGTCGGCTGTGTCCCGTTGATGGACCATTGGGACGGATGGATCCGGCAGCGCTGGAGCACGAGATCGGTCGCTATCCCCCGGAATTCGTTCATTCGGGACAGCCGGCTGCGATCTCGATCACGCAGACAACGGAAATTGGCACCGTCTACCAGCTTGCCGACATCGCGGCGGTTTCACAGGTCGCACGAAAGCACGGCCTGCCGCTGCACATGGACGGTGCACGCTTCGCCAACGGCCTGGTAGCACTCGACACCTCGCCGGCGGAAATGACCTGGAAACAGGGCGTCGACATCGTCTCCTTCGGCGGCACCAAGAATGGCTGCTGGTGCGCGGAAGCGGTCGTCTTTATGGATCCGAAGAAGGCACAGGCATTTCCATTCATACGCAAACGTGCCGCTCAGCTCTTTTCCAAATCGCGGTTCATCGCCGCACAGTTCGAAGCGTATTTCGAGGACGGCCTGTGGCTGGAAACCGCGCGCCACGCGAACGCCATGGCCGCACGGCTGGCCGATCATATCAGGGCGTCATCGAAGACGCGGCTCGGATGGGAGCCTCAGGCCAACGAAGTGTTTCCGATCATGCCGCTTTCAGTGGTCGAAGTGTTGAAGGCGCAGGGCGCGGCCTTCTATCCATGGCATCCCCCGCATGGCTTTGCCGGCGAAATCGGGGAGGACGAGACGCTCTGCCGCTTTGTCACAAGCTTCGCAACCAGTGCGGACGAAGTGGACCGCCTGGGCGACCTGATCGCGTAGCGCTCCATCGGTTGCGGTTCTGAAGGAGAGGAGATGTTGATGGAATTGACCGGCGGGTGCTATTGCGGCGCGATGCGCTACGAGGCGGAGGGCAAACCGAAGCTGAGAGCTCAGTGTCATTGCCGCGAATGCCAGTATTTTTCCGGCGGCGGACCCAATTTTTTCCTGCTCATTCCGCCGGAAAATTTTCGTTACACCGAAGGGACCCCGCAAAGCTTCAGGCGCAGCGACCTGGAAAATGCCGTGACGCGCGAGTTCTGCGCGCAATGCGGTACGCATCTGGCGACACGCAGGCAGGACATGCCCGAGGTGATCCTGAAGGCCGGCACGCTCGACCGGCCCGAACTTTTCGGCCAACCGCAGATCGCTATCTTCACGATCGACCGCCAGCCCTTCCATTTCATCGCGGAAGAAATGCCTGCCTACGAGCGCATGCCGCGACGCTGAGCCGAAAGACACGTAAAACAAAAGCGGCGCCCGAAGGCGCCGCCTCGATGTCCAATCTGGACGGACTTATTTCGAAGCCTGGGCCTCGATCTGCTTCGCCTTTGCCGGAGCGGCGGCAATCGCGATCCGGCGCGGCTTCATCTCCTCGGGGATGTTGCGCTTCAGCTCGATGTGCAGAAGGCCGTTCTTGAGCGCGGCGCCCTGGACCTCGACGTGGTCGGCGAGCTGGAAACGGCGCTCGAAAGCGCGCGCGGCGATGCCGCGATGCAGGAACTCCGAGCTCTCGGTCTGCTCCTCGGTCTTCTCGCCCTTCACGGTCAGCACATTGCGGTGTGCCTCGATCGAAATCTCGTCTTCCGAGAAGCCTGCAACGGCCATCGAGATGCGATAGGCGTCTTCGCCGGTTCGCTCGATGTTGTAGGGCGGGTAGGTCTGGCCGTTATCGGGCTGCGCAAGCGAATCGAGCATCGTGAAGAGGCGGTCGAAGCCGACGGTGGAACGATAGAGCGGCGAAAAATCAACATGACGCATGGGTCTGTTCTCCTTTGAGCAACATGTTTGCGTATGGTCATGTCAGCGAAGATCCGTATCGGCATCTCCCACGACCAGTGGCCCCTTCTATTGGCGGCCACGCACTGGATTTGGGTTTGACGCAGTCCGGTTTCAAGTCCCCGACATGCCGCCTTTGATGAACGCCAGATGAACCGCTCCTTCGGATCGGGTTCAGGCGGCGGCTGCTAGATTTCATCTCGAGACTACGGATTGGCGGATGAGAAATTCTCCGTCACCGATGCCGACCCGGGTGTATCGTCCCTTCCTCCCGGTTCGTCAGGAGGCCGGAAGCAGTCCATAATGGGCTCTTCCGGCCTTTCCACGTCCGGCGTCAGCAAACCGGCCGGAATCCCTTTGCATTTCATCGAGCCGCTTTCTATCACGGCAGCTATGAACCCGCCTCAGGACGACCAATCCATTCAGGAGCTTCTCCACGAGACGCCGGGCAACCCGGTGCCCGCCAACGTGCATGCCGGGTTCATCACCACGCGCGACGGCAAGCGCCTGCGTTATGCGCGTTTTGCGGCCGAAGGTCGCCCGCTCAAGGGCACGGTGGTCATTCAGACCGGGCGCAACGAGTGCATCGAGAAATATTTCGAGACGATCCGCCACCTGTCGAAACGAGGGCTCGGCGTCGCGATCTTCGACCTGCGTGGCCAGGGCGGCTCGGAGCGCCTGATCCGCAATCCGCATCGCGGCTATGTCGACAGCTTCATGGATTATGTGGGTGACGTCGGCGTCTTCTTCGAGGAAATCGTTCTGCCCGATTGCCGCGGGCCCTACTTCATGCTGGCTCACTCCACCGGCGCGCTGGTGGCACTGCTGGCCGCGCCCACTTTGGCCAACCGGGTGCAGCGCATGGTTCTCAGCGCTCCGTTGCTGGAATTTGCAGGCCAGCCGCTTACGATGCGCGGCACACTGCGCCTTTCGTCGTTCCTCTACGGGCTGGGCCTCGGCACGATGTATCTCGGGCACGGGAAGCGCGACGAGAACCCGCCCTTTGAAGGCAATGTGCTCACCAGCGATCCTGAGCGCCACGCACGCAATGTCGACATCTACCGGCACTATCCCAAACTGGGCATCGGCGGCCCGACCGTCGCCTGGATCCGCGCGGCATGCCTGGCCAGCGAGCGCGTGCAGGACCCCGACTACATCGCCTCAATCAAGGTCCCGACCCTTATCGTTGCCGCCGGTGCGGATCAGGTGGTCGAGACGCCTGCCATCGAACGGTTCACGCAGCTTCTGCGCACAGGATCGCTGGTGACGATCGACGGCGCGCGCCACGAATTGCTGCAGGAAGCGGATGTCTATCGCGAGCAATTCTTCGCCGCCTTCGATGCGTTTATTCCCGGCAGCGAGCCGGCCTGACTGACAGCCTAGGCGTTGAGCATCTCGAGCGCGGCAGCGTGTAGCTCGGGCGTTGCGGCAGCGACGATGTCGCCAGCCTTTTCGGCCGGACCGCTGTCCCAGCGGGTGATGACGCCGCCTGCCCGCTCGATGATCGGCACCAGAGCCACGATGTCGTAAGGCTGGAGTCCCGTCTCCACGACAAGGTCCACATTGCCCGCCGCCAGCATGGCATAGGCGTAGCAATCGGTGCCGTATCGCGCGAGCCGCACCGAACCTTCAAGCCGGTCGTACGACGCGCGCATTTCGCCGGCGAACAGCGCCGGCGTGGTGGTGCACATAGTGGCCTCGGCGATCGCGCGCGTGCCACGCGTCGCGAGCCGCCGCGCGCCGCCCGGCCCGTCATAATGCGAGGCTTCGCCAGCGGCCCAGAACAGTTCGCCGGTGAAGGGTTGGGACATCATTCCCGCTATAGCGTCGCCGCCATCGGTCAGCCCGACCAACGTGCCCCACAACGGCAGACCCGAGATGAATGCGCGCGTTCCGTCGATCGGATCGATCACCCAGACATGGCGGCTATCGGTGTTTTCCGCGCCGAACTCCTCGCCCAGGATGCCGTGATCCGGGAAGGTGCTGCGGATCAGCGACCGTATCGCCTTTTCAGCTTCACGGTCCGCTTCCGTCACCGGATCGAAGCCGGAAGCGAGCTTGTTGGAAACGAGCCCGGCCTGGCGAAAACGCGGCAATGTCTGCGCTGCTGCGGCCGCTGCGATGCGCCGCATGAATTCCGCCTCTATCATAAAATCCGTCTCCTCTGGGGCCGCCGCTCGCGCCGTCGCCTAGTTTTTGCACAGCCCTTACCGGCCGCTTGACATTTGTGCAACGCAGCATAAACTCGATTTTGGACAGGGCGACCTGTCTATGCCCTCCTTGGGCGTTTCCTCCCTAGACTTCGACCGCGTCGTGCAAACGGTGCGGTCTTTTTTTAGGTCGGATCGTGTCGGCTATTCCGCCGCGAGCGGCAGGCTGCTGAAGCAATGGTCCGGCAGCGCCATAATGTCGGCGGCGAAACGGGTCAAGTCATTGGCCAGCGCCGCGAACCCTCTGGTCTTCTGCAGCGTCCGCTCGTCCATGTAGAGGCCGCGATTGACCTCGATCTGCAGCGCGTGCAACCCGCGCGGCGGCCGGCCGTAATGCTCGGTTATGAACCCGCCTGCATAAGGCTTGTTATGGGCAACGCTGTAGCCCATGCCGGAAAGGATTGCGATGGCAGCTTCCGACAGGGCCGGAGCGCACGCGACGCCGAAGCGGTCTCCGACGATGAAATCCGGCTTCATTCCCGTGTCGCCAAGACGGATGCTTGCCGGCATCGAGTGGCAGTCGATCAGAACGGCGTAGCCGAACTTGGCATGGGTGCGCGTCAGGAGCCGCTTCAGCTCTTCGTGGTAGGGGCGGTAGACGGTTTCGATCCGCATGAGGGCTTCGGAAAGCGGCAGCTTTCCAGCGTAGATCTCCTGCCCCTCGCCTACGAGCCGCGGCACCGTGCCGAGCCCGCCGGCCACCCGCGCCGAGCGCGCGTTGACATGCGCGGGCAGCGGGTCGGCGAACATGCGCGGATCCAGCTCCCACGGCTCCCGGTTGGCGTCGAGATAGGCACGGGGGAAATTCGCCGCCAGCATGGGCGCGCCGAGCGTTACCGCGCCCGCAAAAAGCTCATCGACATAGCAGTCCTCCGAGCGCCGGATGCCGACGGCATCGAGCTTGCTCATCGCAAGGAAGCGAGCCGGATACGTGCTGCCGCTATGCGGCGAATTGAACACGAAAGGCACGCGCTGCTGCGCGGCGCGTCTGACCACGAAAGGCGGCGTTTCGGCGAAATCTCCTGCTGGCTTCATGGAACTCCCGAAAAGCTGCCTCAGGTCGACCCTTTGCTCAAAGGTGCCACTTGCCGCACGGCCTGTCCAGCCTGACCCAACGTCGCCAACGTCTTGAAAACGACCGATTTGCGGACATGCATGCACCCTCCCATTCACTTGATCTTTACTCCCGCGCGGGCATATACGCGAAATGGTTAATGCGTCCGCGAGCCGGCGGGCGTGCTGCGACTGATTCGGACGGGAACCCATGACAAGAATTCTCCTGGCGGAAGATGACGACGATATGCGCCGCTTTCTCGTGAAGGCTCTGGAACGGGCCGGCTACGACGTGAGCGATTTCGACAACGGCGCAAGTGCCTATGAGCGCCTGCGCGAGGAGCCGTTCTCGCTGCTTTTGACCGACATCGTCATGCCGGAGATGGACGGCATCGAGCTCGCCCGGCGCGCCACGGAGATCGATCCCGACCTCAAGGTGATGTTCATCACCGGTTTCGCCGCCGTCGCACTCAACCCCGATTCCAAGGCACCACGCGACGCCAAGGTGCTGTCGAAACCGTTCCACCTGCGCGACCTCGTCAACGAGGTCGAAAAGATGCTCCAGGCCGCCTGAGACCCTGCCAGGCCCCTGTCGCAACCGGGTGCGGCAGCGTGGACAATTTTCCGCATTCTCGAGGGCTGAAACTTCGTGTTTCGGCTATTGACGCAGGCTCCGGCCTGTGGTGTATGCGCGGCTCGGATGGGCGTGTAGCTCAGCGGGAGAGCACTACGTTGACATCGTAGGGGTCACAGGTTCAATCCCTGTCACGCCCACCATCCTCAAAGCCCTAATGTCCTGATTTGTGCAGCCGCCGAACCCGGTTCGCTGGCACGATCGAACAAGGCTTCTGTCCGCCCCAAGAAAAGAGAATTTTGCCTGCAGTAATCGGAGTGATTGTCAGCATACAACCGCCGTGCCGTTGACATGTCCCTGTCGAATACGTTGATATCAACTCACAAAACTTGAGGCCGATCACCACGCGATCAGCGGAACAGCGCGGATGGTGGAAGTCTGCTCAAAACCGCCCGCGCGATTTGGGAGTAGGCCTTCAAGCGTATGCCTGATCGGGTGATCGCCTGCCACCTGCCCGTTGTACAGCCAACGTTCTCAACCTTATCCAAGAAGGGAACCATCCATGAAGATCGTGACGAGCCTGAGCTTTCAGGGTCAGTGCCGCGAGGCTTTCGAGTTCTACGCCAAGGTGCTGGGCGGAAAAATTACCGCGGCCATGCCCTATGCCGACGGGCCGCCCGACATGCCGATCAGCGACGAGAAGTACAAGACATGGCTGATGCACTGCTGGCTGGAAATCGGCGATCAGGCGCTGATGGGTGCTGACATGGACACCGACTGGGCACCCAATATCGACAAGCCGAAGAACGGCTTCGATGTCACGCTGCACACCGAGGACAGCGCCGAAGGCCAACGCTGGTTCGACCAGTTGTCGGAGGGCGGCAAGGCCATCATGCCGTTTGGCGAAACCTTCTGGTCTCCCGGTTTCGGTTCGCTGGTCGACAAGTTCGGCGTCCCCTGGATGGTCAACGTCATCCCTTCGCCCGACTGGAAACCCCAGCAGGGCTGAACGAGGAGCGCAACGTTTCGGATGCTTGTAGCAGCCCCGCTCAGTCGTGTGAGCGGGGCTGTGTAAGCTATGACGCTGGCACCTGCGCGGCGTCCGCAGCCGACTTTTAGAGGTTGCCTTCGATCGCGTCGGTCAGAAGCGACAGCGCACCGTCCCTGGTCAGCTTGATCGGATTGCCGCCTGCCGTAGGATCAACGATCGCCATGTCGGCTATCAGTTCCTTGCGCGCCTGATCCGGTGCAAAGCCGTCGATGAACGCCGGAAGGGTGTGCGGCACGCCCAGCTCTGCGCGCAGATTGAGGACCGCTTCGGCGAACCCGTCGAAACCGCCTGCAATGCCGCAATAGGCGGCCAGTCTTTCGATGCGGGGCTCAATGGCGGAACGGTTGAAGGCCAGCACATAGGGCATGAAGACAGCGTTGGTCATGCCGTGATGCGTGTCGTAGAGCGCGCCGATCGGGTGCGAGAGCGAGTGAATCGCACCGAGCCCCTTCTGGAAGGCCGTGGCGCCCATGGCCGCGGCCGACATCATGTGCGCCCGCGCCGTGAGGTCGGAGCCGTCGGCGAAGGCTTTGGGCAGGTTCTCGAAGACAAGACGCACGCCCTCGAGCGCGATGCCGTCGGCCATCGGATGGTAGCCCGGTGCGCAATAGGCTTCCAGGCAGTGCGCGAGCGCGTCCATGCCGGTGCCGGCGGTGATGAAGGGCGGCATGCCCGCCGTCAGCTCCGGGTCGGCAATCACGATGGCCGGCATCATCTTCGGGTGGAAGATGACCTTCTTGGTGTGGCTCGCTTCGTGCGTCAGCACGCCCGCGCGCCCGACCTCGGAACCGGTGCCGGCCGTCGTCGGCACGGCCACGATGGGCGCGATCCGCGAGGCATCAGCCCGGGCCCACCAGTCGCCGATGTCCTCGAAATCCCAGACCGGGCGGGACTGGTGCGCCTGAAAGGCGATCAGCTTGCCGAGGTCGAGCGCCGAGCCGCCGCCGAAGGCGATGACGCCGTCGTGCCCGCCGGCCTTGAAGACCTCGACGCCGGCATAAAGGTTCGATTCCACCGGGTTGGGCTTCACGTCGGAGAATACGCCATGCGCTACACCGGCATCCGCAA
Organism: Neoaquamicrobium sediminum; assembly: GCF_040970315.1. Taxonomy (NCBI): domain Bacteria; kingdom Pseudomonadati; phylum Pseudomonadota; class Alphaproteobacteria; order Hyphomicrobiales; family Phyllobacteriaceae; genus Neoaquamicrobium; species Neoaquamicrobium sediminum. The sequence goes on along the minus strand of NZ_JAZHFV010000004.1, from coordinate 380,238 downwards.
GCAGCTTCAGCGTGGAGGCAACCACTGGCAACTTCGCAAGTCCGGGATCCGTGACGAACAGCGGATTGGCGATCCCCGTGTCCCTGAGCACCTCCGGCAGCTCGGCAATGCGGCCCGCGCCGAATCGGATCGTGGTAGGGTAGTTCCATTTGGAGACGAGATTGGTCATGGGTTTATCTTTCACAATGCAAATTCTTCATCCCGGCCGATCCAGGCCAGCGGGGGGAGAGCCGGGACCCATTGAGCAGCCGGCCGACTTGCGGTTTCGCGCTGACGCGAGGACCGGGCTGCGCTCGACGATGCACCGACCAATAGGTCCCAGATAACCTCCGCTTCGCTCCGGTTTCCGGGATGACGCGGTGGGGATTCATGGCTGTCCTAAATCGCTTCCCGCAAATGATAGCTCTTCGGGCGCGTCAGATTCTCGTAACCTACAAGTCCCATGGCACCGCCCTTGCCGGTGTCCTTGACGCCGGTCCAGACGAGGCCGGGGTCGACATAGTCGCAGCGGTTCATGAACACCGTGCCCGTCTCGATCCTGTCCCCGAGCCGCGCGGCGTGGTCGGCATCAGTCGTCCATAGCGATGCGGTGAGCCCGTAGGGGCTGTCGTTCATCAGCGCGATGGCTTCCTCGTCGTCGCGCACCTTCATGATGCCTACGATCGGACCGAAGCTTTCCTCGCGCATCACGCTCATCTGGTGGTTGACGCCGGTCAGAACTTCCGGCGCGATATAGGGTGAGCCTTCACGGTCGCCTTCGACCTTCATGCCGATATGCGCGGCCGCCCCCTTGCGCAGCGCTTCCGCCTTCTGCTCGCGGATGAAGTCGGCAAAGCGCGCCTGCGCCATCGGGCCCATGGTCGTGGACTGATCGAGCGGGTTGCCGACCACATAGTTTTTCGTCTCGGCGATGAAGCCCTCGACAAAATCGTCGTAGACCTTCTCGTGCACATAGACGCGTTCGATGCCGCAGCAGCATTGGCCCGAATTGTAAAAGGCGCCGTCGACGAGATTGGCGATGGCATGGTCGAGCTTCACGTCTGGCAGCACATAGGCCGGATCCTTGCCGCCAAGCTCCAGACCCAGCGTCATGAAGGTGCCGGCGGCCGCCTTTTCGATCGCGCGACCACCCGCCACCGAGCCGGTGAAGTTGCAGTGATCGACCTCGCCCGACCCAAGCAGTTTTTCGGTCTGGCCATGGCTGAGCACGATGTTCTGGAACAGGCCCTTGGGCAGGCCAGCCTTGTCGAAAGCCGCCTGGAAACGCTCGCCGACCAGCAGCGTCTGCGCTGCATGTTTGAGGATGACGGCATTGCCGGCCATCAGCGCCGGCACGATCGAGTTCACCGCGGTCAGATAGGGATAATTCCACGGCGCGATCACGAAGACGACGCCCAGCGGCTCGCGCTTGAGATAACGGCGAAAACCGGGACGGCCCTCCGGAACGAAGGGCGCAAGCGCTTTCTCGGCCAGCGCCACCATGTAGCGGGTGCGTTCTTCCACACCGCCCTTCTCGCCGCCATACCGCACGGGGCGCCCCATCTGCCAGGCAAGTTCGGGCACGATGTCGTCGTTCATCGCAACCAGCGCTTCAAGGAAGGCCAGAAGATATTTAGCCTTCTCGTCGATCGGTGTGCCTGCCCATGCAAGCTGCGCCGATCTGGCGCGTTCGACCGCAGCGCCGATCTCGGCTTCGGTCGCCACGGGCCGCTCGGCATAGACCGAGCCATCGATGGGTGACTTGAGTTTTATGGTTTCCACTTGGAAATCTCCGCAGGCGTTTTAAGTCTGGTGCGCCCTAATATCTTTCGAAGCCGCGATGCAACTCCCAGTCGGTCACGCGGCGATCATACTCCATCTGCTCCCAGCGGGCGGTGTGGAGATAATGGTCGATCACCTCGTCGCCGAAGGCTTGCTTCAGCATCTTCGACTTAGCCATCGTGTCTATGGCCTCGCGTAGCGTCTTGGGTATCTCCGGCAGGCGGTTGGCCCGATATGCATCGCCGACGAACGGCTCCTGCAGTTCGAGCTTCTCGTCGATGCCTGTAAGGCCGGCTGCTATCAGCGCCGCAAAGGCGAGATAGGGGTTGAGGTCGGCGCCGCCGATGCGGCACTCCATACGGATGCCCTTGGTGCCCATCCCGCACAGGCGGAAGCCAGCAGTGCGGTTGTCTTCGCTCCACATGATCTTGGTCGGAGCGAAAGTGCCCGCCTGAAACCGCTTGTAGGAGTTGATGTAAGGCGCGAGGAACCAGGTGAATTCCTTGGCATAGCGAAGCTGGCCTGCCGCCCATTGCTGGCCGAGTTCGCTCAGCGTCCACTTCGCCGACTTGTCGAAGAACAGCGGCGTCTTCCCATCGGCGCTCCACAGAGAGTTGTGGATGTGGCTCGAATTGCCGGCGAGCTCGTAGTTGTACTTGGCCATGAAGGTGATGGCCTTGCCTTCCGAATGGGCGATCTCCTTGGCGCCGTTCTTCAGAATGACGTGGCGGTCGGCCATCTCCAGCACTTCCGCATAGCGGACGTTGATCTCCTCCTGCCCCGGCCCCCACTCGCCCTTGGAGTTCTCGATCGGGATGCCTGCCGCTTCCATCTCGTTACGCAGGCGGCGCATCACGCCTTCTTCCTTCGAGGTGAGCTGGATCAGATAGTCCTCGATATATGGAGATGCCGTATCGAGCCCGCTCCAGTGCTTCATCCGCGCGGTATCGTAGGTCTCGTCGAACAGGTAGAATTCCAGCTCGGAGGCGAAATAGGCGAGATAGCCCCGCTCCTTCAGCCGCGCCACCTGCCGCTTGAGGATACCGCGCGGTGAGTGCGGCAGTTCCTCATGCGTGTGATGGTCCTGGAGGTCGCACAGCACCATTGCCGTCTTTTCAAGCCAGGGCAGCGTACGCAGCGTCGAAAGATCGGGCTTCATGACGAAGTCACCATAGCCCTTCGTCCAACTCGCCGCCTTGTAGCCCGGCACCGGCTCCATATCGATGTCGTTTGCCAGCAGGTAGTTGCAGCCATGCGTCTCGTCATAGGCGGATTCGACGAAATACTTCGCCAGGAAACGCTTGCCGATCAGCCTGCCCTGCATGTCGACCGCGCAGGCGAGCACGGTATCGACATCGCCGCCGGCGACGAGCTTCTTCAACTGATCGAATGAAATCGTGCCTGCCATCGTCCGCTCCGTCGCTGGGCGTCGTTACGCATGTAACGAATGATACGAGATTGATTGCATTGAGGTATCTTGGATGATTTCATACACTTCGTGACAGTTTGTCAAACCCGTTCCAGCGGCCGCCATATGAGCACAAGTATCGCCGAACTCATCGCCGACCGGATGGACCAGATGCCGGCTGGTGAAAGGCGCGCCGCGCAGATTCTGATCGCAAATTACCCGCTGACCGGACTGCGCACGGTGGCCGAATTTTCGGCCCAGGCCGGCGTATCGTCACCGACAATCCTGCGCTTCGTTGCACGGCTCGGGTTTCAAAACTACGCGGACTTCCAGGCACGGCTGCAAGATGAGCTGGCCGCGCAGCTTCAGTCTCCGCTCTCCCGGGCAACCGGCCCGGATTCCGATCGACACACTACGCCCTTTGTCGCGGCGGCGATTGAGAACCTGAGAGAAACCTTCCGCCATCTCTCCCAGCGCCAGATGGACGACATGGTCGGCGTCCTGTCCAACCGGCGCGGCAAGGTCTATCTCGTCGGTGGCCGGTTCACCGATCCTGTCGCCGCATACATGGCCGCTCACCTGGCCATCGTACGTCCGGGTGTGCAGCACCTGGCCGGGCAGGAAAGCAACTGGCGTGACCGGCTCATCGACCTGGGCCGCAACGACGTTGTCGTGATCTTCGACATCCGGCGCTACCAGGAGAGCCTTCTGCGCTTCGCCGAGGTCGCCCACGGGCGCGGCGCCCAGATAATTCTCCTGACCGATCAATGGCTGTCGCCGATCGCGCGCTACGCCCGGCACGTGATCGCCGGCCGCACGGCGGTTCCCTCGGCATGGGACTCCTCCGTTGCACTGTTCCTCGTTGCCGAAGCGCTGACTGGCGATCTCACCCGCAAGCTTGGTGACGCGGGCGCGAAACGCATAAGGGAGATGGAGCGTTTGCGCGGCGGTTGAGACGGACGAGGGAAGCCGGTCAAATTACCGATATTTAATGATATACTGGATGCATTAGGACAGCATAGTTGGCATAAAGACGACGAAGGGATGCGCCGCACCATCGGTGGAAACGGCGCTTTCGTCGTTAATTGCATTCCCGGTGGTTGCCAGGCCCTTTCGGGTATCCCGCCAGAACCCGGAGTGACGTATGTCGTTTTGGAAGCAACTGATCGCGTCGCTGATCGTGATCGCCGTGGCCGTCGGCCTCTGGGTCCGCTTCTTTCCGGGCGCGCCGGAGATGCTGGAAAGCTGGGGCATGGAATGGGCCATGGCTGCCGTGCCGGACCGTCCCGCACCGCAAACCGAAGCGAGGCAGGGCCGCGGCGGTTTTGGCCAGCAGCCGGCACTTGTTGTCGCCTCCCGTATCGAGACCGCGACGATCAATGACAGGCTGTCTGCAATCGGCACCGGCCGGGCGACCAGTTCTGTGTCCGTAACGCCTTTCGCATCCGGCAGGCTGACGGAGCTTTCGGTGGAGTCCGGATCGCGCGTAGAGGCCGGCGACCCAATAGCCCGTCTTGATGCCGAAGCCGAAGAAATCGCACTCGACCGCGCCCGCGCCGCTCTCGACGACGCGGAGGCTCGGCTGGAACGCATCCGCGCGTTGCGCAATACCAATACGGCGACCGCCGTCCAGCTTAACGAAGCCGAACTCGCGGTCACCAACGCCCGGCTCGCTGCGCGGGATGCTGATCTGACCTTGCAGCGACGCACTGTCGTTGCGCCCATTTCCGGCATTGTCGGCATCCTGCCGGTTTCGGCCGGCAACTACGTCACCGCGCAAACCGAAATCGCGACTATCGACGATCGCTCGCGCATCGTTATCGACTTCTGGGTTCCAGAACGGTTCGCGGGCATGATCGAGGTCGGCGACAGCGTATCGGCCGCCTCCGTTGCCCGCCCCGACGATAATTTCGACGGCATCGTCAGCGCTATCGACAACCGCATCGATGCGCAGAGCCGCACGCTGCGGATCCAGGCCAGCATCACCAATGACGACGACACGCTGCGCGCGGGCATGTCGTTCCAGGTCACCATGACGTTCCCGGGCGACAGCTATCCCGCGGTCGACCCGCTGGCGATCCAGTGGGGCACCGACGGCGCGTTCGTGTGGCTGGTCGAAGACGGAAAGGCGCGCCGCGCCCCGGTCACCATCATCCAGCGAAACACCGACAGCGTCCTTGTCGCGGGCGATTTCGGTGAAGCAGGCGCGGTCGTCACCGAAGGCATCCATTCGGTGCGCGAAGGCGAAGAGGTCCGGCTCGTCCGCGCGCAGGATGATCAGGCCCAGCCCGTCATCACCACGACCGGATCGTAAGGCGCGGCATAACCCATACGAGGAAACAACGCGTGAGCCAGGAAACCAACGCCGCCGTCGAGAATGGCATCACCGCGCTTTTCGTGCGGCGGCCGGTACTGGCATTCGTCATCAACACGCTGATTGCGGTGGCGGGACTGGCAGCGCTTTTCGGTGTCGAGATCCGCGAGTTGCCGGACGTCGACCGTCCGGTCATTACCGTCAACACCAACTTCACCGGCGCTTCGGCTGAATCCATCGACCGCGAGATCACCGCCGTCATCGAAGGCGCGATCGCGCGCGTGGCCGGCGTCAAGTCCATCTCGTCGTCGTCATCCTTCGGCCGTAGCCGCATCACCGTGGAATTCAACGACGGCGTCGACCTCGATACCGCCGCCTCTGACATGCGCGATGCGGTAGGCCGCATCCAGAACAACCTGCCCGATGACGCCGATGTGCCGCGCATCGTCAAGGCGGATGCCGATGCCCAGGCTGTCCTTCGACTCGCCATCACATCGGACACGATGAGCGTGCACGACATGACCCTGCTGGTCGAAGACCAGATCGTCGACACGCTTTCATCGATCGACGGCGTCGCCGAGGTCCAGGTCTTCGGTGACCGCGACAAGATTTTCCGCGTCGATATAAACCAGTCGCGTCTGGCAAGCCTGGGCCTTACGGTCGCCGATATACGCAATGCCCTCGCATCCATAGCCTTCGACACACCTGCCGGCTCCCTGACCAGCAACACCCAGGACCTGATCGTGCGGGCAACAGCCCCGGTCACGACGCCTGAGGACTTCGAAAGCATCATCATCAACGGCACCACCCGGCTGTCCGACGTGGCGACGGTGACCCTGGGCGGCGACGTCGGCGAATCCCAGCTTCGCGCCAATGGCCGGACGGGCATTGGCATGGGCATTATCCGGCAGGCGCAGTCCAATACGCTGACGATTTCCGAAGGCGTGCGCAAGGCGGTCGAGCGGATCCGGCCGACCTTGCCCCAGGGCGTAGACATCTTCGTGACCGGCGACGAGGCGGTGTTCATCAACGGCGCGATCCACGAGGTGGAGATCGCGCTGGGCATCTCGGTCACCGTCGTGCTGCTCATCATCTTCGCGTTCCTGCTCGATTGGCGCGCCACCATCATTCCCGGCCTCGCTCTGCCGGTTGCCTTGATCGGCTCGGTAGCAGCGATCTATCTTGCCGGTTTCTCGATCAACATCCTGACGCTTCTGGCCTTCGTGCTTGCCACCGGCCTCGTGGTCGACGATGCGATCGTCGTGCTGGAAAACATCGTGCGCCGGCGCAATGAGGGTATGGGCCCACGAGCAGCGGCGGTGCTCGGCACGCAGGAGGTTTTCTTTGCCGTGCTCGCGACGACCGCCACGCTGGTCGCCGTCTTCGTGCCGCTTTCCTTCCTGCCTGGCCAGACCGGCGGACTCTTCCGCGAATTCGGGTTCGTCCTGGCCATCGCCGTCTTCCTGTCCTCGATCGTCGCGCTGTCGCTTTGCCCCATGCTTGCATCCCGCATGCTCTCAGGCAAAAGCGAGGAGCACAGCCATCACGGCCTGCTCGGGCGCATCGGCGGGGCGCTGGCAAGCATCTACCGGACGACACTGCGCGCGGCGCTCAACGCTCCGATGCTCGTAATAGTCGTCGCTGTTCTGTTTTCGGCGCTGGCGGCGGCGCTCTTCCCCACGATCCGCTCGGAACTCACGCCTTCGGAGGATCGTTCCGCTGCCTTCGTGCGCATCTCCGCCCCGCAGGGCGTCAGCCTCGATTACCTCGCACAGCAGATGCGGCGCATCGAAAGCCTGATCCAGCCATTGCGCGATTCCGGTGAGATCACCTCGACTTTCGCCATTGCAGGCTCGGGTGGGTCACAGAACTCCGGCTTTATGGTCATGTCTCTGGCGCCATGGGAACATCGGGCCCGCTCCCAGCAGGAAATCCTCAACGACGTGACCGCCCTCGTCCAGGACGTGCCGGGTGTCCGCGCCTTCGCTTTCCAGCCGAACAGTCTGGGCATTCGCGGCGCCGGCAGCGGTCTGCAATTTGCCATCGTCGGCAACAATTATGCCGACCTCAACGCCGCAGCGGAGGCCGTTGTCGCCGAGTTCGAACAGGACGCCCGCTTCCGCCAGCCGCGCCTGTCACAGGAGACGACGCAGCCTCAGCTTTCGGTGCGCATCGACCGCGAGCGCGCCTCCGATCTTGGCATCAACATCACCGGATTATCGGAAGCGATCCAGGCAATGGTCGACAGCCGTGAAATAGGCTCGGTGTTTATCGACGACCGTTCTTACGACGTGAAGCTGCTGTCGACGACCAACCCGATCAACGATCCCACCGACCTTGAGAACATCTTCCTCAAGGCCCAGGACGGCCGCTTCGTGCCGATGTCGACGATTGCGAACCTGACGGAACAGGCTGTCGCGCCGTCGCTGGCACGCGAACAGCAGATGCGCTCCGTGGCTGTCACCACCGCGCTGGCGCCGGATTTCGCATTGGGCGATGCCTATGCTGTGGCACAGGAAATCGCGGCGAAACACATGCCGCCCGGCAGCCGGGTTGTGCCGCTTGCCGAGGCAGCAACGCTCGACGAGACGTCCGGCGGCATGATGACGATCTTCGGCTTCGCCATCGTTATCATTCTGCTCGTCCTCGCCGCGCAGTTCGAGAGCTTCGTCAGCGCCGCTATCATCATGGCCACGGTTCCCCTCGGCCTTGCCTGCGCTGTCTTCGCCTTGCTGCTGACCGGCACCAGCCTAAACGTCTACAGCCAGATTGGCCTTGTCCTTCTGGTCGGCATCATGGCCAAGAACGGCATCCTGATCGTCGAATTCGCCAATCAGCTACGCGACAGGGGACTTGGTGTTCGCGAAGCCGTCGAACAGGCGTCCAATATCCGCTTGCGTCCCGTCGTGATGACCATGCTGTGCACGATCGTCGGCGGTTTGCCGCTCATTCTTGCCAGCGGCGCCGGCGCGGAAGCACGTGTGTCGCTCGGCTGGGTGATCGTTGGCGGGCTGGGACTATCGACGTTGTCGACGCTCTATCTCACCCCCGTCGCCTACCTCCTGCTCGGCCGCTTCATCACGCCGGCGGTGGAGGAGGAAAAGCGCCTCCACCGCGAACTGGAAGACGCGAGCCGCCCGAAGATGGGTACACAACCGGCTGAATAGTGGAGAACCCATCTATCTCGGGCGTCCTTCGAGGCTTGCTGCGCTCGCACCTCAGGAATGAGGGAGGTTAGAGCCTCGAAGGACGCACCAAAAAAAGAACGCCGCGCGGTTGCCCGCGCGGCGTTTTATTTTGCTTTGTGGCGCCTTACTGCGATTCAGTCGGATCGACGCGGCCGACTTCGACCCACTTGCCGCCCTCAATCTTCGATATGACGATCAGGTCGCCGCCCTGGTGATCGTCGGGCCCGTAATTGACCGTGATGTCGAGGATCGCGTCGTCGAACTCGAGACCCTCCATGCCCTTCTGGAAGCTCTCCGCAGTCAGGTCAGGTCCTGCCGCCTCGAGCGCAGCGATGAGCGTCCGGGCCGCTCCGTAGCCGAGCTGGGCTGCCGTTCCAGCCGGCTCGCCGGCCTTGGCCTGGAAGTCCTCAGCCCAGGCCTTGACTTCCGGATTGTCCATCCGGTTCTCGAAGTCCGACCAGCCAGCGGCCGCGTAGTAGCCCTCGGTCACGCCTTCCGGAACCTTTGCGACTGCGGTGTTGAAGCCGGCGGACGAGCCGATGAAGGCGGCGTCGGTCCAGCCCAGCTTCTTCGCGGTGCCGAAGGCGACGATGGTCTGGCGCACGCCGATGCCGGTCGCGACGATGTCGCAGCCCGCTTCCCGCAGCTTCTGGATCGAGCCGACGAAGTCCTGCTCATCCGGCTTGTGCGTGGTTTCCGCCGCGAAGGTCAGGCCCATCGCTTCGGCCTGGTCACGCGCCGCCTCGAACACTTCGAGACCGAAGTCCGACGGGATGTACATCGCGCAGACTTCCTTGGCGTCGTTCTGCTCGGCGAGATACTTAACGCCTGCACGCAACCCGTCATAATACGAAGCGGTGCCAGCGTATTTGTAGGTTATGTCGCCTTCGATCATCTGGCGCGCCGAGGTCAGCGGCGAGACGTTTGCCACCTGCTTGGCCTCCATGAGCGGGAAACCGGCGATGTTGTGCGGCGTGCCGAGGTTCAGAATCATCGCGAAGACCTGATCGGAGTTGATCAGCTTGTTGAAGTTCTGGACCGCCTTCGGCACCTGGTAGCCGTGGTCCTCCACCACGAACCGGATCTTGCGGCCGTGAATGCCGCCCTTGGCGTTCACGTCGTCGAACATCTGCTGCGCAGCCTTGATGGCGCCGACGTTAAACGCAGCGAAGATGCCCGAAAGGTCGCCGTTCGATCCGATGACGATCTCGGTGTCGGTAACGCCCTGTGTGGCGTGGGCAGCAGACGCCATGCCTGCGGCAAGCCCCATCGCCAGAATAGATTTCGTGAGCATGCTTTTCATTTTTCACTCCTCCTGGTTGTCTTTCAGCACGTCGGGTCGGAAATCATTCCCGCCCGTACATCTCGTCAATCAGCTCTTTGTGCTTCTTCTCGACAAAGCTGCGCTTCAGCTTCATCGTCGCCGTCAGTTCCTCATCTTCAGCGGTCAGAAGCACATCGATCAAGCGGAAATCCTTGATTTGCTCGACGCGGGCGAACTCCTTGTTTGTCTCATCGACGATGCCGGCGATCAGGTCTCGCACTTCCTGAGCCGCGCATAGCGATTTGAAGTTGTTGAATGGCACCTTGTGGTCCTGCGCGAACTTCTCGACGTTTTCCTGGTCGATCATCACCAGGCAGGTCAGGAACTTGCGTTTGTCTCCGATCACAACGGCGTCGGATATGAAGGGCGAGAATTTCAGCCGGTTCTCGATCTCGGCCGGCGTGATGTTCTTGCCGCCTGCGGTGATGATGATGTCCTTGGCGCGGCCGGTGATGAACAGGAAACCCTGATTGTCCAGCCGGCCGACATCGCCCGTGCTCAGCCAGCCGTCGGACGAGATCGTCTCCGCCGTCTTGTCCGGCTTATTCCAGTAGCCCTTGAAGACGTTTGGACCCCTGTACTGAATCTCGCCATCCGGCGCGATGCGGATTTCGCCGCCCGGTACCACCGGCCCGACGCTGGCCGTTTTCTCGTTCTCGATCAGGTTCACGGAAATCACGCCGGAACTCTCCGTCATGCCGTAACCTTCGAGGATCGTGATGCCGATCGAGCGATACCACCGGATGAGGTCGGGGGAGATCGGCGCCGCACCGGTCGTGCCGCGCCGCAACCGGTCGAAGCCCAGCATCCGGCGCACGTTCGACAGAAGCATGAAATCCCAGAAGGAATAGGCAAGCCTGGTTCCGAAAGGTACCGGCCGCCCCTCCTCCAGTGCCTCGGCGCGCGCCCGCCCGGCCTTCATGGCCTGCGCGAACGCCCATTTGCCGATCATGCTGGCCTCGCTCGCCATGATCATGACGCGGCTGTAGATTTTCTCCCAGACGCGGGGAACAGCCGTGAAGACATGTGGCGAGACCTCGCGCACATTGTCGAACACCGTTTCGGGGCTCTCGGCAAAGTTCACCGTGGACTTCAAACCGATCGGCGTGAAGACGGAGATCAGACGCTCCAGAATATGGCACAGCGGCAGGAAGCAGACCTGCTCGTCGGTCGGTTTCACCGGCAGGGTCAGCACCGAACCGATGATCGACACGATGATGTTCTGGTGGCTGATCATCGCGCCCTTCGGCGGGCCGGTCGTACCGGAGGTATAGACCAGGATCGCCGTTTCCTCGGGCTTGGACCTGGCAATTTCCTCGTCGAAGCGGTTGGGGTTTTCCTTCAGGAAGGCGCGCCCCAACGCGTAGAGGTCATCGAGGAAGATCACCTTCTCGTCAGAGAAGTCGTGCAGGCCATCGCGGTCGTAGACGATCACGCGCGCCAGCCCCGGCATCTCGTCCTTGATCGACAGATATTTGTCGAGCTGCTCGTCATTCTCGACGAACAGGAAGCGGCTGTCGGAATCGTTGACGAGATATTTGAGCTGGGCGGCCGAATCCGTCGTATAGACGCCCGACGATATGCCGCCGACCGACTGGACGCCGAGATCGGTGTAGATCCACTCCTTATTGTCCTCGGACAGAATCGACACCACCTCACCGCGCTTGAGGCCGAGCGACAACAGCCCGAGGCCGATCAGGCGCGCGTGTTCGTAGAAGTCGCTCCACGTATAGGACAGCCAGATGCCGTAATCCTTCTCGCGGTGCGCCACCTTGTCCTGCAGTTCCAGGCATCGCTGCCGGAACAGCTTCACCAGTGTGTCGCAACCGTCGAGGTAATACGGTCCCCTGGTCAGGTCGGCGTTGAAAGAATGCCCGTGCACTGTCTGCTGGGCGGGCAGCTTCTCGGCGATGGTCATGTCACTTTCCTCCCGAAAGCGCGCATCAGCGCCACGTTTTCTTCTGCTTCCAGCGCTTCTGGCCACGCTGGCTCTCCTCCGTCTGCATGCCGAGATAGAACTCCTGCACATCCTTCGACTGCAGAAGTCGCTCGGCCGCGTCGGCCATCACGATGCGTCCAAGTTCCATCACATAGCCGTAGTCGGCCACCTCGAGCGCCACCTTGGCATTCTGCTCGACCAGCATCATCGTCACGCCCTGTTCACGGTTGAGCCGCCGGATGATCTGGAAGATTTCCTTCACCAGCAATGGCGACAGCCCGAGCGACGGCTCGTCGAGAAGCATCAGCTTCGGCTTCGCCATCAGCCCACGGCCAATCGCCAGCATCTGCTGCTGGCCGCCCGAAAGCGTGCCGGCCGCCTGGTTGCGGCGTTCCGCAAGAATCGGGAAGTAGGAGAAGACCATATCGTGGTCGCGCCGGATGCCGTCCGTGTCCGAACGGGTGAAGGCGCCCATCTTCAGGTTTTCCTCGACCGTCAGCAGCGGGAAGACCTCGCGCCCTTCCGGCACATGAACGACACCGGCGCGGACCACCTTGTCGGGATTGGCGCCTGCGATGTTCTGGCCCTGATAGACGATCTGCCCCTTCTCTGGGTCCATCACGCCGGAGATGGTCTTCATCAGGGTCGTCTTGCCGGCGCCGTTGGCGCCGAGCACCGTGACGATCTGCCCTTCGCGCACCTCCAGACTGACGCCCCGGATCGCCATGATCGGCCCGTAGAAGCTCTCGATGTTGCGGATCGAAAGCACAACCTGTGTGTCCTTGGCGGCAGAAGGAGCCGCTGCTTTTGCCGCGACATTCATGCCGGCACCTCCTGCTTCTCGTCCGAAACGCCGATATAGGCCTCGATCACCCTGGGGTCGTTCTGCACCTCGTGCGGCTTGCCGATCGAAAGCATCTGGCCATCGGCCAGCGCCAGCACCCGATCCGACACTGCCGACACAAGATGCATGTCGTGTTCGACCATCAGCACCGTGATGCCCATCTGCTTCTTGATGTCCTCGACCCAGAACGCGACGTCCTGCGTTTCCTCCACCGACAGGCCCGAGGCCGGCTCGTCGAGGAGGAGCAGCCGCGGCTCGATTGCCAGCGCGCGGCCCATCTCGACCACCTTGCGCACGCCGTAGGGCAGCCCCGCGATATACTTGTCGCGATAGGCCTGCAGGTCGAGGAAATCGATCACCTTCTCGATCGCCTCGCGGTGCCGGCGTTCCTCGGCACGAACGAAAGGCGTGAAGGCGAGCTCCGTCCACATGTTGCTCTTGCGGTGGCGATGCCGGCCGACCAGCAGGTTCTGCATCACAGTCGCCTGCTCGAACAGCTCGATGTTCTGGAAGGTGCGCGCGATACCGAGCCTGGCGATATCGTGCGGCGCCTTGCCGAGGATGCTCTTGCCGTCAAAACGGATGTCGCCCTCGACCGGGTCGTAGATGCGCGAGATCAGGTTGAAGAGTGTGGACTTGCCCGCACCGTTCGGCCCGACAAGGGCGAAGACGTCGCCTTCCTCGACATTGAACGAGACCTGGTTGACCGCCACCACGCCGCCGAAGCGCAGCGTGACGTTGTCGATTTCCAGCAGCGCGCTCATCGCATCCGCTCCGTCTTCAGATAGGATTTCTGGCGGCGGAACATGTCGCGGCGATAGAACGGGAACAGCTCGAAATAGGTTCGTATCTTGAACCAGCGCCCGTAGATGCCGCTCGGCTCGAACAGGATGAAGGCGATCAGGATCGCGCCGAAGATGGCCGATTCCAGTCCGGGAATGGCGATCGAACCGCCGCCGAGCACCTGATTGAGAAGATCGCGCGACATCGAAATCGCCTGCGGCAGCAGCGCCACCACGGCCGCGCCGAAAAATGCGCCGTGGATCGTGCCGAGCCCGCCGATCACGATCGCCAGCAGAAGCTGGATCGAGATGATGATGTTGAAGGTCTCGTTGTTGAAAATGCCGGCGAAGTGTCCCATCAGCGCGCCGGCCAGCCCGGTAATGCCGGCCGAGATGCCGAAGGAAACGGCCTTGGTCCGCGCCACGTTGACGCCCATCGCCTGCGCCGAGATTTCGGAATCCCGGATCGCCGCGAACGAGCGGCCGAGCGGCGAGCGCTGGAGGTTGCGGTAAGCCAGCACCACAAGCAGCGTGATACCGAGGATCAGATAGTAAAGCCGCTCGGGATTGGCATAGCGGTTGAAGCTGAGCCCGAAGATGTCGATGTCGGGCGCGAACAGGCCGATCACGCCATTGGTCAGCGGCGCCGCGATGACGATGAAGTCGTCGACGAGGATCGCAATCGCCAGCGTACCGATCGCCAGATAGATGCCGTGCAGCTTCGTCATCGGCCGGGCGATGAGCGCGCCGGCGATGCCCGCGATCAGTCCGGCCAACGGGAAGGACAGTATGAACGGCAGGCCCAGCCGTTCCTGAAGCAGCACATTGGCATAGCAGCCGATTGCCAGGAAGGCTGCGTGGCCGAGGCTCGCCTGCCCGGTCTGGCCGACGAGAATCATCAGTCCCATGCACGCGATCGACCAGATGAGCAGGTTGGTCATCTCGCCAATGGCGAAGCTGCTGACGCCCAGAGGCAGCACAAGCATGACCACCAGCAGCAATATGTACCAGCCGCGTTGCGCGCCATGCCGGAAGAGGTTGATGTCGGCGTCGTAGGAAGTCTTGAAAACCGTCCGCATGTCAGCCTCACACCTTCTTCTGGTGGACCTGGGCGAGGATGCCGTGCGGTCGGAAGACGAGGATCAGGAAGAGCAGCAGGTAGGGCATGATCTGCGAGTAGCCCGCTGCGATGTAGCGTGATGCGAATGGTTCCAGCAGCCCGACGATCAATCCGCCCAGCAACGCGCCGGGCAGCGAGCCGAAACCGCCGATCACGGCCGCCGCGAACGCCTTAATGCCAAGCAGGCCGATCGACGGATCGATAGAGCCCTTGGAGGCGAACAGGATGCCCGCAACCGCTGCCACCATGCCGGCAAGCGCCCAGATCAGCGAATGGATCCGCTTGACGGGGATGCCCATGTAGTAGGCCGCGAGCTGGTTCTGTGACGACGCCTGCATCGCCACACCGAGCTTGGTGCGGTTGAAGTAGAAATAGAGGATGACCGTCAGCGCGACCGTCACGAGTATGATGATCAGCTCGTTGAGACCGAGCACGAGCCCGCCGAACCGGACGTATTTGCCGGCCATCGGGGTCTGCAGCGATATCGGTTCATGCCCCCAGATCAGGCCGGCGGCGAAGCGCAGCACAAAGCCGAGCGCGATCGTCAGGATGATGACCGCCACCTGGCTCTGACCGAACATGCGGCGCAGCACGACTAGGTCGAGCGCATAGCCGAAGGCCCCCATGGCGGCGATGGCGATGGGCACCGAAATCCAGAAAGGCAGACCCATGAATTGCGGGTTGGTCAGCCCCAGACAAATGAAGGCCCCGAGCATCATGAAATCGCCCTGGGCGAAATTCACCGCTTCGGTTGCCTTGTAGATCAGCACGAAGCCCATCGCGACGAGGCCGTAGACACAGCCATTGGCGAGACCGCTGACGATCAGCTGCAAGACGTCCAAATGTGTTCCTCCTCCTCACGGGCCGGTGCTCTGTGTCACCGCACCCGAAATCTTCTCCCTTTTCGCGGCAGCCTCCCCGCCGCCGCGCCTCCCGTTCGCGCTCAGGGCGCGATGAAAACCTTGCCGTTCGGCTTGGCCAATTCCTGCGGCACCCGCTCGATCGCTTCCGAGAGCGGCACCACGGCCGTCACGTCTGTAGCCCACCGCCCGTCGGAGAACCGCTTCTGCGCCTCCACCACCGCGCTCATGCGACGCTCCGCGCCGGCAGTCCGCATCCATTCGACCAGCCAGAAACCCTCGATCTTCTTGTGCATGAAGATCAATTGACCGGGCTCGGGGATGGGCGTTGCGGCAGGGTCGAGCCTGCCATAGACGATCCACCGCGCATGCCTGCCCATCGCGTTGAAGATCGCGCCGGCCAGCGGCCCTGTCACTGCGTCGAGGAAGATACGCGGCTTTTCCTCGCGCAACACGGCGGCAAGTTCGTCGCGGAATCCCGGCGCATCGGCGTTGAGCACGTGGGCCGCGCCCAGTTCCTTCAGGATGGCGATCTGCTCGTCGCGGCGCACGATCGCGATCGGGCGATAGCCTTCGTCCCTGGCAACGCTGATTATCAGCTTGCAGAGCTGGCTGGCGCCTGCGGTCAGCACAAATGCCTTCTCGCCCGCCTCCTTGACGATACCGAACATGGCAAGCGCGGTGAGCGGATTGACGATCATCGCCGCCGCATCCTCGTTCCGCACCGTATCGAGAAGCGGGATGCACCCCGGCGCATCGGCAACGGCGTAGTCGGCCCAGCTACCCCAGTTGGAAAGCCCGGTCGCGAACGCGATGCGCCGTCCCATCAGTGCCTGTGCTTCCGGCTCCGGCCCGGCGGCAACGACATGGCCGACACCCTCGAACCCCGCCGGCCGGCCCTGAACGCGCGGCTGGCCGTACATGCCTTTCACGAACATCACGTCCGACGGGTTGATCGAGGCGAGGACCACCTTGATCAGCACCTGCCGCCCTTCCGGCTCGGGCACGGCAATCGTGCCGGCCTCGACATAGGGATCAAGCGCTTCCAGGACGGTGCCGGACGGCTGCCGGGCATAGCCGTCGTTCTTCAGAAGAAGCGCGTTCATCGTGGCTGGAATGGACACTGGCGGCATCTCCTCAGGGCTTGAGCACGATCTTGCCGGCCGCGCCGCGGCCAAGCACGCGCTGCAGGACGGCTGGCGCATCGGCGAGCGCATAGACGCCCTCGATCACCGGCTTCACCTTGCCGGCAAGATGCCAGCCGACCAGTTCCTTCATGTTCTCGGCATAGACGGCAGGTTCCTTCTGGGTGAACGCCCCCCAGAACACGCCGACAACGCTGTAGCCTTTCACCAGGGTCAGGTTCACTGGCAGTTTCGGGATCGTGCCCGAGGCAAAACCGACCACCAGCAGACGGCCGTTCCAGGCCATCGACCGCGACAGCGCGTCGAATGCGTCTCCGCCGACCGGGTCGAAGGCGACGTCCACGCCCTTGCCGTCCGTAGCGTCCTTCAAGGCATCCTTGAGGTTGTCATAACCGAGCACGATGTCGGCGCCGGATTGCCGGGCGATCTCGCGCTTCGCCTCGCTGGAAGCGACACCGATGACCCGCGCCCCCATTGCCTTGCCGATCTGCACGGCGGCCACACCGGTTGCCCCCGACGCGCCGAGCACGCACAGCGTCTCGCCGGGCTGGAGCTGGCCGCGCTGCTTGAGCGCGTGGTGCGAGGTGCCGAACCCGCAGAGCAGTGCGCAGGCATCCTGCCCGGAAATCGCGTCCGGCAGTTTCATCACTGACGCTTCGTGTGCGGCAACCCGCTCGGCATAGGCACCCAGCGAGGACACCGAAGCGACGCGGTCGCCGATCTTGAAGCGGGTGACTTCGTCGCCCACCGCCACGACCCGGCCCGCCACTTCCATGCCGGGCACGAATGGCGTCTGCGGCTTCATCTGGTAGAGGCCTCGCACCAGCAGCCCGTCGGGGAAATTGACGCCGATCACCTCGGCTTCGATCACGACTGTGCGGCCTGCCGCGACAGGCTCGGGCCAGTCCGCATACTGCAACTGGCTGATCGGCCCGAACTCGTTTGCAACGATGGCTTTCATGTCAAACCTTCTGTTGCGTGTATTTGCGCAGCTCTTCGCGCGCCACCTGACGACGATGGACTGCATCCGGCCCGTCCGCAAGGCGCAGCGTGCGCAAATGGGTCCATGAGCGCGCCAGCGGCGTGTCCTGGCTGATGCCCTGCCCGCCATACATCTGCACGGCTTCGTCGGTGACCTTGAGCGCCACGCGCGGTGCAACCACCTTGACCTGGCTGATCCAGGGGGCCGCGGCCTTCTTGTCGCCCTGGTCGATCATCCAAGCGGCCTTGAGGCACAGAAGCCGGGCCATCTCGATCTCCATGCGGCATTCCGCAATGATGTCATAGTTGGCGCCAAGCTGCGCGAGCGGCTTGCCGAACGCCTCGCGGCGCATCGAGCGCTGGCACATCAGTTCCAGCGCCATCTCCGCCTGGCCGATGGCACGCATGCAGTGGTGGATGCGTCCCGGCCCGAGCCGTCCTTGCGCGATCTCGAACCCGCGCCCCTCGCCGAGGATGAGATTGTCGGACGGCACCCGCACATTCTCGAAGCGCAGATGCAGATGGCCGTGCGGCGCATCGTCATCGCCATAGACCTTCATCGCCCTGAGCTTGGTGACGCCGGGCGTGTCGGCCGGCACGAGGATCATCGAGTGCTGCTGGTGCTTCGGCCGGCTCTCGTCGGGCGAACTCACCATGGTGATGTAGATCGCACAGCGCGGGTCGCCCGCACCCGACGACCACCATTTCTCGCCGTTGAGCACATAATGGTCGCCGTCGCGTTCGCAGCGCATGGCGATGTTGGTGGCATCCGACGAGGCCACGTCCGGCTCGGTCATCAGATAGGCGGAGCGGATCTTGCCTTCCAGCAGCGGCGCCAGCCAGCGGTCCTTGTGCGCCTGCGTGCCATAGCGCTCCAGCACTTCCATATTGCCGGTGTCGGGAGCGGAACAGTTGAAGGTCTCGGCGCCAAGGTGTGCCTTGCCCATTTCCTCTGCCAGATAGGCATACTCCACTGTCGACAGGCCGTAGCCCCGGTCGGAATGGGTGAGCCAGAAGTTCCAAAGTCCGCGCTCGCGCGCCTTTGCCTTCAGCCCTTCGAGAATCTCGGTCTGCCGTGGCGTGTAGCTCCAGCGATCGCCATCCTTGCCAACTTCGCTCAGGAATTCTTCGTCGAGCGGGATGATCTCCTCGCGCACCATCTGCGCGACCTTGTCGTGGATCGGCTTAAGCCGCTCGGTCATGCCGAGGTTCATCTCGGGGTTCTTTGTCATGGCGTCGATTGTTCCTCCTTGCCGCCCAGGCCGCGATAGGCGGCGGTGACGACCTTTCGTGCGAGATCCTCGATGTCGGCGCGGGTTTCCCCGACGCGCGGCGAGTACCAGAAGATTGGCGAATTGAGCACGACGAACATCAACTGATTGGCGATGCTCAGATCGTCGAAACGGAAGTCTCCGCTCTCGCGCCCCTCGACAAGCGTCTCGCGAAAGACGTTGCCGTAATTGGTGCGATATTCGATCAGTTCGGCAAAGACGCTGCGCTGTTCAGGCGTCGTCGCGCCGCGCAGATGCATCTTCACGCCGACCCACACCGTGCGCTGGAACGGTTTGGTCGTGATCATCTGGATCGCATGCGCGAAGGCCATATGCCGCCAGCGCGCCACCGGATCGGACATGGCGCGGTAAGGCTCGATCGCCGCGTAATTCATCTCCATGCCGACGCGGAAAACCTCCGCGAAGATATCGGCCTTGGAGCGGAAGTGGTGGTAGATGCGCCCCTTGGTGGCGCCGAGGCTGCGCGCGACATCGTCGATGGACGTCTCGGTGTAGCCGCGCTCCATGAAACAGCTTGCGGCCGCCTCGAGAATATCGGCTCGCGAGCTTTCCTGGACATGTTCGCGCACGCCGAGCGTCATTGCGCAGCAACCTCCCGACCCGCCGGCATCCTCGTTGTGCGAACAGCGGAGCAAATTCGCGTCGGGCCTTTACGGGTATCGAAATGATGAACATACTACCGGGTATGTTGTCAACGCGGCCGGTACGAATTTCCCCCTGCCCGCCGCGCCAAGGGAGGAAATGATGACGTATCTGGACGAACTCTTTTCGGTGGCCGGCAAGACCGCGCTGGTCACAGGCGCTGCAACCGGCATCGGCCGAATGGCTGCGACCGGTCTCGTGCAAGGCGGCGCAAGGGTTCTGATCGCTTCGCGTAAGGGCGCCGACTGCGCGCGCGTCGCCGAAGAGCTCAACGCCATCGGCAAGGGCAGCGCAGAAGGGTTTTCCGGGGACGTGAGTACTGAAGAAGGCATTGCTGCATTGGTCGCGGAGGTGCGCAGCCGCACCGACAGCCTGAACATCCTTATCAACAATGCCGGCGTCTCCTGGGGCGCGGAATATGAGGATTTTCCCTACAGCGCCTGGGCAAAAGTGCTCGGCGTCAACGTCACCGGCCTATTTCACCTCACCCGCGAGCTGACCCTGATGCTGGAAAAGGCGGCGAGCGATGAAGACCCTGCCCGCATCATTAATCTCGGCTCGGTCATGGGCACACAACCGATGGCGGACGGTGCCTATTCCTACACGGCTTCGAAGGCCGCTGTTCACCACCTCACCCGCACGCTGGCCAACGAACTCGCGGCACGACGCATCACCGTCAACGCCTTCGCGCCCGGCCCCTTCCAGAGCCGGATGACGGCATTCGCCACCGGGACCGACGAACAGGCCGACAAGGTCGGCAAGCGCGTGCCGATCGGGCGCATCGGCGCACCGGATGACATCGCGGGCGCGACCCTGTATCTGTGCAGCAGGGCGGGGAGCTATGTGACCGGCGCGATCCTGCCACTGGACGGCGGCCAGTCGGCCCAGCATGGCATGACGCTTTTCAAGGAATGATGCGAGCTAGATGAGCAATAGCCAGAGAGAACCACTTCCGCTTGAGGAAGCCCAGAAAGCGGTCGGCCAGGAGATCGGCGTGTCGCCCTGGCGCGTGGTGTCCCAGGAGATGATCGACAAGTTCGCCGATGCGACCGACGACCATCAGTTCATCCACGTGGACCCGGAACGCGCGGCGGCCGAAACGCCGTTCGGTGGAACCATTGCACACGGCTTCCTGTCCCTCTCGCTGCTTTCAGCCATGGCTTACGAGACGATTCCCCCGATCCGCGAAGCTGGGATGGGCGTGAACTACGGCTTCGACCGGCTGCGCTTCGTTTCGCCGGTCAAGTCGGGCGCGCGCATCCGCGCGCGTTTCAAGCTGGCGGAAATGACCGCGCGTCCGTCCGGCTGGATTCACCTGAACTACGACGTCACGATCGAGATCGAAGGCTCGAAGAAGCCGGCCCTTACCGCGCGCTGGCTCACGCTCGCGGCGATAGAGCGCAAAAGGGAGGACGCATGAGCGATCCAAACGCGCTCGATGCGGCAGCGCTGGCTCCCTATCTGGAAAAGAACGTCCCCGGCTTCAGGGGGCTTAAGGATATCCGCAAGTTCGGCTCGGGCCAGTCGAACCCGACCTATGCGCTGGATGCTGAAAGCGGTCGTTACGTGTTGCGCGCCAAGCCGCCGGGCGAGTTGCTGAAATCGGCGCACCAGGTCGATCGCGAATTCCGGGTCATGAAGGCGCTGAAAGATACGGCCGTGCCCGTGCCGGAGGTCCTCCACCTGTCGGAGGAGGCCTCGCCGATAGGCCGCATGTTCTACGTCATGGCATTCGTCGACGGGCGTATCCTGTGGGACCCGGCACTGCCCGACCTTGCAACGAACGAGGAACGCAGCGCGACCAGCGACGCCATGAACGCGGTGCTTGCAGCCCTCCACGATGTCGACATCGAGGCCGCCGGGCTCAGCGATTTCGGCAAGCCGGGCAGCTATTTCGAGCGACAGTTCGGACGCTGGACCAGCCAGTATCGCGCCTCCGAGACCGGCACGGTCGAAGACATGGATGCGCTGATCGCCTGGCTTGAGAGCAATCAGGTCGCCGATGACGGCCAAGTCTCGCTCGTTCACGGCGATTACCGCCTCGACAACATGATATTCGCCCACGACCGGCCCGAAGTGATCGCCGTGCTCGACTGGGAACTGTCAACGCTCGGCCATCCCTTGGCCGACATCGCCTATCAGTGCATGCAATGGCGGCTGCCCCACGATTCCGGCTTTCGCGGGCTCGGCGGCATGGATCGCCAGGCGCTCGGCCTGCCGTCGGAGGCCGAGTACGTCGCCCGCTACTGCGAGCGTCGCGGCATTGCCGGCATCGACAATTGGGTTTTCTATCTCGCCTTCTCCTTCTTCAGGCTCGCCGCCATCTGCCAGGGCGTCTACAAGCGCGCCCTCGACGGCAATGCCTCCAACCCGGAAAAGGCGAAGACCTATGGTCAGGCCGTGCGCCTGCTGGCGGCACTGGCTCGCCAGGCAATCGAAAAAGGGAAATGACGCATGGCGCGGTTTTCGGGTCTGACAGTGCTGGTGACGGGTGCCACCGGCGGTTTCGGCCGCCGTGCGGCGGAACGCTTCGCGGCTGAAGGCGCCCGCCTGGTCCTGTCCGACCTTGACCCCGCCCGCCTGGAGGAAACCGCCTCGGCGATTGATGCCGAAACCGCCGTGCTGGCCGGCAACATTGCGGACGAAAACCTTTCGAAAGAGCTCGTCGCCCTGGCGGAAAAGCGCTTCGGCGGGCTCGACATCGCGCTGAACAATGCCGGCATTGTGCACGATATGATGAAGCTGCCCAATATCGCTTCGGACGATGCCCGCAAGGTTATCGAAGTCGACCTTCTTGGCGTGTTCTACGCTCTCAAGCACCAGCTTCCGTCGATGGAGCGCCGTTTTCGCGCAGAGGGAAAACGCAGCGCGATCGTCAACATCGCGTCCGTGGCCGGCATCGCCGGAGCACCGCGGCTTTCCGTCTATGCCGCCGCCAAGCACGGTGTGGTGGGGCTCACCCGTTCGGCGGCGGCCGAGTACGCGACCAAAGGCGTGCGCGTCAACGCTGTCTGCCCGTCGTTCGCGCGCACCACGATGGTCGAAAAATCGTTGCCGGCTGCAGAGGAAGATCGCAAGGCGAGCGAGGCCGAACTGGTGCGCGGCGTACCGATGCGGCGGCTGGCCGAGGTCGACGAGATCGTCGAGGTGATCCTGTTCGCGGCAAGTCCCGAGAACGGTTTCATGACCGGCCAGACGCTTGCCGCCGATGGCGGGATAACGTCGATCTAGAGCTTCGCAATCAGCTCGCGGAGCTGCCCCAGATGCTCGATCTGCCGGTAGCGAGGATGCTCCTCCGGTGCCTCGAT
This sequence comes from Neoaquamicrobium sediminum, assembly GCF_040970315.1. Classification (NCBI taxonomy): domain Bacteria; kingdom Pseudomonadati; phylum Pseudomonadota; class Alphaproteobacteria; order Hyphomicrobiales; family Phyllobacteriaceae; genus Neoaquamicrobium; species Neoaquamicrobium sediminum. Next base: position 357,330 of record NZ_JAZHFV010000004.1, on the reverse strand, counting down.
CCGCTCCAGAACCCACGTGAGCTCGTGCGGAACGTACACGCCCCAGCTCCCCGCCTCGATCGCTGGCGCGACGTCAGACTTCAGCGAATTGCCGACCATCATCGCATGCTCGGCGCCGTCGCCATGGCGTGAGAACACGCGCTCATATGTGCCGGCACTCTTGTCGCTGACGATCTCGACCGCATCGAAGAAGTCGCCCAGTCCCGACTGCGCAAGCTTGCGCTCCTGGTCGAACAGATCGCCCTTGGTGATCAGTACCAGCCGGTATTTGCCAGCCAGCTCTTCCAGCGTCTCCTGCACGTGCGGAAGCGTCTCGACAGGATGTCGGAGCATCTCCCGTCCAGCCGCCAGGATTTCGCCGATCACGCTCGCCGGCACCCGTCCCTCGGTCACTTCGACTGCGGTTTCGATCATCGAGAGCGTAAACCCCTTGATGCCGAAGCCATAGTGTCCGAGATTGCGTTTCTCTGCCTCCAGCAGCCGGTCGAGCAGATGATCGGGCTCGGCGTGGTCGGCCAGCAGTTCCGCGAAACGCGCCTCGGTCAAGCGGAAGAACTGCTCATTCTGCCAGAGCGTATCGTCGGCGTCGAAGCCAATGGTGGACAGTTCTTTCATCTGCGCGCGTTCCCTCGCGATAGACATTTGCTTAGTTCTCTAAAGCCTAATTTAAGCAGTTCATGCAACGGTCGGGGTCGAAACTCGGACCAGCTAACCGCCTCATAGGCAGGTGGGTATTGTGAAATTTCTAGCCATCGGCACCTTGGGGCCTGTCAGGCCTGTTCTAAGGGCGACCAATATACCGGCCTTTCTGGCATTAGTCGTTATTGCGCTGGCATGGCTTTTCGCGGAACAGCAGAACCGCGCTGTCTTCCGGCATGACCTGCACAGCGAAGTCCTCGGCGAGATCAGCCTCATCCGCGCGAAGCTCGAAGGCAATATCAACGGCAATATCCAGCTTGTTCGAGGGCTTGTCGCTACGCTTTCCACCGAACCAGAAATGGATCAGACGCGCTTCGCCACCCTTGCGGCGGCGCTGCTGCAAGAGCGATCCCAGATCCGTCATATAGCTGCTGCGCGCGATCTGGTTGTAAACCTGATCTACCCTTTGCAGGGCAATGAAAGCGCTCTCGGTCTGGATTACAACCGGAACGAAGCGCAGCGCGCCGCAGCTTTGCGTGCTCGTGACACCGCAGACCTTGTGCTCGCCGGGCCAGTTGACCTGGTGCAAGGCGGCAAGAGCTTCATCGGGCGATTTCCTGTTTTCACTCCCGGCCCGAACGGCAGCGAAACGTTCTGGGGCATCGTGTCCGCCGTAGTCGATGCCAACAAGCTGTATGCCCAAAGTGGCTTGCTCGATCCGGATCTGGCGATCGATATCGACCTCATCGGGCACGACGGCACCGGTGTGAACGGCGCGCGTTTCTACGGCTCGGGCGCAGCTTCCGCCAACGATCCGGTCACTGCGGACGTGATATTGCCGTCCGGATCCTGGCGCATTGCTGCGATACCGAAAGGGGGATGGGCCGGAACGCCTACGAACACCTGGGCGCTTCGTCTGCTGATCCTGCTTGCCGGCGCGCTCATCATGGTACCCGCCCTGATCATGGGACGTCTTATCGAAGAGCGTCTGAACCACATTCGCGAACTGAAGCGACGCGAACTTCAGCTTGCGCGCATGTCGCGTCGCCTCGGCCTCGCACTGGACACGTCCAAGGTCGCGGTCTGGGAGATGAATGTGGGCGAGAAGGAAGAGTACTGGGACGACCGGATGAACGAGCTCTATGGCTATCCGGCCGATGGCGCTCCGCGAAATACGAAGGACTGGGAAAAGCGCGTTCACCCGGACGACCTCGAGCGTGCAAACAGCGAATTCAATGCTGCCTTCACGGGTGACAGGGGTAGCTATGTCTCGCAGTTTCGGATCGTTCTCGATGACGGAGAGACACGTCATATCCGCGCGCTGGGGACGCTATACAAGGACGCCGGGACGCCGGCAAAAATGATCGGCGTGAACTGGGATGTGACAGCCGACGTCGCGCTCAACGATGAACTGAAGCGCGCCAACGCATTGACCGAGGCACGCAATGCCGAGCTCGAACGCGCGAAGGCCCGCATAGAACACAACGCGCTGCACGATTCGCTGACTGGCCTGCCGAACCGGCGCTATCTCGACGACGTAATGGCTGATCACGCGCGGCAATTTGCCGAGGGCAAGGAAACGGCGGCCCTGCTCCAGATGGATCTCGACCGCTTCAAGCAGATCAACGACACGCTCGGGCATTCGGCCGGCGACGCCATGCTGGTACACGCAGCCAGCATCCTGCGCGCGACGGTGGAGCCGGGTGATTTCGTGGCACGGGTGGGCGGTGACGAATTTGTTGTCGTCCGCCGCTGGCAGACCGGGGCGGGCAATCCTTCGATCCGTGGGTTGGCAAAGCTGTCGGAGCGGATCGTCGAGCGCATGCAGCAGCCGCTTAGCTACGGCGGGCACGATTGCCGCGTCGGCGTGTCGATCGGCATTGCAACTGACATGGATGAGCTGGCCGATCCGACGCGGTTGCTGGTCAACGCCGACATCGCGCTCTACCGGGCCAAGGAGCGCGGCCGCAACCGCCACCAGTTCTTCAACGATGCGCTGCAGACCGAGATCATCACCACCAAGCGGGTCGCCGACAACATTCTCTCAGGCCTCGAGCAGCGACAGTTCGTGGCACACTACCAGCCGCAATTCGATGCAGAGACGCTTGAGGTTATCGGTGTCGAGGCACTGGCCCGCTGGAACCACCCGCGCGAAGGTCTGCTTGCGCCCAACGCCTTCCTCAAGATCGCGGAAGAACTCAACGTCGTTGCCACGATCGATCGCATCGTCCTCGAACAGGCGCTTGCCGACTTCAACCGTTGGGAGGAGATCGGTCTCGGCATCCCCAAGACCTCCGTCAACGTTTCGGCGCGGCGGCTGCATGACGACGAACTGATAAACAACCTGCGCCAGATGGACATCCGGCCCGGCACTGTGTCGTTCGAACTCGTGGAGTCGATCTTTCTCGACGAGAATGACGAAGTCATCACCTGGAATGTCAACCAGATCAAGGAACTCGGCATCGACATCGAGATCGATGATTTCGGCACCGGATATGCGTCTATCGTCAGCCTGATGAAGCTCAAGCCGCGCCGTCTCAAGATCGACCGGCAACTCGTGATGCCCATCGTACATTCGGCGGGGCAGCGTCAGCTTGTGGGCTCGATCATCGACATCGGACGGTCCCTCGGCATCGAAGTCCTCGCCGAAGGCGTCGAGACTATGCAGCACGCGAAAGTGCTGCGGCAGCTCGGCTGCAACGCCCTTCAAGGTTATGCCTTCGCAAAAGCGATGAGCGCCGACGATCTCATCGAGTTCGTCCAATCGCGACGCTGGCGCAACACCGGCTAGCCGTTGGCGTCTCTCGCAGCTTCGGCAAGAAGGGTGAAGGCGTAGTCGGCGAACGATCGCCAGCACTCGACGCGAAACTGCGCTTCGCCCGTGCGCCACAGCACGATTTCGATCTTGCCCAACACGGTCCGCGAACATGCGCCTACCGGAAAGGCCTGAAGCGAGACGTCCTGCGGACAACCTGCGGCGATCGTCGCCTCGGCCCCCTGACCTTCGACGAGAATCCCGACATTGCGATGCGACACGTCGACAGCCGAATGAAACACCCTGACCCGATCAACTGCCGCATCGAGGTTGCTCTCGGCACGGTCTATCAGCAGCCATTCGTCAGGCCCGAGCCAGAGGGCTGCACGGTCACCTTTCAGTACGGACTGCTTTGGCCTCTCCGGCAACTTCAAGCCAAGGGTACGTGATAACGAGGCGACGCTCTCCGCCGGCGCGCGCAGCGAAAGTCGCTTAGCGGGTTCCGCCGGCGCGACAACGACCCAAGCGTGATTGGCCATCCGGCCTTCGAGCACGGGTTTGCGGGCGGCTTCGGTTCTAGCCATCGAGACGCTCTCCCTTCTCGTCGAAGAAAACGGTTCCGGTCACTTCAACCTCGATCGTGCGATCCGGCATCGGCACATGAAGTGTCTTGCCCATGAGCGCGCGTCCGTCGGCAACGAGGGCCAGCGCGATCGAATGGCCGCGATTCTCCGACCAGTAGGACGAGGTGACGTGTCCGATCATCTTCATCGGAACCGGCTGGTTCGGATCGGCAACGATCTGCGCACCTTCCTCAAGCACAACTTTCGGGTCTTTCGTTCTGAGCCCGACGAGCTGCTTGCGCCCCGGAGCGACGAGGTCGGGGCGCATCAACCCGCGAATGCCAACGAAATCGGTCTTCTTCTTGCCGACCGCCCAGTCGAGCCCAGCGTCGTTCGGCGTCACCGTGCCGTCGGTCTCCTGTCCGACGATAATGTAGCCTTTTTCGGCGCGCAGCACGTGCATCGCCTCGGTACCGTAGGCGCAGGCGCCGTGCTTTTCGCCCTCAGCCCAGACCGCCTCCCACACAGCCTGCCCGAAGTCCGCGGGTACGTTGATTTCGAAGCCCCGCTCGCCGGTGAACGACATACGGAAGAGACGAGTCGGCACACCGCAGATGCGTCCCTCCCGCACCGACATATGCGGCATCGCGGCGTCTGAGAGGTCGATGCCCTCAACCAGCGGCGCGATGATGTCGCGGGATTTCGGCCCCTGCACGGCAATGACGGCCCACTGCTCGGAAATCGAGGTGAGATAGACCTTCAGGTGCGGGAACTCGGTCTGGAGATAATCCTCCATGTGGTTCATGACGCGCGCCGCACCGCCTGTGGTCGTGGTGACGTGGAAGCGGTCATCCGCCAGCCGGCCCACCACACCGTCGTCGTAGATGAAGCCGTCCTCGCGCAGCATGATGCCGTATCGGCACCGGCCTGAGGCGAGCTTCTGCCACGGATTGGTATAGAGGAGCTCCATGAATGCCGCCGCGTCAGGCCCGACCACTTCGATCTTGCCGAGCGTCGACGCATCGAAGATGCCGGCCGACTGTCGCACCGTACGGCATTCCCTGTCGACCGCAGCGTGCATGTCCTCGCCTGCACGCGGGAAATACCAGGCGCGTTTCCACTGGCCGACGTCCTCAAACACGGCGCCGTGCGCCTCGGCCCAGCCATGCATCGCGGTACGTCGGGTCGGATCGAACAGGCTGCCTCGTGCGTGGTTGACGATCGCCCCGAAGGTGACCGGCGTGTAAGGAGCGCGGAACGTCGTCAGGCCGACCTCGGGGATAGGCTTGCCGAGCGTCTCGGCGGCAATGGCAAGTCCGTGCAGGTTCGAGGTCTTGCCTTGGTCCGTCGCCATACCGTTGGTGGTGAAGCGCTTGACGTGCTCGATCGAGCGCATGCCCTCCCGCACGGCCTGGCGAATGTCCTTGGCCGTGACGTCGTTCTGGAAGTCGACGAACGCTTTGGCCTTCGAGTCGGCGCCGGCCCCGGGTGCGGCACCCAGCATGCCACCGGCCCAGCGCTCGCCGGTAGATGCCTTCGGTTTCGACACGCGGCCGACCTTGATGCCTGCCGCTTTGGCGGCAGCATGGCCGGCGGTGGCAGCTTCGCCAAGAAGTGTGCCGAGTTCGTCGGTCCCATTGCACGCACCGACAGATACGCAATCCTGTGCGTAGGTGCCCGGCAGGAACCGCCTGCCCGCCTCGTCGAAGGCCACTTTGCCGCGCGACTGGGAAAAGAGATGCACGGATGGCGTCCAGCCGGCGGAGGTCAGAAGCGCGTCCACAGCAATCGTGCGGGAGGCGCCGCCGTTCTTCGGCTGCACCGTCATCGCCGAGATACGCTGGCGCCCTGAAACGCCGGTAACGGCACGGCCGGCACTGATCTCGATGCCGAGCCCCCTTACCTCGTCGACAGCCGGGCCTTGCGGATTATCGCGCAGGTCGACGATTGCCGCGACATGCACACCGGCCTTCTTGAGGTCGATCGCGGCGTGATAGGCCGAGTCGTTGGCCGTATAGACGCCGACCGACTTTCCGACCGCAACGCCGTAATGATTGAGATAGGTGCGCGCCGCCGATGCCAGCATGACGCCCGGCCGGTCGTTGTCGGGAAACACCATGTGCCGCTCGATCGCGCCGGTGGCGAGGACGACCCGCCTGGCCCGAACCTGCCACAGCCGCTCGCGCGGGAGTTCCGGCAACGGGGCCGCCAGATGGTCGCTCACGCGTTCCACGAGGCCGACGAAGTTCTGGGCATAGTAGCCGAAGGCAGTGGTACGGGTCAGCAGGCGCACATTGTCCATCGCCGCCAACCGCGCCGCCGACTCGCTCGCCCAGGCCCATCCGTCCTTGCCTTCTATGTTCGTCCCGGTCTCAAACCGCAACGCGCCGCCGGGCTCCGCCTGTTCATCGGCAATGATGACCCGCGCGCCCGCCTCGGCCGCGCTCAGCGCGGCAGCAAGCCCCGCCGCGCCGCCGCCTACGATCAGCACGTCGCAATGCGCATAACGCGCAGCGTAATGGTCGGGATCGGGCTGGTCGGGCGAGACGCCGAGACCGGCGGCCGAGCGGATCTGCGGCTCGTAGAGATGCTTCCATGCCGCCTTCGGCCACATGAACGTCTTGTAGTAGAAGCCGGCGGAGAAAAAAGGCGACGCGAGATCGTTGACCGCGCCCACATCCATCTTCAGCGAGGGCCAGCGGTTCTGCGAGACGGCGGTGAGCCCGTCATAGAGTTCCTGAACCGTCGCGCGCACATTAGGTGTCTTGCGCGCCGCGTCTCGATGGATACCCACCAGCGCGTTCGGCTCCTCGGCACCCGCCGAAAGGAAGCCGCGCGGCCGGTGATACTTGAACGACCGACCGACGAGATGGACGCCATTTGCGAGCAGGGCCGAGGCGAGCGTGTCGCCCTCCAGCCCCGCATAGCCGGCGCCATCGAACGTGAAGCGCGCTACTCTGGCGGGCGTCAGACGGCCCTTGCCTGCGATGCGGAACGGCGCGGTCATTCGGCTGCTCCCTTGATGACAGGCTTCTTCTCGCCGGCCTTGTAAGTCATCACGAACTTGTCGCTCACCGTGTCGCGCACGGCGTTGAAGAAGCGCGCGCAGCCGTAGACGTGCCGCCAGCGTTCGTAGACGAGCCCCTTGGGATTCTGCCGGATGAAGAAGTAGCCCTCGAAATCCTCGTCGCTCATCTCGGTGATGTTCGACGGCCTGACGAGATGCGCTTCGCCGGCATGCCGGAATTCGAGCTCCGGTCGTTCTTCTTCACAATAGGGGCAACGGATCAGCAGCATGGCTTCCCTACTCGCCTGTTTTCGAAAGCGCGTCGAGCAGACGCGCGGTAACGGGTTCCGGGGCTTCGAGCTGTGGCAGATGGCCGACACCGGCCAGCGCCTCGAAGCTCGAATGTGGTATCTTCTCGTGCAGCAGTCGGCCCCGCGCGACCGGAATCCACGGGTCGGCTTCGCCCCACAGGATCGCGACCGGGCAGCGTATGTCCGCAAGCCTGTCTTCGAAGTCGCCGGTCAAACGCTCGTCGGCCTGCGCGAACTGGGCATAGAAGCTCGCCCGCCCCGCCTCGCTCAGCCACGGCGTGAGAAGCCGGTCGAGATCGCCATCCGCGAGTTCATTGACCAGGGCACCCTGGATATACGCGCTCACGACCGCCTCATGGATATGCGGCGGCAGGCCGGTAAACGCGTCGATATGGCGGCCAACATGGTCGAAGAACGCCGAGCCCCATGGGCTGAGCGCGACGACATTCATGAGCACGAGCCTGTCGTACTCGACCCCGCCCAGCAGATGGGCTCGCAGGGTCACCGCACCGCCCATGTCGTGCGCAACGACATGCGGACGCACAAGCTCCCACACGTCGAGCATTTCGGCGAACACCTGCCCCTGCACGTCCAACGCGGTCGATTGACCGCGCCGCATCTCGGATTCGCCGTAGCCCGGCATGTCGAACCAGTGGACGGTAAAATGCCTGGCAAGCAACGAGATCACCCGGTGCCAGCTAAATGACGACCACGGCCAGCCATGCGCGAGCACCAGCGCCGGCCCGCTGCCGGCCCGGCCCCAGGCGACCTCTCCCGCCTGCGTCATCGTTCGCTGGTCGACCTTCCACATTGAACGAACTCAGTGCGCCACGGCGGCCGCCGCCGCCTCGTCGATCAGCCGTCCGGTGCGGAAACGCTCCAGCGTGAACGGTGCGTTGATCGCGTGCGGCTCATCGCGCGCGATCGTGTGGGCGAAGACGTGGCCCGAGCCGGGCGTGGCCTTGAAGCCACCCGTGCCCCAGCCGCAATTGACGTAGAGCCCCTTCACCGGCGTCTTCGCCATGATCGGCGAGCGGTCGGGCGTTACGTCGACGATGCCGCCCCACGAGCGCAGCATCTTCATGCGCGTGAACATCGGGAACATCTCGCAGATCGCGTCGAGCGTGTGGTTGAGGATGTGCAACCCGCCGGTCTGCGAATAGGAGGTGTATTGATCGGTGCCGGCGCCGATCACCAGTTCGCCCTTGTCGGACTGGGATATGTAGGCGTGCACGGTGTTGGACATGACCACGCACGGGAAAACCGGCTTGACCGGCTCCGACACGAGTGCCTGCAGCGGATAGCTTTCCAGTGGCATGCGCACATCGGCCATCTGCATGATGACGGACGAATGCCCGGCCGCCACGACACCCACCTTCTTCGCGCCGATGAAGCCTCTGGTCGTCTCGACGCCAAGGACATGACCCTGCGGCGCGCGGCGGATGCCCGTCACCTCGCAATTCTGGATGATGTCGACGCCGCGCGCAGAAGCGCCGCGCGCATAGCCCCACGCAACTGCATCGTGCCGCGCCGTGCCGCCACGGCGCTGCAGAGCCGCGCCCATCACGGGATAGCGCGCGCTCTTCGAGACGTTGAGCGGCGGGCAATAGTCCTTCGCCTGCTCCGGCGTCAGCCACTCATTGTCGACACCGTTGAGCCGGTTCGCGTGGATGTGCCGTTTGAACACCTGCACGTCGTGGACGTTGTGCGCCAGCATCATCACGCCGCGGGCCGAATACATGACGTTGTAGTTGAGCTCCTGCGACAGCCCGTCCCACAGCTTCACCGCGTGGTCGTAGATGCCCGCGCTTTCATCATAGAGATAGTTGGAGCGGATGATCGTGGTGTTGCGGCCGGTATTGCCGCCGCCCAGCCAGCCCTTTTCCACCACCGCGACATTGGTGATGCCGTGAACACTTGCAAGGTAGTAGGCCGTCGCCAGCCCATGCCCGCCGGCGCCGACGATAACGACATCGTATTCGGCCTTCGGCTCTGGCGAGGTCCACTGTTCTTCCCATCCCTTGTGGCCGCGAAACGCTTCCCGGGCGATGGCGAAGGCGGAATATTTGCGCATGGCTGTCGGCTCGCAGTTCGAAGGCGCTCTGGCTGTCACCAGCCTCGGACCGTGTATCACTAGCGAAATGACACGGCCACTCTTGCGCTGTTTGCGACGGCGCGTGCCGTAATGCGTCGACCGCGACGACCCATCGCAACCCCTGTCCGATTTCGGGTGGCTGGCCCACACCCGCAGATGCGATCACCCCACCGTCCGGCCGGGCATGACTGCAACAACAAGGACAGGAATCATGTTTTCACTGAACGGAAAGGTGGCGATCGTCACCGGCGCAAGTTCGGGTATCGGCCGGGCGACCGCGCTGCTCTTCGCCCGCCAGGGCGCCCGGCTTGTGCTGGCGGCACGGCGCGAGCACGAGCTGGAGCGCGTACAATCGGAAATCGGGGCCGATGGCGGCGAAGCAGCGATCCTTGCCGGCGATGTCGCCGACGAAGCCCATGCCGCCGCATTGGTCGATCTGGCCATGTCGCGTTTCGGCAGCCTCGACATCGCCTTCAACAATGCCGGCGCTACAGGCGAAATTGGTGAATCGCACACGGTTTCGCTAGACGGCTGGAACCGGACCATTGAGACGAACCTGACCGGGGCGTTTCTCGGTTCAAAGCACCAGATTCCGGCGATGCTGGAGAATGGCGCCGGCTCGATCATCTTCACCTCCACCTTCGTCGGTTACACGGTGGGCATGCCCGGCATGGCCGCCTATGCATCGGCAAAGGCTGGCGTGATCGGTCTGACGCAGGTTCTGGCTGCCGAATACGGGCCGAGGGGCATCAGGATCAACGCCCTCCTTCCGGGCGGCACCGATACGCCTGCCGCGACATTCAAGACGCCGGAAGAACGATCGTTCGTCGAAGGCCTTCACGCCATGAAACGCGTCGCCGAGCCGGAGGAGATCGCGGCGACCGCGCTCTATCTGGCGGCCGACGAGTCCAGCTTCACCACCGGAACGGCGCTTCTTGCCGATGGCGGCGTTTCGATCAACCGGGTGTGATTGAAAGCGGTGTCCGGCCTGGTGATGACAGAGAAACGCGCCGGGCATCGCATTCCGCTCGACAAGCCTTCTGCGTTCTGCTAAGAGCCGCCGCAATTCGTGGTGTATCCGCCGCGGGGACGCAGGGGTATTGCGTCCGGAATTTTTTGACAACGCACATCAACCGGAAGACAGGAACGCACGTGCAGGTACTCGTCCGCGACAACAATGTTGACCAGGCGCTCCGCGCTCTCAAGAAGAAGATGCAGCGCGAAGGTATCTTCCGCGAAATGAAGATGCGCGGACATTACGAGAAGCCGTCCGAGAAGCGCGCCCGCGAAAAGGCGGAAGCCGTTCGCCGCGCTCGCAAGCTGGCTCGCAAGCGCGCCCAGCGTGAAGGTCTCGTTGCTGGCGGCCGTTCGGCTCCTGCACGCTGATCACGCCAAGTTTTCGTCCTTTTCCGGCGATACCGACTAAGGTGGCGCGATGAGAATCGTCGCCACCTTTTTGATTCCAGCCCGCAGCCATTGCGCGGAACGTCTTCGTCCCCGGCACGTTCCGGTGGGGCGATGAAGCAGGGGGAGCCCAAGATGACAGAAGCTGCAACCTTTCGCGGTCCCGAGGTCAAGCTGACGGTCGCCGCTCTGGTTATGGCCGCCGCACTGTCTCTGGCCGGATGCCAGACCTCGACAGGCCCGCTCGTAGAGGTCTCCGAAGCCGAAGCAGCCCAGGCTTCTACGGAGAATATCTCTTCCCTCTCCGCCGTCATCCAGCGCAGCCCGAACGATCCGGAAGGTTACAATGTGCGCGGCTCGGCCTACGGGCGCGGCGGACGCTATCAGGACGCGCTGAAGGATTTCGAGACCGCCGTCCGTCTCAACCCGAATTTCTACCAGGCCTATTCCAACCGCGCGCTGATCTACCGGTACATGGGCGACCAGCAGGCAGCGCTGCAGGACTACAACCGCGCACTGCAGATCAACCCGAATTACGACGCCGCGTATATCGGACGGGGCAACCTCTACCGTCTCGCCGGACGCGGCAACGAGGCTTTCCAGGACTTCGAGCGCGCCATCCAGCTCGACACGACCGATCCGCGCGCCTATCACAATCGCGGCCTGCTCTATCAGGCGCGCGGCCAGCACGACTTCGCGATCGAGGATTTCGCCAAGGCCATCTCGCTGGCGCCCAACGCCGCCGAACCTTACAACGGCCGTGGCCTGTCCTATCTGGCTCGCAACGACGAAGACAACGCGCTCGCGGATTTCAACACGGCGATCCGTCTCGACAAGACCAACGCAGAGGCCTGGGCCTATCAGGGACTGATCCTCGAACGGCGGGGAGACAACACGCGGGCCGCGCGATCCTATGGCGAGGCAGCGCGGCTGGATCCCAATCTCAAGGCGGCCAAGGACGGCCTCGCCCGCACCAAGGGCGCCTGAGCGACTTCTTCGCAACAAGCACGTACGCGCGCGGGGATGCGAATTGTCGGCCGCAAGGTAGACCGCGTCTGGATCGCTGGCGCATGGTGTGCTTCGTCAACGAGGCTTGCCAATGAACTGCCTGATCGTCCGCGCTCATCCGCTTGAGGAAAATCTCACCCGCCGGTTCTCCGATTTCGCGTCGAACAGGCTGGAAGCAGCCGGGCACGAGGTCTCGCTTGTCGACCTTTACGCCGAGGATTTCGATCCGCGCCTGACGGCCGCCGAGCGTGCCTCATATTATGCCGACCGGTATGATCGGTCAGGCATGGAGCGCCATATCGCGGCGCTCGGCGCAGCTGAATTGCTGGTGCTCGCCTTTCCGACCTGGTGGTTCGGTCCACCGGCGATCATGAAAGGCTGGCTCGACCGCGTCATGGCGCCCGGTGTGGCCTTCGACCATGGTCGCGATTTCGGGCCGATCGTGCCGAAGCTTCCCGGCCTCAAACAGGTGATCGCCATCACCACGCTCGGCTCGCCATGGTGGGTCGACCGGTTGGTGTTGCGGCGACCGGTGCGCCGTGTCCTCAAGACTGCCGTCTTCGGCGGCTGCGCGCCCAATGCACGCTTCACCTATCTGCCTTTCTATCAGGCCGAGACAGCGACGGACGACAGGATTGCCCGTTTCGAGAAGCGTATCGCCCGAGCGATCGGAAGCTGACGCTCCCGGTTCTGGCCCAAGGCTTGTTTCTAGGCTGGCCGGCAAAATCAATATAGAAACCTTTTGGTTTTTATATTGAGGTCAGCATGCAGACGCCAGCTACCAGCGCGGATCGGATCCTGCGCTTCCTCAAGTTCCGGGGACCGCAGACCACCGAAACGCTGGCACGCCATCTCGGCATCACTGTACCGGGCACCCGTAAGCAACTCACCGGTTTGCTTGATGAACGGCTCGTACAGCATTTCGACGAGGCGGGGTCAGTCGGCCGCCCACGACGTTACTGGCAACTGACCGAGAAGGCGCAGGCCCGCTTTCCAGACGCTCACGCAGCGCTGACCGTGGAAATGATCGCCTCGATCCGCGCTGTCTTCGGTAACGACGGTCTCGACCGCCTGATCGGTGAACGTGAGCGCCAGACACTGGCCCGCTACCGCACCGCGCTTGCCGGGATTGATGAGTTCGCCGCGCGGGTCGAATGCCTTACCCGGCTTCGCAGCGAGGAAGGGTACATGGCCGAAACCGTCAAGCTCGACGATGGCGCGCTGCTGCTCGTGGAAAATCACTGCCCGATCTGCGCGGCAGCGCGAACCTGCCAGAACTTCTGCCGGTCCGAACTCGATGTCTTCGCGGCAGCGTTGGGGCCCGACGTCGAGGTCGAACGCGGCGAGCACCTTCTGTCCGGCAGTCGCCGGTGCACCTACCGTATCGTACCGGCGAAGGAGTTCGCGGCATGAGCCACACGCAAGAGCAGCGTCCTGACTGGCGTGACCTGTGGGCGAGCGGTGACCTTGGCCGCTTCTGCTTCATCTCGCTCGGCATCGTCCTGCATGCCTCCAACGAGACGATGATCGCCACCATCATGCCGAGCATGATCTCCGACATATCCGGTGTCGAACTCGTCGGCTGGTCGCTGTCGATCTATGAGATTGGCTCCATCACCGCAGGGGCCGCGGCCGGGCGGCTGGTCAGCTACATGGCGCTGCGCACCAACATGGTGGCCGCCGCCCTGCTCTATGCGGCCGGCGCCGCGCTCTGTGCTAGCGCGCCCGACATGCACTGGTTTCTCGCCGGCCGGCTACTTGAGGGTTTTGGCGGCGGCGCGCTGGTGTCGCTGTCGTATGTGTCGATCGAAAGACTGTTCCCGCGCCTGATCTGGCCGCAGCTCTTCGCCATCATCTCGGTGGTCTGGGGCGTGTCGGCCTTCGGCGGCCCCTTGGTCGGCGCGCTTTTTGCCGAAACCGCCTCGTGGCGGTGGGCGTTCGGCGCGTTTGCCATCGCCGGAGCCGGCATGGCGCTGGTCAGCCTCGGAGTGCTGCGCGGGCCGCAGGCCACACAGCGCAAGGCCAGCCCCGAAGGCGTGCCGCCCTTCCCCTGGTTGCCGCTGCTGGTGATGGCGGCCGCGATCATGGCGATCGCCCTCGCGGGCATCCGCACCGACCTCGCCAGCGCCGTCATCCTGCTTGCGGTCGGCGCAGTCGGCCTTGCCGCGTTCTTCCTTCTCGACGCCAGAAAGCCGCGCTCGCGACTGTTCCCGACACGGCCGCTCGACATGCGCACGCAGGTCGGCAACGGCATCGTCATGATGGCGGCATTGTCGGCCGGCACCATCACCTTCTCGATCTACGGCCCGCTGATCCTTACCAGCCTGCATGGCATATCGATTCTGACCACCGGATACATCATCGCGGCGGAATCGATTGCCTGGTCGGTCATGTCCATCCTCGTCGCCAAGGCACAGCCGCAGCACGAGCGCGCGATCATTCTTGCCGGCGCGCTGATGATTTTCGGCGGCATGGCCGGCTTCGTCTTCGCGGTTCCCAGCGGATCGATACCGTTGATACTCGCCTGTGCGGTGCTGCAGGGCGGTGGCTTCGGCATTGCCTGGCCGTTCGTCACCCGTCTCATCGTTTCTTCCGCGCGTGAGGAGGAACGAACCGTCACCTCTTCGGCCGTGCCGACCATGCAGAGGATCGGCTACGCCACCGGTGCCGCGCTGGCCGGCATCGTGGCCAATGCGGCTGGATTCTCCGAAGGTCTTTCGGGTGAAACAGCTGCAAGCGTGGCCCAATGGCTGTTCCTTGCATTCCTGCCCTTCGGCGTGCTGGGTTCCGTCGCGGCGCTACGGCTGATGAACGGCGAGCGCAAGCGCACCACGATGGAATAGCCATGCCCGAGACGACAAACCTGATCGCTTTCGCCCTCATCGCGCTCGGCATGGTGCTGACGCCCGGCCCCAACATGATCTACCTGATATCCCGGTCTATCAGCCAGGGTGCCGTCGCCGGCCTGATCTCGCTGGGCGGCGTGGCGCTCGGTTTCGTCTTCTACATGCTCGCCGCCGTCTTCGGCATAACCGCGCTGGTGATGGCGGTGCCCTTTGCCTACGATTTGCTTCGCTTTGCAGGCGCGGCCTATCTGCTGTGGCTTGCGTGGCAGGCCGTGCGGCCCGGCGGGCGCTCGCCGTTTCAGGTGCGCGAGTTGCCGAAGGACAGCCCGCGCAAGCTGTTCCTGATGGGACTGTTTACCAATCTCCTGAACCCCAAGGCGGCCGTGCTTTACATGTCGCTTCTGCCGCAGTTCATCGATCCTGCAGGCAACGTGCTCACGCAGGCCCTCACCCTCGGCTTCATGCAGATCGCGATCAGCTTCGTGGTCAACGCGATGATCGCCATCGCCGCAGGCGGCATCGCGCTCTTCCTGATGAGGCACCCGTTCTGGCTGGCGCTCCAGCGCTGGTTCATGGGAACCGTCCTGGCCGGCCTCGCCGTCAGCATGGCTATCGAAGCGCGGCGCTAGAACACCCTACGCCGCTTTGCCCGCCCTCGCCTGCCTGCGCCGCGCGATCTCGTAGGCGACGGCGCCCAGAACCGTGATCGCGATCATGATAAGCGCCAGCGCGTTGACGGCTGGCGTCAGTCCGGTCCGCACCTTGGTGGCGATGAACACGGTCAGCGGCGTGTCGAACCCGCGCACGAACAGCGTCGTGTTGTAGTTCTCGACCGACTGGAGCACGGCGAGGAAGGCTGCCGCGATCAGTGCCGGCTTGAGGAACGGCAACAGGATGCGCCGGAACACCATGAATTTCGACGCTCCAAGGCCGAGTGCCGCCTCCTCCTGCGTGCGGTCGAAGCGCTGCAGGCGCGCGGCGACCATCAGCATGACGTAGCAGATGATGAAGCTCGCCTGCGCGACGACGATGAGGAACACGCCGCCCCCGACGCCAAGCTGGCGCCACAGGACCAGCGTGGCGATGCCGATGACGACGCCGGGCGTGAGCAGCGGCGAGACCATCACGGCGTAGAGGAAACCGCGTGCCCGCGCATGCAGGCTGGTCAGCATCAGCGCCGCAGCCGTACCGACCGGCAGCGCGATCAGCACCACGAAGAACGCGACCACGATGGACGTCCAGACCGACTGCCACATCGCGCTGTCGGACCAGAGTTCGGAGAACCATTGCAGGGTTGTGCCCTGCCATGGTGTCACCGTCGGAAAGCGGCTCGAATTGAAGGTCGCAGCCCCCATGATCGCCAGCGGCGCGAACAGATAGACAAAGAACGCGACGAGATAGAAGCCGAACAGAGCACGCGAGATGCGGTCGGCGGCGCTCATTTCGCGACGTCCGTCAGGTTCACGCGCGCCAGCTTCAGCGTCACCAGCACCACCGCCAGGCAAAGCACGAGCAGCACCAGCGCATAGGCGGCACCGCGGTTCCAGTCGCCGCCCTCGAAGAACCAGTTGTAGATGATTTCGGTGAACCAGCGGCTGCCCGGCGCACCGAGCAGCGCCGGCGCGACATAGGAGCCGGCTGCGAGCATGAAGGTGAAGACGCAGCCGGTGGCGATGCCGGCCTTGGCATGAGGCATCACCACGCGCCAGTGAATGCGCCAGGTCGATGCGCCGAGGTCACGCGCCGCCTCGATCTGCGCCTTTTCAAGGCTTTCGATCGCGTTGTAGATCGGAAACAGCATGAACAGGATGTAGGCGTAGATCATGCCCGCCAGCACGCCGCCATTGCCGTAATATCGCATCGGCTCGTCGATGACGCCGACACCGAGCAGCAGCGCATTGAGCGGCCCGCGGAAGGCGAGCAGGATGTACCAGGCGAGCGTGCGCAGCACCTCGTTGATCCAGAACGGGATCGTCAGAGCAAGGAGCGCGATGGCCGTCTGGCTGGGCGTCGCGTGCTGCGCCAGCCAGAAGGCGAGCGGATAGCAGACCACGAATGTCGCGAACGCCACGAAGGCGCTCGCCCAGATCGTCTTGAAGAAGATCGAGCGGTGGACTGCCTCGTTGGCGAGATAAAGCACGTTGTCGAGCGAATAGACGTCGTTCGGTCCGCCGATCTGGGAAGGCGGCAGGTTCGGTCGCAATGCGTAGTCGACCATCATGATGTTGGGCGCGAGCACCATGCCCGCAATCCACAACAGCACCAGGGCCAGGAAGGTGGTGGCAAGCCCGCCGCCGAAGCGCTTGTAGAGCTCACCCATCGGCAAGCACCACGGCATGGCGCTGGTCGAACGCGAAGGAGGCGCGAGAGCCGATGGCAGGCGCGCTCGAAAGATCTGTGCTGGAGATCGAGGCGACGAGTTCCGACCCGTCGTCGAGGCGGCCATGGGCGAGCGCGAACGCGCCCTCGAAATCGATCCGCTCCACGGTGGCATTCAACGTGTTGTCGCCGCCCTTGCCTGTCGTGAGCGCCTCCGGCCGCACGTAGAGCCGAGCGGCATGTCCCTGCGCTACGTCCGGCCCTGCCCGGCCGCGCATGACGCCGAGCTTCGTTTCGATGGACGCGATACCCGCTTCAATCGCCGCGATCTTGCCGGAAAAAGCATTGGTTTCGCCGACGAAGGCCGCCACGAACGGCGTCGCCGGGTTGTCGTAGAGTTCGCGCGGCGCGCCCACCTGTTGCAGCACGCCGGCACTCATCACCGCGATGCGGTCGGACATCGCAAGCGCCTCGGACTGGTCGTGCGTGATGTAGATGAAGGTGACGCCGGTGCGCTTCTGTAGCGCGCGCAGCTCGGCGCGCATGTGCTGGCGCAGCTTCAGGTCCAGCGCCGACAGCGGCTCGTCGAGCAGCAGCACCTGCGGCTCCACGGCAAGCGCGCGGGCAATCGCCACGCGCTGGCGCTGGCCGCCGGAAAGCTCGCCCGGCATGCGGTCGCCGTAGCCTTCCAGCGCGATCAGTGTCAGCAGTTCGTCGGCCCGCTTGCGCCGCTCGGCCTTTGAGGCCCCCCGCGCTTCCAGCCCGAAGGCGATGTTTTCCCAGACCGGCATAAGCGGAAACAGTGCCAGCGACTGAAAGATCATCGCCGTCGGCCGCTGGTCCGGGCCAAGCCCCGCCATGTCGCGCCCGCCGATGACGATCCGGCCCTCGGTCGGGTTCAGGAAGCCGGCTATCATCCGCAGGATGGTGGTCTTGCCGCATCCCGAGGGCCCGAGGATGGAAAAGAACTCGCCACTCTCCACCGTAAACGAGACGCCGCCCACGGCCCGCGTCGTGCCAAAGGTCATGCCGATGTCGTGAAGTTCAACCGAATGCGACATGCCGCCCCTTCTTCAATCCGGTATTCCAGCCATGCCGCGCACGGGCGCCGGTGCATCGGGAGCCGCCAGTCGGCGGCTCCCGAATAATGGATCAGGCCGAGAGGAAGCGGTCCTGATATTCGTTGCGTTTGGTGACGTACCAGCTCTCCTGGATCGGCCACCACCACAGCTTGTCGAGCGCGTCGCCCGGATAGGCTGCGGCGAAGAACGCCTTGGCTTCGTCGGAAAGCAGGTCGGCAGCGCCCACTGCGGTCGAGTTGATCGACGTGGCGTTGGAGTACATCGCGCCTGCTTCCGGCGTCAGGAACCAGTTGATGAAGGCATAGGCCTGGTCGATGTTTTCCGCGCCTGAAGGGATCGAGACGCCTTCCATCCACGCCAGTGCGCCTTCCTTCGGCGCGATGAAACCGACCGGCAGGCCTTCCTTGGCAAGTGCCGCACCGGTCGAATCCCAGGTCTGGCCGATCGCCGCGCCATTGACGCGGAACGCGCCCTGCGCCTCGTTTTCGTTCGACCAGAACTGCACGATGTTGCCCTTGCGCGCGATCGCCTCGGCGAGGATCACGTCGAAGATTTCGACCTGAGCTTCCGGGCTGGCAAAGGCGTCGAGCAGCGGGCGCGGCAGCTTGCCTTCCGCTTCGAGCCAGAGACCGAGGCCGACGAGGCTGGAATGGCCACGCACGGTGGCCTTGCCTGCCATCTCTTCTTTCCAGATGTCGCCGTAGGATGCGGTGCCGTATTCCAGCGGAGCCTGTTCCTTGTCGAAGGCGAGCGCCTCCGTGCCCCAGTCGGTCGGCACCTGATAACGCTTGCCGTCGACCACCGCGCCGAACTTGGCGGAGTTCTCCCAGGCGCTCGGCAGGCACTTTGCGACTTCGATTTTCGCCTCGTCGAGCGGCTGGATCAGCTCGAATTCGACATAGTTCGGAACGCGGTCAACCGTCGGCCAGATGATGTCGAAGCCGGCGCCGTTGTTGGCGCGGAGCTGGTTCAGCAGCTCGTCATTGGTGCCGTAGGGCGTGTAGTTGGCCTTGATGCCGGTGGACTTCTCGAACGCGGCCAGCATCTCGTCGTTGAGGTAGCCTGCCCAGGCAAAGACGTTGACCGAGCCGGATGACCCTTGCGCGAAGCCCTTGCGGGACACGAAGGGGGCTGCGAGCGAAAGCCCCGCCACGCTTGCGGCGCCCTTGAGTAGCGTGCGTCTTTGGAACATTGCCATGAAAGTTCTCCCTGTCAGGTTGCGTATTGCACGCGTTTATTTTCGCTATGATACAGTTCGATGACGATCCTGCAATTGACTCGATAGGCTAAGGGCCGCACCGGCCAGCCGGCTAATGGGATGCCGCGGTATCTTCAGCGACGAGTTTCCGGCCTAGCAAAGAGCCGATGCGGCAAATTGGATTGGGAAGTGACAAAAAACCCGGCGCTTCCGCCGGGTTTTTCATATTCACAAAGCAACGTGGGCCTAGTGGTCCATCGCCTTGACGATCTCTTCGGTCATCTTCTTGGCATCGCCCAGCAGCATCATCGTGCCGTCCTTGTAGAACAGCGTGTTGTCGATGCCGGCGTAGCCGGACCCCAGCGAGCGCTTGACGAACAGGCACGTGCGCGCCTTGTCCACGTCGAGGATCGGCATGCCATAGATCGGGCTCGACTTGTCGTCGCGCGCCGACGGGTTGGTCACGTCGTTGGCGCCGATGACATAGGCGACATCGGCCTGGGCGAACTCGGAGTTGATGTCCTCCAGCTCGAACACCTCGTCATAGGGCACATTGGCTTCGGCCAGCAGCACGTTCATGTGGCCAGGCATGCGACCAGCGACCGGATGAATCGCGTATTTCACCTCGACGCCGGCGGCCTTGAGCTTGTCGGCCATCTCACGCAGCGCGTGCTGGGCCTGCGCAACCGCCATGCCGTACCCCGGCACGATGATGACTTTCTGCGCGTTCATCATCAGATAGGCGGCGTCATCGGCCGAACCCTGCTTCACCGTGCGTTCGATGCCGTCGTCGGCTGCCGCGGCCGTCTCGCCGCCGAAACCGCCGAGGATGACGGAGATGAACGAGCGGTTCATGCCCTTGCACATGATGTAGCTAAGGATCGCGCCCGAGGAGCCGACCAGCGCGCCGGTGATGATGAGCGCGAGATTGCCGAGCGTGAAGCCGAGAGCTGCGGCGGCCCAGCCCGAATAGGAATTCAGCATCGACACGACGACCGGCATGTCGGCCCCGCCGATCGGGATGATCAGCAGTATGCCGAGCAGCAGCGACAGAAGCACGATCAGCCAGAACACCGTCGTCGACTGCGTGGTCACCATCATGATGACCAGCACCACCAGCGCGATGCCGATAGCGGCGTTGATCACGTGGCGCATGGGCAGGAGGATCGGCTTGCCCGACATACGGCCGTCAAGCTTCAGGAAGGCGATGACCGAGCCGGTGAAGGTGACGGCGCCGATGGCAACGCCCAAGCTCATCTCGATGATGGCCTGCGTGTGGATAGCTCCGACCATGCCGATACCGAAGCTTTCCGGCGCATAAACGGCGGCAGCCGCGACGAGAACCGCCGCGAGACCGACCAGCGAGTGAAAGGCAGCAACGAGCTGCGGCATCGAGGTCATGGGAATGCGGCGTGCGATCACCGCGCCGGCGCCGCCGCCGATCGCAAGACCGGCGAGGATCAGCGCGAACCCGGATGGCGACGGAATCGCAAGCGCCAGCGTCGTGAGCACGGCAATGGTCATGCCGATCATGCCGTAGACATTGCCCTGGCGGCTCGTCGTCGGGTGCGACAGGCCGCGCAGCGCCATGATGAACAGCACACCGGAGATGAGGTAGAGGAAGGAGGCGAGATTTTCGCTCATCTGTCAGGCCTCACTTCTCTTTTTTCTTGTACATCGCCAGCATGCGCTGGGTGACGAGGAAGCCGCCGAAGATGTTCACCGACGCAAGGATGACGGCGATGAAGCCGAAGCCCATCGCCGCGCCCGAAACCGAAATGCCGACGGCCAGCAGCGCGCCCACGATGATGACGGAGGAGATCGCGTTGGTTACGGCCATCAGCGGCGTGTGCAGCGCCGGCGTCACCGACCAGACGACGTAGTAGCCGACGAAGATCGCCAGCACGAAGATCGCGAAGCGGAAGATGAAGGGGTCGACGCCGGTTGCCGCGTGGGCGCCGGCTGCGATCGCGTCGGCTGCCTGCGCTGCCTTCTCGTCCTGAAAGGCCAGGCGCACGGCGGCGGCAGCCTGCTCGAGCTGCTCGATGGCGCGTTCCAGAGTACCGTTCTGTTCCATCACGCACCTCCCTTGGTTTTGGGTGCCGCGGGTTTGCGGGCTGGAGCCTTGCGGGGCGCAGCAGCCTTCTTGGGCGCTGCTGCCTTTTTCGCTGGCGCTGCTGCCGTGGCAGGCGCTTCGGCCCCTGCCGCTTCCGCCTTGGCGAAGTTCGAGTGCACCACCTTGCCGCCATGCGTCAGCAGCGTTGCCTTGACCAGTTCGTCATCTGGGTTGACGACCACCGCCTTCTTTTCCTTGTCGATCATCGTCTCGAGGAAAGCGAAGAGGTTCTTGGCGTAGAGCAGCGACGACGATGCTGCGACACGGCCGGGCACGTTCAAATGACCGATGATCTTGACGCCGTTGGCGGTCGTGACGACCTTGCCCGGCACTGAGCCCTCGACGTTGCCACCGCGCTCGACCGCAAGGTCGACGATCACGGAACCCGGCTTCATCGAGGCAACCATCGCCGCCGAGATCAGCTTCGGCGCGGGACGGCCGGGGATCAGCGCAGTGGTGATGACGATGTCCTGCTTAGCGATGTGGTCGGCGGTCAACGCGGCCTGCTTGGCCTGATATTCCTTCGACATTTCCTTGGCGTAGCCGCCGGCGGTCTCCGCAGCCTTGAACTCGTCGTCCTCGACGGCGAGGAACTTCGCGCCAAGCGATGCGACCTGCTCCTTGGCGGCTGGCCGCACGTCGGTCGCCGTCACCACGCCACCGAGACGCCTCGCAGTCGCGATCGCCTGCAAACCGGCCACACCAACGCCCATGACGAAGATCTTGGCAGCGGGCACCGTGCCGGCAGCGGTCATCATCATCGGCAGCGCGCGGTCATATTCCGCAGCCGCGTCGATGACGGCCTGATAGCCGGCGAGGTTCGCCTGCGAGGACAACACGTCCATCGATTGCGCACGCGTGATGCGTGGCATGAATTCCATGGCAAAAGCGGAGATACCGGCTTTGGCCATCGCCGCGACAGCCGCATCGTTGCCATAGGGGTCCATCGAAGCGAGCACGACCGCGCCCGATTTGTAGCTCTTCAGCTCAGCCTCAGTCGGTCGGCGCACCTTGAGCACCACGTCGGCCTTGCCCGCATCCGAAGACTTGCCGATGGAACCACCGGCAGCAACGAAATCGGCATCGGGTATGCGCGAGCCTGCCCCGGCGTCCTTTTCGACGACGACGCTAAAGCCTAGCCCGGACAGCCGTTTCACTGTATCCGGCGATGCCGCAACCCTCGCTTCCGTTGCGTCAACCTCTTTCGGCACGAATATCGTCTGTCCCACCGGCAAATCCTTTCGGTTGGAACCTCATCCCCGACACGCGACAGTCCCCCGCGGAACTGCCGAAAGCAACCCCCGACAGCTGTTGCGCGACTAGCGCAGCAGGAATGCGCCGACGGCGCTGATCAGGATAAAGAGGATCGTGGCTGAGAAGAAGCCGGCGCTCGTGAAGAAGCCGAATGCCATCGCGATGAGAAGCGCGACCGTGAGGAGCGACACGTATTTCGTGATGCCGAGGAACAGAGAATAAGTCTTCTCGTGCTCGGAATAGTCCATCTCGGCGCCCATTTCGACCGGACCGGTCGGTGTGTTGTCTGCCATCGCAGGAATCCCTCCGGAAATGCTATCGAGCGCTGATACCTAAATCAGCGCTCGAGGGCAATGGGAGGAATGTCGCGGCACCCTATGCGGACCGCCACGCCACCGCGCTGACGAAAGCGACAACAGCAACGAGGCAAAGCAGCAGCCCGCCCAGCAGAAAGGTCGGCGGATAGCCATAGGCGTCGACGACGGGCTGGCTTGCCACCGGCGACAGAAACTGGCCGAGAAAGATGCTCGACACCAGGCCTCCCGATAGCCGCCCTCTCAAATGCGCCGGTGCAGCCGCCAGCAATGTGGTGCTCAGGTTCGGCATCACCAGACCGAAGCCGACGCCGGAGAAGACCATCGCGGCCACGAGCAGCCCGAGGTTGGGCGCAATCCCCTGCAGCAGCATACCGAGCCCCATGATCGCGAAGCCGGTGCCGAACAGCACCCAGGGCGACAGCCGCTGCCGCAGGCGTCCGAACGCGAGCGATCCCGGCAGGACGCCCAGCGTCGAGGCGCCGAAGGCCAGCGCGATCGTCGTCGGCGTGCCGTTGTAAGCCTCCGCGATCAGGAAGGGCGACTGGGTGGGCAGGATCATGTAGAGGAGCGGGCAAAGCAGCGCGAGCGCGTAGACGGCCATCACGACGCTCATGTTGGCCGGCTCACTGCCCGGCATGGCGCCGGCCGCCTGCGTATCCAAGCGGGGACGGTTTGGAACGAACAGCCAGAAGGCCAGCACCAGCGGCGCGGCAGCAAGGTAGATCAGGAATGCACCACGCCAATCCATCTCGGCAAACACCCCGGCCATGAGGATCATGCTGAGTGCGACCATCGAGTTTGCGCCGACCTGTCGGCTCATGATCGCGCCCCGCGCCTGCGGCTCGAACATGTCGCCGATCAGCGACGTAAATCCCGCCATGAGGAACGCCACCGACAGGCCGAGCCCGGCGCGGGTCGCGAGCAACACCTCGAGACTGTCGGCGGTCGAGCCGGCAGCACCGAAGACGACGAAGGCGACAAGCGACCAGAATACGACAGGCCACCGTTCGAGCCTGTCGAGAACGTAGCCGGCGAGCGGTGCGGCTATCGCGATTACAAGAGCCGGCAGCGTTACGATCAGCCGCACGAGATAGGCCGCGCCGGGCTGCCCGGCGAAATGCGCCTCGATTGCGGGCAGTGCGGGTGCGACGACCGCAGTCGCCATCACCACGAGCGAACCTACCAGCACCAACGTGGCCTGAGCCGCCCGGCCGGGCGCGGAAGGTGCAGGAACCGCTGCCGCCGCCACGTTCCCAATCTTGCTGATCGCGTTCATGCCGCCTCTCCGAACTGCATTTCGTTGCGGGCCTTGGACAGCGCCTCCGCCCACCAGTGAAGGCGCGAAAGCAGCGTTGCCATCGAGCGCTCGGCATCCGCTGGCTCCCGCAGCATTCCGTCGGGGCCAAAGCGTTTCCATGCGCCCGCGAAACTGACTGTGTCGCGAATGCCCACGGTGTGAAGCTCGGCAAAGACGCCGCGCAGATGCTCCACGGCCCGCAGACCGCCGGAAATGCCGCCATATGAGACGAAAGCGACAGGCTTTGCGTGCCACTCCACGCCGTAGGAATCGACCAGCGCCTTCAGCGGCGCCGGAAATGAATGGTTGTATTCCGGCGTCACCACCAGAAACGCATCGGCAGCGCTGAGCTGCTTGCCGACCGCGTCATATGTCTCGGCCCTGGCCGGATCGATCCTGATGATATCGTAGCGTCCATCGGCCTCGATCTGCTTTGCGGCCCAGGCAACCACGGCATCGCACAGCCTGCCCTCACGCGTGCTGCCGTAGATGATCGCGAGTTTTGTCCTCTCCGTCATCGGTCAGGCTCCTTCCGGGCTGAGGATCAGCGTGTTCTGGCCGGCGACGATCTTCCAACCGTCTGCTTCGCGAGCGATGACGTAGATCGGCGTCGCGCCTGGCTCGGGCAGCTCGCGGCCGCTGGCATCCGTCGGCACCTGTAATAGATTGACCACGCCGACATCGGTGCGCACGGGCACCACGTCAATGATCTCATAGCGCGCAAAATTGCTCCGGTTGCGCGTCATCATGGCGCGCGCCAGCTTTTCGATTTCCTGCCGGCCTCGCACCCGCACCCCGAGCGCGTTTGTCCACGACGCGTCGTTGGCAAGATTATGCGCCAGCGCCGTCGCGTCCTTTGCGTTGAAGGCCTCCTGCATCGCATTCACCAGCGCATGCGCTGCGGCCTTAAGCTCCAGGCTGGGCTCGTGGACATATTTCTGGATTGCCGTCGCCATCGTCTCTCTCCTTGGTTTGCAATGGAACGGCCTCTCTGCTACAACCTCAACAATAGTTGAGGTCAATCACAAATATGCCGACCGAGGAAAAAACACCGAAGCCCCGCCCCTTTCCGCGCGATTTGAGCGTCGGCGAGGTGGCAGCACGCAGCGGCGTGGCGGTGTCGGCGCTGCATTTCTACGAGAGGCAGGGGCTTATTCGAAGCTGGCGGAGCCAGGGCAACCAGCGACGCTACCCGCGCGAGGTGTTGCGCCGTGTCGCCGTCATCAAGATCGCCCAGCGCACCGGCATACCGCTGGCTTCCATCAAGCAGGCGCTGGCCGCCTTGCCCAACGAGCGAACACCGACGGTGGACGACTGGAAGCGCCTGTCGGAGGGCTGGCGCGAAGAACTCAACGAACGCATCCTGAAACTGACGCAGTTGCGCGACCGCCTCACCGGCTGCATCGGCTGCGGTTGCCTTTCGGTGCGCGAGTGCCCGTTGCGCAATCCCTACGACGAACTCGGCCACGAGGGTCCGGGCGCGCGGCTGCTCGAAGACTGAGCGGCACCACCGTGGGCGAAATGCAACAGGCGATGGAAGATTTGCCGCGCCGCACAATCGTGATTGGCATGCGGGTGCCTGCTAATTTACGTGATTGTAACCGAATGAAACAATCCGTTATCGCCAGTACCAATTATTCCGATGAAAATCCGTACCCATCTCGCGGCGGCAATCCTCGCATGCCTTATGTGGCCGTCCCTCTCACTGACCGCAGACGCGGGCGATCGTCCGCTGATCTGGGAATTTTCGAAGCAGTCCGATACATCCTATTCGGCGCGGGTGGGTAGTTCCCTACCGCATGTCCCCGAGGCCAGCGTCGGCGCCGATGTGAGGATGCGCGGCCCGGACCCGGCAGTCTTCGGCGATCCTGTATCGCTTTGGGCAGACCTTAGGCTCGCCGAACAAAGCAAGCCGCGGGTAAAACGGGCAACGCATCTGAAAGCCCGCATCGACGGTCGTTCCGGCAAGCGCAGCGTCTCGCTGGACAATAGCGTCACCCGCCGGTTGCACACACTGGATACCGAACTCCGGCAGAATGTAAGCGTTTTTAAGGAAGCCGCCAGCAACCGCAACACGCGGCTGCGGGCCAGTCAGAGCGTGAAGCTTTCTTCGCCGGCGACACGGACCGCGGTTACGGCACGCGCTTCGCGCACGGACGGCGAAAGCTGGCAGACCAGTATTGCTCTCGAACAGGAACTGCGCAAATCGATCCGGCTTGTCGCCAGTGTCGAGAATCCGGGCACACGGAACCGCGCCGGGCGCGTCAGCGCACGCTATCGTTATAGCTGGTAGTGGACGGAACGCTTAGGCGAGCCAGCGCTTGCGCCGCTTGTAATGCTTGACGTCCTTGAACGACCGCCGGCCTTCGCCGCCGACGCCGAGATAGAACTCCTTCACGTCCTCGTTCTCGCGAAGCGCCTGAGCCTCTCCATCGAGCACGATGCGGCCGGACTCCAGAATGTATCCGTATTTCGCATAGCGAAGTGCGATGTTCGTGTTCTGCTCGGCAAGCAGGAAGGAAACGCCCTGCTCCTCGTTGAGCTTTTTCACGATCTCGAAGATTTCCTCGACGAGCTGGGGTGCCAGCCCCATCGACGGTTCGTCGAGCAGGATCATCTTCGGGCGGCTCATGAGCGCGCGTCCGATGGCGGTCATTTGCTGCTCGCCGCCTGAGGTGTACCCCGCCTGGCTCTGACGCCGGACCTTCAGTCGCGGGAAATACTGGTAGACGAGGTCGAGATCCTCGCGGATCGCGGCATTACCGTCTCGTCTCGTGAACGCGCCGGTCAGCAAATTGTCCTCGATCGACAGGTGGCCGAAGCAATGCCGGCCTTCCATCACCTGGATGCAGCCGCGTCGTACCAGTTCGTTGGGCGACAATGCCTGAACCTGCTCGCCCTCGAAGACGATATTGCCCTTCGTCACCTCGCCACGCTCCGCTCGCAGCAGGTTGGAGATGGCTTTCAGCGTGGTGGTCTTGCCCGCACCGTTTGCACCGAGCAGCGCCGTGATGCCGCCGCGCGGAACGCTCAGCGACACACCCTTCAGCACCAGGATGACGTGATCGTAGATCACCTCGATGTTGTTGACCGCAAGGATGGTATCGGCAGGTTGCGGTTCAGAAGCGTGAGACGCGGTCATGAAAGCTCCGGCGCGGATCGTTCGCTTGCCCGGCTAAGCCAGGCAATTCCGAAGGACCGCGCGAGGGGTGGTTCCTTCGGGGTTGATTAAGGGGTGCCGGCGCAGCCCCTCGCCTGTCTGCCGGCACCCTCTCCCCGCGGACGGGGAGAGGAAGGCTGATGCTACATCGAGCACTCTTCGTTGGTCGGCCATGGCGCGTTGGCAGCCGCATATTTCGCCGCTTCTTCCTCGACCAGCGGGTCGATGAGCGCCCGGTCGGCTGATAGCAGTTCGGAAACCTTCTCGAACTTCTCGCCGTCCCACTGAACCATCCATGCGCCGGCATTGCCGGTATGGTTGGCGCAGGTGGTCTTGAGCGGTCCCATCATGCCCTCGACACCGAGTTCGGCGAGGCGAGCTTCATCCATGTTCAGGTTTTCGAGCCCCCAGCGGACCTGTTCCTGATTGATGTTCGGCGTGCCGGCATGGTCCTGCGCCACGCGGACCGCTTCCGCCAGAATGACCGACATCAGCACACCACGCTGATAGGCCATGCTGTCGAACTCGCCGCCGGCCTGGTCGATCTGCGATTTTCCGGCATCCACGACGTGCTTCTTGATGTCCTGCATGACCGGCGCCTCGGAATCGGTGAAATTCCAGCTCAGCGCCCTATAGCCCTTGCCGTCGGCTCCAACGAGCTTGAGGTCCGGGTTGTGCGCGCCCCACCAGACGCTGACGAACTGATCCATCGGATAGCGCGTCTTGACCGCTTCGGTAACGGCGCCGGCATTCATCGCGCCCCAGCCCCACATGATGACGTAGTCGGGACGTTCGCGGCGGATCTGCAGCCACTGCGCCGACTGGTTCTGCATCTCCGTCAGGCCGACGGGAATCGGCAGGAAGGTGAAGCCGTGTTCCGCCGCCAGCTTCTCGAACAACGGAATCGGCTCCTTGCCGTAGGGATGGTCGAGGTGCAGGAACGCGATCTTCTTGCCGTTCAGATTGGCGACGTCACCATCACCGAGCGCCGTCATGATCATCGAGGCGCCGTCCCAGTAGGACGTCGGCGCATTGAAGGCCCATTTGAAGGTCTTGCCGTCCTGCATGGCAGAGAAGCCGTAGCTCGGACCGAACATCGGGATCTTGTCGACATTCGTGCGCGGCAGCACCTGCAGCGTGATACCCGTCGACCAGGGCTGGGTGACAAGGGCACCCTCGGACTTCAGGCGTTCGTAGCACTCGACGCCCTTTTCCGTATTGTAGCCGGTTTCGCACTCGTCGAACGCGATCTTGACGCCGTTGATGCCGCCATCGCGCTCGTTGAGCATGGTCATGTAGTCGAGCTGACCGTTCTGGTGCGGCGTGCCGGTCGCCGCGAACGGTCCCGTGCGGTACGACATGTTCGGCAGTTTAAGCGTATCCTGAGCCACGGCCGACAGGGAAAGCCCTGCCAATATCGTGGCCGAAAGCAGTACGTTTGCGATCAGTTTCTTCATTCTCTCCTCCTTCGAACCCGGTTGCCCGGATTTCCTCCACTTCGAACCCGCTCAGTGCGGGAACGGCCATATGATGAGTTTTTCCCGCGCCACCGCCCATAGCCGCGCAAGGCCGTGCGGCTCCAGGATCAGGAACAGGATGATGAGAGCGCCGATGATCATGATGTTAAGGTGATCGACCGTGGCCGGTGTGAGCGGCAGGCCCAAAGCAGCCGGCACGCCACTGATGATAACCGGCAATGCCACGATCAGGATCGCCCCGAGATAGTTGCCGAGGATAGAGCCAAGGCCGCCGATGATGGCGATGAACAGGACACGGAAAGACAGCGGTATGTCGAACAGGTTCGCCTCGGCCGCGCCACGCCAGAGAAAGACGAACAGCGCGCCCGCCACGCCGATGATGTAGGACGACACGAAGAACGCGAGCAGCTTCGCCTTCATCAGGTTGATGCCCACCAGTTCAGCCGCGATGTCCATGTCGCGCACGGCCTTCCATTGCCGCCCGATGCGGCCCCGCGTGAGGTTGATCGCGACGAACGTTATCAGCGTCACCGTGCACAGGACGAAGAAATACTGGTTGATGGCCGGCGCGGTCGGTCCCGCGAAGGTGAAGCCCAATATGCTGATATTGGGCACCTGAATGGCTCCGGAGGCCGAATAGTTGTAGAGCCAGCCCCACTTCTGGAACAACCATACAAGGAAGAACTGCGCGGCAAGCGTCGCGATCGCCAGGTAGAACCCCTTGATCCGCAGTGACGGCAGGCCGAAGGCGACGCCGATCGCCGCCGAGACGAACCCCGACATCAACACCGCCGCAAGAAGGTTGAGACCGGGGAAGATCGTCATCAGCTTGTAGCAGGCATAGGCGCCGACGCCCATGAAGGCGCCGGTCCCCAGCGAGAGCTGCCCTGCATAACCCGTCAGGATGTTGAGCCCTAGCGCCGCCAGCGAATAGATCAGCACCGGGATCAGCAGCGTGCGGAAAACGAACTCGCTGGCCGTCATCGGGAAGACGACGAATGCCAGAACCAGAATGAAGGCGAGTAGCCACGCATCCTGCCGCACGGGGAAGAGGGCGAAATCGGCCTTGTAGCTGGTCTTGTATTGTCCGGCGACGCGATAAAGCATGACGAAATTTCCTTACACGCGCTCGATGATCTTTTCGCCGAACAGGCCCTGCGGCCGGAAAAGCAGCACGAACAGCGCGAACACGTACGCGAACCAGGTCTCGGTGTTGCCACCCAGCAGCGGCTGTCCCCAATAGATCTCGAACAGCTTTTCGAGGATGCCGATGAGCAGTCCGCCGATAATGGCACCCGAGACGGATTCCAGCCCGCCAAGCATCAGCA
Organism: Neoaquamicrobium sediminum; assembly: GCF_040970315.1. NCBI lineage: Bacteria > Pseudomonadati > Pseudomonadota > Alphaproteobacteria > Hyphomicrobiales > Phyllobacteriaceae > Neoaquamicrobium > Neoaquamicrobium sediminum. The sequence goes on along the minus strand of NZ_JAZHFV010000004.1, from coordinate 327,153 downwards.
CCGGCAGCGCCTTGTAGGCGATTACCTCCAGCGCGAAGGACACGCCGGCGCGCGCGCCCCACGCAATGCCGGTCACCAGCGCCACGACGCCTGCGATGAACCAGACCAGCACCCAGATGGTCGACAGCGAGATGCCGACCGACAGCGCGGCCTGGTGATCGTCGCCGAGCGCGCGGATCGCGCGCCCCATCTTCGACTTGTTGAGGAACATCAGCAGCGCCAGCACGAGGATCACCGCGCCGACCACCGCCGTGACATCCTTCTGCTCGATGAGCAGGAAACCACCGAACGGCTCGAACTCGAAGCTGCCGGTCGGGATCATCAGTTCCTCGGTGATCATCCGCTTGTTTTCACCACCGAAGATGATTTCGCCGAAGCCTATCAGGAACAGCGTGATGCCGATCGTCGCCATGAACAGAATGATGTCGGGCTGGTTCACCAGTGGGCGCAGCACGACGCGCTCGATGCTCATTGCCAGCACATACATGACCGCAAGCGTTATCGGCACCGCGAGCAGGGCCGGCACGCCGTTCTCGTGCAGGCCGACAAGGGTAAGTGCGGCGAACACCACCATGATGCCCTGCGCGAAGTTGAAGATGCGCGACGACTTGAAGATGAGCACGAACCCAAGCGCGATCAGCGCATAGAGGGTGCCGGAGACGGTTCCTTCCCAAAGCACCTGCAGCAGGAAATCGGGCGCGGTCGCCATATCCGCGAAGGGCTTGATCAGGATCGAGTGCAGAAATTCCATTCTCCGGCTTCCCCCTATGCGCCGCCCGTCACGGCGTCAGCTGCGGAAACAGGCCCACTAGGCCGATGATGATGAGGTAGATCGCGACGATGTAATTGAGCAGTCGCGGCACGATCAGGATGACGACGCCCGCGATCAGTGAGATCAGCGGCGTAAGCGGCAGGTTTTCCATCGGGTTTCCTTTCCATCAATGGGCTACGCCGAGATAGGCATCGATGACCGACTGGTCGTTCTTCACCTCGTCTGGCGCTCCGTCGGCAATCTTCTTGCCGTAGTCCAGAACGACCACACGGTCGGAAAGGTCCATGACCACGCCCATGTCATGCTCGATCAGGGCGATCGTCGTGCCGCGCTGCTGGTTCACGTCGATGATGAACCGGCTCATGTCCTCTTTTTCCTCGAGGTTCATGCCCGCCATCGGCTCGTCGAGCAACAGCAGGGAGGGCTCCATGGCCAGCGCGCGGCCAAGTTCCACGCGCTTCTGCAATCCGTATGGCAGCTTGCCGACGGGGGTGCGACGGATGTGCTCGATCTCAAGGAAGTCGATGATCTCCTCGACCTTCTCGCGATGCTCGATCTCCTCGGCCAGCGCCGGACCGTGCCACAGCATCTGCCAGCCGATGTTGCGCTTCATGTGGACAGAGCGGCCGGCCATGATGTTGTCCAGCGTCGTCATACCCTTGAAAAGCGCGACGTTCTGGAAGGTGCGGGCAATGCCCTGGCGCACGGCGTGGTGCGGCTTCATCGCCCGGCGCTGTTGGCCGCGGAAGGTGATGGTGCCTTCCTGCGGCGTGTAGAAGCCGTTGATGACGTTCAGCATCGACGTCTTGCCCGCACCGTTGGGTCCAATGATCGCCCGTATCTCGCCTTTCTTCACGTCGAAGGAGATGTTGGTGATCGCCTTCACGCCGCCGAACGACAAGGAAACGTTCTTGACCTCCAGCAGGGTATCGCCCTTGGCGACACCGTCATCGTCTGCAGCTATGAACTGGGTTCCGGCGGTGTGGGCGTTCATTCTGCTGCCTCCCTCACCGCCTGCGGCCGGGGCGACCCATGCATCGTGGCATCGGCGATCTTCACAGTCGCCCTGATCTTGCCCTTGCGACCGTCCTCATAGGTGACTTCCGTCTCCACATACTTCTCGGTCGAGCCGTCATAGAAGGCGGCGATAAGTTCGCGGTAGCGTTCGTCGACGAAGGCCCGCCTCACCTTCTGCGTTCGCGTCAGTTCTCCATCGTCGGCGTCGAGTTCCTTGTGCAGGATGAGGAAGCGCTTGATCTGCGCACCGGCCATCATCGGCTCTTTGGAAAGCCGCCGGTTCGTCTCGTCGACGTTGCGCGCGATCATCTCGTAGACCTGTGGGTGCCCCGCGAGTTCCTGATAGGACGCATAGGCGATGTTGTTGCGCTCCGCCCAGTCGCCGACGGCCTGAAGATCGATGTTGATGAAAGCGGTCGCAAAATCGCGGTCGTTGCCGAACGCCACCGCTTCCTTGATGTTCGGGAAGAACTTCAACATGTTCTCGATATATTTCGGCGCGAACAGCGAACCGTCGTTCAGCCGGCCTACGTCCTTGGCGCGGTCGATGATCTTGAGCTGACCGTCCTTGTCGAAGAAGCCGGCATCACCGGTCTTGATGAAGCCGTCCGGTGTCAGCACCTCCGCGGTCTTCTCATCCTCCTTGTAATAGCCGGAGAACTGGCCGGGCGAGCGGAACAGCACTTCGCCGCTTTCCGAAATGCGGATGTCGACGTTTGGCGTGGCAGGCCCCACCGTGTCGGCTCGTACCTGACCGTCCTGCTGGGCCGTCACGTAGAGGAAGGCCTCGGTCTGGCCGTAGAGCTGCTTGAGGTTGATCCCAAGCGAGCGGAAGAACGAAAACAGGTCGCCGCCGATCGCCTCGCCAGCCGTATAGGCAACCGTGATGTTGGACATGCCGAGCACGTTGCGCAGCGGCGCGTAGAGCAGCACGTTGCCGAGTGCGTAGGCCAACCGGCCGGAAAGCGGCACCGGGCGCTTTTCCAGGATGGCCTCGCCGTGCTTGCGGGCAACCTCGATGAAGTGCCGGAACATCCACTTCTTGAAGCGCCCTGCATCCTCCATGCGGATCGTCACGCTGGTCAGCAGCCCCTCGAACACCCGCGGCGGCGCGAAATAGAACGATGGCGCGATTTCCCGCAAGTCCTGCGGAACGGTCTGCGGGCTTTCCGGACAGTTCATGCAGAAGCCGGCCACGTAACCTTGCGCGTAATTCAGATAGTGGTCGCCCACCCATGCCAGCGGCAGGTAGGCCAGCACACTGTCGTGCTCGGTGATCCGGTCGAAGGCGACTGTGTCCGACGCCGCCTGCACCGCGCCCGCCGCCTTGATCATCACGCCCTTGGAGCGACCGGTGGTTCCAGATGTGTAGAGCATGACGGATATATCGTCGCCGCTGCCCTTGCGGATGTCCTCCTCCCAGCGTCGGGCGCGCTCGGGCTCCGCGGCCAGCACGGCGCGTCCCTTTGCCTGAACGTCGGCGAAGCTGTGGAGCCCCTCGGGCGGGTAATCGAGCAGACCGCGAGGCTCGTCGTAGATCACCTCGGACAGCGCGGGAATCTTGTCCTTGAAGGACTGGATCTTGTCGACCTGCTCCTGGTCCTGGACCACCGCGAAGCGCACGCCGGCATGATCCAGAACGTAGGCCATCTCCTCGGCCACCGCGTCGGCATAGACCGGTACAGGTACCCCTCCCAGAGATTGAACCGCGACAAAGGTCCAGTAGAGCCGCGGCCGGTTCGCCCCGACCACGGCGACCCTGTCGCCGCGGGCAAAGCCGATCGCCTCGAGGCCGACGGCAAACGCCCGCACCTCGTCAAGCTGCTGCGCCCAGGTCCAGCTCTGCCAGATGCCGTGATCCTTGTGGCGCATGGCAGGGCGTTCACGGAAACGGTCCGCATTGAGCAGCAGATACTTCGGAAACGTATCAAGCGAGGTCGCAGCTTTCGCCAAAACCCAATTCCTCCCGTCAGAAGCGTTCAACCGCCCCTTATGCCCGACAGGCACCTCCCGCCTGTCGGAAATCCTCTTCTTGGTCGGAAGTTTTCACGAATCGCCCCGGCAGGCAACAATGCCCTTGACAGACAGACCGGCACATTGTCTTTTTGACTGGGCGCTCGTGTGAGCTCGCCCTTCCAAAAATCACTTAAACATTGTGTGGGACGTGGCCGCGCGACGCGTTTACGCGTCGTATATCGTGAGCGCCTGAATGTTGATCGGAGTGATCCGGCCGTGCTCGACCCTAAGGAGCCCCTCGTCCTGAAGCTCCTGCAGGCAGCGGTTGACCACCTGGCGTGAGACGCCGACCAGCAGGCCGAGTTCCTCCTGGCTGATCTCAACGGCCGGTCCCGCCCTGGGGTACAGAACGCGGTTGAAGAACCATGACAGGTTGCGCGCCACGCGCGCCTTAGGCCCGAGAATGCGGTCGTATTCGATCGTCGCGAGAAACTGTCCCATGCGCTCGTTGAGCGCGCGGACCAGATAGCGGTTGAAGCCCTTGCTGTTCTCGTAAAGCCACATGAAGGTGGCGCGCTGCACCATCAGCATGCGCGTGTCGCGGATTGCCACGACATCGTATTTGCGTGGTTCGTCCTTAAGAACCGATCCCTCGCCAAACCAGCTTCCGTCGGTCGCGCCGGCAAAGGTCATGGCCTTTCCGTCCCGGGAGATGGCGCTGATCTTCACCAGCCCGCTGACGACCCCGGTCCAGTGATCGAGCCGGTCGCCGCGATGGCAGACATAGCTGCCCTTTGCGAACTGCCGTTCGACGACCCCGCGCCGAACGCGCTCGATCTCGTCGTCCGTCAGTTCGCCGGCCCAAATCGCCGCGCGAACGATGTCTTCCCTTGCGTTCATATGTCCTCGAATGCGGGCAGTTCGCCTATCGCCCGTATCTGCGACGGCTTATGAACGCCCCTTCCCCGAAAGACAAGAAAAACGGACCGGAACCGGTCAGGCGGCGCGCTTCATATATTTCGCGGTCGGCAGGATGGTCAGCGGGGCGAGTTCGCCCTTAGGCGGCCGGGCAAACAGCATCCTCTGTTCGAACGGGGTCGACTTGAAGAAGGGAAAGCGCTCGATGGTCTTCGCCATGTTCTCCGAGCATTTCGACTGGAACAGGTAAACGGGGCAGACGAGACCCGGATACGTCCGCGAAGGCATCGTCTGCTCGGAGCCGAATATGCGGCGATAGAAACCCGTATGCTCTTCCTTGATTGCAGTCAGGCAATAGTCGACATCGAAGTACGAGCAGGCCGCCACAGCCAAGCGCAGGGTCACGTAGGGCAGTGCCTTGAACGCGCGGGAAAATTCGCTGTCCGCGGCAAAGCGGCTTGGATCGATGAACGTCTCGCCCGCGGCCAGTCGCGGTCTAAGTTCATCGCCGAAGACCTGCACGCTCGGAGAAACCGGCATCTGCGGGTGGACGTGGTGGACACGGATCGTGCTCGCCAGTTCACCGTCGATGAAGATGCCGAAGCGATAGGAGTTGGCCAGATCGTCGAACTCGTCCTCGACGATGCGCGTCGATGAGCCCGTTATCATCCCGCTTGCGAGATAGGCATCGTAACGCAGGCGATAGATCGCCTCGATGTCTTCGCCGCTTTCACAGCGCCGGTATTCGATGTGCTCAAGCAGTGCGGATACGCTTCTTGAAAAGCTGGATTCTTCCGCCGACGCAACAGAGGCCGCACCCTCCGCCGCATTCGAAAGCGGTACTCGTGACACCATCATATCCCCGCAAATGGTCACGTTACTCGACCAAATTAACGGTACATTAACCTAGAGGTGAGTAAAGGCGAAAATCCGAACCTCCCCGTTTACCGAAAGTTAACCTTAAGAAAGGGTTAACTTCACTACCGCGTTGATTGAATGAGGAAGGTTCGCTTAGCGCCCGGAGGCGGATACGGCGTTGATTTGGCTGGCGAACGGCCAGGTGGTTGTTGACATCGTTTCGATGCCCGACGCCGTCAAGGCCGAACCGAAGAGGAAACCCTGGACGAGATCGGGCTTCACTTCCAAAGCCAGCACCTTCAGTTGATCGAAGGTCTCGACCCCTTCGATCGTGACGGCAAGACCCAGCGGACGTGACAGGTTCACCACGCCCTTCAGCAGTTCGAGCGAGCGCTGGTTGCGGGTCACGTCGATAAGGAAGGAGCGATCGATCTTCACCTTGTCGAGTGGAAGCGTGTGCAGATAGCTTAGGCTGGAATAGCCCGTGCCGAAATCGTCAAGCGCGATACGCACACCCAGCGCCTTCAGTTGTTCGATATAGGTGCCGGTCTGCGACTTGTCGTCCAGCAGCGCGGTTTCGGTGACCTCGATCTCGAGGCGGTGCGGTGCCAGGCCGGATTTCTCCAGCGCATGGCGCACTTTGGCAATGACACTGTCATTGCGGAAATCCTTTGCCGAGAGGTTCACCGAAACGCTGATCGGGTCGGGCCACCTGGAACACTCCAGGGTGGCCGCTTCGAGCATGAAGGTGCTGATATCGGAGACGATGCCCATCTCCTCCGCCAGCGGGATGAAAACCGCGGGCGAGATCGGACCGATCTCGGGGTGGTCCCACCGGCACAAGGCTTCGCAGCTCGCGATCCGCATCGTTTCCATCGAAACGATTGGCTGATAGACGACCCGCAGCCCTCTGGTTTCCACGGCATGGCGCAGATCCGCCTTCATCACCTGCCGGTTGCGGAACGCCTGATCCATGGCTGCCTCGAACAGCCGCCATCCGTTCTTGCCGTTTTCCTTGGCCTTGTAGAGCGCCAGATCCGCCTTCACGATCATTGCATCCACATCGGCGTCCCTGGCCGCGGCCAGAACCGCGCCGGCACTTGTCTGGATCCGTAATGCATGACCGGCGACATCCACATCGCCGTTCAGGCTGGAAAATATCTCGTCGAGCAGTGCCGGGAACGCCTCTGGCTCCTGAACGTCGTTGAAGAAGATCATGAATTCGTCGCCACCGAAGCGGCTGACCCGGACATCGTCGCCGGCGAAGCGGTTCAGGCGCTCGGCAACCGCATAGATGAGCCCGTCGCCGACCGGATGGCCCAGCGTATCGTTGACGCTCTTGAAGTCGTCTAGATCGAACACCGCGAGCGCGACCTTCCGATCCTGGCTTCCTGCAGCGACCGCTTCGGAGACGACTTCGTGGAAATAGGCGCGGTTCGGCAGTCCGGTGAGGCTGTCGTATCGCGCCATAAAACGGATGCGCTCTTCGGCCTCGATCCGGGCGGTCACTTCGTCGAAAGTGATGACGCCGAGTTCGTCATACCCTTCCCGAGCGGAAAATTCGAAGTAGCGGCTGTCGGTCAGTCGCAGAAGCACCTTGCGATCCTTGCCCTCACGCAAGGCGCGCGTGAGCTGCGTTTCTGCATAGCGCGAATCCTTGAGGCTCAGCACGCCCGCCGCCACGCCGCGCATGAGCAGGCCGCGCAACGTTCGCCCCAGGAGCCTCTCGGGCTTACGCACGCCCATCAGGCTGGCGGCTTCCGCATTGGCCACCACGACCTTGCCTTCGGGGCTGAGCATGATCAGTCCAGACGACATCGTGTTGAGCGCCCGGTCGAAGCGCTGGGCGATTTGGTCCGCGCGCCTGTGGCCGATGACGGCGGAGAACAACACTTCCCGCACGCCCTTCGCGGTACCGGAAATGATGAAAAAGAACGGAATGATTAGCAGGCCGAGCACGGCATTGAACGGATCCGCGCGCATCAGCAGCCCGACGGCGATCGGAAGCACGAAGGTCAGCGAGAAGATCGCCACCATCCGCGGCGAGCCGTAATTGCGGCCCGCCACCGTGACCATCGACCCCATCGTGACGGCCGTGGCCGACAGTTCGGCATAGGGATCCGGATAGAGATAAATCGCGATGAAGCAGAAGCTGCCGAGCGTAAGTCCCTGGATGCTGCCCTGGATGATGTATTCGCGCTCACAGCGTTTGGCGCTTTGGTAGTCGCGGATGACAGCATGCTTGACCACGCGGCGCATGCTGAAATAGCGCCAGACACCGACCGACGCCAGCAGAAGCGCCATCCACAAAAAGATGCCGTGACCCGTCTTGAGGTAGGACATGCCCGAAACGACGGCATGACAGAACGCACCGATCAGAAGCATGTGCACGTTGTCGTACAACGAGCGCACGAACTGAACGTACACGTCTCCGGGTACCTGGTCGGGCTTCACTCGGTTTATCTCGTGTGTCATGCAGTGTTTCTTCATGACACGCGCGCATTAAGAAAGACTTATACGGCAAAGCGCTTACCCGGGGCCTGCTGCTTCAAGCATTTCGCCAAATGCCGCCGCGATCGTACTACTCTGCCGCCTTCAGCGCCTCCGCCGACGTGGGTGTCTTCAGTCTAGCGATCAACCGCTGTCGTTCACTGGCAGCCTTGTCGGCATTTGCCTGCTTCACATGACCGTAACCGCGGATGATGGCCGGCACCGATGCAAGCGCCGCAGCCGCATCGATCCGGCCCGGCGCCATTGCCTGTCTGATCGTTTCCAGATCGCCTTCATATTCGTTCAGCAGACGGCGTTCCATCCGGCGCTCGCCAGTGTATCCGAAGACATCAAGAGCCGTGCCGCGCAGGCCCTTCAGGCGCGCGAGAACGGAAAAGCCTTTCATCATCCAAGGTCCGAAGCTCGACTTCTTCGGCCTCCCATCGGCATCCTTTCGTCCAAGAATTGGCGGTGCGAGATGAAATTCGAGCCGGTCCCAGGTCTGGAACTGGCCCGCAAGCTGCCTCTGGAACGCGCCATCGGTGTAAAGCCGCGCGACTTCGTATTCGTCCTTGATCGCCATCAACTTGAACAGGTTGCGCGCAACGGCCTCGCTGACGGCGATCGAGCCCGGCACCGCGCGCTCCTCCGCCTCACGCATGGCCTGCACCGCGCCGAAATAACGCGCTGCGTAGGCGGCGTTCTGATACTCGGTGAGGAATGCGACACGGCGTTCGACGATCTCGTCCAGGGTCTCGGACAACTGCCGCCCGGTCGCTGCGTTCCGGGACGACGCGACCAGGCCCCTGACGAACTCCGGATCGTGCGCCGCCCGGCGACCCCAGCGAAAAGCATCGATATTCATTGCGACCGCCTGGCCGTTGAGTTCGATCGCCTTCTCGACCGCCTCCGCCGACAGCGGCAAACCGCCATGCTGATATGCGAAGCCGAGCATGAACATGTTGGCGCCGAGCGAATTGCCGAAAAGCACGGACGCGGTGTTGGTAGCGTCGAAGAAATGCGCCTTGTCTTCACCGGCAGCGGTACGGATCGCCTTCTTGACGCGTTCGGTCGGCAGGGAAAAGTCGGCGGATCGGGCAAAGTCGCCCGGCATCACTTCGGCCGTGTTGGCCACGAAGATCGTCTCGCCTTCGCGCACGGACGCCAGAACCTTTTTGGAGCCGGAAACGACCAGATCGCAGCCCAGCACGAGATCGGCCTTGCCGGCAGAAACGCGAATGGCCTGAATGTCTTCCGGCGCATTGGCGATGCGCACATGCGAAAAAACGGCACCGCCCTTCTGCGCCAGTCCCGCCATGTCGATCATGCCGCAGCCCTTGCCCTCCAGGTGCGCGGCCATGCCGAGCACCGCCCCTACGGTCACGACGCCGGTACCGCCGATACCGTCGATGATCGAAGACCACCCCTGTTTCCCGAGCGTGAACAGTGCCGGCTCGGGGACACCGTCTAGCGGGTTTGCCCTTCCAGCAACGCCTTCCGCCCTACGGATCTTCGCGCCATGCACGGTCACGAACGACGGACAGAACCCGTTGACGCAGGAAAAATCCTTGTTGCACGACGACTGATCGATCCGCCGCTTGCGGCCGAACTCCGTTTCCACCGGCTGCACCGAAACGCAGTTGGAAGCGACACCGCAATCGCCGCAACCTTCACAGACAAGCTCGTTGATGATGACGCGCTTGTCCGGGTCCGGAAACGTGCCCCGCTTGCGCCGGCGCCGCTTTTCCGCCGCGCAGGTCTGATCGTAAAGCAGCACCGAAACACCTTTCACATCGCGCAGCTCGCGCTGCACGGCGTCGAGATCATCGCGATGATGAATCGTTGCGCCGGTCGGAAACTGCGCGCGGCCGGCATATTTTTCCGGCTCGTCGGTAACGATGGCAATGCGGTCGACGCCTTCGGCGCGCACCTGGTTGGCGATCATGTCCGCCGAAAGATTGCCCTCATGCGGTTGCCCGCCCGTCATCGCGACGGCATCGTTGTAGAGGATCTTGTAGGTGACATTGGCGTTGCTGGCGACCGCGAAGCGCAGGGCGAGCGACCCCGAGTGATTGTAGGTGCCATCGCCAAGGTTCTGGAACATGTGTCCGCGCTTCGAGAACGGCGCCTGCCCCACCCATTGCGCGCCCTCGCCGCCCATGGCCGTGAAGCCTACGGTAGAGCGGTCCATCCAGAGCGCCATGAAATGGCAGCCGATGCCGGCTGCGGCCATCGAGCCTTCCGGCACTTTCGTCGACGAATTGTGCGGGCAACCGGAGCAGAAATAGGGCGTGCGGCTGGCCACATCCTTCGTTTCGGCCAGCATCGCCTGGAACTGCCGCAACCGGCTGACCTTGGCGGCGATCTCCTCGGAATGGCCGATCGTCTTGAGAATGCGCTCGCCCAGCGCGATGGCGATGTCGTTGGGGTCGAGCGCACCGGCGGCCTGGAACAGAGTGGTGCCGCGCTCGTCCTTCTTGCCGACGATGGTAGGGCGATTGGCCGTGTCGTATAGGTCCTCGCGAAGCTGCGTTTCCAGAAGCGAGCGCTTTTCCTCGACCACGACGATCGTTTCGAGACCGTGGGCAAATTCCGCGATATGCGCGTAGTCCAGCGGCCAGGGGCAGGCCACCTTGAACAGGCGCACGCCAAGGCGGTTCGCCTCGGCTTCGCCGATGCCAATGTCATCGAGCGCCTGCCTGACGTCCAGATAGCTCTTGCCGATGGTGAGGATGCCGATCTTCGGGTTCTTGCCGCCCGAATAGACGATACGGTTGAGCCCGTTGGCGTGAATGAAAGCGCTTGCCGCCGCGCGCTTGTAGTCGTGCAGCCGGCTCTCCTGCGCGAACTGGTCGAGCTCGTGGCGAATATTGAGCCCGCCCGCCGGCATGTCGATCTCCGGCAAGATGATGTTCAGCCGGTCGAGCGATACGTCTACGGAAGCAGTCGATTCGATATTGTCCTTGACGCATTTGATCGCCGACCAGGTGCCGGCGAACCGCGACAGCGCATAGCCGTAGAGGCCGTAGTCGATCAGCTCCTGCACACCCGCCGGATTGAAGATTGGCACCATGGCATCGACGAACGCGAATTCGGTCGCGTGGGCATTGGTCGACGATTCCGCCGTATGGTCGTCGCCCATCAGCGCCAGCACACCGCCATGCTTCGAGGAGCCGGCGAGATTGGCATGCCGGAACACGTCGCCCGTCCGGTCGACGCCCGGCCCCTTGCCGTACCAGAGGGCGAACACGCCGTCATGTTTGCCTTCGCCAAGAAGCTCGGTCTGCTGCGTGCCCCAGCACGCAGTCGCCGCCAGTTCCTCGTTCAGGCCCGGCTGGAACACGATGTCCGATTCCTGGAGCTGTTGCTTTGCGCGCCAGAGCTGCTGGTCGAGCCCTCCCAGCGGAGAGCCGCGATAACCCGAGATGAAGCCGGCCGTCGAAAGACCGGCGCGCCGGTCCCGCTCGCGCTGCATCATCAGCATGCGGATTACCGCCTGCGCGCCTGATATGAAGATGCGCTCTTTGGAAAGGTCGAATTTGTCGTCGAGCGCGACTTCGTGCAGCGTCATCAACATCCTCCTCGTGGGTAGCCGCCCTCGCATCGGAGTGCGGAGCGTGGCGTGCCGTCACTTCAGTGTTTCTGCCCGAACAGCCTCCGTCAAACGAAATCGCCTGAGCCAGCGGAAGTGCGCTTGCCGACCCTGCTCTTCACAGAAAAGCCCGGCACATTGCTTTCCAAGCCTCCGCCAACCTGCTAATGCGCCGGGACAAAATGGCCAGCCCGCGTGTCCTGACGGTAGTCGCAGGCTTGTCAAAAAGAACGAAAAACGTCTAGGGGAACGCATTTCCGGCATCGCCGCCGGACGTGCCACAAGGGAGCCTGCGATGGCACGCCGCGTGCTGCGCCACCACCATGTTCTTCATTACGGGATCGAGGTTCGGAGACGGAACCCATGAAAGTCCTTGCTGCCATCGTCCAGATCATCAACGCGATAAATCGAGTGGTCGGCAACGTCTTCTCGTGGCTGTCGCTTGCCATCGTGCTGGTCTGCTTCACCGTTGTCGTCCAGCGTTATGCACTCGCCACAACACATCTGTGGATGCAGGACCTCTATGTCTGGCTCAACGGCGCCATGTTCACGGCCGTTGCCGGCTTTGCCTTGCTGCGCAACGACCATGTTCGCGTGGACATCTTCTACCGCCCAGCCGGTCCCGAACGAAAAGCGCTGATCGATCTCATCGGCGTGGTGTTCTTCCTGATGCCGTTCGCCTGGATCGTCTATGCCTATGGCTGGAACTTCGTCGCCCGTTCCTGGCGGCTTTATGAAGGTTCGGCAAATGTCGGCGGCATGCCGGGCCTCTTCATCCTCAAGAGCTTCATCCTGGTCTTCGCCTTCGTGATCGCGATACAGGGCATCTCCATGGCCTTGCGCTCTATTCTGGTTCTGACGCGCAACGATCATCTCCTTCCCGCCGACTACCGCTACGAAACCCAGCAGGAGAACCATTGATGGATCTCGTCCTTCTCGGCGAGATCTTCGCCGGCCTGATGTTCTTTGGAATCATCGGCTTCCTGATGCTCGGTTTCCCGGTGGCGTTCACGCTTGCCGGCGTGTCTCTGATGTTCGGCCTTGTCGGCATGTGGTTCGGCGTCTTCGACCCATCGAACTTCGGCGCACTGGCCAATCGTTATATCGGCTTCATGACCAACGAGGTGCTGGTCGCCGTTCCGCTGTTCATCTTCATGGGCGTGATGCTGGAGCGCTCCAAGATTGCGGAGCAGCTTCTGCTCACCATGGGCAAGCTGTTCGGCAACATGCGCGGCGGGCTGGGCATGTCGGTCATCATCGTCGGCGCGCTTCTGGCGGCTTCGACCGGCGTGGTTGGCGCGACCGTTGTCACCATGGGTCTCATCTCCCTGCCGGCCATGCTTCGCGCCGGCTACGACCCCAAGCTCGCCTGCGGCGTCATTTGCGCCTCGGGAACGCTGGGGCAGATCATCCCGCCGTCCACCGTGCTCATCTTCATGGGCGACATGCTCGCCGGCATCAACGCCCAGGTGCAGATGGCCAAGGGCAATTTTGCCCCGACGCCGGTCTCTGTCGGCGACCTGTTTGCCGGCGCCATCCTGCCGGGCCTCTTGCTGGTCGGCCTCTACCTTCTATGGATGGTCTTCAAGGCGATTTTCTCACCGGAGTCCTGCCCGGCGACCCCGGTTGCGCCTGAAGAAAAGCAGCACCTGGCGCGGGAAGTCGTCGTAGCGCTCGTTCCGCCGCTCGCGCTCATAGCGGCGGTGCTCGGCTCGATCCTCGGCGGCATCGCGACCCCCACCGAAGCTGCATCGGTCGGCGCCGTGGGCGCCATGGTTCTGGCCGCCCTGCGCTGGCGGCTGTCGTTCCGCGTATTGCGCGAAGCCGCGATCGCGACCGCGACCATCACCTCGATGGTGTTCATCATCCTCTTCGGCGCATCGGTGTTCTCGATCGTCTTCCGCCTGATGGGCGGAGACAATCTGGTTCACGAGTTTCTGGCCAACCTGCCGGGCGGCGTTGTCGGCGCGGTCATCGTCGTCATGGCGATCATGTTCCTGCTCGGCTTCATCCTGGACACGTTCGAGATCATCTTCATCGTGATCCCGATTACCGCCCCTATCCTCCTCGACCTCGGTGTCGACCCTGTCTGGCTCGGCGTTCTGGTGGGCATGAACCTGCAGACGAGCTTCCTGACACCGCCTTTCGGCTTCGCCCTGTTCTACCTGCGTGGGGTTGCACCCGACAACGTGACCACGGGCATGATCTACCGCGGCGCCATTCCCTTCGTGCTGCTTCAGGTCGTGGCGCTGGCGCTGATGTTCCTGGTACCCGGTATCGCGACTTGGCTGCCGCGCCTGCTTTACAGCTAGGACGGCATTCACACGGCCCAGCAAAAAAGGCCCGGGATCGCTCCCGGGCCTTTTTTTGCCGATACGTTGACGGCTTAGATCTTGAAGTACTTCTCGCGAGCCTGGATGAAGAGCGAGTCTGTACCCTGCGTCTTCTCGCGAACGATGTTGAGCGAAGAGACGAAGCTCTCGGCGGTCTTCTTCGTCAGCGCATCGCTGGAATCCAGCAGGCCCTGCATGATCTCCTTGGCCGCATTGGCGCCGGCCTCGAGGATCTCTTCGGGGAACTGACGCACCTGCACGCCGTGGTCGTTAACCAGCGTCTGCAGCGCGCGCGGATCGTTGGCCGCAAAGTCGGCGGCAACCGCGTCGTATTCCGCCTGCGAACAGTCACGGATGATTGCCTGCAGGTCGGACGGGAGTTCCTGATACTTGGCCTTGTCCACGACGAGTTCGGTCGCCAGACCCGGCTCCACGAAGCTCGGGAAGTAGTAGTTCTTGCAGACCTGGTAGAAGCCGAGCGCGAGGTCGTTGTAGGGGCCGACGAACTCGGCCGCGTCGAGCGTACCGGTCTGCAGCGCCTGGAAGATCTCACCGGCAGCCATGTTGGTCACAGATGCGCCAAGCTTCTCCCAGACCTGGCCACCGAGGCCCGGCGTACGGAAGCGAAGGCCCTTGACCGAGTCGACGCCGGTAAGCTCGTTGCGGAACCAGCCGCCGGCCTGCGTACCCGTATCGCCCGACAGGAAGCCCTGCACGCCGAACTGGTCGTAGATCTCGTCCCATATCTCCTGGCCGCCCATGTAGCGGACCCAGGCGGTGAGCTCGCGCGAGGTCATGCCGTAGGGGACGCCGGTGAAGAACGACAGGGCCGTGCTCTTGTTCTGCCAGTAATAGGCAGCACCATGGCTCATTTCGGCCGAGCCTTCGATAACTGCGTCAAGCGCCTGCAGCGGCGGCACCATCTCGCCGGCGGCGAAGACCTGGATGGTCAGCCGGCCGCCGGACGCCGCGGTGATACGGTCGCCGAGACGCTGGGCGCCGACGCCGAGGCCAGGAAAATTCTTCGGCCAGGTAGTAACCATGCGCCACGTCTGATTGCCCTGCGCAATGGCCGGCGCGGCAAGCGTGGAAGCGGCGACAGCGCCGGCTCCGGCAAAGCCGGCCTTCTTGATGAATGAACGACGATCCATGAAGTAACCTCCCAATATGGAACGGATCTTTGAAGATACGGAACTCGGAACCGGATCGCACATGATGTGCGCCCTCCCCCGAAGCCGGCGCGTATAAATACACGGGCAAACTGCCAAGTCCAGCAGCGCGAAACAACGGCGTTCGATTGCCTTGCGGTTGTGCAACGGGCTCGTCTGCACGTTTTCGGGCAGTACGCTCGAGGCGTCGGCGACGCTTGGAAATCCGCACGAACGGAGCTAGATGTATGTGACAGTTTCCAGCTTGAGAAGCCGGCTTTCCGGCAACCGGAACCAACCATGCGCCAACCGCTAATTGCCGTATCAACCGACGTTCGCCAGTTCGAAAACTACACCTGGCATGCAGCTCCCCAGCAATATCTGGAGGCAGCGCTGTCAGCGGCGGGCGTTCTTCCGATGATGATTCCGTCCTTTGGCGACCGGCTCGATCTGGACGAGCTTCTGTCGTCCGTGCATGGCGTCATGGTCACAGGCTCGAAATCGAATGTGCATCCGTCGCTCTATGGCGGCGACGCCAGCGAAGCGAACGGGCCGTATGACGAGGCACGCGATGCAACCACGCTGCCGCTCATCCGGCTCGCGATCGAGCGCGGTGTGCCGCTACTCGCCATCTGCCGGGGCATCCAGGAGCTCAACGTCGCGCTCGGCGGCACGCTGGCCACGGAAATCCAGGATCAGGACGGCATGCTCGATCACCGCGCGCCCACGAGCGACAATCAGGATGAGCGCTTCGCCATCCGCCAGCCGGTATCGATCAAGCCGGGTACCTGCCTTGCCGGTGTGTTTGGAGCCGGCGAGATCATGGTGAACTCAGTTCACCGTCAGGCAGTTGGGCGGCTGGGCGAACGGCTTCAGGTCGAGGCCGTGGCAGAGGACGGAACGGTCGAGGCGGTCTCGGTCGTCGGAGCACGTGCCTTTGCTGTCGGCGTGCA
Source organism: Neoaquamicrobium sediminum (assembly GCF_040970315.1). Lineage (NCBI taxonomy): Bacteria > Pseudomonadati > Pseudomonadota > Alphaproteobacteria > Hyphomicrobiales > Phyllobacteriaceae > Neoaquamicrobium > Neoaquamicrobium sediminum. The sequence continues at coordinate 311,116 of NZ_JAZHFV010000004.1, read as the reverse complement.
GTGGCATCCGGAATACTGGGCCAGGAGCGACGACAACTCCGCGCGTATCTTCCGCGCTTTCGGCGACGCAGTCCGGCTTCATGCCGCCGATCCTTCGGGGCGGCTTGCAGCGGAATAGAATTCTGCCGGCGTTGCGGCCTCAGTCCACCGCGAGCAGCGTCATGATCGGCTGGCGCGGTGCGTAGGAAACGAAGGCCGCGCCGTCTGCTACGGCAAATTCGGCAACCACCCCGCCATCATCCTTCATGAAGGCAATGGACCCATCATCGCGGTCCTGCCACCAGCGCGCAGCATTCAGGTCGCCGCCAAGGTCCAGGCATTGCGCACCAAAGCGCAGCGGCCGCCTGTCTTCCAAATCAGGAACCTCGACAGCGATAAGCACGCAGGCGTCGTCAACGCCGCCCGCATAAAGGCGGAAGCGAACCTCGCTCCTGGCGGAAATGCTGCCCGTAATGGCGTCCATGTCCGGCGCGACAGGCGCGGCCTTGGACCCTGGCGCCAGGATGCCCAGCGCCATCAACAGGATCGCGCCGGTTTTCGTCATGCTCATCGGAATCCCTCTGCCCTGCAAGGACAGAAAGATCGGCATTCATGGTTAACGAAGCTTTAAGATCAGCGTGTCGGCAACGGAACGTCGCGGGTTTCCGCGACCGGCGTCATCACCTCGCCGCGCTCGAACCAGGCGAACAGATTGTCGGCGACGAGATCCGCCATCGCCTGCCTGGTATGAACGGTCGCTGAGCCGACATGCGGCAGCAGAGAAGCGTTCTCGGCCTTGAGCAGACCTTCCGGAACGTTCGGTTCGTCAGCGAACACGTCGAGACCGGCGGCCATGATGGTTCCGTCCGCGAGCGCCTTGGCCAGCGCATCCTCGTCGACGGTAGAGCCACGCCCGATATTCACGAAAACGCCATTGCTCCCGAGCGCAGCCAGAACTTCAGCGTTGATCGCCTTTTCGGTCGACGCGCCGCCCGGTGCGATGGAAACAAGCGTATCGACGTTGCGCGCCAGGTCGACCAGCGTCGGATAGTAGGTGTAATCCACCCCCTCGACAGGGCGGCGATTGTGGTAGCTAATCGGAAGACCGAACGCCTCGATCCGCCGAGCTATCGCCTGCCCGATCCGGCCAAGGCCGAAAATGCCGACCGAGCGCCCGCGCAGCGTACCGCGCGTCAGCGGATAGTTCCCGTCCTTCACCCACTTGCCGGCGCGAAGCCATGCCTCAGCCTTCGGCAATTCGCGCACCGTGTTGAGAAGCAGGCCGAGCGCGGTGTCGGCAACCTCCTCCGTCAGCACGTCGGGCGTGTTGGTCACCATGACGCCGGCGGAGCCCGCATGCTTGGCATCGACATGGTCATAGCCGACGCCGAAGCTGGCGACTATCTCGAGATTGGGCAGGGCATCGATGAAGGCTGCGTCAACGCGCGTCATCACGGCCGCGCCCCTGATCCTGGCCCGTTCGTCATCGCTCAGCAATGTCGGATCGGCACGCTCCGCTGTGACGACGTTGAACGCCTCCGATATGCGTCCGACCGCATGCGGATGGAGCTTGCCGGGGATGAGGATTGTTACGTCGTCGGTCGCTGCCAAGGTTATGGCTCCCTCTTGCATCATGATTGTGGATCGGTTGTCAGCGTAGGCAGTGGCCGGAGGTCAGGCAAGCCCTCACGAACCGGCCAACCGGCAGCACTTTCTGGGGTCAGCGCTCCACCGGCTTGCCGGTCGACTGTCGCACATGCAGTTCCGGCCGGATCAACTCCTGCCCGCCATGCACCTCGACACCATTGAGCCGGTCGAGCAGCGTCCGGGCCGCGCGACGCCCGACCTCGCGCTGCCCGTTCCAGACGGTGGTTAGGGCCGGCGTGGCGATGGCGGCTTCCTCCAGATCGTCGTAGCCGGTAACCGAGACGTCGACGCCCGGCACCAACCCGGCGCGCGCGATGCCATTCATCAGGCCGATGGCCACCAGGTCGTTCCAGCACACTGCCGCCGTGGGTTTGTCCTTGAGCGCCAAAAATTGCTGCGACGCCTCGAAGCCTGCCTGCTTGGTACGAGGGCCGGGAATGCGCCAGCGCGTCTCGACCGGGAGCCCGGCGGCCTCCATGGCCATGACATAACCGCGATAGCGATCGCGGCCGGTCGACGTCTGGTCGGTGCCGCCGATCATAGCGATGCGGCGATGCCCCAGCGAGATCAGGTGGTTGGTCGCAAGACCGATGCCGTAGGCGTCGTCGCCGCGGAAGACGGGCACGTCGGCGTCCTCGACCGACCGAGCGATCAGCACCGCAGGCAAACCGTTCGCCTCGGCAAGCTGGATATCGGCGGCAGGCGTGCCAATCGCCGGCGACATGATGACACCGTCCGCACCCAGTTGCAGCAGCGTATCGATGAAGGTCCGCTGCTTCTCAAGCTGGTCGTAATGGTTCGAAAGCAGGAAGGTCTGCCGGCTGCGATCAAGCTCGCTTTCGATCGATCGCAGGATCTCGGCGAAGAACGGGTTCATGATGTCGTGCACGACGACGCCGACGATGCCCGAGCGCGACGTGCGCAGGCTGGCCGCCCGGCGATTGTAGATATAGCCGATCGTGCGCGCGTGCTCCTTGATCCGCTCCCGGGTGGCATCGGCCACCAGCGGACTGTCGCGCAGTGCCAGCGATACGGTGGCGGTCGACACGTTCAACGCTTCCGCGATCGTCGAAAGCTTGATCTTCTGAGCCAGGGAACCCCTCCTCCCGACAGGCGCGGCGATGCGTCTTTAAACGGTTTAAAGAACCCTATGCCATCCGCGGCCGGCATTTCAAAGCTTTTTTGCCAGCTCCTGGGTTTCGCTATTCGGCGCGGTCCGGCTTGCAAGCCGCAGCCGGTGTTCGCGATGGACGATATAGAGGCCGCTGGACACGATGATGCCGGCGCCGGCGAGCGTCCACCAATCGGGCAGGTCCGAAAACACCAGGTATCCTAGCGCGATCATCCAGATCATCTGCGAATAGGGATAAGGCGCAAGCGCCGTGGTGGTCGCCTGCTTGTAGGCCCGGATAAGCAAATAGTGCCCAAACGCGCCGATGGCGCCAAGCCCGAAGAGCAGCACCCAATGCAGCGGCTCCTGCGGCATGGACCCATAGAGCGGCACGAACGGGAACATAAGCACCGTTGGCGCAAGCGCGGAATAGAAGATCAGGCTCGCCGATGTCTCCGTCGCCCCCATGTGCCGGGTCATGATGACGTAGAAGCTGTAGCTTGCCATCGACATCAGCGCGAAAACGTGGCCGGTGCCGAAGGTGCCCAGGCCCGGCCGCGTAATCACCAGCACGCCGAGGAGGCCGACCAGCACGGCGAGCCAGCGCCGCCAGCCAGCCCATTCACCAAGCAGAGGGCCGGCAAGCGCGGTGATCACCATCGGCGCGAAAAAGTAGATCGAGATCGTCTCGGCGAGCTGCAGCGTCTGCAGCGCTAGGAAATTGAACACCGTCGAACCGAACAGGAACACGCCGCGCACGATCTGCCTTGGCAGGCTCTGCGCGCGGAACATGGCCGGGTTCGACCATGACCGGAACAGGATCATCACCAGCACGAGGTGGATGGCGAAGCGCATCCAGGCCAGAAACGGCGCGGCCATGCCCTGCTGCACAAGATACTTCGCGCTTGCATCGAGAAAGGCGAATGAAAAGCAGGCACACAGCACAAGCAAAATAGCCGAGGTCGGCGTGGCCGCCTCCGGATTGCTTTGTTGCTGGGTCAATGCGTGTGGCCGGGCATCATGGGAGCTTCATGCGCTTCTTCGACCAAGAGGGCCTGTGGCGCAAGAAAAAACTGCATGAAAATGCAAACCGACCGGGCGTCCTTATTCGTCGGCGTCGTCAGCTTCCTCGTGATCTTCCGCAACGATCGCCCCGTTGGACAGGTTCGCCTCGATGCGGCCGAGCAGCTTGACCAGAGCCTTCTGCTCTTTCTTGTCGAGCCCCTTGAGTGCCTGCTTCTCCGTCTTGCGCACCGCTTTCTCAATGGCACGGATGGCGCCGCGTCCTTCCTCGGTCAGGAAGACATTGGCCTGGCGCGCATCGGTCTCCGAAGCACGCTTTTCCACATAGCCTTGGGTCTGGAGACGGTTGATCGTTTTGGTCACCGTGGGTGGTCGCACGCCGAGCTTTATGGCCAGTTGACCCGGCGTCTGGCCGTCCTCGCGATCCAGCGCAATCATGATCTGGTCCTGGCCGGCGTAAAAGCCGTGCGACAGGAGACGCGCCGCCAGCGCCGTGCGCGAAAGCCGCGCCGCCGAATGAAGCTGCGCCATCGCAGCCGCCTTGCCAGGTTTAGCCATCGACGTTTTCCCCTCGCTTTCGCATTGCCTGAGGGCCGCGGGACACGCTAGCCTGACCTCAACGCGACGAAGCCATGGCATAGCCACATAACAGAAACATGACAGCCAGCGAAACAAATCGTGCCGGCCTGCGATCCGTGGCCGTGCTGCCGCTCGGCGCGACCGAGCAGCATGGACCGCACCTGCCTTTCGAGACCGACACCATCATCGCCGAGGGCGTGGCCACGCGCGTCGCGAGCCTGCTGCCAGCGGGCCTGGAAGTGCACTTCCTGCCCGTCGAGCCAGTCGGCTATTCGATAGAACACCTGGATGTCGCCGGCACCCGGACGTTGACATTCGACGAAGCAGTAAGGCGATGGATCGGCATAGGCGAGGCGTGCCATCGGCAGGGCTGCCGCCGCTTCGTCATGCTCAACGCCCATGGCGGCAACTCCTCGCTGATGACGATCGTCGCCACCGAGCTGCGGGTGCGATTCGACATGCTGGCGGTAGCGACGAGCTGGACGCGTTTCGGCTATCCGCCCGACATCGTCTCACCGGAAGAAAAGGCGCTCGGCATCCATGGCGGCTTCATCGAGACCAGCGTCATGCTGACGTTGCGTCCCGACCTGGTCGACATGGACAAGGCACGCAATTTCACCTCGATGCAGGCAGTCTACGAGCGGGAGTTTTCGCATCTTCGCGCCTATGGTCCCCACGCCTTTGGCTGGAAGATGCGCGATCTGTCGCCGGATGGCGTCGTCGGCAACGCCGCCGCGGCTAATGCTGAGGCGGGCGAGATGATCCTCGATCATGCCGCGAAAGGCATTATCGAATTGCTGGAGGATGTCGCACGCTTCGACCTGCGGATGCTGGGTTCGAACCCCACATAATCCCCGGTGCAATCCGGTCGCCGACGTCCTATATGGACGCCACGACCCTTCATTCCTTGCGCGAGAGGCATCCATGGCGCAGACACAGACCCAAATTCCGGTAACGGTTCTCACCGGCTATCTCGGCTCCGGCAAGACGACCCTGCTCAACCGCATCCTGACGGAAGATCACGGCAAGCGTTACGCCGTCATCGTCAACGAGTTCGGCGAGATCGGCATCGACAACGACCTGATCGTGGAATCCGACGAGGAAATCTACGAGATGAACAATGGCTGCATCTGCTGCACGGTGCGCGGCGACCTGATCCGCACCGTCGAGGGCCTGATGCGCCGTCCGGGCCGCTTCGATGCGATCCTGGTCGAGACGACCGGTCTCGCCGATCCCGCGCCGGTCGCGCAGACCTTCTTCATGGACGACGACGTGCGGTCCAAGACCAAGCTCGACGCTGTCGTCGCGCTTGTGGACGCCAAGCACTTGCCGCTGCGCCTGAAGGATTCGAAAGAGGCGGAAGACCAGATCGCGTTCGCCGACGTCGTGTTGCTCAACAAGACCGACCTTGTAACCGAGGACGAGTTGCGCGACGTCGAGGCCGCCGTGCGCGCCATCAACCCGTCGGCGAAGATCCACAAGACCGAGCGCTCGGGCGTTGCGCTGAACGAAGTGCTCGACCGCGGCGCGTTCGACCTGTCGCGGGCGCTCGACAACGACCCGCATTTTCTCGACGCGCACGATCATGACCACGATCACGAATGCGGGCCGGATTGCGACCACGATCACGGCCATCATCACCATCACGGCGTTTCGCCGATCCACGATGTCGGCGTGACCTCGATCTCGCTGCGCGGCGGCGAAATGGACCCGAAGAAGTTCTTCCCGTGGCTGGAGAAGACCACGCAGATGGACGGACCGAACATCCTGCGGCTCAAGGGCATCATCGCGCTCAAGGACGACCCGGACCGCTATGTGGTGCAGGGCGTCCACATGATCCTCGAAGGCGACCACCAGCGCGCTTGGAAGGATGACGAACGGCATGAGAGCCGGCTGGTTTTCATCGGCCGCGAACTCGACGGCGAACGCCTCAAGCGCACTTTCGAGGCGTGCCAGGCCTGATGCCCACAGTCGTTCCTCTCGACCTAGACGGCCATTGCGTCGCCGCCTGCTGGCTCGCCGGCATTCCCCATTTCGCGCTCGCAGACGGTGTTGTCCACCGGCTCGACAACGGCCACAAATGGGTGGAAGCGCATGACGGTTTGCTGGCCGCGGCACCCGACGCCGATGGCAAGCGGCTTGTAACCGGCGGCGAGGACGGCAAGGTCCTCGACATCGGCGCCGACGGCTCGATCGAGCAGGTCGCCGAAATCGGTCGCAAGTGGATGACGAGCGTTGCGACCGGCCCACGCGGTGCCGTTGCCTTTTCCAGCGGCAAGACGGCATGGGTGAAATTGCCTGACGGCAAGCTCAAGGAACTGGTCCATCCGCGCAGCGTCGAAGGACTGGCCTTCGCCCCGAAGGGCATGCGCATCGCGGTCGCCCGCTACAACGGTGCGACGCTGCACTTTCCGGCGGCAGACGGCAAGCCGACGGAGCTCGAATGGGCCGGAGCTCATACCGGCGTGACCTTCTCGCCCGACGGCAATTTCCTCGTCACCACCATGCAGGAGAACGCGCTTCATGGCTGGAAGCTGGCCGACGGCAAGCACATGCGCATGGCAGGCTACCCTTCCAAGGTGAAGTCGCTGTCGTGGAGCGCCAAGGGCCGCTGGCTGGCGAGTTCGGGCGCGCCCGCAGCCGTGGTGTGGCCGTTCCTCACGAAGGACGGCCCTATCGGCAAGGCGCCGGTGGAATTGGGCACGCGCGGCGACGCCATGGTCACGGCAGTGTCGTTCCACCCGACCGACGAGATCGTGGCAATCGGCTATGCTGACGGCATGGTGCTTGCCGGCCGCGTCGCCGACCAGAAGGAAGTGCTGCTGCGCCGCGCTGGCAATGGCGCGGTGACATCCATGGCGTGGGATGCCGAAGGACGTCGGATCGCCTTCGGCACCGAGACCGGCGACTGCGGCGTCATCGACGTGGCAGGCTGACTACTCCACAGAGCAGGCCATCGGGCCGGTGAAACGCGCTGGCGATTGCGCAACTACGTCAAAGTGAATAGACGCGGGCGGCGTTGGAACATATCATGAACGAATGTCCAAGCTCTCGACACGCGAAAAACTCGCCATTCTCGCCGATGCAGCCAAGTACGATGCGTCCTGCGCCTCTTCCGGTGCGGCGGGCCGCAATTCGCTCAAGACGAAGGGCATCGGCTCGACGGAAGGCAGCGGCATTTGCCATTCCTACGCGCCGGACGGGCGCTGCATCTCGCTGCTGAAAATCCTTCTGACGAATTTCTGCATCTATGACTGCGCCTATTGCGTGAATCGCTCATCGTCGAATGTGAAGCGGGCACGGTTCACGGTCGACGAGGTCGTCAATCTCACGCTGGATTTCTACAAGCGCAACTATATCGAGGGACTTTTCCTGTCCTCCGGCGTGATTCGTTCACCCGACGAGACGATGGCCGAGATGGTGGAGATCGCGCGGCGCCTGCGCATCGATCACGCTTACCAGGGCTACATCCATCTCAAGACCATTCCCGAGGCAAGCGACGATCTGGTCGAGCAGGCAGGCCTCTACGCCGACCGGCTTTCCATCAACGTAGAACTCCCGACCGACGCCGGTGTCCAGCAGCTCGCGCCGCAGAAGAAGCCGGAGACAATCCGCGTTTCGATGGCGCGTCTGCGCTCCAGGATCGAGGAACGCTCGGAGCCGACGATGCGCACGAAAAAGCGCGCCCGCTTCGTGCCCGGCGGTCAGTCCACGCAGATGATCGTCGGCGCGGATGCCACGACCGATGCCGACATCCTGTCCACCTCGGCGCGGCTCTATGCGGGCTACCGGCTTCGCCGCGTCTACTATTCGGCGTTCAGCCCGATACCGGATTCGTCGGCCGTCCTGCCGCTGGTGAAGCCGCCGCTGATGCGCGAGCACCGGCTTTATCAGGCCGATTGGTTGATGCGGTTCTATGGCTTCGAGCGTCAGGAAATTACTGCCAGTCGAGCCGACGGCATGCTCGACCTCGAAGTCGATCCCAAGCTGGCATGGGCACTGGCCAACCGGCAAATGTTCCCACTCGACGTGAACCGGGCGCCGCGTGAACTGCTGCTGCGCGTACCAGGCTTGGGCGCGAAGGTGGTGGACAGGATGCTCACCGTGCGCCGCCACCAACGGCTTCGCATCGAAGACCTGGGACGCCTGTGCGCATCGATCGCCAAGGTGCGCCCCTTCATTGTCGCCGACGGCTGGTCGCCACGCTCGCTGCCCGACGAGGAAAACCTGCGTGCCCGGCTGACACCGCCCGCACGACAGCTCAGCCTGTTCTGACGATGCGCTTCACGGTCACTCTGTCTGGCGAGACCGATTTCAACGGCTGGCGCGACGCCGCCCGCGCACTGGCGTTGAACGATGTGAAGGCCGACGACATCGGCTGGCGAACCGGCGAGGACAAGGACCTTTTCGCCAACCCAACGCCCCTGCCCGCCGCGCCGGAAGGCGCGACCATGAATGTGCCTCGCGCATTCATCGACAAGGCGCAGGCCGTCATCTGCCATTCCGACCCGCATCGCTTCGCGCTGCTCTATCGCCTGCTCTTGGCAATGCGAACGACCCCGCATCTGATGAAGATCGCATCAGAGCCCGACGTCATGGCGCTGCGCGATCTGGAAAAATCGGTGCGCCGCGACATCCACAAGATGCGCGCTTTCGTGCGCTTCGTCCGTGTGAGCGATGGCAGCGACGAACGGTTCGTCGCGTGGTTCGAGCCGGACCACTACATCGTTGAGCGCAACGCACCGTTCTTCGTCCGTCGTTTTGCCGGTATGCACTGGACGATCCTCACGCCGCACAGGTCGGTCCAGTGGAATGGCGAGCGTCTGTCGTTCGGCGAAGGCGCTACGAAAGCGGATGCGCCGAAGGAAGACGCATCCGACGCGCTCTGGAAAACCTACTTCGCCAACATCTTCAATCCCGCCCGCCTGAAGGTGAAGGCGATGCAGGCCGAGATGCCCAAGAAATACTGGCGGAACCTTCCGGAGGCCTCGCTCATTCCAGATTTGATCAAGGGCGCCGAAAGTGCAGCCCGCGACATGTTGGAAAGGATGCCGACCATGCCGGCTCCGCATCATGCAAAGATCCAGGAACGTCTTTGGAGCGCGTCGCCCGAAGAGCCGCCAGACAATGCAAAATCGCTCGGCGAGCTGCGTCGCCAAGCCGAAGGGTGCCGCCGGTGTCCGCTCTGGCAGGATGCGACCCAGACGGTTTTCGGCGAAGGGCCGGAGAACGCCCGCATCGTCTTCGTCGGCGAGCAACCCGGTGATCAGGAGGACATAGCAGGCAAGCCCTTCGTGGGCCCAGCCGGCAAAGTGTTCGACGAGGTGATCGAGGAGGCTGGCATCGAAAGGCAGAAGCTTTACGTCACCAACGCCGTCAAGCATTTCAAGTTCGAGCCGCGCGGCAAGCGCCGCATCCACCAGAAACCCAATGCCGGCGAGGTGAAGGCCTGTCGCTGGTGGCTCGATCAAGAACTGGGATTCATCAAGCCCGACCTCGCCGTCGCCATGGGCGCGACCGCGGCTCAATCGCTTCTGGGCAAGGCCGTTCCCGTTACGAAAATGCGCGGCACGATCGTCACGCGAGACGATGGCCTTCCCATTTTTCTGACCATTCACCCGTCCTTCATCCTGCGCATCCGCGAGGCGGCGGAGGCGCAGGCCGAGCGCGAGAGATTTCTGGCGGACATGCGGCAGGTGAAGCAATTGGCGGGTTGATCCCCGCTTGGTGGCCGAAAGCCGCCCTCAGACGACCAGGATCGCCCGTAGGTCGTTGACGTTGGTGCCGGTCGGCCCGGGCGCGAACAGATCGCCAACGGCGTCGAACGCCGTCCATGCATCGTTGAGACCTAGAGCTTGCTTGGGATCGATTCCCGCAGCGCGGATTCGCGCCGCGCTCGTGAAATCCGCGAAAGCACCTGCATTGTCTTCAGATCCGTCGATCCCGTCAGTATCGGCGGCAAAAGCATGGACACCCTCGACACCTTCGATCGCCAGCGCCAGCGCCAGCAGGAATTCGGAGTTGCGCCCGCCCTTGCCGCCCTTGCCTCTGATAGTCACCGTTGTCTCGCCACCAGACAGAAGCAGCACCGGTTTGCGGAATGGTCGGTCGCGCGCTGCAATCTCGCGTGCGATCGCGGCGTGCATGCCGGCAACGTCACGCGCTTCGCCTTCGATCGCATCAGAAAGGATGACTGCCTCGATGCCGCGACTTCTGGCCTCCTCTGCGGCCGCTTCCAGCGAACGCGCGGCTGAGGCGATCACATGCACCTCATTGCCGGCAAATGCCGGATCGTCGGGCGACGGCGCTTCGGCCGCCTCCGATCGCAGATGCCGCAGCGCCGCGTCGGGAAGCTTGAGACCATAGTCGCGCACGATCGCAAGCGCATCATCGCGCGCGGCGCAGTCCGGCACCGTTGGGCCGGAAGCGACAAAGGCCGGATTGTCGCCGGGAATGTCCGACACGATCAGCGACACGACCTTTGCCGGATGTGCCGCGAGTGCCAGCCGCCCGCCCTTGATGGTCGACAGGTGCTTGCGCAGCGTGTTCATCGCCGAGATCGGCGCCCCGGACGCGAGCAGTGCCTCGTTGACAGCGATCTCGTCGTCAAGGCTCATGCCATCCGGCGGCGAAGGCAGCAGCGCCGAGCCGCCGCCCGAGATCAATGCGACAACCAGATCGTCGGAAGTCAGTCCCTCGACTGACTCAAGCAGCCGCCGCGAAGCGACCAGCCCGGCCTCGTCCGGCACCGGATGCGCGGCCTCGATCACCTCGATCCGCTCGCACGGCGCCGCATAGCCGTATCGTGTCACAACCAGCCCTTCGAGCGGCGCATCCCAGGCCTTCTCGAACGCCGCGGCCATCTGCGCCGAAGCCTTTCCCGCACCGATCACGACGGTGCGCCCCTTAGGCTTTTTAGGAAGAAAGTCACAAATGACACGTTCGGGGTCGGCAGCCGCAACGGCTGCTGTGAAAAGCCCGCCAAACAGGGCGCGGGGGTCGAACTCTTCCGTCATTCCGGATTCCCGTTCTATCTGTCGGCGATGCTGCTCTTCGCTGCCCGCCCTGCGACATACACCTCGCGTATCGCGCGATCGTCGCCCAATGTCTGCAGCAGGAACAGTTCTTCTGCCAGCGTTTCCACCGTTTCCATACGCAGAGCCATGCCGGGCGTTGCCCTCGCGTCGAGCACGACGATGTCGGCGTCCGTACCGGGATCCAGTGTGCCCACCCGGTCCTCGATCGACAGCGCCTTCGCGTTGCCGAACGTGATCTGCCAGAAGGCGGCGAGCGGGTTCATCTTCTCGCCCTGCAGCGCGATGACCTTGTAGCCTTCGTCCATGGTGCGCAGCATGGAGTAGTTCGTGCCGCCGCCCACATCGGTGGCCGCCGCGATCCGCAAGGGTTTGGACCGCTTCGAATAGCGCTGCCAGTCGAACAGGCCAGAGCCAAGAAAGAGATTGGAGGTCGGACAGAACACGGCCACCGAACCGGTATCGGACAGCAGGTCGGCCTCACGCTCGGAAAGATGGATGCAGTGGCCGAGAAGCGTCTTCGGCCCCAGCAACCCGTATTGCGCATAGATGTCCGTGTAGTCCTCCGCCGCCGGATAGAGTTCCTGCGTGAAGGCGATCTCGGCATGGTTCTCCGAGAGATGCGTCTGAATGTGCAGGTCCCGACGCTCGCGCGCCAGGGCACCGGCCATTTCCATCTGCTCCGGCGAGGACGTGATGGCGAAGCGGGGCGTGATCGCGTAGTGCAGGCGCCCCTTGCCGTGCCACTCCGCAATCAGCGCCTTGGTATCGTCGTAACCTGCCTGCGGCGTGTCGCGCAGCCCCTCGGGCGCGTTGCGGTCCATCATAACCTTGCCGCCGATCGCCAGCATGTCGCGAGACAGCGCCTCGGCGAAGAATGCCTCCGCGCTCTCCTTGTGCACGGAGCAGTAGGCCGCGACCGTCGTCGTGCCGTGCCGCACCATCTCATCGAGAAACAGGCGCGCGATGCGTCGTCCGTGCTGCGTGTCGGAAAACTTCGTTTCTTCCGGAAACGTGTAGGTGTTCAGCCAGTCGAGCAGTTCGGCGCCGTAGCTGCCGATGATCTGCATCTGCGGGAAATGCGCGTGCGCATCGATGAAACCCGGCATCAGGATATGCGGGCGATGGTCGATGATTTCGGCATCCCGCGCCTCGGCCGAGATGAGCGAGAAATCGCCGACCGCCTCGATCCTGCCGTCGCGGATGAAAATGCCGCCGTCTTCCTCGAAGACATAGGCGGCGCGGTCATCGACACTCTCCGGCTTCGCACGGAAGGAGAGAACGCGCCCGCGCAGCAGCCGCGCGGTCACCGCCGAGCCTCCTCGAACCAAGCCACAAGCAACGCCCGCTCATCGGCTGTCATGGCGGAGACGTTGCCGGGCGGCATGGCGTGGCTGCGCCCGGCCTGCAGGTAAATCTCGCGCGCATGCTCGGCGATCTGCACATCGGCATCGAGCGTCACGCCTTTTGGCGCGAAGGTCAGACCCTCCCAGGCCGGCTCGGCCGTGTGGCACATCGCGCAGCGTCCCATCACCGTGTCGCGCACGGCGGGAAAGTGTGCCGAAGCCATCAGCGTCTCGGCGGTTGACGACACGCGCGCCTCGCCGGTCAGCACCTTCGGCACGGTCGAGAGCCACATGATGGCGATGAAGAGGATACCCGCCGCCGCCCAGGTCCAGTGCGGCTTTCCCTTTCGCGCATGCATGGTGTTGAAATAGTGCCGGATCAGCACGCCGATGATGAAGATCAGCGCTGCGATCACCCAGTTGAACTCCGTGGCGAAAGCCAGCGGATAGTGGTTTGACAGCATCAGGAACACGACCGGCAGCGTCAGGTAGTTGTTGTGCAGCGACCGGGTCTTGGCGATCTTGCCATATTTCGGATCGGGCTTGCGCCCGGCGATAAGGTCCGCGACCACGATCTTCTGGTTGGGAATGATGATGAGGAAGACGTTCGCCGACATGATCGTCGCAGTGAACGCGCCGAGATGCAGGAAGGCGGCACGGCCGGTGAAAAGCTGCGTGTAACCCCATGCCATCGCGACCAGGATGGGAAACAGCACCAGCATCAGGAGCGTATCGTTGTCGGAAAGGCGCGACCGGCACAATAGATCGTAGATCACCCAGCCCAGCGCCAGAGAGGCGAGCGAGATCAGGATCGCGACAGGTTGCGACACGTCGAGCACGTTGCGATCGATCAGGTAGAGGTCGGCGCCGGCGTAATAGACGATCGCCAGCAGCGCGAAGCCCGACAGCCAGGTGGCGTAGGATTCCCATTTGAACCAGGTCAGGTGTTCGGGCATCCGGGCCGGCGCCACCAGATATTTCTGGATATGGTAGAAGCCGCCGCCGTGCACCTGCCATTCCTCGCCGTGAGCACCCTCAGGCATGCCGTCGCGGCGCACCAGACCCAGGTCGAGCGCGATGAAGTAGAAGGACGAGCCGATCCAGGCGATGGCGGTCACGACATGCAGCCAGCGCACGCCAAAGCTCAGCCAGTCCCAGAAGATCGCGAATTCGTACATGCCCTTCCCCTCGCATTCCGACACACAACCTTACGGCGTCTGGTTCAAACAGGAAGGGGAGAGTTGCACGATGACTTTCAAAAAAAACTGGAAAATAATGCTGCAATCGCAATCATGAGGACGCCCTTTGGCCTATCTCGACAATGTAGCCGTCTTCGTCAGGGTGGTGGAACTGGGCAATCTGTCGGCGGCCGGCCGCGACATGCGGCTCTCGCCTGCCGTTGCCTCCAACCGCATCAAGGAGCTGGAAAAGCACCTGCGGGTGCGGCTCTTCAACCGCACGACCCGTCAACTCACACCGACGGAGCACGGTCGCGTTTTCTACCAAGGGGCGCGAAAAATCCTGGACGCCGTCGCTGAGGCCGAGGCCGCCGTCAGCGCGCTGTCCGGTCAGCCGCGTGGCACGATCCGCATCACCGCGCCGCTGGGTCTCGGGCGCAGACTAATCGCCTCGGGCATTCCCGAATTTCATGACCGGTATCCCGATATCGAGGTGCGGCTGCGCCTGTCGGACCACAATGTCGACATCATGAAGGAGGGGATCGACGTTGCGTTCAGGCTCGGGCTCATCGAGGATTCGAGCCTGCGTATGCGCGGTGTTATGGATTGCGAAAGGGTTCTGGCCGCGGCCCCCTCCTATCTGGAGGCGCGTGGCGAACCCAAATCACCCCAGGAACTTGTCAACGGCAGGCATGATTGCCTGCTCCTGCGTTTTCCCGGCGCCAAGGAATATGTGTGGACGCTCAAGACCCTAGACGGACCGCGCAAGTTCGAAGTCCACGGTCCGTTTGATTCTGATGATGGCGACGTCATCACCGGCTGGGCGCTGGCCGGTCGGGGCATCATCAACAAGCCGCGCTTCGACATCGAGCCTTTTCTGCGCGATGGACGCCTCAAGGTCATTTTGCCGGATACGCCGCCGCCGCCCGTCCAGCTTGCGGCAGTCTATCCGCATCGCAAATTTCAGGACCCGAAGGTAAGGCTCCTGCTCGATTTCATGGCCGAGCGCTGTCAGCGGATGATCCGCGACATGCTGGCTGGTCGCTGAATCTGAACCCGCCGGACTCAGCCCATGCCGAAGAACGACAGGATGGCGATGACGATAACCACGAGGCCAACGATATAGATGATGCTGTGCATGACGGTTCTCCCTTGTTTTCGTCCTGCAACAACAGCTTTGGGCACCTAACGGTTCCGTGATCGTCCGATTCTTCACCCATACGGCAACGCAACCGCGTAGCGGTTGACGCGTTGTGGAGGACGATTTCGATTTTGTGCCAGAACCGAAGGAGCGGCGCCGTGGCGAACCACAAGACCCTCAACGACCTCAAATCCAACGCAAAGAAAGTTGCGATCGAGATACTCAACGCAAGGCTCGCCGACGCCATCGACCTCGCGCTTCTCACCAAGCAGGCGCACTGGAATCTCAAGGGTCCGCAGTTCATCGCCATTCACGAGATGCTGGACGGTTTCCGCGCGTCCATCGACGGCCACGTCGACACCATAGCCGAGCGCGCTGTCCAGCTCGGCGGCATGGCGCATGGGACCAGCCAGACGGTGGCGGAAAAGACCACTCTGGAGCCCTACCCGACCGAGATTTCGAAAACCAAGGACCACCTTGCCGCGCTCATCGAGCGTTACGGCGCGGTTGCGAATTCGGTGCGCGCCGCCATCGACGAGACGGAAGAGGCCGGCGATGCGGATACCGCGGACATCTTCACGGCATTCTCCCGGGACCTCGACAAGAACCTTTGGTTCCTTGAGGCACACGTGCAGGAAAAGGAATAGCTATACGGCGAGGCCGCGCATGACCTCAGCCGCCGCCAGCGCGGCGATGACGGCCGGCCTCTTGTCCTTGACGTCCGCCCCGCCGATTGGGCAGACCAGTCGGGCGGCAGCTTCCTCGCTGCCGCCTGCGTCTTTGAGATACCAGCTTCTGAACGTCGCTCGCTTCGTCTTCGATCCGATCATGCCGACATAGGCCGTATCGCCGCGCGCCAGTGCTTCGGCAACGATGAGGAAGTCGAGCGCGTGGTCGTGGGTCAGCACGATGAAGGCAGAGCCAGCCGGGGCCGCGCGAACGGCGTCTTCCGGTACTGCGGTCAGTTCCACGTCCACGCTTTCCGGCAAGTCCCCGACCGCATCGGCACGGGTTTCCACCACGGTCACCTTGAGCGGCAGAAGCGCCAGCGCTTCTGCAAGCGCGCGGCCGACATGCCCTCCTCCGAACAGATACACATGCGGTCGCAACGCATCGGCGCGGGCGATTCTTTCGGCCATTTCCGCGCGCAGGGCTTCATCGGCCAGCGTCAGATCGATTTTCACCCGCCCACCGCAGCACTGGCCGATCTCCGGCCCCAGCGGCACGTCGAGGAGATCGGCGGAGGCGGCATCCGCGATCATCTGCCTCGCCCTGTCGATCGCCATGAACTCGAGCTGCCCGCCGCCGATCGTGCCGAAGATCGCATCGGTGGAAACGAGCATCCAGGCCCCGGCCTCGCGCGGGGTCGAGCCGGCGGCCTCGCGCACTTCGACCAGTACGACGGCAGGCGAGATACCCAGGAACGTGCGGAGGCGGTGTCCTTGGGAACTCATCTGCGGACAGCACGGCGATCCTTCGCGCCCCCCTCTGTCCTGCCGGACATCTCCCCCACGAGGGGGGAGATCGACCGACCGCATGGCTTTCGCCAATCGCCGGCGTTGCAGAAGGCGCGATGGGCGTGAAGCTGCCGATCTCCCCCCTCGTGGGGGAGATGTCCGGCAGGACAGAGGGGGGCAACGTAGAGCACGAGCGCTCCCAAAGTTCGAAACTCGCTCAAAACTACACGGTCGAACGGGGCCAACGCAAAACCGTCAGGTTCCTGCCGCCGCCCTGAGCCGTTCGACCGCCATCAGCACACGCTCAGGTGTGGCAGGCGCATCGAGCCTCGGGCAGACGCGATGACCGGCAACGCTGGCGACTGCGTCCGACAGCGCATGCAGCACGGACATGCCCAGCATGAATGGCGGCTCGCCGACCGCTTTGGATTTGTGGATTGTCGGCTCGGCGTTCTCCGACCAGTCGGCCAGCGCGACGTTGAAAATCTTCGGGCGGTCGGAAGCGAGCGGTATCTTGTAGGTCGACGGTGCATGTGTGCGCAGTCGGCCCTTCTCGTCCCAGACGAGCTCTTCCGTCGTCAGCCAGCCCATGCCCTGTATGAACGCGCCCTCGACCTGGCCGAGGTCGATCGCCCGGTTCAGCGAGCGGCCGGTCTCATGCAGGATGTCGGTACGCTCCACGACATATTCGCCGGTCAGCGTATCGACGGAGACTTCCGAACAGGCCGCGCCATAGGCGAAGTAATAGAACGGATGTCCCTCGCCCTTTTCACGGTCCCAATGGATTTTCGGCGTCTTGTAGAAGCCGGCGGCCGAAAGCTGCACCCGCGCCATATAGGCCTGCTTGACGAGATCCCCGAACGGGATTTCCTGGTTGCCCACGCGCACCCTATTAGGCAGGAACACCACCTGCTCGACAGGTACCTCGTATTTCTCCGCGGCAAAGGCGACAAGCCGGTCCTTGATCTGCTGCGCGGCGTTCTGCGCCGCCATGCCGTTGAGATCGGAGCCCGACGACGCAGCCGTCGCCGACGTGTTGGGTACCTTGCCGGTCGTCGTCGCGGTGATCTTTACCTGCTCGATGTCGATCTGGAATGTCTCGGCCACCACCTGCGCGACCTTGACGTAGAGCCCCTGCCCCATCTCGGTGCCGCCATGGTTCAGGTGCACCGAACCGTCGGTATAGACATGCACCAGCGCGCCTGCCTGGTTGAAATGGGTGGCGGTGAACGAAATGCCGAACTTGACCGGCGTCAGCGCAATGCCGCGCTTGACGATGCCGCTGTTTGCGTTGAACGCGGCGATCTCCCGCCGGCGGCCGGCATAGTCACATGCTGTTTCCAGCTCCTCGACGATCCTTTGGACAACATTGTCCTCGACCGTCTGGTGATAGGGCGTGACGTTGCGCTCCGACACGCCGTAGAAGTTGCGCTTGCGGATCTCCAGCGGGTCCTTGCCCAGCGCAAAGGCAACCTCGTCGATGACGCGCTCTGCGCCAACCATGCCCTGCGGCCCACCGAACCCGCGAAACGCGGTATTGGAAACGGTGTTGGTGTAGAGCGGCGCTGAAACGGCTTTTACCGCCGGGTAGAAATAGGCGTTGTCGCAGTGAAACAGAGCGCGGTCGGTCACCGGGCCTGACAGGTCGGACGAGAAACCGCAGCGCGCGGCGTAAACATAGTCGACGCCAAGGATGTTGCCCTCGTCGTCGAAGCCGACCTCGTAATCGATCAGAAAGTCATGACGCTTGCCCGTCGCGGTCATGTCGTCGTCGCGGTCGGGCCGGATCTTGACTGCCCGGACGAGTTTCTTGGCCGCCACCGCGGCGATCGCCGCGAACTGGTTCGACTGCGTTTCCTTGCCGCCGAAGCCGCCGCCCATACGCCGCACCTCGACGGTTACTGCATGACTTGGCACGCCCAGAGCGTGAGCGACCATGTGCTGCACCTCGCTTGGATGCTGGGTCGAGGAATGGACGGTCACGTCCCGGTCCTCTCCCGGCACCGCAAGCGCGATATGCCCTTCGAGATAGAAATGGTCCTGCCCGCCGACGCGCATCTTGCCGCTGATGCTGCGCGGCGCTTTCGAAATGGCTTCGGCCGCATTGCCGCGCTTGAGCGTGAGCCCCGGCGCCACAAGGCGGTCGGAGAGCGGGTCGAGCCCTTCAACGTCTAAAACGGCGGGCAGCTCGTCATAGTCGATCTTCGCAAGCTTGCAGGCGCGCCGGGCCTGTTCGCGCGTCTCGGCGATCACCGCGAAGACCGGCTGGCCCAGAAACTGGACCTTGCCCTCCGCAAGCACCGGCTCGTCGTGCCTGCCGCTGGGAGAGATGTCGTTCACGCCAGGTATGTCGCCCGCGGTCAGCACGTCGACCACCCCGGGTGCGGCTCGCACCGCTGCAAGGTCCATGGCGACGATAGCCCCATGGGCCACCGTCGACAGGCCAAGGCAGCCATGAAGCGTCCCGGCGGGTTCCGGCATATCGTCTATGTAGACCGCTTCGCCGGTGACATGCTTGTGCGCGGAATCGTGGCGCCGATCGGTGGCGACGCCGCCGGAGATCGCTTTCGCCGTGAGATCAGGGAGTGCATGGCGATTCATATCACGCCTCCTCGTACCGCTTAACGGTGAAAGGCTTGCCGGTGCCGCTGGTCTCGACAAGGAACCGCCGAAGCAGGTTTTTGGCCGCAAGCATGCGATAGGTCGCCGACGCGCGCATGTCGCTGATCGGCTGGAAATCCTCATCGAAGGCCGGCAGCGCCGCTTCGACGGTTTCAGCGTTCCACGGCCTGCCGAGCAGCGCCGCCTCGACCGCGCGCGCGCGTTTCGGCGTCGCGGCCATGCCGCCATAGGCGATGCGCACCGACGAGACCTTTCCGTCCGTCACATGCAGATGGAATGCGCCAAGCACGGCGGTAATGTCCTCGTCGCGCCGCTTGGTGATCTTGTAGGCTGCGAAATGCGCCTTCGGGGCGGGAATGGGCACATGGACCGCCTCGACGAACTCGCCCGGCTGCCGGTCCTGTTTTCCGTAATCGATGAAGAAGTCCTCGAGCGGCAGCGTCCGCCGCTCCGCACCCCTGCGCAGCGTCAGCGTCGCACCCAGCGCAATCAGTGGCGGCGGCGTATCGCCGATCGGCGAACCGTTGGCAATGTTGCCGCCGATCGTGCCCATGTTGCGCACCTGATCGCCGCCGATGCGATCGATCAGCGGCCCAAGCGCGGGGATGCGCCAGGCGAGGAAGTCGCGCGCAGCCGTATAGCTGACCCCGGCACCGATCGTGATCGTGCCATTCATCTCGCCAATCTGCTGCAATCCCTCAAGCCCGCCGGTGAAGACGACGGGCGCGATGTCGCGCATGAATTTCGTGACCCAAAGCCCGACATCCGTCGAGCCGGCAACGATGGTTGCCGTCGGCTCGGCAGCAAGCACCTCCGCCAGATCGTCGACCGAGGCCGGCACCACCAACCTGTCCTCGCCTTCGCCGATCTCGACCCGCTTTCTATCGTGCATCGCCGCCAGCCGCGCGCGGATGTTGTCGCGCTCGCGGGCAAGAGCGTCCTCGGTCACCCGGCCGTATGAGGAAACGGCGCGCGCGGCGCGGGTGATCGCCTCATAGCCCGTACAACGGCAGAGATTGCCTTGCAGGGCCGTCTCTATCTCCCGGTCAGACGGTTCCGGCGAGCGCATCCACAGTGCGTAGAGCGACATGACGAAGCCAGGCGTGCAGAACCCGCATTGCGAGCCGTGGAAGTCCACCATTGCCTGCTGCACGGGATGCAGCGAGCCGTCCGGCCGCTTCAGATGTTCGATGGTCACGACATGACAACCGTCTAGCGAGCCGACAAAACGGATGCAGGCATTCACGCCTTCGTAGATCAGTTCACCATTAGAAACCCTGCCGACCAGCACGGTGCAGGCGCCGCAATCACCTTCCGCGCAACCCTCCTTGCTGCCGCGCAGCGAACGCCGCAGCCGCAGTAAGTCCAGCAGTGTTTCGTCCGGCCGCACATCAGCCAGCGCAACCTCGTCGCCATTGAGCAGTAAGCGGATCTCGCGGCGAATATTCGTCATCAGCTCCCCCTGTAGGTCGAGTAGCCGTAGGGCGAGACGAGCAGCGGCACGTGGTAATGCACCTCCTCGGCCATGCCGAAGCGGATCGGCACCTGGTCGAGGAAAGCGGGATCGGGCAGCTCCACGCCGGCAGCACGCAGATAGTCGCCCGCGAAGAAGATCAACTCGTACTGACCGGTCTTGAAGTCCGCACCCTGCAGCAGCGGCGCATCGCAGCGTCCGTCGGCGTTGGTCAGGACCTCTTTCACCTTGCGGTGTGAATTCCCGTTCACGCGGTAGAGCGCGATCTTCAATCCCGCTGCCGGCCGGCCAGAGGCGGTATCCAGCACATGCGTGGTCAGTTTCCCGCCGGCATTGTCAGCCATCGTGCCTCCTCTTTGCCGTTGACCGGCCGTCGTTTTCGTCCAAACCTCGACAGCCTATTGCATCATAGGGGATAGTCCGAGCCGGAGCGCTACAAAAAACTCTTTCAAATTTTCGAAGGGGAATAGCATCCCCTTTTTCAATTATCCTCGGCAGAAACGGAAGGCAGAGACCGAATGCGTTATCCCAGAGACATGCGCGGATACGGGCGCAACGCACCCGACCCCCGATGGCCCGGCGGCGCGCATGTCGCGGTTCAGTTCGTCGTCAACTACGAGGAAGGCGGCGAAAACTGCATCCTCCATGGCGACGCCGCATCCGAGGCGTTCCTGTCCGAGGTCGTCGGTGCCGCGCCATGGCCGGGCAAACGCCATTGGAATATGGAATCGATCTACGAATACGGCGCGCGCGCCGGCTTCTGGCG
Source organism: Neoaquamicrobium sediminum (assembly GCF_040970315.1). Taxonomy (NCBI): domain Bacteria; kingdom Pseudomonadati; phylum Pseudomonadota; class Alphaproteobacteria; order Hyphomicrobiales; family Phyllobacteriaceae; genus Neoaquamicrobium; species Neoaquamicrobium sediminum. Next base: position 289,759 of record NZ_JAZHFV010000004.1, on the reverse strand, counting down.
GCTCCATCGCATGTTCACGCAGGCAGAGGTGCCGGTCACAGTATACGGGGTAGCGACAGCGCTGGCGCGCTCGCCCGATCAGGTCGCCGCCATGCAGGAAGCCGGCTGGGAAATCGCCAGCCATGGCCTGCGCTGGATCGACTACCGCGACCATGACGAGGCCGCCGAGCGGGCCGATCTGGAGGAAGCGATCCGGCTGCACACGGAAGTGGTCGGCGAGCGTCCACGCGGCCTGTATCTCGGCCGCACGTCGGTCAATTCGGTGCGGCTGGCCGCTGCCGAAGGCGGCTTCGACTGGATTTCCGACACCTATGACGATGACCTGCCCTACTGGCTCGACCATGACGGCCACGGCAATGCCATCCCCCCGCAGCTCGTCATCCCGTACACGCTCGACGCCAACGACATGCGCTTCGCCACCGCACAAGGGTTCAACTCGGGCGACCAGTTCTATGCGTATTTGAAAGACGCCTTCGATACGCTCTATGAGGAAGGCGGCAGCGGGGGCGGCGGCATGATGAGTATAGGCCTGCATTGCCGGCTCGTCGGACGCCCCGGCCGCGCAGCAGCCCTCAAGCGCTTCATCGACTACGTCAAAAACCACGACAAGGTCTGGCTGCCGACACGCGGCGAGATCGCCGCCCACTGGCGCGCGCATCATCCATACGCGCCGCAGGCATTTCGGCCCAGCCGCATGGGCCGAGACGAGTTCGTGCAGCGCTTCGGCGGCATCTTCGAGCACTCGCCCTGGATCGCCGAACGAGCCTACGAGCTGGAGCTCGGGCCGGCGCACGATTCGGCCGGCGGCCTGCATAACGCGCTGGCGCGCGTGTTCCGCTCCGCAAGCGAGAACGAGCGGCTGGCCGTGCTGACCGCTCACCCGGACCTTGCCGGAAAGCTCGCCCAGGCCCGACGCCTGACGGCGGAATCCTCAGCCGAGCAGGCCTCTGCCGGGCTCGATGCGCTGACCGATGCGGAGCGCGAGACCTTCACGCATCTCAACACGGCCTATACGCAGAAATTCGGCTTTCCCTTCATCATCGCCGTTAAGGACAACACCAAGGCGACAATCCTGGACGCCTTCCGCACCCGCATCGAAAACGACCGCGAGACAGAATTCGCGACAGCGTGCCGTCAGGTCGAGCGCATCGCTCGCCTGCGGCTCGACGATCTCCTGCCCGCCTGAGGACAACGCCAGATGACAGGCCGCACCTATTACGCGCCGCATGGGGGCTTGCCCCCGCAAACGCAACTGCACACCGGCCGCGCGGTCTTCACCGATGCCTATGCCGTCATCCCAAAAGGCGTGATGAGCGACATCGTCACAAGCTGCCTGCCTTTCTGGGACGAAACGCGCGTCTGGATATTGTCTCGCCCGCTGTCTGGCTTCGCCGAGACGTTCTCGCAATACATCATGGAGGTCGCGCCCGGCGGCGGCAGCGATCGCCCCGAACCGGAGGCTGACGCCGAAGGCGTTCTGTTTGTCGCTGAGGGAGAAATCACGGTGATGCTGGACGGGCAGACGCACGTCCTCACGCCCGGTGGCTATGCCTATCTGCCGCCCGCCAGCGGCTGGACCCTGAGGAATGAAGGCAGCGAGACCGCCCGCTTCCACTGGATAAGGAAGGCCTACGACTTCGTCGACGGTCTCGACGTGCCCGATCCGCTGTTTCTCAACGAGAGCGACATCGCGCCAGCGCCGATGCCGGACACAAACGGAACCTGGGCGACGACCCGTTTCGTCGACCCGTCGGACCTGCGTCACGACATGCACGTCACCATCGTCACCTTCGAACCCGGCGGGCTCATCCCGTTCGAGGAAACGCATGTGATGGAGCATGGCCTGTACGTGCTGGAGGGCAAGGCCGTCTACAAGCTCAATCAGGACTGGGTCGAGGTCGAGGCGGGCGACTATATGTGGCTGCGCGCCTTCTGCCCGCAGGCGTGTTATGCTGGCGGTCCGGGCAAGTTCCGCTACCTGCTCTACAAGGACGTCAACCGACACGCGAAACTGGCATTCCGATGAGCCGCATCGTCACCGCCCGCCCCCTCACGCGCGACGCCTTCGCCGAATTCGGCGACGTGCTCGACACCGACTGGGACAACCACTTCCCCATCAACAACGGCAAGTGCGAACGCTATCACGGGCTTGCCCGAGCCCAGGCAGAAGGCCCCAACGCCAGCGTCCAGCTCTCGATCTTTCGCGGCCAGCCCTACGAGTTTCCGCTGAAACTGACGATGGTCGAACGCCACCCCTTCGGCAGCCAAGCCTTCATGCCTTTGTCGCCTGCCCCGTTTCTGGTCGTCGTCTGCCACGACGGTCCCGAAGGACCGGCCGAGCCGCAGGCCTTCGTCACCCGGCCAGGACAGGGCGTGAACTATCCCCGCAACCTGTGGCACGGCATTCTGACACCGATCGGCGAAAGCCAGGATTTCCTGGTGGTCGACCGAGGCGGTGATGGCACCAATCTCGATGAGCACTTTTTCGACGAGCCGTGGGAGATCCGTCTCGCGGAATGACGTGGACGACTTTGTCCTGGCGTGCTGAAGCATTGAACTTCTGTTCGTTTCCGTGCGTCATGCCTGCATGAAAACCGTCACCACCTTCCCACGCAACGTCGTCGAGCAACCCGATCTCGGCATCGTCATGCCGGATGGCTGCCGCCTGTCGGCGCGCGTCTGGATGCCGGAGGATGCCGAGGACGATCCCGTGCCGGTCATCCTCGAGCACCTGCCCTATCGCAAGCGCGACGGCACGACCGCGCGCGACAGCCTCACGCATCCCTATTTGGCCGGCCACGGCTATGCTTGTATCCGCGTCGACATGCGCGGCAACGGCGATTCCGAAGGCCTGATGGCGGACGAATATACCGAGCAGGAGCTTCAGGACGCCTGCGACGTGATCGCATGGGCCGCCGCACAGCCCTGGTGCAATGGCAATGTCGGCATGATGGGCATCTCATGGGGCGGCTTCAACGCACTGCAGGTGGCGGCAAAACAGCCGCCCGCGCTGAAGGCGATCATCACACTGTGCTCGACCGACGACCGCTACGCCGACGATATCCACTACAAGGGGGGCCTGCTCCTCAACGAGAACATGGGCTGGGGCGCGACCATGCTCTCCTACTCGTCACGCCCGCCGGACCCCGCGCTTGTCGGCGACCGCTGGCGCGCGATGTGGCTCGACCGGCTGGAGAACGAACCCTTCCTGTCTGCGATCTGGCTCAGACATCAGACCCGCGACGCCTACTGGAAACGCGGATCGGTCTGCGAGGATTTCTCCGCGATCCGCGCCGCGACACTGGCGGTCGGCGGCTGGGGTGACGCCTACAAGAATGCCGTCTCGCGACTGGTTTCCGGCATTCGCAATGCGCCCGCGAAAGGCATCGTCGGTCCGTGGATCCACAAATATCCGCATTTCGCGGTCCCGGCGCCCGCGATCGGCTTCCTGCAGGAAGCGCTGCGCTGGTGGGATCGCTGGCTGAAGAACATCCACACGGGCGTCGAGAACGATCCTGCCATGCGGCTTTACATGATGGACTCCGTGCCGCCGCGCGATTGGTACGAGGAAAGGCCTGGCCGCTGGATTGCGGAACAGACCTGGCCGTCCGCGTCATTGGACAAACGGTCGTTCCGTGCCGGTGTCGAACTGCACCCACAAGCCCCGCTCCCCACCGCCATCGCCTCGCCACAGGATACCGGCCTTTCAGGCGGCGAATATTGCGCCATCTGGCTTGGTCCGGAACTGCCGGGCGACCAGCGCGAGGACGACGCGAAATCCTTCTGCCTGGACGCAAAGATCACCGAAGATACGGAGATCGTCGGAACACCCGTCGTCACGCTGAGGCTTTCCGCAGACCGGCGAGCGGCGATGGTCGCGGTCAGGCTTTGCGACGTGCATCCCGACGGAGCCTCGACGCGCATGACCTATGGCGTGCTCAACCTCACCCACCGCAATGGGCACGAGTTTCCCGAGCCCGTCGTGCCCGGCGAGGAGATGACTGTCGCCCTGAAGCTCGACGACATCGCCTACCGCGTACCGGCCGGGCACACGCTTCGGGTGGCCGTGTCGTCGGCCTACTGGCCGCTCGTCTGGCCAGCGCCGGAACCCGTCACATTGACGCTGCACGATGCAACGCTCGAGCTCCCGACCCGTCAGTCGGGCAGCGAGCCGGAATGGACTTTCGAGAAACCCGAAGGCGCCTCCCCCTGGCGCATCGAGACACTGCGAAAATCGTCAAACAGCCGAACCATCGAGCGCGATCCGGACACCAGCGCCGTCAGCCTCGTCATCCACGACGATTTCGGCGAAGCCCGCGACCTCGACCACGGCTTGATGCACGGCGAGGTCGCTCGCGAACGTTGGACCATTCGACCGGACGATCCACTTTCGGCACATGGCAAGACGCACTGGACGCAGACCTATGCGCGCGACGACTGGTCGGTCCGAACCGAAACCTTCACCACCATGACGTCGACAGCCGAGACCTTCCGGCTGACAGCACGCATCGAGGCTTATGAGGTGGACAAGCTGGTTTTCGAACGTGATTTCGACGAAACCATTCCGCGAAATCTCGTCTGAAACTCAGTAAGGCCACTCGCCTTTGCCGAGCGCCCTCACTGCCTCGACGATGCGGCCAAAGCTCTCCTTCGCGCGCGTGACGCTGTGGCGCGCCCGCAGGTAGCCATGAACCAGGCCGGCCTCTTCCGACCAGGCCGCCTTGCCACCCGCCGCAAGGATACGATCGCGATAGCTCTCGCCATCGGAAGACAGCGGATCGCATTGCGCGGTGATGGAGACCGTCGGTGGCAGATCGGAAAAATCGCTATCGGCCAAAGGCGCGAAACTGGGATCGGCCGAGACGTCCCGTCCCGCCGCCCTTTTCCTGGAATAGAAGGCGACGTCGCGCGCACTCAGCATCGGCGCGTCGGCATGGCCGACATAGGACCCTTGCGTCGGGTCGCCGCCAAGCCCCGGATAGATCAGCACCTGACCGACAGGCCGGCTCGGGCCTCGCCTGCTTGCATGGGCCACGGCGGCTGCAAGATTGCCGCCGGCGGAATCACCAGCCAGCACGACGGGCCGGTCGAACCTTGCCGACACCCACCCGAACGCCGCCACCGCGTCCTCGAATGCTGCCGGATGCACATATTCCGGCGATAGACGATAGTCGACCGACACCACGGAATAGCCTGTTCGTTCGCACAACTCGGCGCAAACGTCGTCATGGCTCTCCAGTCCACCGAGGATGAAGCCGCCGCCGTGGAAGTAGAGCACGACCGCCGCATCGTCCGGCTCGCTCCGATTGTAGATCCGCACCGGAATCGTGCGCCCTTCAGCCTCGATGCCCGTGGTCTCGGCGCTGACGCCGTCGGGATAGCCGGTGAAGAACGCCCTGCACATCCGGTCGTAGATGGCGCGCTGTTCTGCAATGCCGTAGTCGATCGTATCCGGCGGATAGAAGCTGTTCGTTCGTTCGATGAACGCGCGCGTTTCCGCATCTATCAGCTTGTCGTAGGCAGCCACTTACCTTCCCTTCCAGACGGGTTCGCGCTTTTCCGCGAAGGCGCGGAAACCTTCCATTCCGTCCTCCGAATCGTAGAGTTCGTCGACAGTGCGGAACTGGCGCTTGGTGATGCGGTTCATGGCATCCTGGAACGTCAGCGCCTCGGCGGCCCTCGCCACCTCCTTGATCGAGGCAAACACCAGCGGCGGACCGGAAGCAAGCAGCCGCGCCACATCCCAAACGCGTTCCTCAAGCTGGTCGGCCGGATGGACCTCGTTGACCAGCCCCCATCGATGCGCTTCGAGCACATCCATCCACCGCCCGGTCAGCAACAGGTCCATGGCCACGTGATAGGGAATGCGCTTTGGCAGCTTCACGGTAGCCGCGTCCGCAAGCGTGCCGGCGCGGATTTCGGGAAGGGCAAAGGACGACGTTTCCGACGCGTAGATCAGGTCGCACCCCAGGGCCAATTCGAAGCCGCCGCCGACAGCCATACCGTGCACGCAGGCGATCACCGGCTTGTTGAGGTCGCGCAGTTCCTGCAGGCCGCCGAACCCACCCACGCCGTAGTCGCCGTCCACCGCATCGCCTGATGCCGCGGCCTTGAGGTCCCATCCCGCCGAGAAGAACTTGTCGCCAGCGGTCTTGACGATCGCGACACGCAGCGCGGGATCATCGCGAAAAGCCTTGAAGGTCTCGCCCATCAACCGGCTGGTGGCCAGATCGATCGCGTTCGCCTTGGGCCGATCCAGCGTAACCTCAAGGATCGCGCCGTCCCGGCGGGTCTTCACCACATCGCTCATTGATCTACTCCCTTGTCACCAGCAAAGCGTCGGCGATCCACGCGCCTTCACCCTCGACGCATACGATCAGCGGGTTGATTTCCAGTTCCTCGATATTCGCAGCATTGTCGATCACGAATGCAGCGATCCCGACGATCGCATCCACGGCCGCGCCCAAATCCGCCTTCGGCCGCCCGCGATAGCCGTCGAGCAACGGGAAAAGTTTCAGGCCGCGCAGCGCCTGCTCGATCTCCAAGCGCGAGGCCGGCAGCAGCAGCGTCACCGAATCCTTCAGCAACTCCACCAACAATCCGCCAGTACCCACGGTCATCACCGGACCGAAAAGCGGGTCACGCGTTACGCCGACGATCAGCTCGCCGACACCGCCGGCAATCATACGCTCGACATAGACCTGGCCTGAATGACGGAGCAGATCGGCTGCAACCGTCTGCACCGAGCCGGAGTCGTTCAGGTTGAGCCGCACCGCGCCATGTTCGCTCTTGTGCGCAAGCCCTAGAGCCTTCACCGCAACCGGATAGCCTATTTCTTCGGCGGCCGCGGCGGCATCCTGCACCATCGTGGCCACCCGCCCTGCCGGCACCGGCAGTCCTCGCGCGGCAAGCATCGCCTTGGCAGCGGCTTCGTCTGGCTGTGATCCGGCAGGCGTTACCAACTGAGACGACGCAACCTTCGGTTCAACACTGCCAACCCTCGCCCGGTGAGTATGACAAATGGCCTGCGTGGTCGCGGGCGCAGGTATGTCGATGTGCAATCGCCCACCCCCAACAGGCGAAGGCGCAGGCCGCCGCCATGCCTCCCCGATGAACGCGGCAGCCTCCGCCGCGTCCAGCGCTTCGGCGATGCCACAAAGCGGAACGATGCCGCGCGCGAGCAGCCCTGCGCAGTAGTCTTCCGGCAGGTTTTCCGGCAACGAGGCAACGATGGCGCCCGTTGCGCCGTTGGCCTTCAGCGCCGCCTCGAATGCGTTGACCGTCGGCCACCAGTCCGTGTCCGAGCAGCGGTCGCCGCGCGGAAAGTCGAGAACCAGCATGTTGAGATCGAATCCACCGGCCACGAAAGCGGTGAATGCCGCCGACATCGCGGGTTCGTCGTTCCAGATGAAGGTGTGATAGTCGAGCGGATTGGCGATCGCCACCAGCGGCCCCAGCGTGGAGCCGACTGCATCTTTATGCGCAGCCGACAACGGCGGAAACGAGATGGCACGGCCATGTGCGGCATCTGCCATGACCGAGGCTTCGCCGCCCGAGCAACTCATGGACGAGAGGCGGGGACCGGCAAGCGGACCTGCCGCATGCAGAAGTTTCAGTGTTTCCAGGAAGGACGGGATCGTGTCGACCCGCGCGACCCCGAGCCGTTTCAGAAAGGCCTCGGACGCGGCATCCGACCCCGCAAGAGATGCCGTGTGTGACACCGTCGCCGCCCTTGCCTGTTCCGACCGGCCCACCTTCATCGCCACGATGGGCTTGCTGAGTTCGCGCGCTCGGGCCGCGAGTTCCTCGAAACCGGCAACTGAATCGAAGCCTTCGATGTGAAGGCCGAGCGCCGAAACCCTGTCGTCCTCGATGAGGCCCAGTGCAATTTCGGACAGGCCGGTCTGCGCCTGGTTTCCCGCCGTCATCAGATAGGCGATGGGCAGCCCGCGCCGCTGCATCGTCATGTTGATGGCGATGTTGGAAGACTGGGTGATGATCGCGACGCCACGCTCGCCTTCTTCGAGCCGGTACCCGCCATGCTGGTCCGGCCACAAGGGCGCACCGTCGACGTAGTTGATGAGCCCGTAGCAATTGGGCCCGATCACCGGCATGGCGCCGGCTGCATCCAGAAGCTCGACATGTAGCCGCGCGCCATCGGCGTCGTTCGCCGATTCCTTGAAGCCCGACGCGAAGCAGACCGCACCGCCAGCGCCGCGGCTGGCGAGTTCCCCCACCACCTCCACCGTCAGAAAGCGATTGACGCCGATGAAGGCCGCATCGGGGGCGTCCGGCAGATCGGCAATCGATCGATAGGCTGCGATGCCGCCAACCTCGTCCTTGAAAGGATGGACCGGCCATATCGCGCCGGCAAAGTCCATCTTTCGGCACTCGCGCACGACATTGGTGCCAAAGAAGCCGCCGCCGACCACTGCGATCGAACGCGGCCGCAGAAGACGCGACAGGTCTCGTCTTCCAGTCCCTGTCATGCCGCCCCTTTCGCCTCCGATTGTCCGGCTTCCGGCAATTTCGAGGAAAGGCGCTCGATCTCCACCGCATAGGCGTCCAGCGCGGTGGTTCCGTTCGGGCTCAGTGCATAGATCCCGGTCTGGACGCGCTCGAACCATCCGTAGTGATTATCCGCCATCAGCCGTCGCGCATGGACGATGCCCGTCACCTGCGCGACTAACGCCGCCTTCGTCGGCCCCAGGCGATCGAGCAACGCGAGGCACAACAGCGCCTCCTGCCGGTAGGCGGTCACGAGATTGCGACGTGTCATACCGCCGGTGTTGGGGTCACCAACGAGCCGCGCGAACTCCCGCAGCAGGCGCGCCTTGCGTGGTTTCGACTGGCGCGGCCTGTAAGGTTCGGGATCGCAATGGACCTCGACGAACTCATCCTGCAGACGCACGGTGATAAGGCCCAGCCCCAGCCGGCGGCACAGTTTCCGGTTATCCGCTAACGCCTTCAGAAACGGGCGTCCGGACCCGCGCGGTACGGCGATATAGACGACATCCGTAATCGCCTGCCGCTCAATCGCCTGATGGAACAGCGAAAGGGAGAATCCCGCCTTGAGCTCGACGACGACCGGTTCCTCACCGTCGCGCATGGCGACCACATCGGCGGCTCCGACCTCCCCCTTCACCGTATAGCCCTGCCCTTCGAGCAGGCGCTTGACGGGCAGATAAAGGTCGCTCTCCCTGATGCCGCCTCGGGCCATTCCGTCTTTATCCTCCCGCTTCGCGCAGCAGCGCCCGCGAAATGATGTGCCGCTGGATTTCGCTCGTACCTTCCCAGATACGTTCAACACGCGCATCGCGCCAGATGCGCTCCAGTGGCAGCTCGTCCATAAGGCCCATGCCGCCATGAATCTGAATCGCCTCGTCGGCGACGAATGCCAGCATCTCCGTGGCCTTCAGCTTGGCCATGGCCATGTCCTGATCGGTCACGGTACCTGCATCGTATTTCCAGCCTGCCTCGAAGGTCAGCAGGTTCGCCGCCTTCAGCTCCATCGCCATGTCGGCGAGCTTGAAGGAGACGCCCTGGAACTTGCCGATCTGCTGGCCGAATTGCTGGCGCTGCGCTGCATAGTCGATGGCGTGACCAAGCGCACGCTCGGCGCGGCCGAGACAGGTCGCCGCCACCTGCAATCGCGTTGCGCCAAGCCATGAATTCGCGACCTCGAAACCCTTGTGCACCTCACCGAGCACCTGGGTCGCGGGCAGCCGGCAGTCATCGAACTCAAGCACCGCATTGGTATAGCCGCGATGCGAGACGTTGCGGTAGCCGTCCCGCACGGTGAAGCCGGGCGTGCCCTTGTCGACGAAGAACGCCGTGATCTTCTTGCGCTTGCCGCGAGGCGTGTCTTCCTCGCCGGTCGCCATGAACACGATGGCAAAGCCGGCGATGTCGGCATGGGAGATGAAATGCTTGGTGCCGTTGAGCACCCAGTCGTCGCCATCCTGCCGGGCCGTGGCCTTCATGCCCCGCAGGTCGGAACCCGCGCCGGGCTCCGTCATGGCGAGACAGTCCCAGGTCTCGCCGCGCAAGCATGGATAGAGGTATTTTTCCCGCTGCTCGGGCGTGCCGGCGAGCAGGATGTTCGACGGCCGCGCCACGCAGGTCCAGTGCAGCGCATAGTTGGCCCGGCCCAGCTCCTTCTCGTAGAGCAGCCATGTCAGCGTGTCGAGCCCGGCACCGCCGACCTCCTCAGGCATGTTCGCGGCGTAGAGGCCGGCAGCAATGGCCTTTTCCTTGATCTCCTCGATCAGATCGCGCCGCAGCACGCCGGTGCGCTCAACCTCGGCTTCATGCGGATAGAGCTCGTTTTCCACGAAGGCGCGCGTCGTCTCGACGATCGCGCGTTGTTCCTCGGTGAGGTCGAAATTCATGGCTTCACTTCTTCTTCGCCTTGTCGGCCTTTTTGGGCTTCGTGGCCCGGGCCTTCTCGGCCGCCTTCGAAGCCTTCGGCTTGCGCGCCAGCTTCGACAGCTTCTTCGTATAGTCGTTGTGCAGTTCGCCGGCGCCCCAGCCCTTGCCCTTGTTCTGCTTGCCGAGCGCTTCCATGATCGCGACTAGATTATCATCGCGAATCTTTTCGAGCTCGCGGATCGACCAGTGGTCTGACTGATCGTCCGACTGAGTTGCAATCAGGTCGACCAACTCGTCGTTGAATTCCGGCACATCCATCAGCTTCGTCCACGGCCAGGAGAGGCACGGTCCGAACTGTGCCATGAAGTGGCGCATGCCGGCCTCGCCGCCGGCGATGCGATAGACCTGGAACATGCCCATCTGCGCCCAGCGGAGCCCGAACGAATAACGCATGATGTCGTCCAGCTCCTCGACGGTGCAGATGCCGTCCTTGATGAGCCAGAGCGCCTCGCGCCACATCGCCTCCAGCAGCCGGTCGCCAACAAAGGCCTCGATCTCCTTGCGGATGACCACCGGCTTCATGCCGATCCCGGCATAGTGTTCGCGCGCGAGCTCGATGGCCTCCGGCCAGGTCTGCTCGCCGCCGACAATCTCGACCAGCGGCAGCAGATAGACCGGATTGAACGGGTGCGCTACGACCAGCCGCTCGGGGTGCTGCTTCATCGCAACCGCCATATCGGTCGGCTTGATGCCCGAGGTGGACGACCCGACAATCGCCGATGACGGCGCATGCGCGTCGATTTCGGCCAGCACCCTGTGTTTCAGCTCCAGCCGCTCCGGCACGCTTTCCTGCACCAGATCGGCATCGGCGACCGCCTCCGCGATCGTCTTGGCGTAGGTGATCCTGCCTTCCTTCGGAAGCCCGTCGGGCAGCATCTTCCTGTAAGCCCGGCGCGCGCCTTTCAACACCTCGCCCACTTTGCGGTCGGCTTCCGGATCGGGATCGTAGATGGCGACGTCGATGCCATTGAGCGCCAGCCGGGCCACCCAGCCCGCGCCGATCACACCGCCGCCGATACATGCTGCCTTGTTGATGGTCATTTCATCGCTCCGAGCATCCAACGAACCATCAGGCGGCAACCGGCGCCCGCTTGGTGAGGTTCAGCTTCTCCCGCACTTCCTGAGGTCCGATCACCCGTGCGCCCATAGTCTCGACGATGGTCACGGCACGCTCTACAAGCTGCGCATTGGTCGCAAGCACGCCCTTGTCGAGCCAGAGATTGTCCTCAAGCCCCACGCGCACATTGCCGCCGGCCAGCACGGCGGCGGCTACATAGGCCATCTGGTGACGGCCGAGCGCAAATGCCGAGAAGGTCCATTCCTTCGGAACGTTGTTCACCATAGCCATGAAGGTGTTGAGGTCGTCCGGCGCGCCCCACGGCACACCCATGCAAAGCTGCACCAGCGCATCGGGCTCGAGCACGCCTTCCTCGACAAGCTGCTTGGCGAACCAGAGGTGGCCCGTGTCGAACGCCTCGATCTCTGGCTTGACGCCCATCTCCGTCATCATGCCGCCCATGGCGCGCAGCATGCCGGGCGTGTTCGTCATCACATAGTCCGCTTCGGCGAAGTTCATCGTGCCGCAATCAAGCGTGCAGATTTCAGGCAGGCACTGGCGCACATGTTCCACGCGCTCCGAAGCGCCGGCCATGTCTGTACCGCCCGGCTTTAGCGGCAGCGGCTGCTCTGTCGAGCCGAAAACCATGTCGCCACCCATGCCGGCGGTGAGGTTGAGAACGACATCGACCTCGGCGTCCCGGATGCGCTCCGTCACCTCGCGGTAGAGCGCGATGTCGCGCCGCGGAGCGCCGGTCTCGGGATCGCGTACGTGGCAGTGCACGATTGCGGCACCCGCCTTCGCGGCATCGATTGCAGCATCGGCAATCTGCTTCGGCGATCGCGGCACATGCGGACTGCGGTCCTGCGTGCCACCCGAGCCGGTCACGGCGCAGGTAATGAAGACGTCGCGGTTCATTGCCAGCGGCATTTGAGCCTCCCTTTTCGTTTCTCCACAGAATGCCCGACTTGCATCGAACCGCTTCACAATTTACGAAGTAAGATTGATGAAAAACGAACCGCAAACGATCTTTCAACCGGACACGCGCCCGCTGAAACTGACGTTCCTGATCTTTACGGGTTCGTCGATCATGTGCCTCGCATCCGCCATCGACCCGCTTCGCGCAGCCAACCGCATCGCGGGCGCGAGGCTGTTCGACTGGTCGATCGTCTCGGCCGATGGCGGAGCGCCGGTCACCACCGCCGGCTTGCCGGTCGCCGTCGAAGGCCGTTTAGACCCTGCCGCCAATTCTGATGTTATCGTGGTCATCGGGGGTTTCGGTGCCCGCTTTCAGGCCAGCTCCACGCTCGTGGCCGCCCTCCGACGCGCCGCAGGCGCCGCGCGTGCAATCGGCGGGGTTGAGGCAGGCACATGGCTGCTCGGTCGCGCCGGCCTGCTGCAGGGTCGCGCCGCCACCACGCATTGGGAAGACCTGGAAGATTTCGCGGTCGCTTTTCCCGAATGCGATGTGCGGCCCGACCGCTACGTCATCGACGGTCCCGTCTTCACCGCCGGCGGCGCCTCGCCCGTTTTCGACCTGATGCTGCATCTCATCCGCACGCGCCTCGGCATGGCGGTGGCGCTCGATGTGGCAAGCGTCTTCATCTACGATCAGGCCCGCGCTGCGACCGACGCGCAGCCGCTGGTTTCGCTGGGCCGCCTAGACGGCTACGATCCGCGGCTGGCGCAGGCGATACGGCTGATGGAGGCCCATGTCGAGCGTCCGTTGACCGTGGCAGCCATAGCTAGGCGCGCAGGCGTCACAGCGCGAACGCTGGAGAAGGTTTTCGCAACCGCTGTCGGCGAGACGCCTGGCGCCTACTATCTGCGGCTGCGCCTCAACGCGGCCCGGCGCCTCGTGCTCGATACATCCGAGCCCATGACCGACATTGCCGCGCGAACCGGCTTCTCGAGCGCGGCCGCATTCAGCCGCGCGTTTTCGGCAGCCTTCGGCAAGGCACCGAGTCGCATGCGCGCAGGCTAGTTGCCCGCGCTCGCCATACGCCGGCCGCCGATCGCCTTCTCCAGCCAGCCGATTTCCATCTCGGGCACCGAGGAGAGCAGGAGGTCGGTATAATCGTCGAACGGCGGTGCCAGCACCTCGCTCTTCGAGCCGTAGCGCACGACCTCACCGCGATACATCACCGCGATGGAATCGGCGATCGACTTCACCGTCGCCAGATCGTGAGTGATGAACAGGTACGCGACGTCCTCCTCGGCCTGCAGGTCGAGCAACAGCCGCAAGATGCCGTGCGCCACCAGCGGGTCGAGCGCGCTGGTCACCTCGTCGCAGATGATCAGCTTCGGCTTGGCGGCGAGCGCGCGGGCGATGCAGACACGCTGCTTCTGCCCGCCCGACAGTTCGGCCGGATAGCGGTCGGCGAACCCCTTGCCCATCTCGATCTTGTCGAGCAGTTCGGCCACCGCCGCGTCTCGCTCCCTGCCCCGCATGTTGAAGTAGAATTCCAGTGGCCTGCCGATGATCGTCGCCACGGTCTGGCGCGGGTTCATCGCCACGTCCGCCATCTGGTAGATCATCTGGAGTTCGCGCAGGTCGTCGCGGGTGCGCTCGCGCAGCGCGTTGGAAAGCGTGCGCCCGTTGAACGTGATCGACCCGTTCTTCGGAGGCAGCAGCCCGGTGATGGCACGCGCCAGCGTCGACTTGCCGGAGCCGGACTCGCCGACCACCGCCAGCGTCTGGCCGGGGTGGATGTCGACCGAAACGTTCTTGAGAACGTCCATCCCGCCGCCATAGCTCGCCGTCACGTTCTGCACCGAAAGTACCGGGCTGGCGCTCGGCGTCTTCTCCTGATGTTCGATCTCGTGCACCGACACCAGCTTGTTGGTATATTCCTGCCGCGGCTCCTTGATGATCTGGCGCGTATCGCCCCATTCGACCAGCTTGCCGTGGCGCAGCACCATGATCTGGTCGGCGACCTGCGCAACCACGGCAAGATCGTGCGTGATATAGAGCGCCGCCACGCCGGTATCGCGGATCGCGTCCTTGATCGCTGCCAGAACGTCGATCTGCGTCGTCACGTCAAGCGCGGTCGTCGGTTCGTCGAAGACGATGAGATCGGGTTCCGAACACAGCGCCATGGCGGTCATCACGCGCTGGAGCTGGCCGCCGGAAACCTGGTGCGGATAGCGATTGCCGATATTGTCCGGGTCGGGCAGGCTGAGCTTCCGGAACAGCGCACGGGCGCGCTTCTCGGCCTCCGCCCGCGTCGCCGTCCCATGTTCCACGGTCGCCTCGACCACCTGGTCCATCAGCTTGTGCGCCGGATTGAACGCGGCTGCGGCGGACTGCGCCACATAGCAGACCTCGCGCCCGCGTATCTTGCGGATGCCGCCTTTGCCGGCCTTGAGGATGTCGCGCCCATTGAGCACGACCTCGCCACCCGTGATCCGCACGCCGCCGCGGCCATAGGCCATGGACGACAGCCCGATGGTCGACTTGCCAGCACCGGACTCGCCGATCAGCCCCAGTACCTTGCCACGCTCCAGCGTCAGGGAGACGCCGTGCACGATGGTCACGTCCTTGGGATCCTCGCCGGGCGGATAGACGGTCGCCTCGATCTTCAGATCGCGAATTTCGAGAAGCTTGCCGTCGTGCTGTTTCTTCACCGCTGCCTTGGCCATTATCCACGGCCTCCCTTGAGGCTCGTCGTGCGGTTGAGCACCCAGTCGGCGACGAGGTTGACGGAGATGGCGAGCGCGGCGATCGCAGCCGCCGGGATCAGCGCGGCGGGAATGCCGAACACGATGCCCTCCTTGTTTTCCTTCACCATGCCGCCCCAGTCGGCTTCCGGCGGCTGAACGCCGAGACCGAGGAAGGACAACGCCGACAGGAACAGCACCGCGTAGATGAAGCGCAAGCCGAGTTCGGAGACCAGCGGCGAGAGCGCATTCGGCAGGATCTCCCGGAAGATGATCCAGCCCATGCCCTCGCCGCGCAGCTTCGCTGCCTCGACGTAGTCCATCACGTTGATGTCGACGGCAACGGCGCGCGACAGGCGGTAGACGCGTGTAGAGTCGAGAATGCCCATGACGAGGATCAGTGTCAGAACCGTCGACGGCAGCACCGAAAGCACGACGAGACCGAAGATCAGCGTGGGGATCGCCATCAGAAGATCCACCAGACGCGACATGATCGTATCGAACCAGCCGCCTGTCACTGCCGCCGCAAAACCGAGGATGGCACCCAGCGAAAACGACAGCGCTGTCGCCATGGCCGCAATGAACACCGTGGTGCGCGCGCCGTAGATCATCCGCGAAAGCAGGTCGCGACCGAGATTGTCGGTGCCGAGCCAGTATTGCGACGACATCGGCTCCCACACGCCGCCGACGATCTGCGCCTTGCCGTAAGGCGCGATCCACGGCGCGAAAATCGCCGAGAAGACGAAGAGGCCGGTGACTATGAGGCCGACCCATGCGCTCGGCGTGATATTTTTGAGATCAAACATGTCCGCCCCCGCTCACTTCGGATGCCGCAGGCGCGGATTGGCCACGATGGCCGCGATGTCGGCGATGATGTTGAGCCCGATATAGACGGCCGCGAAGATCAGCCCGACGGCCTGAACCACCGGCACGTCGCGCTTGGTGACGTGATCGACCAGATATTGACCCATGCCCGGATAGACGAAGATCACTTCGATCACGACGACGCCGACGACGAGAAACGCCAGATTGAGCATCACCACGTTCACAATCGGCGCGATCGCGTTCGGGAATGCGTGGCGACGAATGATGTCGAGCTGCGACAGCCCCTTCAGTTCCGCCGTTTCGATATAGGCCGACTGCATGACGTTGAGGATCGCCGCACGCGTCATGCGCATCATGTGCGCGAGAACGACGAGGGTAAGCGCGGTTGCCGGAAGCGCGATTGCTTTCATCCTTTCCAGGAAGGGCATGCCATCATAGACGGTCGAAATGCCAGGAAACCACTGCAGCTTCACCGCGAAGAAGAAGACCAGCAGGTAGCCGACGAAGAATTCCGGCAGCGAGGTCGAAGCCAGCGCAAAGCCGGAGATCGCCTTGTCGACAGGCCCGTTGCGATACCGCACCGCGAGCAGGCCGAGAATGATGGCCAGCGGCACCGAAACGGCCGCAGCCCAGAAGGCAAGGAACAGCGTGTTCCACAGCCGTCCACCGATCGCCGTGGCGATATCCTGGCGACTGGTCATGGCCGTACCGAAGTCGCCGGTCACCACACCACCCAGCCACTGGAAATAGCGCACGATTGCCGGCTGGTTCAGCCCGAGCTCTTCGCGCAGGTTGGCGAGCGCTTCCGGCGTGGCTGACTGGCCGAGAATGGCCTGCGCCACATCGCCCGGCAGGATCTGCGTTCCGGCAAAGATCAGGACGGAAACTGCCAAGAGGAGAAGGATGCCCAGCGCGATGCGCTGGGCAATGAGTTTGAGAAT
Organism: Neoaquamicrobium sediminum; assembly: GCF_040970315.1. Lineage (NCBI taxonomy): Bacteria > Pseudomonadati > Pseudomonadota > Alphaproteobacteria > Hyphomicrobiales > Phyllobacteriaceae > Neoaquamicrobium > Neoaquamicrobium sediminum. The sequence goes on along the minus strand of NZ_JAZHFV010000004.1, from coordinate 272,845 downwards.
GGGTGACCCCATGTGCCTGCCCCCGGTCAGGCCATCAGCCAGCACTTGGAAAGTGCATAACCACCCATCATTTCCTGGTTGCCGTCATTGACCCAGCCGCCGACCTTTTCGGACGTCGCGTCAATGAAGTCGTTGAACATCGGCACGATCACGCCGCCCTCTGCATTGAGCATGACGTTCATGTCGCGGTAGATCGCCTTGCGCTTGGCTTCGTCGAGTTCCGAGCGCGCCGTGAACAGCATCTTGTCGAAATCGTCGCGGAAGAAGCGGGTGTCGTTCCAGTCGGCGGTCGACAGATAGGCGGTCGTGAACATCTGGTCCTGCGTCGGCCGGCCGCCCCAGTAGGATGCCGAGAACGGCTGGACGTTCCAAACTTCGGACCAGTAGCCGTCACCCGGCTCGCGGCGGATGTCGATGGTGATGCCGGCGGCCGCAGCGCTCTGCTGGTAGAGCTGCGCCGCGTCGACTGCGCCCGGGAACGCGACGTCCGAGGTCCGCAGCAGGACGGGACCCTCGTGACCCGACTTCTCGAAGTGGAACTTCGCCTTGTCCGGATCGTAGGTGCGCTGCTCGATATCGTCGGAGAACAGCGGATAGGACGAGTTGATCGGCGTGTCGTTACCGATCGAGCCGTAGCCATGCAGAATCTTCTCGACCATCTCCTCGCGGTTGATGGCGTATTTCAGCGCCAGCCGCAGGTCATTGTTGTCGAACGGCGCGGTGTTGCAGTGGGCGATGAACACGTAGTGCCCCTTGCCCGCCACGTTGCGGATTTCCACGCCGGGCACCCGGCTGATCATGCTGACGATGCGCGGCTCGACGCGGTTGATCATGTGCACCTGGCCGCCCTGAAGCGCCGAGGTGCGGGCCGTGGCATCGTTGATGACGATAATCTCGATCTGATCCGCAAAACCGCGATCCTCGCGCCAGTAGTTGGCGAACTTCTCGCCGACATGGCGCACGCCCGGCTCGTTCACGGCCACCTTGTAGGGACCCGTGCCGACGCCTTCTGTCGGATTGTCCTTGCCGCCGTTCGGCTGGATCATCAGATGGTAGTCGTCAAGCATGTACGGAAGGTCGGCATTGCCTTCCTTGAGCGTGATGATGACCTCGTTGCCGCTCGCGCGGACGTCCTCGATGCCGCGCATGATGCCGAGCGCGCCGGACTGCGAGTCCTCGTTGGAATGCCGCTCGAGCGTGGCGACGACGTCTTCCGCGGTAACCGTCTTGCCGTTGTGGAACTCGACCCCCTGCCTGATCTTGAAGGTCCACTGCTTCGCGTCATCGGACGCCCCCCATTCCTCGGCGATGCAGGGCTCGACGGTGCCGTCGGGCGATAGCTGCACCATCTGCTCGCCCCACTGGCGGCCGAACTTGTAGGGCACCTGGCTCTGCCAGGACGCGGGATCGAGGCTGTTGGTGGATTCGCCACCCTGCATGCCCGCCTTGAGCACACCGCCACGAACCGGCTCCTGCGCATGCGCGGCGCTGGAAAGCAGCGAGCCGGCGAAGGCGGAGCTCACGCCCAGTGCGGCAGCACGCCCGAGGAAGTCACGACGGCTCAGCTTGCCGGCGGCAACCCTGCGGCTCAAATAGTCGAGTTCATTTGACATGTATTATGGTCCTCGCTCCTCTGGGGGTGTCGTTCTGATATCCGGGCATCACTGCTCGTGCCCAGCTTTCGCCATAATGAGGGCAAGTCACGACATCCGACAAGACAATCTGCGACATTACTTGGCGCAATTGTTGCGCCATGACTGTCACAATGATGTGTGGGCATCAACCGAATCGATACCGGGCTGTTGGATCGCGCGGATTGGTTGCCGGGGTCAACCGCAAGGCACCAAAAGATATGAAAAGGGCCGCCGCGAAACGCGACGACCCCAACAAATTCAGCGGCTAAACTGCTCGTTTATCAGGCTTTTTCCAGAGCTACGGCAATGCCCTGTCCGACACCGATGCACATCGTTGCCAGCGCAAGTTTCCCGCCGCGCTCTACGAGCTCGAGCGCAGCCGTACCCGATATGCGCGCGCCCGACATGCCGAGCGGATGGCCCAGCGCAATCGCCCCGCCGTTCGGATTCACGTGCTGCGCGTCCTCGGAAATACCGAGGTCGCGCAGCACGGCTATGCCTTGGGAGGCGAAGGCTTCGTTGAGTTCGATCACGTCGAAACCGGACGGCTTGATGCCGAGGCGGGCGCACAGCTTCTTGGTCGCCGGCGCCGGGCCGATACCCATGATGCGAGGCTCCACACCGGCGGTCGCGCCCCCCAGCACGCGCGCAATCGGCGTAAGCCCATACTTACGAATGGCGGCCTCGGAGGCGACGATCAGCGCCGCTGCCCCGTCATTGACGCCCGATGCATTGCCGGCCGTCACCGTGCCGCCCTCTTTCTTGAAAGGCGTCCCAAGCTTGGCCAGCGCCTCCACCGTGGTGCCGGCACGCGGATGCTCATCCTTATCCACCACCACCGGGTCACCTTTGCGCTGCGGGATCGTCACAGGCACGATCTCCTTCGCGAGCCGGCCGTTGGCCTGCGCGGCCACCGCCTTTTCCTGGCTGCGCACGGCGAATGCGTCCTGATCCGCCCGCGAGACACCAAACTGTTCGGCGACGTTCTCGCCCGTCTCGGGCATGGAATCGACGCCATACTGTTTCTTCATCAGCGGATTGACGAAGCGCCAGCCGATCGTGGTGTCGTAGATTTCGGCGTTGCGCGAAAATGCCGTGTCCGCCTTGGGCATGACAAAGGGCGCGCGGCTCATCGATTCTACGCCACCGGCGATCATCAGTTCCGCCTCGCCCGCTTTGATGGCACGAGCGCAGATCGTCAGCGCGTCCATGCCGGATCCGCAAAGCCGGTTGACCGTCGAGCCGGGCACAGCTTGAGGCAGGCCCGCTAGCAGCAGCGCCATCCTTGCAACGTTGCGATTGTCCTCGCCGGCCTGATTGGCGCAGCCATAGATCACGTCGTCGACGGCTTCCCAGTCGATGCCGGCATTGCGCTCCATCAGCGCACGGAGAGGCACCGCGCCGAGATCGTCGGTGCGCACCGACGAAAGCGACCCGCCGAAACGGCCGATCGGAGTACGCACATAATCGCAGATATAGGCTTCGCTCATCTCACACCTCCGGAACGACAAGATCTTTGACAGTGCCTTCGACCGACAGGTCCGCCTCGGTCAAGGCCTGAAGTTCATCGAGGCTCATGCCTGGCAGCTTTTCGCGCAATACGAAGCGGCCATTCCTGATGTCTACGACGGCAAGGCTGGTATAGACCGTCGTCACGCAGGCAACACCGGTCAGCGGCAGGCGGCATTTCTTGAGCAGCTTGGGCGCGCCCTTCTTGGTCACATGGTCGGTGACGACCCACACCTGCTTGGCGCCGTGGACGAGGTCCATCGCGCCGCCCACGGCTGGTACCGAGCCGGGTCCCGTGCTCCAGTTGGCGAGGTCGCCGTTCTCGGAAATCTCGTAGGCGCCAAGCACGGCCACATCGAGATGGCCGCCGCGCACCATCGCAAACGAGTCGGCGTGGTGGAAGAACGATGCGCCGTCGTTGAGCGTAATCGCCTTCTTGCCGGCATTGATGAGGTCCCAGTCTTCCTGACCGGCCGGAGGCGCTTCGCCAAAATCGAGCACGCCGTTTTCGGTGTGATAGATGACCTCGCGCCCCTTTGGCTTGAACTTGGCGATCATCTCCGGAAAGCCGATGCCGAGATTGACATAGGCGCCGTCGGGCAGGTCCTGCGCCGCCCTCCATGCGATCTGGGCGTTGGAAAGCTTTGTCGTCATCAGTTCGCTCCCTCGCGCAGCATGGCCTCTTCCTGTTGGGGATTTGCCACCTCGACAACGCGGTTAACGAAAATTCCCGGTGTGACGATGTGCTCGGGGTCAATTTCGCCCGGCTCGACGATGCGGCTTGCCTGCACGATCGTCGTCTTCGCCGCCATCGCCATCAGCGGAGAGAAATTGCGCGCGGCCTTGCGGTAGGTCAGGTTGCCCTTGCGGTCGGCCAGTTCCGCCTTGATGAGGGCCACGTCGGCTTTCAGCCAGCGTTCTTGGACATAGCTGCGCCCTTCGAATTCGGCCACCGGCTTGCCTTCGGCGACGTCGGTGCCGAAGCTCGACGGCGTGTAGAAGGCGGGAATGCCGGCACCACCCGCGCGAATGCGCTCCGCCAGCGTGCCCTGCGGCACCAGTTCGAGCCCGATCTCTCCGGCCAGATATTTGTCCGTGAAGGCCTTGGGATCGGACGAGCGCGGAAACGAACAGACCATCTTGGCTACCATGCCGGCATAAATCATCGCCGCGATGCCGACAGCGCCGTTACCCGCATTGTTGTTGATCACGGTGAGCGAGCCCGGCGAGCCGGTCTTCTTGTAGATATCCACCAGCGCGTGAATGAGTTCGATCGGCGCGCCGGCACCGCCGAAGCCGCCGATCATGACGGCCATGCCGTCTTCTATCCCGGCCAGAGCATCGTCGATGCTCGGACTAATCTTGTTCATACCTGATCCTGCCCTTCGTCGGGCGCCGCTCCCCTGGATACGGTCACCAAGGTTCCCGCCAGATCCCGGAAGCACCGCCTGCCTCCAACAAAGTTCGCGTTGCGAACAAATGTTCTTTATGCGATACATCGATAGATGAAGCACGATGGTAAGTCAATCGAACGGGAAGCGGGGCGCGACATCGTCGGGTCCTTCGCGCGCGGTCTGGGCGTGATGGAGATACTCGCTGCCCACCCTGCAGGCCTGACGTTGACCGAGATGGCGGAACGGGCCGAATTGACGCGTGCCGGCGCGCGCCGGTTCCTGCTGACCATGGTGGCTACCGGATACGCCATCCAGGACGGTCGAAAATTCGTGCTTTCGCCGCGCCTGATCTCGGTTGCGCGGAGCTGGCTCTCCGGCTCGTCCCTGTGGACCTTCGCCGAACCGTACATGCGCGCCGTTTCGCACGCGCTGAACGAATCCTGCTCGGCCGCCATTTTGGTGGATGAAGATGTCGTCTACGTCGCGCGTGTCGCCGGCAGGCGCATCGTTTCGGTCGGCCTTCATGTCGGCACGCGTCTGCCCGCCCATTGCACGTCGATGGGCCGCATCCTGCTTTCGGGCCTGTCGGCGACGGAACTCGATGCCTTCCTCGGCAAGGCGGCGATCCGCGCCAATACACCCAAGACCGTGACAGACCGCGCAGAACTTGCGCGGCTTATCCGACAGGCGGGCGAAGACGGATACGCCGCGATCGATGAGGAACTGGAAATCGGCCTGCGATCCATCGCCGTGCCGATCCGCGACCGGTCCGGCCGCGTCGTCGCTGCCATCAACGTCTCGACGCAGTCCGCCCGCACGCCCATGGAGGAGATGGAACGCACCTTCCTGCCGCACCTGCGCGAAGCGGCCTCCCGCATCGAGGACTTCTTCGTCGTCGAATAAGTCGCGACCGGTCCTGTCAGGAGAAACGGGGCCCGCAGCGATTACGGGTGGTGCCGAGACCGCCCCCGTGCCAACCCTTCAGCGGTTTCCGGACGGCAAGGAATGACGATGACCCCCGATGAGGCAGAAATCTTCGTTCGCAGTTTCGAGGCAGCGTGGGCAAAGCGCGACGGCGAAGCGATGCGAGAGCTCTGGCACCCCGACGGCCTGCTGTTCACGCCAGTAGTCGACCGACCCGTATCACCCAACGAGCTGCCGAAGCTCGTCGCGGCACAAATTCGTATCGCGCCGGACCTTGCCTGGCACCTGCTCGATTGGGCAGCGCGGGGATCACTCGTCTATGTGGAATGGCGCGTAACCCAGACAATTGCCGACACACCGATCGAATGGCGCGGCATGGACCGTTTCCTGTTGGAGGACGGCAGGATCCGCGAGGAGCACGTCTTTGCCGACACGACGCCGATGCGGCTGATGGCGGCGCCAGATGCCGACCGCAACCGCTTGGCGGCCGCAAGCAAGTCAAGCGTGTCGCCCACACCGATGATACGGCTCTAGGTCTTAGAGAGTATTTCGGCTTACGCCGCGTCGCGCGTGGCGCTGTCTCGACCAGCTATGGTCACCCGCATCTTGTGCGCGAGTGCTGCCTGGAAGCCACCGCTCATGGCGCGCCGCACCCTGTCCGGCTCGTTGCCGTTAGCCGCCTCATCGGCGAGCGCAAGCAACGCGTCGACGAACGAGCCGCCGGGGGCGACCAGCGCCTCGACAAGGGCGTCTTCGCGACCGTTTCCGGCGCTATGTGCTTCGGTGCGTTCCATGGGCGCGAAAATACCGCGCCGCCCATGACGGAACGAAGACACGAAAAAGGCAATGTCGGGGCCGTTTGGAGACGTTTCTTCCCGGCTCCGACAATTTGGTAAATAGCGCTTCCAGCAGCCCGTCAGACGTAGCGGTTGACCACGTTTTCCAGCCACTCCTGCCGCCCGGAACGCGGCTGCGGCTCGATTCCTTCGGACAGCACGCGCGCCGAGATATCCTCCAGCGTGCGCTTGCTCGACAGCATCGCCTCCGCCTCTGCCTCATCCCAACCCGCGTAGCGCTCGGCCAGCGGCCCGGACAGCGCCTTGTCCTCGATCATCCGCGCCGCCGCCTTGAGCCCGCGCGCGCAGCAGTCGATGCCGCCGATATGGGCGACCAGCAGGTCTTCCGGGTCGAGCGACTGGCGGCGCAGCTTGGCATCGAAATTGGTGCCGCCCGTCGTGAACCCGCCGGCAAGCAGTATCTGGTAGTAGGCCAGCGCCATCTCCGGCACATTGTTGGGAAACTGGTCGGTGTCCCAGCCGGACTGGTAGTCGTTGCGGTTCATGTCGATCGAGCCGAAGATGCCGAGCGCATTGGCAAGCGCCAGCTCGTGCTCGAAGGAGTGGCCGGCGAGGATCGCATGGCCCTGCTCGATGTTGACCTTGACTTCGTTCTCCAGCCCGTACCGCTTCAGGAAGCCATAGACCGTCGCGACATCGAAATCATACTGGTGCTTGGTCGGCTCCTGCGGCTTCGGTTCGATCAGGATCGCGCCCTTGAAACCGATGCGGTGCTTGTAGTCGACCACCATCGACAGGAATCGTCCCATCTGGTCGAGCTCGCGGCTCAAGTCGGTGTTCAGCAGCGTTTCGTAGCCCTCGCGCCCGCCCCACAGCACATAGTTTTCGCCGCCGAGCCGCTTGGTCACGTCGATGCAGCTCTTCACGGTTGCGGCGGCGTAGGCGAAGACGTCGGGGTCGGGGTTGGTCGCCGCACCCGCCATGTAGCGGCGGTTGGAGAAAAGGTTCGCCGTACCCCAAAGCAGCTTGGTGCCGGTCTTCTCCATCTTGCCGGCAAAGTAGTCGGCAATCTCGTCGAGCCGCGCGATGCTCTCCTTGAGCGTATCGCCTTCCGGGCGCACGTCGGCATCATGGAAGCAGTAATAGGGCGTGCCGAGAGCCGAGAACATCTCGAAAGCAACGTCGGCCTTATGCTTCGCGAGTTCCATCGTGTCGCCGAACCAAGGGCGCTCGAAGGTCTGACCACCGAACGGATCACCACCCGGCCAGGTGAAGGAGTGCCAGTAGGCGACGGCGAAGCGCAGATGATCTTCCATGCGCTTGCCGAGCACCATTTCGTCGGGATCGTAATGGCGGTAGGCGAGAGGGTTGGTGGATTCCGGCCCCTCATATTTCACCCTGGCGATGTCGCCGAAAAATCCGGTGCTCACGATGAAACTCCTCTGATTGCAGGATAAAGCGCGCGGTAGCGCCGATACGCATCCTCGTAGGCCTGCGACAGCCCGTCCTCCGGCTCGATGGTCTCGGCCGTCGCGGGCGGCACGCAGACCGAGAGCGGGTCCGCCTTCTCCGCCGCGATCAGCCCGAGCCGGGCCGCGCCGAATGCAGCGCCGAAATCGCCGTCGGCGGGAATGTCGACGGGGATACCAAGCGCAGTCGCGATTGCCTTGAGCCAGTAACGCGAGCGCGAGCCGCCGCCGATCGCAGTCACCCGCGAAACATCGGTGCCCGCGGCGTGGAGCGCTTCGAGGCTGTCGCGAAACGCGAAGGCCACACCTTCCACCACAGCCTGCGTCAACACTGCCCGACCGGATTGATGCGAGAGACCGGAAAAGGCGCCACGGATCGTGGCGTCGTTGTGCGGCGTGCGCTCGCCCGAAAGATAGGGCAGGAAGGTGACACCGCTGGGCGCATGCAACTGCTCGCCGAGTTCGTCGGTCAGCTCCTTTGCGCTGCGGCCGGTGATGTCCTCCAGCCAGTTCAGCGAATCTGTCGCCGACAGGATGACGCCCATCTGGTGCCAGGTTTCCGGCAGTGCGTGGCAGAACGCATGTACGGCGCTTTCCGGGTTCGGCAGATAGCGCGCATTGGCTGCGAACAGCACACCCGACGTGCCGAGCGACACGAATGCCTGGTCGCCGCGCACCGCGCCCATGCCACAGGCCGAGGCCGCATTGTCACCTGCCCCGCCCGCGACGACCACATTGCCGCCCATGCCCCAGCGCGCAGCAAGCGAGGCCTTCAGCGTTCCGGCCGGATCCGTGCCCTCCACGAGCGCCGGCATATGGCTTTCATCGAGATCGGTGGCGGCTAGCAGGTCGGCCGACCACGCGCGCGCGCCAACGACCAGCCATGAGGTTCCGGCCGAATCCGACATCTCGGAGATGAACTCGCCGGTCAGCCACAGTCTCAGATAGTCCTTGGGCAGAAGCACCTTGGCGACCCGGGCAAACACATCCGGTTCGTTGTCCTTCACCCAGGCGAGCTTGGGTGCCGTAAACCCCGGAAAGACGATGTTGCCGGTGATCGCACGAAAGCGGGGATCTGCATCGAGCCGCGCGGCCTGTTGATGGCTGCGCGTGTCGTTCCACAGGATGCAGGGGCGCAACACGGCACCTGCTGCATCTAGCAGCGTCGCCCCATGCATCTGTCCGGAAAGTCCGATGCCTCTGGTCGCTGCAAGGTCTGCCGGATGCGAGGCCTTCAGCCTGCCCACCGCCTCTTCCGTCGCGCGGATCCAGTCGGCGGGTTCCTGTTCCGACCAGCCGTCATGCGGGCGCGATACGTCGAGCGCGGCAGTGGCCGAAGCGATGACCGTCTGATCGCCGTCTATCAGAAGTGCCTTGACGCCGGACGTGCCGAGGTCGAGCCCGAGATACATTGGAATGGTCCTCCCCGGTGGACTTCTTCATGGTCCGCCGAGTGGCACCATAGCGCGGAACCGATTTATTTCGCAATCCGCAAAAAATCGGAAGCGGATGCGATCAGGCCGCGACCAGCCCTGCGCGGCGGGCGAAGAGCTGCGACAACGGGCTATCGGGCCGGGCGTCACGGCGCTCTGCCGCGAGCGCTGCCGAAAGCGCCTGGTTACCGGCTCGAAACGCCGCCTCGATCAGCGTCAGGTCGATCACGTCGCGCTGGGCATGGCTGCCGCCGAAGCGATGGGCGATACCGCGTATGGGCTTGAGCAGGCGCACCGTCTCGCCATAGTCGCCTTCGCCGAAAGCAAACATGGCGCGCGTCACCGGCTGCCCGACATCGCGGGTAAAGGCGGCATTGTCACCCTCCTCTCCGATCGCGGCATCCTGGGCCGCCAGCAGGCGCCGGGCGAGGTCGGACCGGTTGGCGCCGACAAAGGCCATCATCGCGTGGGCGTCGTTGAAAGCGTAGTTGGCGGAACCCGCATGCGGCTCCCAGTTGGCAGCCACTACGGCCCAGCGATTGCCGACATCGACGTCGCCGAGATGCAGCCGCCACAAAAGCGCTGACGCGTCGACCATGTTCAGCGCGATGGTCGATTGCGCGCCGAAGATCGGGCCGTCATAGAGCGATAGGACCTCGTCGGCCTCGCCCAGCTCGAAATGGTAGAGCGCGAGGTGCCACCAGTTGTGCACCTGCAGAAAGCTGTCTTTCGTCCAGTTGTCGGTGTTGGTCCGCATCCAGGCGATGCCGTCGCGCTGCCGGCACTGCATTTCCATCACATGCGCCACCGCATGCTGCGCCCAGCCGTCGCGCGGCTCCAGCTCCACCGCACGGCGTCCCTGCGCTTCGGCCCTTGCATAGTCGGCTGTTTCCTCCAGCCCGAACGCATGCATGCCAAGCATGGCGTGATAGCCGGGCATCGTCTCGTCCCAGACGGGCAGGGCGCGCGCTATGCGGTCGCGCAGCATGCGCGCGTTGCCGGTGAAGAAGTCGATCTGGTGTCCTGCCTGAAGCGCCAGCGCGTCACGCGGTTCGTCGATCGTCAGGTCCTCGAGCATAGCCGAGGCCTGATGCCAGCGCCCTGCCGACAGCTCGCCGAGCGCGGCCACATGGCGCCGCTCCCGCCCGGTCGCCGGCAATGCGCGCGCGGCCTCGAAACAGCCTTGCGTGATCGGCTGGGCGGCCCGCTCGGTCGACAGGCCGTAGAGATAACCCTTCAGCACATGCGCCATGACAAAATCCGGATCGCTCGACAGCGCCCGGTCGAGCGCTGCGATCGGATCGCCGATGAAGCACTGAAGCCCGCGCAGCGCCTCGTGATACGGTTCTAGGCTGGCGGCGCTCGCTCCGCTGAGGGAAAGGCCGAGATTATCCGTGATCGGCAAGGCATGCACTCCGGCTGATTGGCCAGGCACACTAGCCGAACATCCCGGTAGCGACCAAGTAGGTTCCGGAGCGTCGGCTGGGTCACGCCGCAGCTAGCGGCACTCGACCCTGACGCGACCGGTCCCGGTTGCCATCGGTCCGCAGCTCACCGTGGAGTCCAATGGTTCAACCTGTGCCATCGACGACGTCGTCGTCCGCCGTGCGGCCCGATAAACGGGCGGCGGATTGAACGCTTCCGGCGGCGGTTCAGGCGAAGGCGCCGGCCTGTATCGCAGCGTATCGCTTGGCTGGTGCCGAACCGGCTCGAACATGACGACCGGCACCGGCCCGGCCCGGCCGATCGTCGGTGCGTAGCCCGGCTGGATACTACCGTCGGATGTCCGCACACAGCCGGTAGTCGCTGTCGCGAGCATCGCGGCACAAATGGGAGTCGTGAACCACAGCTTCATCTGCATTACCTGAACTGCAATCCCGCCCCACCGCCGTATCTGCGGCGGGAAAGTGGCGAGATTGTGCAAGCTGCAACGCTCGACTGAGGCTGCCTTGCCTGATCGCCACGACAGTTGCAGAAGGCACACACTCGCGCAGCGCGAACGGGCTATCACTTAAACTTCGGAGATGGAAAATCTGGTACGCCGCCAGAGGCGAATGTGTGAACTCCTACGTCATTGAAATTGCGTTCTGATTGACTGTCACCAACATTGAACCCGGGTGCAATCCAGACCGGCATGACCACACGGGTCATCATTGGCACTGATCGTCCTCGGTCCGGCTGGATGCTCTGATTCGCTCCGCCAGTTTCACAATGAATCGGCATGGTTATCAGACGGTTTGTAGGCGCTGGACAAAGGCGTCCTCTCATTGTAGGGTGAAAAAACGAACCCAGTTTCGCTAGATGAAACTAGACTGTGTGAGGGTAGCGTATGGGCCATTCCGCGCTTGACGGAATGATTGTAGTGGAGATCGGAGAACGTCTGGCGGTGTCGGCATGCGGGCTGCTGCTGGCGCAGGCCGGCGCCACGGTGATCGTGGTCGAGCCGGAAGAGGCGGGAGACCGCAACAAATGGAAGAGCCGGCCGACCCTTTTGGCCGGCAAGCGCAGCCTGTCGTCCTTTGCCGATGCCGGCGAGATCGACCGCGTCCTCCAGGCGGCGGGTGTGCTCCTGCTTTCCTCCGATCTGGACCGCCCGGCACTCGCGGAACTGGCGGCAAGGCCGTGCGCCGATCAGATCGTCTGCGACATCACGAGCTTCGGCCCGGATGCGCCGGCGCAGAGGCGGGGTTGGCCGGAAAAGATTCTCCAGGCCTATAGCGGCGTTGCCGACATCACGGGGCCGTCGGATGCCCCGCCTACGCCGAGCGACGTCCCGGTGCTGGAGTTCCACGCCGGAATCTACGCCGCGGCGGGCGTGCTGGCGGCGCTGCGCGTCCGAGATCGCGACGGCGTCGTCCAGCGGCTCGACGTGTCGATCCATGAATGCGGCATCAATTCGTTGGCTACCTTCCTTCCGCTTCACTACGGAGGCAAGAAAACCCAGCGCGCCGGAAACCGGCATCCCATGGCCGCGCCTTGGAACGCCTATCACGCCCGGGACGGCTGGCTCCTGCTCTGCTCGGCCAAGGACGAGCACTGGATAAAGCTGTGCGATCTCATGGGGCGCCCCGAGCTTGCCCGCGAAGGACCCTTGGTCAAGCTGGTCGACCGCGTCGACCGGGTGGATGAGGTCGATGCCGTGGTCAACCAATGGACCGGCAGCCACTCGGTGGATGAATGTATCAGCGCCTTTTCGGCGGGGGACATTGCATCGGGCCCGATCATCCCGGTCTCGCATTTCGAAACCGATGCGAACATCGTCCATCGCCGGATGGCGCGCCGGGTTCAGGACCCCGCAACCGGACGCAGCGTACTGGTGGCGGGAACGCCGCTGAAGGCCTCGCGCACGCCTGGCATCGAACCGGAAGCCGCCCCGCCGCGCGGCAACGCCGATGCCGGGCACGTCGAAGCACGCCGCGAGATACCGTCGCCCGGGTCAGCGACACCGCGCCCTCCCTGCGAAGGCCTGCTGGTCCTTGAGATCGGCCAGTACACGACCGCGCCGCTCGCGGCGCGCCAGTTGTCATCGCTCGGTGCCGAAGTGCTCAAGATCGAGCCGCTGACCGGGGAAGCGTCCCGCGCCTGGCCGCCGCATCAGGCGGGGACCGGCTACTTCTTCGCCATGAGCAACAGCGGCAAGCGCAGCGTCAGCCTCGATCTGCGCGACCCGGCCGACAGGGAGCTGTTCACCGCGCTTGTCCGCAAGGCGGACGTTCTCGTGGAGAATATGAAGCCGGGTTCCCTGACAAGGCTCGGCTTTTCGCCTTCCCGGCTCGAGGAATTGAACCCGCGGCTTGTCTATTGCGGCATATCCGGCTTCGGTGCGGATTCACGCCATCCGGGGCGCCCGGCCTTCGATACCGTCGTGCAGGCCATGTCCGGTCTGATGGATTTGACGCGGGTGGAGGACACTCCGGTGAAGCTCGGCATCTCGGCCGGCGACATCACCGGCGGCATTCTCGCGCTCTACGCCATCCTCGCGATGATCGCCGAACGAGAACGTTCCGGCCTCGGCCAGAGCATCGACCTCGCCATGCAGGACGCAGCCGTCTGGCTGACGCAGACCGCCTGGAATGGAGAGGACCGCGATACCTGCACGATCTTTCCCGTTTCCGACGGCTACATCGCGGCGGACGCCGGGCGGGACGATGTAGAGGCGGCGCTTTCCGGCCTCGGCCATCTCGACCGTGTTGATGCGAGTATGCGCCTTCGGGCTGCCGGAATTCTCGCCGTTGCGGTGAGATCCGTTGCCGAGGTGGCTGAGGACCCCGAAACCAGCAGCACCGGCACGGTCGTGAGCCGAATGCGCGATGGGCTGGAATGGCCGCTGCTCGGCAGCCCGATAAGGCTCTCCGCAACGGCCCCGACGGCTGCCCAGCCGATCGGCGCGCTTGGCGAGGGCCGTGCGAGAGCAGAGGAAATCGCCGTAGGAGGTCGCGAGCCCGAGCACGGCACAACCGGGAGGAGACAATCCGTTGGCTAGCTACCTCGAACCTGAACAGATCGCCATCCGATGCACCCTGATGCGCGGCGGAACGAGCAAGGGCGTCTATCTGCACGAACACGATCTGCCTCCTCCCGGACCCGCACGCGACAGCCTGCTCAAGCGGATCATGGGCACTCCCGACGTCATGCAGATCGACGGGCTTGGCGGAACGCATCTCGTCACCTCGAAAATCGCGATCGTGGGTCCGTCCAGTGTGCCTGGTGCCGATATCGACTACACATTCGCCCAGGCCGAACTGGACAAGGACGTCATCGACTACACGGGCAACTGCGGCAACATTTCCGCCGGTGTCGGCCCGTTCGCCCTCGATGCCGGTCTCGTACGGCCCGGCGAAACCGAAACCGAGATCCGCATTCACAACACCAACACGAGCAAGATCATCGTCGCCCGGGTTCCCACGCGTAATGGACGGGCGCGTGTCCAGGGCGACTTTGCCATCGCCGGCGTGCCGGGTACGGGCGCCGAGATATTCCTCGACTACCGCATGACCGCCGGGGCTAAGACGGGAAAGATCCTGCCTACCGGCAATCGTACCGATGTGCTGAAGCTGGAGAACGGCAGCGAGCTCGAGGTGACGATATGCGACGTCGCCAACACGATCGTCTTCTGTCGCGCCGCGGACGTCGGGCTCAAAGGCGACGAATTGCCCGAGACCATCAATCCGGACGAGGAACTCGTCCAGCGGTTTCGCGAGATACGAGGCAAGGCGGCGGAACGTATCGGGTATTGCTCGGACTGGAGGCGGGTTGACGAGGAGTCGCCATTCCTGCCTTTTGTTGTGTTCGTCGCGAAGCCCACCGACTATGTGACGATGGCCGGCACGAAAGCATCGGCCAACGGCATGGATCTGCGTGCACGGTTGATCTTCATGAACCGCTGCCACGAGAGCATGGCCGGGACCGGCTCGATGTGCATCGCGAGCGCATCGCGAATACCGGACTCCATCGTGAACCAGGCGCTCGCCGACGGCGCGGCGGAAAAGAAGACGCTCTCCATCGGCCATCCGCTGGGCATCATGCATGTGCGTGTGGAGACGCGGCCGTCCAACAACGAGGAAGGCATGGAGATCGACGCTCTGGGCTTCGGCCGGACTGCACGCCGCATCATGGACGGATATGTGTATGTACCCGCCTCCGACGCCTATTGAGCGGATGGAAGAACCCGCTGCCGGGGCTGCCGGCGGCGGGATTCCTCCACGGACGATCCGATGACTGACGACTGGACGGGAACCTACGAATCCCTCGCCGTCGGCGACACGGAATCGAGCAGCCAGCTCATCGACGGGGCATCGATCGATGCCTTTGCCCATGCGATCCGGAGCTTCAATCCGCTTCACATGGACGGAGACTGGGCGCGGGCCAACACGCCCTATCCGGATCGTGTGGCGCACGGCGTCATGACGTCGGCGCTGATGTCCAGGCCCATCGTGCAGTTCTGCGAGCGGTTCCGGGTGCGCACCGCCTTGTTGTCGACATCGGCGAAATATCTGAAGGCCGTCGTCGTCGGGGATACGGTGACGACGGTGGTGCGCCTCGCCGCGAAGGACGACGAGAAGCGGCGGATACGCTTCGAGGTCGAGGCCCGGAACCAGCGCGGCGAGTTGGTCCTGGTCGGGGAAGCGATCGAAAAGGCGCTGTGACCGGCACGGCAGAGGCGGGGAGGTTCCTTCCCGCCTCAGTCGACGACCCGGAAACGATGCAGGCCTATGCCGTCGGCAACGGTTTCGAAGACCGCCTCGACGCGCCTGCCGACGAGATCCGTCCCGATGTCCGCATGGGTGGGATCATCGACATTCGAGAACAGCCGCGGCCCTTCGTCGAGCTGGACCTGGATCACGCTATAGGGCACATCGGCCCGCCACGCGGGATGATAGACTTGGTGGAAGACGAGATGGCACAGCACCCGTCCGCGTCCCGACATCTCGGCCCATTCCGTCCGCTCCGACAGGCATTCCGTGCAGACCGGTCCCAGTGGGAACCGGACATGCCCGCAATCGAGGCACCGTTGCAGGCATAGCTTGCCCTCCGCCGCGGCGCACCAGAACGGTTCGTTGAGCGGCGTGATCGCCGGTACGGGTTTTGCCGGAACGGCAGACTGGCCATTCATCGTCGATCTCCCTCAAACCGTCCGCAGGACCATGGCATTGGAGCAATTGAGCGCCATGCCCCGGCCCGTGACGAGGCAGGTTTCGGCATCCTTGACCTGACGCGGCCCGCATTCGCCGCGCATCTGACGGACGCCCTCCACGACATGGAGCCATCCCTCCATATAGCTTTCGGAAAGGTTCCCGCCGGCCGTGTTGACCGGCAGTTCCCCGCCGAGCCTGATCCGTCCGCCCTCCACGAACGCGCCGCCTTCGCCCTCCGCGCAAAAGCCGGCATGTTCGAGCCAGAGCAGGACGGAGATGGTGAAGTTGTCGTAGAGTTGCGCGACGTCGATGTCCCGCGGCCCGCACCCGGCCATGCGGAATGCGTCCGCTAGGGCCTGCTTCTGATGCGGGACGTACCACCATTTCTCCGCTTCGAGCGTCTGGGCCGTGTAGGTCTGCCCCATGCCGGCGATGGCGACGGGCTTCTTCGCCATGTCGCGGGCGCGCTCGACGGACGTGACGATGACGCATACGCCGCCGTCCGATATCAGGCAGCAATCGAGCAGCCGCAGCGGCCGCACGATCCAGCGCGACTCCTGATGCTGCTCCACGGTTATCGGCTCGCGCATGACCGCGTTCGGATTGAGCGAGGCATGGTAGCGGCAGGTGACCGCGACCTCGGCGAGCTGGAGGCTCGTCGTGCCGTAGGCGTGCATGTGCCGGTCGGCCGCCACCGCGCTGTTGGCCGCCGCGCCCATCATGCCCCAGTGAGACCAAGGCACTTCGCCGCCGCTTGCCCTGTCGAAGCGGACACCGCCGGTCTTCGCAGTATCGCCGAAGACGCAGGCGACGACGCTCGCCATTCCGGACGCCACCGCCAGGGCTGCCATCTGCACCAGCGCGCCGGCCGTCCCGCCTCCCATCGTCAGGCTGGCGGTGAAGCGAGGGTTGATGCCGACCGCTTCCCCGAAGCGCAGATAGTGGAGGCTCCCCTCGGGAGACGTGGTTCCGGGCATCGTCAGCAGCCCGTCGACGTCCTCCTTGCGAAGCCCCGCATCGTCCAAGGCATGCCGGAAAGCCTCGATGCCGAGGTCGAGCGCCGTCCTGCCCGGAAGCTTGCCCTGCGCCGTCGCTCCGACGCCTGCGATCGCGGCGCGGCCGCTCATGGACATCCCGGATGTCATCGTCCCCTCCATGCCGGCTTGCGCTTCTCCCGGAAGGCCAGACGCCCTTCTTGCCGGTCCTCGCTGTCGCGAAGGATATTGAAGAGCGCGCGCTCGAAGGCGAGCCCTTCCGCCAACGACATGTCGAGGCCGGACCTGATCGCCTTCTTGACAGCGCGCACGGAAAGGGGCGCGTTGGCGTCGATGCGAAGAGCGATGGCCATCGCTTCGTCCATGAGGCTTGCGGGTTCGCAAAGCCGCGTCACCAGGCCGATCCGCAGCGCTTCCGCCGCGTCGATCCGCTCGCCCGTCAGTGCCAGATGCATCGCAATCCCGGGGCCGACGAAGCGCGGCAGGCGCTGCGTGCCGCCGCTGCCCGGCATCGAGCCGACCGCGACCTCCGTAAGGCCGAACTGCGCGGACGAGCTGGCGATGCGAATATCGCACAGAAGCGCCAGTTCCAGCCCGCCGCCCAGCGCAAAGCCGTTGACGGCGGCGATGATCGGCTTGGTCACGCCGGGATCGACCACCAGGCTTCTATCCGTGCCGGCAAACACGGCACGCGCGGGTGTGTCCTCGACCATCGCGCCGCCACGCAGGTCCGCGCCCGCGCAGAACGCCCGCTCGCCGGCTCCGGTCAGGACGGCCACCGTGCTGGCGTCGTCGGCTTCGAAGGTGGCGAAAGCCTCGTCGAGGGCCCGAACCGATGCCACGTCGAGCGCGTTGCGGGCTTCCGGCCGGTCTATCGTGATCACGGTGACAGGCCCGTGGCGTTCGCTGCGGATCGTCATCTCAAGACCTGACGCCGTTGCGCAGAAGGTCGCGCGCTATGATCCACCGATGCACTTCGCTCGGCCCCTCCACGATGCGATAGACCCTGGTCGCCCGGTAGATGTATTCGAGCGGCAGTTCCTTCGAGACGCCCATGCCGCCATGGAGCTGGATCGCCCTGTCGACCACGCGCGCGATCATCTCGGTTCCCTGGACCTTGACCATCGAGGCCTCGGAGCGGAGATTCGCCTCGCCGCGATCCACCCGGTTGGCGAGCCGCCAGGTGATGAGGCGCACCATCTCCATTTCCTGATAGCTGTCGGCGATCCACCACTGCGCCGTCTGCCGGTCCGCGAGCGGGCGGCCGAAGGTGGAGCGGCTCTGGGCCTGCTCGATCATCATCTCGATGCATCGCCGCGCCAGCCCGAGGCAGCGCGCCGATATCTCCATGCGGCGGACCGCAAGCCGCTGCTGAAGGGGGGCGAAAGCCTCGCCCACGTCGCCGAGCACCTGCCCGTCGTCGAGCTCGACGTCGTCGAACACCACCTCATAGGGGCAATATTCCCCAATCATGGCGTAGTTGGTCGGCACCGACAGGCCGGGCGTTCCCTTGTCGACCAGAAACGCCGTCATGCCGCCATGCGCGCCCTTGGCGGGATCGGTGACGGCAATCGCGATGATGAAATCGGCCGAGCGGGCGTTGGAGATGAATATCTTCGAACCGAACAGGACCCATTTCCCGTTGCGGCGTCGCGCCGGCATCCTGATGGCGCCGGCGTCTGATCCCGCGCCCGCTTCGGTCAGCGCCAGGCAGGCCTTCTTCTCCCCGCGCGCATAGGGAAGGAGATATCGATCGATCTGATCGCCGCGGCAGAGCGCCTTCAACAGATGCAGATTGGGACTGTCCGGCGGCGCGACATAGGGCGTTATGCTCTGCTTCAGCTCCTCGATGACGATGCATTTGGCGAGAGCGCCGAGATCCTGACCGCCATATTCCTCGGGTACGTCGACCCCATAGAGCCCGATCTCCCTGGCGTGCGCGTTGAGCTGCAGCTCGACGTCACGGGGGACCAGCGGCTCGTCGCCGAAACCGCGCGCGGCTTCCCGTTCGAGCACCATCCGCTCCAGCGGTCGCAGGTGCTCGATCGCAAACCTGCGCACGCTGTCCCGCACCATGGCGAGGTCTTCCGGCAGCTCGAAAGTCGCGGTCGCCGTCAACGCAGGCCCCCCTCGTTCTTGAGTGCCGCGATCCGTTCCCGCGAAAGGCCGGACAGGCGGGGCAACTCATCATTGTGTTGACCGAGCAGCGGAGCGGACGAACGGTAGCCGCTGTCGATGCCTTCGATGCGGGCGGGCACGCCGTGATAGAGGGTCTTGCCCATCACTGGATGATCGAGCCGTTGCCAGAAGCCTCGCGCGGCGAGATGCGGGTCATGGTCCACCAGGTCGGCGGCGTTCTGCACCACGCCCGCGGCGATGCCCGCCGCCTGCAGCAGCTCGACCGCGGCGCGCGGCTCGTGCCGTCGCGACCATTGCGAGACGATCGCGTCGAGCTCGGCCGCCCGCGCGCGGCGGATCGGATGGTCGGCAAAACGCGGGTCTGTCGCGAGCTCCGGGCGCTCGATCACCCGGCTGAAGCGCTCGAACGCCGCATTGCCCGTTACGCTCAGCGCTATCCAACGATCCTCGCCCCGGCAGGGAAACAGGCCGTGGGGCGCGGCCTGCGGATCGTCATGGGCGCCCGAGGGGACGTTTCCGTTCGCGCCCCACTCCAGGATGTCGTCGGCGAACGGCGCAAGGGTGCTCTCGATCTGGGACAGGACAATCTCCTGGCCGAGGCCGGTGCGCCGTCGGTAGGCCAAAGCGGCGAGAATCGCGAAGGCCGCGTGGAGCGGGTTGGGCAGATGATCGGGAAAATTCGTCCCGGTCCCGACCGGCCATCGCGCGGGAAGAGCGCCCATCGCCATCAACCCTACGAGAGCGGCGATGTTCATGCCGTATCCTACGAAGTCGCGATATGGCCCGTCCCTCCCTGCCAGAGGCATAGACAGGCAGATGATGTCCGGCCTTGCGGATTTCATATCCTCGTATTCGAGGCCGAGCCGCTCCATCACACCGAACGAGAAGGAGTTGATGACGACGTCGCTGCGAGCGGCCATCGCCAGCACGACGCCACGCGCCTGAGGATGCTTGAGGTCCACGGAAACGCTCAGCTTTCCGGCGTTGCGGTTGGCAAAGTAGCCGCTTTCCTCGATGCTGCGCGAACCGACCAGCGGTTCCGCCTTGCGCAACTGGTCGGGGCGCCGCGCCGACTCCACCTTCACCACCTCGGCGCCGAAATCCGCAAGCACTTTGGTGCAGAAGGGGCCGGCGCCGACCCAGGTAAGATCGAGGATTCTCACTCCCGCGAGCGGCCGATCGTCGCTCATTGGCCGGTTCCGTTCAGGACTGGAGCGCTTCGTCCCGCCTGCGCCGGTGTCCGCGACATCCGGAAGGCTGCGCCCGGCACGCGAATTTGCCTGCCATCCGGAAGGTCGATCTTGCGGAAGAAGCCGGTTTCCTGCAGATGAGGGTCGTCGAGCACTTCTTCCGGCCCGTTGACCGGAGCGAAGGCAATGCGCCGCCGCTGTCCCTCGACGAACATTTCCTGCTTGGGCCGGCGTGATGCGAAACAGGCAAAGGCTTCCGCGAACTGCTTTCGCGCGGCAGGGGATTGCTTGTGCTCGTTCGTCGCCCATTCGCTCGAAAGCATCGGGCGGGCTTCATCGATCCCTTCCGATACCATCCACTCGATCAGGCGCGTCCAGCCTGTTCCTACGCCGGCTTCGGCGGCATACACCATCACCCAGCCGTCGAGGCACGGATAGACCCCGATGCCGGCCTGCTTCTGGAAATCCGGATTGCGCCGGCGCAGGATTCCCTGCAGGTCGTGGAACTGGGGGCCGGTCTCGGTGCCGAGCGCGACGACTTCCTGCACGGACACGTCGATGTAGCGCCCACGCGCGCAGTCCGGGCCAAGGGCGACGGCGAGCGAAGCCACCGCCGCGTAGAGCGCTGCGCTGCGCTCCGCAATTCCGCCCCTGCACGTGACGGGCGTGTCTGCATAGCCGGTCAGCCAGGTCATCCCTCCGGCTGCCATGGCGACGAGTTCGCAACTCGCCCGGTCAGCATAAGGACCGGTTTGGCCGAAGGGGGTTACGGAGCACCAGACCAGCCGGCTGTTGAGCTCTCTGAGGCTGTCATATCCGAGGTCCCTCTCATCCCACCAGCTCCGCAGCCGGTCGTCCAGCACGATGTCGGCATTCGCGACGAGCTCGCGGAAACGGTTGCGTTCGGCAGCGTCTTGGAGATCGATCACGATGCTCTTCTTGCCGGCCGCGAGATACATGAAGGACAGGCTGCGCTCGGGTGCGTTCGCATTCTCGATGAAGGGCGGGCGGAAGCGCAGGTCGGAACCCTCGGGAGGCTCGATAAGGAAGACCTCCGCACCATGATCCCGGAAAAGTTTGCCGGCATAGGCGGCTGCGGAGCCGACCTCAAGTATCCTCAATCCCGCAAGCGCGCCGCCGCCCGTCATAGCGTAAGCGCTCTCGACGCCTCGATGCTGCCGAGGCGGCTCGATATCTCGGCGCCGGCATTCAGCATGATTTCGGCGAAGCGCTCCCGGTTCTCGTCCATGCGGACGCTGGGGCCGGTGAGCGCCAGCGAGTAGACGACTTCCTCGCGCATATCGCGAAGCGGAACCGCGATCGCGGTGATGCCGGGAACGCGCTGGCCGCTGGTAAGCGCGTATCCCAGCCTGCGGACCTGTTCCAGCTCGGCGTCGAGCTCGGCCCTGTCCACGTGGTCCCCGCCCGGGGTCGCTGCAATGATCTTCGTGATCTCGTCGGCGGCCCGATAGGCGAGAAGCGCCTTTCCCGTCGCGCCATGAAGCAGCGGGAGCTGCTCTCCCGCCCGCACGATGGTCATGAGCGGCGAGGGCGTATCGATCACGTCGATGCAAAGACGCTGATGGCCGGTGAGCGCATTGATTGTCACGGTTTCCCCGGTTTCCCGGGCCACCTCGATCATGGCCGGTCGCGCGACTTCGCGGATGCCGATCGTTCCCTTGACCAGGCCGGCGAGCCGGACCACCTTCAGCGAAAGGCAGTATTGCTGGTTGTCGAGTCTCACCAGGAACCCCGCCCGTTCGAGCGTGTGAACCAGACGGAAGGTGGTCGCTTTAGGCATGTTGATGCGAGCGCCGATCTCCTGCAAGGAGAGGCTCAGATGCGCCTCGTCAAATGCATCGAAGATTGCCAGCGCGCGCCCGACGGCTCTGATCATGAACTATCTCCCAAAGTCTTCTATGACGGCAGAACTCCGGCAGCGTACGCGACGGGGCGATGCCCCGTGCGCGAGAAACGCGGCCATTTCCGCATCGCCATAGTAGGTTGGGTGCAACAATGCCAGTATCCTCCCTTGCGCCCGCCTAGTTCCGGATTGCGTCGAGGCCGGTAAGCTCGCGCCCCGCGATCAGCGTCAGGATTTCGTTGGTGCCGTCGGGGATTGGCAGCATCCTGACGTCGCGATAAAGCTGCTCGAGGCCCGCTTCGCAGCTGATGCCCATCGCGCCGTGGACGTGCATGGCGAGCGACACGGCGCGCTCGCACGCGTTGGTCGCGTACCGCTTGGCCATTGCCGACGAGCCGTTCGCCCGCCCGCCCCGGTCGATGATGTCGAGCGCCTGGTAGCAAAGCAGCCGGCTGGCCATCACGTCGGCAGCGATGTCGACCAGCCGCTCCTGGATAAGCTGATGCTGGCCGATCGCGCGGCCGAACTGCCGGCGCACCCCCGCATATCCTATCGCTGCATCAAGCGCTTTCTGGGCGAGGTGAACGGCAGCCAACCCCACGAGCGGCCGGTTGCCGTTCCATGTGAGCGTCAGGATGCGCGCCGCGTCACCCCCTTCGCCGAGGGCGTTCTCCCGGGGCACCCGGCAATTCTCGAACAGGATCTCGGAAAGGTGTCCTTGCCGCAGGCCGAGGCTGCGGATCTCGATGGCCTCGTAGGGCGATGCCGCGCGATCCACGACCACCCGCCGCATGACGGCGCCACGCTTTTCCTCGCCGGCGGAACAGGTCGCGACCATCATATCGCTGGCCGTGCCGTTGGTTATCCACATCTTCCGGCCGTTGATGACGAGCGCGCCGTCTTCTTCGACGACACGGGTGCGGACGCCGCGGGGATCCGAGCCGGTGTCGGGCTCCGTCGTCCCCGTGCAGCAGATTTTGCGCCCTGCCAGAAGATCCGGGAGGAAGCGCTCCCGCTGCGCCGGGTCGCTGTCGGCATGGATGCGGGCGACGGTGCACTCGTGCGACAGGAGCGATATGGCCAGAGGCGGAGGCAACTGCTCGAACACGAGGCCGTAGTCGAGCATCTTCATGCCGCTGCCGCCATCCTCCATCGGAAGGCGCGGCGCGGTCAGCCCCTCGCGGGCGAAGACGGCATAGACCGCAAGCATCTCCTGCTTGGGAAGCGGGCGGTCGGGATCGTTGCGGGCGAGGATCGGCTGCAGTTCCTTCGCAACCATGCTTCGGGCAGAGTCCTGGAGGATGCGCTGCTCTTCGGACAGGGTGAAATCCATCGTCGGTCGACTCCTCAGGGCATCGCAAAGCCGCCATTGACGCTCAGAACCTGGCCGGTAATCCAGGATGCGCGGTCGCT
The DNA here is from genome assembly GCF_040970315.1 of Neoaquamicrobium sediminum. Lineage (NCBI taxonomy): Bacteria > Pseudomonadati > Pseudomonadota > Alphaproteobacteria > Hyphomicrobiales > Phyllobacteriaceae > Neoaquamicrobium > Neoaquamicrobium sediminum. The sequence goes on along the minus strand of NZ_JAZHFV010000004.1, from coordinate 249,449 downwards.
GGCGAGGAAAAGGATGGCCGACCCGATGTCGTCGGGCTCGCCGATGCGGCCGGTCGGATACATCTTGAGAACCGATTTTTGGCGCCGGGCGTATTTCTCCTCCCCCATCTGGGCAAGGAGGCTGTTCTCGCGCGCGATCCTCAGCGGCGTGTTGGTCGCCCCGGGCGAGACCACATTGAGCGTCACGCCCGAGGTGCCGACTTCCTGCGCAACCGATTTAATGAGGGCGATCACGCCCGCTTTGGCGGCCGCGTAGTAGGAGAGCCGCGCCTGCCCGATGCGCGCCGAATCCGATGCAAGGCATACGACCCGGCCGTAACCGCGCTCGACCATGCCGGGCAGGATCGCCTTCAGGCATGTCATTGGTCCGTAGAGGCAGACATTGAGCATCCGCTGCCAGTCCTCGACGTTGGAATCCAGGAACAGCTTGTCGTCGAGAACGGCCGCGCTGTTGACGAAAATGTCGATGCCGCCGAATTGCGCGACCGCGGATTCCACCATCCGCTTCACGTCGTCCCGGTTCGATATATCGGCGGCGACGCCCAGCGCCGGGGTCGTTGCCGACAGCTCCTCCGCGGCCTTGCGGGCGGCATCGCCATCGATGTCGACAAGAACCAGCTTCGCTCCTTCCGCGGCCATCATCCTTGCGGCGGCAAAGCCGATGCCGCGGGCGCCGCCTGTGACCAGCGCGACCTTCCCCTCGAGTCCCATCTCCATGTCAGCACTCCTTCCCGATTCTCAACGCCGGAACTTGCGGAAGTCGGTCGGACGCTTGCCGAGGAAGGCGCTGATGCCTTCCATGTTCTCCTCATTGCCGTAGATCGAGGCGAGGAGCTCGGATGTCGGGAAGTACGAACCGTAGAATTCCTGGTCGGAGCCGGTGTTGAGCGCGATCTTGGCGATGCGGATGCTCTGCGGGCTCTTGTCCAGTATGGTCTGGCAGAGCTCGTCGACCTTGGCGTCGAGGTCGTCGGCGGAGCAGACGTCGTTTATCAGCCCCATCTCCAGCGCTTCGCGCGCCGTGTAGAGGCGGCACGTATAGAGCATCTCCCGCGCCTTGCGCTCGCCGACATAGCGGGCCAGGAGCTGACAGGCGCCCCAGATCGGGATGCTGCCGACCCGGGGGCCGACCTGGCCGAACTTGGCGTCCTCGCTGGCGACTGTCAGATCGCAGAAAAGATTGATCTCGTTGCCGCCGCCGACGCAGAAACCGCGGACCTTGGCGATGATCGGCTTGTCCATCATGCGCATGATGGAGGACAGGTTGTAGAGCCGGCGCATATGGGCGCGGCCGACATGCGGGGTCCGCTTCGACTGATCGCTGACGTCTCCGCCGGAGCAGAAGGCCTTGTCGCCTGCGCCCGTCAGCACGACGACGCCGATCGTCGCGTCCTCGGCGGCTTTGCGCATGGCGTCGGTAAGCTCTTCATACGTCTTCGGCCGGACCGCGTTTCGAACCTCGGGGCGATTGATCGTGATGGTGGCGATGCCCTCGGCCGCCTCATACAGAATGTCATCGTACGCCATCCGGTCGATCCTCCTGCCGTGTCAGCTTTGTGCAAAGGCTAGGACCGGGGTCCTCGTCTTGTCAAACAAAAATTTCACTAGACGGACCCAGTTTCATTTTATATGCTCTCAAAACGCGGACCTGTTCTGCGTTCGTCGCAGGGATGGTGCCCGCGACCAACAGTGCATTCGAAGATGACGGGAGGAGCCGCCAATGGCAGGCCGTCGACGCAGGATGATAAAAACCGGGAGGGAATGATGAGTGCAGGACGCAACAAGACCGCAACTCGGCTGGCGGCGCTGGCAGTCTCGGTCGCGATGTTCGCGGGAATCGCGCCGGCCGGCGCGGAAACCATCAAGATCGGCGTTCCGATGGAGCTCAGCGGGCGTTTTGTCGCCTATGGGGCCTCCGGACGTCGCGGCGTCGAAATGGCATTGGAGCGGTTCGGCACGAAAGTCGGCGACAATGATATCCAGCTTCTCTTCCGCGACGTGCAATCGGAAGCCCAGGCCACTGTTTCGGCGATCAACGAGCTGGTTTCGGTCGAGAAGGTCGATTTCATGATCGGCCCGGTGGCCAGCCCGATCGTGGCGGCCTCGGTCCCGCCGTGGCAGCAGGGCAAGCCCATCTGGATCGTCAACGGCTCATCGAGCACCCAGCTCGAGGAGATCGCGGGCGGGGAAGACGCATTCTTCCATACCTATCCCTACGCCTACCACTACCACACGTCCGAAGCGGAGGCGCTGCAGCACTACCTCGGCGAGGGCAAGAAGATCGCGGTCATCTATTCCGATGACAATTACGGCCGCACCCATCTCCCCTACGTCCAGCAATTCTACAAGGACGCCGGGTTCGAGATCGTCGCGGAAGAGGTCATTCGCACCAATACGCCGGACATGAATCCAGTGCTGACCAAGATCGCGCGCGTCAAGCCCGACATTCTGATCGGCCTCGTCCAGACGACGGACGCCATCACGCTCGCCAAGCAGATCCACACCCGTAAGCTGGACGTCCCGTACCTGGTCGGCACGGCCTACACCCAGCTCGACGAATGGCAGGAAGCCGTTGGCGAGGCCCAGGAAGGATGGATGGGCGTAACGACCTATCTGCCCGGCGTGAACCATCCGGCCAATCCCGACTACCCGGAGCTTTTCCCTGAAACGGTGGCCTGGGCCGAGGCATTCAAAACCAAGTACAACATGGAGCCCGATTTCCTCGACATCGGCCACTACGCGGCCATGGGAATGCTGCTCGTCGCTCTCGACAAGGCCGGCGGCGACAAGGCGAAGGCGGCCGAGGAACTGCGCTCGCTCGACATCCCCACCGTGAACGGAAGGGGCAAGTTCGAGTCGACCGGATTCGGCACCAAGCAGCAGGCCTTCGTCGACATGGTGGTCTTCCAGCGGCAGGGCGGCAAGAACGTCGTCCTCTGGCCGCTCGAGACAGCCTCGGGAGACATAACGGCCGTTACTCGCTGACGCGGTCAGACGACCGATGCGCGCGGCCTTCGCGCGCATCCCTCGCCCTCCAACTCGCGGAGCGAACAATGGATTTTCTTGGGCAGTTTTTCGTCGACGCGATGCTGCTCGGTGGCCTCTATACCCTCATGGTAATAGGGTTGTCGCTGAGCTTCGGCATCATTCGCGTCATCAATTTCGCGCATGGTGAAGCCATCATGCTCGGCGCCTACGCGTCTTTCTGGGCGCTGCATGTTTCAGGAATGGACCCGCTGCTCGCCCTGCCGCTGGTCATGGTCGCCGGCCTCGTCGTCGGGTTTCTGATCTTTCGCGTCGCCATCCGGCGGGTGCTCGACGCGCCGCACATCAACCAGATTCTCCTGACCTTCGGTATCGGGCTGGTTCTTCAGAATGTGGCGCTTATCGCATGGACCGGCGACGAGCGGTCGGCCAATCCGCCCTATGCCTTCTCGTCGATCATGTTCGGCGACATCGTCATCTCGGTATCGCGCGCGATCGCGTTCGCCATGGCGGTGATCCTCGTCGGCGGGCTCTTCTTCTGGCTCAAGCGCACCGAGCTCGGCCGCGCCAGCCGCGCCCTGGCGGAGAATGGCGATGCGGCCAGGCTTATGGGCATCAACGTCAACGCCATCTACGGCCTGACGTTCGGCATCAGTGCTGCCCTGGGCGCCGCGACCGGCGTCCTGATGAGCTTCATCGGCGCCATCTCTCCCTTCATGGGCTTCCACATGCTGGTGAAGGGGTTCGCTATCATCATCCTGGGAGGGCTTGGCTCGATCATGGGATCGGTGATCGGCGCCTTCGTGCTCGCATTCGCCGAAACCTGGGTCGCCTACTACGTGCCGGGCGGCATCGGCTGGGCCGAGGGCGTCGCCTTCGCGGTGCTGTTCGTCATCCTGATCGTGCGGCCGCGGGGAATCCTCGGCCAAGCGGTCGAAGAGTGAGGTGGCGACGATGACCGCAATCAACCAGACCTCGCTCGTCGCCATTTCCGCAATCGTCTTCCTCGGCGTGACGCTCCTCAGCGGACCTCAGGTCGGCGACTGGATGTTCCGTATCTCGACGCTGATGATGCTCGCGATCAGCTGGAACCTCATGGCGAATGCCGGCCTGATCTCTCTCGGCCACTCCGCCTTCTGGGGCGTTGGAAGCTATGCGGCGATACTCAGCGCCAACGCCTGGGGCCTGCCGATCTATCTCAGCCTGATCGTCTCCATGGTCTTCGGCAGCCTGCTCGGTCTCTTTCTCGCGGTTGCCACCGGCCGGCTGCGCGGAATCTTCTTCGCGATCTCGACCCTGGCGCTCTCTGAAGGCCTGCGGATATCGGCCTTCATGATGCCGGAAATAACCAACGGTGCCGTTGGTCTCTTCCTTAACCAGGCGCTGCGGCCGTCGACGACCTCGCTCTATATGGTCGGATGCGTCGGTGCCGTGATCGCGGTGGTCATCTCCGTCGTTCTGTCGCGCTCGCGCTTTCACTTCGCATGCCGGGCGATGCGCAACAACGAGCCGGCCGCCCAGATGCTCGGCATCCGGCCATACACCTACCGGATGGTGCTGCTGGCCATCTCCGGGGCCATGGCCTCCTGCGCCGGCGGCATAAATGCATGGTATGGCGGCTATCTCGATCCCGAGGTCGCGTTCACCCTGCATTTCACCATCCTGTCGCAGATCGCTCCCATCCTCGGCGGCGTGCATACGCTGGTCGGGCCGATCATCGGTTCCTTTGCGATCGTCGGTCTCGCCGAAGCCTCCCGCATCCTCTTCGGCCAGCAGGAAGGCTTCAGCCAGCTGATCTACGGCCTGGTCCTGATCGTGGGCATCCTGTTCATGCCGGCGGGAATCTGGGGCGCCGTGCGCAGCGTCCTCAATCGTTCGGCCACGCGCAAGCGCCGGGAGGCCGCACTGGAATCCGCCGCCGGGCGGGCGGAGGTGAAAGGATGAGCGCGCTGTTATCCATCCGCAACCTGAAAGCCGGATATGGCGGTGCGATCGCTCTCTCGGACATCAGCATCGATGTGGCGGAAGGGGAGGTCGTCTGCCTGCTCGGCTCCAACGGCGCGGGAAAGACGACGACCATGTCGGTGCTCACTGGCCTCATCCCGGCCATGGCCGGCACGGCGGTATTCGCCGGCAAGGATCTGCTGGCGATGTCCACCCATGAAAGGGTCGAGGCCGGCCTCGCCCTTTCCCCGGAGGGCCGCAAGGTGTTTCCGAACCTGACAGTCGAGGAGAACCTCGTCCTCGGTTCGTACAACACCCGCGCCCGCGAAAGGCGGGCGGCCAGGCTGGAGGAGGTCTATTCCCTCTTCCCGCGCCTCGTCGAGCGCCGTTCCCAGAAGGCGGGGCTGATGTCGGGCGGCGAACAGCAGATGCTCGCCATCGGCCGTGCGCTGATGGCGGGCCCGAAGTTGCTGCTGCTGGACGAGCCGTCGCTGGGTCTCGCGCCCAAGATCGTGCAGCTCGTCTTCGCGGCGATCAGGGAGGTCGCCAAGTCCAAGACGACGATCCTGCTTGTCGAGCAGAACACGCGAGCCGCGCTCAGCGTGGCGGACCGGGGCTATGTCATCTCGCACGGAACGATCGTCTACGCGGCGCCGACCTCCGAATTGCGTGAATCGCAGCTTGTCCGCGAGGCCTTCATCGGAAGCGATACCAAGACCCGTCAAGGGGAGCGTGGCGATGCTTGAGATCAAGGGATTGACGAAGCGTTTTGGCGGTCTGTTCGCTGTCAATAATCTCAATCAATTCGTCGAGGAGAAGGAGTTCCTGGGGATCATCGGCCCCAATGGAGCCGGCAAGACAACGCTGCTCAATCTCATTACGGGATATCTCACGCCCACGGAGGGAACGATTTCCTTCAGGGGACGGGAGATCAACGGCACGCCGCCTTACCGGATGTGTCGCATGGGCATCGGCCGCACCTTCCAGGTAGTGCGGCCATTCGCCGAGATGACCGTGCTGGACAATGTGGCCACCGGGGCTCTGTTTGCGCGGCCGGAACGGCACAGCGTCGCGGAAGGTCGGCGTCTTGCCCAGCGTCCGCTCGAGCTTACCGGTCTGTGGGAGCTGCGCGATCTGCCGGCATCGGCGCTTACGATCGGCAACAAGAAGAAGCTCGAACTCGCGCGCGCACTCGCGACCGGACCGCAGCTCCTGCTGCTCGACGAGGTGATGGCGGGGCTTACGCGCGGCGAGATCGATGAGCTGATCGTCGTGCTGAGACATATCCATGCCGACGGCGTGACGATCTGCATGATCGAGCATCTCGTCCATGTCATCATGCAGCTTTCGCAACGGGTGATGGTGTTGAACTTCGGCGAGAAAATCGTCGACGGATCGCCTCAAGAGGTCATCTCGAATCCGCTTGTCATCGAATCGTACCTCGGCAAGGAGATCGAGGAGGGTTCCGATGCCGCTTGAGGCCATCGCTCCGGCGCTGATGGACCTGTTTCGCGAAACGCGCGGCGATGGCCCGCCGATGCTGCTTTTTCATGGCGGCACCGGTTCGCACCGGCATTTTGCGCGCAACGTGCCGGCGCTTGCTGCGCATTTCCGGGTGCTGGCATTCGATCTGCCCGGCTACGGGTTGTCGCCGGATGTACCGGAAGGCATGTCGCCGGACGACTATCTCGACTGGATCGCCTCCCAAGCGGCCGCAGTCCCCGGGGAACTTCATCTCGTGGGATTCAGCTTCGGCGGAGCCGTTGCCTCGGCGACGGCCCGCCGGCTGGGCGAAAGGGTAAAACGCGTCACGCTCATCGGGCCCGGCGGCTTCGGGGAGCCGGTCGGACGGTCCATCAAGCTGGAACCCATGCCGCGTGGCGCGGCGACCGAGGACGAGATAAGGAAGGTGGTCGCCCACAATCTCGGCGTCTGGATGATGGCGAAAACCCCTGACCCGTCCGATGACGCAGTGGACATTCAGCTCGCCAACATCCGCGGTTCGCGGTTCGACAGCCGCTGCGTGAGCTTCCGTTTCTCGACGCCGCCCGACCTCGCGCGGACGACGGCTCCGGTCCAGATCATCTGGGGCGAGAACGACCGGATCGCTTATCCGTCCGTAGCCGCTCGCGCGGAGCAGTGTCGCTCGGTCCGGCCCGACATTCGCATCGATATCGTGCCCGGCGCGGGGCACTGGACGCAGTTCGAGGCTGCCGAGGCGGTAAACGCGCTGATTTCAGATTTCCATACCAGGGAGCTTCGCCGATGAGCTATCAGACCATACGCGTCGAACGGGATGCGGCCGCCGTGATCATAATGTTCAATCGCCCGGAACGCCGCAACGCGGTCAGTACGCAGGCAATGTCGGAAATCATCGCTGCCTGCCGCGAGGCCGAGGCCGACGACAATGTCCGCGCCGTCATCCTAACCGGCGGCGACGCCTATTTTTCCGCCGGCGCCGATCTCAACGAGGCCCGGGCAATCAAGGGTGCGGCTGACGGCGTGGCCTACTTCAACAAATGGCACGCGCTCAACGAGGCGCTCGAGACGTTGCACAAGCCGGTCATCGCCGCCATCGAGGGGTTCTGCATGACGGGTGGCCTCGAACTCGCGCTCGCCTGCGATCTGAGGGTCGCCGCGGAGGGCTCCAGCTTCGCGATCACGTCGTCCAAGATCGGCACGGTCGCAGGTGCAGGCGGCACGCAGCGGCTGCCCCGCATCGTAGGGCCCGCCCGCGCGCTCGAGATTATGTTCGCGGCCGAGCCCATCGACGCCGCGGAGGCCTTTCGGATCGGGCTGATCAATCGTCTGACGCCGAAGGGCGGGGCCCTGGCCGAGGCCAAGGCCATGGTGAAGGTCTACGAGCAGCGCGCGCCTCTTTCCCTCGCCTTCGTCAAGCGGGCGGTTCACCGCGGCATGCAGATGGACCTCGCCTCGTCCATCGAGTTCGAGACCTTCCTCGTCACGACGATCTACGGCACGGAGGACCGGCTCGAGGGGATCGGCGCCTTCCTGGAAAAGCGGCCGGCCAGCTTCCGGGGACGCTAGGTCATGACGGGTCGGGTTTCGGATGCGGGTCTGCCGCTCGATGGCGTGCGGGTGCTGGATTTCAGCCGGCTTCTCCCCGGTCCGTGGGCGACGCAGATGCTTGCGGACATGGGCGCGGACGTCATCAAGGTCGAGCATGTGGAAGGCGGCGATCCCAGCCGCCACAATCCGCCCATGGCCGGCGACACCAGCGTCTATTTCCGTTCAGTGAATGGCGGCAAACGCTCTCTGGCTCTCGACCTCCGCGCTGAGCGGTCCAAGGCGGTCATCCGCCGGCTGTTCGAACTCAGCGACATCGTCTTTGAATCGTTCAGCGTCGGCACCGCCGACCGGCTTGGAGTGGGCTATCAGGATGCCCGCGCCTTGCGACCGGACGTCATCTACTGCTCCATCTCCGGCTATGGTCAGGACGGGCCCCGTTCCAGCGTGCCAGGGCATGATCTCATCATTCAGGCAACCAGCGGCATCCTCTCGCCGCAGCCGGGCTCGCTGCCGCATTTCCAGGCGGGCGACTATTCTGCCGCGTCCATGGCGACGATCGCCGTTCTGGCCGCGCTGCGCCAACGAGACGCAAGCGGAGAGGGGCGTCATCTCGACATCTCCATGGCGGACAGCCTGGTTGCGATGGGCGCGATCGCGCTCGGGCCGGGCCTCGCCCGCGCGGCGGGCTTTCCGGGAGAGCCGAGGATCGAGGTTTGGGGCGCCAATCCCCGCTATGCCATCTATCCGACCGTCGACGGCCGCACCGTGGCGATGTGCCTTCTCGAGGCGCGCCTGTGGCGGGCATTCTGCGAGGCGATCGGCCGGCCTGATCTTGCTTCCGAAGTCGAACGTCCCGAACAGCGCCATTCGAGCCATGGCGCGCGAGGCGATGAGTTCCGTTCGGTGATAGCATCATGGTGCGCCGCCAGAACCGCCGCCGAAATCGACGCCGTCATGGGGTCGCTCGGCCTGCCCGTCGCGGCGGTCGCCACCGCCGACGAGGCGGTCTCCGACCCGCACAACAGGCAGCGCGGCATCATCGCGCAGGACGACGCCGGGAGCACGCCGGTCCTTGCTAACCCGCTTGCACGGGCGGGGCTGGCCCGCCCGGAGCGCAGCGCAGCCCCCACGCTGGGCGAGCACAACGACGCAATCCTGGCCGAGCTCGGCCTCAACAACGAACGCGGACGCATCGCCCCGTCGCGGGGCGAGGACGCGAGAACGGGATCGTAATGGATTTCAATTTCTCCGAGGAACAGAACATCCTCAGGGATCAGGTTCGGTCCCTGGCGGAAAGGGAGCTCGCGGCCGGCGCGCTGGAGCGGGCCCACAGCAACGACTATCCATGGGATGTCGCCCGGCTCCTGGCCCGGAACGGCCTGCTCGGGATAACCATCGATCCGGCCGACGGCGGCCAGGGCGGGTCGCTGACCGATGCCGTCATCGCGATCGAACAGATAGCCTCGGTCTGCCCCCGCAGCGCGGATGTGATCCAGGCCGGAAACTTCGGCGCGATCCGCGTCCTTTCCCAATTCGGCAGCCCTTCTCAGAAGGAGCGCTTTCTCAAGCCGCTGCTGACCGGAGAAGAAGTCATTTCGGTCGCGATGACCGAGGGCGACGCGGGCTCGGCGGTGACTGAACTCACTACCACGGCCACTCCGGACGGCGACGGCTATCTCGTCAACGGTTCGAAGGTCTTCACCACGCACGGCGTTCACGCCACGATGTTTCTCGTCTATGTGCGCTTCGGTCCCGGCATCGACGGCATAGGCTCGGTGATCGTCAGGCGGGGGGCCGAAGGCTTCAGCTTCGGCAAGCGCTCGCGCTTCCTGTCGGGAGAAGACTGGAACAGCCTCTATTTCGAGAACGTCCGGGTTCCGGGGGAAGACGTCGTGCTTGGCCCGGGGGGATTCAAGAAGCAGATCTCGGCGTTCAACGTCGAGCGCCTGGGCAACAGTTCGCGCGCGCTGGCGCTGGGCCGGCACGCATACGAAATCGCGCGCGGGCATGCGCTGGTGCGCAAGCAGTTCGGCCGTCAGCTCGCGGAATTCCAGGGCCTGCAATGGAAATTCGCCAACATGAAGATCCAGCTCGACGCGGCTCAGTTGCTGCTTTATCGCGCGGCCGCGAACGCCGACCGCGGCCTGCCTTCGCCAGAGGAGACGGCCATCGCCAAGGTTGCGTGCAACCGCGCGGGCTTCGAGGCGGCCAATGAGGCGATGCAGATTCTCGGCGGCCTTGGCTACAGCGAGGAAACGCTTGTCGAATACTGCTTCCGACGCACCCGCGGCTGGATGATCGCGGGCGGAACGGTCGAGATACTCCTCAACCGCATTGCCGAACACGTCTTCGAAAGGAGCTTCCCGCAGCGTCTGCCGCGGGTGGAGGAAAACAGGGCATGAAAATGGACGGCGGCGTGGCGGGCGCCCTCTTTTCCCCCCGCAGCATAGCCCTCGTGGGAGCGTCTTCGGACCCTTCCAAGCATACGTCGCTGCCGTTGCAGTACCTGGCACAGCACGGCTATACGGGTCGTGTCTTTCCGATCAATCCGAACAGGCAGACGATCGGCGATCTTCCCTGTCACCCCAGCGTGGCGGCTGTCGGCGAATCGATCGATCAGGCCTTCATCATGGTGCCTGCGCCCATGGTTCCCGCAGCCATTCGCGATTGCGCGTCCGCGGGCGTCCGCGTCGCCGTCATCCTTAGCGCCGGCTTCAGCGAGGTTGGAGAGCAAGGTCAGCGACTGCAGGAAGAGATGCTGGCCGAGGCGCGTCGAGGCGGCGTCCGCCTTGTCGGACCGAACAGCCTCGGGATGGTCAACTTCGTCGACGGCGTCGCCGTCACCGCCAACGAGGTCTTTTCGATACCCGCGCTGCCGAAGGGCCGCCTGGCCCTGGTAACGCAAAGCGGAAGCCTGCTTGGAGCGCTGGTTTCCCGGGCGGCCGGCCGCTCGATCGGCTTTTCCAAGATGGTGTCGGTCGGCAACGAGGCCGATCTGGGCGTCGGCGAGATCGGCGCCATGCTCGTGGAGGACGAGGACACCGACGCGATCCTCCTTTTCCTGGAGACGGTGCGCGATGCCGATTGCATGCGTGCAATGGCGATACGCGCCCACGAGAAGGGCAAGCCGATCATCGCATTCAGGCTGGGGCGCAGCGCGGTCGGAGAAAAGCTCGCGATGTCGCACACGGGCGCGCTGTCCTCCGACGGCGCGGCCATCGACGCCTTCCTCGCCGATATCGGCATCATTCGGGTTGATCAGATCGAAACGCTGCTGGAAGCGCCGGCGCTCGTCACCGGATGCAAGCCGGCGCGCGGCGGCCGCGTCGCCGTGATGAGCACGACGGGCGGCGGCGGCGGCCTCGTGGTGGATGCGCTCGCGGAGCGCGACGTCGATGTGGTCGCTCCGGACCAGGCCTTCATCGACCTCGTCGCCGGGCGGGGCGTCACGATCTCGGATTCGCCCCTGATCGATCTCACGCTCGCCGGCGCCCGGGCCGATCGCTATGGCGCGGTCCTGGAAGCCCTCCTCGATTCATCCCATTGCGACGCAGTGGTTGCCGTGGTGGGTTCTTCGGCGGAGTTTCGCCCCGATCGGGCCGTGCAGCCGATCATCGACCTCTCGCACCGCATCGACAAGCCGCTTGCCGTGTTCATAACGCCTCAGGCCGAAGAGTCGCATCGCAGGCTCAGGGCTGCCGGCGTAGCGACATTCCGGTCTCCGGAGACCTGTGCGGACGCGTTGTCGGCCGCCTTGCGGCGGCGCCCGCCGGTGGTGCGGGCCCGGAAGGGCGATGCGGTCCCGATGCCAGACCTTTCCGGGTTCGGCGCGGGGCAGCTGCCCCTGGAGACATCGCTGGAAGTGGCCGACGCCTTTGGCGCGCCACCGCCTGTAGGCGTCACGATCCCCGCAAGGGACGCCTATGTGGCGCAGGACATCCCGGCCCGCCTCTCATACCCCGCGGTGGCAAAGATCGTTTCACCCGACATACCCCACAAGACGGAAGCCGGTGGGGTGGTCATCGGCGCGCGAAGCGCGGCCGAGCTCGCGGAAGCCTGCAGCGCCATGGTGCGGCGCGTGAGGCAGCGACGGCCCGACGCGGTTCTGGACGCGGTGAGGATCGAGGCGCAGGAAACCGGCCTGGCGGAAGCCATCGTCGGCTTCAGGGTCGATCCCGCCGTCGGACCGATCGTCACGGTCGGCGCCGGCGGCGTGCTTGCCGAGATCTACCGCGACATCGTGCTGAGGCCGGCCCCGGTCGACCGGCGGGAAGCGATGGAGATGATCGGCGAGGTGCGCGCATTCGCGGCGATACGAGGCTATCGTTCGTTGCCGCTTGGCGACGTCGAGGCGCTGGCAGCGGTGGTGGCGTCGATGTCGCGTCTGGCATGCGTCGAGAACGCGCGGGTGATCGAGGCCGAAATCAATCCCGTCCTGGTCAAGCCGGAAGGCGAGGGAGTCGTCGCTCTCGATGCGCTCGTCGTGATCGGAGATCCCGCGCCATGAGCGTCGCTTCCGGCAGCCCGACACAGCAATTGGCCGCGTTCAGCGCCGGCCTGCGGTATGAGCACCTGTCGCAGGACGAGAGGCGCAGTTGCGCACGACACCTCCTTGATACGGTCGGCGCCTGTGTGGCCGGCGTCTCCAGCGATGTTTCGCGGATCGCCGCCGGCTTCGCCCGTGACATTGTCGGCTCCGGCCGCGTTGCGGTTCCAGGACGGCGGGAGCGCTATGACAGCCTAACGGCGGCGTGGCTCGGCGGCGCTGCCGCCCACGGCCTCGAGGTGGACGATGGCTATCGCGCCGGCTCGGTGCATCCCGGCTGCGTCGTCGTTCCCGCGCTTCTCGCCGCTGCCGCCGGCAGCGATGTCGACGGGCGCAAGCTGATGACGGCGCTTGCCGTCGGCTATGAGGTTTCGACCCGGCTCGCCGAAGCCATTCACCCCGCGTCTCGAGAGCGAGGTTTCCACAACACCCCGATCGTCGGCGTTTTCGCGGCGGCATGTGCCGTCGGCTCGCTTCGCGGACAGGACGCGCCGACGATAGAGCAGGCGATGGGCATTGCCGCGAGTTCGGCCGCCGGTCTTTTCGCCTTTCTCGAAGGCGGCGGCGAGATCAAGCGGCTCCACGCAGGATTGGCAGCGCGCGAAGGGCTGATGGCTGCGTTGCTGGCCGAGCGCGGCATGACTGGCCCGCGCCGCGTGATCGAGGGACAGGACGGCTTTTTCCAGGCCTATTCGGGACAGCCTGTTGCAGCGTCTTTCGCCGACGAAATATGGCCCCGTGCGGGTGCGACGCCTCTGAACGTCACGCGCTGCTACATGAAGCCCTACGCCTGCTGCCGTCACATCCATCCCGCAATCGATGCCGTTCTGGATGTGATGACCTCGGAATCCGTCGAGGCGGAAGCGATTGCAGAAGTCCGCTCCGCCACCTACGAGATCGCCGCCAAGCATGCCAGGGGCGGGTGGAACGACATGGCCTCGGCTCAACTGAGCTATCAGTTCTGTGTCGCCACCGCGATGAGGCACGGCAAGGTGACGGTGGAGGCGTTCGGCGCGGCAGCGCGGGCCGATCCGAAGACCAACGCCTTCGCCCGGCTGGTAAGCGTATCGGTCGATGCGGAGTGCCAGGCGACCTACCCGTCGCTGAGGTCTGCGCGCGTCACCGTCATCCTCAAGGACGGGCGTGCGTTCGAACGCTTCGTCGACGAGCCCAGCGGTTCCGCTCGGCACCCTCTTTCCGACGAGGCGGTTGCGGCCAAGTTCATGGATCTCGCCTCGCCGGTGCTGGGCGAGGCGCGAAGCCGCGCCGCCGCCGAAGCGCTGCTGAACATCCGCCTCACGCCACGCATCGACGAACTTCTTCCGCTCCTCGAACCTGCGACGGAGGGAGCATGAAGGCCCGGCCCGTCTACCTGATGCTGGTCGTGCTCGCCGCGACCACCGGCATGCAGACCCTGGCGGCCAACAGCCTGTTCATCATGCCTGCGATCGCGCCGGAGATTGCAGCTTCCATCGCCGTTCCGGCTGCCTTGATCGGCTATCAGGTCAGCGTCGTCTATCTCGGCGCTATGGCCATGTCGGTGATCGCTGGATCACTGTCGACCATGTGGGGGCCGGTCCGCACCGCCCAGTCGGGGCTTCTTCTCGGCGTCATTGGGCTCGTGCTGGCCACCACCCCTCATCTGATGGCGCTCGTGGTGGCGTCGCTGCTCATCGGCATGGGCTACGGCCTCATCAACCCGCCGTCCGTCAACATGCTCGATATCGTCGCGACGCCGCGCAACAAGGGCACGTTGTTCTCGATCAAGCAGACCGCCGTGCCGCTCGGCGGGATTGTCGCGGGGCTGGTGGGCCCGCCCGTGACGCTCGAATATGGCTGGCGCGCCGCGCTCGTCGTTTGCGCCTGCCTGTCTCTCGTCATGATGTTTCTCGTTCAGCCGCTCGCCCCCCGCTTCGACGCAAGGCGCGACCGCACGGTTCAGCTGACAAAGAACCCTTTTCGCGATCTCTCCCTCGTGTGGAGCCACCCGATCCTGCGCTGGATAACCCTGTCGGCCTTCTTCTTCGCCGCGGTGCAGTTCACGCTGACGACCTATCTCGTCACGCTTCTGGTCGAGGACGTGCAACTCGGCCTCGTGGCCGCAGGCATAGCTCTTTCGGTGTTTCAGCTTGCGGCGGTGTTCGGCCGATTGGCGTGGGGAGCGCTTGCCGATCTTACCGGAGCGGGCTTGCGCGTGCTCTTTACCGCCTATTGCCTGGCGCTCGCGAGCATCCTGCCGCTCATCTTCATGACCCGTGCATGGGCGATCGCCTTCATCTATCTCGTGCTGAGTCTGCTCGGCGTTGCCGGAGCCGGCTGGAACGGCGTGTTCGTTGGCGAGACCGTGCATCTGGCGCCTCCGGAATCGGGCGGCCGCGCGATCGGCGGAGCGTTTGCCTTTACCTTCGCCGGCGCGCTGCTCGGACCGAGCGCCTTCGCGATCGCGCACAGCCAGATCGGCCTCTACACCCATACCGCAGTGCTCATCGCCGCCTTCGCAGCGGCAGGGTGCCTGTGTTGCGCGCTTGCGCTGCATAGGGTTGGGGCCCGCAATCGAACCTGTGGAGGAGAAAGCCGATGACGAGTCCAAAAGACCGATCGAGAAGCCTGGCCGAGGAGCTGACCGCGCTGCGATACGCCGATCTATCGGAGCAGGACGTCGAGCAGACGCAGAAGCTGATCCTCGACTACATGGGCGTCGCCTTCGGCGGCTGCGACCTGCCTTGGGCGAGGGCGCTACGCGAATGGGCCGGACGTTTCGAGGCGACGGGAAGAGCGGGTGTCCTCGGCTCGCGCATGCGTGTCAGCGCCCATATCGCGGCCCTCGTCAACGGAGCGACCGCTCACGGTTACGAACTCGACGACACCCATGACGCATCGACCAGCCATCCGGGCGGCGTGGTGATCAGCGCGGCGTTCGCCGCCGCTGCCCAGTCGGGCGCCGGCGGCGAGGATCTGCTGGCCGCCATCGTCGCCGGCTATGAGGCGATGGCGCGGATCGGCATGGCTGCAAACGCGCCCGAAGGGATGGAAGCGGGTTTTCATCCGACGGCCATCCTCGGCGGCTTCGGCGCTGCCGCCGCGGCGGCGCGGCTCTACGAGCTCGGAGCCGAGGGCATGCTTACAGCGTGGGGGCATACGCTTTCCCTGACCGGCGGCTCGATGCAGTTTTCCGACGAGCCCACCGGCACGATGGTGAAGCGGTGTCATGCGGGTTACGCGGCGATGAACGGCGTGCTTGCAGCCGAGCTGGCCGCGGCGGGCCTCAGCGCGCCGCAGCGCGCGCTCGACGGCAAGTATGGCTATATCCGCCTCTACGGACGACATCCCGCCGCGGAAAAGCTTGAAAAGGCCGCTGGCGCTCCGCTCGAGATCAACCGGATCAGCCTCAAGCCCTATTCGTGCTGCCGCCTGTTCCACTCGCTGATCGACGGGCTGGGCGAGGTCACCGACGGCTATGCTGCCGATGTCGACGGCATCCGCAGCATCCACGTGCGGGGGCCCCAAGCCATCCCGGACCAGCACATGCTTCGCCGGCCAAGCTCCGTGATGGCGGCGCAGTACAGCCTGCCTTTCGTGGTTGGCGCCACCCTTGTCTTCGGCCCGAGGCGCTACGATGCCTATCGTGAGGATCGCCTCGATCATCCCGGCATCCTTGCCGTGGCGGATAGGGTCGAAGCCAGCGCCGACGCGGAGATAGAGCGTCATTTCCCAGAGCATTTTGGCACGGCCGTCGACATGACTTTCGCCGACGGGACGACGCGCTCGGCCACGGTGCTGGACAGCATCGGAACGCCGGCACGCCCGATGTCAATCGAAGACGTCAAGGCCAAGGCGAGCGGCCTCATCGCTGCGGTGGATCGGGAATTCGACGTCGATCGGCTCCATGACGCGGTTGTCGGGCTCGGGCGTGACGGCCGCGGTTCTGTGGAAGACCTCGTCATGACCGACAAGCGAAATCCCGGCTGATCATGGCCGCGCTCCTGTTTACACCTGCCAGGCTCCGGGACCTCGATCTCGCCAACCGGATCGTCGTGTCGCCGATGTGTCAGTATAGTGCCGTGGACGGAACCGCCACCGACTGGCATCTGGTGCACTATGGAAGCCTCGCCCTGTCCGGGGCGGGGCTCGTCATACTGGAGGCGACGCACGTGGAATCGCGCGGGCGCATTACTCAGGGGTGTCTGGGCCTCTATGCCGATGCCCACGAGGAAGCTCTGGCGCGGATCGTTGCGTTCGTCCGGGAACGAACCGACGCCAGGATCGGTATCCAGCTTTCGCATTCCGGAAGGAAGGGCTCGGCGCGCCTTCCCTGGATCGATCGCGGCCGTCCGCTGACCGTCGAGGAGAACGCCTGGACCACGGTGGCGCCGAGCGCGCTTCCCTTCGCCGATGGCTGGCCCCCGCCCCGGGCGATGGACCAGGAAGATCTCCGGACCACGCTGGAAGCTCATGTGGAGGCGGTGCGGCGCGCCGAACGCGTGGGGTTCGACCTCATAGAGGTCCATATCGCGCACGGCTATCTCCTGCACAGCTTCCTCTCTCCGCTGTCCAATCTTCGCGACGACGGTTATGGCGGGGGCATGGAAGGGCGCATGCGCTACCCGCTGGAGACGTTCGAGGCCATGCGTGCCGCCTGGCCGGCAGCCAGACCCATGGGCGTCAGGGTAACGGCGTGCGACTGGGTCGAAGGCGGCTGGCAGGCCGGCGATGCGGCCGTCTTCGCCGGCGAACTGGCAAAGCGCGGCTGCGACTATATCGCGGCATCTTCGGGCGGGACTTCGCCGAGACAATCCATTCCGCTTTCCGAAGGCTACCAGACTGCTTTCGCATCGCAGCTGCGGCAGGCGTCCGGGTTGCCCACCATGGCGATGGGCATGATCTTCAACCCGCATACGGCCGAGGCGATTCTGTCGCGCGGGGATGCCGATTTCATCGCGCTCGCCCGCGCCATGCTGCACGATCCCCATTGGCCATGGCTTGCTGCGGCGACCCTCGACGAGAACGTCGCCTATCCTCCCCAATATGTCCGCGGCTATCTCTCACCGTTTCTGCGCGAACAACGGCGGCTGGCCGCTGGAGCCGGAAGGACCGGCAGCGTTGTTTGAGGTTGTGATGATCATCAGGAACTGCCTAGCTATAGATAAACCGCCTAACAGGCTTGGTCTGTAGCCGAACCGCGTCGCTGAGCGGCTCGCCAACGCATTGATCGAGGTATCCACGCGACGGCCAGGACGATTGACATCTTCCACCGTGGCAAGAGTGTCGCGGCTCATCAGCGCCGATATCGCGGGACGCCGCTACGGCACAGTCGGCTGATCAACAGCCGTGCCGAGGGCCTTATCGACAAGCCAGAATTCGAACCGCGTATCGCGAGTCTGAAACAACGCATTTCTCAGCTTCAGGAGCGCCGCTGGGTGGCGGTCGAAGTGGCCGAGAATGCGAGTTCTCACTCCTGATCGACCGTTTGGAAGACCGCGCTCACCTTCCACGCGACCATAGACCGGTCGGAGCGGTTCGGCTCCAGCCAGGCGGTGGGCGCGCATCTGGGGCTGACGCCGAAGCGCCAAGGTAGCGGCATGGCGCGGGTCCGCGTAGCGGTCGCTCGCTGGCCGTCATCCTGCACGCATGTGGGCGACGCCACTGAATTCCGCTTTGAAAAGCAGCCTGCCGCACTGGCGACGCAACCCACGACCGACGGAGGGAGCGATGGAGCACGCCGTGCCAACAGAGCTTTCGGCTGAAAGAGCGATCTCCGGATCGTTCGTGGAGACGGTGGGTAGGTGATCTCGTCGAGAGACCCGAACCTGCCTAAAAGGTTCGCAGGTCGTGAAGCAGATTGAGAAGCCTCGCTCTCCACCCATCATGCGGCAGCCTAGGCGCTTACGGTGAAGAGAAGCGGGTGGTTCGCCGCGCGGTTCAGAAGAAAGTGCAGGAGCAATTAACCACAACGCCCCCCAATCAGATGTCAGACGAAATGAGAATGTGCCCCCGCATTGCCTCAAGCAAATGTTACCGATAGTGTTGATGCTCCAACTGGGATAGCCATGGATTGCTGTTCCGGTTTTGGGGGTTGGATGGCGGGCTCAGCATGGCGACACGGTCGGAGCTGACAGCGGCGATCGTTGAGCGCTATCGGATGGCGCGCCGAGACGACAAGGGCCGGATTCTGGATGAGTTCGTCGCGGTCACCGGCTATCACCGCAACACGCGATCCGGTTTCTGGGCCGTCGCGAGAAGAAGCCATCCGGGAACAAGAGCCACAGCCTTCGTTATGGCAGCGATGTCCGCGAGGCGCTCATCGTGTTGTGGGAGGCATCGGAGCGGCTATGCTCCAAACGGCTACGACCGTTGATACCGGTCTTGTTGCCGGCGCTTGAGCGGCGCGGTCGGCTTGGGCTGGATGACGCGCTCCGCTCTGAGCTGCTGTCGGTAAGCCCGGCGACGATGGATCGGCTTTTGACCGAGGTCCGCATTGTCGCTCGCGGCGGCCAGCGCCGCCGGGCAGGAATGAGTTCAACGGTTCGCCGCTCGGTTCCGGTGCGCACCTTCGGCGACTGGAACGATCCTCCGCCCGGATATGTCGAGGTCGATTTTGTGGCGCATTCGGGCACGTCTTCGTCGGGGAACTTCGTGCAGACGATGGTGCTGACCGACATTGCCACCGGCTGGACCGAATGCGTTCCGGTCCGCACGCGCGACAGCGGCAATGTGATCATCGGTGATTTCGATGCTTCGCGGCGATCTCGGACAGCCGCCGGACGGGTGGCCACAAGCGTTACAGAAGAAGGTCCAGGGGCGAGAAGCCGATCACGGCGCGGCCCGGTTCTGATCCCCGAAGCGGATTTGGCAGGGATCCGCAAGCAGCTGGAGGAAACGCTGGGCCGCGAGCCGAGCGATGCCGAGGTCGCCTCTTGGCTGATGTACCCAAGGTGTTTACCGATTTTGCCGCGGCGCAGGAAACCTACGGGCCAGTCAGCATCCTGCCGACCGCGGTCTATTTCTTCGGCATGCGGCCCGAGGAGGAAGTTTTATCGATCTCGAGCGAGGCAAGACCATGGTGATCCGCTGCCTCGCCATCGGCGAGACCGACGACAAGGGCATGGTCACCGTCTTCTTCGAACTCAACGGGCAGCCGCGCAGGGTCAAGGTTCCCGACCGAGCCCACGGCGCGGGTGGCGGCAAGGCGCGGCCCAAGGCGGAGCCGGGGAACGAGCGCCAAGTAGGCGCCCCGATGCTGGGCGTCATATCCGCCGTCGCGGTTTCCGCCGGTCAGGCGGTCAGCGCCGGCGACGTACTGTTGTCGATCGAAGCGATGAAGATGGAGACCGCGCTGCAAGCCGAGCGCGCCGGAACGTCGCCGAGGTGCTGGTTCGCACCGGCGACCAGATCGACGCGAAATACCTTCTTCTCGTAATTTCTTGAAGAGATCGAAGCGCCCTGTAGAACGAAATGCACCAACAGGGTGATGGTGTGGATGACCTCCGCTCTCCGGCATCAAAGTGTGCCACAATCGTTGCCGAGGCAACACGAGGGGAGTCATCCACGATGCATCCTACCACCATCGGCATCGATCTTGCCAAACACGTTTTCCAGGTCCACGGCATTGATGCCGCGGGCGAGGTCGTCATCCGCAAGAAGCTTCGGCGCTCGCAGGTGAAACCATTCTTCGCAAAGCTCCCCGCATGCCTGGTCGGCATAGAGGCGTGCGGCACGGCGCCCGATTGGGGACGGGAGTTGACAGAGCTTGGCCATGAGCTGCGGCTGATGCCGGCGGCCTACGTCAAGCCGTATATCAAGCGCGGCAAGAACGACGAAGTCGACGCGGAGGCAATCTGCGAGGCGGTGACGCGACCGACGATGCGGTTCGTGCCGATCAAGAGCACCGAGCAGCAGGCGGTGCTGATGTTGCACCGGACCCGCGATCTTCTGGTTCGCCAGCGCACCATGCTCGTCAATTCGCTGCGGGGACAACTCGCCGAATTCGGTCTGGTCGCACCGCAGGGCGTTTGGCGTCTCGCGCAGTTGCAAGCACTTGCCGAAGACGCTTCCGGCGCCGTGCTGCCGGAGCCTGCACGGGAATGCGCTGCGCTGATCCTGAGGCAGATTGCGGACGTGCAGGTGAAGATCCGCGAACTCGAACGGGTGATCATGGCGCGTCACCGGGCGAACGAAATGAGCCGGAGGCTGGCGACAGTCCCGGGCGTCGGCGTGATCACCGCCACCGCTATGGTGGCGACGGTCGCCGATGCGAGCGCGTTCAGATCGGGCCGCCACTTTGCGGCCTGGATCGGGCTTGTTCCGAGGCAGAACGGGACCGGCGGCAAAGTTCATCTCGGCCGCATCTCGAAACAGGGTGAACCATATCTGCGACGGCTGCTGATGCTGGGCGCCACCGCGGTGGTCCGTTATGCCCGCAACAAGCCGGAATTCGCCGGATGGGTGAATGCGCTTCTGGCGCGACGACCGGCGCGCGTTGTAACAGTCGCGGTGGCGAACAAGCTTGCGCGGATTGTCTGGGCGATCACGCGGCGTGGCGGAGCGTTCGGGAAAGGTCATTCGGAATAGCCTGAGGCTGATTTGGCCATGAACCGCGACCTGTAGTATATCGAACGAAACGATCATTCGAATTGGTGGGAGCGACGAACGACATAATGGCATCCGGTCGACAGCCCGATGATCGAGACAACCCGTACCTGTGCACGGGCTTCGAATCCGCTAACGGTGATTGGGACTTGATCGGCGGACAGCCATTAAGGCCCGCGGCTCATATGATCCGCATTAGCGAGGCCGGACAGATGACCGCAACGACCAAGTGCTGTAATGTCCGAGTTATTCCTGCCAGGCGGGTGTCATCCACAGTGATGGTGTGAACGATGCCTGCCCCCAACTTTCCAGAATGTGTCGACGGGGCGAAGATATCGCTCGTCAAAATTCAACTGGGGGCACCTTATGAACATGGAAGCTATGACGATTGGCCTCGATCTGGCCAAGAACGTTTTCCAACTGCACGGCGTGGATGCCATGGGGCGGGTTGTCGTCCGCAAGAAGCTGCGCCGATCGGAGGTGGTTGCGTTTTTCAGTAAGCTTGCCCCGTGCCTGATCGGCATCGAAGCTTGCGGAAGCGCGCATTACTGGGGGCGGGAGTTGGCAGCACTCGGGCACGAGATTCGTCTGATGCCCGCAGCCTATGTGAAGCCTTATGTGAAGCGCGGCAAAAACGACGCGGTGGATGCCGAAGCGATCTGCGAGGCGGTGACGCGTCCGACGATGCGCTTCGTCGCCGTCAAGAGCGCTGACCAGCAATCGATCCTGATGCTGCACCGGACGCGCGACCTGTTGGTGCGGCAACGCACCATGCTGATCAACTCCCTGCGTGGCCAGATGGCGGAATTCGGTCTGGTCGTCCCGCAAGGCGTGTCGAAGATCAAGGAGTTCGCCGAGCTGATCAACTTCACGCCGTCGACCGTCTTGCCGGATACGGCCAAGTCTTGTGCCGGGATACTTCTACGGCAGATCGGCGAGTTGCAACAGGAAGTCGGTTCCATCGAACGCTCGATATTGGCCTGCCACCGATCGAGCGAGGTCAGCCAGCGGCTGGAGACGATTCCGGGCGTCGGCACCATCACCGCCACGGCGATCGCAGCAACGGTGGCCGACGCCAAAGTCTTCGAATCCGGCCGGCACTTTGCCGCCTGGGTAGGTCTTACGCCAAGGCAGTCGGGAACCGGCGGCAAGGTCCATCTGGGCAAGATCTCGAAGAAAGGGGAAGCCTATTTGCGACGCCTTCTGGTTCTGGGCGCGACCGCGCTTATCCGCTATGCCAGGAACAGGCCGGAGATTGCGACGTGGATCAATGGATTGTTGGCGCGCCGGCCACCGAGGGTGGT
Source organism: Neoaquamicrobium sediminum (assembly GCF_040970315.1). Lineage (NCBI taxonomy): Bacteria > Pseudomonadati > Pseudomonadota > Alphaproteobacteria > Hyphomicrobiales > Phyllobacteriaceae > Neoaquamicrobium > Neoaquamicrobium sediminum. The sequence goes on along the minus strand of NZ_JAZHFV010000004.1, from coordinate 227,054 downwards.
CATCGTCGCGGTGGCCAACAAGTTGGCTCGAATCGCCTGGGCCGTCATGGTCGGCGGCAAGGAATATAGAGGTGGAGCGGTGAGCGTCTCGTAGTGTCCGTAAACCGGGAATAGTCGAACCGAACCACTTCAACGGAATGGCGGGAGCAGAAACGACGTAATGGCTAAGGGGTCGCGTGTCCGACGACCTGGAAAACCCGAACCTGTGCAGGCACCTCGCGTGCGTCACTGTTATTGGGACCAGGTCAGCGGACTTGCCATTAGGGCCGGCGGTTGTCGAACCGCGTGAAGAGGCCGGAGGGATGACCGCAACCGACCATCCAGTCAAAACGACGAAAAAGCTCTTGCCTGGCAGGCATCGTTCAGGGATGCACAGGTGTGAATGAAACAACAGGCAACGGATTGCGACGAAACGCAACGCTTCGGTAGTGATGAATCGTTGCGGATTGTTTCGGGCTGTTGCGGCCGGCAGGGCGGCGTGACAGCCTGATTGCATGATCACGAAAAAGACAGCGCTGAAAGAAGCTGGCCGGTTCGCGGCTGCGCTCGATGGACCGCTGGGGCGGCGTGCGATGCAGCCGGCCATCCGCGATTTTCTTCCGTTGTTCCGGGAACTGCGCGCATCAGGAGCGAGCTGGAGCCAGATCGCTTCCCTCCTTGCGGCCGCCGGCGTGCGTTCGGGCTCGGGGCAGCCGCTCGCCAACAGCGTCCTGCGTGCGATGGTGTCGCGTGCGGAACGGGAGGCACTGGTATCCGACAGCGAGAAGAAAGAGGCCGCGACGAGCGGGCAACCTTCCGGCCGGCGTGTGAGGGTATCGAAAACCACTTCGCCGCGCCTGACCACAGCAGCACCCCAGCCACATGGTGTAACCCAGCCTGCTGCGTTGGGGGATGTCGCCGAGCGTATCCGGCGGGCATCTGCGTTGCGGGGGCAGACCCTGGCATGATGGCAGGTCGCTCTGCCCCGCTTCCCGACGATTATCTTCAGGAGCTTCGTGATGAGATCGCACCCTGGCTGCGGGTTCTCGGGCTGTTTCCCGGTGATGTCGTCGATGAGCTGGCGGCGGCCATGGTGGATTTCCTTCATTGCCGGAAGCTCGATGCGGGTTCGCATACTGCTGGCACTGTAAAACGCGTGCTGCTGGAACTGGCAACCGACTCCAGGATCGACGCCAAGTTGACGATCATGGACGAATTCGTACTCGGCGCCTTCTTCGGTGAAGTCCCTGGCGCGAGCATTGAACTGTCCATCGGCGGCGGCGGACAGCATCGACGCCTCCTGCCCGAGGGGGAAGCGCCGTTCGCTGCCACGTTCAAGACACTGTCACGACTGGGGGACGACGGCATTCCGTCAACGGGCGTGGTTTACCGGCGCCGTGCCGAAACCCTTGCCGACCGAATTCCGCCCGATGCGTCGCCGGGCGATCTGGCGGGGTTCGTTGCGGGGCTTGCGACCATCGTTCTGGAAGGCGCCGGCACGTCGGCACGGAAGACACGCCGAATCGGATCCATTGCCGACCGCCTAGTCGCGGTGGGCAGTCCCGGGGACACATCCGTGTCCTCGGCGCTCGGCAGCCACTTTGCCGGGCTTGACCTTCCTGGGCAGGCCGCCTTCATTGGCGAGATCGCTCCTCCCTGCCTCGAAGACGCGGCTGCTAAGGGCCTGTCAGACGCTCTTGTGCGTCTCATCTTCCAAGAGTTACTCGACCATGTCGCTTCGAGCGAGCGTCGTGCGTTACTTAGGCTGTTCGCCCGCTTCTTCCCGGACGCACTGACGGGCTTTGCCGGGCTCCTGGCGGAGCGGGTCGAGCTCCAGTATCGGCTGGAGAACGATGCGCGATCTGCACGGCGGGATGCCAGGCGCTGGCATGAGGCGCATGCCGGATGGAAACTGATCGACGCCGTTCTTGAGATCGTCTGGCCCGATCCAGGCAAGGGAATGGGACGGCGGGAACGTGCTGCCGGGGTGGAGATTGTTCGGGCGATGATGGCGTTCTTCGGCGGAGGCGATCAGGCGGATGACGATGGAGATAAGGCGGCGAAACGGGGATCGCGGATACGCAGGCAAGTAACCGATGAAGGGCTGCAAAGCGCATACGTCGCAAACGTTGCAAACGTCTCGGTCAACCGCGAGCATGTCGATGTGCTCGCATCGCTGCGGTCGGTAATCCACAAGCTCGACATTGTGCTTGGCGTTCTTGATCGCCGCGCGCTGTTCGAGCTTGAGCCGAATTCTTCCAGCGACCCCGCAGTCCGAAAGGAACTGGACGAGCTGCGGTGTGCGATCGGCGCCCTCCAGCTGTGGCGACGCGAGCTGACTTACAAGCGGCAGCGCGGCGAGTATGAGAGGGACGCTTCATCAGAGCCACGCGCAACCGGTGCCCGGGTCGTCCTGCCGCGAATGCCTCAGGTCAAAGCCGAGGGGATGGCCGAGAACGAGACGGCAATCCGGAAGATCGTTGCCGCAGCCCAGGTGCTGGTTCCCGACATTTCCTGACCAGACCGGCGGGCCCTGTCGATCCCCGTGGTTTGACATTCTGATGTCGTTACGGCGGTTTCCGCAGCGGCTGCGGTCACGCTGATCCTGTGTTCAACAGCGCAGGAGTTCAGCAGCGTGACGTTTACAGGCAACACAACATCGGCAGGGACGGTAGGCGGTCCACCACCGCTCCGGACATTGAGTTTCTGCACGGGAATGGCGGGCGACAAGGCGGCGTTTCAGCTGGCCGGAATCGCCTGCGAGATGGTCGCGGTGGCGGAGATCAATCCGCTCGCCTCGGCGGTTCTCGCCCAGAAATTTCCCAACGTGCCGAACCTCGGCGACATCACCAATCCCGCCATCGACTGGAGTTTTTACCTTGGCAAGATCGACATCCTCACCGCAGGCCTGCCCTGCCAGCCCCACTCAATCGCCGGCAAGCGCAAGGGAAACGGCGACATCCGGGACCTCACGGACCCGTTTTGCGACATCGTCGAGAAAGTCCAGCCGGAGTGGATCCTTGTCGAGAACGTCGAAGGCTACAGAAGTTCGGAAGGCGGCAAGGCCTGGCGTACTCTCCATCGCCGTCTGCGGGCCGGAGGCTACGTTGTTGCAGACCGGGTCATCGACGCCGCCGACTTCGTCCCGCAGCGACGAAAGCGGTTGTGGATTCTCGCGCATCGCGGAAGCGCCGGCATCTCACCTGAAGCGGTACTGGCTCACGCCGCAGCAGGCGCTGCGGGTTCTGGAGTCATCGAGTCGGAACGGCAAGAAGCTGTCGCCGATCCTGCTGGAGGGACTTTTGTCCTCTATCCGCCGCGGCTAGGGACGCTGGTTGCGAGCGGCTCCGGGCTTTGCAAGCCAGGCATGACTGGAGCGGATCTGCATTTCCTGGTGGTGCAGGTCGACCCGGAAGCCGGTCTCATCGTGCGGCGTCCGACTCCGCTGGAAGCGATAAGGGCGCAGGGGTTCCCGGACGACTGGCTCGACGGGATCACTTTCAAGGGCAAGGCGCTGAGCTATCCGCGCATCTGCCAGCTCGTCGGCAACGCCTGGCCAGTGCCAGTCGCAGCCGCAATCCTGACGGAAGTCCAGAAGGCGCGGACCCAGACGCAGACGCAGGAGATGGCGGCAGCCGCCTGACGGAAAATCATCATGTACGCGATCAGAGGCCGGCGCGAGCAGCGCCGGCCTTTTGCGTTCAAGGCGCAGAGCTTTCCCATGCCGCGCCCGGCCACCGGCGCCCGCGTCCACCAGATCCGTATGTCGTTACGGCAGTCGGCCACCAGTGTTGCGGCTCAATGGACATATGAACAACACAAGGAGTTTTCTCTCATGTCCAGAAGCAAAACCAGCCGCTCGACAGACGCGGCAGCCAATCCCGCAGGTTCGCCGTCACTGATCTTCGTCGGCTCCGACAAGGGCGGCATCGGCAAGAGTTTTGTCACCGCGCTTGCCGCCGATCTGCTGGATGTCGCCGGCATTGCCCCGCGCATCGTCCAGATCGACGAGCAGGAGCGGCTGCCGGCGCTTTATCCAGACCGCGTAACAACGGTGTCGCTCGCAAGCATGGACGACGTGCGCCGCGATCCGGGCGCAATCGTTGCGGCTTTCGATCCGCTCTATGCCGCGATTGAGGAAAGCATCGCCGATCACGTTCCGACCGTTGTCGACATCGGCGGTCCGCAGCAGACGGCCGTCGAAGAATATTGCGGTCTGGTCGATCTCGACGCCGATCTTGTCGAGGCTGGCATAAGCGCCGTCTGGCTGGTGCCGGCGACCGCCGAACCCGAAGCCATGCGGGCTGCGGTTCGCACGTCGGCTGCGATCCAGCGGGTTCTGCCTTCGGTGCGGCGCACGCTGATCCTCAATGAGCGTGACGGAAATTTCCGATTCTATCCCGGCTCGCCCGCCGACCGGATCTGGGGCGCTGAGCTCAAAGCTCTGATCGAAACGGTCGTATCGGCCAGGATTCCGGCCATCGCACCGGGCTCATGGGCGCCGTTCGAGGCGGCGGGAAAGCGCTTCGTCGACGTGGTGGCGGCCGAGATCCCGCAAATCCAGCGCTGGACCGGACGCAGCCGCCCTGCGGCAAAGGTGTTGCGCGGCGATGTCGCCTTCTTCCTGTCTGCGGCGCAGGAGGCGCTTGGTGATCTGATCGGGCTTTCCCATGGAGGCTCCGATGCGCAATGACACGGCGGCCACGGAGTTCGAGAAGAGGCTGGAGACGGCCAGGAAGGAAGGCGCGGCAGGTCGGGAGGAACTCCTTCACAAGCTGGCGCGCATGCCGATGGACAAGGTGATCGCGCTGCCGGCGAGCTCCCTCGCCCTCCTCGGACCGCATGGGCTGGCGCAGCTGGCGGCGATGCGCGAAGGCCTTGCCGGAGTTGCGCCTCGGACCGTCGCTGCGACCGTAAGGCCACAACCGGAGAAGGGCGGCAAACTCAAATCTGTCGCGACCGTGCGTCCGATCCGCTCGGCGCTGATGATGGTGGTGTCGATCATCGCCATCGGCCTTGCGGTGGATCTGGCTCAGGCTTTTCTGGTATCGGCATTCCTCGATCCCGGGATCCGTCCGCGCGAAACGTCGCGCTGGCCGGCATGCCCGCGTCTCGATGCCCATGTCGATGGCTGCGTCTACGTCACCGGTGGCGGAACCCTGTCGCTTCGTCGCGTAGCCTCGCTGACCGGGATTGCGGTCGATCAGGTGACCGGCGCCAACCGTCATATTTCTACTGCTCCGGAAACCGCGCTGCCGCGAGGCAGCCAGGTTGTGATCTGGCGTGGCCGGCTCAAACTGTCAGGAGCCCCGCAATGACCATCCATCCCCTGACGCCGCGCAAACCCCGGCTGCCGGCGGCACTCGCCTACGTCGTCGCGTTTGCCGTCATCTTCCTCCTCGGCATCGCGGTTCACTTCGTAGCGTTCCCGCCTCTTGCATGGCTGCCAGCTGCCGATGAGGCTCGCACTGCCGATCTCTCCTTCATGTTCCTGATGGGCCAGACGCTGCTGGACGAGGCCTTGTTGTCGCCCAGCCTGTCGTCCCGGATCAACGGCATTCTGGCGCTGCCTTGGACGATTGTGGATTCGCTGCGGCTCCTCGATCTGCATGTCTCACTTGCCATTCGGACAGCGGCAATCATCCTGGCTGCGATGGTGTCGGGAATGACCGCACACAAGCTGGTCATGGACCGCACGCTCGCCCAGCCATCGGTGCGGCATCTCAAGGGGCCGCGCCTGCTCAGCGGCCGGGCGGCAGGTTCGGCGCTTCTGGCCGCCTGGCATCGCCGTTATGGCGTGACGGAACCGGGCATTGACCTTGCGAAGGGAATCCCGATGCCGCGCCAGCTGGAAACGGAACACTTCCTGATTGCCGGCGGCACCGGCGCCGGCAAGACCACCATCCTGCAGTCGATGATGGAGGGCGTGATCGAACGCGGTGACAGGATGCTCGCGCTTGATGTCAAGGGCGATGTCACCGCAAGGTTGCCGACCGGCAAAGCGGCGCTGCTGTCGCTGGGCGATGCACGCAGCCGGCGCTGGGATCTGGGGCTCGACGTCGTGAGCGGGGAAGATGCCGAGGAACTGGCAATGGAGCTTATTCCGGAAACCAGCGATCCGTCCTGGAGCGCCGGCGCGCGGCGGGTGCTCGCATGTCTGGTCGGCTATCTTCAGGACGAGCATGGCCGCTCGGCTCGAAGCTGGTCGTGGGTCGAGATGGAGCGGTTGCTCATGAGCCCGATTGAGGTGCTCTACGGCACGGTCCTGGAACGCGAGCCGGCCACAGCCATCTTCCTGGACACGAGCCAAGACGAGACCCGCAAGCAGGCGATGTCGTTCTATCTGGTTCTGATCGCCAATGCGCTGCCCGTGGTTTCCGCCTGTGCGCGGATGGGATCCCCGAAAGGGCCGGGCCTCTCGTTCCGACAATGGGTCACGGCGGCCAACGCACCACAGGTGCTGATCCTGCGCCAGTCGCAGCGCTATCCCGAACTTTCGGCGACCATTGCCAGGCTGGGCCTCAAATTCGTGGCCGACGCGGCGGCGGATTGCACGGCGGAAGCCGCTCCGGATCCTGTCTGGCTGATGCTGGACGAACTACCGCAGATCGGCAAGACACCGGCGGTTCCAAGGCTGGCGGCGATCGGCCGCTCCGCCGGCATCCGCCTTGTCGTCACGGTCCAGAGCCCTGCCCAGTTGCGAGAGATCTATGGAGCCGAAGGCTGCCAGCATCTCCTCGACAATCTCACCACAAAGATCGTCGGCAGGACCTCGTCGGGGAAAACGGCGTCGGAAATCGCCGAGCACTGGATCGGCAAGCGAACGGTCGACTACTGGGAGACTGGCGCGCGTGACGCCAACGGCGCAATCCGGAGCGAGCGCAGGACTGCCGACATCCCTGTGGTCGAGCCGCAGCTCCTGTCGGACGGACTTGGCCTTGGCAGCGCTGTGAGCAGCTGCCCGGTCGTGCGCACCCTCGTGCTTGGCCATGGCGATGTCTGCCTTCTCGAATGGCCGGTCGGGCTGTGGCGCGACCGGCGGCCGTCGATGGTCGCGAAGTCTCGCTCATCCTCACCGCTGCCAGTGGGGTAGGTCAGCTCTGACGTTGGCCCACCGCCATGCTCCCGCTCGCGTTGATCGGCTGCAATGTCGTTACGGCAGCGCCCCACCATCAACCGCCACACTGGTTCGCAAAGAAGCGGTGGAGGCGGCGATGGTGGCGACCTGGAACCCGGCGGCGGCATCGGGCTATTATTTGCGTCAGTCGGATTACTATCTCGGCGGCGAGGAGCCGGCAGGAATCTGGCATGCGCCGGCGGGCGACTTTAGCCTCTTCGATGGCGCGAAGGTGGACAGGGGAGAATTCGAACGGCTGTTCCTTGGCCATGATGCCGAAGGTAACTCCCTGCTCTCGAAGGCCGGCAGGCGTCTCGATAGGACGCCTGCCTTCGATGTGACATTGTCGGCGCCGCGCTCGGTCTCGCTCGCCTGGGCCTTTGCCGATCCGGCAACAAGGGTGCTGATCGAGGAGGCGCAGGCGAAGGCCTCGCGCGCCACGCTTGATCTGCTGGAGCGCGAGGCGGCGTTCGCCCGCCGCGGCAGGAACGGTGCCATCATCGAGCCGGTCGCGCTGACCGCTGCCTGCTTCCAGCATGGCGAAAGCAGGCCGGCAATCCATGCTGACGGCCGTGTCTTCGCCGATCCCAATTTGCATACCCACTGCGTCGTCCTCAACATGGCGGAGCGCGCCGACGGCAGTGTCGGTGCGCTCCATTCCAAGATCCTACGCGACTGGAAGATGGCTGCCGGTGCCACCTATCATTCGGCGCTTGCCGCCGAGCTTCAGGCAATCGGTTTTGGCATCGATCGCATCGGCCGCAACGGCATCTTCGAGCTTGAAGGCGTTGATGATGATATTATCCGCTACTTCTCGGCTCGCCGCAGCGAGATCGAGGCCGAACTTGATCTGGCCGGCACGACGAGTACGGAGGCGGCCGCGCTCGCTGCGGCAGTGACCAGGGCAACGCGCAACGCCAAGGATGGGAAAGCGGCTTCGTCACGGGAAAAAACTTGGCGGAAGGCTGCTGTCGATAGTGGAATCGATGAGCAGAAGTTTACGCAAGGCCTGTTCGTTCATGGAGCCATATTTGCGCCTGGACAGGCAGGGATTCTGCTTCAGGAGAAGATGGCTGCATTGCCGCGGGAATTGACCGAACATGAGAGCGTCATCGACCGGCGTGAACTGGTGCGGGCGGTCACAGCCTCTCTTGTCGGCACCGGGTTTCCGGTCGAGCGAGCCAACGCCGAAGTCGAGCGTTTGCTTGCCGATGGCGCTGTAGTGGAGATTGGCCAGGATGCGCTCGGTCTGCCGCGCTATTCGACCCCGGAGATGATCGAGATCGAGCGCGACATCGTCCGTCTTGCCGGGGACATGGCAACGCGGTCGTGGCACGCCGCCGACCAGTCGGTTCTGACCGTTGGAGACGACACTCTGGTGCTCAACCCGGAACAGAGAGATGCTGCTCTCGCGGCAACCGGCCCCTCGGCGATCGTCATCGTGGAAGGTGCGCCAGGCTCCGGCAAGTCTACGATGCTTGCTCCCGTCGTTGCCGCCCATCGCGCCGCTGGTCTGCGCGTGGTCGGCACCGCGACAGCCTGGCGCGTCGCTAATGCGCTGCGCGACGACCTCGGCATTGAGGCGCGCGCGACGGCCTCCTGGATGGAGCGCCTGAGGCAGGGCAGGTCATTCCTCGATCGCAGCAGCGTTCTCGTCGTTGATGAAGCCGGGCTGCTCTCCTCCCGCGAAATGCATGCCCTCCTGACCGCGATCCATCGCGCCGATGCAAAGCTGATCCTCGTCGGCGATCGTCGGCAGCTTCAGGCGATCGGCGCCGGCCCGGGACTCGATCTGGTCGCGAGCGCCATCGATGCCAACCGTGTCGACACCATTGTCCGCCAGCGGGAGGAATGGACACGTGAGGCCGTCATGGCGTTCGGCCGCGGCGACGCTGTCAGCGCCCTGGCAGCCTTCGCCGATCACGGGCATCTGGTCGAGACGGAGACGAACAGGGCGGCCCTCGATCAAATCGCAACCCTGCGGCGGGAGCACATGCAGGCGACGGATCAGGAGCGGTTCCTTGTCGTTGCCCGGACAAATGCCCAGGTTGCCGCGATTTCCCGCACCGTGCGCAACGATCTGAGGGCGACCGGCCAGCTCACGGGACCGGATGTATCGTTCCGCGCGGTTACGCCGTCCGGCCATGAAATGACCATCGATCTGGCGGCCGGCGACCGCATCCGGTTCCTCGCCCGCAATGACAGACTCGGCGTTGTCAACGGCACCACCGGCATCGTAACGAAAATCGTCACCGCGGAGAACGAAGCCGGTAATCCTGCAGCCATCAGGATCGAAGCCATGGTCGATGGCCGGCGCGTCAGCTTCTCGCCCGACGATCTGGCCGACGAGAGGGGACGGGCCAGGCTGGGCTGGGCTTACGCCACCACGGTCTACGGCTCGCAGGGCATGACCGTTGATCGTGCCGTCGTCTTTCTCGATCCGGCATTCGACCGCCATGCCATCCATGTCGCGGCGAGCCGCGCACGGAACGCCACGACTCTGATCGTGGACCGATCGGCGATCGATATGCGCCTGGCTGCCGACCGCCCGCTCGACCGGCAGGACGATCCGCTCGACACTTCCGAAGACGAACGGCAGAAGTGGCTGGCAGAGAGGCTCTCCCGGGCCGTGGTGAAGAGTTCGACGTTCGATATGAGTGTCGTCAGTTCCCTGAATGCGGGCTCACGGCTGCACGAACGAGACGGACGGAGGTCACCGACCTTGTCGTTGTCCCTTTGAGGAATGGGTCGCAGTTGTCTGGAGGGGCCTGCCGCCGCGAGATTCTTCGTGGCATAAGTTCGGCGGCAGGCGTTATTTCACTGCAAGAGTTACACTCTCCCAGCCGACCCGATCAGCTTACGACGAACGCTTGCGGAATGGGGCCATTTGCAGACTGCCCCCGATTGACGATGCAGTCGCGCACATTCACCACGCGGCCATTCCTGAGGTGACGCTGATGGGCACGCCGAAAATGCTCCACGGGCGAGGCATGAGTTTGGCCGGTTCGCGATCCCAGTGTTTCACGCAGAGCTTCCGTATCGATCCTGACCGTCCTGCGAACTGCGATCGCCACCTTCCCATTCCGGACACGCGTTCGATTGCGTCGTTCGTTCGGCTCGACCGTCTCGATTTGTGTAGCCGGAAGGCAAAGGATGCGGAAAAAGCGCGCCAGCACGTCAGCTTGTCTGAAAAACTCATCAAGCTCGTATTCTTGCGCGTAGCTTTCCAGACAGTTGTAGACCGTCACTCGGCCGGGGATGCCAAAATCGTCGACGCCGTCGGGGTCCATCTCAAAATAGACGCCAAAGTAGGAAACGGTATCTTTGTAGAAGACCAGCGGCGTCGCGACATAACCACGCTCGTCGGTACGCTCAATGAACCAGCTATAAGCCCTGTCGTCATGCAGACGCGGATCGCGCACGCCAGTCTCTACCCAGATGTACGGGTGGGGTATCGGGCATTTGATTGCCGCCTTCCACTCATCGTCGTCGACATCCGGATAGTACACGTCCAACTCGTCATCGAGTTCGATGCCCGAATTTTCCCACGAAAACTCGAAGGTGTCGGGGTTCGCCATCTTTTCGAGAATTCCCGGCATCAGGCTCCGCAACAGCCGGCTGTCACTTTCCGGGAGAGGCACGGACGTGAACCGCAGTTGGCCGGTTCGGTGGAGTTCAAGGATTCTGCTGCGTGCGGACATGGCGGCCACTCCCCTTTTATTGCGTGACGGACCGCCACCTATCGCTTGCCAATCTTCGATACCGTTAAAGGAGGCATCGGCAATTTACCGATCTGCCAAGAAGCTGACCTTGCCGCGGCGGGTCAGGAACTATCTTGCCCTGTTGGTTTTTTTCCCGGGGGTTCGTAGCGCGATAGTGATCGAACGTTTGAACGCCTCTCAGGGGCAATTGAACCGTGCTCGGAACGGTCGCACGTTCGTCTTCATTTGAGAGGTAAAGTGGCCGCTTACGCGGCCATCCCCTGTTGTCAGTTCCCGCAATGCGGCGCGTGGCAGTCGCATGATGGGTGGCATCCAATTCAATGCCCATGAACCGGCGCCCGAGTTCTTTGGCAGCCACCAGCGTGGATCCGGAGCCACAGAACGGATCGAGGACAATCTCGCTGGGGCTGGTAAATCCTTCGATCAGCGGCGTGAGAATCGACACCGGTTTCTGGGTCGGGTGGAGCGCGTTTCGCTCGTAGCGCCAGTCGATGACATCGGGGATCGGCAACAGCGGCATCTGCACCTGGCCTTTGGCCAGCAGGTAGGCCTGCTCGTGTTGATAGCTCAGGAAGCGCTTTGCCGAGGCGTAGCGTTTCCGGAAAACCACGTGCCCAACCGGGCGGAAGCCTGCGGTGCGCCAGGCAGCGAGAAAAGTGTCGGCGTTGTTCCAACCGTAGAATGAAATGCAGAAGCCGCCCGACTTCAGAACGCGATACGCTTCGGCGAAGGCCGGTCGGAGCCAGCGGGCGTTATCGTCGTTCTTCACCGTCTGCCCGTCGCGCGACCGGTAGCGCGCGATGTAGGGCGGATCGGTCAGGATCATGTCAACGGATCCGGTTTCCATGCCACGCATGATTTCGATGCAGTCGCCCTGGATGACGGTGTCGGCGGTGACAGGCTGGATGCTGGTGATGCTGGTGGCGGTCATTTTCTCTCTTCTTGTTTCGGTTCGTCCCGCAGGACACGCAGGAGAAAGGCCGGACCCGAAAGCCGCCCCGTCACCGCAGGGGAACGGCTTGTCCGTTGACGGGGCGGTGCGTCAGGCCAGAAATGACGAAGAGACCAGAGGCGAACCGAATCCGGAGAGAGAAGCCGGTACCACAGCTCCGGCCAGCAGCATCCGCCTAAGTGCACTCCCGTTCTGCGAGTGCAGAAAGACACTTGCGCTCAGTGGAAATCGGCGTCAGCATTTTCGTGTCCGCTTCCCCCTTCGCGCCTTCGCGACCGGGTGAGCGGGCCGCTCGGGGAAGGTGAGGAAAATGTCCGCACCGGTCGGCGACCGCCCCTGATGTCGTAGGTCGTCGGCTGGTGCGGGCGGACTTCCGTCATGTCAACAAGAGTACCAGCCGACGGCGTTCGCCGCCGCGGCACGTCGAAGTCAGGCGCGGTAGCCGGCGCAACAGAAATCAAAACAGCCGGGACACTCTCGGTTTCTACCAACGCTACAGTTCTATCCGCAGGCATCGGGGAACGGTCGTGGGGGCATGCCCGCCGCGCCGGCCAGCAGCGACGGCGGCAAGGTGAGGCTCAGCGCCGGAGCGTCATCCTGGATGCGTCTCATCCGCTGCCGGTGAGGTCGGCCGAACTCGATGTGATCGAAAACCATCTCGGCGATCTCCTGGACGAACTCCTCGCCATCCGGCCTGCCGCATGATCGTGCAACCAGGCTTCTCCGCGCTCGGCCGGAGCAGATGACGGGCTCCGGCAGCCCCTTCGCGATGCTATTCTCCCTGGAAACGAAAGGAACCTGTGGCCATGAACGCACGCCCTCAACACGATCTCAACAACGACACCGAGTCGGTTGCCGGTCCACTTCGGGTCTGCGCCTATCTGCGCGTGTCGACCGGCAGGCAGGCGGAAAGCGATCTGTCGCTTCCTGACCAGAGGAAACAGATCGCCGCCTTCTGCGCGGCAAGAGGCTGGAACCTCGTTCTGGAGTTTGTCGAGCCGGGCGCGTCCGCGACCGACGACAACCGCCCCGAATTCCAGAAGATGATCGAGCGCGCCACTGACAGCGACCGTCCCTTCGACGTCATTCTCGTTCACAGCTACTCTCGCTTCTTCCGCGATTCCTTTGGACTGGAGATGTATGTCCGCAAGCTGGCCAAGGCTGGCGTACGGCTGATTTCTATTACCCAGGAACTCGGCGACGATCCCGCGCAGGTGATGATGCGGCAGGTGATCGCACTCTTCGATGAGTACCAGAGCCGGGAACTCGCCAAGCACGTCCTGCGCGCCATGAAGGAGAACGCCCGGCAGGGGTTCTGGAACGGATCGCCCGTCCCGCTCGGATACCGGGCGGAAGAGGTGGAGAAACGCGGCGCGCGGATCAAGAAGCGACTCGTGATCGATCCTGTCGAGGCCGAGACCATCAAGCTGATCTTCCGCTTCTACCTGCACGGCGACGGCAAGTCCGGTCCGGTCGGTATGAAGGAAATCGTCAAGCGGCTGAACGAAAGGGGCTATCGCACAAGGCGCAACGCGCGCTTCGGCGTCGGTACAATCCACAAGCTCCTCACCAACAGGATTTACGTCGGAGAGTGGCTGTTCAACCGTTCCGAGTCGAAGTCCGGGCGGCAGAAGCCGGCAGCCGAGCACATCTCCATCGAGGTGCCGGCCATCATCGAACGGGCGGAATTCGACGCCGTCCAAGCGACGCTCAAATCACGCGATCCGCGGGTGGCACCGCCACGCGTGATCAGCGGCCCGATCCTGCTGACCGGGCTGGCCGTCTGCGCCACCTGCAATGGCAGCATGGTGCTGCGCACCGGCACATCGAAGAGCGGGACCGTCCATCGCTACTACAGCTGCTCCACGTGCAGCCGAAAGGGCAAGACCGCCTGCAAGGGCCGTTCCATCCCGATGGACCGGCTCGACACAATGGTGGTCGATGAACTCTCGGCGCAACTGTTTACCGCAGAGCGTCTGACCGCGATCCTTACCTCTCTCTCTGCACGGCGCGCCAGCCGGGTCGCCGAAGTCGACGGCCGGATTGCCACCTTGCAGCGTGAAGTCTCAAATGCCGAGGACAAGCTGAAGCGGCTTTACAAGATGGTCGAGGACGGCATCGCCGAGTTGGACGACCTCCTGAAGGAACGCGTCGACACGCTCAAGCTTGATCGCGAACGCAATCAGGCGGCCCTCGATCGCATCAGGGCAAACGCCGCTCCTGCGACCGAAATCTCGCCGGACGTCATCGAACGGTTCGGGTGCGCCATGCGCGAGAACATCAAAAGCGGGGAGGTCCCGTTCCGGAAGGCCTACCTGCGATCCGTGATCGACCGGATCGAGGTCGATGATGATGTCGTCAGGATCATCGGGGACAAGACCACCCTGGAACAGGCTATCGGCGGCAAAGGCTTTGCCATGTCCGGTGTTCGCAGTTCTGCACGGAAGTGGTACGCCCAAGGGGAATCGAACCCCTGTTTGCGCCGTGAGAGGGCAACTGCCTTACAGGCCAGTCGTCCGCCATTTTCCGCCTATGTTCACACGTTGTTCATGATTGAATCACGGCGCATCCGCTATTGTGCGCCAATGTGCAGGAGGGTATATTTGACGAAATATTTGACGGTTTCGCATGCCTCGCGCGCTCAACGAGTCCCCACTTACCACACCGAACGCTCGCCAGAAGCTCGCGCGGGGCACCCATTGGCGTGGCTTGGATGCCAATACTCATCTCGGATACCGAAAAGGCGTTCGCGCGGGTCGGTGGTTGGTACGATGGTATCTCGGGAATCAGAGATACGCCCAGGCTCCACTGGGGGCGGCCGATGACGCTGTCACAGCGGACGGCATAACGACCTTCAGCTATCATCAAGCGCGCAATGCCGCCGTCGCATTGGTTGATTCGAAGCGGGCCGAGGCAGAAATCGCGGCGCTTGGTGAAATCCCGACTATCAGGTCAGTTGTGGAGACCTACATTGCGGCGCGCGATGCTCGCCACGCGGCACAAGGCGGCCGAGGCAAGAGTGACGCCCATAGGCGGCTGGCCCGCCACGTCCTAAGCGACAGCGCGCTATCGGCTACCCAATTCCATACGCTGACGAGCGAGCGCCTGAAAAAATGGATCTCGGGATTACCCGCCAATTTGAAGGGCTCGACTATTCGACGCCTGTGCAACGACATGAAAGCGGCCTTGAATGGGGGTGTTGAAGCCCACCGCGCCCAAATGCCAGCCGATCTAGCCGCCCGCATCAAAGCCGGCCTTACGGCGGGGGAAGATTCCCAACCTGTAGCAAGGGACAAACAAGCCCTGCCCGACGCCGATATCCGCCGCATCATTGAGGCAGCACTCGCCGTAGACGCACGCGATGCATGGGATGGTGACCTTTATAGAATGGTGTTGGTCATGTCTGCAACGGGTGCGCGTTTCAGCCAATTGATGCGCCTTACTGTATCAGACGTGCAGGCCGCTCACGGTAGGCTCATGGTTCCTTCCTCTCGAAAAGGGCGCGGCAAGAAAAAGACAACCCATATACCTGTGCGCGTTGGCAGCGACGTTATCGAGGCTCTGCGCCCTGCCCTACACGACAGACGACCAGATGAGCCGCTGCTTCTGCGCTGGCGACACAGGCAGGAGAAAGACCCTAGCAACAAGGGCCGCCCGAAATGGGTGCGTGAAAATCGTGGCCCATGGACCAACGCGGCAGAGTTGACACGCCCCTGGCTTGAAATCCTCGCCGAGGCTGGCCTACCGCAGTCAGTTGTTCCCTATGCGCTGCGGCACTCGTCAATCGTGCGACAGCTTCGGAAGGCGTTGCCGGTCCAGTTGGTGGCAAAAGCACATGATACCAGCGCGGCTATCATCGAGCGGCATTACGCTGCCGCGATTGTGGATGCGCTGGACGATCTGTCCGCAGCAGCGGTTATCCCTCTGGTGCCCGAGCGCACGGATAACGTCTTGCCGATGAGAGCACTTGATGCGGGGTGAAAACGCATGAGCCTGACTGACGCTGTATCCTACCCGTTCCGCCTCACCGAGGATGATGTCAGGGCAAAGCCATACCTGTTTCTAGGGCAGGCCATACAGTGGATCATCTGTCGCGGCCGCGATACAGACACCGCTATCTTGGCGGATGGCTGGCAAGATGCCGAGCAGCAACTGTTCGATTTTTTGGATGCGGGCTCCACAACCGTTTCAGGCTATCGGCCTGGGAAACGAGAATACGAGAACTTGCCTCATGGCATATGGGCCCGGATGAACAAAGGGCATCAGAACGACCCACGGTTTTCGCCCATCGATGACGCAGAACAACGCGAGGACTGTGGTAGCGTTGAGGTCGGCATGGATCGGTGGAATGGCGTGCGTATTCCCGTTTCGGTCATCTTGGAAACCTGGCCTCCCGCACCCCCCGGCGAGGCCTTGTCTAAAACGCCGAAAACCATAGCGCACCCCCGAGAGGATGTTGTGCGATGGTTCATTCAGCGCGTCGAAGCCTGGAAGGCTGACCCCGAAAAGAATCGACGGATCGGCCGGGAAAAGCTTTGGGAAAAGGCAAAAGCACCGGATGGCCCCTTTCCCCGACTCTCAAGCGTCGAATTCCGCGCCATATGGGACGAACACGCGCCGCCTGCTTGGAAAGAACGCGGCCGAATCCCGAAAAATGGCTAGATTTGACGAATTGCGCAGTCTTATCGCCTTTCCCCGCTGCTGCGCGTTTTAACTGCGTGCTGCGCATTTTTTAGGACTCCTGCGCAATAACTGCGCCGATAGACTGCGTATTTTCAAGCGTTCACGATTGTCCATGTAAGCACAACAGCACATGGGCAAAGCACATGACAAAAATATCTGTTCCCATTTCCGAAGCCGTCCAGTTGTCCGGCATCGGGCGCAGCAGCCTCTACAAACTTTTCAGTGAGGGAAAGCTGACTCCCCGGAAGTCCGGCAAGCGCACTCTTGTTCTCGTTGAGGAACTGGAGAGCTATATCAAGTCGCTGCCGAAGGGGGTGTAGCATGTCCCTAGAAGCGCGAAAGCCGGTCGTGTGCAAGACGACCGGCCTCCAGAAAATCGAAATGCTCGCCAGCAAATTCGAACCTCAGGACCCTAGCCCAAACCCCCGTCAGCTTCAAGCGCTTCGCCTTCGCGAGCGGTTTCCGCTGTCATGGCCTTTGGCTCGTCTCACGGCCGAACTGGCATTCGGGGAGGCGCGAGCATGACCCCGCAAACGCTCCAGGCGGCGCACTGGCTTCTCAGCCACGGCGACCGCCGCGCCAACCCTATCGTCCCGACAATCCGCCGCCAGTTCGGTCTGACCGCTGTGCAGGCAATCGACGCGATCCGCGAGGCGAACCGCCTGCGTGCGTCCGAGCACAAGGAATAGCACCATGCGCAACACTACTCTCACTATCATCGCCAAGATCGAGCCGGACGGCGCTACTCTCACCGTGAAGGGGCGCGATGCTTGGGCGCTTCAAGAACTCATCAAAGCCGGAACGGCGGGCTGTACCCCCATCACGCACCCCGGGCCCCGCTGGAGCGCCTACGTTCTCAAGCTGCGCAAGCATGGTTTCGTTATCGAAACGATCCATGAGGCGCACACGGGACCGTTCCCCGGCACTCATGCGCGGTACGTGCTGCACTCTCAGGTGTCCATTATCGAGGAAATCGCGAGGGCTGCTTGATGAGCGCGCGCGAGTTTAGCAAGGTTTCCCCGGCCGTATGGCGGTCGGGGAGATTCCACCGCCTGCAAGGGCCGGTAACGCCCAAGCTGGTCTACTTCTATTTTGTGACGAACACGCATGTAAACTCCGCTGGCTGCTATGCGCTTCCGGACCTGTATGCCTGCGCCGACCTCGGTTGCGAGGCTGAAGCATATACCATTGCACGTGACGCGCTGTTGGCCGGCGAGATGATCGATTTCGACCCGGCGACCAGTGAAATCCTCGTAGAGCGCTGGTTTCGTCACAACCCGCCGATGAACCCGAACCACCACAAGGGTACATCGCGCCTCGTGTCCGAAATCGAATCCGACCGCCTGCGAGAGAAAGCCGAGGCAGCGCTTACCGAGGCTTGGCAGGCGTACCAAATTCGCAAAGAGGAGGACGAGACGCGGCGTCAGCTCGAAGTTGCGCAGAAAGAGGCCGCCAGGTCTCAGCGGGGATATGGGACGCTTCAGCCGGTGGGTGCGAGCGGTCATCTACTGAATACCCGTCTGATGAAGGGCGTAGGCTGATGGCGCGGAAACAACCCTATCCAAACCGTTTGCATACCGTTCCGATACCCGGTTTTTTGCTCTGGAAACCGTATCGAAATACCGAGACCCAGACCGAGACACAGACCAGAGACCTAGACCCTCGTGCGCACTCGCGAGGGTCAGTCGCGGTGGGAATGTCGCAATGGGCTTATGAGAGGGCGCCAAGCGTCAGCGTTGGCGTTCTCTCTGGATCTGTTTTATCCACATCGTCCGATTTCTATGTATCGAATACGCGGAATCGGGTACCTTTTGACGCGTCGATAGCTCTGAGGTGAACAGTGCTGCAGCATATGGCAAACATCGATAGAGGGCAGCGGGCGCGGCGATACACGCCGCCTACAAATTCATGCCAAATACGCTTGAATGAGCTTTTGGAGTTCACAAGCCGGACCAAGAACATTGAGCAAAAGAGTCTCTTCCGGGAGCAGACGGACGCTGACCTAGATGTGTTTTACGCTGGTGATCTGTCGTTGTTGAAGCGGCGATGCGTGTCGGTCATCGGCGCACGAGATGTCTCGGAGCAAGGGGCCGGTCGCGCTCGGAAGATTGCCCGCTCTCTTGCGGATGCAGGGGTAGTCGTTGTCAGTGGCCTCGCGAAGGGAGTCGATATCGAAGCCCACCGCGCAACCCTTGAAGTCGGTGGCGATACGGTTGCCGTGATCGGTACGCCGTTGGGAAAATGCTACCCTATAGATCATGCCTCAATTCAAGAGGAGATTTGGTCCCAACACTTGCTTATTTCGCAGTTTAAGGCGGGAACGCGGACTTTTCCATCCGACTTCCCGAAACGAAATCGATTGATGGCGGCGCTTACAGACGCAAGTGTGATTGTTGAGGCGTCGGATAGTTCCGGGACGCTTCATCAGGCGGCCGAATGTGTAAAATTGGGCCGTTGGCTGTTCATCATGAAATCGGTTGCTGAGAATCCGGACCTTGAATGGCCGGCGAAATTCCTCGGTTATGAGAAGTGCGCTAAACTGGAAGACGTTGCGCAGATACTCGAAGCCGTTGCTCACTAGTCATCCCCACGTTTTTCCGAGACAAGCCGAATGGACGCTTGCGGCACCTGCCGCCAGCAGTTTCTCCTTGCATGCTGCGAGCGAATTGCCTGACTTGTGTACGTCGTCAAGAAGCAGGACATGCTTGCCTTTGATAGAGGCGGCGTCAGCTACTTCGATGCTTTCCCGATGAACCGTAATGCTCCGGTCGCCGCCATGCGCGAGCTTCTGTATCTTGACTGTGCGGCGAAGCGCCGACGATGCATCGATCCTGTTTCCCTTGGTAGCAAGCTGGGAGGCGATACTCGCGAGGCCGCCTCCGATTGCCTCGGGGTCGTGTGATGGCACGACCGCGATAGCTATTCCGTCGTGTAATTCCGGATCCAATAAGTCTGAAAAGTGTTTGACGGCGTGCGGCTTGTTTTCCTTGAGGTCGAGTATCCGGCCGCTGTGTATCGGATAGTTTGTGTAATCTCCTCCTTCGCTTTTGTGCACGCTGTAGGGCTTGTAATCGCCAAGCGAGACAACGTCCTCGTCCTTGCTGCGGAATACGTGGCTCATTTTACTCTCCCAAGCACCGGAAAAGTATACCGCGATTCTTTTGCGGCGCGACTCTTTCAACGCTTCCGTGCCTCGTTCATCTATTGCGCCGATCCGATACCGCCATCTCGAAGGACCACTACCAATTGCATCAATCACGAACGCGTGAAGTTGGGGAATGCGGGCGCCGGCCGGTGAACACAACAGGACGGCGGCAAACACACTAGGACGGCACAGGACGATGGATAACTAATTGTAATTGCTAGCAATTCGTACTTACGAGCGAGCCGGTCTGTGGTATGCTGTCTTCAGTGATTTGGAGACAGAGATGCGATTTTCCGAACCAATGGACGGCCTGATTCAGGTAAGGGTGGCGCGCGATGAAAAGCGCCGACTTGCCGAGGTGGCCCGCAAGCGTGGCCTGACCCTTTCCGACTTCCTTCGCCAGACGGCGACCGAGGCGGCGCAGCGGGTGGCGGTGTAGTCATGGCCGTCTATGCCCCGCCCATCAGCCTGCGCCAGCTTGTGCGGCTTCATCATCGTGATTGCCTGCCCATGCGCCGTGTCCTAGCCGAAGCCCATCGTGGCAGCCTTCCGGGTGTCGAGCCCGTCGCAGGTGGATCGGGCTTTGCTGTCACAGACCGCAACGTGGCGCTTGCAGCCATCCGCAAGAGGGCTGCGTGATGTTCTCCCCCGGCAAGCTAGGCAGCAGCATTTCGGCTCAGGCCAGCCCGACCAGTTATTTCCCGCCAGCCCCACCGATGGACGGGTTCAATCCGTTTCAGCTCAACGTCGATCAGCGCGATGTCATCGCCAACGCTGCCAGCAGCATGGAGCGCGACAACCAGATGCAGCCGCTTCAGCCCGCGCCGTTCCCCGGTGGTCCCAACGCGGATGGGCAACAGCTCCTGCGCATCCTCGCCAACATGAGAGGCCGCTAATGCTTCCCTACATTCCCCCTTCGATGATGGACCCGGAAAGGCTGGCTGCTGCCGGTCTCGGCTCTCAGGCTGAGCTTGTCGCCCGGCTCTACGGCACCGATGCCATATTCAATCAGCAGCAGACGCCGCAGCAGTCCGACAATATGCCGCCTGCGTTCGAGCAGTCTGGTTCGGCCCTGCGCCCTCGTACGACCTCAATGAGCAACGAGGCGCATCTCGGTTTCGACACGGGCAGTCAGCCGCATGGCGGGCAGAAGCGGGGCGGTGGCTTCCTTTCCGGCATCTCGGATTGGCTAAGCGGCGGCGAGGGCCAGAAGGTCAATCAGACGGTCAACTGGCTCCAGCAGCAGGGCTTGGACGAGGGGACGGCGCGCGGCCTGGCTGCCAATCCGCCGCTCTTGCAGCACTACCTCAAGCAGTACGTAGATGCGCGTGACCCACGCAATCAACTGGAGCGCGAGAAGACCCAGCTTGAGGTGGAAAACCTGCGCAATCCGCGCATGTCGCCCTACGAATCCAGCCGCCTTGGTCTCGATGAACGCAAATTCGATTTCGAGCGCTCCAACGCGGAAAAGACGACCGACATCCGCGAATACCAGCAGGCCAAGCGCGAAGGCTATCAGGGCGATTTCCGCTCCTGGCAGATGGAGATGAAGCAGGCCGGCGCGACCACCATTAACAACAACCTTGCGGCAGAAAAGGCGTGGGACACGGAAAGCGCTAAGCTTTGGGCGAAGCGTTATGATGACATCACTGCTGGCGCGATGAATTCGCAGCAGATGCTCGGCATGTACGACCTTGCTGAACAGGCGTTCGACAGCGGCGTGCGTACCGGTTTCGGCGCTGAAACCGAATTGACCCTTCGCCAGTTGGGCGCGGCCATGGGTATCGACACAGACCCGGAAAAGCTGGCCGGTGGCGAGTTGATCCGTTCGGTTCAGAACCGCATGGCCCTGATGATGCGTTCGCCTGATGGCGGCATGGGTATGCCCGGCGCACTGTCCGACCGTGACATCAAGTTCCTGAAGGATTCGCAGATCGGCATCGATCGCTCGCCCGAAGGCAACAAGCGCATGCTGCAAGCCTATCGCTTGATGGAACAGCGCAAGATTGAAATCGCCCGCATCGCTGACGAGTACGTGCAGCAGAATGGCCGGCTTGATGCCGGGTTCAACTCGTATCTTCGCGATTATGCCAACGCCAACCCGCTTTTCGAGACCGCGACTAATGACGCTCCGCGCCAGATTATGGACGTGGAGGATTACAAGCGGCTTCCGAGCGGCACGCAGTTTGTTGCCCCTGACGGCACGGTTCGGAGGAAGCCCTAATGGCCAATTGGTGGGAATCCGCACCCGTCGTCAGCCAGCCTCAGAACTGGTGGGACGCAGCCCCGATTGTCGGTGAGCGGGCATCGCAAGGTCATGCCGGCGTGCCGGAGTTCATTCCTCCTGGCGTCGAAGGCTACGACCCCGAAACCGGGCTGGTCGAGCGCCAGCCTGCTAGATCCTCTGCGCCGGCTCTCCAGTCCGCCCTTTCGGGTTTTGTGGAAGGCATACCGGTTGCCGGCCCCTACCTGCAATCCGGTATTGAGAACGCGGCAGCTTTCGCCGGCTCGACACTCACGGGCAGGCCACAGGAGGAGGTTCGCGCGGAAATGGGGCAGATGGTCGATGAGGCCTCTGCGCAGCATCCGTATGTCAATTTCACGGGCAACGTTCTTGGCGGCGTGGCGGGTACCTTGCCGGCGGTCGCAGCCGCGCCGGGTCTGTTTGGTGCCAATGCCGGCCCCCTAGCCATGCGTGCGCTGGCTGGCGGTGCATCCGGTGCAGCTATCGGCGGCGCGGATGCCGGCGTGCGCCACGGTGCCGATGCAATCATCCCTGGCGCAGTTACGGGTGGAGCTATCGGGGCCCTAGCGCCCGCGCTCAGCGATGCGGTTGGCGGTGTGGGGCGGTGGGCTTATCGCAAGGCTGCGGGCGTCACGCCGGCTCAGGGCCATCTAGCACGCGCGGCCGGTGCCGATGCGGTCGATGACATGGGC
This sequence comes from Neoaquamicrobium sediminum, assembly GCF_040970315.1. Classification (NCBI taxonomy): domain Bacteria; kingdom Pseudomonadati; phylum Pseudomonadota; class Alphaproteobacteria; order Hyphomicrobiales; family Phyllobacteriaceae; genus Neoaquamicrobium; species Neoaquamicrobium sediminum. The sequence goes on along the minus strand of NZ_JAZHFV010000004.1, from coordinate 204,519 downwards.
GCCCGCCTCTCGGCACTTGGTCCTGACGCAATGCCAATGGACCTTGGCCCCAATCTTAGGGGACAGGCCGGCGCAATCGCCACCACCCCAGGACGCGGGCAGGAGGTGGTTCGCTCTGCGGTGACAGGTCGCCAGGCTCGTGCCGGTAACCGCATTGGCGTCACCCTGGACGATGCTCTCGGCGCTCCGGTGGATACCGTTGCTCTTGCCGACGACATCATTGCCCAGCGTTCGGCTGCTGCAAAGCCGCTCTATAACGCAGCCTATTCCAAGCCCGTGCCATTCACGCAGGAGCTGGAAAACCTGTTGAAGCGCCCTTCGGTCGGACGTGCCATGCAGGCAGCAAAACGGCTTGCTTCGGATGACGAGACCTTCGACGTGGCAACACGTGGTTGGTTTGCCAACATAGCCGACGATGGCGCGGTGAAGATTTCGCGCACGCCTAGCGTCTACGAACTGGACATGACCAAGCGTGCGCTTGACGACATGTATTCCACTGCACAGCGGGCCGGGAACAACAACGAGGCCCGCATCTTCGACCAGCTCCGCAAGAAGCTCATCGGTTTCGTTGATGAAGCCGTGCCGGAATACAAGCAGGCGCGGGCGGCGTTCTCCGGTCCCGCCTCAGTGCTGGATTCGCTGGAGGAAGGCCAGAAGGTCTTTTCCCGCAACCTGACCCCGAGCCAGCTTCGCACGCAGATGATGAAGATGGGCGATGCGGAGAAGGATGCTTTCGTGCAGGGCGCACGGGCGGAAATCGCCAAGAACATGGGCACGGCTCGCAATGATGCGCTCGCTGCCCGCTCTCTGTTCGACAAGGGCTGGAACAAGGAAAAGCTGGGCATCATCCTGGGGGATGAACAGGCATCGCGTCTGCTGCAATCCTTGCACGCGGAAACAACGTTCGCGGCCACCAATCAGGAAATCACCGGGCAGTCTGTAACGGCCGGTCGTCAGATGGCGCAGAAGGATTTGGGCATCCGTGGCAGTGATGAGCGCGGCATGCTCCGATCTGCCCTCAACCTCAATGTGGGTGACTCCCTAGCTCGCCTTGGCGACCGCCTCACTGGTGGCGTTCGGACAGCGTGGAACGAAAAGAACCTGAGCGAACTCGGGGAGCTGCTCACGTCGCGCGATCCAAAGGCGATGACGAGGGTCATCAAGACCGTTCAGGCTGCGCAGCGCAGGGGAGACCTGACGGCTGCGAAAGCGCGCGAGATTATCCAGAGCCTTGCGGTTGGAACGTCGCCCCGTCAGCCGCTTGAGCTGACTGTCACGCCCGCCCGGTGACCCGAGCCTTGAGCGAAGCCCACACCCTGTCCCAACCCTTCAGGAGCAAATGAACAGCACCGAAATAGAGACCGCCAGCCAACAGCGCCAGGGCAATGAGCCATGGCACGTCGTAGGCAGGAATGCCCTCAGCATCGCCCCGGGCGAGCGACAGGCCAACGCCGAGGATTACAGCCGTCGTGATGATGGAAATCGCTGTGGCTTTGGGCTTCGCCTCTTTCGGGGCTTGCTCGGTCTTATGCGGTCTCTGGTCCATGGGCGAAGCCATCCGTTCAGGTGCTGTGCAGAGAATATAGGCGGAAACCGATGAAAGCGGAAGCAAACACCCCCGGCAGCTCTATCCCGACCATTCTTGACGTGATGGAAGCTGTCAGCGCGCGCCTGACGGATGCCGTTCTTGATCCGACGAACCCGGAAGAACTGGACGCCGTCACAGGTGCCATTGCGCAGGTCTACGGCGGTGGCGCAAGCACGGAAGCCCAACTGTCCAACCTCATCATCTACGCGCGCGGGTGTCACGAGATGGCAGCGATTTACCGTGTGCAGGGGAATGACGACAACGCCGACCTATATCACGCCATCGGGCAGGACATGCTCACAAAGGCTCTGTTTGCGGTCGAGAACCTGACCGTTCAGAGCCTCGATATTCTCGGAGGGCGTCAGTGATGGTCGCCTACGTCCCCCAGCGCACCCATGACGACTGCATGATTGCGGCCTTCGCAACCGCGACCGATCGCACCTATGAGGAAGTCGCTGAAGCGTTCGGCGTGCCGTGCAACGGCGATGGGTATCCCTCATTGCCTCCGGTGGGCGGTGTCAATCTCCTGGCGGTCCCGGTGCCGCTTCTGTCGCTAGGCTTCAATGCCGTCCTATGCCTGTCTACAGAGGCCACAGGTAACCCCTCGCTACGCCTGTCTACCTCCGATGCTCTCAAGACCCTGCTGCCGTCGCGAACAGCCGTGGTGACAGCCCCCGATGCTCATTTGCGAGTGCTGGGCATTCAGCACGCCATGGCATGGAAGGACAGCGCGGTCATCGATTGCCGAGAGCCGGAAGGCAAAGGCCCCAAGCTGGACCGGCTCACCCTCTCAGCCGTGGTGCTCCTTACGCCTACCACCAATAGAGAGGCGCTGAACTGATGCCCATGGCCGTCTCCCCCGAACTCACTGCAAAGAAGCAGAAGGCTGAGGCCGCAATTGCGGATATCTTCGCCAGACAACAGCCCGTCTACCTGTCCATGAGCGGGGGCAAGGATTCGCTCGTCATCCTGAAGCTGTGCGAGCCACATCAAGGGCGCTTCAAGTTGGTGTGGTCGAACACTGGCTACACGTTCCCCCATGTGGAGGCGCTAGTTCGCAGGCATGGCGAGCGGTTCGGGCTGGTTGAACTCAAGTCGGATCTGATGTTGGCGTGGGAAGCGAGCGGGCTTCCTAGCGAGGTCATAACGGTGCCGGACTTCTTCTCCGGCGAGAAGGGCATGCGGCTCCAGCCGTGGCCGATGTGCTGCACCGCGTCGAAGGCATTCCCGGTGAAGGTGTTTTGCCAGAACCACGCCGGCCCGCTTACGCTGCTGCACGGGCAACGGAAGGCTGATGATTGGCGGTTCAGTGGCAAGAACGACCAGACCCCGCCACATGTGACAGTGGTCTCCCCAATCGAAGACTGGACGGACGAGGACGTGTTTGCGTTCGCCGATGCAGAGGGCGTCGAGCTGCCATCGCACTATTCGGAAGTGCCTGACTCTCTCGATTGCTGGATTTGCCCCGCGCATTGGAGCGGCGAACACGCGCAGGCATATGGCCGCTACGTTTCCAGGGAATATCCCGAGTTTGCGCGTGCCGTCGTGCCGACCGCCCGGAAGATACACGCACACATCAACGATACCGCCATGAGAATGCAGCAGGCTCTTGCGGCAACTGGAGGGATTGATGCTTAGCCAGGACCAGTTTGCATTCGTCAGCGAGTATTTCGTTGACGTGAACGCTACCGCTGCCGCCAAGCGGATCGGCCGGGAGGGCGCAACGGCGTCGTCTTTCGCTGCCGAGTGTATGGACAACCCAACCGTCAAAAGCGTCATCAGCGCCGTGTGGCAGCACATCATGGATGATGTCGCAGTCAATGGCCGCGCTCTGCATCATCCCCTGCCAGAGCAGGGCAGGGAACAGACTTTCATCATCATCGAGACGGGCTCAGCATGACGGACAAGCAATCCGAACCGCCGAAGGAAACGCGCTTTCAGCCGGGGCAGTCAGGCAACCCACGCGGCAGGCGTGCCGGTTCGCGCTCCAAGGCGCTCGTGGCTCTGGACGCTCTTGGGGAGGGCGAGGTGCAGGACATCATCAAGGCCATGATGGACAAGGCCAAGGAAGGTGATGCACAGGCCGCACGGATCATCCTTGATAGGGTATGGCCACCCCGGAAGGGAACGCGCTTCGAGTTCGATCTACCCGAGGTGTCGAAGGCGGAAGACATCCCCGGCGCGATTGGCGAGGTCACGGCACAAGTAGCCGAGGGCATCATCTCGCCTGACGAGGGAGCCGTCATCGTTGGGCTGCTGGACGCGCGGCGCAAGGCTATCGAGACGGAACAGCTCGCGAGCAGGATTGCAGCACTTGAGGTGAGGGCCGCGCTATGAACCTGGCAACCCGTCTTTCGAAGCTGGAGGAAATGACACTCGGCTCACAGAGCATTGTCTCGCGCGTGGTGCGCATCGTGGCTCCAGCCGGCTGGGATGGGGATGCCAATGCACTGCTGAGGCAGAGCGGCCATGCAGTATCGCCAGAGGGGCGCGATATCGTCATAACCCGGCTTATCGTGACGCCAGAGGGCCAGCCGCCAAGCCAGATCGCCCCGCGCATCCTGAGCGTGAGTGGAGGCGCTTGAGATGGTGGACCTTGGCCGCAGACTGGAAAAGCTGGAGCGGGCCCGGCCGGCTGCGACGGTGCCGAAGCTGGTGAGGTTATGCATCACTGATGAGGATGAAGCAGCGGCATTGCGAGACGCAAAAGCACAAGAGCTAGATGCCAGGCCTGAAGGAACTGACGTTCTGCTAATCAGGCTCCTCTCGCTGTCAGACCGCACCTGATTTGGAATTCCGGTCGCAGTTGGCTTACTGTACTCACTATCGCCCCGTCTCAATCAACGCGTCTTATCCGGCCCTTGTCGAGCCGGAAAACACCGTCTTCGCCACCCTGCTTTTCGAAGTCGCTCAGCAGCTCATCCCATGTTCCGAGAAATTCACCGCAGTCGTCGCACACGATTTGCGCTGATGGCTTGGCCTCAGCCGGCAGCCGCAGCCGGATCGTGAGACAGTAGGGACATTCCAGCTGGTGGTTCAGGTATTCTCCCATGGCAAAGATCTGGGTGCTAAGGGAGGTTTTTGTCAAGCGGGACTGTCAGGCGGTGTCGTCGGTTCGGCGGGTGCGGTGGCGAGAAGAATAGCACTCGCCCTCGGTAATTCCCCTACCGGAATTCAGGGACTGCGCCTTCAGCCGCTCTAACGTAGGCTCGACCTATCCAGTTTGATGGCAGACGGAGGAATTTCCATGACCACCGACCGGCCAAAGCCTGAGGTTGATTTCGAGACGGCGTATCTAGGGGCGGTCCTCGCAAACGCTCTCAGTTCGCTCAAGCAGAAGGATGTTGACGCGCTGATAGGCGTGGCGAACGCATTCCTTGCTAACGACCCCGAGGGGCGCGCAACGCTGCTGTCTAACGTGAAACGGATTTATGAGGGTGTGTCGGCAGCCGGTGACGGAAGGCGGCTGCAATAGCGATTGAAAGCGCTGTCAACCTTCTCGCCATTTCTTGAACGCTTCCGTCTCCAGCTCTGCCGATTTACGAGCCAAGCGCGCGTAACGAGCTGAGCTGCTAGCCTCCAATTCAGCTCGCTGGGCTGCAATTGCCGCCCGCTGCGCTTTCCCTATTGCGCCGCCACGCAGGTATATTTCTGATGAGGGACCGTATTCCCCACCCGCCGCAGACGACGGCAAGTACGGTCACGGTCAAACTTGGAAACGCTGAATCCTCGCGACCATAGCTACTACCGCCGCCGCTACCTCGGCTGCTTCTCTCAGAGCGTCCGCCGCTAGATAGTCCTGCCCGGTCGCCGCCTTGGTTGGCACTCGCCCCCTCGCACCACGAAGACTTATATCCGGGCTGCCATCTTACCGCGTATCCCTCGCGCATCAGCACCTCGCCGGCAGTGACGCCGCTCTTGAGCCTCACGACGACCAAAGCGCGCCCGTAGCGGTCTTTGCGCCCGCTATCCTCTACCCGCGTTCCTGGCTGGTCTAGAAGCTCCTGAAGGCGCATACGGGCCTGCTCACCCAACAGCCTCTCGCTTGCGCAGTTGGCGTTTCGGATTTCTGGCGCGTCATAGCCGCTCTTGTTGGGCGCTCCTGGTCCCATATCGCGCATCCGTTCGGTGCCACAGCGGATGGTATCTCCGTCAACGGCGGTGAGGCTGGAGCAGGCTAGAACTGTGGCGGCAATCAATGCGAACACGGGCTTCAGTTCCGAATTGAACGCGCATCACAGCGATGCCATTCCATCTGGTGGCCGTACTCGCCCTGTCGCCCGTAACACCAACCGGCAGCGGCCAATGATTTCTCAGTATGTGTCCTGGCATCGCAAGCGCGGAGCGTCTCTTGGGAATCGCCTGAACCACCTCTGCACTTCCCGTTTTGGTCCTGCCAACGGGTTAGCATCCCTTCGGGATTAGCAGCCTGGCCGCGTAGCACGCTGCCGGTCTCTCGGATCACGGACAGACGATCGATATTGATCTGGAACTCGAATGAAGCAACTCCATTAGAGCTTCGCGCCCTCGCAGGGCTATGCGCGAACCAATCAACGACCGCTGAAACGGAGCAAACGGAGTCTTTACAGGCAACGGAGAGGGAGCGGTCACGAACACTGTAGTCTCGAACGGGCCAGCGCAGCGCGAACTTGCGCTTTTCCTCCATGACAGCCGCAGCAGAGACTACGTTGCCATAAAATTCGATGCTCTCCGTGTAGATGCCACTCATGAATGTGAGTGCTGCTTCGTTCGGAGATGACCAAGCTCCATGATAGGCATGTGCAAAAATGGCAGCCAGTTCCTCTGCACCCAATTTTGGCAACGCGCCGGATTCTGCTTCCTGCTCGGAGGGAGGATCGGTCGCAACAGGCGGTGCAGGGGGCTCTGAAAGGCAACGAATTTGAACGACAGCTGGCGCTACCAACTCCGCGAGATCAGCGCTTTTAAGCTCATCGTTTGAACGTGGTGCGGATTCGTATTCGATCTCTCTGCTTTGCAGGAATAGCTCCAGAACGTTTGAGCGAACTGCAAAATTGACGTTTTGAGGGAGAATGCCTGTGTTTTCTGCGAACCGAGATCCAAGCACGGCCGTCGCAACGCCAAGGACCGAGCCGGAGCGATCCACTACAGGTCCGCCTGAGTTGCCCGGCTGGAGCGGTGTCGATATCTGGAGGTAACGCGTATCGTTGTCGATGCCCACAAGGGAGTTTATGTTCCCGGTCGTTACCTTGATGGAATCCGATAAAACGCCGTCCAGCGGGTAACCAAAAGCGGCAATGTCGTCGCCGAGGCGCGGCGCTAGGCTGCGTAGTCGCAAGAACGGTTTGCCCGCACCTCCGGCCACCTTCACTGCCGCTAAATCATTCTGTCTATCTACGATCCAGTCCGTCGCACCGCCAAGCTTCGGCACGCTGGCCTTGGTACAGCCTTCGAGGACATGGGCGTTGGTGACGACCCAGCCGTCTCCGTTCACGAAGAATCCTGAGCCTGAGCTGGAAGCTTCAGGCTGCGCGCCTGCGGCGTTTACGAGGCACGAGAAAAGGATTCCAGAGACGGCAGCAACGACACGCGACATGATCAACCCCAAGCCGGCGCTAATCGTAGTCGAACGCCCAATCGCGTGCAAATAGCGCCCCGCGTAGCCGTCTTCGCATCAATGACAGTGCACGCGCCCGCCGTTGCTGTTGTCGGCGTGGCAGCATTGGCCTGCTGGCGAACTCTTGCGGCAACCCCCGCCGTGGGCAGCCGCCGTGCAAGTAAGCGCCAGCAGGACGGCTATCGCAGCCGATAGTGTGACCTTCATATTCCCCTCCCGGCCTACGTGCATGTGGTCAGCGATCCGCCCTTTATCGCTTCCTGCCATTTCGGCCCCAAGGTCTCGCGAGCCGAGATTGCCTGAGCGGCGTACGGCTCACCTTCGCGGAACATTTTCACCGCAAATGATTGGTCATGGCTGCCGGAATAGATGACTGGACCGGGCGTATAGGTTGTCTGTGCGCTCATCCATCCGCCGCCGTATTGGCCGGTCGTGTGGTAGGTGCCAGGCATCTGGCTTGCCCTCACGTTGTTGGCAGATGCAGCGTTCACGATGATATAGCGGTCGAACCCCGCCTTGATGGTTTCGATTGCCGCCTGCCGTTGGGCAACCTTGGCTGCCCCTATGCTTCCGCACACCGGAGCTGCGCTCGCCTGAATGATTACCGTGTCTTGAGACGTTCGAATTGCGTTCGTGCCGGCACAACCGGCAAGAACGACAAGAGCCGCCAAGCTTAGATATTTCATGTGTACCCTCCCAACCCGAGCGAACCATCGCGCGTAAACCCGTGAGAGTCTAGCCGACTAGGTATGAGGGGTTCAGGACGACGGGCGGTGTCCGTGGGGCAGCCGCCCGCTGCCTAGGCCTTGTTGGGTTTCTAGCGCCTGCCTTTCGATTTACGGCGGGCGGTTTCGGCAACAACAAACCAGTTCGGTGCGACGCCGCTGTTCCACGTTAGATCGGTCTCGGTGTCATGCTGTTCTTCGGGCGGCTCGGACTCGAAATCTGGATCGCCGTCCATTTCGTCCAGCATCGCAATGAGGCGCTCCACCTCAGCCTCTATCTCGGCCCGCGTCGGAATCATTGGTCGCTCCAGCGAATTACTAGATCCCCGTCGAGAACCTTCGTTGCCCGAACGACATGTTTGATGTGAATGCGGCGGCTTGCTGAGTATCGTCTGAACTGCGCCCCCGACTTGCACGCCTCATCTAGTTCCTTCATCGAGACGTTGCACTCGAACGCGCGCTTGCGGATCGAATCGATGAGTTCGTTGCCTGTTGGGTTCGGCGGCCGGCGTGGATAGGTGAGCCGGGAATACTGCATTCGATTAACAACCTGGAGCCTCGTTAGCCCCAGCTCCTTCGCAATTTCGGCCGTTGGAACACCATGCCGAACCCGCTGCCGCAGAATGCTGTGCTGTTCATCAGTCCACGAGTGTATTTGCTTTCGCAGATTGCACTTGCCCGCGAAGCCGCGAATTGCGGCTTTGGTGCGGTGCGGCAGGCGCTTCTCAATTTCCTCGATATCCGGCCAGAACGAGACGACTACCTCGTGTTCTTTGAGCGTCCAATCGCTGTGACGCCTTACGATGGGGCGTGGCGGACTGCTTTCGCGGCCTATCATTCCATGCATGGTCAATTCCTCCGCTGACCTGGGGTCGCCCACCGCGCGCGGAGCATGAAAATCTACTCAACTGTTAGCTAGTGCTGCCCTTACGTAATTCTCGCATTCCACCGACTTCACGAGGATTGATGGGGATATAGGATTCGTGATTTCGGCACGCGGCAGGCTGAGTCGCGCAGCGGCGTCGCGGCTCAATCATCATTGCTGGCATTGAGGTCTTGCGGACGCGTCCCCGATTCCGGTTCTGATCCACTGCGGCGAGCTAGACGCACGCCCGCGCCGCCGCCGTTCTCAGGGATGAAAGCGACCCCCACCGCTTCCAAGGCTGCGACGATTGCCGCGAGGTTGTTGTGAACCGGGACGCTCCTACCAGCCTCGAAATTCCGCACCGTGGATAGTCCGACCTTGGCCGCGTCTGCCAATTGCTGCTGCGAGAAATCGACCAAGCCGCGCGCCGCCCTGCATTGTGATGGTGTAAGCAATCTGCATCTCCTTTTTGCGTCACCATAACGAAAATCGTTTGACAACGCCATATGCAACGATTTAGGTTCATCTTAACGTTAATCGTTAGGCATTGGATCAACGTTATGTTTGACCGACAGACCATCATGCGCACCGCTTGGGAGAACTACCGCCGCTGGCATGCAGTGCGCGAGAGCATCCACGGACCCCGCGCCTTCGACCGCACAGAATTCGCTTGGAAGCTGCGTTGCGCATGGGCTGAAGCCAAGCGCGCCGCAATGGGCGAGGCCGAACGCCGCGCCGATGCCATCCGCGCCGAAATCGACGCCCTCAAGTTCAAGTCCTTCCACATCAACACCGAACCCACGCGCGCACGGCTCAATGCCGAGCTGGCCGCGCTCGCTGCATAGGAGGAAGACATGCAGACCATCACTCGCCGCCATTTCCTACGAAACACCGCCGCCGCTGGTGCGGTCGGTACGGCAGCCGCCGCGCCCGCCGCCGTCGCTGCTGTTGCCGCGCCTATGGGCCAGGGAACCGTTGCAGCCCCTTCCGAGAATCCGAAGCTACTGGCAGCGCATGAGGCGGTGTTGGCAGCGGATGCCGAGTTGCAGGCTGCGAGAGACGCGCTTGAATGGCTGGTGGACGAATACCGTCACCTCTGGCCGCTCGCACCGGAGGAAATCCTTGGCGCTGCCAATGCATCACCGTATTTGCGGGGAGATGCGGTTCTCGAAACCGATCTTGCAGGTCGACCGCTTCCCCGTGATACAGCACCACTGACAAAGAGGCTGTCGAAGTGCTTCCGGCAGACAAACGAAAAAACCTGTTTTCAGCTCGACACTGCCATCGACCTTCAAGAGCGCGTCAATTCTTTTCGCGCCCTTAAGCCTACCGGCAGGACACCCCGCGCTCTCGCTCGTAACCGCGCTTGGATTCAAGAAGCGCGCCGCAAGTTCGAAACGGCTCTTCAGTTGGCAATCCAATACGAGGCGGAAACCGCTCGACTGCGCAACGTGTCAGGCGTCGAAGGCGTAAAAATGCACGTGGCGACTGCGATCCAGAAGCGCGATAGCGCCGTCGCTGCTCTTTGCAAGCAGACCGCATTCACCACAGCCGGCGTGGCTCTCAAGGCCGAGGCGGTCCAGATGCTCCTGCCGAGCCTGTTTAGCAAATTCGGTGAAGGAACAGATGCCTTTGACGCCCTTATCAACACGCTGACCCGCGTATCAGTCCCACAAGTCTGATCCGTAGCCGGCGCGATACCTGCCTACCAGTCACCTGCTGTTCAACAGGAGATTACCATGACGAACGACGTCACGCGGGCGAATGCCAGAGGTTTGCCCATCGATCGCCACGCTCTGGAGGACGCGATAGAGCGTTTGCTGCGTGTCCTTGACGCACTAGACGGTGACCCCGACCGAGAACCGGAGGACGAACATGGCGGCGACATTCTAGATGAGCCGCACGATGACGATGTCTTCACGGGCGCGGATAGCGAATACTCGATGGGCTGGCATGATGAGGGCAGCCAACTCAACCTGAGCGCCGGCCGCGATGACCTCGAAGCCGAACTAGGAGCAACCGAGGAAATCGATCAGGTGCGACGGCTCGAAACCATCGAAGCGTGGCTTCATCCGGACGGGGAGCCTGAACTAGGTTGGACTGGCCACGGGCGCGGCTGCCTTCCCGGCGAACCCACCGATGACCGAGAGGGCGACGACGAACGCGATTGCGACCTCGCGGGAGGCAGCACAGATCTAGAACTCGATCACGGCGAATACGATGGCCCCGGCTTTATTTGGGGCGACAACGAGGACGCGCACCCTTAGTCCCTTGTCACCGACGTTACAGGCTGCAACATGCCTGCGGTGGCAGAGCGAGGTAAGGGCGTGTCGGTAAACGCGAGAGCAGCAGTCGTGCAGCTACGGGCGCTGCTACTCGCCGATGCGGCGATTGATGTAGACCACGCGCGCCGCTTGGTAGAAGCGGCCGCAAGCCGGTTATCCGATCCGGCCTCAGCTCAGGAGCTTGTCGAAACGTTCCTGTGCATGCTCCAGACTAACCCTGCGGACTACGGCAACATGCACGATGTCAAAGACCCGACAGGGGAGGCCCTGGCGCTGTTGAGCGCTATCGAGGCCGGAATGAACTGGCGCAGGCAATAGCCGACAGGCGTTAACCTTGCCCATGCGTAGGCGTGGACAGAATCAGCCGGCGATTGCTTCCAACGCCATCGAAGTCGACAGTCGCTGTGCAGCCGCAAGGCTGTGGCGGGCCGGCGTTCTCAGGCAATTGGCTCGCTCGCGAGCTGCGCCGGCTCGTCCTGCATCGCTATCCATAGGACGGTTGCTTATCCACCCCCGTCAGCCTCGGCGCATCATGCCCTCCACTTTATCTACTGGAGGTGAAACGTGATGCAGTTCGATTTTGCCGTTTCCGCTACGCTCGCTCTGACATTGCTGTTCGCCTTCGCCGCTATCTGGCTGGCATCGGTCGGGCCGGATGCACAGGCATCGCGAAAACAGGTGGCCGAGCGGTTGGCTCAAATCGCCGTCCTTGGAGCGGTGGCGCTGTTTGCGTTGCTCAGGGGTGATAGGTGACATCAGCCCCACTCCCCTGCCCCATCAGCATCAAAGAGCAGTCGGCAAGACCGCCGATTTCAGGCGAGGATTTGCCTCGCTAGGAGCTGCATATTTGACGAATATTAGACGTATCTGGCGCGGGTAGAGCTAAGTACTTGAAATTGCTGGTACGCCCAAGGGGAATCGAACCCCTGTTTGCGCCGTGAGAGGGCGCCGTCCTGACCGCTAGACGATGGGCGCTTGCCAGAACCGGCGATATAGAGGGGAATTTTCGCGAATGCAACCTCGCCAAGTCCATTTCCTGTTGCAGCCGCTGATTTTTCCGTCGGGCGTTATTCCTTGGTCGCGGCTGCCTTGCGTGGCTCGATCAGGTCGAAGAGATTGCCGTAGAGATCGGCAAAGACGGCCACGGTGCCGTAAGGCTCATGACGCGGTTCTTCCTTGAAAACAACGCCCTGGGCGATCATGCGGGCATGGTCGCGCGCAAAATCGTCGGTCTCGAAAAAGAAGCCCACACGCCCGCCAGTCTGGTTGCCGATGCGGCTCTGCTGCGCCTCGCCGGATGCCTTTGCAAGCAGGATGCGCGCGCCGGCGCCCGAAGACGGCGCGACGACCACCCAGCGCTTGCCCTCACCCATATCGGTGTCTTCGACCACATCAAGGCCGAGCCGGTCGCGGTACCAGGCGACCGCTTCGTCATAATCGCCCACGACGATTGCGACGGTGGCGAGCCGGCCAAGCTTCGGCCGCTCCATCTGCGTGCCGCCGGCGCTCATTGCGCCTCACGAACCGCGAAGCGGCCCACGGGTTCGCCACGGACCGTGTCGTAGAGCAGGATAGAGCGCTCTCCATCCGGTAGTTGAAGCTGCAGGCTCAGCACACTGCCCGAAAGCGCGTGGCTGACGATGCGCGCGCCGCGCGGCAGCGCGATCTCGCCTTCGAGCACGGTGCCGTCCGCCGGCCTCGGCAGTTCCGAGACTGCGGCGGGTACGGGCTCCTCCACGCGGCTGGCGCGGTAGACAATGGCGACCACCACCGCCATAAGGGCGAGAAACAGGAGCCCCAGATTGATCGCGACGAACCGCACAAGCTTGCGCCGGACCCTTTCGACCGCGGGGTCGAGCGGCTTTTCCTGTTCGTCGTCTAGGGGGGCGGCCATGGGCATGTCGGGTCCGGTTGATCGATGAGCGATCCTGATAACGAAGCCGAAGCCGCATTGAAAGAGTTCGTCGCCGATGCCGGCGGAGAGCGCATCGATCAGTGGCTCGCCGCGCGCCTCGGCCCGGACCTGTCGCGCAGCCGCATCCAGGCGCTGATCCGTGAGGGTGCCGTCAGTGTCAACGGTGCGCCCGTAGCCGAGCCCAAGCGCAAGCTGACCACAGGCGACCGCATCGTGCTGGCGATGCCCGAGCCCGAACCCGCCGCGCCCGAAGGTGAGGACATTCCGCTCGATATCCTGTTCGAGGATGACGATCTCGTAGTCGTCAACAAGCCGGCTGGCCTCGTCGTCCACCCCGGGGCGGGCAACTGGACCGGCACGCTGGTCAATGCGCTGATTCATCACTGCGGCGCGTCACTCTCCGGCATTGGAGGGGTTCGCAGACCCGGCATCGTGCATCGGCTGGACAAGGATACGAGCGGCGTGCTCGTTGTCGCCAAGAACGACCGCACTCACCGGGCCCTGTCGGAGGCATTCGCCGACCACGGCCGAACCGGCGATCTGGAGCGTGCCTATGACGCGCTGGTCTGGGGGTCGCCCGCCCGCGTCACCGGCACGGTCGATGCGCCACTGGGTCGATCGGGAACGGATCGCACGCGCCAGGCGGTGGTGCGCGAAACGGCGGCCGACGCGCGCCGCGCCGTCACGCACTTCACGATTCTGGAGCGCTTCGGTGAGAAGCCGGATGCCACGGCCATGGCTTCGCTGGTCGAATGCCGGCTGGAAACCGGCCGGACCCACCAGATTCGCGTTCACATGGCCCATATCGGCCATCCGCTGCTGGGCGATCAAGAATACGGCAAAGCCTTCTTCACCAAGGCCAACAAGCTGGAAGAGCCGCTCGGCAGCCTCGTCCGCGCCTTCCCACGGCAGGCACTTCATGCCCGGTTGCTCGCCTTCCGTCACCCAACCACGGATGCGTTGATGCGTTTCGAGGCGCCCCACCCGGTCGATCTCGCGGAACTCCTCGACGCTTTTCGCCGTTGGGACTTGAAGACCAAGGGTGGCAATACCTAAATCACGAGGGTTGCCCCGGCTGTTCAAGCCCGGGTGACACACTGTTTTCTGTGTTCACAGACCGTGATTTTGCCGCAAACACACCTATATTGAAGGTCTAACGGCGTTGTGCGCCAGAATGCGGCTGCGCCGGATGCCCGCCATCCTTGGGGGCAGAACACGCAAGATGAGGGAGGGCGCTTCATGGCCCAGTCACTACCCAGTATCGTTTCCGGAGAAGGCGGACTTTCCCGCTATCTCGAGGAAATCAGACGTTTTCCCATGCTCCAGCCGCAGGAAGAGTACATGCTCGCCAAGCGGTACCATGAGCATGAAGACACCGGCGCTGCCCACAAGCTGGTGACAAGCCATCTGCGTCTCGTGGCCAAGATCGCCATGGGGTATCGCGGCTATGGGCTGCCGATCGGCGAGGTCATTTCGGAAGGCAATGTCGGCCTCATGCAGGCCGTCAAGAAGTTCGAGCCCGAGCGCGGCTTCCGCCTCGCGACCTATGCCATGTGGTGGATCAAGGCCTCGATCCAGGAGTATATCCTGCGCTCGTGGAGCCTCGTGAAGATGGGCACCACCGCCAACCAGAAGCGGTTGTTCTTCAACCTGCGCAAGGTGAAGGGCAAGATTCAGGCGCTCGACGAGGGCGATTTGAAGCCGGAGCAAATCACCGAGATCGCCACCCGCCTCAACGTTTCCGAGGAAGAGGTTGTCTCGATGAACCGCCGCCTGTCGGGCGATGCGTCGCTGAATGCCCCGATCCGGGCATCCGAAGGCGAATCCGGCGAGTGGCAAGACTGGCTCGTGGACGATCACGAAAGCCAGGAAGCCATGCTGATCGAGCAGGACGAACTGGACAATCGCCGCGACATGCTGGCCAGCGCCATGTCTGTGCTGAACGACCGTGAGCGCCGTATCTTTGAGGCTCGTCGCCTCTCGGAAGAGCCGATGACGCTTGAAGAGCTGTCGTCCGAGTTCGACATCAGCCGCGAACGCGTGCGCCAGATCGAGGTTCGTGCCTTCGAGAAGGTTCAGGATGCGGTCAAGGCCGCGGCGCGCCGTCAGGCACAGTCGCTGCGTACCATTGATGCGGAGCCTGCCCACTGACGGTGGCGCGGTAGCGTGACAATCAAAAGCCGCCGGGTCGCAAGATCCGGCGGCTTTTCTTTTGGTTCAAACTCAAAACAGAAGGTTCAGCCGCTGCTGGCCTCATCCCACGCGCGCAGCACATCCTGGAACACGCGGTCGCCCGGAATGCCCTTTTCAAGTGAAAGCAGCGCGCGGCGACCGGACTGGTACACGATCGGAATATCGACCCAGCTCTGGCGGCGAAGTAGCGTGGTGTTGGCCTCCACCTCCGCCGGTGCATCGCCGAGCGCGATCAGGAAGAAACCGTCTGCGATCTTAGCCGGAATGCCGATGAGCGGATTGCCCGGCGCCTGTTCCGTTTCCTTGAAGGCGATGCGCGAGACGTTCGAGATCGCGCCGCCCTCGAAACCTTCCGGGGTCAGGAAGATCATCTCGATGATATGGCTTGCCGGCAACGTCTGGTCGCCATTGCGGCGGATCGTCATGCGAAGCTGGATGTCCTTGCCGGGGATCGTTGCTTCAGCGCGGATGGCCGGCTCCGGCGGCAGGTCGCCTCCGGGCGATTCCTGCACCGTCGACCAGACGATCGATCCGGCCTCTGCCGAGCCTTGTGCGGCGCTGGTGCGTTCCTCATAGAAGATCGCCCGCTGGCCGACGGCGACCGAGGGCTGCGCAGACTGCTCGCCGCCTTGTTCGCCGGACTCGGCCGCGGTCTGATTTTCACCAGCCTGTGCCGGCTCGGAAGGACCGCCCTCCGGCTGGGCGACCGATGCAATAGACGTCCCCTCGCCGACAGTCGGCTCGCCACCGGCCGGACCTTCATCGACTTCGCTGCCATCGGGCATCAGACGCTGGGTGAACTTCTCCGGCTCGCTGTCTGTCGTCGGCTGCTCGGCCGGTGCCGGTGATGTCTCCGGCTCCTCCGCAGCAGGAAGATTCGCGACGTCTTCTTCGGCAGCGGGTTCTTCCGGCGGTGTCTGGTTAAGCTCCTCTGCGGTCTCCGCACCTTCAGGCGCCGCCGCTTGCTGCTCGTCCTGGCCCGCATCCGTGCTGACTACCGTCGACAGGTCGTCACGGTTCATCCACACGGCATAGCCAGCGCCCGCAACCAACAGCAGAAGGACCAATGCTCCAATCATCAGGCCCGTGCGGTTTCTGGATGCGCTGGGCGCGCTGCGCTCCCGCGCCGGTGCAGCAAAAGTCTCAGGCTTATCGGAAGATTCTGGCGTTACATCATCTTGTGGTGCGAAATCATCGGCGGCAGGATCGACGGCAGACGACGCTGCGGCAGGCCGCTCTCCGGCCAGGGGACGCTCGGGCGCCGCCGTGGAAACTGGCGCGACCACGGGCTTGGCCGCCTCAGCTTCTGGTACAGCAGCCGACGCGGATGTCGCGGGAGCCGGCGTGCCTATGCCTTCAAGGGTCGCGAAAGCGTCGTTGAGGCTGTCGTCATCCTCGCTGTCATCTGCCTCGGCATAGTCGGCGCGAAGAACGGCTATCGCGTCCTCCAGCGCCTTCCGCTGCCGTTCGACTACGGCCGCAGGCGGCGGCGGGTTGATCGCCGCCAGCTTCGCTTCGATGGTGGCGCGGGCCTTGTCATAGACTTTCTCGCGCATCTCGGGTGTGTTGTCGCCGAGCGCGTCGATCGTCTTTCTCAGAACCGCAACGAAATCCGCCATTCTCTGTATCGTCCTCGCATGTTTCCGGGTCGGCAGAGGACCAAATCAACGGTCCCGGAAAGGGTTGCCAAACCTAGTCTTGAAACGGGTCCGTAACAAGTATCGTGTCCTCGCGCTCGGGGCTGGTCGACAGTAGCGCCACCGGCGCGCCAATCAGTTCCTCGATGTAGCGCACATATTTTACGGCCTGTGCTGGCAGATCGTTCCAGCTCCGCGCGCCGGCCGTCGTTCCCTTCCAGCCCTCGAGCGTCTCGTAGATCGGCTCGACGCGCGCCTGCGCGCCCTGGCTTGCCGGCAGGTAGTCGATCGTCTCGCCATCGAGCCGATAACCGGTGCAGACCTTAATTTCGTCCAGCCCGTCCAGCACGTCGAGCTTGGTCAGGGCGATGCCGTCGATGCCGTTGACGGCGACGGCCTGGCGCACCAGGACGGCGTCGAACCAGCCGCAGCGGCGCTTGCGTCCGGTCACCGTGCCGAACTCATGGCCGCGCGTGCCGAGAAACTCGCCGACCTCATTATCCTGCTCGGTCGGAAACGGTCCTTCGCCGACGCGCGTCGTATACGCTTTGGTGATGCCCAGAACATATCCGATCGCGCCCGGCCCGACACCGGAACCGGTCGCGGCCTGTCCGGCGATCGTGTTCGACGAGGTGACGAACGGATAGGTGCCCTGGTCGATGTCGAGAAGCGTACCCTGCGCGCCCTCGAACAGGATTCGCTCGCCAGCGCGGCGTGCGTCGTCGAGGATTTTCCACACGCGATCCATGTAGGGCAGCACCTGATCGGCCACCGAAGTCAGTTCCTGCATGATGGTTTCATGCGCGACCTCGCCATGGCCCAGCCCGCGCCGCAGGGCGTTGTGATGGGTCAAGAGCCTGTCGACCTTGGTCGGCAGCGTTTCCATGTCCGCGAGATCCATGACCCTGATTGCCCTGCGCCCGACCTTGTCCTCATAGGCAGGGCCAATGCCGCGCCGTGTGGTTCCTATCTTGGTACCGGAATTCGAGGCAGCATCCTCGCGGAACCCGTCAAGTTCACGATGAAGCGACAGGATAAGAGCGGTGTTTTCGGCTATTTTCAGGCGATCCGGGCCGATATCGACCCCAAGTTCGCGGATTCGCGACAATTCGGCCACAAACGCGTGCGGGTCGAAGACGACGCCGTTGCCGATCACCGACAGCTTGCCCTCGCGTACGACGCCGGAAGGCAGCAGCGACAGCTTGTAGACCTTGCCGTCGACCACCAGCGTGTGGCCGGCATTGTGTCCGCCCTGGAAGCGCACCACCACGTCGGCGCGCTGAGACAGCCAGTCGACGATCTTGCCCTTGCCTTCGTCGCCCCACTGCGAACCGACGACCACCACATTGGCCATGGAAACTTCCCTTCTGATGAGGCCGGACGGCCCTGCCCGGCAAAATGACAGGCCTCTATAACGTCAAGTCTTTCGATACGCGACCCCCACTTGCCGCGTTCGCTCACGACTTTGCCGCGATTTATCCGTCCTTGGCACATTGCGCCCGCGGGCACGGGCGGCTAGGCGGGGTCCCAGTTCAGCATTCTGCTCCGGCCGGCCGCATCCATGTTCCGCAATGCCTATCTGCTCCTCATCCTGACGACCCTGTTCTGGGGCGGCAACGCGATTGCGGGAAAGCTGGCCGTTGGTCACATATCCCCGATGTTGCTGACGACACTGCGCTGGGCGCTAGCCGTGCTTGTCATCGCAGCGATAGGACTGCCGCAGCTTCGCCGCGACTGGTCCGTGGTAAAACGCAATCTGCCGCTTCTCTTCCTGCTCGGCATGGCAGGCTTCACCATGTTCAACGCGGCGATGTATTCGGCGCTCACCTTCACCACTGCAATCAACGTGTCGATCGAGCAGGCCGGCATGCCGATGTTCATCTTCCTCGCCAACTTCCTACTTTACCGAATGGGCGTCTCGCCTGGCCAGATAGTCGGCTTTACCCTGTCCCTGGTGGGGGTGGCGCTGACAGCAAGCCACGGCGACCTGACGAGGCTGGCCGAACTCGACGTCAATTTCGGCGATGCGCTGATGCTCGCGGCGATCGTGCTTTACGGCGGCTACACCGTGGCCTTGCGATACAAGCCGGCGATCCACTGGAAGAGCCTCATGCTCGTTATGTGCTTCGCCGCCTTCCTGTCCTCGATGCCCTTCGCAGCATGGGAAATCGCGACCGAGCGGGTAACCTGGCCGGACACCCGCGGATGGATGATCGTGGTCTACACCGCCATCCTGCCCTCCATCGCCTCGCAGGCCTTCTACATGCGCGGCGTCGAACTCATCGGGGCCAACCGCGCTGGTCTGTTCATCAATCTGGTGCCGATCTTCGGCACGCTTCTGTCGATCCTGATTCTTGGCGAAGCCTTCCATCTCTACCATGCGATCGCGCTGGTGATGGTGCTGGGCGGCATCTGGCTGGCCGAACAGAGCGGCAGGAAACGGGCTGCCGGTTCCTGATCTATCATCTGCCAGCCACACGTCTGGCCCAGCGTCTCACCGCTTCGCCGAAGCAGTCGTGCAGGGAATCGGTGGCAATCACCGACCCGTTGGCGAGTCTGCCCAGCAGCGAAAGACCCTCCACCGGCTCGCCTTTTGCATCGATGATCCTTCCGTCCGGTCGAACCGATGCACCGAGCCCCTTGCCAAGCTGCGAGACAAACCCGCGCTCACGCAAATCGGCTATCAAGGGTGAAGACACTTTGGCGATGTTCGGCCCAGCGAGGACAGAATCCACCATCGCCGTTGCCACATCTGCCCCTCCATTCTCGGCAATACGCCAGCCGCCGTCGACGAGTTCGATATCGGGATCGTCCACCCGTCGTAGTGTCAGCTTTCCCGCGTCGATGAGAGCCAATAGCCTCGCGGTGGCCTCGGCCGGAGGCCCGTACGAGAACCGCTTCAGGCCATCGTCGAACGGTATCAGCGCTTCAGCGACCGCAGCGGTTTTAGGCGCCGGATTGTAAGCGATGCGCAGATCGTTCTGGAGGTGCCGCCAGACCTGCCCGGTGACGTAGCCGACGGAGGGCTTAGCCTTGCCCAGCGCCATCGCGAGATAAAGCCTCATCGCCTCCGCCGGCTGCCCATCGTCCGGCACATCGGGGTCGTCCTCTGCGCCGTCGCGCAGCCAGGCGAACACCGCGCCCTTGTCGTCTTCCGGCAGCCTTGCGCCGGCCATCTCCGCCAAAATGTCGAAAATCGGCTTCAGATCGCCGTCAGCCAGTTCCATCACGCTGGCAACCGCGTCGCGGAAGGCAAGCCGCTCACGCTCCTCCACCCTGTAGGGCTGATCTGCTGCCGCAGTTGCCGGCTTCGGCGCCGGAGGAATACCGTTAAGCGAAAAAGGCACCAGCTTTACCGGTTCGCGACCGCTGGCGATGTAGGTCAGTCGGCCATCACTTTCGGTCTCGAACCGCCCTCCCAAGCCCTCTGTCAGCACTCTCGTGACATCGATCATCGCAAGGCCGAAGCCACGGATCGCAACAGTCCTGCCTTGCCAATCCGTCGCCGCCAGCAGGGCCGCGCTGGGATAGGCTTTGCACAATACCGCATCTGCGTCGCGCGCATGTTCGCGCCAGCGCTTTATCTGCCGGTCCTTCACCGGCTGATGGCCTAGGCACAAGAGCACCTCGTCGAACGGGCCGTGATCGCTTCCCTCGTCCGTGCGCAGCAGCCAACCGCCCTTCCCCGGTTCGCAGGCTACTACGTGGTGACCGATGACCTCCATCGGCAACCTTTCACGCAGGGCCGCAAATCGAGCCCGCAGATATGCGCCGATCACCGCGCGGGGCGGATACTCATCCGGCCCGTACGCTCCATCGAGCCAGGCATCGAATGACTGGCCGTGCTTCGGCACAGGCAGGTCAATCGCGCGCAAGGGAATGTTGAGAAGGTTGAGCGGCGTCTGCTCCGGCGCATAATTGGGTCCGGCGCCCGGCGCCGTGTGCGTCTCAAACACTGTCACGGCGGCCGTGCGATCACGCATATGGTCCGCCAACGCCTCGACAGCCGCCAGCCCACGCGGCCCGCCACCGACGATCGCGACACGCAGCGCCTGCGCTGAAATCTTGCCGGAATTCACGACACCCCCAACATAAAGGAACGCCCGCGCTTTCGCACGAGCGTTCCCAATAAGCCTTGGGAGGCTGTTTTGGTTCCTTTGGCGCTTACGCCGCCACGTCGAAATGCAGCGGCTTGGCCGACTCTATCTTGGGATCGGCGCGCAGCTCGGCCAGCACGTCCTGCGGGAACGGTGCGTCGAGATAGAGCAGCGCAATCGCGTCGCCGCCCGGCTTGTTGCGGCCAAGCTGGAAGTTGGCGATGTTGACGCCCTTCGAGCCGCAGATCGATCCCAGAAGACCGATGATCCCCGGCACGTCGGCATTAGTGGTGTAGAGCATGTGCTCGCCCACCTCGGCGTCGAGATTGATGCCCTTGATCTGGATGAAGCGCGGCTTGCCGTCCGAGAAGCAGGTGCCGGCGATCGTGCGCGTCTTGCTCTTGGTCTTGACCGTAAGCTTGATGTAGCCGTCGAACACGCCGGACTTGTCGCGCTTGACCTCCGAGAGGATCACGCCCCGCTCCTTCGCCATGATCGGAGCCGAAACCATGTTGACATCGGCAACCTGTGGACGGATCAGCCCGGCCAGCGTTGCAGAGACCAACGCGCGGGTATTCATTTCGGCCGTCAAGCCGTCGAACAGAATCTCGACCTCCTGGATCGGCTCTTCGGTCACCTGGCCGACGAATGCGCCAAGTACCTCGGCGAGCTTGATGAAAGGCTTCAAACGCGGCGCTTCCTCCGCCGTGATCGACGGCATGTTGATGGCATTGGAGACCGCGCCCTTGACGAGGTAGTCCGACATCTGCTCGGCAACCTGCAGGGCCACGTTTTCCTGCGCCTCGGAGGTCGACGCGCCGAGATGCGGCGTGCAGACCACGTTCTCCATGCCGAACAGCGGGCTGTCGGTGGCCGGCTCGGTCTCGAAGACGTCGATGCCGGCGCCCGCAACCTTGCCGCTTTTCAGCGCTTCGATCAGGTCTGCCTCGACGATCAGGCCGCCGCGCGCGCAGTTGATGATGCGCACACCGTCCTTCATCTTGGCGAAGGCGTCCTTGTTGATGATCCCGCGCGTGCGGTCGGTCATCGGCGTGTGCAGCGTGATGAAGTCCGACCGCGCGAAGATGTCTTCGAGCTCGACCTTCTCGACACCCAGCTCGGATGCGCGCCCTTCCGAAAGGAACGGGTCGTAGGCGATCACGTGCATTTTCAGGCCGACGCCGCGCATGGCGACGATAGAGCCGATATTGCCGCAGCCGATCACGCCCAGCGTCTTGCCGGTGATCTCGACACCCATGAAGCGGTTCTTTTCCCACTTGCCGGCATGGGTCGACGCATTGGCCTCGGGAAGCTGCCGCGCCACCGCGAACATCAGCGCGATCGCGTGTTCGGCGGTCGTGATCGAATTGCCGAAAGGCGTGTTCATCACGATGATACCGCGACGCGATGCAGCCGGAATGTCGACATTGTCGACGCCGATACCGGCGCGGCCCACGACCTTGAGATTGGTCGCTGCCGCGATCAGCTTCTCGGTCACCTTGGTAGCCGAACGGATCGCAAGGCCGTCATACTGCCCGATCACCTCAAGCAGCTTCTCCTTGTCCTTGCCGAGATCCGGCAGGTAGTCGACCTCGACGCCACGGTCCTTGAATATCTGGACCGCAGTCGGGGAGAGTTTGTCGGAAACGAGTACGCGGGGCGCCATGATGGCCTCCTTCGTCATGTCTTGGAAAACGGGAATGGAAGGCCGCTTGGCGCGGCCTTTGAATGGCGTCAGGCAGCCGCCTTGAGCGCAGCCTTCTGGGTCGTGAAGGCCCAGTCGAGCCATGGCATCAGCCGCTCGAGATCAGTTGTCTCGACGGTCGCCCCGGCCCAGATGCGAAGTCCGGGAGGCGCGTCTCGATAATGGCCGATGTCATAGGCGACACCTTCCTTGTCGAGCAGCGATACCATGCTCTTGGCGAACGCGGCCTGCGCTTCCTTGTCGAGGGCGACAATGTCCGGATCGACAATGGACAGGCACACCGATGTGTTGGAGCGCGTTGACGGCTCAACCGCCAGATGGCCGAGCCAGGGGCTCTTTGCGACAAAGGCGTCGATGACCGCGAAATTGGCGTCGGCCCGCTGCACGAGCCCATCAAGCCCGCCGACGGAGACAGCCCATTCGAGCGCGTCGATATAGTCTTCAACGCACAGCATCGACGGCGTATTTATGGTCTCGCCCTTGAAGATGCCTTCGATCAGCTTGCCGCCCTTGGTGAGCCGGAAGATCTTCGGCAGCGGCCATGCCGGCGTATAGCTTTCCAGCCGCTCGACGGCGCGCGGGCTGAGGATCAGCATCCCGTGCGCGGCTTCGCCTCCCAGCACCTTCTGCCAGGAGAAGGTCACCACATCCAGCTTCGAGAAGTCGAGCGGCTGGGCAAAGGCGGCCGAGGTGGCATCGCAGATCGTCAGGCCCTCGCGGTCCGCCGGGATGAAATCCGCATTCGGCACGCGCACGCCGGACGTTGTTCCGTTCCAGGTGAAGACCACGTCACGGGAGAAGTCGATCTGGTCGAGATCGGGCAGTTCGCCGTAGCCGGCCTCGATCTTGCGAGCGTCGGCGAGCTTGAGCTGCTTGACCACGTCGGTCACCCAGCCGGAGCCGAACGATTCCCAGGCGACCATGTCGACGCCGCGCTCGCCGAGCAGCGACCAGAGCGCCATTTCGACGGCGCCCGTGTCGGAAGCCGGCACGATGCCGATACGCCAGTCGGCCGGCACGCGCAGAACGTCGCGGGTGAGTTCGATCGCCCGTTCGAGCCTCGCCTTGCCGATCTTGGCCCGATGCGACCGTCCGAGCGGCGCGTCGGCGAGTGCTTCAAGCGTCCAGCCAGGGCGCTTGGTGCAGGGTCCGGAAGAAAAATTGGAATTTGCCGGACGCACGTCCGGCTTGGCAAATGTCGTCATTGTGGTTCTACCCTTTCAGATAGCACGCCCCTCGTTGGGGAGGGGTGGCCCACGGACGGCATTAGCGGAAGCGCCGAATATCCGCAAGAGCGTTTAAGCCCTTATCTCCGAAATGGATGCTGACGCTCGCAACCTGCTTTCGGGGTCAGCCAGGTTTCGCAAACCTATGAAATGTGTAGCCGCACGATGATTTACAAATGGGCATGCATGCGGCAGGACGGCTTGAGTGGTTGCGTCATTGGGACCATAGATATCGCT
Source organism: Neoaquamicrobium sediminum (assembly GCF_040970315.1). Taxonomy (NCBI): domain Bacteria; kingdom Pseudomonadati; phylum Pseudomonadota; class Alphaproteobacteria; order Hyphomicrobiales; family Phyllobacteriaceae; genus Neoaquamicrobium; species Neoaquamicrobium sediminum. The sequence goes on along the minus strand of NZ_JAZHFV010000004.1, from coordinate 180,450 downwards.
CGGGGCCTGTTGCGCTGTCCTTGGACATCCCATAGGTCGACAGCATCCGTCAGGAGTAGACTTTGGCAGTGAAGCACATCTTCATCGGCGGCACGTCCTTTACCGGCAGCACGCTTATCGGCCTGATTTTGGGAGCGATTCCCGGCGTCGCCAATGTCGGTGAATCAAACTGGCTGGTGCCACGTCTTGGAGAAGCAGACGCTTCGCCCAAACTCTGGAACGATTACGAGGGCATGGAGCAGTGCCGGCTGTGCGGATCCGCCTGCAAGGTATGGACGAAAGAATTTCGCATGGACTTGCAGCGCGACCCTGTCGATTGGTTCGAACGTGTTGCCGCGCGCCTTGGGACGAACGTGCTTGTTTCGTCCGAGAAAGAAACACCATTCGTCAATGCGCTGGACCCTAAAGAACGCTATACTGCTCTGATCCTGTTCCGCGAGCCGCGCCAGTTCTGGTCTTCAATTCGCAAAAGGCCTTGGCGGCAAGATACAATCCAGCAGGCAACTCGCCGTTGGGCGACCGCTTACAAACATTTCGTCGAAGACACATATCGCCCCGAAGGCGGCAAGATTTTCATGAATGTCGACGCCTTCCAGACACAACCGGAGCAGCGGCTTCGCATACTTCTGAAGCTTCTGGGAATCGAAGGTAATGTCGAATCCGTTTTGCGATACTGGGAATCGCAGCAGCACTATGTTGGCGGCAATTTCAACGTCTACCAGGAACTGGAGCAAAAGGGCGCTGCTTCGCTCGCCCTCAGGCCACCCGAAGCACTGTCGCTTTCAGCGAAAGAACATGACTTCATACGGAACCATGAAGCTGATGAAATCTACCAGCGACTTCTAAGTCAAACGCCGGGTCTTTCGGAACCTGTCGCAGCAGCAACGCGCTGATATCCGACGAAGCCAGAACGCAAAACGGCGGGCCGAAGCCCGCCGCGGTTGCCTGAGATGAGCGGCTCACTACCAGAGATCGTAACGCAAGCCAACCTTGATCTGGTGCTGCTTGACGCCTTCCGCAATCGTGAAGGTGTCGGTGTCGAGATATTCCATCCCCGGCGTGTGCAGGAACTGGTATCCGACATCGATGGAGGCGTTCTGCGAGACCTTGTAGCTGGCACCTGCCATCAACGCATAGGCAAAGTTCGTTTGCCTGTCCGACCATTCGTCGAAGACGCCGAGCGTCGGCGAATCGATGCTCACATGATGCTTCGAGTAGGTCGCGCCGACGCCGGCGCCGACATAGGGCGTCACGCCCATCACGGTCGCGATGTCCCAATAGCCGTTCACGAGACCGCTCCAGGCCGTGTGGGATGCTTCGCCGAAATCAAAGCCGTCATCGTAGCGGTAGCGGTCACTGCCGAGATAGGCCAGCGTCGCGTCAACGCGGAAATTGTCGGTCAGGTGATAACCCACACCGACGCCGCCACCGAAACGGCGGTTCGAGGTGGTTTCGCCGAACAATTCGAAGTCGTAGACCGGATCGCCTAAATTGTAGCTGACGTCGCCGCGCAGATACCAGCCCGAGCCGATCTCGACGGGCACCCATTCCGGCGCCTGCTCGATGATGATCGGCGGATCGTAGTCGGCAGCAAGACCCTGCGCGGCCGGAAGTACGGCAAAGGCGGCACAGGACGCGATGAGACGGCTTCTGATGCTCATGAATCATACTCCACAGGGCGCGGCCCCCGCTGCGGCCGCTGGTGTTGTCATGAGCCATTCTTAACCATCTTGGTTAAGCCGGGGTTAAGGATAACAGAGAGTTAGCGCGCAGATTGCTCGAAAATGACGGCAAAGAAAAAGCCCGGCAAAAACCGGGCTTTTTCTTTGGAGGTCTTTTTGCTCGTGAATTAATTCAGCGCGTAACGCACACCGAGCTTGAAGTCGTGCGAGGTGATGTCGCGGAAGTGCATCGGGTTGTCGATGAGGTTCTGCCCATCATACGTGACGATGTCGCCCGTCTGCCCGTCACCCAGATTGACGAAGCTGTAGCCAAGATCGATGGTCATGCGGTCCGTAGCCTTGAAGCCGACGCCTGCGTGCAGGGCCCAGGCGAGGTTCCACTTCGAAGCCGCATCGGCGTAAGCGAGCGTCGGCGCACCGGACGGGTCGATGCCCGCATCGCGGAAGGAATGGATGGTGACGCGGCTGGCACCGATACCGGCACCGACATAGGGCACGAACCCGCCGAAATCGCCAAGATCGGCATAGGCGTTGGCCATGAGCAGCCATTCGGACTTCTTGCCGGTGTAGTTGTTGAAGCGGTTGTTGCCGTCATCGTCGACCCAGGTGTCGAGACCATGGAAGCCAACTTCGCCGCGATATTCGACGATGCCGTCAAGGCGCAGATAGTCGTTGATCTGGTAACCCGCGCCGACGCCGAAGGTCGGGCCGGACTCGAAATTCTTGTCGACGACCGCGAAGTTGTTGTCCGGTCCCATATCGTCGAACAGCACGTTGTAGAGGCTTTTGACGCGCTGGTTGGACATGCCGAGATGGCCGCGCAGATACCAGCCACCATAGACCGGAACGGGCTCCGGCTCGTAGGTGATGACCGGTGGCTCGTAGAGATCGGCAGCAGCGGCAGGCAGTGCCGTGGTGACCAGCAATGCGGCTCCTGCCGCGGCAGGCATAAGGTATTTCAGCATGAGGTCCGCCCTCCAGGATTCGGCAACGACAGACGCGTAAGGCGTCGGCTAAGTCGAGACGGATAATGCAGGGTAAAGGTTAAGTGCTGATTAACCCTGAGGATTAACTACGTTCCGGCTAATTTCCAGCGGGCGATGCAAAAAGGCCCGCTCGCGCGGGCCTTGAAAACTTCACGTATTGCCGATGAATCAGGCGGCGCTTTTGACATCGGCAATGACGCCGATGATGTCGTCGACCACCTGTTCTACAAGCACCTTGTCGTCGGCTTCCGCCATCACGCGGATCAGCGGCTCCGTACCCGAGGGCCGAATGACCAGCCTGCCCTTTTCGCCCAGACGGGCTCGGGCGTCGTCGATGGCGGCCTTGACCGACTTGTCCTCCAGCGGAGCGCTGCCGCTCCTGAAACGCACGTTCTTGAGCACTTGCGGTACCGGTTCGAACTTACGGCAAACCTCGCTTACCGGTTTGTCGGCGCGCTTGATGCAGGCCAGCACCTGCAACGCGGATACCAGCCCGTCACCCGTTGTCGAGAAGTCAGACAGAATGACATGGCCCGACTGTTCGCCGCCGACATTGAAGCCGTGAGCGCGCATATGCTCGACCACATAGCGATCGCCGACCTTCGTGCGGTGAAGCGAAAGGCCGAGGTCGTCCATATAACGCTCGAGGCCGAGATTGGACATCACGGTCGTCACCAGGCCACCGCCGGCCAGACGGCCGTTGCGATGCCAGCTTTCGGCAATCATGGCCATGAGTTGGTCGCCATCGACGATGGCGCCGGTCTCATCGACGATCACGACACGGTCTGCATCGCCGTCGAGCGCGATGCCGATATCGGCGCGCACCTCGTGAACCTTCTTCGACAGGCCCAGCGGATGCGTGGAGCCACAATCCTCGTTGATGTTCAGGCCGTTCGGCTCGCAATTGATCGCGATCACTTCCGCGCCCAGTTCCCATAGGGCGGCGGGCGCGACCTTGTAGCCGGCGCCGTTGGCGCAATCGACGACGATGCGCAGGCCCGACAACGACATCGACCGCGGTAGCGTCCGCTTGGCGAACTCGATGTAGCGATCATGCACGCCGTCGACGCGCTTGGCGCGACCCAGCGCATCCGCATCGGCCAGCGCAATGTCGACGTCACGATCCAGAAGCTGCTCTATGCGCGCCTCGATCTCGTCGGAAAGCTTGTAACCGTCGGGTCCGAACAGCTTGATGCCGTTGTCGTAATACGGGTTGTGCGAGGCGGAAATCATGACGCCTATGTCGGCACGCAGCGAGCGCACCAGCATGGCTACGCCCGGCGTCGGGATCGGGCCGAGCAGGAACACATCCATGCCCGCCGCGCAGAACCCGGCAACCATCGCGTTTTCGATCATATAGCCTGAAAGTCGCGTGTCCTTGCCCAGCACGACCCGGTGGCGGTGGCTTCCACGCTGGAAAGACATGCCGACGGCCATGCCGACACGCATTGCCACCTCGGCGGTCATCGGAAGCCTGTTTGCGCGCCCCCGGATACCGTCGGTTCCGAAATACTGCCTGGTCATTCTTGCTCTAGAGTCCCCAGTCTTACTTACGCCCGAATAAGGTCTGCCACGAGAATTCACCGCGTAGGTATCACAATATATTAGTAACGGTTACGAAATGCTGTGCACGTGGTAAACCCGTGCAAATGCAGTATCCACACGCCAACCACCAGTCGGCATTCCCCATTTGGCTGGCTGGAAAGCGACGTCATGCTCCCCAAATGTGGCAGAGCGTAGGCTATAGCAACGACCGTATCATCAACCGCGGGCCAAGCCTCAGGGCCTTTGTAGCGCTAGCGCAGGCTTGAGACCCACTCCCGCAGAAGCGCGGCCGCGGCGGTATCCTCGCGCGCACGGCCCAGTTCCGGCATCATGATGCCTGGTTCGGTGCTCTCAACGCGAAAGTTCAGGATAGAGCCATCCGGCTCCCCCGGCTCTATGTCGAAAAGCCTGCCGCCGGAGCCCTGCCCGGCTGCAACGGGGCGCTTGTGGACGCCGAGTGCCGGACCGATCGCCTCACCCCAGGTTAGATAGAGCCCCGAATTGCTGGCAGGCCCCTCCCGGCGGTGGCAATGCGCGCAATTCACATCGAGCCATGCTCTTGCGCGTGCATTGATATCTGCGCTCTCGTCACGCCAATCCGGCACGGCGTCAATCGCGGTCATAGGAGCCGGCAACCCCTCCAGCAGGCCCGCCTCTTTCCAGTGTTCGAGCTGGTTCGCCGGGCCGTCGTCATACTGGAACTCGAAGTTGAGATTGCGCGCCTTCGGCCCCAGCGGCACGATTTCTCCGGCAAGCTGATGACAGCCCTTGCACTGGTTCTTGTTAGGCACGGAATAAGTGAATGAGACGGGCTCCCCGCTTTCATCGATCGTTGCGACGTCGACCTTCGCGCCGGCAATCTTGAGTTCCGCGTCGCTCTGCTCCTCGTTCCAGAGATAGGCCCAACTCTGCCAGCCGTCCTCGTGTCGCAACATCACCCGCGTCTCGATAAGCCGGACTTTTTCATCGGGGCTGCGGAAGTCGGCCGGAAAGGCAAAGCTCTTGATCAACGCCGATCCGACCGGAAACTCGAACGCCTCGTCGGCAACATAGCGCGCAGCCTTGCCTTCCGGTACGTAGACGAAACGAAACTTCAGCGCGCCATCCGAAAACAGCGCGGTATGCGGCTCGAACGGCACGACACCTTCCGTAGGCACCTGCGCGTGCGCATCCGAGAAAAACCCGAATTCCGACAAAAGCTTCGGCGGTTTGTCGGCCATGATCGCCGTGTCGGAAGGAGCAGCGGCGGCGGCGGCACAGCAATAGAGTAAGAATGCGACCGCAGCGCCGCCCAGCCGTTCGACGGCAAGGCTCAATTGCCGCATTTCGCTTACACGCCCTTGTCCTGCGGGAGCGTCACCGGCTCCGGCTCCGGCAGCGAGCCCTTGTAGCCGGCAATGTCCTTGTCCGGCCACCAGCCCCACGGCAGCAGCATCTGCGAGATCATCTTGAGATTGGCGAAGGTCGTGTCGTCCGCTTCGTCGATATAGATCCGGTCCGCAGCCGACACCCATGAGAAATATTCCGGGATCCGCGTCACCCCGTCCCAGACGATGTCCGGCACCGGCGTTCCGGAGACGTCGGAAATGATCTTGCCGACTTCGCCATCCGGCTCGCCGCCGCCCTCGCCATAGGTATTGCCGTGCACGTAGACGCCGCGCGGCACGAACATGTAGGCGTCGTCTTCATAGTCGTTCGGGTAGGCCGCGATCAGCACATGGGTCGTGCCGTTGCGGTCGAACCGGTTGCCGAAGACGTGCACGTTGCGATTGGCCATCACCATCACGCCCATGCCCTTGGGTACGATCCCGACGATGTTGCCTTCGGGCGCGAAATTGGGCGTATCGTTGTCCATGACGTCATTATCGAAGACGCGAATGTCGTGCCCGCCCTGCACTGGAAGGTTCGGCAGGTCGAAAATGAGGATGCCGCCTGTGTTGTGGCGCGCGGTGTTTGCGTAGACATCGGCCCTGTAGGAATTCTCGATCTCGATGCCCGCGACATTGTATTCGGCAACCGAGTTGCGAACGATGATGTCCTCGCTCTGTCCGACATAGATGCCGGCGTCGGATGCGCCGCGAACCGTCACGCCCTCGATCAGCACGTTGCTGGAGGAAACGGGATAGACCCCATAGGCACCGTTTTCGGGCTTTGGTCCGCCGGTCCACTCGACGCGCAGGTTGCGAAATGTGATCTGATCCGAGCCCTTCGACTTGACGCCGTCGCCCTTGGTGTCCTCGACAGCGAAGTCCTCCAGTACAACCCGGTCAGATGTTACCAGCAGCCCCTCGCCAGCGCCGGCCTGCCCCTTGAATGAGAGCACGGTTCGGTCGGCGCCTTCGCCGCGAACCGTCACCTCGTCGACGTCGAGCGATAACCCATCGACCAGATCATAACGCCCCGCCGCAATGGTCACGGTATCGCCCGGTTCTGCCAGAATAAGCGCTTCAATGAGCTCTTCATTTGCGTTCGGCCCCGGCATCACGCGGTGATCCGCAGCGTATGAAGCGAACGTAAGACAGGACAGTATCGCAGTTGCCGCAAGAGATTCTTTGACAAATCGCATGGCGCATCCTCCCCTTTACCATCACGATGATCGTACTATTGCATTAAGTCAATAAAGATGAAACGAATTCATATATGAAGGAAGACACCGCTCCGAAGGGTGCGCGGCCACGACAGCAGAGGGCTATCGAGACCCGTGCAAGCCTGCTTTCGGCCGTGGAGACGATTGTCGCCCAAGAAGGCACGCAGGCGGTCACGACGACGCGTGTGGCCAGCGACACCGGCGTGGCCGTGGGCACGATCTATCGTTACTTCGCCGACCGCGACGCGATGCTGCTGGCAGCCTACGACACGACGGTCGCCAGGCTGATCGATACATGCCACGCAGCACTCGAGGATCTGGAGGATGGGACGCCGATCGAAGATGCGGCGCGGCATCTGCTTGGCGTTTACCTGGAAGCTGCGGAGGCTATGCCCGCGCATGCCGGGCTGCTTGCAACGATGCGTCTGCTGCGTCCGATCGAGGTTGATCGCACTTCAACCGGCGACCGTGTCATTACCGATCTTGTGGCCCCATTCTTCGAGCGTTTCTCGCGCGACACGGAAGTGAATCCCCTCCAGATGCAGCTTCTGGGTGCTGCACTTGGCACGATGGTGGACCTTTATCTCGTAGCGCCAACCCAGGCGGATCGGGCACTGGTGCGTGCCGAGACGGAGGCGTATCTGCTTTTCATGGTCGAGCGCATCGTCGAGGAGCGCTAGTTCGAACCGCCCCTGTTCAATCGGGCCGGGTTGTTCTATGCCGCATTCCAACCATGATCGCCCGCCATTGAGGCGCAATCGCAGGTATCCGATGAATCCGACAGAAGCACCCTCGCGTTGCCGTATAGTGCTCATTGCGCCGCCCGAGCTTGAGGCAGGCCGGCTTATTGCTGCGCTCGACGGGGGCGATGTCGCATCCCTCATCCTGCCGGGCTGGGAAATGGATGACGATGCGTTCCAGCTTTACGCAGAACGCATTGTGCCGGCAGCCCAGGAACACGGCGTTGCCGTGGTGATCGGCGAGAGCAGCCGTGTCGCCATGCGCACCGGCGCGGATGGCCTTCATGTCGAGACCGACCGGCGCGAACTTGAGGAAATCATCGCCAAGCATCAGGCTAAGCTGATGATCGGTACGGGCGGTGCCACAAATCGCGACGATGCGCTGGAACTTGGCGAGGCGCGGCCCGACTATCTCTTCTTCGGCCGGTTCGGCTACGACAACAAACCGGAGCCCCATCCGCGCAATCTGAAGCTCGGCCAATGGTGGGCGGAGATGGTGCAGGTCCCCTGCATTGTCGCCGGCGGCGTGGAGTTGGATAGTGCATTGACGGTCGCAGCCACCGGCGTCGAATTCGTAGCCCTGTCCGAGGCGATCTTTTCCGGCGACCGCGATCCCGCCGAGAGCGTTGCCACGGTCAACGCCGCGTTGGACGCGCAGGCTCCACAGCTGGAGGGCTGAGTTGTGCGCAGGCCAGCCTTCATCCTGATTGCGGGCCTGTCGATGGTCATCATGCCCGCTCTGGCCGAAACCACCGGCCCGGATGGCGGCAGGGTCACGACTCCAGCCCCGGAGGCAGTCGATCCCGACCGCTTTTCCGAGCGGCCGGCGGACGTCGCTTACGGCGCCTTCCAGCGGGGGCTCTATAAGACAGCACTCAATCTGGCGACGCCGCTCGCACTCGAGGGCAATCCGGCAGCGCAGACCCTCGTTGCCGAGATCTACTCGCGCGGGCTGGGCGTCCGGCAGGATGTCGTGACCGCGATGGAATGGTACGAGAAGGCTGCCGAGCAGAAGGTGCCCGAGGCGGTTTTCCAGCTCGCCATGATCCTGCTCGACGGCGGTGCGGAAATCGGCGATCCGGATCGTGCCTATACGCTTCTGAAGGAGGCTGCCGACGCGGGCAACAGGCTGGCTCAGTTCAATTTCGCGCAGATGACGAACAGCCGTGATCAGTCGCCGGAAGGCATGAAGACGGCCGCCGCCTATTACGAGAAAGCCGCCGAGGCCGGCCTTGCCGATGCCCAGTACGCCATGGCGCAGATTTACGAGCAGGGCTTCGGCGGCAAGCCGGTCGACATGAACGAGGCGCGGCGATGGCTGGAACTGGCGGCAGCGCAGAATTTCGATACCGCGCAGATCCAGCTCGGCACATGGCTGGTGGAAGGGATTGGAGGCGAGCGCGACCGGGAAGCCGGTTTCGCCTGGCTGCTGCGTGCGGCACGTGCCGGTAACCCCGCAGCCCAGAACCGTATCGCCAAGCTCTATCGCGCCGGCATCGGCGTCGAACCTGATCGGGTGACGGCCGCCGCATGGTATCTGCGCGCGCGGCGGGCGGGCCTAGTCGACATGGTCATGGAAGACCAGTTGAACGGCCTCACGGAAGATGAGATGCAGCTTGCCAGCAGGCGCGCCGCCGTACTCTGACGGAAGGCTCTCGCGAAAGCCGGCGCCGGCTCTCTTGCCTCTCCGGCCGTTTTGTGGTCTTGGAGCGCCGATAAGCGCGCCCCTTGCGGCGCGGCACGTACAAATTCCGGAACCACACAATGGCTAAGATCAACGGCAACGAAATCCGTCCCGGCAACGTCATCGAGCACGATGGCGGCCTGTGGGTGGCGGTCAAGACCAACGCGGTGAAGCCCGGCAAGGGCGGCGCCTACAACCAGGTCGAACTCAAGAACCTCATCAACGGCACCAAGCTGAACGAGCGCTTCCGCGCTGCGGAAACCGTCGAGAAGGTCCGCCTCGAGCAGAAGGACTTCACCTTCCTCTACGAACAGGGCGACGCGCTGGTGTTCATGGACGACGAGAGCTACGAGCAGCTCGAACTCGACAAGGAATTCGTCGGCGAGCGCGCGGCGTTCCTGCAGGACGGCATGAAGGTGACCGTCGAGCTTCACGAGGAGCGCCCGATCGGCATCTCCCTGCCCGACCAGGTGACGCTGACCATCACCGAGGCCGACCCTGTGGTGAAGGGCCAGACGGCCGCGTCCTCTTACAAGCCGGCAGTGCTGGAAAACGGCATTCGCGTCATGGTCCCGCCCTTCATCTCGTCCGGCGAGAAGATCATCATCGACACCAACGAGATTACCTACATCAGCCGCGCCTGAGCGGCTGACACCTGACCTTCGGAGACTGTAAATGGCGCGTTCGGCGATCATCAACGTCATGGTGCAGGCTGCCATGAAGGCCGGCCGCTCGCTCGCGCGCGACTTCGGCGAGGTGCAGAACCTGCAGGTCTCGCTCAAGGGGCCTGGCGACTATGTCAGCCAGGCCGACCGCAAGGCCGAGGAGATCATCCACGCCGAGCTTTCCAAGGCCCGGCCCGGCTATGCTTTCCTGATGGAGGAACGCGGCGCGGTCGAAGGCGACGACGACCAGCATCGCTGGATCGTGGACCCGCTCGACGGCACCACGAACTTCCTGCACGGCATTCCGATCTTCTCGATATCGATCGCACTGGAGCGCCAGGGCCAGATCGTCGCCGGCGTCATCTACAATCCGGCCATGGACGAGCTCTACACCGCCGAGCGCGGTGGCGGCGCATTCATGAACGATCGCAGGCTGCGCGTTGCGGCCCGCTCGAAGCTGTCCGACGCGGTGGTCGGCACCGGCATCCCCCATCTCGGGCGGGGTCACCACGGGCGCGCGCTCGTCGAGTTGAAGAACGTGATGGGCGAGACGGCCGGCATCCGCCGTCTCGGCTCGGCAGCGCTCGACCTCGCCTATGTCGCAGCCGGCCGCATGGACGGCTTCTGGGAGAACTGGCTGGCGCCCTGGGACCTCGCCGCCGGCATTCTGATGGTGCGCGAGGCGGGAGGTTTTTGCTCCGACCGTGACGGCGGACAGGCGATGTTCGACAGCGGCACCATCGTCGCCGGCAACGAGGCGATCCACAAGGCACTGCTGAAGACGATCCAGCAGAAAAGCTGATCGACCAGAAGCGGGGGATGGCTGAATGGCGGCGAATGACACAACGCGCTCGCCGCACGCCACTCTCGACTGGCGCCCGCTCGACGGCCTCGGCTGGAACGAAATCGCCGAAGCTTTCCGGCTCTGCTACGATGGCTACCTGATCCCCATACGCATGACCGCGCCGCAGATGGCAGCGCGTTTCGCGGCCGAAGATCTCGACATGCAGGCAAGCGGCATCGCGCTCGTCGATGGCAAGGTCGCGGCTATCGGCATGGTCGCCCGGCGCGGTCGTCTGTCGCGTCTGGCCGCCTTCGGCGTCAGCACCGGCTTTCGCGGCAAGGGCATGGCCTCACAGGTTCTGGACAGGCTCGTGCACGAGAGCACGGCGCGGAGCGATGCCCGCATGGAGCTTGAGGTTTTCGAGCACAACCACCCAGCGGTGAAGCTCTATGAACGTTTTGGTTTCGCCTGCATCGACAGGCTCATCGGCTTCGAGAAGCCGGTGCCGAACGCACAGCTAGACGCGGCTACGCCGGAACTTTCCTCGCCCGACATCCTTGTAGAACTGATGCACGAGGAAAAGACCGACGACCTGCCCTGGCAACTGCAACCCGTTACCTTGGCCCGCCTTGAGGCGCCATGGCAGGTGATCTGCAACGGAGACGCCCTCGCGCTCGTCGACTTTTCCCGAGAGACCGCCATTGAGGTCAGGATGATCCATGTACAGCGTGGATCGAGACGGCAAGGGCACGCTCGCGCGCTTCTCTCCATTATCGAAGGGCTGGCCGGCGAAAGGCCGATCCGCGTCCCGCAGCTCATTCCCGCGAGATATCAAGCCTTTGCAGAAGCGCTCGGTTTCACGCCGCTCGAGCACTACCAATTCAGAATGGCGCGATGATGCGCAACGCACCCAACACGTCACCTTTCAATTTAGTCATAATTCCGTTTAGAGTCGCCATCACTTTGATGCCGAAATCAATTCAGAGGCGCGCCAATGGCATTTCTCAGAACCCTGGGAGCTGACGACGGTCTCAGCGAGGGCGCGGAATACGATCCGCGCAACCTGTCGAGCCCCCAGGTCTTCCTGCTGTCGATGCTCATATTCCTGGCCATCGTGGGCTTCGTCGCGGCCATTCTCTACCGCCAGATTTCGACCGCCTTCCAGACCAATCCTGGCCTCAACGGTCTGATCCTCGGCGTGCTGGTGGTCGGCATCCTGCTTGTCTTCGGGCAGGTGTTCCGCCTTGTGCGCGAGGTTCGCTGGGTCAATTCCTTCAGGGCCGGCACGCAGGCGCGCGATCCTGTATTGCTGGCCCCCATGAAGGCACTACTGGGACGCTCGTCCACCATGACGTTGTCGACCAGTTCCATGAGGTCGATCCTCGATTCAATCGCCACGCGCCTCGACGAGAGCCGCGACATCTCGCGTTACCTGACCGGTCTGCTGATTTTTCTCGGCCTGCTCGGCACCTTCTGGGGCCTGCTGCAGACCATCGGCGCGATCGGAACCACTATCCAGACGCTCGATCCCGGCTCGGGCGACGTCAACGATGTGCTGGATACGCTGAAGGCGGGCCTTTCGGCGCCGCTTTCCGGCATGGGCACTGCGTTCTCGTCCTCGCTGTTCGGTCTTGCCGGCTCGCTGGTGCTGGGCTTTCTCGACCTTCAGGCAGGCCGCGCCCAGACACGTTTCTACACGGAACTGGAAAACTGGCTGTCGTCGGTTACGGATGTCGGCTCAGACTTTGCCGTCGGCACGGATGCCGCAAACACGTCGGAAGAACTCAAGGCGTTGTCGGAGCGTCTGCGCACCATGCAGGAAGGCGATGGCACCTCCAATCCCCGCATCGCAGCCTCCATGGCCAGCCTTGCCGATGGTATCAGCGGTCTGGTTAAGAACATGCGTTCCGAGCAGCAATTGATGCGCGACTGGGTGGAGGCTCAAGCCAACGAGCAGAAGGCAATGCGCGTGACGCTCGACAAGCTCACCGACGCCATCCGCAAGCAGGAGAAGGGTTGAGATGGCGCTGGCGCGCAGGCGCAACAATCGCAGCGTCGATTACTGGCCGGGCTTCGTCGATGCCCTGTCGTCGCTGCTGCTTGCCATCATGTTCCTGCTGTCGGTCTTCGTACTGGCGCAGTTCCTGCTCAGCCAGGAGATCACCGGCCGGGATGCGGTACTCACCCGGCTGAACTCCCAAATCAATGAATTGACCCAGCTTCTCGCCCTCGAACAGTCGAATTCGCAGGATCTCGAGGACATGCTATCCAACATGCGTGCCTCGCTGTCACAAGCGGAAAGCGAGCGGTCGCGTCTCGAGCAGCTCTTGGCGACTGGAGCAGGCGCCGGTGCGGAAGCCGAGCAGCGCGCATCGCAGCTTTCGGGCGAGCTTGACGAGGAGCGCCAGCTCAGCCAGCGCGCACTCAGCCAGGTCGAACTGCTGAACCAGCAGATAGCCGCATTGCGCAGCCAGATCGGCGCGCTCGAGGCCGCACTGGAGGTCTCGGAGGCGCGTGATCGCGAATCCAACACCAAGATCGCTGACCTTGGCCGCAGGCTCAACGTAGCGCTGGCCCAGCGCGTCCAGGAATTGAACCGCTATCGGTCCGACTTCTTCGGCCGTCTGCGTGAAATCCTGTCCGACCGCGAGGGCATCCGCGTTGTCGGCGACCGCTTCGTCTTCCAGTCCGAGGTGTTGTTCCCCTCCGGTTCGGAAGTGATCAACGACGCGGGCCGCGAGGAGATGGCGAAGCTGGCGGAAGCAATCCTCGAACTGCAGCGCGAGATCCCGCCGGAAATCAACTGGGTACTGCGCGTCGACGGCCACACCGACAACATCCCGCTATCGGGCACGGGCCGCTATCGCGACAACTGGGAGCTCTCAAGCGCCCGCGCGACATCCGTCGTGAAGTTCCTGATCGAGAACGGCGTGCCGCCCGAGCGACTGGTCGCAGCCGGCTTCGGCGAATTCCAGCCGCTCGACCCGGCCGACACGCAGGAAGCGCGCGACCGCAATCGCCGTATCGAGCTGAAGCTGACCGAGCGCTAGATGCCGATCCACAACGCCAGAAGGGCCAGCGCTGCGGGCACCGCCTGAACGTAGAGTATCCTCATGCTGGCAGTCGCAGCGCCGTAGAGCCCCGCCACCAGCACGCAAAGCAGGAAGAATACCTTTACCCCGAACCCCGCCTCGCCGAGCCAGAGCCCCCACGCGAGCCCGGCCACCAGAAAGCCGTTATAGAGCCCCTGGTTGGCAGCAAGCACCTTTGTCGCTGCGGAGAACTCCGGCGTCGTGCCGAAGGCGGCGCGCCCGCGCGGCGTGTCCCACAACACCATTTCCAGCACGACGATATAGACGTGGATCAGGGCGACCAGCCCGATGAGGATGGTGGCGATCATGGCGGTTCCCTCTCTGCCTCGACACCGCAGTTTCAGCACCGATCCTGTCCCGCACGCAAGCGGTTTGCTGCATTGGCGCCGAGGCTCAGGCGAACCGCTTCGCTCCCGCCACGCAGAGAACCACGAGAGCCGTGACCGCGACCATGCTCCAGGCGACCGGCTCGCCGAGCAACAGACCCGCCAGCGCGAGCCCGAAAAACGGTTGCAGCAACTGCAGTTGACCGACACCGGAAATGCCGCCCAGCGCCAGCCCACGATACCAGAACACGAAGCCGACCAGCATGCTGAACACCGACACGTAGGCGAGCCCGATCCATGCCGGCATCTGCACATCGGCAAGCGTATCCGGCAACGTGGCCAGCGCAAGGAAGGCCATCACCGGCAACGACAGCAGCAGGGCCCAGGAGATGACCTGCCAGCCACCCAGGCGGCGAGACAGGGTGGCGCCATCGGCGTAACCCAGCCCGCAAAGCAGGATGGCCCCGATCATCAGCAGATCACCCGTCAGCGAGCCGTCGCCGCTCTCGCTCAAGGCAAAGCCGGCCACCAGCGCGCTGCCGGCAATCGAAAACAGCCAGAAAGCGGGCTTCGGTCGTTCACCACCCCGCAGCACGCCGAATATTGCCGTGCATAGCGGCAGCAGGCCGATAAAGACGATCGAGCGCGCCGCGTTGATATGCTGCAATGCCAGTGCCGTCAGCAGTGGAAAGCCGACCACCACGCCGAGCGCAACGACGGCAAGTGACCCCAGATCGCTTCGCGCCGGGCGCTTCTGCTGCAACGCGACGAGTAGCACCATTCCGAGCAAGGCAGCGATCACCGCGCGCACCGACGTCAGGAACAGTGGCGAGAAGCCGCCGATCGCAACCCGCGTCGCCGGCAGCGATCCGCTGAAGATGATCACGCCCAGGAGCCCGCTGCCCCACCCCGCCGTTTCCGCTTTCATGATGCCTCCTGCAAAGCTGGGTTCGTAGCTGGCAAGGGCTGGCACGGACAGCGACAGTACGATACAATTCGGCAAAACTGTATGGTATCGATCGACAATACAATCGAGGCATCGCATCTTGCAGGATCGTCAGACGCGTACCGAGGAGGTGATGGAGGCGATCCGCGCCAGGGTCGCGCGCCGGGCGCTCGGCACCGGCGATCGCCTGCCCTCCATCCGCGCCTTTGCAGCCACGATGGCGGTGTCGCCGTCTACGGTTGTCGAAGCCTATGACCGCCTCGCCGCCGAGGGGCTTATCCGCGCCCGGCAGGGTTCCGGCTTCTATGTCGCCAGCGCACCACCGCCGCTGACGCTGGCCGAAATCGGCCCGAAGCTCGACCGGGCGCTGGATCCATTCTGGGTTTCCCGCCAATCGCTGGATGCCGCCGCCGCGGTCGCGAAGCCCGGCTGCGGCTGGCTGCCCGCCGACTGGATGCCCAACGACGCTATCCGGCGCGCCTTGCGCAAGGTAGCGAGAACCGACGCTGCAATTCTCTCGGACTATGGCGCAACGCGCGGCCCCTTGGCCTTGCGACACCTGCTGGCCAGGCAATTCGCCACGGAAGGTGTTGACGCAGGACCAGACGGTATCCTGCTGACGGGGTCGGGAACGCAGGCGATCGACTTGATCTGCCGCTTTCTCGTGAGGCCGGGCGAAACCGTGCTTGTCGATGATCCCTGCTATTTCAATTTCCAGGCCCTTCTGCGCGCCCATCAGGCGACAATTGTCGGCGTTCCCTACACGCCTAACGGCCCGGACATCGAGCGGTTCGCGGACGTGGTCGCGCAACATCGGCCGCGGCTCTACATCACCAATTCGGCACTGCATAACCCCACCGGGGCAACGCTGTCGCCGCAGGCCGCCCATCGCGTCCTCACGATTGCCGCAGAACACGGCATGACGATCGTCGAGGATGACATCTTCGCGGATTTCGAACCGGAGCCTTCGGCCCGTCTCGCTGCACTCGACGGCTTGTCCTCCGTCATCCGCATCGGCAGCTTCTCCAAGACGCTCTCCGCATCCATTCGCTGCGGCTACATCGCCGCGCGCACCGACTGGATCGAGGCCTTGATCGATCTGCAGGTTGCCACCAGCTTCGGCGGCGTCAGCCCCGTTGCCGCCGAACTGGTGCTCGCAGCGCTCAGCGATGGCAGCTACCGCAAGCATCTGGACGGCCTACGCCGTCGGCTGAACGGCGCCCGGCGCGACGTCGCGGACAAGCTGGAAAGGTTGGGCATTTCTCCCTGGATGATGCCGCGCGGCGGCTTCTACCTGTGGTGCAGCCTGCCCGTCGGGTGCGATTCAGCCGAGGTCGCGCACGCCGCGCTGAATCACGACGTGGTGCTGGCCCCAGGCAATGTCTTCAGTGTCTCGCAAAACGCCTCCCGTTACATGCGCTTCAACGTGGCTCAAATGGGCGAGCCGCGAATCTTCGAAGTGCTGGCACGGGCGCTGGCCGCCACCCCTGACTAGACTTCAGCGCTTTGCTGGCTCTTGCAAGCAGCTATGCCTTCGTGTCCCCTTCACCATCATCGCAATTGGGAAATCCGCATGTCCTTCCAGAAACTCGACGAACTGGGCCATCGGCTCGAAGCCCTCGGCCACGCCCTTGCCATCCTCGGCGCCGACGAGGCCACCCAGATGGCAGTCGGCGGTGGCGAGGCGCGCGCCGAGGCGATGGCCACGCTGGCCGGCATGCATCACCGCATGGCGACGGCGCCGGAAATTGCCGACTGGATCGAAGCGGCCCAAGACGAGGCGCTCAACGAGGATCAGGCGGCCGCACTGCGCGAGTTCAGGCGCCAGCATCTGAACCTGACCTGCCTGCCGCCGGAATTCGTCGAACGCCAGATGCGCACCCGCATGCGCTGCGAGCAGCTCTGGCGCGACCTGCGTGCCCGCAACGATTGGGCCGGCTTCCAGCCGGCGCTCGGAGGTGTGGTCGACCTCGTGCGCGAGGAAGCGCAATTGCGTGCCGAAGCGTTGAAGCTAGACCCCTACGACGCGCTGATGGAACAATTCGACCCGGGCAACCGCGTCGCCGATGTCGGGCCGGTTCTGGAAGAGCTGAAGACGTTCCTCGTCGACTTCGTGCCGCGCGCCATCGACGTGCAAGAGAAGCGGTTGGCCAAGCGACCGCTGAAAGCGCTCTCCGGCACCTATCCCGTCGACAGGCAGCGCGAGCTGGGGCTGGCGCTGATGGCCGCTGTCGGCTTCGATGTCACGCATGGCAGCCTCTCGGTCTCGCACCACCCATTCTGCGGTGGCGTGCCCACGGACGTGCGCATCACCACGCGCTACCGCACGACCGAATTCCTGTCGGCGCTGATGGGCGTGCTGCACGAGACGGGCCATGCGCTCTACGAACAGGGCCTGCCGCGCGAGTGGGCACATTGGCCGCTTGGCAAGGCGCGCGGCATGGCGATCCACGAAAGCCAGAGCCTGTTCGTGGAAAAGCAGATCGGCCGCAATCCGGCCTTCTGGACTTGGGCACTGCCGATGGTCGAGCGCCATCTTGGCGAGGACTGGTCGCTGGACGACATCCTGCCGCACGTGCACCGGGTCGAGCGCGGGCTGATCCGTGTCGATGCCGACGAGGTCACCTATCCGCTGCACGTCATCCTGCGCTTCGAGCTGGAGCAGGATCTGGTTGCCGGCCGCCTCGAGGTTGCCGATCTACCGGAAGCCTGGGATGCGCGCATGCAGGCTTATCTCGGCCTTTCCACCATAGACAATCCCGCCGACGGCCCCATGCAGGATGTCCACTGGCCGTCCGGCGCATTCGGCTATTTCCCCTCCTATACGCTCGGCGCCATGATCGCCGCGCAGCAATGGACGGCTATCGAGCGCGAGCATCCCGACGTATCGGCAGACTTTGCCGAAGGGCGCTTCGATCGCGTCAACGATTGGCGACGCGAGCGTATCTGGTCGCAGGGTTCGCGCTGGTCGACGCCGGAATTGATCGAACGCGCCACCGGAGAACCGTTGAACGCGGACCATTTCCGCCGGCATCTCGAAGCCCGGTATGGCGGCTGAACAGAAAAAATCACGTTCAAAAAAATTCAACCATGCCGCGAAGTTATTGAATTTCCGAGGTTTCGTGAGCCGTCTCATCAATTCTGACCGCCTATGCTTACGTTAGGTAAGTTTGAACCGTCCAGACGGTACACCTATTCTTCGTCGTGGCCGGAACCTGCCGGCGGCGTTTTGGGAAGGACGCTGTGACAAGGCAGGCTCAGACGGCCAAGATCTGACCACTGGCTCCCAACAGTCGGTCAAGGAATGGACGAAAGAAAATGCGTAACCTTACTCTCAAGACCACCCTTTCCGCGCTTCTGGTTTCCGTGCCCCTGGCAGGTGCCTTTGCTGAGGACGACGCAACGCGTGGCCTCCCGAACGTGGATGCAATGTACACCTCTTCGATCTCGTCTGCGCAGTCTTCCTACGCAAGGCAGCTTGATGCAGCCCTGGTTGCGGCTCAGACCAACCTGCAGGCCGGTGACCGCTCGACCGCTGTCGACGCCGGCAGCGCGTCCCAGGTCCGTGCGCAGATCGACGCTGTAAGGCAGGCCGCTGCCCAGGAGAAGGCCACCAATGGTGGCGACCTGAGCGCCGCCTCCTATCAGGCGCTCTCCGGCCAGGTTCGCGGCATCCAGCAGACCATTCACGGCCTCCAGAACGGTAGCTGATCCCGTCTGACCTCCGTTGAATTGCCCAGAAGGCCGCCGTTTTCGGCGGCCTTCTTAGTTTGTGCGTTGCTTCTGGCCGCCCGTTGACCATCCGCTCCAAACAACGGCAATCTTGCCGTCGGAAAACAAACCCTAGGGAGGGGATCATGGCCGACGAGGCGGACGCCATCGTCATCGGCGGCGGACTTGCCGGCCTTGTCGCAGCCGCAGAGCTTGCCGACGCCGGTCGCTCGGTCGTCATCCTGGAGCAGGAAGGCAGCAATGCGCTGGGCGGCCAGGCTTTCTGGTCGTTGGGCGGCCTGTTCTTTGTCGACAGCCCAGAGCAGCGCCGCATGCGCATCCGCGACAGTCGCGAACTTGCCGTGCAGGACTGGATGGGTTCCGCCCAGTTCGATCGCGAGGAGGATTACTGGCCACGCTGCACGGCCGAAGCCTATGTCGATTTTGCCGCCGGCGAGATGCGCCCCTGGCTTCACGCGATGGGCATGCGCTGGTTTCCCGTCGTCGGCTGGGCCGAACGCGGCGGCGCGCTGGCCGATGGTCACGGCAACTCCGTCCCGCGTTTCCACATTACATGGGGCACTGGCCCCGGCGTGCTGGCGCCCTTCATCCGCCGCGTCGGCGAACATGAGCAGGCAGGCCGCATAAAGATCAGGTACCGCCACCAGGCAAGCCGACTCGTCACCACCAATGGTGCGGTCACAGGCATCGGCGGAGAAGTGCTCGAACCATCGACCGCCGAACGCGGCCGGCGCTCCGGGCGAGGCGTGATCGGCGCCTTCGAACTCTCCGCTCCAAAGGTCATCGTCACCTCTGGTGGCATCGGCGGCAATTTCGACCTGGTGCGCGCCAACTGGCCTGTCGAGCGCCTCGGACCCGCACCGAAAACCATGGTTGCCGGCGTGCCGCACCATGTAGACGGCCGCATGGTCGCCATTGCTCAGGACGCCGGGGCGGCGCTCATCAATGCCGACCGCATGTGGCATTACACAGAGGGCGTGCAGAACTGGGCGCCGATCTGGCCGGACCACGGCATCCGTATCCTGCCGGGGCCATCGTCCATGTGGTTCGACGCACTGGGTGACCGCCTCGCCGCGCCCTGCATGCCGGGGTTCGACACACTGTCGACGCTGAAACGCGTTCTTTCCACCGGCTACGACTATTCCTGGTTCGTGCTCACTCAGAGCATCATCAAGAAGGAGTTCGCCCTGTCGGGTTCCGAGCAGAACCCCGACCTTACCTCAGGCAAGTGGCTGAACGTGCTCAAGACCCGTCGCGGCGCGGGCGCGCCGCCGCCGGTCGAGGCCTTCAAGAAGCATGGTGCCGACTTCATCGTCCGCGATACCCTGCCCGAGCTCGTCTCGGCGATGAACACGATGACCGGCGAGAACCTGCTCGACCCTCAGCGGATCGCGGCGCAGATCCAGGCCCGCGACCGCGAGATCGAGAACCCGTTCTCCAAGGATGCGCAGGTAACAGCCATTCGCGGAGCACGCGCCTATCTCGGTGACAAGCTCATCCGCACGGCCAAGCCGCACCGCATCCTCGACCCCGCCCACGGTCCATTGATCGCGGTACGCCTGCACGTCCTGACCCGCAAGACACTGGGCGGGCTCCACACCAATCTCGACGGACAGGTTCTTGACGCCACCGGCGCCAAGGTGCCCGGCCTTTATGCGGCCGGAGAGGTGGCGGGCTTCGGCGGTGGCGGTTATCACGGTTACAACGCGCTGGAAGGCACCTTCCTCGGCGGCTGCATCTTCTCCGGCCGCAATGCCGGTCGCCACGCAGCCGCCAGCGCCTGAACGGACACGAAAAAGACGGAGACATCATGACCCTCACCAACCAGGACATCGCCGATCTGGTCGAGTTCCGCCGCGAATTGCACCGGTTCCCGGAAATTTCCGGCGAGGAGGCCGAGACGGCGCGCCGGGTTGTGGGGTTCCTGGACGATACGCAGCCCGATACGGTGCTCACCGGGCTCGGCGGTCACGGCGTCGCTGCCGTCTATGACAGCGGGCTACCTGGTCCGACCGTGTTGTTCCGCTCCGAGCTCGACGCACTGCCCATCGAAGAGCTTTCCGACGCGCCGCACCGGTCGACGATTGCAGGCAAATCGCACATGTGCGGCCATGACGGCCACACCACCATCCTCGCCGCTCTCGGCCGCCAGCTTGGGCGGCAGCGCCCTGCGCGCGGCCGCGCGGTGTTGATGTTCCAGCCGGCAGAGGAGACCGGCGCCGGTGCCGCCGGCGTGGTTGCCGATCCCCGCTACGAGGCGATCCGACCGGACTTCGCCTTCTCGCTTCACAATGTGCCCGGCACGCCGTTCGGCCACGTCCGTCTCAAGCCCGGCGTCGTCAACTGCGCCTCGCGTGGCATGCGTATCGTACTGGAAGGCAAGACGGCCCATTCCTCGATGCCCGAGACCGGCACCTCGCCGATGCTCGCCGTCAGCCGGCTGATGCCAGCGCTGGCCAAACTCGGCGGCGGCAGTTTCGAGAACGACGATTTCGGCATGGTCACTGTCACGCATGCGGAAATGGGCGAAGCCGTTTTCGGCATCGCGCCCGGCCGTGCCGAGGTGTGGTGCACCCTGCGCACGCGGCTCGACGAGCGCATGGCCGATCTCTGCGCGGCCGCGGAAGGTTTGGCGCGCGAAATCGCTGCGCAGGACGGATTGCGCTTTGCCGTCGACTATCATGAGATTTTCGTTGCCAGCCTGAACGCACCCGAGGCGGTCGATCACCTGCGCGCAGCACTCGACGCGGAAGGTATCACCCACGACGAGGAACAGCTTCCGATGCGCGCCTCGGAGGATTTCGGCCTGTTCGGGCACACGTCGAAGTCTGCGATGCTGTTCCTTGGAGCCGGCACCGACCTTCCCGAACTGCATAACCCGGACTACGACTTCCCTGATGACCTGATCGCCATCGGTTCGCGGATCTTCATGCGGACGGCGCGGTCATTGCTTGGCTGAAGAGAAAAATAACCACGCCCAAGCTGGTGCCGTAAATGGGCCCAAGCTTTACTCGGCCGCCTTGCCGAAGGCCTCGGCACCGTGGTCGAACTGCAGCCGCGCCAGCCGCGCATAGGTGCCGCCGCGCGCCACCAGGCTCTGGTGCGTGCCCTCCTCGACGATCCGCCCCTGATCCATCACCAGGATGCGATCGGCCTTGAGCACGGTCGCCAACCGGTGCGCGACAACGATGGTGGTCCGCCCCTCCATCAGGCGCTCGAGCGCGGTCTGCACCAGTGTCTCGCTTTCGGCGTCGAGCGCGGAAGTCGCTTCGTCCAAGAGCAGGATCGGCGCATCGCGCAAAATGGCGCGGGCGATTGCCACCCGCTGCCGCTGGCCACCGGAAAGGGTCACGCCGCGTTCGCCGAGCGCGGTCTCGTAGCCATCCTCCAGCTTCGAGATGAAGGTATCGGCATGAGCGTCGCAGGCCGCCGCCTCAATCGCCGCGCGGCTCGCCCCCGGCCGCCCGAAGGCGATGTTGTCGGCAGCGCTCGCGGCAAAGATCGTCACGTCCTGCGGCACGATGGCGATACGGCTGCGTACGGCTTCCGGGTCTGCATCGCTGATGTCCACGCCATCAATAAGCACCGCCCCGGATTGCGGATCGTAGAAACGCATCAGCAGCGAGAACACGGTGCTTTTGCCCGCACCCGACGCGCCGACGATCGCCACCGTCTCCCCCGGTGCGATGCTGAAGGAAAGCCCATGGAGCGCCGACTGCCCCGGCCGTACCGGATAGGCGAAGCACACGTCCCGGAACTCGATCGCGCCGCGCGCGGGTTCAGGCATCGACAGAGGCGACAAAGGCGCGGTCACCGTCGGTTCCTCTGCCAGCAGTTCGGTCAACCGTTCGGCGGCTCCCGCCGCCTGACTGAGTTCGCCCCACACTTCCGACAAGGCGCCGAGAGCGCCGGCCGCCAGCACGGCGTAGAACAGGAACTGGCCCAGCGTGCCCGGCGAGATTGCGCCTGAAAGCACGTCGTAGGAGCCTATCCAAAGCACCGCCACCACGGAGGTGAAGATCGTGAAGATGGCAAAGAAGGTGAGGAAGGAGCGCGCGAACACCGAAGCCCGCGCCGCGGAAAACGCAGTCTCGACCGCCGCCGAAAACCGTTCCGTCACGAGCCTTTCGTTGGTGAACGCCTGCAGCGTCCGCACCGCGCCGATCTGCTCGCTCGCATAGGCAGTGGCATCGGCCAGAGTATCCTGCGCGAATCGCGACTTGCGCCGCACCGAGCGGCCGAAGGCGACCAACGGCAGAACGACGATGGGGATCGCGGCGATGACGAGGCCCGAGAGCTTCGGACTGGTCACGACCATCATCGCGAGCGCGCCGAGCCCCATGATGAGATTGCGCAGCGCGACAGATGCGGTCGCTCCCACGGCGGACTTGATCTGGGTGGTGTCGGCCGTCAGCCGCGAGACGATCTCGCCCGACTGCACCGTGTCAAAAAAACCGGGCGACAGGCGCGTCACATGCGCGAAGACGCCGCGGCGGATATCGGAGACCACCCGCTCGCCCAAGGTGATGACGAAGTAGTATCGGGCGGCCGACGCCAGCGCCAGAATCCCGGCCAGCACCGCCAGCATGGAAAAGTAATTGGCGATCAGGGCGGAATCGGAATCGCTGAAACCGAAGTCGATCATGCGCCGCACGGCGATCGGCAAGGTTAATGTCGTCAATGCGGCGGCAAACAGCGATATGACCGCACCGACGACCAGCCGGCGATAGGGCAGGATGTAGGGAAAAAGCCGCCGAAGCGGTTGCAGAGAACGGTCGCGCCCTCCCCGTTCTGGTATCAGATCCGCCATCAGCCCTTTCCTGTCGCCGTCCCGCGGCGATTTTGCCGGCCAGTCGGCCTTGTGGTTTTCCGCCGGCTCATGTATAGGCCAGCCCGACCGTTTTTGGAGCCGCGGCCTTTCCATAGCTGCGGCTTCAGGTTTTGATAGTGGGCGCATCGCCGCAGCGTAGCGCCGCGCGACAGCCCCGAAAGCCAGGACGACACCGATGAAAGCCGATATCCATCCAGACTACCACACCATCAAGGTCGTCATGACCGATGGCACCGAATACACGACCCGCTCGACCTGGGGCAAGGAAGGGGACACGATGAACCTCGACATCGACCCGACCACGCACCCGGCCTGGACCGGTGGCCAGCAGACGCTGCTCGACCGCGGCGGCCGCCTGTCCAAGTTCAAGAAGCGCTACGAAGGCCTCGGCATCTGAGCCTTGCGTCAGATCAAGCAGAAGTGAAAAACCCGCCGAAAGGCGGGTTTTTTCTTGGCCGCATGTCAGGATTGGAGCCAGAACACAGGGTCAAACCAGGACAAGCGCCGCGACGTGTTGCCGGGCCAATTGAGCCCTCAATCCTTCCGGTCGGAATGACCGAGGTCACGCTCCGGCCATACACGGTCGCGCACGAGCTGCTTCAACACCTTGGCTTCCGGAAAGCCGCCGTCGCGCTTGCGCTCCCATATCAGCTCGCCGTCGAGCGCGATCTCGTACGCACCGCCGGTGCCGGGCACAAGCGCCACCTCGGCGATGTCCGCGCCGAAGGTCGAGAGCAGTTCCTGCGCCATCCAGGCTGCACGCAGCAGCCACTGGCACTGCGTGCAGTAGGTGATCGTGATGCGCGGACGCGGTGCCCCGCCCGAGCCGACCGTCATGCCGCGCTCAGCTTGGCCAGCGTCTCGTCGTCGACCTCGAAATTGGCATAAACGTTCTGCACGTCGTCGTCGTCTTCCAGCGTCGCGATCAGCTTGAGGATCGATTGGGCGCGGTCCTCGTCAACCGGCGTGGAGGTCTGCGGTTTCCAGATCGTCTTGACCGATTCCGCTTCGCCCAGCGAAGCCTCCAGCGCCGAGGTCACGTCGCCGATGTCCTCAAAGGCGCAGATGATGACGTGGCCGTTCTCGTCCGACTGCACGTCGTCCGCACCGGCCTCGATCGCAGCTTCCATCACCGTGTCCGCATCGCCAGCAGCCGCGCCGTAGACAATCTCACCGACCCGGTCGAACATGAAGGAGACCGAGCCCGTCTCGCCCATCGCCCCGCCAGCCTTGGTGAAGGCGGCACGCACGTTGGATGCGGAACGATTGCGGTTGTCGGTCAGGGCTTCGACGATCACGGCAACGCCGCCGGGACCGTAGCCCTCGTAGCGCACTTCGTCGTAATTCTCCGCATCGCCGCCGGACGCCTTGTTGATGGCGCGCTGAATGTTGTCCTTGGGCATCGACTGCGCCTTCGCGTTCTGCACGGCAAGGCGCAGTCGCGGGTTCATGTCGGGGTCGGGTGCCCCCATCTTGGCTGCGACGGTGATTTCGCGCGCGAGCTTGGAAAACATCTTCGAGCGGACCGCGTCCTGCCGGCCCTTGCGATGCATGATGTTCTTGAACTGTGAATGACCTGCCATAACACCCCTATGCGGACTTCTTCGCAATGTCGTTGAATGGCGCGCCTTATAGTGAAAAGCCCGCCGAACGTCCAGAAAAAGCCGGGTGCCGGATAGGCGCAGCAACCGTATGTCGACGCAGATTCTCCTTGCCGCGCGCAGTTTCGAGCCCGAAACTGCTTGTCGGGGCACGTGGAGGCTTGTGATGACGACCGAGCAAGGGGACAGCTACTTCAATCCGGTGAACAACACGCGGCTCGTGTTCACAGAGCTGCCAAAGGACAATGGCGGCGTCAGGCTGGTCATGGACTGGTTTGCAGGCCCGGGAGAAACGCTGCCGAACACGCGCCATTATCACGCCGGTCCGGCGGACTTCGCTTCGGAACGCTTCGACCTCATTGCCGGCAGCGCCGTATACTGGATCGGCGATAGCGAACACCGCGCCGACGCTCCCCACAGTTTCGATGTCCCATGCAACACGGTTCACGTTCATCCGCGCAATGTGGGGAGCGGCGAAATGCATGTGCGCCAGACGGTGACGACACCCCAGCCGGACCTGCACAATCTGCAGCGCGCGCAGCATTTTTTCGAAACGCTGGTGGCGCTCGGGCAGCAGGGCAGGACCGATCGGGCGTGCAACTTTACCGACCGTCTGCAATCGGCGCTAACGGTGAGGGAGACGCTGCTGGACCCGACCTGGCTTGCGGGGCAGTCGCAAGCCCTGCAGCGCGCGACGATTGGCCTTGGCGCAACCCTTGCACTCACGCTCGGCTACAAGGCCCGCCATCTGCCAGTCAAGGAGCAGGCCACCGCGCAGACCCCGTAGCGGGCTCGCACAAACGTGAAGCCGGGTATCGGAAGTTTGGCTTAACCTGCCGGGCGACGCTCGAAGCCCGGAGAACCGCTATGTGCCTGTTCCACCGCCTCGCCCTTGCCGCCACCATCCTTGCCACCCTTCCTGCGGGCGCCATGGCCCAGGATCAGGTGGAGCCACCGCCGAGCAGATGCGTCGCGATCGCAGAAACGCTTCCCCATGTCATCTACGCAAACTTTACACCTGCGCAGACCTTCGTCGATGGAGACGTGACGATCACTTATGCTGGCCACTCGACCTACGTGATCGAGACGCCGGGCGGCGTGCGCATCGCCACCGATTTCTCCGGTTACTACGGCGCCGAGCCTTTGCCGCGCATCGTCACGATGAACAAGGCGCACCGCACCCATTTCACGGAAAGTCCGGATCCGGGCATCGAATACGTCCTGCGCGGCTGGAACCCGGAAGGCGGACCCGCCCGCCATACCGTCGTCGTGGACGACATCTACATCCGCAACGTGCCAACCGACATACGCTCGTGGGGCGGCATGGAGGAAGGTGGCAATTCGATCTTCATCTTCGAGGTTGCCGGGCTTTGCATCGGCCATCTCGGCCACCTGCACCACCGGCTGGAGGACGCACATTACGGCGCCATCGGGCGTCTCGATATACTGATGGTACCGATCGACGGCGGCATGACGCTCTCGGTCGGAGCGATGAGCGAGATCGCCACCCGGCTTTTCTCCTCGCTCATCCTGCCCATGCACCGCCATGCGACGCCGATGGCCGAGTTCACCGGCCGCATGGGCGAAACCTTCGATGTCCGCCACGCCGAGGAGCCGTCCTTCAGCGTATCTCTGCGCACCCTGCCCCCGCGCCCCACCATTCTGGTGCTCAAGGGCGTTTGACGCGGCATCAATGTGCCGCGTCGATGCCCGCAGCCTTGTCTCGTGCACGCTTGCGCCGCGCCAGCATGTTCAGGCCCTCCACCAGCGCCGAGAAGCCCATGGCCGCGTAGATGTAGCCCTTGGGCACATGGAAGCCCATGCCGTCGGCGATCAGCGTCATGCCGATCATCAGCAGGAAGGCCAGCGCCAACATCACGATCGTCGGGTTCTTCTCGATGAAATGCGACAGCGGATTGACGGCAACCAGCATCACCGTCACCGCGAAGATGACCGCGATGTACATGATGGCGATCTCGTCGGTCATGCCGACCGCAGTGATGATCGAGTCGATCGAGAACACGAGGTCCAGAAGCAGGATCTGGAAGATCGCGCCCGCGAGCGAGATCTGGATCGTCTGGCCGATCATGTTCTCCTTGCCGTCATCGTGATCCACGGAATGATGGATTTCCTTGGTGGCCTTCCACACCAGGAACAGACCACCCGCGATCAGGATCAGGTCGCGCCAGGAGAACGGGTGATCGAACAGCACGAACAGCGGAGTGGTGAGCTGCACGATCCACGCAACGGTGGCGAGCAGCAGGAGCCGCATGATGAGCGCGCCGCCAATGCCGATCCGCCTTGCCCTTACCCGGTGTTCTTCCGGGAGCTTGTTGGTCAGGATCGAGATGAAGATCAGATTGTCGATGCCGAGAACGACCTCGAGCACGACCAGCGTGACCAGTGCAACCCAGGCGGTGGGATCTGAAAGCCAGTCGAAATGTCCGGCGAAGAACTCAATCATCGGTGTCCCCGGCTATGGAGAAAAAGAAAGGTTGAGAGAATTAGGCGCCCCTGCGCCCCGGCGTCAACCGCCGCGGCGCCTGCCGGAAATCCACGAGCGCCGGTTTGGTTCCCGCACGCCTACCAGAATGCGGGCACCGTCTCTTCGAGCCGCGGGCCTAGCCGCAGCGGCGCGATCCGCTCTGCAAGGCCCGTGCGATCGGAGATGTCGAGGCCAACGCCGCAGATCGTTGCCGGCCCGCTCGCAGCCTCGAAGCGGCCCTTTGGCACCTTGGACAAGAAGCGGTTCAGCGGCTCCTCCTTGTCCATGCCGAGCGACGAATCGTAGTCGCCGCACATACCCGCATCCGTCAGGTAGCCCGTGCCGCCATTGAGGATCTGGTGGTCGGCCGTCGGCTGGTGCGTATGGGTCCCGACCACAAGGCTTGCACGCCCGTCGACAAAATGCGCGAAGCACATCTTTTCCGAGGTCGCCTCGGCGTGGAAGTCGATCACCACCGCATCCGCCTGCTCGCCCAGCGGGCAAGCCGCGAGCTCGCGTTCGCCCGCCTGGAACGGATCGTCGAGCTCCGGATGCATGAAGACCCGGCCCATGATGTTGGTCACGAACACGCGCGCGCCGTTGCGGGCCTCATAGAGGCCGGTTCCCCTGCCGGGCGTGCCGATCGGAAAATTGGCCGGCCGCAGGAAGCGATCGGAGCGCGACGCGAATTCCAGTGCCTCGCGCTGGTCCCAGACATGGTTGCCGGTGGTCACCACGTCGGCGCCTGCTTCCAGCGTCGCCAGATAGATGTCCTCGGTGATGCCGAAGCCGCCGGCCGCGTTCTCGCCATTGACGATCACGAAATCGAGCCGGAAATCGGAGATCAGGCCCGGAAGCCTTTCCCACACCGCCGTGCGGCCGGATCGCCCGACCATGTCGCCCAGAAAAAGAAGTCTCATGACAGGTGTCTATAAGGCCAGGGGAAACCCGCGCAAGCCGCTTTCGGTGAGGATTTCTTCGAGCTGCACATCGTGGTCCTGGTTCGGCACCTCTGGAACGAGCTGGCAGTCGAAGGCGATGCCGATCAGCCGCGGCGTCAAATTCCTGCGATGCAGGCGGTCGATCGCCCGATCGTAGTAGCCCGCGCCATAGCCGATGCGGTGGCCGCGCGCATCGAACGCCGCCAGCGGCATCAGCATCAGCGCAGGTTCGAGCACGTCCGCCTCCTCGCCCGGTCCTGCTGTCCCGAAGCCCATGTCGATCAACGGCGCACCCCGAACGAGCTCGCGAAACACGATGGTCGTTTTGTCGAGGATCGCGGGCAGGCAGAGCCGCGCCCCCTTTTCGCGCAGCGCGAACATCAGCGGCCGCACGTCGACCTCCGAACGCATCGGCCAGAAGCCTGAAACGACCATTCCCGGCTCGATGTCGATGGCCGAGGCCGCCTCGGCCATCGTAAGTGAGGCCTCGACCCGCCATATGGCGTCGAGCGCATCACGCCGGGCCAGCGCTTCCTGGCGCAGCTGCTTCTTCAACTGGGCGTGCAAGGCCACCTCCACCGGTTTGCGCCGGGCGCGCGAGTTTCTCTCTCCGGTCATAGAACTTCGACGGACCCCGCTCTATCCTGAAATCGACGTCACGAAATGCGAGCGATTCTGATTAGGTCATGATCGAGGAAAATTCAGCGCGCCCTGCGCGGCCCGACGAGCAGCCGGCACTTGAAGGCATCTTGCGCCGGGCGTCGCTTGCAGAATCCAGATACCGCGAACAGCTTCTGGCACATCCGGAAGTGCTGGTGTTGCCGGTCGATCAGATCGAGGCAGGCCGCGTGTTTGTCTCCGAGTTGGACCGGAAGCCTGCCGGCTTCTGCGTGGTCGTGCCGGCATCGGCTGGTGAACACGAACTGGAAGGGCTTTTCGTCGATCCGCCT
This sequence comes from Neoaquamicrobium sediminum, assembly GCF_040970315.1. Taxonomy (NCBI): domain Bacteria; kingdom Pseudomonadati; phylum Pseudomonadota; class Alphaproteobacteria; order Hyphomicrobiales; family Phyllobacteriaceae; genus Neoaquamicrobium; species Neoaquamicrobium sediminum. The sequence continues at coordinate 150,873 of NZ_JAZHFV010000004.1, read as the reverse complement.
TTCTGGGGCCGCGGGATAGGCAGGCTCTTGGTGGGCCACGCGGCGGCTATCGCCGCGGGCATGGGTGCCAAGCGGATGAGCGTCATCGCCGGTCATGAGGCCAGGGGATTCTACGAGAAATGCGGATTCGCGGTGACGGGCGAGACGCACACACAGTTCGCGCCGGCCCTCATCATGCTTCTGATGCTGGACGATGCCGCCGGCGGACCGGAATAAGAGACGTTCCACGACAACCGATGGAGCGGTTGATCCCGGGAGCCTACAAAGTAGGTGGGCGCCGTATGTCCAAGCCCACGGGCCTGGCCAGGGACAGCTCCCTAAGGATCAATAAGGCCCCGGGGAATAGTTGCTCCTGTCGGGAAGCGCAGAACGCCAAAGCCAATATAGGGCTCACCGAACGGTCTCGCCAGCGAAATGAATGACTTCTGTTTCCATGCGGCTCTTTTTCGCGCCGGCCACGATTTTGCCGCCTGCCCCTGCGTCTTCTTGCCCTGTTCCGCGCCCGCCTCTACTGTCCGCCCCGACGAACAGGAGAGCATGAATGCGTTTTGAAGGAACGGCGGCCTATGTCGCCGACAAGGACCTGATGGTGGCGGTAAATGCAGCGATCGCGCTGGAGCGGCCGCTGCTGGTCAAGGGTGAGCCCGGCACCGGCAAGACGGAGCTTGCCAAGCAGATCGCAGCCGCGCTCGGCCTCGATCTCCTCGAATGGCACGTCAAGTCCACCACGCGCGCGCAGCAGGGTCTCTACGAATACGATGCCGTCTCGCGCCTGCGCGACAGCCAGCTCGGCGATGATCGCTTCAACGATATCAACAACTACATCCGCCACGGCAAGCTGTGGGAGGCCTTTGCCGCTAACCGCAAGGTGGTGCTGCTGATCGACGAGATCGACAAGGCCGACATCGAGTTCCCCAACGACCTTCTTCAGGAACTCGACAAGATGGAGTTCCATGTCTACGAGACCGGTGAGACCGTGCGCGCGCGGCAACGCCCGATCGTCATCATCACGTCCAACAATGAGAAGGAACTGCCGGACGCCTTCCTGCGCCGCTGCTTCTTCCACTACATCCGCTTCCCCGACATGGACACGCTCCAGCGCATCGTCGACGTGCACTATCCGGGCATCAAGCAGAACCTCGTGCGCGCGGCCCTCAACCAGTTCTACGAGGTGCGGGACGTGCCGGGCCTGAAGAAGAAGCCCTCAACCTCTGAAGCGCTCGACTGGATCAGACTACTGGTTGCCGACGACGTCGACCCGGCTGATCTGCGCGCAGACCCGAAAAACGCGCTGCCCAAGCTGCACGGCGCGCTTTTGAAGAACGAGCAGGACGTGCACCTCTTCGAACGGCTGGCCTTCATGGCCCGGCGGCAGGGATAGCGCGAGCGCTCGCCAGCTATGGAAATCTTCGTCCCGATCCCACCTGAAGGCGGCGAATGGGTGGTGACCGACACCGCCCGGGAACTGGAGAAGATGCTGGGCGCAGGCGCCAGCCGCATACGGTGGTGGAAACGGCCGATCAGGGCATTCCACGTGGCACATGGCGACGAACCGCGCAGGCGGCCTTTGCGCAGCGTCGATGCACCGTGGATGGGAAGTCACGGACTGGTGGTGAAACCCGCTGCCCGCGCCCTGCTCGAACCGCTTTTCGGTTCTGCGGCACAGTATGTGCCGGTGCGGGGAACGCCCTACCCGAAGCTCGACTACGTCCATGTCCACAAACTCGCCGATGTGCTGGACGAGAATGCGTCGGACATTCACTATTTCACGCCGGGGCGCGATATTATGGATGTTGCCCGCTACATGTTCAGGCGGGAAGTTGCCGACGCCGGACCCGTCTTCAAGCTTGAGCGTATGCCGCGAGGCAGCATCTTCCTGCGCGACGACGCAGTGGACGCGATACATGCGTCCGGCCTCACCGGGTTCGCATTCGAAAAGGTCTGGAGCAGCACATGACGGCAGGGTTAACCTTCGGCGGTTTCGTGGCTCTTGCCCTCGCGTGGCCCGGCGGCAAATCTGGACCGATACTGAAACAGGGAGAGTAGCGTGTCCGACGTCACCATCCGCCCGCTGACCGAGGCCGATCACGCCGACTGGCGCAGGCTCTGGACCGAATATCTGAAATTCTACGAGGCGACGGTGCCCGAGGAGGTCTACGCCTCGACATGGGCGCGCCTCTTCGACGACGGCGAATACGAGCCGCGCGGCTTCATCGCCACCGTCGACGGCAAGGCGGTCGGCCTCGTCCACTATATTCTCCACCGCACCTGCTGGTCGGTGAAGAACAATTGCTATCTGCAGGACCTCTTTGCCGACCCCGAAGTGCGCGGCAAGGGCATCGGCCGCGCGCTGATTGAGGCCGTCTATGCCGAGGGCGAGCGGCTCGACACCAACGGCGTCTACTGGATGACCCAGCATTTCAACGAGACGGCGCGCAAGCTCTACGACCGCATCGGCACGCTGACGCCGTTCATCAAGTACCAGGGAGGGTAGGGATTATGGGCTCGAACCGCGATCCAGTTTGCGTGCATGTTTGGCGAGTATTTGACTTCTCTTCAGATAAGCCAGCCCCGCGACAAGCCATAGGTCCGCGAGTGGCCATTGATGTCGATGTTTGTTCTTCCGCTTTTCAATGAAATACGTCCCGCAAAGAAATTCCGGAAGAGACTGTGTTCCCTTTGCTCGGTTGCACTCAAGGCAACAGGGAACGGTGATTAGTCCTCCGGCAAGAAGGCGTGGGACGATATGATCACGTGTCGCTTTGGTAACGGGCAAAGGCTTGTTGGCACCCGCGCGGCGACGCATCGGGATACCACAGTAGGCACACCAATTCCGTCGGTCGTCTTGCCACCAGAAACCGATGACAGACTCTGCTGAGCGAACGAGGAAATGCAGTTGATCTATTTCCATCGACTTCTGTTGTAAGAAGAAAACTCAAACACAATCCGAACACGAACTATAAGATTATCAATAAATGTTCATTCCCTTCTTCCTCGAGCTGAAAGCGGCAAAAGTTCCCGTGTCGCTGCGGGAATATCTGACCCTGCTCGAAGGCATGGAGGCCGATCTCGTCACCTACGACGTGGAGGGGTTCTACTATCTCTCCCGCGCCGCGCTGGTGAAGGACGAGCGGCATATCGACCGCTTCGATCAGGTTTTCGGCCATGTCTTCAAGGGTGTCGAGGCAGTGTCGGGCGAAGGGGCTGTCGACGTTGCCAACCTGCCCGAGGAATGGCTGCGCCGGCTCGCGGAAAAACATCTGAGCGAAGAGGAAAAGAAGCTCGTCGAGGCGCTTGGCGGCTTCGAGAAGCTGATGGAAACGCTGAAGCAGCGGCTGGAGGAACAGAAGGGCCGTCATCAGGGCGGGTCGAAATGGATCGGAACAGCCGGCACCTCGCCCTTCGGCGCCTATGGCTACAATCCCGAAGGCGTGCGCATCGGCCAGCACGAAAGCCGCCATCGCCGCGCGGTGAAGGTGTGGGACAAGCGCGAGTTCAAGAATTTCGACGATTCCGTCGAGCTCGGCACGCGTAACATCAAGGTCGCACTCAAGCGCCTGCGCCGCTGGGTGCGCGAGGGTGCCGAAGAGGAGCTCGACCTGCCCGGCACCATCCATGCCACGGCCGAGCATGGCTATCTCGACGTGCAGACACGGCCCGAGCGGCGCAATGCTGTGAAGCTGCTGATGTTCTTCGATGTCGGCGGTTCGATGGACGACCACATCCGCGTCGTCGAGGAGCTGTTTTCGGCGGCCCGTGTCGAGTTCAAGCACATGGAGTATTTCTACTTCCACAACTGCCTCTACGAAGGCGTGTGGAAGGACAATCGCCGCCGCCACGCCGAGGTCATCCCGACCATGGACGTGCTGCACAAATACGGCAGGGACTATAAGGTCATCTTTGTCGGCGACGCCTCGATGAGCCCGTACGAGATTGCCTATCCCGGTGGATCGGTCGAGCACTGGAACGAGGAACCGGGCCACGCCTGGCTGTCGCGCGTCACCGCGCAATGGCCCAACGCCGTCTGGCTCAACCCCGTCCGCGAGAAGCACTGGGGCTACACGCATTCGATCGGCATGATCTCCGAACTCTTCTCACAGCGCATGTACCCGCTGACGCTCAGCGGACTGGAGCAGGCCACGCGCGAGCTGTCGAGGAGGCATTAAAAAATGCCCGAGGCAGAGAATAAACAATCAATTGCGTTATTGAATTTGAAGATTTCTATTGCCTACGTTTTGGCATTTATAGCTTCAGCGCTCATTTATAAATTGGTAGCAGTTTCAGTTTTATACATCAAATATGGCGTACTTTATTTTGAATTTAGATCGTTTTCGGAAATTTCAATACCAGCGATATGCTGCTCAATTTATTCCATAAAACTCAGGAAACGACCAGAACTACCGGCAGGCAATTTACTCTCTCTTATTTCCGGCTCCATTGCTGTCTTATGTTCATCCTACTTTATGATACACGTTTTCGATATTGGCGTTGGAGCGGAATCCTTTTTGGGCGGCACGCAAATTACCGCAAGTGCAATATCGGCGGCGGTGTTTGTGACCATGTCACTTGTGTTCTGGATAGTTCCAGCCGAGCGGCAGCAGTAACGTGGGACATGCTTATAGAAGGCCGTTCACGCAGGCATTGAGGCCGGGACGCGGCCGCATTACATATGTGGCGATCCCCATTCAGGAGCCACCGCCATGGACGCCAAGACCTATCCCGTCTCCCGCACCGACGCCGAGTGGCGCGCGCTGCTGACGCCCGAGCAGTATCAAGTCATGCGCCAGCACGGCACCGAAAGGCCCGGAAGCTGCGCCCTTCTGCACGAAAAGCGCGCCGGCACCTTCAAATGCGCCGGCTGCGACCAGCCGCTGTTCGAATCGACGCTGAAGTTCGAGAGCGGCACCGGCTGGCCGAGCTTCAACGACCCGGTGCCCGGTTCGGTCGAGATGACCGAGGATCGCAGCTACGGCATGGTGCGCACCGAAGTGCATTGCGCCAATTGCGGCAGCCACCTCGGACACGTCTTCCCCGACGGCCCGCCACCGACCGGCCTGCGCTACTGCATCAACGGTGTGGCGCTGGAGTTCGAGCCGGCGTAATGCCTGTTCGTGCGTCCTTCGAGGCTCGCTCCGCTCGCACCTCAGGATGAGGAAGGTGGGCGACTGGTCCCGCGAGATAGCAAGCTTGATGCATGTGCAACGATAGGACTTTCGAGCCCCGAGCCCGCGGGAGCGATGCACAACCGTCCTCATCCTGAGGTGCGAGCGCAGCGAGCCTCGAAGGACGCACCCAAACGCTATCGCGAAGCCAAAGCCGTCTCGACCAGCCGTACCCAATAGCTTACCCCGGCGGGGATCGCCTCGTCGTCGAAATCGTATGCAGGGTGGTGCAAACCGGCGGAGTCGCCATTGCCGATGAAGATGAACGCGCCCGGACGCACCGTCAGCATGTGCGAGAAATCCTCGCCGGCCATCACCGACCGCACCGCCCGGTCTACCGTTCCGGCCACCTCTTGCGCGACCTGCGCCACGAAGTCCGCCTCCTCCGCGCGGTTGAACGTCACCGGATGCGCCTGGCTGTAGTCGATCTCGATCTCGGCCCCCGTCGCCTTGGCGATACCGGCGCAGACCTCCCCGATCCGGCGCTCGGCCATGGCGGCGTTGTCCATGTCGAGTGCGCGCGTCGTGCCCCAGATCTCGATCGTTTCGGGAATGATGTTGTAGGCCGTGCCCGCGATCACCCGCGTAATGGTGACCACCAGGGAAGCGACCGGATCGGCGTTGCGCGCCACGATCGACTGCAACGCATCGATGAGCTGCGTCCCGGTGACAATCGGATCGATCGTCGTGTGCGGTCGGGCCGCGTGCCCGCCCCGCCCCTTGATGCGGATGGTGAACTTGGCGACGGCAGCCATGATCGGCCCGGCGCAGACCGCGAACTGGCCAGTCGGGATTCCCGGCATGTTGTGCATGCCGTAGACGCGCTCGATGCCGAAACGCTCCATCAGCCCATCATCGAGCATCGCCCTGGCGCCGCTGCCGATTTCCTCGGCCGGCTGGAAGATCAGCGCGACGGAACCGACGAAATTGCGGGTCTCGGCCAGATATTGCGCCGCGCCGAGCAGCATCGTGGTGTGCCCGTCATGGCCGCAGGCATGCATATGGCCCGGCGACTTCGACGCATAGGGCTTGCCGGTCTCCTCGACGATGGGCAGCGCATCCATGTCGGCGCGCAACCCGATGGCCGGCCCCTCGCCCAGCCTGCCGCGGATGACCGCGACAATGCCCGTGCGGCCGACGCCGGTCACCACCTCGTCGCAACCGAATGCGCGGAGCTTTTCGGCAACGAAAGCGGTGGTGCGGGGAAGGTCGAAGCCGATCTCGGGCTGCTCGTGCAGCAGCCGGCGCCAGCCGGCGGCATCCTGCTGCATCTCGCTCGCGCGGTTGAGGATCGGCATGTCGGCTCCTTCGTCGGTTGTGGGTTGACCAACCTTAGGAGCGGATTGCCGGAACCGCCAGAGCCGGCCCGTGAACTATTCCATGCCGAGCGCGGCCTTGTAGAGGTCGAGGATCGCCTCTTCCTCCTGGCGCTCGTTCGCGTCCTTCTTGCGAAGCCGGATGATAACGCGCATCGCCTTGGTGTCGAAGCCCGTACCCTTGGCCTCGGCGAAGACTTCCTTGATGTCGTCCGCGATGGTCTGCTTTTCTTCTTCGAGCCGCTCGACGCGCTCGATGAAGGCGCGGAGCTGGCCCGCGGCTACGGTCTGGGCGGATTCGGCTGTGATGTCATCGGCCATGCTTGGATCTCCGGATTGGTCGGGCCGCGACTCGGGCGGCAAAAGGTCGGCGTTTGGTTGCCCGACACGGAGCCAAGAATCAATGGTCTTTCGGCCTGTTTTCCTCGAATGCTGTCTGCTTTTCGGCCGACGCCTCGGTCTGGTATTTCGCGCGCCACTCGGCATAGGGCATGCCGTAGACGATCTCCCGCGCATCTTCCTTGTCGAGCGCGACGCCAGCCTCCCCGGCCGCGTCGCGATACCAGTTGGACAAGCAGTTGCGGCAGAAACCGGCGAGATTCATCAGGTCGATGTTCTGCACATCGCTGCGCGTGCGCAAATGCTCCACGAGGGTGCGGAAGGCAGCCGCCTCGAAATCGCGCTTCTGGTCCTCGGTCAGGTCGGGCATGGTCATTGCTCCTTCGCCAGCTCAGATCGGCCCGGTTCGCGAGCCATGCTGCTGCACCTCATGAATATCGGGCAGCGCGTTGATCGCTTCAAGGATGGGCACCAGCCGATCCGCCCACGCCTCGGCGTCGCGTGCTTCCACGATCAGGTCCTGCCGCAGCTCGATCAGCGCATGGGCGTAGCCATTGACGATGGCGTGGCGGAACATGGTGTCGCCGCGCAGCGCGCCGTCATAGGGTTCGTTGTCGCCCACCGTCAGTGCGGGATCGGCGGAAAGCATGTCGAGCAGCGGCCGCACTGCGCGGGCGTCTGAGTCCCACAGCACCCCGACATGCCACGGCCGGGCGCGGCCCTGCATGGAAGGCGTGAAGGAATGGATCGAGAAGATGAAAGGTGCGGCGCCCGTTGCCGACGCGACCGAGGCAACCATCGACCCGACGGCGTCGTGGTATGGGCGATAATAGCGCTCCAGCCGCCGTTCCCGCTCCTCGTCGCTCATCGGATAATTGGCGGGCACGATCGTGCCGTCATAGAGCTGGCGGATCAGAGTCGGATCATCCTCGCCGCGGTTGGGATCTATGAGGAGGCGCGAAAAGCGCGCCATCACCGCCGGCACGCCGAGGCGCTCGGCCAGCCGGCGCGTCACGGTCTCGACGCCGATGTCGTAGGCTATGTGCCGATCGAATTCCGCGGCAGGCAGGCCGAGATCGCCATACTCCTCGGGAAGCGCGCGTCCGGCATGGTCCGCGAGGAGGACCAGGCCCTTCGTCCGGTCGCCTTCGATGGCTTCGAAAGGAGCGAAAAGGGCGTCACGCGTCATCAAACAATCCGAAAGTTGAAAAGATGCAGCGGCCTGTGTTTCATGAACCGCCGAACCATGCAATGCCGCTGTTTCGACACGCTTTCGGGCAGGATCGGCGAGGATGCTCGTCGGCTGTCGAATCCGCAATCTAAATCGGTTCACCTGCCCGTCGGCATGCGTTGACACAGGCTTGCACTTCCCCGAAAAGGACTTGAGAGATGACGATTCCGGTGGCGAGGGTGATGAAGACGGCTTCGGCGAGAGCGACACGTTTCTGCCTCCTGGCAGGCTTGTCCGGCTTCGCCATAGCGGGTTCCGCGCTGGCGACCGCGACACCTGCGCTTGCCGATTTCCGCGTCTGCAACGCAACGCAAAGCCTCGTCGGCGTTTCCATCGGCTATCGCGCCAGCACCGGCTGGGTCACCGAGGGCTGGTGGCACATCGAAGGCTCGACCTGCAAGACGCTGATCGAGGGCGCACTGTCCTCACGCTATTATTATCTTTATGCCGAAGACGCCGAGCGCGGCGGACGCTGGGACGGGCCGGTCAACATGTGCGTGGCCGAGCGCGAGTTCAAGATTGCCGGTGCCGGAGACTGCTTCGCGCGCGGCTTCCAGCGCGCTGGCTTCCAGGAATACGACACACGGGAACAGGCGAGCTGGATGGTCCAGCTCACCGACGAGCCGGCAAATGGCGGCGCTGCCGTCACGGGAACGGGTAATCAATGAGACGTAGCCGCAAGGTCAAGATACTCGCGACGCTCGGACCGGCATCTTCGGAAGAAGTTATGATCAGGCGGCTTTTCGAAGCCGGGGCGGACGTGTTCCGCATCAATATGAGCCACGCCGACCATCCGCTGATGCGCACGCTGGTCGAGCGCATCCGCAAGGTGGAAAAGGATGTCGGCCGTCCGATCGGCATTCTTGCGGATTTGCAGGGGCCGAAGCTCCGCGTAGGCAAGTTTGCCAGTGATTCCGTCGAATTGACGCCGGGCCAGACCTTTGTACTGGATGACGACCCTGCGCCCGGCGACGAGACGCGCGTGCAGCTTCCGCACCCGGAAATCCTGCAGTCGGTCGAGCCGGGCCACAGGCTTCTGATTGATGACGGAAAGCTCCAGCTCAAGGCGGTCGAGACCGACGGGCACAAGATCGTCTGCACCGTCGTCGCCGGCACGAAGATATCCAATCGAAAGGGTGTGAGCCTGCCCGATACCGACCTGCCGATCGGCGCGCTGACGGACAAGGACCGCAAGGATCTCGAGGCGGTTCTTGCCACCGGCGTCGACTGGATCGCGCTGTCCTTCGTGCAGCGGCCTGAAGATCTGGCGGAAGTGCGCAAGGTTGCCCGCGGCCGCGCGGCGCTGATGTCCAAGATCGAGAAGCCGCAGGCAGTCACGCGGCTTGCCGAGATCATAGAACTGTCCGACGCGCTGATGGTGGCACGCGGCGACCTCGGCGTGGAAATGCCGCTTGAGGCGGTGCCCGGCATCCAGAAGCAGATTACCCGCGCCGCCCGGCGCGCCGGCAAGCCGGTGGTGGTTGCCACCCAGATGCTTGAATCGATGATCACCGCGCCGGTTCCGACACGCGCCGAGGTTTCCGACGTCTCGATTGCCGTTTTCGAAGGCGCCGACGCGATCATGCTTTCAGCCGAATCGGCTGCCGGCGACTATCCGGTCGAGGCAGTCGCCACGATGGACGCGATCGCGACGCGGGTGGAGAAGGACCCGCTCTATCCCGGCATCATCAACGCCCAACGCTCCGAACCCGAAGCGACCGGCGCCGACGCCATCTCGCTTGCAGCACGGCAGATCGGCGAGACGCTGAAGCTGTCGGCGATCGTGACCTACACCTCCTCCGGCACCACCGGTCTTCGCGCGGCCCGCGAGCGCCCGCAGCTACCGATCATCGCGCTGTCGCCCGTTGTCGAGACCGCACGACGGCTGTCGCTGGTGTGGGGCACCCATTGCGTCGTGACGCAGGACGCAAGCAACCTCGACGACATGGTCGATCGCGCCTGCCGCATCACCTTCCAGGAAGATTTCGGCCACGCCGGTGATCGCATCATCATCACCGCCGGCGTTCCGCTGGGCACGCCGGGCGCAACCAACATGCTGCGCATCGCCTATATCGGCTCTGACGGCATGAGCGGTCTCTGACCGGTCTTCAACCCGCCGGGGAGAGTTCGGGTTTCTCGTCGGGGCAGGCAGCGGGAGGGCCGAACGCGTCGTCTTCTATGCGGGCCTCAACCTGCTTTGCTGCCGCTTGAATGTCGACGGCATTGCCTGACACTTTTTCGATCGCCGCGACCACCAGATCAGGCGCCACCCAGTCGGGTTTGTGGCCCATATTATTCACCCAGATCATCTCGGCGCCCGGAATGTCGCGTGCAAGCCCGGCGGAATGGATTTCCTCGTAGACGACCGTATCGCGGTTGCCCGAAATGACGACGGTCGGGGTCGCGATCTCGCCATAGCGTTTCGAATAGACGGCGACATGGTCGTAGAGGCCCGCGACATCGGTCGCGTTCCATCGGAAAGCGGAAGCCCGCAGCACCAGGGGTATCGCGGCGTCGGCGAGATAGGTCTCCGGCATCCGGTTCGGCGCGAACACGCAGACAGAAGCCGCCCCCATCTGCAGCGTGCCGCCGGGCCATGCGAGCGCTTCCACGAAAAGACGCCCCAGCACGGGCATCGACGACAGTTTGTAATACCAGGATGTCGCCCCGCCGGGCCAAGGGTGCGTCGCAGCCGAAAGGAATACCAGCCCCTGCGTCTTTTCGGGATGCTCAACGGCAAATGCGGCAGCGACCGCACCACCGAAGGAATGGCCGACGATAATGGCCTTTTCCATGCCGTAATGATCCATAAGAGCTGCGATCGTATTCGCCTGCGCCACGGGATCGCCATTGCCAGAGCCGCGCTCCGACCATCCATGTCCGGGTCGGTCCGCAAACAGCATCTCGGCCCTGCCTTCCAGCAGCGGGCGTACGGGAACCATCTGGTCCAGCAGATTGCCGCTTGCGCCGTGGATGAACACCACCGGGGGCAGGTCAGCCGCCGAACCGGCCGGAATATGGACGTGATGGACTTTCGTACCTCCGACTTCCGCGAAGCTGCCGACAGGCGGATAGCGCCGTTCGATCAGCCATGCGCCAACGCGGCTGACCCCGACGAGCGCGAGGAAGAGGGCGAGCAGGCCGCAGATCGCGGCGGTAAGAAGATTCATGCGGATAATTACGAGGAAGTATGAGGATCAGTTTCGCCTGGCTTCAGCCAGCCGTCAAATGCCTTGGCCGGCAAGTTCATCGGCCAGATTGCCCAATTCCGTCTGGGCGCTGCGCATCATTGGATAAACATTCAGCACCCGCTCATAGGCGTGCATCGCCGCTTCCTTGTGACCGGTGTTCTTGAGAATCGTCGCCATGCCGCCAAGGGCGCCGAAATGGCGTGGCTCTAGGCGAAGCACACGGCCAATGTCCGCCATCGACTTCGAATAATTCTCCATCGTGAAATGCAGCGTGGCGCGCCGGTTCCAGCCTTCTGCGTAGTCGGGTGCCAGCATCACCACCTGATCGAGGAAATCCATCGCGACCGCGTTGTCTTCCTTCTTCATGGCCTCCTGCGACCATTGCATCAGAAGATCGACGGAGGCGCTTCCAGACCGCGCCCATTCGCTGCGTAGACGTGAGGCCACACGCTCTGCCGCCTGTTCGTTGCGCGCCCGCCTCAATTCATCGAATAGCCTGTCGACCCGCGCCTGCGGCTCTTCGGCAGCAATACCGGTGGACGACCGCCCGGTTGTCTGGGCGAGCGCGGCCGCAAGGGGCAATGCCGCCAGAATCACCGTCAAAATGGCAAAAACGTTCCGCATGCGGGAGAAGGTACCCCCGCATCGCGGAACGTCAAACTGAAATTCGCGTGAGAAGCGCGCGGGCCTCAGCCCTGGCGAGCCTTGAAGCGCGGCGCGGTCTTGTTGATGATGTAGACGCGGCCCTTGCGGCGAACCATGCGGTTGTCGCGGTGACGGCTCTTGAGCGCCTTGAGCGAGTTCTTGATCTTCATCGGTATAGCCCGTTTCCTGATGCCCTGGCGGGCCAACATAAAAGCGCGCCCGAGGCGCGCCGCAAATCTGCGATGGCTCATAGACGAGTTGACGGGGCCGTGTCAACCGCGCCGACGCCTTGTAGCGCTCTTGCAGAGGGTGCCCGGCCCGCTTGGCGGGGGCCGGGCATCCGTTCATTCTCAGCTATATGGCGATACGCACTGGCGGCGCGGACCGTTATATGGCTGATAGGTATTGTCGTAGGCCCGGTACGACCGCCACCGGTCGTAGCACCACTGGACGTGAGCTGAACCTCCACGCGATCTGACCGCAGGCGCCTGATTCATGGCGCCGCCGATGATCGCACCGGCGATGAAGGCCGCCGGCGGGAACCAGAAACCATTATACTGCCGGTAGCCGGGACGACGATCCCTGTAGCCTCTGTGACCACGCCAGTAAGTGCTGTTTCCACGGCGTTCGAACCTGTCTCGGCCCCGATCCCTGCGGTTGTCGCGACGGTAGTCACGGTCTCGCCGATACTGCACATTCGTCACAGCGGAAGATACGGCCGGCGCATTGGGCACGAAAACCGGCGCAGCGGCAGCGGGTACCGCCGTACCAACTGCAAATGAAAGCGCCAGCACATGGCAAAGCGCGGATGATAATTTAAACATCGAACAGCCTCCTGCATAAGTCCCTATCATTGAGGAAACGGCAGGGCCGGCCTTTAGTTTCGTTACATTATGGCAATGTTGGCGGGAGCGTCCGATGAAGCCGCACACCTGACCCACGGCCGTCGCTCGGCGGATCACCGCGTGAGGCGCGTGAAGTGGCCCATCTTGCGTCCAGGTCGAGCCTCGGCCTTGCCGTAGAGATGCAGCATCACGCCCGGTTCGGCGAGTAACGCTGGTGCCCGCTCTACATCGTCGCCGATCAGATTTTCCATGACGCAATCGCTATACCGATCAGGGTTGCCAAGCGGCAGTCCGGCGACCGCGCGAATATGCTGCTCGAATTGCGAGACCAAGCATGCGGCCTCGGTCCAGTGCCCGGAATTGTGCACCCGCGGCGCAATCTCGTTGGCAAGCACGCTGCCATCCGCCATCACGAAAAACTCGACGCCTATGACGCCGACATAGCCGAGCCCATCGAGGATTGCCTTCGCCGCCTCCCGGGCCGCTGAAAGCGTATCCGGCGATGCAATGGCCGGCACCGTCGACGTATGCAAGATGCCGGCGCGGTGGACGTTTTCAGCCGCATCGTAGACGGCGATGCCGCCATCTCGCCCGCGCGCCGCAATAACGGATATTTCTCGCTCGAACGGAACCAGCGCCTCGAGGATGAGCGGCACGCCACCCATCTCGTCATAGCAACCGGCAATCTCTGCCGTACCGCCTGCCCGGAACACGCGCTGGCCCTTGCCGTCGTAGCCCATGCGCCGTGTCTTGAGCACACCTGCTCCACCAAAGGTGCTCAAAGCCTTGTCGAGATCTGCATCGCTGTCCACGGCAACGAAGCGCGCTGTGGATATGCCCATCTCGTTCAGGGCAGTCTTCTCGGCGAGACGGTCCTGGGCAACCTCAAGCGCACGCGGCGGCGGGGCGACAGTCACGTCGGCAGCCAGCATTTCGGCTGCATGGACAGGCACGTTCTCGAATTCGTAGGTCACCACGGCGCATTCCCGCGCCAGTTCGGCCAGCGCATGTGCATCGTCATAGGCGGCAATAATCTGGCGGCTGGCGACCTGCGCGGCGGGACAATCCGCCTGCGGTTCGAGCACGATAATGCGATAGCCGAGGCGGGCTGCGGCCATCGCCAGCATGCGGCCAAGCTGGCCGCCCCCGATGATGCCGATGCAGGCGCCGGGCTGAAGCGGGAAGGTCATGCGTCGTCGGAGGGGTGGTCGGCTACGGCGGCGGTACGCGACGCGCGCCACCCATCGAGGCGCGCCGCCAGCGCCTCGTCTCCAAGAGCGAGAACTGCGGCGGCCAGGAGCGCCGCGTTCGTCGCACCCGCCTTGCCAATGGCAAGCGTGCCGACGGGAATGCCGGCCGGCATCTGCACGATCGACAACAGGGAATCCTGCCCCGAAAGCGCCTTCGATTCGACGGGCACGCCGAATACCGGCAACGGCGTCATCGCAGCGGTCATGCCGGGCAGGTGCGCTGCACCGCCGGCGCCGGCGATAATCACCTTGAACCCGGCCGCCTTGGCACCAGTCGCGAAATCGTAGAGGCGCTGCGGAGTGCGGTGTGCCGACACGATGCGGCATTCATGCGAAATGCCCAGTTCGCCAAGCGTATCTGCGGCGTGCCGCATGGTCGCCCAATCGGACTGGCTGCCCATGATGATGGCGACGTCAGCGCTATGGCCGGTCATGTCCGTCCCTCACGCGATTATGTCGGGAATGATACGATCTTCCAGCTGCTGCATGCGGTCCTTCAGGGTCAGTTTCTTCTTCTTCATGCGCTGGATCTGCAGTGGATCGCAGCCCACCGCGATCATAGCATTGATCGCGGCATCGAAGTCCGTGTGTTCCTGTTTGACCTTTGCAAACTCGAGACGAATCTCGGCCTGTTCCTGTTCCGACATGCTCAACCGTCTGAAGATTGTGAGGCGGGAATCGCCTGCGCGGGCGGGTTCCGGAGCTTCCGCGACCGGCGAGCGCCTCATAACACATTTCGACCTGTCAGGAAATGCTACTACGCTCCATTCGACACGATTGTCGTTCGATGGCAAAGTGTCATGGCGCTGTCACGAAGCGACCTGCGGTGGACGCTCGGGATGGCGCGATCGAGGAACGATGAAGGGAGAATCTATCATGTCTCTTGCATCCCATCTTGCAGAGCTGCAACGGAAGCATGGCGATATCGAACGCGAGATCGACGAGGCTTTGACGCACCCGTCGTGCGATACCCTCGAAATCGCCAAGCTCAAGCGGCGCAAGCTGGCCCTCAAGGACGAGATAGAAAAACTGAGTTCGCCGACGCGACATTAATCGGCACATAGGCACCGCAACGGTGCTGCACTTCTAGCAAAGCCGATGGCGCCCGCGCCATCGGCGCTTAGTGGCGTTGTCTGCCCGCAAATGCGCATGCGGGCCTACGCCGCAACGAGGATGTGCCTGCGCCGAGGCGGCGCTATTCCTCCCAGAACTGATCCAGCCAGATGTTAAGCTTCAGGAACCCCTGGTTGCTGATCGCATAGATACGCCGCGTTCCCTGCGAGCGGGCGCTGACCAGTCCGGTATCCAGCAAGACCTTGAGATGTTGTGAAACGGCGGGCCGCGAGACTGGCAACCCCAGGGCGAGTTCGTTGACGGTCTTCGGCCCGCGCCTCAGCTCCTCGAGCAGATGACGGCGATTGGTGTCCGCAATGGCCATGAACGCGTCTGGCTGGGTCATGGTTATTTGTAACCCGCCCGCAGCGAAGTTCAATTGGCTTGTGGCTGGGGCTCGCTTGTGCCGATCGTATCGTCGGAGGCCGCATGGGCCTCCTGATCCGCGCGCGGATCGAGCAGGCCTGCCTGTGGCGTGACCGCACGCTCGGAAGGCAGTGTCTTGAAGGCCTCGCGATCTTCAAGCGGCACCGGTGCCCGGCGCGTCGTGCGCAGCATCGCATAACCACCGAGCGACAAGTGCGCCAGCGCGGTGGCCAGGAACAGGCTTTCGGGCCGCATCTGCGCCATCAGGAAAGCACCGACCAGCGGGCCGATCATCGTGCCGAAGCCGTAAAGCAGCAGCAGGCCACCCGAAACCTTGACGAAATCCTCCGTGCTTGCGTGATCGTTGGCATGCGCAACGGCGATCGAATAGAGCGTATAGGCGAGCGCGCCGTACGCTGCCGTCAGGACCAGTATGGCAACGCTGGAACGCGGCGCCAGTGCAAAAACCAGAAGCGCGAAGAGGGCCGAACCGAAAGCTGCCGCCGCCAGCACGTAGCGGCGGTCGGTGCGATCCGAGGCGCGACCGACGGGAAGCTGCGTCACCGCGCCTGCCACGACCACGAGGCTCATCATCAGCGCGATTTCGGCCGTCGATATGCCGACGCGGGCACCGTAGACCGCGCCCAGCGTGCCCCACGCGCCGTTGGCGACGCCGACGAGCACGCAGCCCACCGCCGCCACCGGCGAATTGTTGTAAAGACCCTTGAGATCGAGCTTCACATCGGCAAGCGGTTCCGGTGTCGCAGCAGAGGAGATCGCGGTCGGAATGAGGGATGCGCAGAAGAAGATGCCAGCCACCATGAACAAAGCCGCGCTGACGATTTCGCCTGCGGCCACGATCATCTGGCCGCCCATGATGGAGGCGTATGTGACCATCATGTAGAGACCGAAGACCGTGCCGCGATTGTCGTTGGTCGCTTTCTCGTTCAGCCAGCTCTCGATGATCATGAACGCGCCGGCCATGGTGAAGCCGGTCCCTGCGCGCAGCGCGATCCAGGCGTATTCGTCAACCCACAGCCCGGTCAGAAGCGCGATGATGGCGCCGGAGGCGGCAAACACGCCGAAGGACCGCACGTGGCCGACCTTGCGTACCAGCCGCGGCGCAAAATAGCAGCCTGCGACGAACCCGCCCGCCCATGCGGTACCGAAGAGCCCCAGGGAAGCGGTCGAGAAGCCCTCCGCCTGGCCGCGCAGCGGCAGGAGCAGACCATGGAGGCCCGACGCGGCAAGAAGAAAGGCTGTTCCGCAGAGCAGCGAAAAAATCGGGCGGTATGTCGCGAGCATGTCTCGTCGGCGGCCTTCTTGCTATGGGGCGTTGATTCGAAACTAGAAATGAATCAGGCGATTACGTGCCGATATCCGACAGATCGCGAACGATCCACACCTATTCGCGACGAAACAGCGCTTCGGCAGCGAGCCGTGTCGAGCCCTTGGCCTGGAGTTCGGCATCGAGCCGCGTGATCTCGGCCTTGAGCTGGCCGATCCTTTCCTCAAGCTCGCCGACCGACAGCAGCGACAGATCCTGCCCGATCTCGTGAACGCGTTTTGGCTTCACCGGTTCGTCGTCGAACAACGCCATCCTGCTTGTCCTTCCACTTTGCCTTGTGGCCGACAAGTCTACATAAGGGAGGCGGGTCGAGGCAAACGCCCCGGCCACGAATTGACCAGACGCAGGCGAGGCACGCATGGACAAGATTCCGGAAAAAATGACGGCGATAGCGATCGTCGAGCCGGGTGGGCCGCTGGTCCTCAAACCCGAGCGACGCGATGTCCCCAAGCCGGGCAATAGCCAAATCCTGATCCGCGTGCGCGCGGCCGGCGTGAACAGGCCAGATGTTGCCCAGCGCAAGGGCACCTACCCGCCCCCGCCGGGCGCGTCGGACCTGCCGGGACTTGAGGCAGCCGGGGAGGTCGTCGCCGTCGGATCGGGCGCAAAGCGCTGGCGGGCCGGCGATAGCGTCACCGCGCTGACGCCGGGTGGCGGATATGCCGAATATGTCGCGGTGCACGAAAGTAATGCCCTGCCGATCCCGCACGGTTTCACTTTCACCGAAGCAGCCGCTTTGCCGGAGACCTTCTTCACCGTCTGGCACAATGTCTTCCAGCGGGGCGGGTTGCAGCCGGGAGAGAGCCTGCTCGTGCACGGCGGCTCTTCGGGTATCGGCACCACGGCCATCCAGCTCGCATCAAGCTTCGGGTCCACTGTATTCACCACGGCCGGCTCCGCCGATAAATGCGAGGCATGCGAGAAACTCGGCGCCACCCGCGCGATCAACTACCGGGAGGAGGATTTCGTCGCCGTCCTCAAGGAGGCAACCAAGGGCAAGGGCGTCAACGTCATCCTTGACATGGTGGGCGGTGATTATGTCGACCGCAATTATGAGGCCGCTGCCGTCGATGGCCGCATTGTCCAAATCGCCACGTTGGGCGGCCCCAAGGCGCCTGCGAATTTCGCGCGGCTCATGGTCAAGCGCCTGACCCATACCGGTTCCACGCTGCGCCCGCGCGATGTCGCTTTCAAAGGACAGATCGCCGCCGAACTGGAGACTAAGGTGTGGCCGCTCCTTGCCGAACGGCGGATCGCACCCGTCATGGACATGATCTTCCCGCTGAAGGAAGCCTGGCGGGCGCATGAGCGGATGGAGGAAGGCGACCATATCGGCAAGATCGTGCTGGATGTGGCATAGCCCGCCAAACTCGGTGGGACCTCGAAATGACTGATCGCCTGTCGCCGCGCCTTCTCGCCATCGTCGACACACTGCCGCTACGTCCCGGCATGCGCGTGCTGGAAATCGGCTGTGGACCGGGCGCCGCCGCACGCGAGGTCGCACGCAGGATCGGAAACGGCCATGTGCTGGCCATAGACCGTTCTCGCAAGGCGATCGAGCAGGCCGAGACCGCCTGCCGCGACGAGATCACGGCTGGAACCCTCTCACTGCGACAGGTCGCGGCGGAGGATTTCGAGCTCCTCCCTGGCGAAGAAAAATTCGATCTCGCCTTCGCCGTACGTGTGGGCGCGTTCGATGGTCGCCACCCTGCAGCGGGCGAAAAGGCTTTGCCCCGCATCGCGGCAGCCTTGAAGCCTAAGGGTCGGCTATTGATCGACGGCGGCGATCCACTGCGCGAGCTGCCATTGCAGCGGTGAGATGCAGCTGTCCTGTGCCTAAGACATCGGCTCGCATTGCGAAGGACGCCGAATAACGTTATATGCGGGGTGATTTCCCAAATTTGGTGGCTTCGCCCACCGCCCGCGACAGGGACGCGGGCGAACGAGAAGGATTTTATCCATGGCCAACACGCTTCTGATGCCCAAGGCGACAGCCGTCTGGCTCGTCGACAACACCGCGCTGTCGTTCGACCAGATCGCGCAGTTCTGCAAACTCCACCCGCTCGAGGTCAAGGCGATCGCCGATGGCGAGGCCGCGCAGGGCATCAAGGGTCTCGACCCGGTGATGACCGGCCAGCTTTCGCGCGACGAGATCGCGAAGGGCGAGGCGGATGCCGAACATCGTCTCAAGCTCTCCGAGCCGAAGGTGCGCGTGCCCGAATCCAAGCGCCGCACTCCGCGCTACACGCCGCTTTCCAAGCGCCAGGACCGCCCGAACGCGATTCTGTGGCTGGTCAAGAATCACCCGGAACTGAAGGATGCGCAGATCTCGCGCCTCGTCGGCACCACCAAGTCGACCATCGAGCAGATCCGCAACCGCACCCACTGGAACTCGAACAACCTCGTGCCGATGGACCCGGTGACGCTGGGCCTGTGCTCGCAGATCGATCTCGACCTCGAAGTGCAGCGCGCCTCACGCGGCCAGCCTGCGGCGGCGCCGGCCGGCGACACCCTGCTGCCTGCTTCCATGACCGAGTCGCTGGAAGTTGGCGCGGACCGTTCTGCAAAGGACGAGAGCGAAGACGAACTCGACGCGGATGCCGTTTTCGCCAAGCTGTCTTCGCTCAAGTCTACGTCGCAGGACGAAGACGAGGAATAGCCCGCAAGATCAGCAGCCGGACAATCGCTCAGGTCGATGTCCGGCTCGCGAGCCTGGTTACGACTGTCCGCGCATCTCAAGAGTGCGGTAGAAATCGGCGAGCTGCTTGCCGCGCTCCGGCCGGAAGGTGCGTCCGGACGGCGTTATCTGCGCAATGCGGTCGATGCGGAAGGCGCGGAAATCGTCGCGCAGTTCGCACCACGCCACCAGCGTCCAGACCTTGCCCCAGAACCACAGGCCTAACGGCCGTATGTCGCGCTGGGACGCCCGCCCGGCTTCGTCGCTGTAATCAATGTTCAGAACGCTGCGCCCGTCCACGGCGCGTTCCAGCAGGTCGATCGACTTGCGCTCGGCCTCGCCCACGACCCAGTCGGGCATGTGGATTTCGGTGCGCGCGATGCGCGCCTTTTCCTGGTCGGGCAGCACGGCGCCGATCTTGACCAGCGCTTCCTCGGCCGCCCGCGCCATGTCGGCACCGCCGAAGGCGCGCACCATGCGCGCGCCGGCAACCAACGCGACGATTTCGTCACGCGTGAACATCAGCGGCGGAAGGTCGAAACCTTCCCTCATCAGATAGCCCACACCCGCTTCTCCATCGATCGGCACACCGGTCGACTGCAGGTCGGCTATATCGCGGTAGATCGTGCGCTCCGAGACTTCCAGCCGCTCCCCGAGCATGCGCGCGGTCACAAGCCTTCCGCCCCGCAAATGCTGGACGATCTGAAACAAGCGGTCTGCACGGCGCATGGAAAGAAGCCCTCGAACGGATGAATCCGGGAGGCGGACTATGCCAGCAGCCTCCTGACAACATAGTGTCAGGAGGTTGTCGGGAGGGAAAGCCGCCGGATCGCATCGTCCGAAACCGTCAGCCGTTGCGGCCAGCCGGCACGCGCTGCCGGTCAGGCAGACCGTCCGGCCAGCCGATGTCCTTGCGCAGATGCGCCGAAAGACCGTCGATGGCGCGGCGCGTGCGTCGGCGTTCGTTGAAGCTGCGGAACTGGGTGACGGCGTCCTCTACGAGCGACAGCAACAGGGGCGTGCGGGGCATGACATAGTCTCCTTTCACCTTGGAAAGAGACAATGACACACCCCTGCGGACAGCCTTGCGTCAGGAGCCTCAGCGACCGGAATGCTGTCAGGCGAAGCGCCTCGCCGCATCCACCGCAAGCCCCAGGCCGACGGCCCCGAAACGGTCGATCTGGGCGATGCGCGCATGCGGAAAACGGGTAACCGCCGCATCGCGAACCGCAGGCACCTGCGCGCCGCCGCCGGTCATCACCACCGTGTCGATGGCCTCCGCAACGACACCCGCATCCACGAGCGCGGCATCGATGGCAATGCCGATTCTGGAAACCAGCTCGCCGGTCGCCTGCGTGAATTCGGTGCGCGAAACAGGCACCTCCAGGGACAGGCCGGGCTCGCGCAACGTGATGACGGCATCCTCGGCATCCGTCAGCTCGATCTTGGCCTTCTCGACCTGCGCGGCCAGCCGATGGCCCGAGCGGTGCGCCAGCAGGTGCTGGTAGATCTCAAGTTTCTCTGGCTCTGCCGCCTCGCGCTTCAGCGACTGGATGTCCCGCTTCGTCGCCGCCGTATAGAGCTGGTTGATCTTGTGCCAGGTCGCCATGTCGTTGAAGTACCAGACCGGCAGATGGCGCTTGCCGTCGCGCGTGCGGGTGCCGAGACCCATGCGCGGCATCACGCGTGCAATGCTCAACTGGCGGTCGAAATCGGTGCCGCCGACATGAACGCCCGACGTCGAGAGGATGTCGTCGCGGCGGTCGGCAGCGCGGCTCCGCTCCGGCGACAGGCGCAGTACCGAGAAGTCGGACGTGCCGCCCCCAATGTCGACGACGAGCGCAAGCACCTCGGCATTCAGGTCACGTTCGAATCCCATGGCCGCGGCCACCGGCTCGAACTGGAACTCGATATGTCGGAAGCCTTCGGCCCGCGCGGCCGCCTCGAGCTGATCCTGCGCGGTTCGGTCGGCCTCCGGATTGCCGTCAACGAAAAAGACCGGCCGGCCAAGCACGATATGGTCGGGCACATCGCCGGCCTGAGCCTCGATCCGCGCACGCAGGTGGCGCAGGAAACGGCCGATCAGCCCCTGAAACGTCATGCGGTCTCGTCCGACCTGCGTCGTTTCCTTCATCAGGCTCGAGCCGAGAACCGACTTGAGCGCGCGCATGAAACGGCCTTCAGCGCCGTCCATATATTCATGCACCGCCGAGCGGCCGAAATGAACGCTGCCGTCTTCGAGGCTGAAGAACAGCGCCGAGGGAATTGTCACCTGCGCGTCTTCGACGGGGATCAGGAACGGATCGCCGCCGGCCGCGCACAGGCCGACGGTGGAATTGGTGGTGCCGAAATCGACGCCACAATAATGGGGAGACATCGCAAAACGCCCGCAATGCTTCGCCGAGGGCGACGAAACGCCAGGGCGAAGGGATGATCGGAAAGGGCGGCCTCTCTACCGCATCACGGCAAGGATGAGAACCCCTCTTCCGCGGCGATCATCCGCGGCGATCAGACCCCGATGCCCCTGCCCTTCAGCGCCGCCTCGATCTCGTCGAGGATCGCCGGGTCGTCGATCGTGGCCGGCATGGTCCAGCCTTCCTTGTCGGCGATCTTCTGCATCGTTCCGCGCAGGATCTTGCCGGATCGCGTCTTTGGAAGCCGCTTGACCGTGACAACCGACTTGAACGCCGCGACCGGACCGATGCGCTCGCGCACCAGGGCGACGATCTCCTTTTCGATCTCCGGCCCCTCCCGCGCCACACCCGCGTTGAGCACGACGAAGCCGCACGGCACCTGTCCCTTCATCGGATCGGCGATGCCGACCACGGCGCATTCGGCAACGTCGGGGTGCTCGGCCACCACTTCCTCCATGCCACCCGTCGACAGGCGATGCCCCGCGACGTTGATGATGTCGTCGGTGCGCGCCATGATGAAGAGGTAGCCGTCCTCGTCGATCAGCCCGGCATCGGCCGTCTTGTAGTAGCCGGGAAACTCGGAAAGGTAGGCGCTGCGGAAGCGATCTTCCGCGTTCCACAGCGTCGGCAGGCAGCCGGGCGGCAGTGGCAGCTTGACGACCACGTTGCCCAGTGTCCCGGTTGGCACCGCGTGCCCCGCATCATCAAGCACCTGAACGTCGAACCCAGGCATCGGCACGGCGGGCGAGCCGTATTTGACCGGCAGAAGCCCGAGCCCGACCGGGTTCTGGCTGATCGGGTGGCCGGTCTCGGTCTGCCACCAATGGTCGATCACCGGCACGCCCAGTTGCGCTTCCGCCCATTTGATGGTTTCCGGATCGGCACGTTCGCCGGCGAGGAACAGGGTCCTGAACCCGGAGAGATCGTATTTCTTGACGAATTCGCCCTTCGGATCCTGCCCCTTGATCGCGCGGAATGCCGTGGGTGCCGTGAACATCGCGGCGACGCCGTGTTCGGCGATCACGCGCCAAAAGGTGCCGGCGTCGGGCGTGCCGACCGGCTTACCCTCGAACAGGATCGTGGTGCAGCCGTGAAGCAGAGGCGCATAGACGATGTAGGAATGGCCCACCACCCAGCCGACATCGGAAGCCGCCCAGAAAACCTCGCCCGGCTTGACGCCGAATTCGTTCCACATCGACCATTCGAGCGCGACCATGTGGCCGCCATTGTCGCGCACCACACCTTTGGGCTGGCCGGTGGTGCCGGACGTGTAGAGCACGTAGAGCGGATCGGTCGCAGCCACCGGCTCGCAGTCCACCCATATGCCGGCCTTCTTTGCCGCAGCCGTCACCTCTGCCATGTCGAGATCGCGGTTAGGCACGAGATCGCAGGGCTGCTGCTCGCGCTGCAGCACCACGCAATGTTCAACTTTATGCTTGGCCATGGCGATGGCGCCGTCGAGCAGCGGCTTGTAGGCAACGATGCGGCCGGGCTCGACACCGCAGGATGCCGAGACGATCAGCTTCGGCTGCGCATCGTCGATCCGTGTTGCCAGTTCCTTTGCCGCGAAACCGCCGAAGACGACAGAGTGGACGGCCCCGAGCCGCGCGCAGGCGAGCATCGCGAACACGGCTTCAGGTACCATCGGCATGTAGATGATGACCCGGTCGCCCTTGGCCACACCCTGCTCACGCAGGACGGCAGCAAGCGCAACGACCTCGTCGCGCAACTGCGCATAGGTGAAGCTCTTCTTCGCTCCGGTGATCGGGCTGTCATAGATAAGGGCCGTCTGGTCGGCGCGCCCGCCGTCGACATGACGGTCGAGGACGTTGAAGCAGGTGTTGCAGGTTGCGCCGGTGAACCAGCGGCCATAGACGCCCTGCCCGGCATCAAAGATGCGCTCGGGCGGCGTGAACCAGTCGATCGCCTTGGCTGCTTCCGCCCAGAACGCTTCGGGATCGCTTTTCCAGCCGGCATAAACCTCGTGATAGCGCGACGACAATGCTTCCTCCCCTGGCAGTGCTTGTCGGGCTGTTCTATCCGCCACGGCCTCCTGCCGTCCATCTGACTAAGGAAGCATGGCTGCCCGTGCTTTGACAGACGTCAAGGATGCTGCTCAAACGGGCGCGGCGCAATCGCAACGCAACCCGGAACGGCATGAGCAAAATCCTATCGATGGTGATCGTCGGCCTGATGATCGTGCAGATCATCAGGCCGCTGGGTCTGCCCGGTCTGAAGCGCCGCGCCGACTTCTGGAAGCTGGCGGTCGTTGCGCTCGGCCTGATCGTCGTGACGGCAGGGCTCAGCCACGGCGGCTGACCGAACGGTCAGCCTGCGCGGGATGCCTCGAATATGCTGTCGATCGCCGAGCCAAGTGCCGCGTCGAACTCGGCATCGCTCTGCTGGGCCGAAAGCCCTTCGGTCAGTGCTCGCGAGAAGCTGGCGATCATGCCCGCATTCTGCTTCAGCTTGGCGTTCGCATCGTCGCGCGAATACCCGCCCGAAAGGGCTACCACCCGCATGACGCGCGGATCGTCGATCAGCGGCTTGTAGAGGTTCGCCTTCGTCGGCAGCGTCAGCTTGAGCATCACCTGCTTGCCGGCCGGCACGCCGTCCAGATGCTTCTGGATTTCCGCAAGCAGCATGTCTTCGGCTTCGGCCTTGTCGGCGATCGAGATAGTCACTTCCGGCTCGATGATCGGTACGAGCCCGTGACCCAGGATCTGCCGGCCGACCTCGAACTGCTGGGCAACGACCGCAGCGATCCCTTTCGGATTTGCCGCGTCGATCACCGAGCGCATCTTGGTGCCGAAGACGCCGTTTGCGACGGCACGCTCCAGCAGCGCATCGAGATCCGGCATGGGCTTCATCAGCTTGACGCCGTCGGCCTCGTCGGCGAGGCCCTTGTCGACCTTCAGGAACGGCACGACGCCACGCTTCTCCCAGAGGTATTTCGCTGTCGGCGTGCCGTCGATGTCGCGATCCATCGTCTGTTCGAACAGGATCGCGCCCATCACCTTGTCGCCAGTGAACGCAGGCGACTTGATGATCCGCGCCCGCATCTGGTGGATGAGATCGAACATCTCATCATCGTTCGACCATGCGCCCTGCTCGACACCGTAGAGCTTCAGCGCCTTCGGCGTGGACCCGCCCGACTGGTCGAGCGCTGCAATGAAGCCGTCCTTGTTTGCGGCCTGATCCGTCATCGCCGCGCCGTTTTCAAGACGTTCGCTCATTCTTGTGCCTCCAGATTGTCCTTTCAGGCCGCTTACCAGATGCGGTCCGAAAGCGGAATGGAGCCGGGCAGGTCGAATCGATTGAAAGCGATTTCAAATGTTTAAGAGGGTAAACGGCGAAGTGGGCGTTCTCCGTTAAGCGTCATCCCGCCCAAGGGAGCGCAGCGACCGCAGAGCCGGGACCCATTGAGCAGCGTGGCCGGGCCGCGGGTTCGCGCAGCATCGGTCGTATGCGCCAGCGCCGGAACCGGGCCGTGCTCCACGATACTCCGACCAATGGGTCCCGGCTCTGCGGTCGCTGGCTCCCTTGGCCGGGATGACGTGATTAGCTTATCTCGCCAATGCCACCACGCCCGGCAGTTCCTTGCCTTCCATCCATTCAAGGAAGGCGCCACCGGCGGTTGAGACGTAGCTGAAGTCATCGGCAACCCCGGCATGGTTCAGAGCCGACACCGTATCGCCGCCGCCAGCGACCGAGATCAGCTTGCCAGCCCTGGTCCGGTCGGCCGCGAACTTCGCCGCAGCCACGGTCGCCGCGTCGAACGGCTCGATCTCGAAGGCGCCGAGCGGGCCGTTCCAGACCAGCGTCTGCGCTTTTTCGATCCACTGGTTGACCACTTCGACAGTCTTCGGCCCGACATCGAGGATCATCGCATCGGCCGGAACGGCCTCCACGGAAATGGTTTCGTTCGCGGCATTCGCCTTGAATTCCCTGGCCACGACGGCGTCGGTCGGCAGAACGATCGCGCATCCCGCGGTCGCGGCCTCGATCATGATCTGCTTGGCGGTCGGGGCGAGATCGTGTTCGCAAAGCGACTTGCCGACATCGGTGCCACGCGCGGCAAGGAACGTGTTGGCCATACCGCCCCCGATGACAAGGGCATCGACCCGTTTGACGAGGTTCATCAGCAGGTCGATCTTGGTCGACACCTTGGCGCCGCCGACGATCGCGACGACCGGCTTCACCGGCTTGCCAAGGCCTTTCTCAAGCGCTTCGAGTTCAGCCTGCATCGTGCGTCCGGCATAGGCCGGCAGCAGGTGCGCGAGGCCCTCGGTCGAGGCATGCGCGCGATGGGCGGCGGAGAAGGCGTCGTTGACGTAGACGTCGCCATTGGCGGCGAGCGCCTTGACGAAATCGGGATCGTTCTTTTCCTCGCCCTTGTGGAAACGGGTGTTTTCCAGAAGCAGGATGTCACCATCGGCAAGGGCCGCGACCGCCTTGGCAGCCCGCTCGCCGATGCAATCGGCGGCAAAGGCCACCTTGCGGCCGATGACGGCTTCCGTCGCCGCGGCAATAGGCTCAAGCGACATTTCCGGGTTCGGCTCGCCTTTCGGGCGACCGAAATGGGCAAGAAGGATGACCTTCGCGCCCTTATCTGCGAGTTCGGTGATCGTTGGCGCGACCCGCTCGATGCGGGTCGCGTCGGTTACCTGCCCGTCCTTGACGGGTACGTTGAGGTCGACGCGGACAAGCACCCGCTTGCCCGAAACCTGTGCCTCGTCGAGCGTGCGAAAGCCTGTCATCTTCGTTCCCCGTGCCGCGATCAGATGGTCTTCGCCAGCGCCACGGCCGTGTCGGCCATGCGGTTCGAGAAGCCCCACTCATTGTCGTACCACGACATCACGCGCACGAGATCGCCTTCGATGACCTTGGTCTGGTCGAGCGCGAAAGTGGACGATGCCGGGTTGTGGTTGAGGTCGATCGAAACCAGCGGCTCGTCGGTGTAGGCGAGGATGCCCTTGAGCGGACCGTCCGCCGCCGCCACCAGCGCCGCGTTCACCTCTTCGACGGTGACCTTACGCTTCGGCACGAACTTGAAGTCGATGACCGAGACGTTCGGGGTCGGCACGCGGATCGACACGCCGTCGAGCTTGCCCTTGAGTTCCGGCAGAACGAGGCCGACGGCCTTGGCCGCGCCAGTCGAGGTCGGGATCATCGACACCGCTGCCGCGCGGGCGCGGTAGAGGTCCTTGTGCATGGTGTCGAGCGTCGGCTGGTCGCCGGTATAGGCGTGAACCGTCGTCATGAAGCCCTTTTCGATGCCGAAGGCATCGTTGAGGACCTTGGCGACCGGCGCGAGGCAGTTGGTGGTGCAGGAAGCGTTGGAGATCACGACGTGCTCGCTCGTGAGCTTGTCGTGGTTCACGCCGTAGACGACCGTCAGGTCGGCACCGTCGGCGGGCGCCGAGACGATGACGCGCTTGGCGCCGGCGGTCAGGTGCGCGGACGCCTTCTCCTTGGAGGTGAAGATGCCCGTGCACTCAAGCACGATATCCACATCCAGTTCGCCCCACGGCAGCTTGGAGGGGTCGCGCTCGGCGAACACCTTGAAGGAGTCGGAACCCACGGAGATGGTGTCGCCATCGACCTTCACCTCGGAGGGGAACTTGCCGTGCACGCTGTCGTAGCGCAGCAGGTGTGCGTTGGTCTCCACCGGCCCGAGATCGTTGATGGCAACGACGTCGATGTCCTTGCGGCCGCTCTCATAGATGGCGCGGACGATGTTCCGGCCGATGCGGCCAAATCCGTTAACTGCGACTTTTACGGTCATGAGGCGGTCTCCCAGGAGGCTTCGAAAGCGTGTTTTGGCGGCATGGCACAAGGCCCGCCGCCAAGGCAGCGCTTCCATAGCGGCGCGGCGCGGAAGAATCCAGCGTCAGCCGGGATAAAACCGATTAGCACAGAACAGGCGCGGTGCGCCTGCCCCGGCTCAGGCGCTCGCGAGCCGCTTTTCGACGGCCTCGACCGCGGCCTCGGCAGTAATGCCGAAGTGCTTGTAGAGATCCTCTATCTTGCCGCTGGCGCCGAAGCCGCTCATGCCGACAAAAAGTCCGTCGGACCCGATGATCGCGTCCCAGCCCTGCCGCACGCCGGCCTCAATCGCGATCTTGACCGACGCATTGCCAATCAAACCGGTCCGATACTCGTCGCTCTGCGCAGCAAAGATTTCCATGCACGGCACGGAGACGACCCGTGTCCGGTGACCGCGTTTCTCGAGTTCGGCGCGAGCGGCGAGCGCAATCTCCACTTCCGAGCCGGTCGCAAAGATCGTCACGGCTGCGTCGCCATTGGTTCCGGCGAGTTCGTAGGCGCCGCGAGCAGAAAGGTTCTCGACCGCATGCTCGGTGCGCACCGTCGGCAGGTTCTGCCGGGTCAGCGCAAGCGTGGACGGCGTCTTGGTGGATTCAAGCGCGATCTGCCAGCACTCGGCCGCCTCGACGGCATCGGCCGGACGCATGACGTAATGGTTCGGGATCGCGCGCAGCGCCGCCAGATGCTCGACCGGCTGGTGGGTCGGCCCGTCTTCGCCAAGACCGATGGAATCGTGGGTCATCACGAATATGGACCGGATGCCCATCAGCGATGCCAGACGCATCGCCGGCCGCGCATAATCCGAGAAGGTGAGGAAGGTGCCGCCGTAAGGAATGACGCCGCCGTGCAGAGTCATGCCGTTCATGGCGGCCGCCATGCCATGCTCACGAATGCCATAATAGACGTAGCGGCCGGAATAGTCGTCCGGCTTGATCGGTCCGGTCTGGCTGGTCTTGGTGTTGTTGGAGCCGGTGAGATCCGCGGAGCCACCGATGGTTTCGGTGACCAGGGCGTTGATGACTTCAAGCGCCATTTCTGACGACTTGCGGGTCGCGACCTTGGGTTTGTCTTCGACCAGCTTCTTCTTGTAGTCGACGATGAGCTGGTCGAAACCCTGCGGCAGGTCGCCGCGCATGCGCCGTTCGAACTCGGCGCGCGTGGACGCGTCGGCGGCGCAAAGCCGCTTTTCCCATTCCTTGCGCTCCTTGGCAGCGCGCAGCCCGGCAACACGCCAGGCATCCAGAACATCGGATGGCACCACGAAGGGCTCCGCATCCCAGCCCAGCGCCTTGCGCGCGCCGGCAATCTCTTCCGCACCCAGCGGCGAACCGTGCGCCTTGTTGGTGCCGGCGCGCGTCGGCGCGCCATAGCCGATCGTCGTCTTGGCAGCGATCAGCGTCGGGCGGTCCGACTTGCGGGCCGCCTCGATCGCGGCAGCGATCGCATCCGGGTTGTGGCCGTCGACGCGCGTCGTGTTCCAGCCGGAGGCTTCGAAACGCTTGCACTGATCGGTAGAGTCGGACAGCGAGATCGCGCCATCGATGGAGATGTTGTTGTCGTCCCAGATGACGATCAGCTTGTTCAGCTTCAGATGGCCCGCAAGCGAGATCGCCTCCTGGCTGATACCTTCCATCAGGCAGCCGTCGCCGGCCAGCACATAGGTGTAGTGATCGACGAGGTCGTCGCCGAAGCGCGCATTCATTATGCGCTCCGCAAGCGCCATTCCCACAGAGTTGGCAAGGCCCTGGCCGAGCGGCCCCGTGGTGGTCTCGATGCCGGCGGCATGGCCCCATTCCGGATGGCCGGCGGTGCGCCAGCCGAGCTGGCGGAAATGCTTGATCTGCTCGAGGTCGATGTCCTCGTAGCCGGTCAGGTAGAGCAGCGAATAGAGCAGCATCGACCCGTGCCCGGCCGACAGCACGAAGCGATCGCGATCGGCCCAGTCCGGCTTCTGCGGATCGTACGACAGATAGCGGGAGAACAGGACGGTCGCGATATCGGCCGCGCCCATGGGCAGACCGGGGTGGCCCGAATTGGCCTTCTCGACTGCATCCATGGAAAGGAAACGGATCGCATTGGCCATGCGGTCGTGCATTTCGCGTGTGGTCATGATCGCTCGCTTGTCGTCCCGCGCAAGAAAAGGGCCGGATACGGCCCGGAAAGCGAGGGGACACATAGCAGGCGCGCGCCCCGAGTCAACGTTGACACGGCTTCTGTCCGCAGGCTTGCAGCGCTTTCCCGTTCCTTGCGAGTGCGTTTAAAGGGGATAGTCGCGAGCGCCGCGTTGACGCCCGCTTCGCACGCTGCCTAATGTTTCACGGCTAACGCGCTGGGAAAGCGCGCGATTCGGCACCATCTCAGGGGCTGGAACGGATACCATGACCGGGGAAGCGACCCTCAAGGAAGTAATTGCCCGCCTCGGGAAGGCGATCGAGACGCTCGAAGATGCGGTTTCCGCACGATTCGAGCGTGAGCAGGAATATGGCGATGCCGAAGCGGAAGTGCAGCGCATGAACGCCGACCGAGCCCGCCTCGCTCAGGAACTCGATAGCTCCGAAGCACGTGCCGAACGGCTGGAAGAAGCCAACAAGGAGGTCTCGCGCCGGCTCGTGGCGGCGATGGAGACTATCCGCGCGGTACTCGACAGGTAAAGGACAGACCCATGGCGCAGGTGACGGTGACGATCGACGGCAAGTCATACCGCATGGCCTGCGATGAAGGGCAGGAAGAACACCTGACCGATCTGGCGACGCGCTTCGACCGCTATGTCTCCCACCTCAAGGGATCGTTCGGAGAAATCGGTGACCAGCGACTGACCGTGATGGCCGGCATCATGGTGATGGACGAACTTGCCGAACTGCAGAAGCGCATGAAAGGCATGGAGAGCGAGATCGCCACGCTGCGCAAGACGCGCGACGACGCGCTGACCAAGGCCGACAAGAACGATGCGGCGCTCACCGGCGCATTGGCGAATCTGGCCGAACGCATGGAAGGCCTTGCCGCAAAGCTGAACGCCGACGGCCTGCCCGCCTGACCCGCCTCGGGTCAGTCAGTCGAAAGGTCGACCCGCAGGCATTGCGCGGATAGCCCCTCATGGCCGCCGATCTCAGAACCCCTGGAAGAGCATATCGAGCGCGGCGGTGATTTCATCACGCCGGTCGCTTACATTGGCAATGCGGTCACCGAGCGCGGACACGGGAACTGCAAGCATGTGTTGCGTGTAGAGAGCGTAGTATTTCCCGTCGACAACGAAGATCGGATTGAGCTTCTTCAACGGTGCTCGGTGTGGGTGTTCGGGCAGTAGCGGGATAGCCATCCTGGTGTCGAGGCCGTCGAAAATATCTGCCTGGATGCTCACAAGCAGGTTTTCGCTGCCCCGAGGATCGCGATAGACATCATACCGCGCCATCAGAAACCGCGATATTCCGAGAACGGGAGACCGTGTTCCTCGAAATATCTGTTGTTCTCTTCAATTGCCTCGCGATTCTCCTGCAGCCAGAGCTCGGCTTTGCGCTTGCTTATAGCTTCGGCGATACCGGCGTCAGCGGCACGCGAGACGTTCACATTCAAAGCCTTGGCTTCGGCCAGAATGTCGACGTCGATCGAAAGGTTGACGGATTTGCGTTTCGGAGACTTGGTTAGCATGAGCACACTCCATGTGCATGTTATATACGCATGGAGTGTGCTCGGCAACTAGCCCTCGATCTCCTCCCGCAGCATCTCCAGCTCCAGCCATTCCTCTTCCATGCCAGCGAGGCTGACCCGCAGGCTTTCGAGCTGTCCCGCAACCTTCGAAAAGCCGTCAGGGTCCTTTGTGTAGAAGGCTGGATCCGACATTTTGCCTTCGAGAATAGCTATCTTGCCCTCGGTTTCCGCAATCTGGTTCGGCAAATTGTCGAGCGCGAATTTCTGCTTGTAGGAGAGCTTGCGCGCAGATGCCCGAGGCTCGTTCGCGACTGGTTCCTTCTTCTCCCGAGGCTCCTTCTTCGCGGCACGCGCGCGGTCCTGCAGTGCCTGCCCGCCGCGCTGCGCCAGCATGTCGGAATATCCGCCGGCATATTCGATCCAGCGCCCCTCACCGTCGGGGGCAATCACGCTCGTAACCGTCCTGTCGAGGAAATCGCGGTCGTGGCTGACGAGAAGCACGGTTCCCGGATAGCCGGAAACCAGCTCCTGCAGCAGATCGAGCGTTTCCATGTCGAGGTCGTTGGTCGGCTCGTCAAGCACCAGCAGGTTGGCAGGCCGCGCCAGGATGCGCGCCAGCACCAGCCGCGCCCGCTCCCCGCCTGAAAGTTCGCGCACCGGCGTCCGCGCCTGTTCCGGCTTGAACAGGAAGTCCTTCATGTAGGAAACGACATGCTTTTCTTCGCCATTGACGACAAGGCTGTCACCCCGGCCGTCGGTGAGATAGTGAGCCAGCGTTTCCGATGGGTCGAGTTCGCGCTTCTGGTCGAGCGCGGCGATCTCGAGATTGGCCCCAAGCCGCACGCTGCCGGCATCCGGCTCCAGCGTACCGATCAGCATCTTCAGGAGTGTGGTCTTGCCGGCTCCATTTGGTCCGACGAGGCCGACCCTGTCGCCTCGCTGGATACGCGTCGAGAAATCCTGCACGACAGCGCGATCCCCAAAACTCTTGGCGATACTGCGGGCTTCGATGACCAGCTTGCCGGACTCCGCACCTTCGGCTGCAGACATCGAGGCGACACCCTCGGGGCCACGCCTGCCACGAAACCGCTCGCGCATCGAATGGAGCTCGCCGAGCCGGCGCATGTTGCGCTTGCGCCGTGCGGTCACCCCGTAGCGCAGCCAGTGCTCCTCGCGCTCGATCTGGCGGCCGAGCTTGTGCTGCTCCAGCTCCTCCTCCTCCAGGAGGCGGTCGCGCCATTCCTCGAAATGCGCGAACCCCTTGTCGAGCCGCCGCGTGGTACCGCGATCCAGCCACACCGTCGCCCGCGACACGCGTTCCAGAAACCGCCTGTCATGCGAGATCATGATGAGCGCCGACTTCGTGCGCTGCAGTTCGCCTTCCAGCCATTCGATGGTGGCCAGGTCGAGGTGGTTGGTCGGTTCGTCAAGCAGCAGAATGTCGGGTTCCGGCGCCATGACGCGGGCGAGCGCGGCACGCCGCGCCTCGCCGCCGGAAAGCGTGCCCGGCCGCTCGTCGCCCGAAAGCCCGAGGCTTTCGATCAGATAGGTGGCGCGATATGGATCGTCTGCCGGCCCCAGGCCGGCCTCGACATAGGCGAGCACACTCGCGTAGCCGTCCATATCGGGCTCCTGCGGCAGATAGCGCACAGTCGCTGTCGGCTGCCGGAAAATCTCGCCGTCCTGCGACTCGACCATGCCGGCCGCGATCTTGAGCAGCGTCGATTTGCCCGATCCGTTGCGACCCACAAGCGCAATCTTCTCGCCGGAGGATGCCGAGAGCGAAGCGCCGTCGAGCAGCGGAGTGCCGCCGAAGGTCAGCCGAATGCCATCAAGGGTAAGAAGCGGTGGAGCCATCGTCACATGCGAAAATAGGAAACAGGATGGGCGATCAGAAGGGCGCGACCGGACTGGAGCGTCACGCTCAGGTCGCCCCGCACTTCATTCGAGAGCGTCAACGACGAGCCGAAAGGCACAGACCGGTCGGAAAGCGGCCATTTCGCACCGGATAGCGTAAGCCCTTCGAGGTCGGAGAACGGCAACACACTGAACAGCGTCCCGTTCTCGTAATCGAAGCTCCTTGCGGTGCCAGGCAGAAGCGGCGTTCCCTCCTGCTGGCCGCTGGTCAACAGGCACCGTGTGCCCCCTTCGGACAGCCGCAAAGCGGCCGCAAGATGCAGGAAGGCGTGGTCGGCACGCGCGCCACCGAACGCCCCAACGAGGATAAGCTCGTCAGCGCCACGGGCCAGCGCGGCATCGATGGCGATTTCACCGTCGGTCTTGTCCTTGTCGGCCGAGAATATCTCGGTCGGCACGTCGCCATGGGCCTGTCTCAACCCGTCGTCGACGGAATCGAAATCGCCCGTCCACAATTCCGGAACGATGCCAAGCACGCTTGCGTGGCGGATGCCGGAATCGGCGGCAATCACCCGGGTGTGTTCGAGTTGGCCGGCGAGCCGGGGCGTGGCGACGAGGTCGCCGCCAAGAAGGATGGCGAAGCGGGTCATGCGCGTCGCCTCTATCACGCGAGCCCAATGAAGCGAAAGCGCCTTGCATCGCGTCCGCCAAACAATCGCTTGCCTAGCCTTGCCCGCATCCCTATTTCTGGAACCGCTCTAACGGGGTGCCGGACGCGAACCATGCGGACCGGCTGAGAGGCATGACGGGGCAACCCTGCCAACCCGCTGAACCTGATCCGGCTCATACCGGCGGAGGGATTAGACGCTGCAGCCAAAGCGCCTGATTTCCCTTGAAACACAAACCAAGGAGGCGCCGATGCGCGACCGTTTTCTCATTATCCTCACAGCTTCGCTGGGTCTCGCCGCCATGCCGGCCACAGCTCAGGAAAAGCTGACCGTCTATACCTATGAGAGCTTTACCGCCTCATGGGGTCCCGGCCCGGTCGTCGAGAAGGCGTTCGAGGCAGAATGCGGCTGCGACCTGGAATTCGTTGCGGTGGCCGATGGCGTGGCGCTTCTGAACCGTCTCAAGCTCGAAGGCAGCGGCACGCAGGCCGACATCGTTCTGGGGCTGGACACCAACCTCACCTATGAGGCGCGTGAGACAGGCCTGTTCGCGCCACACGGTATTTCGCTCGAACGCGTGGATGTGCCGGGCGACTGGAACGACGACATGTTCGTGCCGTTCGACTATGGCTACTTCGCCTTCGTCTACGACACCGAGGCGATCGCGACGCCCCCAGCAAGCCTGAAGGAACTGGTCGAAGGTGACCCTGAGGAGAAGATCGTCATCCAGGACCCGCGCACCTCGACGCCCGGGCTCGGCCTGCTTTTGTGGGTTAAAGCTGTCTACGGCGACGAGGCGCAGGCCGCCTGGGAGAAGCTCGGCCAGCGCGTGCTGACAGTAACGCCCGGCTGGAGCGAGGCCTACGGCCTGTTCACCAGCAGCGAGGCAGGCATGGTCCTCTCCTACACGACCTCGCCCGCCTATCACGAGATTGCGGAGGACAGCCAGCGCTACAAGGCCGCGAGTTTCGAGGAGGGACACTACCTGCAGGTCGAGGTTGCCGGCGCGACGCTCAAGGGCGCGCAGAACCCGCTGACCGCCCAGTTCCTCGAATTCATGACGGGACCTGGCTTCCAGGATGCGATCCCCGAGACCAACTGGATGTTCCCGGCCGGCGAAACCTCAGGACCGCTCAACCCGGTCTTCGACACTCTCGTCGAGCCTTCCAAAACGCTCGCATTCACGCCCGAGCAGGTCGCCCAGAACCGCCAGCGCTGGATCGACGAGTGGCTTGCCGTGATGAGCCGCTGAACCCTCGATGACGCGCGACCGCCGCATTCTGGCAGGCATTTCCGCTCTAACGGCGATCGCGGTGCTGATCGGCGGGGCCTTTACCGGCCTCGCGTGGGAAGCATTCTCAGACTGGTCGGGCGCGCTTTCCGCATTCAATGCCTACCTCCTGCGGATCGTTCGTTTCACCTTGTGGCAGGCGGTTCTTTCGACGGTTCTTTCCGTCGTGCCGGCGATGCTGGTTGCGCGAGCGCTTGCGCGCCACCCCGCCTTTCCCGGCCGCGGCCTCGTCCTGCGGCTGTTCGCGCTACCGCTGGCGCTGCCCGCCATCGTCGCAGCACTCGGCGTTCTGGCGCTGCTGGGCCGCGCGGGGCTTTTCGCCGATGTCCTTACCGCCGCGACCGGTGCGCGCTGGCAGGGCATATACGGGCTTTCGGGAATTCTGGTTGCCCATGTCTTCTTCAACCTGCCGCTGGCGACGCGGCTGTTCCTGCAGGCGCTCGAAACCATTCCCGCCGACCAGTGGCGACTTGCGGCTCAACTGGGCATCGGCGCCCGTACCGGCTTCCGGCTCATAGAATGGCCGGTGCTGCGCGCTGCGTTGCCGGGGATCGCGGGCCTTGTCTTCATGCTCTGCGTAACCTCCTTCACCATCGTGCTGACGCTGGGCGGCGGCCCGCGTGCAACGACGCTGGAGGTCGCGATCTACCAGGCACTGCGTTTCGACTTCGACCCTGCCCGCGCGGTGACATTGACGGCGTTGCAGATCGTCCTCACGGCGGCAGTCGTAGCAGTACTGATCCGGCTCGGGGCAAACATGACGGGCGACGCAAACCTTCCGGTCGCCCCCCGCCGACCCGTGGTGGCTGGAAAGTTCGAGCAGGTCGCCAATGGCGCGCTCATCCTTGCGGCCCTAGTCTTCGTTGCCGGGCCGCTTGCCGCGACGGTCATCGCAGGCCTGCGCGCCGACCTTGCGCGGCTGGCGGCAGACCCGGCCGTGCATGCAGCCACCATGACCAGCCTTCTGCTGGCACTTATCGCCGCTCTGCTTTCGGTTGCGCTGTCGCTGGCGCTCACCATGGCCCGACGCGCGGAGGAATTGCGCAGATCGTCGTCAGCATCACCGTCCCTGCTTGAGCGTATGCTGGATACCGGTGCCGGCTTCGTCCTCGTCGTGCCGCCTATAGTCGTCGGTGCCGGCTGGTTCATCCTGCTTCGCCAGACCGGCAATGTCTTTGCGGTCGCCCCCATCATGGTGATAACCGTCAACGCCGTAATGGCGATGCCTTTTGCGATCCGGGCGATCAGACCCGCCTACGACGCGGCCAGCGCACGCCACGAAAGGCTGTGCGCCTCACTCGGCATTTCGGGCGTCAACCGCTTCCGCCTGGTGGATTGGCCGTCCATCCGCCGCCCAATGTTGATGGCGCTCGCCTTTGCGATGGCGCTGTCGCTTGGCGATCTCGGGGTGATTGCCCTGTTCGGCTCCGATTCGGTGCAGACCCTGCCCTATCTGCTGCTGGCGCGTATGGGCAGCTATCGAACCGAAGATGCCGCAGGGCTTGCGCTCTTTCTCGGCGTCCTTTGCCTGCTGCTGATGATGCTTGTCGACAACGCGAGGAGAAGCCGGTGAGTGGTGCCGCAGTCCGGCTCGATGACGTCACCTTCAGCTATGGCGATACCTCGATGACCTTCGACCTCGCTGTCGGGACGGGCTCCATCGTCGCTGTGATGGGGCCGAGCGGTTCGGGAAAATCGACGCTACTCAATCTTGTGGCGGGCTTCGAGACGCCGGCCTCCGGCCATGTGCTGATAGGCGATCTCGATGCAACGACCATGCCGCCGGCCAGACGTCCCGTTTCCATGATCTTCCAGGAGAACAATCTCTTTGCCCATCTGGACGTGGCCAGCAATGTCGGTCTCGGACGATCGGCGTCACTCCGCCTGTCGCCCAGGGATCGCGAGGACGTCGCTGCCGCTCTTGCCCGCACGGGGCTGACCGGCAAGGAACGGCGCCTGCCCGCCGAACTGTCGGGCGGAGAACGCCAACGCGTTGCGCTTTCGCGCGTGTTGGTGCGCGATCGGCCGGTGCTGCTGCTCGACGAACCATTTGCCTCGCTCGGGCCCGCCTTGCGCCGCGAGATGCTGGAACTGGTGCGCGAGCTGCACGCAGAACGGGGCATGACGATCATGATGGTTACCCACCACCCTGACGACGCCGAAGCGCTCGCCGACCAAGTCGCTTTCATTGAAGACGGAAGAATCGCTGCCTACGCAGCAGCGGAAAAGATGTTCTCGGACAACGCGCCTGCGGCATTCAGGGCTTACATCGGAGCCTGACGGCCAGCTTCCCGATATCCCTGCCCGGAAGCCGACACAATTCCCGGTCAAATCCAGCAAACCGAAGCGCGTGGCTTGTTTCCGTAGCGGGACTCTGGCTTAGCTCGTTTGCAACCCTTTTGCCTTTATTCCGTTTCTGAACCATCGAATTCGATGAAAGGACAACGAGCTGTCCACGCCAATGCAGGATAAGTTGAAGCTCCGGTCCCAAACCGGACCGGGCTGCGCTCTGCGGCGCGGTGTGATCTTGCTCGGCCTGATTTCTTCGCTTGCAGGCTGCCAGGTGCTCGAAGGCGCGACCGGCAACAGCGACGCGTTCCAGCCCTCTGCCAATCCCGTTACCGTCGATACGGTCACCCGAAACGACCGCATGGCGGCAATCGCGCGCGAGCAGCATCCGCGCATTCTCGCGACATATGGCGGTGAATATTCCGATCGCAAGCTGGAGCGCATGGTCGCCAGGGTCGTCGGCACGCTGACGCTCGACCCAGAGAACCCGAACCAGACCTACCAGATCACCATCCTCAACTCGCCCAACATCAACGCCTTCGCATTGCCGGGCGGCTATCTCTACGTGACGCGCGGACTGCTGGCGCTCGCCAACGATTCGGCCGAGCTTGCCGCCGTGCTGGCGCACGAAATGGCGCATGTGACCGCAAATCACGGCATCCAGCGCCAACAGAAGGAAGCCGAAGAGGTTCTGGCCTCGCAGGTGGTCAACGACGTTCTTGGCAGCGATCCCGCCGCACGGGTGGCGCTCGTGCGCGGCAAGCTACGGCTTGCGCAATTCTCCCGCAATCAGGAGCTCGAAGCAGACGCGATCGGTATCCGTGCAATCGCGCGCGCCGGCTACGATCCGTTTGCCTCGGCACGGTTCCTGCAGTCGATGGCATCCTACAGCGCATCGCGCAACGTGACGGGTGCCGTCGACGAGAACCTCGACTTTCTGGCAAGTCACCCGACTGCGCCGCAGCGCATAGAGCTCGCGCTTCGCCACGCCCGTCAGTACGGAGCGCCGGGTACGGGCACGCGCGACCGCGACCAGTTCCTGGAAGGCCTTGACGGCATGCTGTTCGGTGACACGCCGGAAGAAGGCTTCGTGCGTGGGCTGACCTTCATGCACCCGAAACTTGGCGTGGCATTTTCGGTGCCTGAGGGCTTCGTGATCGACAACACGGCGGCAGCCGTAACCGCCGCCGGGCCGGGCGATGTGGCCATTCGCTTCGATGGCGTGTCGATCGACCGGCGCGTTTCGCTCGCCGACTATGTACGCAGCGGCTGGGTCGCGGGCCTCGACACATCGAGCATCCGGCAGACCACAATCAACGGCAACGAGGCTGTTTCCGCCCGCGCAAGCGCCGAAGGCTGGCAGTTCGACGTGACCGTGATCCGTGCCGCAGGTGAGGTCTATCGCCTGCTGACCGCAGCGCCGGCAGCCAGCACCGCCCTCGATGCCATAGCGAGCCAGGTCGGCAGCAGCTTCCGCACGCTGACCGCAGCCGAAAAAGCATCGCTGCGTCCGCTTCGAGTCCGGGTGGTAACGGTCCGCGCAGGACAGACCGTGGCTACCCTTGCCGCCCAGATGCAGGGTGTCGACCGGAAAATGGACATGTTCCGGCTCATCAACGCCATGAGTTCCGGCGCGACGGTGTCGGCCGGCAGCAAGGTGAAGATCATCACCGACAGGTAAGGCTTATATCAGGTCTCAGGCTGCGCTGCGAACCACTGCGGGATCGATATTCACCAGTGCCGTACGCAGCTTTTCAAGCGCGCGGCCTTCGATCTGGCGCACACGCTCCTTGGAGATGCCGAGCTTCTCCCCCAGCGCCTCCAGCGTTGCACCCTCATCGCGCAGCCTGCGCTCACGGATGATACGCAGTTCGCGCGGATTGAGCGTTGCCAGAGCCTGGCTCAGCCATTGCGCACGCCGCTCCTCATCAATGCGAGAACCCACGACTTCGTCGGGGAGCGGCTGGTCGGAAACGAGAAAATCCATCCGTTCGGAACCGGTATCTCCGTCAGCCGCAACGGGTGCGTTCAGCGAAGTATCGGGACCGGACAAACGTGCATCCATCGTCGCGACGTCGGCCGCCGCGATGCCAAGTGCTGCCGAAATCTCGTTGTAGAGCGCGTCGTTCGACAGCATCCGCGAATCCTGCGCAAGACGCGCACGAAGACGACGCAGATTGAAGAATAAAGCCTTTTGGGCCGATGACGTGCCGCCACGGACGATCGACCAGTTGCGCAGGATGAAGTCCTGCATCGAAGCGCGGATCCACCACGTCGCATAGGTCGAGAAGCGCACTTCCCGCTCCGGCTCGAAACGGGCCGCCGCTTCCAGCAGGCCGACATGACCTTCCTGAATGAGGTCGTTCATCGACAGGCCGAAATGGCGAAATTTTGAAGCCATGGAAATCACGAGCCTCATATGGGCTACCGCTATGCGGTGAAGCGCCTGTTGATCGCCCTTCTCCTTCCAGCGCAGGGCGAGCTCATGCTCCTCCTCGCGCGCCAGATAGGGCGCTCGCATCGCCTCCCGGATCATGCTTCGCTTTGCTGGATCGTCCATGTCACGCTCCCGAACAAGGAATACGCGTCAACGGCCGTAAAAGTTCCATCCAGCTATGATAGAAGTTGCCTCCCGTCGCCGCCAGCCATAGGCGACGCCTTCCGGCGCACAAAGACGTGAGCGGCAGCAGCACGCGCATCCCGGCCAGCGGGCATTCACAAACGAAAGAAAACCCGGCTGCCGAAGCAGCCGGGTTCTGTCAGGTCAAACCTGCGGAAATGCGTCTTATGCCGCTTCTTCCTGCTCGGTTTCCTCGTTGTCGGCCTTGGCGCCGCGACGCGGACCCTTGTTGAGGTTGGTCTCGATGAGACGCACCGCCTCGGTGTCAGACATCTTGTTCACGGCCGCGATCTCGCGCGCCATGCGGTCCAGCGCCGCCTCGTAGAGCTGGCGCTCCGAGTAGGACTGCTCGGGCTGGTTTTCGGCGCGATAGAGGTCGCGCACCACTTCCGAGATCGAGATCAGGTCGCCGGAATTGATCTTTGCGTCATATTCCTGCGCACGGCGCGACCACATGGTGCGCTTCACGCGTGCGCGGCCCTGCACGACCTTGAGCGCGCGATCGACATAGTCGGTTTCAGACAACTTGCGCATGCCGATGGACGTCGCCTTGGCGACCGGCACCTTAAGACGCATCTTGTCCTTCTGGAAGTCGATGACGAAAAGTTCCAGCTTGTGGCCCGCGACTTCCTGCTCCTCGATCGTGACGATCTGTCCGACGCCATGCGCCGGGTAGACGATATACTCGCCGGTCTTGAAGCCCTGTCTTGTCGCGGATTTCTTCTGCTGGGTTGCCATACGCCCTGTACTCCTTTTTATGTCCTTGAGGCGCGAACCGGAAGATTCGTGCCCAGACCATGGCCGATGAGCCGGCCAGCCAACTGCCAGAGACAAGACGAGCGAAGCATTCCGAAAGAAGCCCTTGGCCCGGACCCGGTGTCAAAACACCTGCCCGGCCCAGCTTGACTGTTCCGGAAACGCTTCAGCCTTTCAATGATTAGAGCGCTTGCGCCATAAATCGACGTCTGTCATCGGCATGTTGATTGTTTGTAACATAAAAAGTCGAAAGAATCAACAATTTGCCGCATGCGCGAACAACCCCGCCACGGCAAGTAGCGCGATACGGTAACGGCAGGACGATTGTGACGTTACGTCAATTCCCGCTCGATCAGTCCCCCTCGCCAGGCTCCGGCGAGAAGTATTTTTCGAACTTGCCCTCGACGCCGTCGAACTCTTTCGCGTCGGCCGGCGCGTCCTTCTTGGCCGTGATGTTGGGCCATTTGGAGGCATATTCGGTGTTGATCTCGAGCCACTTTTCAAGGCCCGGTTCGGTGTCCGGCTTGATGGCATCTGCAGGGCATTCAGGCTCGCAAACGCCACAGTCGATGCACTCGTCCGGGTGAATGACGAGCATGTTGTCGCCTTCGTAGAAACAGTCGACCGGGCACACCTCGATGCAATCCATATACTTGCACTTGATGCAGTTGTCGGTGACGACATAAGTCATGAAACGGCTCCGGCCGGCAGCATTCTTGTACGATCGGCGGTGAGGTAACGCCTTTGCGGCAACCGCGCAAGGGTGGCGTATGCGCGCAATCGACTGCTTGGGAAATGAAATTCCACCACGGCCGAATTCACTCGTCGTCCCGCAGCGCGTCCATGCGGCGACGATCTTTCTTCGTCGGTCGGCCGCTGCCCTGCGGGCGAACCGGCGCGATCGCGTCAGGCACGGCCTCACCGCCGCCCGCGGGCGGCGGTGTCAGGTCTTCGTAGAGCGTACGCGCTTCCTCGGCAGGGCCGCGCCGCGTGCCCGGCTCGAGCACGCGGTAGACGATCACCCGGCGTTCGAGCGTGATCGTGAGCACGTCGCCGGGTTTGACCTGCTGGGACGGCAGGTCGATCTTGTCGCGGTTTAGCCGTACCCGGCCGGACTGGACGACCTTCGCCGCAAGCGATCGCGATTTGACGACGCGTGCGAAGAACAGCCACTTGTCGATGCGCTGGCGACCCTCGCCCGACATTTACTTCTTGAGCTGCTCACGCAGTGCGGCGAGCTTGGCGAAGGGCGAATCCGGATCGATCCTCGCCGGCCGCTCTTCGCGCGGTTTGCCGCCGGGACGGTCATTGCCGCGGCGCTCGTCGCGCCGGCCGTCACCCTTGCCCTTGAATTTCTTGCCGCGCTCCCGCTCACGATCGCGCCCGTCGCCGCCACGACCCTGACGCTCGCCACCCTCACGCCGCTGTTCGCCCTTGCCCTGATTGGGGCCGTGATTGGGCGCGCCTCGCCCACGTCCATGGCGCTGGCGGCCATCGTGACGAACCGGCCGCCACAGAAGGATCGGCTTCGGTTCCTCGACCACGGCCTCATCCTCCGCGGGTACGGGGGCAGATGCGTTCGAAACCGCTTCGGCGGGCTGATCTTCGGCGGTTGCCGCCGGCGTCGCTTCCGTAGTGGATTCCCTGGGCGCGGCAGGCTCGATGGGCGCCTCACTGGTGGCGGGCTCGCCCTCGGCCTCACCAGCGGCCAC
This sequence comes from Neoaquamicrobium sediminum, assembly GCF_040970315.1. NCBI lineage: Bacteria > Pseudomonadati > Pseudomonadota > Alphaproteobacteria > Hyphomicrobiales > Phyllobacteriaceae > Neoaquamicrobium > Neoaquamicrobium sediminum. Next base: position 108,309 of record NZ_JAZHFV010000004.1, on the reverse strand, counting down.
GGGTTCCGTGGCGGGTTCGTCCGCAGGCGCTTCGGCCGGCGTTTCGACAGCTACCTGCTTGGCTGCATCGGCAGCCGCCTGCGCCGCCGCGACGCGCTCACGCTCCGCAGTGTCGAAGGCATCGAGCCTCGCCTGGACCTCGGCTGCCGGCTTCGCCTCTGCGCGGTAGCCAAGGCCCTTGAGGATTTCTTCCATGTCGTCGGCGGTCGCGCCCAGGATCGACATCATCGCCGGGGTGACGGTGAAGGCTGCGCCATCGAAAGCGCCTTCGGGGCGGGGTCCGGTGCCTGCCCGCCAAGCAAGCGCGGGACGGATCAGATCGGCCAGACGCTCCAGAATATCCACACGCACCGCACGTCGTCCAAGCGTGCGGTAGCCCGCCAATTGGTAGAATGTCGGCTCGTAGGAAGGCTCCACAACGAGCGAGGTGCGGCCGGATGCGAGCGCATTGACCACGTCGCCGAAGCCGGGCTTGTCCTTGCCGTCATTGCCCAGCGACCAGAGCAGCGTGACCAGACCAGCCGGACCGGGCTTCAACAGCGCCGGTACGAAGATATGGAACGCGCCGAAACGCACACCCAGCCGCCGCAGCGCCGCGCGTGCCTCCTGGTCGAGCGCCTTGACGTCGTCCGCGACATCGCGCCGGTTGAGCAGTCCGAAATTCTCCGTCAGCCGGAAAGCGATACCGCGCGCGATGCCGGTGAGCTGTTCGGCATTCCGGAGATCGAAAAGCGGCTTGAGCAGCATCTCGATCTGGTAGCGCACGAAACGCTCGGCTCGTGCCGCGACCTTGTCGCGGGCTGGACCCGTGAGTTGCTCGTCGGCCAGCAGGATCACGCGCGGGATCAGCGGGTCTTCTCCCGCCGTCAGCGTCGCCACCGGCGCTCCGATCCAGCGCAGCAGTCCGTCGGATGCGAGCGCGAAATCGCCATTGCTGGCAACGGCAAAGCGCTCGGCCCGCGTGTCGAACTCCTGCGCCAGCGCCTTCTGCGCGGCTGCCTTGACCGCCTTGGCATCCTCGCCATCGGCCGCCTGATCGGCCGAGAACCGGAACCCTTGCAACGCGCCGACGTGATGTCCTTCAACGACGACGTCACCCGACGGGTTTATTTCTGCTTCAAGCATTGCGTTTTCTCTCAGGCGCCTCATGAGGACGGAAGTCCTGCGGTCTACGAACCGTTTCGTCAATCTTTCGTGGAGCGCATCGGACAGCTTGTCCTCTATCTCGCGCGTTTTTTCCTGCCAGTGTGCCGGATCGGCCAGCCAGCCGGGCCGATGGGAGACGAAGGTCCAGGTGCGGATCTGCGCAATCCGATGCGACAGCGTGTCGATGTCGCCATCGGTCGTGTCGGCGCGGTGCACCTGTTCAGCCATGTAATTTTCATCGACATGTCCCTTGCGGGCTAGGTCCAGATAGATGCTGCCGATGATGTCTGCGTGCTGCGCGGGCGCAATGCGACGATAGTCCGGCAGAGCACACGCTTCCCACAGCAGCTCGACGCGACGGGCGTCCGTGGCAAGCCGGCGCACATCCTCGTCCTGCGACAGATGATCGAGCGCGCGTGCGTCGACCGCCGGAAGCGCCCGCGTCAGGCCCTCCACCTGCGGGATGCGTTCGATCGAACGCTTGAGGCTGTCGATGCTCGAGAAGTCGAAGGATGCCGTACGCCATTGCAGCACCTTTACCGACTCGAAACTGTGCGATTCGATGCGCTCAACCAGCTCGTCGTCCAGGGGGGCCACCTGCCCCGTGACGCCGAAAGTGCCGTCACGAAGGTGGCGACCGGCGCGGCCGGCAATCTGGCCAAGTTCCGCCGCGCTGAGATCGCGGTACTGATAACCGTCGAACTTGCGGTTCTGCGCAAACGCGACGTGGTCCACATCCAGGTTGAGGCCCATGCCGATGGCATCCGTCGCGACCAGATAGTCGACGTCGCCCGACTGGTAGAGTTCGACCTGCGCATTGCGGGTGCGAGGGCTGAGCGCACCGAGCACAACCGCGGCGGCGCCGCGTTGACGGCGGATCAGTTCGGCGATGCCGTAAACTTCGTCAGCCGAAAAGGCGACGATGGCGCTACGGCGCGGCAACCGCGTCAGCTTCTTCTGCCCTGCGTAGGCGAGATGCGACATACGCGGCCGTGTGACGACAGACACGCCCCGCAGCAGCTTCTCCAGAATGCCGCGCATGGTGGCTGAGCCCAGCAGCAGCGTCTCCTGCCGGCCGCGCAGATGCAGGATGCGATCGGTAAAGATGTGCCCGCGCTCAAGGTCAGCCGCCAGCTGCACCTCGTCGATAGCCACGAAAGCGGCGTCCGTCTCGCGCGGCATCGCCTCGACCGTGCACACCGAATAGCGCGCGCCGGGCGGCACGATCTTCTCTTCGCCGGTGATCAGCGCGACCTTCTCGGCCCCTACCTTCTCGCACACGCGCGCATAGACCTCGCGCGCAAGCAGCCGCAACGGCAGCCCGATGACCCCGCTCTCATGCGCGACCATCCGCTCGATGGCCAGATGGGTCTTGCCGGTGTTGGTCGGGCCGAGCACGGCGGTGACATCCCGTCCGGAAAGGACGAGCGGCGCGTCTGTTCTGGTCTGGATGTTCATCGTACGAGGTCGGCCTCTTGCCGCGCCGCAAAGCGGTGGACGCTTCCGTTAGCATGTCTGCACGGTCCAACGGAAGATGCCGACGCGCCTTCTAGATAGGTCGTAAGGCTCGCCAAGCCAACGCGGCAACCAGCGTTTTTAACGGTTGGAACGAGTCTGGAACGAATCGGCTACGAATCACTGACTTTCGCATGTTCCCGCTTTGATCACCGCAACATATAGAGGTATGCCACACATTAGTCACCACATGCGGAATCTGCGCACGAACCATTTTCCCTAGCGGGACCATACCCGTTAACTTTTTGCGGCAGCAGCTGCTGAATTGGCGCTCTAGCATCGTCAACAGCGCCGCAAGCTTCAGAATTCGTTAGTGAATTTTTTAGGCACTGTTAACCCTGTGGCTGCGTCGGCGCATTGTCCGTTAACGTTCCGGCCAAACACGGAACGAACCGGCGACGAATCACTGACTTATGCATTTTCCTGTTTTGTTCACCGCAAGATGTTGTGTCATGCACCGCTTTTCCACCGCAATTCCACAGGCTGTGCACTGCATTTCCACAGTAGCAGCAGTCAGGCGTTAACCACTTACGCTCGGAACCAGTCTGTTCTTGCGCACTCGCAGCTGGGTTGTTGCATGCGTCGGGTCAGCAGCTTCGCCCAAAAAGAGACGGCCCCGTTGGGGGCCGCTCCTTTCCATAAGCAGAAACGTGGCTCAGACGAAGAATTGTCCGCCATTGGCTGAAATGGTCGAGCCGGTGATGAAGCCTGCGTCATCCGAGGCCAGGAAGGCGACGATCCGTGCAATCTCCTCCGGCTCGCCCAGCCGGCCGACCGGAATCTGCGGGATGATGCGCTCGTTGAGCACTTTCTCGTCGATCGCCTTGACCATTTCGGTTGCGATATAGCCGGGGCAGATCGCGTTCACCGTTATCCCGGCGCGCGCGCCTTCCTGCGCCAGCGCCTTGGTGAAACCGAGATCGCCGGCCTTGGCCGCCGAATAGTTCGCCTGCCCCGCCTGGCCCTTCTGGCCGTTAATCGACGAGATCGTGATGACACGGCCGAACTTGCGGTCGCGCATGCCTGACCACAGCGGATGCGTCATGTTGAAGACGCCGTTGAGATTGGTGTCGATGACCTCCCTCCACTGCTGGGGCGTCATCTTGTGAAACATGCCGTCGCGGGTGATGCCGGCATTGTTGACCAGAATGTCGACGGGGCCGAGATCAGCCTCGACCTGCTTGATCCCCTCGACGCAGGCGTCGTAGTCGGCGACCGACCATTTATAGACCGGAATACCTGTCTCTTCCTTGAACTTCGCAGCCGCTTCGTCGTTGCCGGCATAGTTCGCGGCCACCTTGTAGCCTGCCTGCTTCAACCCTGCCGATATGGCCGCGCCGATGCCGCGCGAGCCGCCGGTGACAATTGCCGTCCTGGTCATGTGGTTCCTCCTCCCAATTTAGCGAGTAAGGAAATAGGGGACCAAGGCAGTAGGGGATGGCGCTTCTGGTCGCTCTTTCCCCCTACGGCCTTACTCGCCTTATTGCCTTACCGACCTATTCGCTCAGTTCATCGCTTCAACGCACATCGCGACACCCATGCCGCCGCCGATGCAGAGCGTTGCCAGGCCCTTCTTCGCGCCGCGCCGCTTCATCTCGTAGACCAGCGTGTTGAAGATGCGCGCGCCAGATGCCCCGATCGGGTGACCGATGGCGATCGCGCCGCCGTTCACGTTCACGATGTCCGGGTTCCAGCCCATGTCCTTGTTGACCGCACAGGCCTGCGCGGCAAAGGCCTCGTTGGCTTCGACCAGATCGAGGTCCTCGACCTTCCAGCCCGCCTTCTCAAGCGCCTTGCGCGATGCCGGGATCGGGCCGGTGCCCATGATTTTCGGATCGACGCCTGCCGTCGCCCAGGAAACGACGCGCGCGAGCGGCGTGATGCCACGACGTTGAGCCTCGTCCTCCGTCATCAGGACGACCGCGGCGGCGCCGTCGTTGATGCCGGACGCGTTACCGGCGGTTACCGTGCCGTCCTTGTCGAAGGCGGGCCGCAATTTCTGCATGGCTTCCAGGGTCGCGCCGTGGCGGATATATTCGTCGTCGCCGACCACGACCTCCCCCTTGCGCGTCTTGATCGTTACCGGAACGATCTCGTCCTTGAAACGCCCGGCCTTCTGCGCGGCCTCCGCCTTGTTCTGCGAGGCGACCGCGAATGCGTCCTGCTCGTCGCGGGTGAGCTGCCACTGCCGGGCGACGTTCTCGGCCGTGTTGCCCATATGATAGCCGTTGAAGGCGTCCCACAGCCCGTCGCGGATCATCGTGTCGATCATCGAGTAATCGCCCATCTTCACGCCCGCGCGCAGATGCGCGCAATGGGTGGATAGCGACATCGATTCCTGCCCGCCGGCCACGATGATGCCTGCATCCCCGCTGGCGATCTGCTGCATGCCGATGGCGATTGTGCGAAGGCCCGAGCCACAGACCTGGTTCAGCCCCCAGGCGGACGCTTCCTTCGGAACGCCGGCGGCGATCGCGGCCTGGCGCGCTGGGTTCTGCCCCTGGCCCGCGGTCAGCACTTGACCAAGAATGACCTCGTCCACTTCTGCCGCATCGACGCCGGCACGCGCAAGCGCCTCGCGGATTGCCACGGCGCCAAGCTCGTGCGCCGGGGTTGCTGCAAATGCGCCGTTGAAGGAGCCGACGGGCGTGCGCGCGGCACTGGCGATGACGATGGCGGGAGCGGGCATGGCGGTTTCCTCGAACTCGTTGGCATGTTGGCCTCTACTCATGTTTCTTGCCCGATCACGGGCACGAGTCAAACCGGAATGTGAGGCCGGCGGTCTTGCACTGCACAAAGCGCTTTCATTTGCCGGTCATTTGCGCATATCCTGCCGGTCAGGGTCGCAGATGGGCCTTGTACGACGTCTGTGTAGCCGCATTCCGGGAGGTCATGAATGCCCGCAAAAGACGATCCGGTGGTGATAAAAAAATACGCCAACCGCCGCCTCTACAACACGGGCACCAGCACCTATGTGACGCTGGAAGATCTGGCGGAAATGGTGAAGAAGGGCGAGGAATTCACCGTCCAGGACGCCAAGAGCGGCGAGGATATCACTCATCCGGTACTCACCCAGATCATCTTCGAGCTGGAGAACAAGGACGGGCAGAACATGCTGCCGATCCCGTTCCTGCGCCAGCTCATAGCCTTCTACGGCGACCAGATGCAGATGGTCGTGCCAAGCTTCCTCGAGCAGTCGATGATGGCGTTCGCCAAGGAGCAGGAACGCTTTCGCGAGCAGATGAAGGACGCCATCGGCAAGTCGCCGATGGAGATGATGAAGATCACGACCCCGATGAAGGCGATCGAGGAACAGACGCGCCGCAACGTCGAGCTCTTCCAGAACGCCATGCGCATGTTCACGCCATTTCCTCCGCAAACGACGCAGGACACGACTGAGGAAGACGCTACCGGCGACAAGCCTGACGACCTTCAGGACCTGAAGGATCAGATCGCGGCCATGCAGCGCAAACTCGACCAGATGGGGCGTGGATAGGCTCTGCCCGGTCGCTGATCAGGCGCCTGTTGGTTTGTCTTGATCACTCGCCTCGCGCAGCGCGCTTGTTTCCGCCGGCGACAGGTGCTCGACGACCTGCACGATGCTCGTCAGCTCGATCTCAGGATAGTGCTCGCGCATGCCTTCGAGCATCACGGCGTCGGGCCATTCCTCCTGCCGCCCGAGGAAGGTAGCCGCTTCGCTGAGCGGCATGTCCGTGCATTTCGTGACCCGCACGACGGCAGACCTGCAATCATCGCCTTCGCAGACATAGGTCATCAGGCCTGGCTCGATGCGATGCTCGCGCCAGCGGATGGTGGAAGTCTTTTCGCCGCTTTCCACCAGGGGGAACAGTCGGGCGACGACCTTCAGGGTCTGCATCGGTATCTCCAGAAATAGATGTCAGGCAGCATTACCAGCCGAGAGCGCAACCATCCTTGCGCGGATCGGACCCGCCGACGAGGAACCCGTTCTCGTCGTCGATAACGATCATCTGCCCACCGCCATGCGGTGCGCCGGCGTCGCGCACCTGATGTCCCCGCGCAACCAGATCGCTGCGGATCTGCGCCGGAATCCCGCCTTCCGCGTCGAGAATACCGTCATCGCCCCAGAACAGCCGAGGGTGATCGAGCGCTTCCTGAGCGTCCATGCCGCGGTCGACCAGGTTGGAAAAGACGTGGGCGTGCCCCATAGGCTGGTAGTCGCCGCCCATCACACCGAAAGAGACTGCAGCACGCCCGTTCTTCATAGCCATCGCGGGAATGATCGTGTGCATCGGTCGCTTCCCGCCACCGAGCTCGTTTGGGTGTCCCTCTTCGAGCGTAAAACAGCCGCCCCGGTTTTGAAGCGCGATCCCGGAACGCGGCGTGACCACTTTGGAGCCGAAGGCGCTATAGACCGAATTGATGAAAGAGACGGCGCGCCGGTCGCGATCGGCCACCGTCAGATAGACCGTATCCGACCGCGCCATTTCCGGCAGGACAACGGACGGATTGCGTCGCTCCGCGCTCAATTGCGCGCCAAGCGAATGTATAAAACTGTCGGAAAGCAGCTCCTCCGGTGTCCGCGTCATCGTGGCGGGGTCGGAAACAAGATGATCGCGCACGGAATAAGCGAGCCGTGCCGCCTCGATCTCCATGTGATAGCGCTCCGCACTGCCCGTGGGGAGCTTGCCGATACCGTGCGCCTCCATCAGCCGCAGCAGGATAAGCGCCGTCACGCCCTGCCCGCTGGGCGGAATTTCGAGCACGTCATACCCGCCGTAGGAAACGGAGAGCGGCGCCACCCAGTCAGCAGCGACCGCGGCAAGGTCCTCTTCGCTGAGAAAGCCGCCCTGCCCGCGAACGGTCGCTGCCATCTCGGCCGCGATCTCGCCTTCGTAGAATGCCCTTGCACCGTCCTTGGCGATGGCCCGCAAAGTCGCGCCAAGCGCCGGAAAGCGAAACCGCGTGCCGGCCGCCGGTGCATCCCCGTCACGTAGACAGTGGATCGCCGCGCCGCGATCGCCACGCAGCGCCGGGACATGCAGCGCCCAGTCGCGAGCAACCCGCGCATGAACCGCAAAGCCCTCCTCGGCGTAGTGGATCGCATCGGCGAATAGCCGGTCGAACCCCATCGTGCCGAAGCGCGTACTCAGGCGAGACCAGGCGTCCATCGCGCCCGGCGCCGTCACTGCATGAACGCCTGTTTGCGGCATCGAGGCAAAACCATTGTCGCGATACCAGGCCGGATCGGAGGCGGCTGGCGCGCGGCCCGAACCGTTGAGCCCATGAACGGTTCCGTCGGGCTCGGCGAGAATGACGAAGCAATCACCGCCGATGCCGGTCATATGCGGCTCGACAACGCATAGTGTTGCGGAAGCAGCGATCGCGGCATCGACCGCATTGCCGCCATCCTTCAGCACGGCAAGCGCTGTTGCCGTAGCCAGCGGGTGCGACGTGGCCGCCATGCCGTTTTCCGCGATGACGGGTGACCGTCCGGGTTGGTCGAAATCGCGCATGCTCAGCTCCGGCCTGTTAGCGGAAATTCACGTCGCGCGAGGCCGCACGGAGCGACACTGCGAACCCTGCCAGAACGTCGACCAACGTAATCGCCATCAGGATGAAGAACAGCGAGCTGGCCGCCTGCCGCACAAGCAGGAATTCGACAAGGAACGCCACGAAAACGAAGGTTGAAAGCAGGTGGTCGACCACGGAAGCGTTCGACGTACGGGTCGCCTTGACGATCTCGACGAACAGCAGCGCCAGCGCAAGCAGCACGATCATATCGGCGATGCTCATGGCCCATATGCCGCCCGAGAGCATGGTCAGCGAGAACATCTCCGCCTGCCACGGGTCGCCGAGGTCGCCGAACAGCCCCGCAAGGCCGAGGTTAAAGACGACGAAGGGAACGATCATCAGCGGGATATGGGCGAACATGGCGGGCTCCGGACACGTGGGTTACTTTGTAGCGCGAAAAACCGCTGCGCGGTCAAGCATCTGCTTCAGGCGAGAGACCACGAATCACCCGCTTCCAGACACTTATGATGAGGCGTGCCGCAGCGTTGATCTGTTCCGGATCGATACAGTTTCGATCAAAATTAACCATCCTGTTAAGCTTCGATTAAGCTTTACATGGCATTACTGTGTGCATCCAGTGATCTGGATTCTTACCGAGTGGCTGGGCCACTCCGTTTGACGCCTCCCTGTTAACTCCTGAGAGCCGCCTTTGCGGCTCTTTTTTTATGCCCGGTTCCCTTATTTCCGCCATCTCGACCGCGTTAACCTTTCGTTAAACACGTGCTTGCCTTCGGAAGGCCGAGGGATCAAAGTCCGGTCGATATCGTTTAGGCACCGGCGACCGAGAGCCGGGACCGCCGGACGAGGGAATGCAGCGTCAGTAAATTCGCGGGGTGCAGGTCATGCAAGAGCAGGGTCACGGGGAAACCAACACGATCAAGCTCGCCGAGAGGCGCGTCTTTTCCAATTCCTTCAAGCCCCTCTACAACGAAGGCATGACGCTGGTTGAACGGGCTGCCGAATATCTCGACGGTGAAGGCCGAGCGGCCGCAAAGACGCTGACGCGCGTCGGCGCGACACTATACGCTGCAGAGTCGATGCGGCTGACGACACGGCTGATGCAGATTGCCTCGTGGCTGCTGCTCCAGCGCGCTGCGAACTCCGGTGAGATGACCCGCGACCAGGTGGCCGCCGAGAAGGCCAAGGTACGGCTCGACACGACCTCAGCACCGACCGACACGGCTGGCTGGACCGAATTGCCGGACACTTTCCGCACGATCGTCGATCATTCGCTGCGTCTTCAGGCGCTGGTGCGTCGTATGGACGACGAGATCTACGGCGAGTCGGCGAGCCAGCGCTACGTGGCCCCGCAGCGCGGCAACCCGGTGTCTGACCAGATCAATCTGCTGCACACGGCTTTTGCCCGCGGGTAGTCGCTATCCGGCCAGTTGGCGGGCAATTGCATCGAAAACGCTATCGAAGGCGGGCAGCGCCAGCAGCGCCGCCATGACGACGAGCGCGAAGGTCACCATCCGGTAGAGCCACTCGCCGCCTCGGGAAAACATCGCCCAGCCGGCAAGAATGCCGACGAAATAGGCAGGCGCAGCCAGCAGCCCCAGCGTGACGATGTCTCGCTGGAACAGCCCGGCAAACCAGAGATTGCCGATCGAGACGAACTCCCCGAGCAGGAACAGCGACAGCAGGTTGGCCCTGATGATGGTGGCCGGGATCCCGCTCGCCATCCAGTAGGCGATGACGGGCGGGCCGGGTATCGACGCCACGCCGGAGAGCACGCCCGCCACACCGCCAACGCCCAGCGAAGTGAGCCGGTTGCGCGGGCCCTTATAGCGCCAGCCCGTCCACAACACGAAGACACAGCATAGGATTGCGCCACAGATCATCCAGCGCAGCACCGTCTCGTCGCCATGTGTCAGCAGCCAGATGCCCGCCGGGAACAGAAGGAACAGTCCAAGCGTGACCGGCAGCACTTCCTGCCAGCGCGCGATACGCAGCGCCGGCACCGTGACAGGCACGGATGGCAGCGAGTCGATGATGACGATAATGACCAGGGCCGCCTTCGGCCCATACAAGGCACCCGCCACCGGAGCCACGATCATGCCGGTGCCGAAGCCGGACAGTCCCTTGGCAACGCCGGCAACGAGCACGACTGCCAGCAGGGTCATCATTGAAAGGTCGAGCGGCGGAAGGTTCATCTTGTCCGGCTGTATGCGATCGGAAGTTGCGGCAAGGCGATACAGCCCGAGACCGCATAGAGACAGTACAAGGGGGGAACCGCAACGCTGGTCCAGCACACAGCCCTGCCATTTGTTGCCGGTTTGTTCACTTTTCCATGGCATTGCCCGATGATCGGACTAGGGTGACATCATGAACGACACGATTCGCGTCATCGGCATCGACCCCGGCCTGCGCCGCACCGGCTGGGGTGTGGTGGAGGCACAGGGCAACACGCTGCGCTTTGTCGCGGCCGGCACGGTGCGCTCGAACGACAAGGACGACCTCGCATCTCGCCTGCGTCAGATCCACGACGGTCTGTCTGCAATCGTGCACGGGCAGATGCCGCACGAGGCGGCCGTCGAGCAGACATTCGTCAACAAGGACGCGACCGCGACGCTGAAGCTCGGCCAGGCGCGCGGCGTCGCGATGCTGGTGCCGGCGCTGGCCGGCCTGCAGGTTTCGGAATATGCACCCAACGCCGTCAAGAAGGCGGTGATCGGCGTCGGCCATGGCGACAAGAAGCAGATTCATATGATGGTGCGCGTGCTGATGCCGCGAGCGTCCTTCGACAGCGACGATGCGGCGGATGCGCTCGCCATCGCCATCTGCCATGTTCACCATCGCCAGAGCGTGACGGGGCGGCTGGCGGCGGCCGCACTTGCGGCGGCCGGTTAAAACAACGAGCGGGTGGCGGGGATGATCGGCAAGCTCAAGGGAACGGTCGACGAGATCGACGAGGATCACTGCATTATCGACGTTCACGGCGTCGGCTATGTTGCTTATTGCCCGGCTCGTACGCTGGCGGCGCTGCCCGGCAGGGGCGAGGCGGCCGTGCTCTTCATCGAGACCTATGTGCGCGAGGACATGATCCGGCTCTACGGTTTCGCGACGGTGCTAGAGCGGGAGTGGTTCCGCCTGCTGCAAAACAATGTCCAGGGCGTCGGCGCCAAGGTCGCGCTGGCGGTGCTGTCGACCCTGTCGCCTTCGGAACTCGCCAACGCGATCGCGCTGCGCGACATCGCCATGGTGGCCAGGGCGCCGGGCGTCGGCAAGAAGGTAGCCGAGCGCATCGTCACCGAGCTTAAATCGAAGGCGCCCGCCTTCGCAGGCGATGCATCCGGCACGATCGGCTTCAAGCAGGAGATCGGCGAAGGCGTGGCGCCGGCGCCGATTGCCGACGCGATCTCGGCGCTGACCAATCTCGGCTACTCGCGCGACATGGCTGCAAACGCCGTCGCGGCTGCCATGAAAGCCGCCGGCGAGGATGCGGATGCGGCCAAGCTCATCCGGCTCGGGCTGAAGGAACTGGCGCGGTGAGCAGGCTTGTGCCGAAGCGCGCCGCGTGAAATGAAAAAGCCATGAACACCGCCCCCCGTCTCATATCGGCAGAAAAGCGCGGCGAGGACGTCGAGCAGACGCTACGTCCGCAGTCGCTTGACGAATTCGTCGGCCAGGCGGCGGCGCGCGCCAACCTCAAAGTCTTCATCGAAGCCGCCAAGAATCGCGGCGAGGCGCTCGACCACGTGCTGTTCGTCGGTCCGCCGGGCCTCGGCAAGACCACACTGGCGCAGATCATGGCGCGCGAGCTGGGCGTCAATTTTCGCTCGACCTCTGGCCCCGTCATCGCCAAGGCGGGCGACCTTGCGGCCCTTCTGACCAATCTCGAGGACCGCGACGTCCTATTCATCGACGAAATCCATCGTCTCAACCCGGCAGTGGAAGAAATCCTCTATCCTGCAATGGAGGACTTTCAGCTCGATCTCATCATCGGCGAGGGACCGGCTGCGCGGTCGGTGAAGATCGATCTCGCACGCTTCACGCTTGTCGCCGCCACCACCCGCCTGGGGCTCATCACCAACCCGCTGCGTGACCGGTTCGGCATTCCGGTGCGGCTCGACTTCTATACAGTCGAGGAACTGGAATTGATCGTGCGGCGCGGGGCCCGCATCCTGTCGTTGGCGATGGACGACGATGGTGCCACCGAGATTGCGCGGCGCGCGCGTGGCACCCCGCGTATCGCCGGTCGCCTGTTGCGGCGCGTGCGGGATTTCGCCTCCGTCGCCGGCGCCGAGGTTGTCGACCGCAAGGTGGCCGATGCGGCTTTGACGCGACTCGAGGTCGACGCGCTCGGCCTCGACAATCTCGACAGGCGCTATCTTGGCATGATCGCCCGCAATTTCGGCGGCGGGCCGGTCGGCATCGAAACGATCGCGGCCGGCCTTTCCGAACCACGCGACGCGATCGAGGACATCATCGAGCCCTATCTGATCCAGCAGGGCTTCATCCAGCGCACGCCGCGCGGTCGTGTGCTCACCGCCAATGCATGGCGTCATCTGGGGCTGGATGCGCCTGCCAACATCGCCCAGCAGCAGATAAACCTGTTTCAGGAAGAATGAGCGCTAGCGAAACAATACCCGTCGGGCTCTCCGGCGAACTGACCGATTACGGGCATCGCCTCGACGCGCGGGTCTATTATGCCGACACGGATTTCTCCGGCGTCGTCTATCATGCCCGCTATCTGGAATTCTTCGAGCGCGGCCGCTCCGATTTCCTGCGCCTTGCCGGCGTGCATCATACCGAGCTCGCCGACGGCAAGCATGGCGAAAAGCTTGTCTGGGTGGTCAAGCGCATGGAAATCGATTTCCGGGCCCCTGCCCGCATCGACGACATCCTGAGTGTGGAAACCCGCACCGAAAAGGTGTCCGGCGCGCGTATCTTAATGGCGCAACAACTCAAGCGCGGCGAGGAGCTGCTGGTCGAGGCAATAGTCGAGGCTGCGATCATCTCCGAGAGCGGCCGGCCGCGCAGATTTCCCAGGGAATGGGTAGCCGCCTTCATGCCGCGCTCCTGAGCAGACCCGCATAACAGATCCTTAACCTTAACGGTCCATCAAGATCGTGGTGAACATCGCGTGAATTCGGCGCGCCTTCGTTTCACCAAATTTGGCCCGGAAAAGGCCGAAACCGCGCATTGAGGGCGAGTTCGGACCGACGACGGACCGAGGTCGATAGGGAATGATGCGCACGGGCAGCCGCTGGCGAATGCCCGACACTCTTTAGGGACTAAGGATTCATGGAACAAATGGCTCTTGCCGCGCCCGGCGGCGACCACTCCATATGGGCCCTGTTCATGCAGGCCGGCTGGGTTGTCAAGCTGGTGATGATCGGCCTTATCGCTGCATCGGTCTGGACCTGGGCCATCATCGTCGACAAGCTGCTCTCCTACGGTCGCATGCGCGCTTCGCTGAGCCGCTTCGAGGAGGTTTTCTGGTCGGGACAGTCGCTCGAAGATCTCTACCGGTCGCTTTCTGAACGCAAGACGACCGGCATGGGCTCGATCTTCGTCGCCGCTATGCGTGAATGGAAGAAGAGCTTCGAAAAGGGCGTGAAATCGCCGCTCAGCCTCCAGACCCGCATCGACAAGGCGATGGACCTGGCACTGACGCGCGAGATGGAGCGTCTGGAAGGGCGGCTCGGCTTCCTAGCTTCCGTCGGTTCCGCCGCACCCTTCATCGGGCTGTTCGGCACCGTCATCGGCATCATGACCTCATTCCAGGCGATCGCGGGTTCCGGGGCCACCAACCTCGCCGTTGTCGCGCCCGGTATCGCCGAAGCTCTTCTGGCCACTGCACTCGGCCTGCTGGCGGCTATTCCCGCGACAATCGCCTACAACAAACTGTCGTCCGACGCAGGCAAGATCGGGCTGCGTATGGAAGGCTTCGCCGACGAGTTCTCGGCCATACTGTCGCGGCAAATCGATGAAAAGGTCGTCACGCGGGCGGCGGCTTAGGAGCGGGTTCCATGGGAATGTCAATCGGCCAGACCGGCGGACGCGGTGGACGCGGCCACAGACGACGCGGGCGACATCATAAGCTCGTGTCGGAGATCAACGTCACGCCGTTCGTGGACGTGATGCTGGTGCTGCTCATCATCTTCATGGTCGCAGCACCCCTGCTTACGGTCGGCGTGCCAATCGAACTGCCCGAAACGCAGGCCCGCGCTCTGAATGCTGAGACGCAGCCCATCACCGTATCGGTCAATCGCGAAGGTCAGATATTCCTTCAGGAAACCGAGATCGCGATCGACGAGATCGTTCCCAAGCTGCAGGCGATCGCTCAGACGGGTTACGAGGAGCGTATTTTCGTGCGCGGTGACCGCGATGCCGATTATGGCACCGTCATGCGCGTCATGGCGCGCATCTCGTCGGCAGGTTACCGCAACCTGGGCCTCGTGACGCTGCAGGAACAGGATAGCTGAAAGGCATGAAGGCCGGGCTGACGACATCGTTGGTGCTGCATACGGTCGTGCTGGGCTTCGGGCTCTTCACGCTGTCGTCGCCGCGTCCGATGGAGGTTGCCGACGTCGAGTCCTTCCCGGTCGACATCGTCCCCATGGCCGAGTTCGCGCAAAGCGTACAGGGCGAACGCGAGGCGCCCGCCGCCGAGCGTCCCGCGCCCACGCCAACCACACGGACCGATGTCGTCGAGGATGCGCAGCGCGTTGGCGACAACACGGTCGACACGACCGCGCCGCCGACACCCGACCCGCGGCCGCGGCCCGTCGAAACGGCCGAGGCACCGCCTCCCGCGCCGACCCCTCCGACGCCCGCACCCGAGCCGGCCCCCGAACCAGAGCCTCAGGCCGAACCGGAACGCCCCGAACCGGTGCCGACCACCGAGGTTGCTCCCGAGCCTCGCCCGCAGCAGGAAGTCGCGCCTGATCCGGTACCGGAAACCGAGGTCGCCGAGGCTCCCGCGACAGAAAGCGTGAGCCTGCCCACGAGCGCGCCCACCCCGCAGTCGCGTCCGCAGCCGCCGCAGGCACAGGCCGCACGCACACCGGAACGTCGCGAACCCGAGCGCCAGAGGGAGCAGCGTCAGCAGGCCGCCGCCAGCGACCGCGACTCCGAGAACCTCGAGGATCAGGTTGCCGCCCTACTCAACCGCGATCGCGCGTCGGGCGGCGGCGCGCAGCGCTCGAATGAACAGGCGGCGCTCGGCGGCCGGGAAACCACCGGCGCTCAGCTCACCCAGACCGAGCGCGATGCGATCATCGCCCAGCTGCGCAGTTGCTGGAACGTGCCGGTGGGAGCAGAAGGCTCATCTGACCTGCAGACCACGGTTCGGTTCCGTCTCGACCCCTCGGGCACCCTTGAGGGGAGCCCGGTTATCGAGAAGGCAAGCGGCAACCGGCAATTCGATGAAAGCACCACGCGCGCCATCCGCATCTGCAGCCAGCGCGGCTTCCAGCTTCCCAGTGACAAATACAACACCTGGTCGGAAGTCGTCGTGAACTTCGACCCACGTGACATGTTCTGACCTGAATGGAACGCCATCAAACCGGCATGAGCCCTATCGGACCCATGAGGCCAAACGAATGATGAAATCCCTGACAAACCTATTCAAGATCGGAATGCTGGCAGCCGGCCTCGCGCTCGCCGCCTCGCAGCCCGCACGCGCCGTGCTCGAGATCGACATCACGCAGGGCGTGGTCGAGCCTCTGCCGGTGGCAATCACCGATTTCGTGTCGTCGGACGCCATCGGGCAGGAGATCTCGGCGGTCATCACCGCGGATCTGAAACGCTCCGGCCTGTTCGCCCCGATCGATAAGGCTGCATTCATCGAGACCGTGGCCAACCCTGATGTTGCACCCCGCTTCGATGACTGGAAGGTCATCAACGCGCAGGCCATCGTCACCGGGCGCGTTACCAAGGAAGCCGACGGCAGGCTGCGCGCCGAATTCCGCCTATGGGATACCTTCGCGGGTCAGCAGCTGGTCGGCGAGCAGTTCTTCGCCAACCCAACGAACTGGCGGCGCGTCGCCCACATCATCGCCGACGCCATCTACGAGCGGCTGACTGGCGAGAAAGGCTATTTTGACACGCGCGTGGTCTTCGTCGAGGAAACCGGCCCCAAGAACCAGCGCGTCAAGCGTCTGGCGATCATGGACCAGGACGGCGCCAATCAACGTGCGCTCTCTGACGGACGATCGATCGTTCTGACCCCGCGCTTCTCGCCGAACCGGCAGGAAATAACCTACATGTCCTACGAAAGCGGTCAGCCGCAGGTCTACCTGCTGCAGATCGAGACGGGACAGCGCGAACTTGTCGGCAATTTCCCCGGCATGACCTTCGCCCCGCGCTTTTCGCCAGATGGGCAGAAGGTAATCATGAGCCTCCTGCGCGACGACGGAAACTCCAACATCTACACGATGGATCTGCGCAGCCGCACCACCACGCGCCTGACCAGCTCCAACTCGATTGACACCTCCCCCTCTTACTCGCCGGACGGCAACCGGGTCGTCTTTACTTCGGACCGTGGCGGCCGCCCACACATCTACGTGATGGGCGCAGACGGCTCGAACCCGCAGCGCATCTCCTTCGGCGACGGAACCTACTCGACGCCGGTGTGGTCGCCGCGCGGTGATCTCATCGCCTTCACAAAGCAGACGGGCGGCGAGTTCCAGATCGGCGTCATGCGTGTCGACGGCTCCGGTGAGCGCATCCTGTCCTCCGGCTTCCTTCAGGAAGGGCCGACCTGGGCCCCGAATGGGCGTGTTCTCATGTTCTTCCGCGAAGCTGCGGGCGGCGGTGGACCCCGTCTCTTCTCGATCGACCTGACCGGTCGTAACGAGCAGTCGATACCGACGCCGAACTTCGCCTCAGACCCGGCATGGTCACCCCTGCTCGACTAATGGAAGCCGTGGAACGGAAGGCGGTGTCGAACCGCCTTCCCGTCAAAACGCCGCGTTTCCGCCGCATTTCGGCCTAGTGTGCGCGACAATGCTGGTGAGTCGACGGTCTGAATCGGCATGGCACGGACGGGCCATTAGGACATCGTTAACCCTGTTTGTTGAGCGCAAGTTAACCGCGACATGGTTACTAGACGTTCACCACATTCAATAAATTGCGAAGGAGAGGCGGCATGCGCCGTATCGCAGCCATCACACGTAACCCTGCCGCCATTGTGCTGATCGCCATGCTGGCGATTGCCGGCTGCGCCAACAAGCAGACGCCGAACAATCCCGGCGATCTCGGCCTCGGCGGCGCCGGCTCCGCGACCCCGGGGTCTAGCCAGGACTTCACGGTGAATATCGGAGACCGCATCTTCTTCGACACCGACTCCTCCCTGATCCGCGCGGACGCCCAGCAGACCCTGAGCCGTCAGGCCCAGTGGCTGAACCAGTACGGCACCTACGCGATCACCGTCGAAGGCCATGCCGACGAACGCGGAACCCGCGAATATAACCTTGCTCTGGGTGCGCGCCGCGCGGCAGCAGCCCGCGACTTCCTTGTCGCACGCGGCGTCGCGGCAAACCGCATCCGCACCATCTCCTACGGCAAGGAACGCCCGGTTGCCGTTTGCGACAACATCTCCTGCTGGTCGCAGAACCGTCGCGCCGTCACAGTGCTGAACGGCGCCGGAAGCTGAACCGGACCGATATGCGTCGAGAAATGCGGGAGGCGGCCTTCAAGGCCGCCTCTTTTGCATTACCCGAAACAAAATTTGGCCGAACTCGGCGGTCCTGATAAAAGGGCCAAGATCGACCACTAGACCCAGCGAAAGAGCCAAAGGTGAAGAGACCTGACATGTTCCTGAGAACCTTCCTCGGTGGCATCGTGGCGCTGCCGATCATGCTGTCGGGGGCCGCACAGGCGCGCGACGTCGCAGCAAGCGTCCCGACGTCGACTGCAGCGCCCGCGACCGCCTTTTCGATGCCGTCGCTGCGCCTGCCCGGTGCAGCACAACCCGCGCCCCGCGCCGAGCTTGTGCAATACGCCCAGGTGACGGATCCGCGCGTCGCGCAGCTTGAAGAGCAGGTGCGCCAGCTCACCGGCACTCTGGAAGAACTGAATTTCCAGATCCTGCAGATGCAGGACCAGCTCCGCCGTATGCAGGAAGACAACGAGATTCGTTTCCAGGAGCTGGAGCAGAAGCGTTCCGACGCCGGAGGCGCAGCCCCTAGGCAGGATCGCGCCGCGGCCGGCGAAAACTCTGGCAGCCGCGGCTCCGGGGGTAGTGGCGACGATGACTTTTACGCTGCTGCGCCGCGCGTTGAAGACGGCAGCACGGTGACAGGCGCGCCGCCGCGCACCTTCGGCACCATCACCTTCGATGAGAACGGCAATGCGACCGGCGCCGGTCTGCCGGAACAGACCGATCAGGACACGACGGTCGCCGCGCTGCCGAGCGGCAGCGGCGGCGATGACGAGCTTTACCGCAACGCCTACGAGTTCATCCTCTCCGGCGACTACGGCACTGCCGAAACCGGTTTCCGCGATCTGCTGGCCCAGTATCCGGACAGCGAGCACGCAGCGGACGCGCATTTCTGGCTGGGCGAGGCACTGCTGGCACAACAGAAGCCGCGCGAGGCGGCCGAAATCTTTCTAGCGGCCAGCCGCGACTATCCGCAGGCACGCAAGGCGCCCGACACGCTTTTCAAGCTCGGCGTTTCACTGGCTGCGCTGAACCAGCGCGATGTCGCCTGCGCCACGTTCACTGAAGTGCTGCAGCGCTATCCGAATACGACCGACGCGCTGCGCGAGCGCATAAAGCAGGAACAGGCCCTGGCCTCCTGCTGACGAGCGGCCAATGGCGCTCGACCTCGATCGCATCTTTGGCGATCTCGCTCTCTCGCAACGGCAGAGCCTGGTCATAGCCGTTTCCGGCGGCAGCGATTCCCTCGCCCTCCTCCTTCTTCTCAAGAATTTCCTCGACCTGCGGGCACCAGCTGTCCGCGTACTTGCCGTGACGGTCGATCATGCCATGCGCACGGAAGCCGCCGCCGAGGCGCACGCCGTGGCGACCTTGTGCCAAAAGATCGGCGTCGAGCACAGGACGATGGTCTGGACCGGCGACAAACCCCGGACGGGCCTGATCGCCGCTGCCCGCGAGGCGCGCTACCGCCTGCTGGCAGAGGCTGCCGATAACGTTGGCGCGGATACGGTCTTTATCGCCCACACGATGGACGACCAGGCCGAGACAGTCGCCATGCGTGCACGACGCGGCGAAGGGCTAGGTCTCGCCGGCATGGCGCGCGCGACACTTTATGACGAGCGCATCTGGCTCGTCAGACCACTGCTGCAGGTCCGCCGGCAGGCGCTGCGAGACCATCTCGCCGCCGCCGGCATTCACTGGATCGACGATCCCACCAACGACAACCGGCGCTACGAACGCGTCAGGGTTCGCGCCGCTCTCGAAGATAACGAGGTACGGGCCCTCGCCGATCAGGCCGCAAGGGCAGGAAAGGCGCGGGCCGAGCTTGGCCGACAGGCCGCGAAGCTGATCGCTCGGTTCGTGACCATGCCGGCGCGCGGGCTTTTCCGCCTCGACCCGGAGATGTTCGACGGCAGCAACGCGGCGACCCATGCGCTGCGCATCTTCCTGGCCGTTGCCGGAGGCACGCCTCGCCTGCCCGATCACGATCGTGCGACCACTCTCGCCTGCCGCCTCGCAGCCGGCCCCTTGCGCGTCGCATTGTCGCGCGCGCTGGTCGACGCGCGAAAGTCGGGCGTCTGGATAAGGCGCGAGAACCGCAACCTGCCTGTCACGCAACTGTCTGCGACACCGACTTTATGGGATGGACGCTGGCGTATCGCGGTGAAGAACGAGGCCATGGGACTGCAGGTCAGCGCTTGCCGCCAAGCGGGGCCGACTGCCGATGCCGCAAGCCGCTCCGACATACCGGAAAGTCTTGTTCGAGCGGCATTTTCCGCCGAACCCTGCATATTTCGCGGAGACCGGATGGTTGGCGTGGCGGACAGCGGCGATGCCGATGCCCTGGGCATCTCGGCGTTGCCCGTCGAGGCACTTTTCGCGCACTTCCTGCCCGAATTCGATCTCACCGCAGCACAGGCACTCCGCCGTGTGATTGCTCGCCACACCCTGCCCCCCTCGCCTTGGAAGAACCACATTGACGCCGATGCTTAACCGCATGCCTTAGTTGCGCTTGGCAAGGCTGGGGCCGCTGCCTATGTTAGTCGCAGCACTTGCTCAATGGGACCAGTGTCCGTGATGGCTCGCCCGGCCGGACACCAACGGGAAACACGATGAATCCGAATTATCGCAACCTCGCGCTCTGGGCGATCATTGCCGTCCTGCTGATCGCACTTTTCAATCTGTTCCAGGCGCCACAGCAGCGTGGCGTATCGCGAGAGATTCCCTATTCGGAGTTCCTGCAGGAAGTTGAATCGGGCCGCGTCAACACGGTGACTATTTCGGGCAGCCGGATTTCCGGCACCTACGGCGACTCCAACAGCGGGTTCCAGACCTATTCGCCAGGTGATCCCTCGCTGGTCGAGCGGCTTGAGCAGCGCGGCGTCACGATCAACGCGCGTCCGGAAACCGATGGCTCCAATTCGATCTTCGGTTACCTGATTTCCTGGCTGCCCATGATCCTCATACTCGGCGTATGGATATTCTTCATGCGCCAGATGCAGTCTGGCTCCGGCCGGGCAATGGGGTTCGGCAAGTCCAAGGCCAAGCTTTTGACCGAGGCCCACGGACGCGTCACCTTCCAGGATGTGGCGGGCGTCGACGAGGCCAAGCAGGACCTGGAGGAAATCGTCGAGTTCCTGCGCGACCCGCAGAAGTTCCAGCGACTTGGTGGCAAGATTCCGCGCGGCGTGCTGCTCGTCGGCCCTCCCGGAACCGGTAAGACGCTGCTTGCGCGTTCCGTTGCCGGTGAAGCCAACGTGCCGTTCTTCACGATCTCCGGTTCGGACTTCGTCGAGATGTTCGTCGGCGTCGGCGCGAGCCGCGTCCGCGACATGTTCGAGCAGGCCAAGAAGAATGCGCCCTGCATCATCTTCATCGACGAAATCGACGCGGTCGGCCGCCATCGCGGCGCCGGGCTCGGCGGCGGCAATGACGAGCGCGAGCAGACGCTGAACCAGCTTCTGGTTGAGATGGACGGCTTCGAGGCCAATGAGGGCATCATCCTCATCGCCGCGACCAACCGGCCCGACGTGCTCGATCCCGCACTTCTGCGTCCGGGCCGTTTCGACCGCCAGGTGGTCGTGCCCAACCCGGACATCATCGGCCGTGAGAAGATCCTCAAGGTGCATGTGCGCAACGTGCCGCTGGCGCCGAATGTCGACCTCAAGGTTCTCGCGCGCGGCACGCCGGGCTTCTCCGGTGCCGATCTGATGAACCTCGTCAACGAGGCCGCCCTGATGGCCGCGCGCCGTAACAAGCGCCTCGTGACGATGCTGGAGTTCGAGGACGCCAAGGACAAGATCATGATGGGCGCGGAGCGACGCTCCAACGCCATGACGCAGGCCGAGAAGGAGCTGACCGCCTATCACGAGGCAGGCCACGCCATCACCGCGCTGCAGGTCCCCTCGGCCGATCCGCTGCACAAGGCGACCATCATCCCCCGCGGCCGCGCACTCGGCATGGTCATGCAGCTTCCGGAGGGCGATCGCTACTCCATGAGCTACAAATACATGATCTCGCGTCTCGTCATCATGATGGGTGGGCGCGTTGCCGAGGAAATCAAGTTCGGCAAGGAAAACATCACCTCTGGCGCGGCCTCCGACATCGACCAGGCGACCAAGCTCGCACGTGCGATGGTCACGCGCTGGGGCTTCTCCGACAAGCTCGGCCATGTCGCTTACGGCGACAATCAGGAAGAGGTCTTCCTCGGCCATTCCGTCGCGCGCCAGCAGAACGTGTCGGAGGAAACGGCCCAGCTTATCGACGCGGAAGTGCGCCGCCTGATCGACGAGGCTTACAAGGAAGCGCATCGTATCCTCAAGGAGCATCGCGACGCGTGGCTCGCCATCGCCGAGGGGCTGCTCGAATACGAGACGCTTTCGGGCGACGAGATCAAGGCGATCATCAAGGGCGAGAAGCCCGCGCGCGATCTCGGCGACGACACCCCGCCGTCGCGTGGTTCCACCGTGCCGAAGGCCGGTGCCCGCAAGGACGACAAGAAAAAGGGTGGCGAAGAGCCCGACGCCGGCATGGAGCCCCAGCCCCAAGGGTGACAAGTCTCCGAGCGTAGCGAGGAGCCTTCGCGAAGCACAAGTCACGCAGTTTCAGAAAGGCGGTCGCATTCGCGGCCGCCTTTTCTTTTGGCGCATGCTGGGCCTCGCCAAAGCCAGTTGCAGCGGCTATGGCTTGCGGCGAAAGGCTTGTTCCCGCCCGCAATGGTCCCGCTGCTTTCCGATCCATGGTTCTATGCTGCCGCCATTCCGGCGGTGGTGCTCGTCGGCCTGTCGAAGGGCGGACTGGGCGGCGCGATGGCGCTGATCGGCGTGCCGCTGATGGCTCTGGTGGTGTCCCCCGTCCAGGCTGCGGCGATCCTGCTGCCGATCCTCGTCGTCATGGACGTCGTGTCGCTGTGGACGTGGCGCGGCGAACGAGACCCCGTGACGCTGAAGCTGATGCTGCCGGCGGCCATGCTCGGCATCGGGCTTGGTTGGCTGACGGCGGCGGTGGTGACCACCGGCGCCGTACGGCTTATCGTCGGGCTCGTCGCGATCGCGTTCTTCGCCCGCTGGGCAACGCAGGGGATGGCGACCGTCGAGCGGCCGACGGATCACAGTCCCGCGCGGGCGGGCTTTTGGGGCATCGTCAGCGGCTTCACCAGCTTCGTCGCCCATGCAGGCGGCCCGCCCTATCAGGTCTATACCCTGCCGCTCGGCCAGCGGCCCGCACTTTTCGTCGGCACCAGCGTCATCTTCTTCGCCGTCGTCAATGCGGTGAAGCTGATCCCCTATTTCGCCCTCGGCCAGTTCGATGCCACTAATGTCACCGCCTCGCTGGTGCTCATGCCCATCGCTCCGCTGGCGACGCTTGCCGGCGCGTGGATCGTTCGCCGCATGAAGCCGGAAATCTTCTATCCGTTGATGTACGGCATGGTGCTGATCGTCGGCGCCAAGCTGGTGTGGGACGGCGCCTTCGAGATATGGGCGCAACCCTGATGACCGCCGCCGCGCCGTGTGCATAATCGCAGCGTGAAGGAGCTCCGCATGACCAATCCCTACGCGCTCGGCCTTGAGAAAAACGCCGCGAACTACCAGCCGCTGACGCCGCTTACCTATCTGGAGCGTGCGGCAAAGGTCTTCCCCGAACAGGTCGCCATCGTCCACGGCGCATCGCGCACCACCTATCGCGAGTTCTGGCGGCGTTCGCTCAGGCTGGCCTCCGCGCTTGCAGGCAAGGGCATCGGCAAGGGCGACACGGTTTCGGTCATGCTGTCCAACACGCCTCCGATGCTGGAGGCGCATCACGGCGTGCCGATGGTCAAGGCTGTGCTGCACTCGCTCAACACGCGGCTCGATGCGGCGATCATCGCTTTCCAGCTCGACCATGCGGAAACCAAGGTACTGATCGTCGACCGGGAATTTTCCGGCGTGATGAAGGAGGCGCTTGCACTGGCGACGGTCAAGCCGCTTGTCATCGATTATGACGATCCCGACTACGGCGACGATGCACCGTATCCGAAGGGCGAGCGCATCGGCGACAGCGACTACGAGGCTTTCCTGTCATCCGGCGACGAAGACTTCGCCTGGGCGATGCCGGACGACGAATGGGATGCGATCGCGCTGAACTACACGTCGGGCACCACCGGAAATCCCAAGGGTGTCGTCTACCACCATCGCGGCGCGGCGCTGATGGCATATGCCAACACGATCCATGCAGGCATGGGCAGGCATCCGGTTTATCTGTGGACCCTGCCAATGTTTCACTGCAACGGGTGGTGCTTTCCGTGGACGCTGGCAGTCACCGGCGGAACCCATGTCTGCCTGCGCTGGGTCCGCGCCAGAGCCATGTACGACGCCATCGCCGACCATGGCGTGACACACCTGTGTGGCGCGCCGGTCGTCATGTCGACGCTGATCAACGCGGCTGACGTCGAGAAGCGGGATTTCTCGCAGACCGTCACCTTCAACACCGCGGCCGCACCACCGCCGGAAGCAGTGCTGTCCGGCATGGCCGACGCCGGCTTCGCCGTCACGCATCTCTACGGACTGACCGAGACCTATGGCCCGGCCGTCGTCAACGAATGGCACGACGACTGGGACCAGCTCGACAAGGACGCGCGCACGGCCAGGAAGGCACGCCAGGGCGTGCGCTATGCTGCGCTCGAGGGCCTGACCGTCATGGACCCGGAGACGATGGAAGAAACGCCCGCCGACGGAACGACAATCGGCGAAGTCATGTTCCGCGGCAACATCGTCATGAAGGGCTACTTGAAGAACAAGGCAGCCAGCGACGAAGCCTTCGCCGGCGGCTGGTTCCACTCTGGCGATCTCGGCGTGATGCATCCCGACGGCTACGTCCAGCTCAAGGACCGGTCCAAGGACATCATCATCTCGGGCGGAGAGAACATCTCGTCCATCGAGGTGGAGGATGCACTCTACAAGCACCCGGCGGTGGCGTCCTGCGGCGTTGTGGCGCGCGCGGACGACAAATGGGGTGAGACACCCGTCGCCTATGTGGAATTGAAGCCTGGCCGGACCGCGACCGAAGAGGAAATCATCGCACACTGCCGCGCGCTGCTTGCCCGCTTCAAATGCCCGCGCACGGTGATCTTCGCGGAAATCCCCAAGACCTCGACCGGTAAGATCCAGAAGTTCCGCCTGCGCGAGATGGCGAAGGAACTATAGATCAGCCCGAAACGAAAAAGACCGGCGCGAGGCCGGTCCTTTCAATCCGTGTATTGGCTAGCTTTCGCTCAGCCTTCCTTCGGCTCCAGCACCTGACGGCCGCGATACATGCCGGTCTTCAGGTCGATGTGGTGCGGGCGGCGCAGTTCGCCGGAATTCTTGTCCTCGACATAGGTCGGGGCCTTGAGCGCGTCGGCGGAGCGACGCATGCCGCGCTTCGACGGCGAGGTCTTTCTTTTTGGTACAGCCATTGTCCTGCTCCGGTGTTCGGTCAAACGGCCGCTGCCGCCCTCGACAAAAGGGCCTCGCATCGCGGCCGAGAACCAGGAAAGTTGCGTGCCTATACACTCACGCGCCGGATTTGACCAGCACCGGCGCGCAAATTTTTGCGCGCCGCGTTAACGCAGGCACTGATTGTAGCCGCCTGCGTGGCCGGCCCGCCGCTCGATGGTGCGCGCGAGCCGTTCCAGACCCGCCCCCGGCTTGCCCGGCGTACGCGTGAGCGGGCTTGGAAGCGTCACCGCCAGCAGTGCGGCCTGTCGCGACGTCAGTTCGCTGCTCGACTTGCCGAAATGGTATTGTGCGGCGGCTTCGGCCCCGTAGATGCCCGGCCCCCATTCGGCGATGTTGAGGTAGATTTCCATGATCCGCCGCTTGGGCATCACGATGTCGAGGTAGATCGAATAAGGCAGCTCGATCGCTTTGCGCAGGTAGGATCGGCCGTGCCAGAGATAGAGATTCTTGACCGTCTGCATCGTAATGGTCGAGCCGCCGCGCGTCGTCTCGCCGGCGAGCGTCTCTTCAAGCAGTACCTTGAACTCGGCGAGGTCGACACCGTCATGCGAGCAGAACTGTCCATCTTCCGACATCATGACCGAGTGGACGAGCCTGTCGCCGATCTCATCGATAGGCGTCCAGCGTCGATCGTATCCTTGCAGCGTGACGATGTCCTTAATCATCAGCGTTGACAGCGGGTGCACGGCCGGCGGCAGATAGGCGAACGTCAGCAGCGCCGGCAGCAGGCCCAGCACCACGACAAAAAGCACAACGCGGCGCAGCCAGACGCTCAGCCGGCTGCGCTGTCGCCCGCCCTTCCAGCGTTTCCGCCTCATCTCCGGCTCGATCTCGACAACCGGCTCTGTGGTCGGCTTGTCCACCCTTGCGCCTCGCACTTCATCTTTCCCGAATACAGACGCAAAGGGCAATGCGCAACGCCGCGGAGCGCTTGACGCGGGCTGTATTTGCCCCCATGCCTCGCGCCATGGAACAGATGACCGCCCCCGCTGATTTCGAGATGGCGCTCGCCGATAGGGCACGGAATGTCGAGCAGTGCCTGCAGGCGCTTTTGACCTCCAAACCTCGCGAGGGCGAGATTGCACGGCCAGAGGAACTGATGCAGGCCATCAGGCACGGCGTGCTGGGCGGCGGCAAGCGCCTGCGCCCGTTCCTTCTGATGGAAAGCGCCGCCTTGTTCGATTCCGACGGGCTTGCGGCCCTGCGCGTGGCTGCCGCGCTGGAATGCGTTCACTGCTATTCGCTGATCCATGACGACCTGCCGGCGATGGACGATGATGACCTCCGCCGCGGCCGTCCGACCGTTCATCGGGCGTTCGACGAAGCAACCGCGATTCTCGCCGGCGACAGCCTGCTCACCTACGCCTTCGACATCGTTGCCGACGAGGAGACCGAGCTGCCCGCCGAAACGCGCGCACGGCTCGTGCTCCTGCTTGCGCGTGCAGCCGGCATGGGCGGCATGGCTGGAGGCCAGGCCCTCGACCTGCAGGCGGAGCGCGAGAAACCCGACGAACAGGGCATCATCAAGCTTCAGGCGATGAAGACCGGCGCGCTGATACGCTTTGCCTGCGAGGCAGGCGCGATTATCGGCGCGGCAGCGGAGCCGGAGCGGCAACGGCTCGCTGAATTCGGACAGGCGATCGGCCTTGCATTCCAGCTTGCAGACGACCTGCTGGACGCCACGTCGGATGCCACCGCACTTGGCAAGGCAGCGGGCAAGGATGCCGAGGCTGGCAAGGCAACGCTCGTCGCCCTGCATGGCATCGATTGGACGCGCCAACAGCTTTCCGGACTGGTGGACCAGGCAAACGCGTTGCTTGAACCATTCGGCGAGCGCGCTGCGACACTGCGTCAGGCCGCACAATTCATCGCGCTGCGTTCGTTCTGAAGCCCAAACTCCCTCGATTAACAGCGCTTTAATCGGATTGCTCGATTTTGAGCGATGTGTGTCGGGTAACGGGTCTTCGGGGTCAATGTCGTTTGCTGTAACACGCGCTTATATGCGCGGCCGTCTGATCTTCATCATGACCGGCTTCCTGCTTGCTGTCGGCATCGGCGCCGCGCTGATCAACTGGCAGGCAGGCGAGGCCAAGACCAGCGCCAAATTCGGCGCCGTTCTCGGCGAAATGAGCGAGGCCACCGGCGAGGTCATTTATTACGCGCTGATGCTGGACCAGACCCGCCTGAAGTCTGAACTCGCAGCCCAGAAGGCGCGACGATCGGTTTCCGTAGAACTCGGAAATGGCGACGTAGGACTGCCTCCCTCCACCCAAGCGCGCCCCGCCGCCGGTGGCAGTGCCGCCATGGCAGACGTGCAAGGCAAACTTCACGGGGCCATCGACCGTCTCGATCTGGCATACAGGGCATTCGGACGCGCTGCGGGCACGGAAATCGCCGTGGGCGAATCGCAGCTCGACACTCCCATTCGTGATCAGGCCGATCTCAAGCCGGTCCTTGCGGAGATCGAAGGCCTGACGGCGCCGGAATCGATCATCCGGCTTTGGAACGGTGGAGGTCAATCCGACTCCCTCAAACAGGACGTGCTTGAAGTCGTTACGCTCGCGAACCGTCTCGATCTCTTCGCGGACTATTCGCTGCCTGCCGCCCAGCGCGTATTCACCCAGATGCAGACGATCGCCAGCGAGCGTGTCCGGCCAAATCTGGACAGCATCACCGCCGAACTGCGCGCAGACACCATCAAGGGCTACGGCTGGCTGGAAAAAATCCTCTACGCAGTGGCCGGGGTGATCTTTCTGGTCAGCGTCGGCACGACCCTGTGGGTCTTCGTGCCGATGATGCGCAACATCGCCAAGGCGCACGACGATTTGCGCGAGGCGAACGCCTCGATGGAAGCCGCCCGCATCAAAGCGGAATCGGCAGACCGGGCCAAGTCGGAATTCCTGGCCAATATGAGCCACGAAATCAGGACGCCGATGAACGGCGTGCTTGGCATGGCCGAATTGCTGGTGCGCACCGATCTGGACAGCCGGCAGAAAACCTTCGCCGATGTGATCCTCAAGTCCGGCAATGCACTGCTGACGATTATCAATGACATTCTCGACTTCTCGAAGATCGACGCGGGACAGCTTAGCCTCGACCCTGCGCCATTCCGTCTTGGCGAGGCGATTGAAGATGTCGCAACCCTAGTCTCGACGCGCGTTGCCGAAAAGGATCTCGAACTCATCGTTCGGGTCGATCCCGACCTGCCGGGATGCGTCGTCGGCGACGTCGGACGGATCCGCCAGATTGTCACGAACCTTGTCGGCAACGGCGTCAAGTTCACCGAGAAGGGTCACGTGCTGGTCGATGTAAGCGGTCACGTCGAAAGCGACACCGCCTACGTTACCGTCCGCGTAGAGGATACCGGCATCGGCATTCCCGACGACATGCTGGCCAAAGTGTTCGAGAAGTTCAGCCAGGTCGACGCTTCGTCCACCCGCCGGCATGAAGGAACCGGTCTCGGGCTGGCCATCGCCTCGCGGCTTGTCGAATTGATGGGCGGCGAGATGGGCGTCTCGAGCGACTTCGGCAAAGGTTCGACCTTCTGGTTTACGGTCCCGCTGCCGGTTCACGCCGATCTTGAACCGACGCTGCCGGTCCCAGTCGATGTTTCCGGGGCACGCGTGCTCGTCATCGACGACAACCGCGTCAACAGAGATATTCTTCTGGAGCAGCTCAGAAGCTGGCATTTCGACTGCGCAGCCGCCGAAAACGGCGAAGTCGGCCTCGCGTTCCTCGATCGCGCCACACAGCTCGGCGCTCGTGTCGACTGCATCATTCTCGACTATCAGATGCCCGGCATCAACGGGCTTGAGGTTGCCCGCAGGATCGCCGCGAATCCGGCGACATGGGATATTCCTGTCCTGCTCCTGACTTCCGTGGATCAGGCGATCACCGGGCACCTGACGATAGAGTCCGGGATTTCGGCGCATCTGAACAAGCCAGCGCGCGCTTCCGCCCTGCTGGAGACCCTCGTCACCATCATGCAGAAGGCAAAGGCGATGCCGAAACGCGACCGCCTTGCCGCCAGCCCTAAAGCTGTCCACAATTTCGCGCCCAAGCCGGTCGTCCGCAATCCCGATCGGCCGATTGCTTCCGTTCGATCCGGCGGCTGCCGGCCGCTAGACATTCTCGTCGCCGAGGACAACGAGGTGAACCAGCTCGTCTTCAGCCAGATCCTCGATGGCCTCGGCCTTGCCTACAGGATCGCTTCCAACGGACGCACGGCCGTGGAGATGCACCGCACATTGAAGCCGCGCCTCATCCTCATGGACGTGTCGATGCCGGAGATGAACGGGCTGGAGGCGGCAGCCGCGATCCGCCGCGCGGAAGTCGGCATGGGCACCCGTACGCCGATCATCGGCGTCACCGCCCATGCGCTGAAGGACGACCGTGAGATGTGCATCGAAGCGGGCATGGACGACTACCTGTCCAAGCCGGTTTCGCCCAACAAGCTCGCCGCCAAGATCAACGCATGGATCGGCAGTGATGCGGTAGCGTTGAGCGCCTAGACCGGCTGCCCTACTCCGCCGCCTGCCTTCCGCCGGCGCCGAAGCGCTGCTCGATGTACTCCGCGACCATCTTTTGGAAATCGTCGGCGATCTGCGGGCCGCGCAGCGTCGCGGCTTTCTGACCATCGATGAAGACGGGCGCCGAAGGCGTCTCGCCCGTGCCGGGCAGGGATATGCCGATGTCGGCATGCTTGGACTCGCCCGGGCCGTTGACGATGCATCCCATCACGGCGACCTTTAGTTCCTCGACGCCCGGATATTTCTCGCGCCAGACCGGCATGTTGCGCCGGAGATCATCCTGGATGGTAGCGGCCAGCTCCTGGAACACCGTCGACGTCGTGCGGCCGCAACCGGGACAAGCCGCCACGATCGGCACGAACTGGCGGAAGCCCATGGTCTGAAGAAGTTCCTGAGCGACCTGAACCTCGCGCGTACGGTCGCCGCCGGGTTCCGGCGTCAGCGAGATGCGGATCGTGTCGCCGATGCCCTGCTGCAGCAGGATGCCCATGGCGGCCGACGATGCGACCACGCCCTTGGTGCCCATGCCCGCTTCCGTGAGACCCAGATGCAGCGCATGATCGGAACGCTTGGCAAGCTCCACGTAGACGGCGATAAGGTCCTGAACCTGGCTCACCTTGGCCGACAGGATGATCTTGTCGCGCGGCAGGCCAATCTCCTCGGCCATCGTCGCCGAAATCAGCGCCGACTGCACGATCGCCTCGCGCATCACCTCGATCGCCGTCATGGGCGAACCCTGAGCCTGGTTCTGGTCCATGAGGCGCGTCAGCAGCTCCTGGTCGAGCGAGCCCCAGTTGACGCCAATGCGCACCGGCTTGTCGTAGCGGATGGCGGTCTCGACGATGGCGCCGAACTGCCGGTCCTTCTTCTCCTTGAAGCCGACATTGCCCGGATTGATCCGGTACTTGGCCAGCGCTTCGGCGCAATCCGGGTGGTCGGCCAGCAGCTTGTGCCCGATATAGTGGAAGTCGCCGACGAGCGGCACGTGGCAGCCGAGCCGCGCCAGGCGATCCCGTATGCGGGGCACGGCGGCAGCGGCCTCGTCGCGATCCACCGTGATCCGCACGATCTCGGAGCCGGCGCGGTGGAGTGCTGCCACCTGGGCCACGGTCGCGTCAATATCGGCCGTGTCGGTATTGGTCATCGACTGAACGACGACCGGGGCGTCGCCTCCCACGATGACATCGCCGACGGCGACACCGACCGAACGGCGTCGTGCAAGGGGGCGGTCGAGGAATTGCTGCATCGGGTCGAACTCGTTGTCGCCTGTTCGCGGCGATATCTATGCCTTGATCCCGTCTAGCACAATCCGCCAAATCTGACATGACAAAGGCGACGCAGCCGCAAAGAGCGAGTGCGGTTGGATTTTATGCTGCGCTGCAATATATCTGCAGCAAGGGAAATGGAAACGCGAAGGAAGAGCCATGCTGACCGGAAAAACGGCAATCGTGACGGGATCGACCTCAGGCATCGGATTGGCCATAGCCGAGGCGCTGGCAGCCAAGGGCTGTGCCGTCGTCATCAATTCCTATTCCGACAGCCAGGAAGACCATGCGATAGCCGCCGGCGTGGCGGAGCGCCATGGCGCCGAAGCCGTCTACATCAAGGCGGACATGTCGAAGCCTGACGACTGCCGCATGCTGGTCGAGAAGACGGTCTCGCGCTTCGGCACGGTCGATATTCTCGTCAACAATGCGGGCATCCAGTTCGTGGCCCCCGTCGACGAGTTCCCTGCGGAACGCTGGGATGCCATCATCGCCATCAATCTGAGCTCGGCCTTCCACACTGCGGCGGCAGCGATCCCCCACATGAAAGCGTCCGGCTGGGGCCGCATCGTGAACATTGCATCGGCGCATGGGCTACGGGCCTCACCGAACAAGTCTGCCTATGTCGCGGCCAAGCACGGCGTGGTGGGGCTTACCAAGACCATCGCGCTCGAGTTGGCAGGTCAGGGTGTGACCAGCAACGCCGTATGCCCCGGCTTCGTGCTCACGCCGCTCGTCGAAACGCAGATCGAGGACCGCGCGAAAGAGACGGGCCTCGACCGCGAGACCACCATCCGCGACGTTATCCTTGCCAAGCAGCCGTCGAAGCAGTTCGCGACCGTCGAGCAGATCGCCGCCTCGACGGCCTTTTTGTGCTCCGACGATGCGGCGCAGATCACGGGCACGACGCTCTCAGTCGATGGCGGCTGGACGGCGCAATAGGATCTCCAACCTTTCGGGAGGCGACCGGGAGGCATGGAGCACGACATGAACGCGGACGCGACATCGGCCGACAAAAAACCGGTCAACATAGCGCTGCAGGGTGGCGGTTCGCACGGCGCCTTTACCTGGGGTGTGCTTGATCGCCTGCTTGAAGACGCGCGGCTGGACATTGCCGCCATATCCGG
Organism: Neoaquamicrobium sediminum; assembly: GCF_040970315.1. Classification (NCBI taxonomy): domain Bacteria; kingdom Pseudomonadati; phylum Pseudomonadota; class Alphaproteobacteria; order Hyphomicrobiales; family Phyllobacteriaceae; genus Neoaquamicrobium; species Neoaquamicrobium sediminum. Next base: position 76,089 of record NZ_JAZHFV010000004.1, on the reverse strand, counting down.
CACCAGCGCGGGCGCAATGAACGCGGTGGCGCTGGCGCATGGCTGGGCCACCAATGGAGCCGAGGGCGCGCGTGAAAAGCTTCACGACTTCTGGCGCGCGGTTGCCCGGCAAGGCCGCTTCAGCCCCGTTCGCCGGATGCCGTGGGACGTGCTGTGGGGCAACTGGTCGGTCGAGAACACGCCGGGCTATCTGTGGTTCGACGCCTTCTCGCGGATTTTCTCGCCATACAGCGCCAATCCGTTCAACCACAATCCGCTGCGCGATGTGGTCCGCGCAGAAATCGACTTCGATCTTGTGCGCCGCTGCACGGGGCCGAAACTGTTCATCTCGGCCACCAATGTCGAGACAGGCCAGTTGCGCGTGTTCGAGACGGGTGAGATCACACTCGACACGGTGATGGCCTCGGCCTGCCTGCCGCAAATATTCCAGGCGGTCGAGATCGACGGCACGCCTTATTGGGACGGCGGCTATGGCGGCAATCCCGCGCTCTATCCGTTCTTCTACGCGACACCGGTCGAGGACGTGCTGCTGGTACAGATCAACCCGGTGGAACGCGAGGGCGCCCCCCGCTCCGCCCGCGAAATCCAGAACCGCATCGACGAGATCACCTTCAACGCGGCGATGCTGCGCGAATTCCGTGCCATCGCCTTCGTCAACGAACTGATCGAGAGCGGCCAGCTTGAGCGTGGCCAGTATCGGCAGATCCGCATGCACAGGATCGACGCCGACGAGGCGTTCAAGGATCTCTCCGCCTCGTCGAAGGTCAACGCCGAATGGGCTTTCCTTGAATATCTGCGCGATCTCGGCCGATCGGCCGCCGACGACTGGCTGGCGGAGAGCTACGACGATGTCGGCGAGCGCGCCTCGCTCGACATTTCCGGGGAACTCGCTCCGGGCCTTGCAGCGCGGCCACGCAAGACGACCGGCGCCCGCGTGCGCGATTTTCTGGCCACCCGCAAGCGGCCGCCGTCGGCAAACCATCACCGCCCGCGCGGCGAGCCTACGGATTCAGAACCGCGCCGATAACCTTCAGATAGAGCTTGCCGCGTTCCATATGCTCCTTGGGATCGGCAATGCGGGCCTTCATACCTTCCATCGCGTCGTTCAGCATCGTCGCGAGGGTTTGAGCGGAAAAACCCTTGGCTTCCAGGTCGACGCCATTCTTGAGCGCCTCGGTCTCGATGACCTGCGCCAGGACCGCGTCCAGTCGTCCCCGCCATTCGGTCATCACATCGCCGGCAAGGTGATTCTTGACGTCGAGGAGTTCGGGCCCGTGCGGCGTCTCCTCTATCTCGCGCATCATGCAGTAGAAGACACCTTCGCACATCCGGTCCAGCCGGGCCGCCAACGGGCCTTCCTCTGCCAGCACCGCTTCCGTGCGAGCCAGCAGTTCGTTCAGGAATTGTGAAGCGAGCGCCCTGTAGATGTCGGTCTTGTTGCGGAAGACGAGATAGAGTGCCGGCCGGGAGATTTCGGCCGCCCTGGCGATATCGTCCATGGTGGTGCGATCGTAGCCATACGCAAGGAAGACCTTGAACGCGCCCTCCAGGATGCGCTCGCGGCGCTCATCTGAGGTCTGAAGTCGTTTGTCGCTGGTTGGCGAGGCCATGGTCATGAGACTGTCTTGACAAAATAACAAAATTTGTCAAGGTGTCCGCGATCAACCCCCGACGGCCTGCAAAGGTATTCCCATGCAACTCGAAGTCGACGGTCGGCAGATCGATATCCAGGTCGATCCCCAGATGCCACTCCTGTGGGCCCTGCGCGATGTCGCGGGCGTCCTCGGTCCGAAATTCGGCTGCGGTATCGCGGCCTGCGGCGCGTGTACCGTTCTCATCGACGGCGCTCCCGTCCGGTCCTGCGTATTGCCGGTGGGCGACGTCACGGGCCGGGTCACGACGATTGAGGGGCTTGCCCGCGACGGGGCGCTTCACCGGGTTCAGCAGGCCTGGCTGGACGAGCAGGTCGCGCAGTGCGGCTATTGCCAGGCAGGACAGATCATGACCGCGGTGGCGCTGCTCGAAGAGATACCCGACCCCACCGACGAAGACATCGACAAGGCCATGGCCGGCAATCTTTGCCGCTGCGGCACTTATCCCAGGATACGGGCCGCCATCAAGCGCGCTGCCGGCAACGGGACGGAGGCCTGACCATGTCGCGTCTCGGAACGATCACCCGGCGAACCTTTCTCGGGCTGGCAGCGGTCGCGGCCGGCGGCATCGCCGTCGGCTATTACTACTACCGCAAGCCCTACCCCAACCCGCTTGAAGACGGCCTCGCCGAGGGCGAAGTCACGTTCAACCCGTACGTGAAAATCGGCACCGACGAGACCATCACCGTCATCGCGCCGCGCGCCGAAATGGGCCAGGGCATCTCGACGACGCTGGCGGCCTTCGTCGCGGAAGAGCTCGACGTGACGCTGGACCGCGTCAGGGTCGAGCACGGCCCTGCGTCTTACGCCTATTACAATGCGGCGCTGCTTGAAGAAGGCGGCGGCTTCAATTTCTGGGACGACAGCTTTACCGCCGAGACAGTGCGCGGGATGATGGGCGGCGCAGGCAAGATGCTGGGTCTGCAGGCAACCGGCGGCTCGACCGCTGCGCGCGACGGCTTCGACAGGATGCGCCAGGCCGGCGCTGCCGCGCGAACGATGCTGATCGACGCAGCCGCCGCGCGTCTGGGCGTTGCAGCCACAGAACTCGAGACCGAAAACGGCACCATCGTGCACGAGGCCTCTGGCCGCAGCCTCACCTATGGAAGCGTGGCGACGGACGCCGCAGAGCTGTCGCCTCCTTCCGAGGTGCGCCTGAGGGAGCCCGCGCAGTGGAAACTGCTCGGCAAGCCGCAGCCGCGCGTCGACATGCTCGACAAGGTCACCGGCGCCCCGATTTTCGGCATCGATATCCGCGAACCCGATATGCTGTTCGCGACGGTGCGCATGAGTCCGGTCTTCGGCGCGAAGCCCATTCGATCAGACCTCACGGCGGCGGAAGCCATGCCGGGAGTGGTCAAGATCGTGCCGATCGAATCGACCTATGGCAGCGGCTTCGGCGTCATCGCGGAGAACACCTGGGCTGCCTTCAAGGCTGCGGAAGCGATCGATGTCGAATGGGGCGAACCCGCCTATCCCGCCACTCATGACGCCATCGTCGCAATGATCGCCGATGCCGCGCGCTCCGGCGACGCGGCCGCGATGAGGGACGATGGGGATGTGGATGTCGCCTTCGCCGACGCGCCACCCGAGCGCGTCATCGAGGCCGAATATTCGGTTCCCTACCTGGCGCATGCGCCGATGGAGCCGATGAACTGCACCGCGCGCCTGAAAGATGGCGTGCTTGATGTCTGGGCGCCGAACCAGATGCCGGTGCTCGTTCGCTGGTTTTGCTCGGACATCGCTGGCGTGCCGGGCGAGCGCACCAACGTCCACACCACATCGATGGGCGGTGCGTTCGGGCGGCGCGGCGAACTGGATTACGCGCTCTATGCGACGATCCTCGCCAAAGAGACTGATGGACGCCCGGTGCAAGTGACTTGGACCCGTGAGGAAGATATGCGACGCGGGGTCTATCGCCCTGCCTCGGCTGGCCTTTTCCGGGCGCGCATCGGCGACGACGGCCTGCCGGTTGCGGTCGATATGCGCATCGCCGCGCAGAACATGATGGCATCGCTTACGTCGCGGCTGTTTCCGTCCCTGCCGGCTGGCGGTTCCGATCCTGCGATCACCGACGGGTCGCGCAATCAGCCCTACACGATCCCCAATTACCGGGTGTCGGAGATCCAGGTGCCGCTGACCATCCCAGTCAGCTTCTGGCGCTCGGTGGGCAACTCGGTCAACGGCTTCTTCCACGAGGCTTTCATGGACGAGATCGCCCATGCCGGCGGCATCGATCCGGTGGAGATGAGGCGAAAGCTCATGGCCGACTTTCCGGCGGCCGTCGCCGTCGTAGACAAGGTCGCGGAAATGTCGGGCTGGGGCGAACCTCTGCCTGAAGGCAAGGCAAGAGGCTTCGCCTTCACCCTTTCGTTTGGAAGCTGGTGCGGACAGGTTGTCCAGATCGCCGACACCCCGGCGGGCATCAAGCTGGAAAAGATGTGGATCGCCGTGGATGTCGGCACGGCGCTCGACCCCGGCATCATCGAGACACAGATGACGTCCGGCGCCGTCTTCGGCCTTTCAGCGGCCATGGGCCAGGAGTTGACCTTCACGGACGGCAAGGTCGACCAGTCGAATTTCCACGATTTCGACGCCGTGCGCATGCATCAGGCTCCGGCGTTCGAGGTCGCGATCCTCCAGAACTTCCACAAGATGGGCGGCGTCGGCGAAGTCGGCACGCCACCCGCCGCTCCCGCGCTGGCAAATGCAATCTTCGCATTGACCGGCAAGCGCATACGCTCCCTCCCGCTCGGCAAGGAGGTTGCCTTCGCATGACTTCGAGACCCACCATCCTGGCTGCACTTGTTTCCTTGTTTGCGCCAGCGCTTTTGATGAGCGCCTCCGCGCAAACCACCCAGCAGGCAGAACCCGTCGTCGACCGTGAGCGCGGGCTTGCGGAGTGGGAGAAGGTTAACGCAGTTTTCTCGCATCCGCGGTGTGCCAACTGCCATGTCGAGGACGAGCATCCACGCTGGTCGGGCCCTCATTACGGCGGAACGCGTTTCCACGCCTTCAACGTGCAGCGCGGCGACGATGGATCCGGTTTCGGCAATGCAGGCCTGCGCTGCTCGACCTGCCATTTCGAGACCAATTCGCAGGTCCTGCACGGCCCGCCGGGTGCCGAGAACTGGCATCTGGCGCCGGCGGAGATGGTGTGGTTCGGCAAGACTTCGGCCGAAATCTGCGAGCAGATCAAGGACCCGGCGCGAAACGGCGATCGTTCCCTTCAGGAGGTTGCCACGCATGTTCGCGACGACGCGTTGGTTGCCTGGGGCTGGGACCCTGGCCCCGGACGGGAACCCGCTCCGGGCAGCGCGGAGGAAACCTATGAGGCAATTCTCGCATGGGAGGCTGCGGGAGCCCCATGTCCTTGAATTGTCTTTATTTTATGTCGCCTCAAGGTCAGGTTGCAATGCCGGCGACAGCCGGTGGTGATGAGCCGAATACAATATTGAACGGATGCTGTCGGGTTGCCGGTTCGTCAAACGTCCTTCGCGGCGAAGGCTGACAACCCATTGTCAGGAGTGATCGGAAGATCACAAGTTCTGACTATGTTGCACCGCAAAATTGAGGTAGAACCCCGTGCTTTTCGCATTGATTGCGGACCGCCGGATTGAATGGGAAACGACGCACCCCCATATCGACGCCTTCCGTAGGGGTACGCGACCCACTGGGGCATCGCTCGCTGGATTTCGAAGAACATGCCAAAGATCAAGTTCCACAAGGTAGCGGCGGTCGCCGTTCTCATCGCAACCGCCGCTTGGGTGGCAACGGGCGAATTCTCGTCGGTCGGCAGCGCCGCAGACGAAGAAGCCGCTGCGCCAACGCCCGCAGAAACCCAGGAAGAGCAGACGCCGCCGCGCACAGTCGCGGTGGTTCAGCCGCCGCGCGTCGACCATTCGCGTGCGATCCGTCTGTCGGGAACCACCGACGCGGACAAGCGGGCCGTGCTTGCCACGCGTGCGGCCGGTGTCATCGAAGACCTGCCGATCCGCCAAGGCTCGCGTGTCGAGAAGGGCGACCTGATCGCCAAGCTTGAAGCCGAAGGCAAGGAAGCCTCGGTCGAAACAGCACGCCAGTTGCTCGCCCAGCGCGAAGCCGAGGCCGACGCGGCCAGCCGCTTGGCCAAGACGGGTAGCATGCCCAAGCTTCAGCTCGACAACGCGATGTCCGCGCTCGCTTCCGCCCGCTCGCAGCTCGAGATGGCGCAGGCCGAACTTGACCGCAACACGCTGCGGGCACCGTTTGCAGGCATCATCGACAAGGTCGACGTCGAGCTTGGCAGTTCGGTCAGCCAGGGCGCGCAGGTCGCCACCATCATCAACCTCGATCCTATCCTGGCTCGCGGAGAAGTTTCCGAACGCGACCTCGCTTACGTCGAAACCGGCGACAAAGCCGAGGTTCGCCTCGTCAACGGCATGACGGTCGAAGGCGAAATCCGCTACATCAGCCGCGATGCGACCGCCGCCACCCGCACATTCCGCGTCGAGGTTGCCGTGCCGAATGCGGACCGCAAGGTGCCGGCCGGCATGACCGCCGAGGTCACGTTGCGCGCCGACCCGGTCTCAGCAACGATCCTGCCGCGTTCGGTCGTTACGCTCAGCAATACGGGCGACCTCGGCATTCGCGCTGTCAATGGCGACAACGAAGTGGTGTTCTACCCGATCGATCTGGTCGACGACACGCCCAAAGGCCTGGTCCTCGGCGGCATCCCCGCAGATGCACGGGTAATCGTTGAAGGCCAGGAACTGGTCACCGAAGGCGATGTCGTGAACCCCGTCGAAGCCGACAAAGAGATGATCAACAAGCTGGTCAGCGAAGCGACCGGCGGGACGCAATGAGCTCATGGACATCGTCAAACTTGCCATACGCAACGCAAGACTGACCCTCTCGGTCCTTCTGTTTCTGGTCATCGCTGGCGCTCTCGCCTACCAGTCGGTGCCAAAGGAAGCCGAGCCTGACGTTGCGATCCCGATCATTTATGTGAGCCTGACCTACCAGGGCATTTCTCCGGAAGATTCGGAGCGCCTGCTGCTGCGGCCTGTCGAGACCAAGCTCAAGACGATCAAGGGCGTCAAGGAAATGCGCTCCTCCGCCTATCAGGGCGGCGGCTTTGTGCTGCTTGAATTCGACCCTTCGACCGACCTGAAGACGGCGCTCGACGACACCCGCAGCAAGGTCGACGACGCCCGGGGTGACATTCCTCAGGGCGCGGACGAGCCGACGGTTCACGAGGTCAACGTTTCCGAATTTCCGGTTCTGGTCGTCACGCTTTCCGGCCATGTGCCCGAGCGCGTGCTGACGAGAGCAGCGCGCGAGCTGCGCGACCGTATGGAAGAAATTCCGGGCGTGCTGGAAGCCTCGCTGCAGGGCGCGCGCGACGATCTCGTCGAGGTCGTGATCGACCCGATGAAGCTTTCTTCCTACGGCTTGCGCCTCGACCAGATGATCCAGTCAATCGGGGCCTCCAACAGCCTTGTGGCAGCCGGCGCTCTCGAGGGCAACGAGGGCAAGTTTGCCGTCAAGGTGCCCTCGCTGATCGAGACGGTCGAAGACGTCGCCAACCTGCCGATCGTCGCCGGCCCCAATGCTGTGGTGCGGGCGCAGGATCTCGCCACCATCCGCTCGACCTACAAGGACGCCGAGACGATCACGCGCATCAACGGCGCGCCGGCGATCGCGATCGAAGTCAAGAAGCGCACGGGCGCCAACATCGTCGATACGATCAATGGCGCGAAGGCGCTCGCGGATCAGTTTGCAGCCGAGTTGCCGGAAGGTATGACCGTCACCTACACCCAGGACAAATCGGTCTTCGTCAACCAGCTCCTGAACGACCTCCAGAACCACGTGCTCATCGCGGTCATCCTGGTCTTCATCATCATTCTTTACTCGCTGTCCGGCCGCTCCTCGATGCTGATCGGCCTTGCAATCCCGTCCTCATTCCTGATGGGCATCCTGGCGCTGGCGATGATGGGCTACACGATCAACATGATCGTGCTGTTCAGTCTTATCCTTGCCGTGGGCATGCTGGTGGACGACGCGATCATCGTCACCGAGTTCGCGGAAAGGCGGATGTCGGAAGGCATGCCGCGCGAGCAGGCGTTCGAGCTGGCGGCCAAGCGCATGGCCGGCCCGGTCATTGCCGCAACCATGACCCGTATCGCGGCCTTCTCGCCGCTGCTGTTCTGGCCCGGCATCGTCGGCGACTTCATGAAGTACATGCCGATCACACTGATCGTCACGCTCGCGGCCTCGATGCTCTATGCGCTGGTCTTTACCCCGACGCTCGGGGCCATGTTCGCCAAGGCGCATGTCGAGCCGGAAGGCTCGCATCGCGACGGCTGGTACATGGCGATCGTCAAGCAGGCAGTGCGTTTCCCGGTCACCGTTCTAGTCCTGACGGTGGGCCTGCTCGCCGGTGTCTTCTACTCCTATTCGCAATACGGCGCCGGCGTGGAATTCTTCCCGAGCGTGGAGCCCGACTACGGCCTGCTTTATGTGCACGCCCGCGGCAATCTCTCGCTGGCAGAGATGGACGCCGCGACGAGCGAGGCCGAAAGCCGTCTGCTTGGCTGGCCGGGCATCGAATCCGTCTATACCCGCGTCGGCAAGACGCAGGGCGGCGGTCAGGACATCCCCGAGGATGTCGTCGGCGTCATCCAGTACGAGTTCGTCGACTGGCGCGAACGCAAGTCCGCGAACGCCATTCTCGATGACCTGCGCGTAGCGATGGCTGGCATTCCCGGCGTCGACGTTGAGGTGCGCGTGCCCGATGCGGGCCCGCCAACCGGCAAGCCCATTCAGGTTCGCCTGTCGGCTACCGATCCCCAGAGCCTCAATGACCATGCGCGTGAGGTGGCCGCAAAGATCGCCCAGGTGCCCGGCGTCATCGACATCTCGGACGGACTGCCGCCACCCGGCGTCGACTGGGCACTGGAAGTCGACCGCACCAAGGCCGCCCAATACGGCATCAGCCCGTCCTCCGTCGGTACGGTCGTCCAGCTCGTGACCACTGGTCTCAAGCTGACCGACTATCGCCCCGCCGGGGCCGACGATGCGGTGGATATTCGCCTGCGCCTGCCCGAGGATCGCCGCACGCTGTCGACGCTGGACCAGCTTCGCGTCGAGACGGCGCAGGGGTCGGTGCCGATCTCGAATTTCGTCTCGCGTGTCGCCGAGCCCCGCACCGGCATCCTGTCGCGTATCGACGGCCAGCGCACGATCGTGGTGCAGGCCAATGTCGGCCATGGCTTCCAGGTAGCCGAAGTCCAGGCACAGGTGGCCGAGGCTGTCGGCGGCATGGAACTCGCCGGCACGAACTGGAAACTCGCCGGCTCCAGCCAGGAGAGCGACGAGGCCAGTGCGTTCCTCGCAAACGCCTTCGGCGCGGCGATCTTCCTGATCTTCATCGTGCTACTGGCGCAGTTCAACAAGTTCACCAGCGTGTTCCTGGTTCTGATGACGGTGGTCATGTCCACCATCGGCGTGTTCCTCGGGCTGCTGCTGACCGGCCAGACCTTCGGCATCGTGATGTCGGGTATCGGCGTCATCGCGCTCGCTGGCGTGGTGGTGAACAACAACATCGTTCTCATCGACACCTATGACCGTCTTCGCGATGAAGGCTGGTCGAAGATGGACGCGGTGCTGCAGACCTGCCGCGAACGTGCGCGCCCTGTGGTTCTGACCGCCGTCTCGGCGATCATGGGCGTGCTGCCGATCGCCTTCGGTCTGGGGCTGGAACTGTTCCACCATGAAACGACGATCAACGCGCCGTCGACGCAGTGGTGGATTTCTCTGTCGAGCGCCATTGTCTACGGCCTCGCCTTCGCGACCGTGCTGACGCTCGTCGTGACGCCCTCGGCACTGATGGTGTTCACCCGCGACAAGCGGCCGGAAGGCCACCGCAGCCTGCTGTCGCGCCTGTTCAGGCGCGGCAAAGGCGGCACGGTCGAGACGAAGGATGTCGACGGTAAGCCTGCGATCGCCAACGATGAAGGCGTGGCCTACCCCAAGGCAGCCGAATAAGGAAACGGCGCCTCCGGATCATTCCGGGGGCGCCGACCGTCCTGCCGGGAACCAATCCCCTCCAAGCAGCATTTATGTCGTGTTTCACGCCACTATGCGAAGGGGACCATCATGTCGCTCGGCACAATTCTCATCATCATCCTGATACTGATCCTGCTCGGCGCTGTGCCGGCGTGGCCGCACTCGCGCGGTTGGGGCTATGGCCCGTCCGGCATTCTCGGCGTCGTGCTGGTAGTCGTGTTGATCCTGGTGTTGATGGGCAGGATTTGACCCTGCCCACGTGACAGTACCTACTCGGCGGGCTGGTGAGCCACGAAGTCCGCCGAGCGGGCAAGCCCCGCCATGAGGCTCACCACCACCAGCAGCCCCGACAGCGCGACGAATATGATGGCAAAGCCGACGCGTTCGCCCAGAAAGCCGATCGCCGAGGGCGCAACCAGAATGCCCGAATAGCCCATTGTGGTAACCACGCTCATGCCGGTGCCGGATTCGATGCCATCCTGGTTTCCGGCCGCCGAGAAGGCGATCGGCACCATGTTGGCAATGCCGAGCCCCGAGAACGCGAAAGCCGCAATCGCAAGCCATGCATGCGGCGCCAGTCCCGCGACCAGCATCCCCGCAGCAGCAATGAGGGCCGAGACCCGCAACGTGGCAACGGCGCCGAAGCGGTTGCGGACACCGTCTCCCAGGAACCGCATAGCAGCCATCGTCGCCGAGAACGCGGCAAACGCGAACCCTGCCGTCGCAATGTCGCTGCCCATCTCCTGCTGAAGGTAGAGGGCGGCCCAGTCCAGCACAGCCCCTTCCGGGATCATCGAGAACAGCGCCATGAAGCCGACAAGATAGACCAGCGGATTCGAAGGCCATGAAAAGCGCGCATGCTCCTGCGCTGCCGGCCGCTCGCCCTCGACCAGCATGCCGATTGCCACGGCCACGATGGCAAACACCACGACCGTGACCATACCGGCATGCGGGAGGTGGCCAACGGACTGGATGATGAGCCCGCCGCTCGCCCCGCCCGCAAAGCCGCCGAGGCTCCAGAAGCCGTGCGAAGACGACATGACCGCGCGGCCGAGGCGCTTCTCGACCACGACGGCATTGGTGTTCATGGCCACATCCATTGCGCCGATCACGCCGCCAAGGAAGAACATGGCGGGCGCTATCAGCCAGAGGTTGTTGGCCAGAGCCACCAACAAAAGCGCGAAAGAAGACAGTACCGCAAACACCCGCAGGATCGCGCGCGAGCCGTGCCGAGCCATCAGATAGCCGCACCAGGGCATCGCAACCAGCGCCCCCAGCCCGAACACGAGGATCAACAGACCCAGCGTCGTCTCGGTGATGCCGAGGCGCGAGAGCACCAGCGGAATCTGCGGTGCCCAGCTACCGATGATAAATCCATTGGCGAAAAACATCGCAGCAACCGCAAGGCGGCCGCGCCGGGCGGCAAGTTTCGTATCCGTCGTCATTGATTTCCGCATCCTGATCAATCGCAGGCGAAACTAAATCGATTTAATCGACAGTCAAGGCCATGTAGGCACAGAAAGATTGGACCAGAATGCAGCAGGCGGCTTGTGGAAAAGCGGATTGCCACAAAGCCGACCAAACGCAGCCACATTCCGGTTCCATGGAACTAGGCAAAAGGAGAGGGGCATAGCCGCCTGCGCGCTCGTGCAGGCAGGCGGGTTTGGGCACCATATCGCCCACATGGAGAACAGCGTGAAGAGTCCCTTCAAGTTCAAGCAAGTCCAGCAGCCTTTTCTCGCACCTCTCGGGTCCCGCTCGCGCGTCCCTCGTCTTCCGCGTCTGTCACGCGAAACGTGGGCCGAACTTCCCGCCTCCGCCGCGCCGATCGCCGTGACCCTTGTCGGCGGGCTGGCACTGATCGTGTTGTTGGGAACGTTCCTGGGTCGCGAGGCCGGCAAGGATCACAGTCAGCCTGCTGTGGTTTCGGCCAGCGTGTCGGATGTCGAGCAGCCGGCGGCACAAGCCAGCCCGGTTGCAGCGCAAGCCGAGACATCCGGCGCGTCCGGTACACCCGATCAGGATGCGGTTGCGGCAGCCGCAGCAAAACCGGCCGTTCCGTCGGTCGAATCTGCCGGCCAGTTGCTGGAACCGGCCACCTTGGCTGGCAGCGGCAGTGCGTTCCAGCCGGATTTGGGGCGCACCTCGTCGATATTGCCAGCCAAGCCCGGCATCTCGGCCTTCGCACCTTCAGTTCCCGTCGCGGAATCGGAAGACGAGATCGCCAAGCTCGAAGCGATCCAGCGCCGCGAGGTCGAGGCCGATGTCGGAGCCCCCTCCGAAGAAGAAACCGCATCGATCGGCGCCATCGGCGCGTCTTCAATGCAGCAGGCCACCACCACGCGCTATGTGAATATGCGTTCGGGACCTGCCGACGACTCGGAAGTGCTGCTGGTTGTACCCGCGCTGGAAAAGATCGAGGCCGAGACGGACTGCGATTGGTGCTCCGTCCGATATGACGGTCGCACCGGCTACATCTACAAGACATTCCTCAGCTACGAGTGACCGGACGGCGGCCAAGCCGCCATCCCGGTACGCTCCGCACCCGCCGAAGGCAATTGGGCAGCGCTGGATAGCTAGGCGTACACCACCAGCAGATCCTTGGCGTCGATCTGGTCGCCAGCCTTCACCAGCACTTCGACGATTTCGCCGTCGCGTTCGGCATGAAGCGCCGTCTCCATCTTCATGGCCTCGATGGACAACAACACGTCGCCGGCCTTGACCGTCTGCCCCGCATTGGCAGCCACGGTCGAGACCACGCCCGGCATCGGCGCACCGACATGCGCGGCGTTACCCGGCTCGGCCTTGCGCCTCGCCTTGCCGTTGGAAGCGCCATGCGCGCGGTCGGGCACCTTGATGCGGCGCGGCTGGCCGTTGAGCTCGAAGAACACCGTGACCATGCCCTTCTCGTCAGTCTCGCCGATCGCAAGGCAGCGGATCACGAGCGTCTTGCCACGCTCGATGTCGACGAAGATCTCGTCCTCCTGCTCCATCCCGTAGAAATAGGATGGCGTCGGCAGCACACTGACAGGGCCATACTCTTCCTGCGCGGCGGCAAAGTCGCTGAACACCTTGGGGTACATCAGCCAGGATGCGAATTCCGCATCCGAAAGCGGCCGCTCCAGCTTCTCCTCGATTTCCTTGCGGTCCTTTTTGAGGTCGGCCGGTGCGAGCAGCGATCCCGGACGCACGGTGATCGGCTTATCGTTCTTCAGCGCCTTCTTCTGCAGCGCGGCGGGCCAGCCACCGGGCGACTGCCCGAGATCGCCGCGCAGCATCGAGATCACCGAATCCGGGAAGGCGATGTCACGGGCGGGATTCTCGACGTCGGCGACGCTAAGGTCCTGGCTCACCATCATCAGCGCCATGTCACCGACGACCTTGGACGACGGCGTCACCTTGACGATGTCGCCGAACATGAGATTGACGTCGTGATAGGCCTGCGCCACCTCATGCCAGCGTGTTTCCAATCCCAGCGAACGTGCCTGCTCCTTGAGGTTGGTGAACTGCCCGCCCGGCATCTCGTGCAGATAGACTTCCGACGCCGGTCCCTTGAGGTCGCTCTCGAACGCGGCGTACTGGTTGCGCACCGCCTCCCAGTAAAACGAAATCTTCCTGATCCACTCGGGGTCGAGCCCTGGGTCGCGCGCGTCGCCCCGCAGGGCCTCAACGATCGAACCCAGGCATGGCTGCGAAGTGTTACCGGAGAAGGAGTCCATCGCCGCGTCGATCGCGTCCACACCCGCGTCGACCGCAGCTAGCACGGTAGCTGCCGCAATACCGCTGGTGTCGTGTGTGTGGAAATGAATCGGCAGGTCGGTAGCCTCGCGCAGCGCCTTGAACAGTGCCTTTGCCGCGGTCGGCTTCAAAAGCCCCGCCATGTCCTTGACCGCGATGATATGCGCGCCGGCCTGCTCCAGTTCCTGCGTCAGCGAGACATAATAGTTCAGGTCGTATTTGGCGCGGTCCGGGTCGAGGATGTCGCCGGTGTAGCAGATGGCCGCCTCGCAGAGCTTGCCTTCCTCACGCACGGCATCCATCGAGACGCGCATGTTCTCCACCCAGTTCAGGCAGTCGAACACGCGGAAGAGATCGATCCCTCCAGCGGCCGCTTCCTTGACGAAATAGCGCACGACATTGTCGGGATAGTTGGTGTAGCCGACGCCGTTCGCGCCGCGCAGCAACATCTGCAGCAGAAGGTTGGGTGCTGCCTCCCGCACCAGTGAGAGCCGCTCCCACGGGTCCTCCGTGAGGAACCGCATCGCAACGTCGAACGTAGCCCCACCCCAGCATTCGAGAGAGAGAAGCTGCGGCAGCGCGCGCGCATAGACGCCGGCGATGCCGGCGATGTCGTGCGTGCGCACGCGCGTCGCCAGCAGCGACTGGTGGCCGTCGCGCATTGTGGTGTCGGTCATGAGCACGCGCGTTTGTGCACGCATCCATTTCGCGAAACCGTCGGCACCCAGTTCGTCGAATGTCTGCTTGCTGCCATTCGGGATCGGCGCGTCGACGTAGGGCACGCGCGGCGGGGCGGCTTCGGCATTGGGTCTCGGCCGGCCCCGCGTTTCCGGATGACCGTTGACGCTCACATCGGCCAGATAGTTCAGCAGCTTGGTCGCGCGGTCCTGCCGCTTGACCTGGCTGAACAGTTCCGGCGTCGTGTCGATGAACTTGGTGGTGTATGTGTTGTCGCGGAACTTCTCGTGGCCGATGATGGCTTCCAGAAAGGTGAGGTTGGTCGCCACGCCGCGGATACGGAACTCGCGCAGCGCGCGGTCCATCCGTGCGATCGCCTCTTCGGCGGTGGGCGCCCAGGCCGTGACCTTTTCCAGCAGCGGGTCGTAGAACCGCGTGATGACGGCGCCTGAATAGGCCGTGCCTCCATCGAGCCGTATGCCGAAACCCGTCGCGCCGCGATAGGCGGTGATGCGGCCGTAGTCGGGGATGAAGTTCTGCTCCGGGTCTTCCGTCGTTATCCGACACTGCAGGGCATGGCCATGGAGCTTGATGTCTCCCTGTGCAGGAACGCCCGACGCAGGCGTGCCGATGGCTTCGCCTTCGAGGATGTGGATCTGCGCCTTGACGATGTCGATGCCCGTCACCTCCTCGGTGACGGTGTGCTCGACCTGGATGCGTGGGTTGACCTCGATGAAGTAGAACTTGCCGGTATCGGCATCCATCAGGAATTCGACCGTGCCCGCGCCGACATAGTCGGTGGCCTCGGCGATCTTCAGTGCATAGCCGCAAAGCTCGGCGCGACGTTCGTTGTCGAGATAGGGCGCCGGGGCGCGTTCCACGACCTTCTGGTTGCGGCGCTGGATCGAGCAGTCGCGCTCGAACAGATGCACCGCATTGCCATGTGTGTCGCCCAGCACCTGCACTTCCACGTGGCGCGCGCGCTCCACGAGCTTTTCGAGATAGACCTCGTCTTTGCCGAACGCCGCCTTCGCCTCGCGCTTGGCTTCCGTAACCTCGCGGGCCAGGTCTTCCTCCGCGCGGATCGCGCGCATGCCGCGTCCCCCGCCGCCCCAAGAGGCTTTCAGCATGACCGGATAACCGATCTCGGCAGCCATCTTCCTGACCGCCTCCATGTCGTCCGGCAACGGTTCCGTCGCCGGCACGACCGGGACGCCGACCTCGACGGCCAGATTACGCGCAGCAACCTTGTTGCCCAGGCGCCGCATGGTCTCGGGCGACGGGCCGATGAATGTAATGCCGGCTTCGGCACAGGCCTCCGCGAATTCGGGACTTTCGGAGAGAAGGCCGTAACCCGGATGGATGGCGTCGACGCCGGCCTGCCTGGCGACTCGGATGACCTCATCGATCGAAAGGTAGCTCTCGATGGGGCCGAGATCCTTGGCGAGATGCGGCCCGCGCCCGATCGGATAGCTCTCGTCTGCCTTGAACCTGTGAAGCGAATATTTGTCTTCTTCCGCCCAGATGGCGACGGTCTTGATGCCCAGTTCGTTTGCGGCGCGGAACACGCGGATGGCGATCTCGGAACGATTGGCGACGAGCAGCTTCCTGATCTTCAAAGGTGGCTCTCCGTTGGCATTTGTAGGACGGTCCGCTTTCCTTAGCGGTAATTTGCTGCACTGCAAACCTCAAGCTGAAGCAAGATTCGTTCGTCTTGCAACGCAAGACGGCCCGGCGCTTGCGCGCCGGGCCGTTCGATACCGGTTGATGCGGTGTCTTACTGCTCGAGATAGTCGTACTTGCCGTCTTTCCACTCGTAGAAGACGTAGCCGGGCAGCGTCACGTCGCCCTTGTCGTCAAACTCGAGCTCGCCGAGCACCGTGTTGAACTTGCCGTCGTTCAGCGCCGTCACGATCGGGTCGAAGTCGGTCGAGCCAGCCGTGGTTGCAGCCTCAGCCCATGCCTGGACAGCGGCGTATGTGTAGAGCACGTAGCCTTCCGGCTCGACGCCCTTGGCGCGGAACTTCTCGACCAGCGGCGCTGCATCCGGGTTCTTGCGCGGATCCGGCGAGAAGGTCATCAGCGTGCCTTCGCCTGCGTCACCGGTGATCGCCCAGTATTCGTCGGTGACCAGAGCGTCGCCCGACACCAGGACGGTGTCCATGCCCTGCTCTTTCATCTGACGCATCATCAGGCCGGCTTCGGTGTGGTAGCCACCAACATAGAGGACGCCAACGCCTTCGGCCTTCAGCTTGGAGACGAGCGCGCTGTAGTCTTTTTCACCAGCGGTGTAGGCTTCGTACATGGCCGGCTTTCCGCCCGCAGCCTCGTAAGCCGCCATCGTGGCGTCGGCGAGACCCTTGCCGTAAGCGGTCTTGTCGTGGACGAAAGCGACCTTCTTGTCGCCGAAGTTCTCAACGAGGAACTTGCCTGCAACGTCGCCCTGCTGATCGTCGCGACCGCAGACACGGAAGACGCCGTCGCCCGGACGCTCGTCGGTGAAGGTCGGGTTGGTCGAAGCCGGCGAAATCTGGACGATGCCTTCCTCGGCATAAACGGCCGAAGCCGGGATCGAGGAGCCCGAGCAGAAGTGACCGGCCATGAAGACCACGCCTTCGCCCGCCGCCTGGTTGGCGACCGCGACAGCCTGCTTCGGATCGCACGCATCGTCACCGACGAAGAGCTTCAGCATCTCGCCGTTGACGCCGCCGGCGGCGTTGATGTCTTCCACGGCCTGCTCGGCGCCAGCCTTCATCTGCTCACCGAACGCCGCATACTGGCCCGTCATCGGACCTGCGGTGCCGATGAGGATCTCTGCAAGCGCGGGGGTGGAGAATGCGAAGCTGAGCGCAACGCCCGCCAAGAGTGCTTTTTTCATGATTGCTCCCATTAACACCTGACAAAACCGGCGCCGGCGAGGTTGGTGTCGAATGCCCCTGCCCGGCGGCATGCGGGTGTTCCCTACCCGCTTGAACCGACATAAAAGCCCAATTTCCCAATGAAATAAAGGCTTTTACGCCGAACTTTCGTCGCTGCAACGGACTGCGGCAAGCTTGCCGCTCGGCAAGGTTAACCGGCTTGCGCTCGGCCGAGAAAACCATACTGCCTTGCCATTTGCTTCGACCGCGTCACCCTGAAGCCGATCGTGGCGATGACCAGCAGCACCACGAGGTCGACGAGATAATAATAAGGCGAGAGCAGCGTTCCGCTGAACAACGCGAAGTGGATGAAGCGCGTCGCCGCGGCAAGCAGCACCATATAGGCAATGATATGCCCGGTCCCCAGCCATGAATTCGCGAGCGCCCTTCCCGTCATGTAGGCTGCCGCCCCGGCCAGTATCACCGTGACGAAGACGAACTCCCAGATCGTGACTTCCCAGATCAGCGTGTTCTGATTTTCCATCGCTCGCCCCTCAGTGCCTTCCGCCTTCGAGATAGGCGGCACGCACCTCCTCGCGCTTCAACAGTTCGGCGCCCGTTCCGCTCATCGTGATATTGCCGTTGACCATCACGTAGCCGCGATGCGCCAGCTTGAGCGCGTGGAATGCATTCTGCTCAACCAGAAAGACCGTCAGACCCTCGGTGCGGTTGAGCTCCTTCACAGCCTCGAAGATCTGCTTCACGATTAGCGGCGCAAGCCCAAGCGAAGGCTCGTCGAGCAGCAGAAGTTTCGGACGGCTCATGAGAGCGCGTGCGATCGCCAGCATCTGTTGTTCGCCGCCGGAGAGCGTACCGCCACGCTGCCCGGCGCGTTCCTTGAGCCTCGGGAACAGTTCGTAGACCTTGCGCAGGTCGTCGTCGAAATGCTCCGGCGCGACGAGCTGAGCGCCCATCTGCAGGTTTTCCAGAACAGTCATGCGCGGGAATATGCGTCGTCCCTCGGGAGACTGCGCAATGCCCAGACGCATGATCTCGTGCGTCGGCATCATGGTGATGTCGGTGCCGTCGTAGATAACCGAGCCTGTGCGCGCCTGCGGGCTGCCGCATATCGTCATCATCAACGTCGACTTGCCGGCTCCGTTGGCGCCGATCAGTGTTACGATCTCGCCGCGATTGACGTCGACATCGACGCCACGCAGCGCGACGATCTTGCCGTAATAGGTCTCGACACCGCGTACCGAAAGCAGTGGGGTTTGCGCTGTCGTGCTCATTTCGCGCCCCCTCTCTTGCCCTTGCTTGATTTTGCCAGCGTCTTCGCCTGCTTCACCCATTCCTCGCGTTCGATGCGGCCGGGGAAGGCAAGGTAGGAACCAACCCATTCAACCTCGGCCTTCTTCCAGGAAGCCACCTGGTCGAAATGCCAGATACCAAGGCCGTTCAGCTTCTTCTCGTTGACCGGCCCCACACCCTTGATGCGCGTCAGCTTGTCCGGTCCACCCTCTCGGGCGGCGGCCAGGCCTGATGGTCGGGAACCGGGGTGGGCTTCGTCGTCTGCCGCAGGCACGGCGGCCGCCGTGATGCCAACCTCCTTGGCGGCATCCCCGCCGATGGCCTCCACGACCAGCGACGCCACCTCCGGAGCCGCCTCGATTTCTTCGTCCTCGACACCGAGATAGGCGGCAATGACGCTCGGATCGTTGCGCACGAAATCGGCATCGCCGTCGGAAATCTTCACGCCGTAGTCGAGCACGACGATGTGGTCCGAAATCTCCATCACAACGCCCATGTCGTGCTCGATGAGCAGGATCGACGTCTCGTGATTGGCCCGAATGTACTGCAGCAGTTCGTTGAGCTCGGCGGACTCACGCGGGTTGAGGCCCGCGGCCGGCTCGTCGAGGCACAGAAGCTGCGGCTCGGTGCACATCGCCCGCGCAATCTCGAGGCGCCTTTGCGCGCCATAAGGCAGATCGCCGGCCGGATCGTCCGCGCGTTCGATCAGATGGACCTGCTCCAGCCAGTAGACAGCCTTGTTGATCGCCGCCTGTTCCGCTTTGCGGAATGACGGAATGCCGACAATGCCGCCGAGCGTGAAACCCGACGCTTTCATCAGGACGTTGTGCTGGGCGACGAGCAGGTTTTCCAGAACCGTCATGCCACCGAACAGACGGATGTTCTGGAAGGTGCGTGCCACCTTTGCCTGATGCGAAATCTCGAAATCCGGCATCCGCTCGAGCAGGAAGACCGCGCCCTCGGAAGTCGCCTGCCATTTCAGGCCGCCTTCAGTGAGCTTGTCGATCGCCTGCTGTTGGCGCCCGGGGCCGTGCCGCATCACGATGCGCCCTTCGGTCGGCTTGTAGAAGCCGGTAACGCAGTTGAAGACGGTCGTCTTGCCGGCGCCATTGGGGCCGATCAGCGCGGTGATCTGGCCGCGGCCCACATTGAACGACAGGTCGTTGATCGCGACCAGCCCGCCAAACCGCATCGTCAGATGCTCGACCGTGAGGACCGGATCCTCGTCCCACTTCGCCGGCGCGCTCTCGGCCGGCTTCCTGATAGCTGCAGCGCTCATCAGTG
The DNA here is from genome assembly GCF_040970315.1 of Neoaquamicrobium sediminum. Lineage (NCBI taxonomy): Bacteria > Pseudomonadati > Pseudomonadota > Alphaproteobacteria > Hyphomicrobiales > Phyllobacteriaceae > Neoaquamicrobium > Neoaquamicrobium sediminum. The sequence continues at coordinate 56,519 of NZ_JAZHFV010000004.1, read as the reverse complement.
CCCCTCGCCCTGCGCGACCATGTCCGCGCCGATTTTCTTTTTCTCCTTGAGCACGGCCGACGGTTCGCGCGTCGATACCAGTCCCCGCGGCTTCCACACCATGATGAGCACCATGGCGAGGCCGAAGATGAGCATGCGGTATTGGGTCGGGTCGAAGCCAGGCCCAAATATCTGGCTGAGGAAGCCGATATTGCGCAGCATCTCGATGCCGCCGATCATCACGATGGAGGCAATCACAACGCCGATCTGCGATCCGAGACCACCCAGCACCACGATCGCAAGGATGATCGCCGATTCCAGGAAGGTGAAGCTCTCGGGCGAGATGAACCCCTGTCGGGTGGCGAAGAAGGAGCCAGCGAAGCCGCCGAACATCGCACCGATGGCAAATGCCGTCAGCTTGGTGTTCGTCGTGTTGATGCCAAGCGAGCGGCAGGCGATTTCATCCTCGCGCAAGGCTTCCCAGGCGCGCCCCACGGGCAGCCGCCTCAGCCGCATCGTCACGATGTTGGTGATGATCGCGAGCAGGAAGATGATGTAGTAGAGATAGACGAAACGGTGGATCGTCGAGAATTCGAGCCCGAAGAAATCGGCGAACCCGCCCTCGCCCCGCGAGAACTCAAGTCCGAAAAAGGTCGGCTTCGGAATGCCGGAAATGCCGTTCGGACCGCCGGTGAATTCGTACCAGTTCAACAGCACCACGCGGATGATCTCGCCGAAGGCAAGCGTCACGATCGCCAGATAGTCGCCGCGCAGCCTGAGCACCGGGAATCCGAGGATCAACCCCCAGAAGGCGGCGAGCAGGCCGGCAAGCGGCAGCGCCGTCCAGAACCCGATGAACTCGAAATGCGTCGACAGAAGCGCGAAGGAATAGGCTCCCACCGCGTAGAAGGCGACGTAACCAAGGTCGAGCAGGCCCGCGAGGCCGACCACGATGTTCAGCCCCCAACCGAGCATGATGTAGGTCATGATCAGGATGGCGAGATCGATGTACTGACGCTGCTGCGCAGGAAAGAAGATGATGAAGAAGAACGGCAGCACGACCGCGAATGCAAACAGTGCCCGGCCAAGCCATTTGCCGAGGTCCGGCAACGCCGTGCCGACGCCGGAGCCTGCGGAAGCGAGGCCCCGTGTGATGGGCTTGTCGGTGCGCCAGACGAACAGGTTCAGCAGCAGGCGCCCCGCAAAGACGATTGCGATGGCGGAGAGCCAAAGCCCCCAGCGGGTGGTGATCGCAAGGCCGCCGGGCGCGATGTCCGTGCGCAAGGCGAGGAAGTAGAAGCCGAGCACGCCGGTCAGGAATGCGGCCAGAAGCGCATCCTTGATCGAGGCCTGAAAAGAGTTCTCGGGATTCACGTTGGTGGAAACCGCCGACATCAGACCTTCTCCACTTCCGGTTTGCCGAGCAGGCCCGAAGGCAGGAAGATCAGCACGATGGCAAGGATCGAAAACGCTGCAACGTCCTTGTATTCAACGCTGAAGTAGCCCGACCAGAACACCTCGATCAGACCGATCAGCAGGCCTCCAAGCATGGCTCCGGGCAGTGACCCGATGCCGCCGAGCACCGCTGCGGTGAATGCCTTCACGCCGGCAAGGAAGCCGATGTAGAAGTCGATCACACCGTAGAGCAGCAGGAACATGAGGCCGGCGACCGAAGCCAGTGCGGCGCCCATCACGAAGGTCAGCGAGATCGTCCGGTCGACGTTGACGCCGAGCAGCGAGGCCATCTTGCGGTCCTGCTCGCAGGCGCGCTGGGCGCGTCCCAGCGAGGTGCGCGAGATCAGAAGGGTGAAAAGCGTCATCAGCACCAGCGTCGTGACGATGATGATGATCTGCATGTAGGAAAGCTGGACGACGATCGCGCCGTTTTCCGTGTTGCCTTCCATCAGCGTGATGCCGCCCTGAATCTGGGGCGGCAGCGGCTTGACGCGCGCGCCCTGTGTGACCTGGACGAAATTCTGAAGAACGATCGACATGCCGATCGCTGTGATCAGCGGCGCCAGCCTGAAGGACCCGCGCAACGGCCTGTAGGCCAGCCGCTCCACCGTCCACCCCCAGGCGGACGTGAACAGCATGGACACGATCAGAACGATCAGAAGCACCACCGGCAGAAAGGCAAAACCGAGCACCGTCGTCAGCACCAGGAAAGTTGCCAGGGCGATGAACGACCCGATCATGAAGATATCGCCATGAGCAAAGTTGATCATGCCGATGATGCCGTAGACCATCGTATAGCCGATCGCGATCAGGCCATAGATGGAGCCTAGCGTCAGCCCGTTGATGAGCTGCTGGACGAAATATTCCATTGTTACGCGACCCCTCGAGGATGTCGCCGGTACGACGCATCCTTTTCTTTGGTTCCCCTAGTCCTATTATGTCGAGACCGGATTGCAACGCTTAAATTCGACGACCGGACGGTTCCGGCAACGTCGAACGGTTGTGCGCTTCTTCGCCATCCGCCCCTTGGACCACGGCGGAAGCTAGCACCGGCCCAACGCAATGTCCTTGTCTCGGCACGGCGAATATTGACGCTGTCACGCAAACAAGCGTCAAAAATGGATAGATATCGGCGTTTTGTTGCATCATATGGCGGCTCCCTGAATTGCGGTTCATGGTTGAAGCCGACCATGCGCAAGGCCCTACAAAACCGAGAAACCGTGCGCGAACGGATCGCGGTCGTCGATGAAGATGGTGTTGAGCCCCGTCATGCGTGCCCAGCCGCCGATCGACGGCACGATTGCCGGCCGGCCGGCCACCTGTGTCTCATTTTCCACCCTGCCCTTGAACAGCGAACCGATGATCGACTCGTGTACGAAATCGTCGCCCTGCTTCAGCCTGCCCTTGGCATGCAGTTGCGCCATGCGGGCCGACGTGCCGGTGCCACAGGGCGACCGGTCGATGGCCTTGTCGCCATAAAAGACGGCGTTGCGGGCATCGGCCCCTTCGACCGTCGGCGCACCTGTCCACAAGATGTGCGTCAGCCGGTTGATCGTCGGATTGTCCGGATGCGCGAAGGTGTAGAGATCATTCAACCTCTGCCGCAGCACCGGGCTCCACGCGATCAGCGAGCCGGCGGAATACGCCGCCATGTCGGAAAAGTTCTCCTGCGGATCGACGATCGCATAGAAATTGCCGCCATAGGCGACATCCACAAAGAGGCGGCCGAGGTCGGGGCATTCCACTTCAAGCCCCTCCGCATAAAGGAAGGACGGTACGTTCGTGATGCGCACCTCCTCCACATATTGCCCTTCCTGGCGATACTCCGCGACAACGACCCCGGCCGGTGTATCGAGACGCAGCACGCCCGGCGTTTTCGGCGTCACCAGCCCGTGCTCGATGGCCATGGTAACCGTGCCGATCGTGCCATGCCCGCACATCGGCAGGCACCCCGATGTCTCGATGAACAGGATCGCAATGTCGCAATCCTCCCGCGTCGAGGGATAGAGGATCGAGCCAGACATCATGTCGTGTCCGCGCGGCTCGAACATCAGTCCGCGGCGGATCCAGTCGAACTCTTCGAGGAAATGCGCGCGGCGCTCCATCATGGTCGTGCCATCGAGACGCGGGCCGCCGCCGGCCACGAGCCGCACCGGGTTTCCGCACGTGTGGCCGTCAATGCAGAAAAACGAATGGCGAGCCATGCTCAGAACCTCTGCGGCGAAAAGGGCGAAAGATCGATCGCAGGAGACTGGCCCGTCACGAGATCGCGCACAAGCCGACCCGTCGCGGCTGCCTGCGTCAGCCCGAGATGGCCGTGACCGAAAGCATAGACAATGCTGGCGGAGTTGCGCGACCGCCCGATGACCGGCAGGGAATCCGGCAGCGAGGGACGGTAGCCCATCCATTCGCGCCCACCCTCGGTTCTGAGACCCGGCAGGAATTGCCGCGTCTTTTCCAGCATCGCTTTCGAGCGACGATAGTCGGGCGGACGGTCCAGCCCGCCAAGCTCGACCGCGCCGCCGATCCGCAACCCGGTTTCAAGCGGCGTGACGACGAAGCCGTGGGATGAGAAGATCAATTGCCGCTTCACGTCGAAAGCATCGATAGGCAGCGTAGTGTTGTAACCGCGCTCGGTTTCCAGCGGAATCCTGTCGCCAAGCGGCGCCGCAAGCCGATGCGACCACGCACCGGCGGCAACCACGAGCGCGCGACAAAGCACTTCCTCTCCGTCGGCCAGCCGCAACAGCGCACCTTTGTCACTCGGCGCGATCGTTTCCACCCTGCGCTGTTCGAACGCCACCCTGCCGCGCCGCCGCGCATGCTCGAAAACGGCCTTACCCAGCAATTTCGGATCAGCAACGTTCTTCCAGCCGGGCATGAACGTGCCCTTGACGAAGCGCGGCGAGAGGCCCGGCTGCAGTGCCGCCATCTCATCGCCCGCAACATGGCGGAATTCGAAACCGAACCTGTCGCGTGCCTGCCACCCCGGGAGGGACGCCTTGAACTCGCCATCGCTTTCGTAAAGCTCGAGCGCACCTTCTTCGCGCAGCATCGAACGCGTGCCGGACGCATCGAGCAGCCGCATCCATTCCGCTTCGGCCAGCCTCATCAGTGACGACTGCGCCGCGAGGCTCTTCTCGTAAAGGCGCGGACTGCCCGCGCGCCAGAAGCGCCATAGCCAGGGCGCGAGCTTCGGGAAGTAGGAAGGCGGAATGGAAAGCGGCCCGAGTGGATCGGCCAGCCAGCGCGGCAGGTTCCGCATCATGCCTTTCTGCGCCAGCGGCAGGACGTCGGGAAAAGCCAGCGCGGCGGCGTTGCCGGAGCTCGTCTCCTCGCAGATGCCGGTGCGGTCGAAAACCGTGACGGCGCGGTCGGCTTCGGCGAGGCTGGCGGCAGCACAGATACCCACAATGCCCGCACCGATGATCGCGACGTCGACCTCCCTCATCGCCGCACGCGCGACACCATCGAGATGAGGGACAGGTCAGACCGCAATGCCATCACTCCCACTGCTTGCGAATTGAGGTGCCGGCCTCAGAACGCCGGCATTTCCGGCCTCGTCGCCATGGCATCCCTGACGACCTTCTCCGCCGCCTGCCGCCTTTCGCCCGCAAGTGGCAGGCGCGGCGCGCGCACCCGCTCGTTGGACCCGATGGCAAGCGCCTCGACGAACTTGATGTTTTGCACCAGATAGGTCGACACGTCGAGGTCGAGCAAAGGCCGGAACCAGCGATAGATGGCCAGCGCTTCCTCGCGTCGCCCCTGTTTCATAAGCTGGTAGATCGCCACCGTCTCGCGCGGGAAAGCAGTGACGAGGCCGGCAACCCATCCGACCGCGCCGACACACAGCGCCTCGTATGCGAGATTGTCCACGCCGGTCAGAAGATCGAACCTGTCGCCAAAAGCGTTGATGATCTCGGTGGAGCGGCGGATGTCATCTGAAGACTCTTTCACCGCCATGAAACGCGAGTCGGAAGCAAGCTCCGCCATGACCGGTACGGTAACGTCGACGCGATAGGCAAGCCGGTTCGAATAGATCATTATCGGCAGGTCGCCTGCCGCGGCGACAGCCTTGAGCGTGGCGACGGTCTCTTCCGGGTTGGTGTGGTAGATCGGACTTGGCACGACCATCAGGCCGTTCGCTCCCGCCTTCGCGGCCGCCTTGGCCAGCGAGCATGCGTCGCGCGTCGCGGCTTCGTTAATCGTGAGGAGCACCGGCCTGTTCCCGGCGACGCCTTGGGCCGTCTTCAACACGGCGAGCTTCTCGTCGACATGCAGCATGGGACCTTCGCCCAAGGAACCGCAAACGATCAGCCCGTCGCAACCCGCCTCGATCTGCAGTGAAAAGCAGCGCTCCATCTCGGCATGATCGAGCTCATCGTTTTCGGTGAACTTTGTCGTCACCGCCGGGAGAACACCTGCCCACATCACCTTGCTCCTTCTGATATATCACTGATATATCTGTTGGCATGCGGACTGTCAAGCGACGTTGGATGCTGATATATCAAGGGAATGATGGAGAGTCGGTTGATGATCGAAACGGAAGTCGCCAACGAGCCCGCGGCACAGCGTGCCTATCGTGCGCTGGAAAGGATGATCGTCACGCTCGACCTTCAGCCTGGCGGCATCACCACCGAAGGCGCTCTGATAGAAAGGCTCGCTCTGGGTCGCACCCCTGTCCGCGAGGCGATCCAGCGTCTGGCATGGGAAGGTTTGATCGAGATAAGGCCGCGCGCCGGCCTTGCAGTCGCACCACTGCTCGCACACGACTGGCCGCTGGTGGTCGACGCACGGACGGGCGTCGAAATCGTTCTGGCGCGATCGGCGGCCCGCCACGCGTCGCCAGCAGACAAGCAACGCCTGCACGACGCGGCGGATCAGATGAACGATGCCGTTGCGGCGGCCGATGCGCTTGCCTTTCTCGAAGCCGACAAGCAGCTCGACGATGTCTTCGCCGCCGCTTCCGACAACAGCTTTGCGGTGCGCGTAGCCGCTCCGCTGCAAACCCACAGCCGTCGCTTCTGGTTTCGCTACCAAAGCGACACTGGTCTCGCGCAATCAGCCGAACATCACATCCGGCTGATCCGCGCTGTAATCGATGGAGACGAATGGCAAGCCGGGCGCGAGGCGGAGCGTCTGATGCTCATGCTGCGTCAGCTTGCCGAACACGCTGCCCGCCGGTGACTCGACTTAGAGTGTGCCGGGCGACAACGTTCGGCGACAACGTTCTAAGCGTCGACGCCACGCACCAGCTGGTTGCTTTCGAAGCCCTCACCGGCAGAGACGATGCAGCTCTTCCCGTCAGTGCCCGTTGCTAGAATCGTCCAGCTACCGTTGGCGGAGACGAGAATCTCGACAACCGAAGAACCGTCAACCTGACCCACGGCCATTGGGGTCTCGTTAAACTGCTGTGACAGCTCGGCCACCACGGCGTCACGCTCTCCGCACATGGCCATGCCCAGCATGTTGGCATTCAGCGCGGGGGTTTCGGCGACACCAACGGCCTCTGCAGCGGGCTTGTCTTCAGGGCTCGTCGCCGAAGCGAGTGGAGAAACAGCGAGCATGGCACCAGCGGCCAGCGCCGAAATGAGAAGTGGGATGCGTGCCATTGCAGCCTCCTGATGCCGAGGCGACCACCTGATTGGCGACCGGTCCGGCTTGTTTACCGCCCCGCGCAGCATGCAACGGGTCTCGCGAAAACAAGCTCTCAGGGACCACGCACGTTCCATCACGTTTTTTTGACAGTCTGTAACAATCGCCTGCAGATGACGGACGAAAATCCAGCTTTTCGGGTATTTTCGCCGCTGAACGTTCACAAAAGATAAGGCGGCGGTCCGGTGGACCCCCGCCTTGATTTTACATGAAAAGCGTTGTTTCGCCTGATCAGTTCATGGTCGGGATGACGAATTCCGCACCATCCTTGATGCCGGACGGCCAGCGCGACGTGACGGTCTTGGTCTTGGTGTAGAAGCGGAAGGCGTCGGGGCCATGCTGGTTCAGGTCGCCGAAGGACGAAGCCTTCCAGCCGCCGAAGGTGTAGTAGGCGATCGGCACCGGGATCGGTACGTTCACACCAACCATGCCGACCTGCACACGGGATGCAAAGTCGCGCGCGGCATCGCCGTCGCGGGTGAAGATCGCGACGCCGTTGCCCATCTCGTGGTCGTTGGCGAGCTTGATGGCGTTCTCGTAGGTCGGCGCACGCACTACCGACAGGACGGGACCAAAGATCTCTTCCTTGTAGATGCGCATGTCCTCGGTGACATTGTCGAAGAGGCAGCCGCCCATATAGTAGCCGTTTTCATAGCCCTGCATGGTAAAGTTGCGGCCGTCGACCACCAGCTTCGCGCCTTCCTGCACGCCGACGTCGACATAGTTCTTCACGCGCGCCAGCGCTTCCTTGGTGACCAGCGGGCCGAAATCGGCGCTGTTGTCGGTCGACGGGCCGACCTTGAGGCTCTCGACGCGCGGGATCAGGCGCTCGATGAGGCGATCGGCCGTCTCCTGACCGACCGGCACGGCGACTGAGATCGCCATGCAGCGCTCGCCGGCCGAGCCGTAACCCGCGCCGATCAGCGCATCGACGGTCTGGTCCATGTCGGCATCCGGCATGATGATCATGTGGTTCTTGGCACCGCCGAAGCACTGGGCGCGTTTCCCGTTCGCGGTTGCCCGCGAATAGATGTATTGCGCGATCGGCGTCGAACCGACGAAGCCGACGGCCTTGATGTCCGGATCGTCCAGGATGGCGTCGACAACCTCCTTGTCGCCGTTGACGACATTGAGCACGCCGGCCGGAAGCCCCGCCTCGATGAACAGCTCGGCGATCCGCATCGGAACGGACGGATCACGCTCCGACGGCTTCAGGATGAAAGCGTTGCCGCAGGCGATCGCCGGCGCGATCTTCCACAGCGGGATCATCGCCGGGAAGTTGAACGGGGTGATGCCGGCAACAACGCCCAGCGGCTGGCGCATGGAATAGACATCGATGCCCGGGCCGGCACCATCTGTGAACTCGCCCTTCATCATGTGCGGCGCGCCGATGCAGACCTCGACGACCTCCAGCCCGCGCTGGATGTCGCCCTTGGCATCGGCAATGGTCTTGCCGTGCTCGCGCGCCAGCATCTCGGCGAGCTCGTCATACTCGTTCTGTACCAGTTCCAGGAACTTCATCAGCACGCGCACGCGACGCTGCGGGTTGGTCGCGGCCCATCCGGCCTGCGCCGCCTTGGCGTTCTCCACCGCGGCGCGAAGCTCGTCCTTGGAAGCAAGCGCAACCTTGCCGCGCACGGAGCCGTCCATGGGCTGCATGACGTCCTGGCTGCGTCCGCTGGCGCCGGCGACGTGCTTGCCGCCGATGAAATGTCCGATCTCGAGCATGGCTCTCTCCCTGTACATTGGTTGCCGGCATTGTCCCGCTTCCGCTGCGCCAATGCAATGCGAGCAAATCAGCATCCGTTGTGCACAGATTGCTGTTCCTGCTATTGGGAACATGATTTGCTGCAATCCCGCAGCGCGGAGGCAGCCATGAATTGGGACGACGTGCGGATATTCCTGGCGGTGGCGCGCGCAGGCCAGATTCTGGGCGCGGCGCGAAGGCTTGAACTCAACCACGCAACGGTCTCGCGCCGCATCGCCGCGCTGGAGCGCGCGCTTGGCGCCAAGCTGTTTCGCCGGCTGACGACGGGGTCCGAGCTCACGGCTGAAGGCGAGCGTTTCCTGAACGTCGCCGAGCGCATCGAGGCGGACATGATCGCCGCCCGCGCCGAGATCGCCGGGGAAAGCGACGAGGTGGCGGGCGTGGTGCGCATTGGTGCACCCGACGGCTTCGGCGTGGCCTTTCTCGCTCCACGCCTCGGCCAACTCACCGAGCGCCATCCCGCATTGTCGATCCAACTCGTGCCGGTGCCGCGCTCCTTCTCGCTGTCGCGCCGCGAGGCAGACATCGCCATCACTGTGGAGCGCCCCACGGAGGGGCGGCTGGTCGCCGGCAAGCTTGTCGACTACACGCTTGGTCTCTACGCCTCGCGCGCCTATGCCGCGGCACGGGGACTGCCGGAAACGCCGGAAGATCTTCGCGGCCACCGCCTGATCGGCTACGTGCCCGACCTGCTCATCAGCCCTTCACTCGACTACGGGCCCGAAATCCTGCCGGACTGGCAGGCCGATTTCGCCGTTTCGTCAGCACTCGGCCAGGTAGAGGCCGTGCGGTCCGGGGCCGGCATCGGCATCCTCCACACCTTTATCGCGCGTGCGCACGATGACCTTGTGCCCGTTCCGGTCTGCCCGCCGATCCGTCGCGCCTACTGGCTGGTGTATCACGAGACGGTTCGCCCGCTGCGGCGCGTTCAGGCGGTTTCAGCCTTTATAGCCGCCGCCGTGGAGGCCGAGCGCGCCACCTTCACGTGAACAAGCGACGGCGCCCATTGCCCGGCAACGGCGAAGCCAATAGAAACGCGGCGACACCAACAGGAGAGAATTCCATGAGCATTGTCCGTCACGAAACCGGCCCCCGCATGAGCCAGGTCAACATCCATAACGGCGTCGTCTATCTCGCCGGCCAGGTTGGCGACGGCGAGTCGGTTGCCGACCAGACCAAGTCGATCCTGTCGAAGATCGACAACCTGCTGGCGCTGGCCAATTCGTCGAAGGAGCGCATTCTCTCCGCACAGATCTGGCTGTCGGACATGGCCGACTTCGCCGAGATGAATGCCGCTTGGGATGCCTGGGTCGCGCCCGGTAACGCGCCTGCCCGCGCCACCGGCGAAGCCAAACTCGCAGCCCCGAAATACCGCGTCGAAATCATCGTCATCGCCGCGCAGAACGACTAATCCCGCTTCGGCTGCGTGGCTGGGGCTTCACCGTTCCAGCCACGCGCACCTCGCATCCTGCCGCCGCAAAAGCCACGTTTCCATTCCCCAGCGTCATCCAAACCCTTGCCGCGTCAGGGGTTGCGTTAACATGAACGAAACCAATCCTCGCCTATTGATGCAGCGGGGCTTGGTGGGGGAATAACCAAAGGCATGATGCCGCGCTCCCGATCCGGCTGGACCGGAATGTCGATTATCCAGATCAGCGCATAGCCGCGGTTCCCTGCGGCTCGGGAATCTTTTGCAATGGCCGCATCGAATGCGACCCGGGTGACGCTCGAAGAACGCCTCGACTTCATCGGTCTCGATTCCTCGACCCGTCAGAATCTGAGGAACCTCAAGCCTCTCCTTTCGCGCGAAATCGGCCCGGCACTGAACGTCTTTTACGACAAGGTGCGGACCAACCCGCAGACCAGCGGCTTCTTTTCGTCCGCAACCCATTTGGAGTCCGCAAAGGGTCGGCAGGCAACGCACTGGACCGGCATTGCCGAAGCATCCTATGGCGACAGCTACGAGCAGGCGGTCCGGCGCATCGGCGAAACCCATGCCCGTCTCGGCCTCGAACCGACCTGGTACATCGGTGGCTATGCGCTCGTGGCGGAGCATCTCGTCAAAGCGGTGGTCAAGGAAAACTGGCCGCGCCTGATGTCGCGCAGTGGGCCGGAAGCCATGAGCCAGGCGCTTGTCGCGCTGCTCAAGGCGATCATGCTCGACATGGACCTCGCGATCACCACCTATCTGGAATCGCTGGACGAGAAGCGTCGGCAGGCGGAAAACGCACGGCTGGAATCCGAACAGCGCCAGAGCGAGGCGGTCAAGGCGATCACCCGGGCGCTTGGCGGTATCGCTGCCGGCGATCTGACGACGCGGCTTGAGGACAGGCTCGCCCCGGAATTCGCCCAGCTCAAGGCCGATTTCAATCACACCGCAGCCGCGCTCGCCAGAACGCTTTCCTCCGTCGCGCAATCGGCGGACAGCATCGGTTCGAGCTCAGAGGAAGTCGGTCGGGCCGCCGACGACCTTTCGCGTCGCACCGAGCACCAGGCCATGCGGCTGGAGCAGACGGCTGCCGCGCTCAACCAGATCACCGGCAGCGTCAAGCGCGCCGCCGACGGCGCCTCGCAGGCTGCGGCCAAGGTGGTATCTACACGCGAAGAAGCACGGCACTCCGGCGAGATCGCCTTCCAGACCAACCTGCTGGCGCTCAATGCGGGTGTCGAAGCAGCGCGTGCCGGCGACGCGGGCAGAGGCTTCGCCGTGGTGGCGCAGGAAGTGCGCGCTCTGGCGCAGCGATCCGCTGACGCCGCCAAGGAAATCAAGACGCTTATCGCGACCAGCTCCGCACAGGTTGAGCAGGGCGTGAAATTGATGGCCGAAACCGGCGACGTTTCGGAGCGGATCATCGCCAGCGTGGTGGAAATCGATGAGCTGGTAGCCGGCATCGCGTCGTCGTCGCGAGAGCAGTCTTTGGGCCTGTCGGACATCAACACCGCCGTCAGCGAGATGGATCAGGGCACGCAGCAGAACGCGGCGATGGTCGAGCAGACGACAGCCGCCGTCCACTCGCTGCGCAACGAAGCCGCGACGCTCGCCGAGGGCGTCTCCGCATTCGTTCTCGACAGCGCGCCTCGTGCAAAAGCGAAAGCGGCTGCATCACAGACGGGACGGCCGGCAAGGGGGCAGCCGGTTTACGCAACTGCAGGGGCGACCGCATTGGCGGTCAGGACGGAAACTTCCGAATGGGAAGAATTCTAGAGGAGAGGGGCATGGGCAAAACCGCCACGGAAAGCGTGACGCTTCCGAACGAACTCGACATCAAGGCGGCTGGCCCGCTCGCGGCAGAGCTGCTGGCAGCACGCGGAAAGGACCTCACCCTTAATGCGTCGCAGATCGAGCGCGTCGGCGGGCAATGCCTGCAGGTGCTGCTTTCGGCTGCCGCGACATGGGCCGCTGACGGCTCCGAGCTGACGATCGAAGAGCCTTCGCCCGCTTTCGTCGACGCGATCCAGACCGCAGGCCTCGACCTCGCAAAATTCACGGCACGGAGCAACTGACGATGGCGAAGACAATCCTGACCGTCGATGATTCGCGCACCATCCGCGAGATGCTGAAGGCGGCCCTTCTGGATGCCGGCATGGAAGTCGTGCAGGCCGAAGATGGCGTGCATGGCCTCGAAGTCCTGGAAACCTGCGATCCGGATGTGATCATCACCGACATCAACATGCCCCGCATGGACGGCTTCGGCTTCATCGAGGCCGTGCGTGGTTCCGAACGGCATCGCGCCATTCCAATCCTCGTGCTGACGACCGAAAGCGTCGACGAGAAGAAGGACCGGGCACGCCGGGCTGGCGCAAGCGGCTGGATCATCAAACCGTTCGATCCGGTCAAGCTCGTCACCGCGATCAACCGCGTCGCCGCCTGAGCGAAGGAGGACACCCGATCATGGATACGATGGCCGCCATCAAGCAGACCTTCTTTCAGGAGTGCGAGGAACAGCTCACCGAGATGGAAGAAGGGCTGTTGATGATCGAACGCGAGGAGGGCGATCTCGAGACGATCAACGCCGTCTTCCGCGCCGTTCACTCGATCAAGGGAGGCGCTGGAGCCTTCGGGCTCGACGACCTCGTGCGCTTCGCACACACCTTCGAGACCACGCTCGACGGAATGCGCAGCGGAAAACTCGAAATCACCCCGCAGGTCGTCAAGTTGATGCTGCGTTCCGCCGACGTCCTGTCGGATCTGGTGCGCATCTCACGCGATGGCGGTGAGATGGATGCGACGCGCGTGGCGCAGATGACGGAGGAGTTGAGCAAGGCTGGCGGCATGGCCCCTGCCCCCGCGGTTCAGCCCGCACCCGCGGCCGACTTTTCCTTCGAGCCTGTGGCCGCGGGCGGCGACGGCGCCGGGGTGGATGAATTCGGCTTCGCACCGGTCCAGATTTCCTTCGATACCTTGATTTCGGATGATGTCGCCACCGGCGCTCATCGTTTCGAGATCAGCTTCACGCCTAGGCCGGAGCTCTACTCCAAGGCCAACGATGCGCTGCGGCTGCTGCGCGAGCTCGGCCGGCTGGGAGATATGGAAGTCGCCTGCGACGTGTCCGCGCTGCCGCCGCTCGACGAGATCGATCCGGAAGGCGCCTACCTGACCTGGAAGATCGACCTGTCCACCGACGCCGACGAAAAGTCGGTGCGCGAGATCTTCGAGTTCGTGGAATTCGATTGCGATCTGTCGATCGACGTCAATGTCATCGGCATGGACGAGGAAAGTGCCAGCCAGACCGTGGAAGCAATCCTTGCGCAGGTCGCCGCTGAGGAAGCAGCCCAGTCGGAAGCGCTGCCGGCCCTGGCGGTCGAGCCTGTGTCGGCCCCGATCGAACCGGCAGTGGCTCCGGAACCCGCACCGAAGACACCTGTTGCAGCCAACCAGCAGTCCCAACCAGCAGCACAGTCTGCCCAGCAGCCCGGCGCCACCATCCGCGTCGACCTCGACCGCGTCGATCGCCTGATCGACCTGGTCGGCGAGTTGGTCATCAACCAGTCGATGCTGGCTCAGCGCGTAACCGAAGCTGGCATCGCCCGTCTGTCGGACGTTGCCGTGGGTCTTGACGACCTCGAGCATCTTACCCGCGAGATCCAGGATTCCGTCATGGCGATCCGCGCCCAGCCGGTGCGACCGATCTTCCAGCGCATGTCCCGCGTTGTACGCGAGGTTGCCGACATGACGGGCAAATCGGTCCGCCTCGTCACGGAAGGCGAGAATTGCGAGGTCGACAAGACCGTCATCGAGCGGCTGGCCGACCCGCTGACGCACATGATCCGCAACGCGATCGACCACGGCCTCGAAAAGCCGGAGGATCGCGTGAAGGCCGGCAAGCCCGAGCAGGGCGTGGTCAAGATGGTCGCGGCCCACCGCTCCGGCCGCGTGGTGATCGAGGTTTCCGACGACGGCGCCGGCATCAACCGCGCCAAGGTGCGCGAGATCGCGGTCGACAAGGGTATCATCGAGGCCGACGCCCAGCTCACTGACTCAGAGATCGACGATCTGATTTTCGCACCGGGCTTTTCCACTGCGGCGACCATCTCGGACGTTTCCGGTCGTGGCGTCGGCATGGATGTCGTGCGCCGCTCCATCCAGGCGCTCGGCGGGCGCATCACCATTTCCTCACGCCCCGGCAACGGGACGACGTTCTCCCTGTCGCTGCCGCTGACGCTGGCCGTGCTCGACGGCATGGTGGTCACGGTTGCCGGGCAGACGCTGGTCGTGCCGCTGTCGGCCATCGTCGAAACTCTCCAGCCGAAAGCCACAGATGTTCACGGGCTCGGCGAGAAGGCACGCGTGATCGCCATCCGAGGGTCCTTCATCCCGCTTGTCGATGTCGGCAGCGTGCTCAGCTACCGCGACGAGGAGGCCGATCCGCTGCAGGGCGTGGCGGTGATGGTGGAGACCGAGAACCAATCGCAATGCGCACTGATGGTCGACGGCATCATCGGCCAGCAGCAGGTCGTCATCAAAAGCCTGGAAACCAACTACGGCCATGTCTTCGGCGTGGCGGCAGCCACCATTCTCGGCGATGGCCGCGTGGCTGTCATTCTTGACGTCGATGCAATTGTTGCCGGCTCTCGCAGCGATGTCGCGCGAGCCGACGCAAACCGAAAGAGGAGCGCAGCATGATCCAGGTCAGGGAACAGGACGCCACGGCGAGCAACGAGCTGATCGCTTTCCGCCTCGGCGAGCAGGAGTTCTGCGTCGACATCATGTCGGTGCGCGACATTCGCGGCTGGACGCAGACGACGCCGCTGCCCCATTCGTCGGCCTATGTGAAGGGCGTGATAAACCTGCGCGGCGCTGTGCTGCCGGTTGTCGACCTGGCCGCCAGGCTGGGTTTCGAGCCGGCGGAGCCGAGTGCCCGCCACGTCATCATCATCACGCAGGTGGGACACCAGACGATCGGTCTGCTGGTCGATGCCGTCTCGGACATCCTGACCGTCGATTCCGGCGCGATCCAGGCGACCCCCAACGTCGCCTCGGATCTGGCACGCACCTTCATGAAGGGCGTGATCGCGATGGAAGGCCGCATGATCAGCCTGATCGCGCTCGACAACGTGCTGACACAGAACCAAGCAGGACAGGGCCTGCTGAACTGACAACCCAGCCGCGCGGGGACCGGGAACGCGGCGACAGACAGGGAAATCCCGCGCGAGCGGGCAATAAGGAAAACGAGCCATGTCACTTCTTGCTCAGTTGAAAATCCTCGTCGTCGACGACACGACAACCAGCCGGCTTCTCGTCAGGGATGCGCTCGAAACGCTCGGCTTCCGCAACATCCAGGTGGCGGCCGACGGCGAACAGGCGATGAAGATGATGATGACGACACCGTCTCATCTCATCATATCCGACATGAACATGCCCAAGATGAACGGGCTGCAGCTCCTGCACGCGATCCGGACCTACAAGCCGACGTCGCGCACGCCCTTCATGATTCTCACCGGCAGCCCAGACCGGGCTGTATTGGACGAGGGGCGCAAGCTCGGCCTCAACAACTATCTGACGAAGCCTTTCAACCCCGACCAGCTTCGCAGGGCGTTGGAAGCGATCGTGGGCAAGCTTCACTGAGGATCTTCTTGCGGGCAGTCCGCACGCAAGGGGCAGAATGCCGGGCGCGGTTTTGGTCGGAAGTGCGAGTAAAGCGTAGGGTTGAGTACGATGAACCATGCACAGCGCGAAGACGCGGCAGAAACGGCCGAGCTTGTGGCCGACGTTCTTGCCCGCATCCAGTTCGAGCTTGAAGATATCGCGCGCCGTATCGACCGCAACCAGGCCGCCATCGCACGGTCGACCTGGGATGTAGGGGCGGCAGACGCCGCCTACGTTCAGGCCATGCAGGATGCCGACCTCAGCGCCCAACGTATTGCCGGCGTGGCGGATTTCCTGCGCGCCATTGGCGATGCCGCGCATCCACAATGGCGGATCGATACAAGCGCCGCGACAGGTGCCCTCAAGCTGACTGAGCTGGCGCGCTCGATCGGGCAGACGGGTTCCTCTGTCCAGGCTAAGGACGAAGCCGCTGCGGGCGAAGTCGACCTGTTCTGACAGGTTTCAGCCGAACACGGGCATCCCTTCTACAAAGACCCTCATAGACGCTCCAAAAAGCAGAGTTGCACCCGTTACCGACATCGCGGCCGACGTTGCAATGTCGACACGATGCAACGGGTTTAGGACGATGCCTGCCGACGCCTCGTCAGAAACGCGTTTCATGGCGCGGACGCGCCACCACTGCAGCAACGACACAACCGCCAACGGCATCGCCCCGACCGAGTTGATAGGCAACGTCGAGGGCATGATCAGTCCGCTGGCCGCAACAAGGGCGGCAAGCAGCAACCACGTCACCGCCGACAGCAGACCAAGCCAGTGCGCAATATTCTTCACGCCGCGACTCTAGCGGGCTGCAGTCGCGAACGCTATCGCAGCTCGACGCGCCCGCGTTGCTGCCCGCGACAACAACGCTTCAACCTAGAACAGCTCGACTGAGCCATCGCTTTCGACCGGCGGCACCGGCCGGGTACGGCGCTCGACATCGAACACCTGGATGCTCTCGCGTTCCATCAGCGATTGCCGGGCACGCCCGGAGACTGGCCAGAACTGCACCTTTCGCCCATGCTCGCCAAGCAGGCTTCCGCCCACATGACGAATGCGTTCGGCAGCGAGAAAGCGCTCGGCAAACTCCGCGTTCTGCCGGCCGACGTCGGTGAGACCGTCGATGAGCCGCGCTCCCCCAAAAAGCTTGGCTTCGAGCCGCTCGCGCCGCGCTCCGCGCGACAGAAGCGCGTTGACGAGCAACTCCATGGCATGCACGCCATGGCGCTGCGCCTGGGAATCCGTGCCTTGCGATCGATTGCCCGGCAGAAGAAAGTGATTCATGCCGCCAACACCGGCGACGGGGTCGCGCATGCATGCGGCCACACAGCTTCCCAGCAGCGTCGTCAGCACGGCTTCAGGATCGTCGGTAACGAACTGCTCGCCCTGCACGACATGGACGCGCAGCCCGCCGGTGACGGAAGACGGTACGCCGAGCGGGCTTCGCTCGATCATGCCGCGTGTCATCGCCATACACTCCGCAGGCGAAGTCCGGTCGATCCCGACCCATCAGGTGGTGTTTCGGTGATTGCGTGCATATGGCCCCCCTCTGCACATCAAGCTGTTTCCCTGGTGGCGTTGCACCGGTTGATGATTTCCGCACCGATGCGCTCCAGCGGCAATTGCCGCTCGACCGCCCCTACCTCGAATGCAACCCTCGGCATGCCGTAGACCACCGATGTCTGTTCATTCTGGCCAATCGTCGCGGCGCCCGCATTGCGCATGGACAAAAGCCCATTGGCCCCGTCGCGCCCCATGCCCGTAAGGATGACGCCGACAGCGCCCTTGCCGGCAGCGCGGGCGACAGAATCGAACAGAACATCCACAGAGGGGCGGTGCCCGTTGACCGCAGGCTCAGGAACCAGCCTGCAACGAAGCTGCGTCGATCCGACGACCTGGAGATGGTTGTCGCCTCCTGGCGCCAGATAGATCTGGCCGACGCGGAGCTGTGCGCCTTCGCTGGCTTCCTCGACATGGGCGGCGCAGGTCCGGTTGAGACGCTCAGCGAAGCTTCTGGTGAAGGTGCCCGGCATATGCTGTGTAATAACGGTCGGCGGACAGTTGGCCGGAAAGGCCGACAGCACAGACAGCAGCGCTTCGACGCCACCGGTCGACGAACCGATTGCGACGATCCGACCGTCGGGTTTGAAATCGCCACCGGCGGCATGGCTGGGTGCGCGATCGGAACCTGGACGCACCCTTGCCCGCGCGGCTGCCTTCACTTTGGCCGCCAAACTGGCAAAGGCCTGCTCGGCGGGCACGCCGGCAGATGGCTTACCAACACAATCGATGGCGCCGATTTCCAGCGCCGCAAGGCTTACGTCGGCTCCGACCTGCGTCAGAGTAGAGACCATGACCACCGGCATTGGCCGCAGGCGCATGATCTTCTCCAGGAACGCCAGGCCGTTCATGTTCGGCATCTCGACGTCGAGCGTGATGACGTCCGGATTGAGCTGCTTGATGGCCTCTCGCGCTTCGAGCGGGTCGCCGGCCTGGCCGACCACGGAAATCTCCGGATCCCGACGGAGCACGGCGGAAATGAGGCTGCGCATCGTCGCACTGTCGTCGACGACGAGAACCCTCACCGAACTCATCGAACACCGTCCCTGAGGCGGTAAGTGGTGAGCCCGTCGGTTTCGAACTTGGCCATGTCGGTGACGCGCTCCGAATGGCCGACATAGAGCCGCCCGCCCGGGTTCAGAAGTGGCGCGAAGCGCGCCCAGATCCGCGCCTGTGTCGCCTCATCGAAATAGATGACCACGTTGCGGCAGAAGATGGCGTCGAACCTGCCCTTCATAGGCCAGTTACCCATCAGGTTCAGCTCGCGGAACGAGACCAGACGCCGCATTTCCTCGCCGGCACCCCAGGCATCTCGTGCCCCGTCCTTTACCCTGACCATCCAGCGATCGCGCAGAGCCGAAGGCACCGGCTGCACGGCCTCGTCGGAATAGACGCCGGCACGTCCCGTCGCGACCACGTTGGGATCGATGTCGGTCGCGAGAATGCGCACGTCGTATTGTGCCGCATCCGGCAGCATGTCGAGTAGTGTCAGCGCGATCGAATAGGGCTCCTGCCCGGTCGAGCAACCCGCCGACCAGATGCGCACACGCCCCCGCGCCTTGGCACGGCTGACGAGTTCCGGCAGAACCCGGCTTTTCAGATGCTCGAAATGATGCGGCTCACGGAAATAGCGTGTCACGTTGGTCGTTAACGCGGCCAGCATGTTCTGGCGCTCGCTGGTTCCTTCGGAGCCGCCGACGAACTTGCAGTAATCCCGGAAGCTCTCCAGCCCCAGCGCCCGCAACCGCTTCGCGAGCCTGGAATAGACCAGCGAGGCCTTGCTTTCGGTCAGCGCAATGCCGGCGTCGTCGTACAGCATCCGCGCGATGGAGAGGAAATCATCGTTGGTGAAGAGGAACTCGCCCTCGACCAACGCCTGCTGGCGTGCACCCGTCGCAGGCCTGATGGCGGTCGTCATGCTGCCTCAGCTTCCTTTTCGGGCAGAATGCGCTCCAGGCCGATCTCGCCGATCATGCGCCCTTCGACGGCAAGGATGCCGCGAATGAAAGAGCGTACCGTTTCGCTCGCAACATTTGGCGTTGGCTGCAGCATGTCTTCCGTTACACTGAGAATGTCGCAGACGGCATCGACCAGCAGTCCAGTCTCCTGCTCGCCGACGCGCACAACGATGATGACGTGGCGAGCTTCCGGCGTTGTGAAGCCGAAGCCAAGGCGGGCCGAGAGGTCGATGATCGGCAACACGGTCCCCCGCAGGTTGATGACGCCGCGCATGAACTTCTGCGCATGCGGCAGCGGGGTTGCCGGTGTCCAGCCGCGGATTTCGCGCACCGACATGATGTCGACGCAGAATTCCTGCGCGCCCACACGAAATGCGATCAGTTCGCGGCGGCGATCGGACGCCCTTCTATTCAGATGTTCGCTCATTTTTTGTCCTGAGACTCCGCCGATACACGAAGCAACAGCAGAAACTGCACGTGCCGAGAATGTGCCGGACGGCGTTAATTTCACGTTTAGCGCAGCCAGCACGTTGGGTTGCCGAAAGATGAGACCGCCGCTGTTCCAGCGACGGTCTCACTGTCTGGTCAGAACTCTTCCCAACCGTCGTCCTGCGGCTGCGCCGCGAGCAGGGCGGCGGCGTGGCCGCCACCGGCTGAGACTGTCTTGAGAGCAGGCCGCGCCGACTGAGGCTTTGGCGTCGCCGCAGCAACAGGGGCCGAGCTGTTTGCAGCCACGGCAACCTTGCGGGGTGCTGTCTGTGCTCCGGCCTGGGTGCCGAGGCGGAACTTCGACACCAGCCGTGCCAGTTCGTCGGCTTCCTGTGCCAGATGGTGGCTGGCGGCTGTGGACTGTTCGACCATCGCCGCGTTCTGCTGGGTAACCTGGTCCATCTGGTTGACGGCCGTGTTCACTTCGCCGAGCCCGGTCGACTGCTCGCGTGCCGAAGCAGCGATCTCCGTCACCAGACCGGTGATCTCTCCAACCTGTGCCACGATCTTCTCCAGCGCCGAGCCTGTCTGGCCGACGAGGTCGACACCCTGATCCACCTGCTGGGTAGAGGTCGAAATCAGATCCTTGATCTCCTTGGCGGCCTCTGCCGAACGCTGGGCCAGCGCGCGCACTTCCGACGCGACCACAGCGAAGCCCTTGCCGGCATCGCCCGCACGCGCTGCCTCCACGCCGGCATTGAGCGCCAGCAGGTTGGTCTGGAAGGCGATCTCGTCGATCACACCGATGATCTGGCCGATCTGCTGCGAAGACTTCTCGATCTGCGCCATCGCCTCGACCGCCTCGCGCACCACGGCTCCCGACTTCTCGGCGCCAACACGCGCCTGATCGGTCACTTGCGAAGCCTGATGGGCGCCTTCGGCGGTCTTCTTTACCGTTGCGGTGATCTCGTCCAGCGCCGCCGCGGTCTCCTCCAGGCTTGCAGCCTGCTGTTCGGTGCGCCGCGACAGGTCGTCCGCTGCCTGGCTGATTTCGCCGGTGCCGGAGCGCATTCCCTCGATCGCCCCGGTGATCGTCACCATCGTGTCCTGAAGCTGCTGCGCGGTGGCGTTGAAATCGTCCTTCAAACGCTGCGCTTCCGGGGAGAAGGTATCGGTGATGCGATAGGTCAGGTCGCCATTTGCAAGCGCCGACAGACCGGTCGCCAGCGCCGAGATCGCGACGTGATCTTCCTCGGCTTTGCGGGCCTTTTCGCTCTCATTGCGCGACCGCTCGGCTTCCGCCGCACCGCGCGCATGCTCCGTTTCGCCTTCGAGCCGGATCTTCTCGATCGCCGCGTCCTTGAACACAAGCACCGCGCGAGCCATCTCGCCCACCTCGTCCTTGCGCTCCACGGCGGGCACTTCCACCGAATGATTGCCCGAAGCCAGTTCGCCCATCACGCCCGTCAGGGCATTCACCGGCGCCGCAATCATACGCGAAAGCAGCCAGCCAAGCGCGACAGCGATGAGAACCGACAAAGCCAGGCCGACGATGATGGCCATCTCGGTCTGGCTCATCGCTCTGGAACTTATCGAGGCAACCTCGGCAAGCTCGAGCCGCTCGCCTTCGGAAAGCCCCGCAAGGATGTTTTCAACGGCTTCCATGTAGCCGTCGGCGGGACCGCTCTGGCCAATCATCTCGATGGCCCTGAACCGGTTGATCGGATCCGCGTAATACTTCAGGCCGACATCGACGATATTCGTCTGCCATGCCTGCATCGCCGCCTCGGCGGTCTGGATCGCTCCGAGCATTTCGGCTTCGTTGCCATGCCCGGCCTGTGATGCCTTCATCTTGTCCAGTGCTTCGTAGAAGCCCTTGCGGTGCTTATCCAGAAGACCCAGATAGAAATCGTCTCCCGAAACAAGAAAACCGCGATAGCTGTTTTCCTGACGGGCCAGCTTGAATTCGGCCTGCGTGATGAGGTCGATCGCGGTCCGCGCGCCGTTCTCCTCGGCTGTTGCTTGCCTAAGTGTCTGAAGGTTCAGGTAAACCGCCGCACTCATACCGATGATGGTTGCGATAACCGCGAAGAAGCCGATCGCCAGCTTCCGTGAAATTTTCAGATTCTTGAACGACACGGTGACCCCCACAATCTCGTGCAATCGCCCCGGCCCCGCGCCGGGCACAGCACCTGTCGCCCCAAGCAGAGGTGCTTTGGTACTCATGTCCGCACAAGATTAATAAGCCGCTAATACAAGCGCGCCCAGTCGGCTAAAAGTTAAGGCAACGACCGCTACGTTTCGCCCAAGGCAGGCCCCGTCCCTCAGGCCGGCATACCCTCGGCGCCCTTCTGCAGCCTGTCGAGATGCCGTCGGATGTGACTCGCCTCGGCGGTCGTATTGGCACATGAAATCGCCTTCTCGAACGCAGCCCTTGCCTCCCGCGACCGACCGAGATCAAGCAGCAGTGCGCCGCGCACGCCGTGGAAATGGAAATACCCGTCGAGCGAGCCTGAAAGCGGTTCGATCAGTCGAAGCGCTTCGGCCGCTCCGGCATGCTTGGAGACCGCAACCGCGCGGTTCAGCGTGATGACCGGTGAAGGCTGCAAGGTCTCGAGCATCTGGTAATATTGGTCGATCGCGCGCCAGTCGGTATCGGCAGCCTGCTTTGCCCTGGCATGCTCATAGGCGATCGCCGCCTGAAGCTGGTAGGTGCCGGGCCGGCTATGACGTGCCGCCTTCTCGATCAGGGCTGCGGCTTCCGCCATCAGCTTGCCGCGCCACAGGCTGCGGTCCTGCTCGTCCAGCAGCACGATTTCGCCCTCGGCATCGAGCCGCGCGGGCACGCGGGCATGCTGGAAAAGCATCAGCGCCACCAGCCCCATCAGCTCCGGCTCGCCCGGGTACATTCTCAGGAGCAGGTAGCCGAGCCTGATCGCCTCGTCGCATAGCGGCTCGCGGATGTGAGCCTCGCCGCCGCTTGCGGAATAGCCCTCGTTGAAAAGCAGATAGACCATCGCGGTCACGGTGGCGATGCGCTCGACACGCTCGACTGCGGAAGGCGTCTCGAATTCGACCCCCGCGGCAGCCACCTTGCGCTTGGCGCGGGTGATGCGCTGCTCCATGGCGGCTTCGGAAACGAGAAAGGCCCGCGCGATTTCCGGTACGGTGAGACCGGATACGATCCGCAGCGCCATGGCGATCTGTTGCGTGGCGGGCAGGTCCGGATGACAGCAGATGAACAACAGCCGCAGCACGTCGTCGCGATAGTCGGCATTGTCGAGGCGTTCCGCCATCGACGGCTCGGTGTCTTCAAGATCGGACAGGGTTTCTTCGTCGGGCAACGCCTGCTGGCGGCTACGCTTCCTGATGTCGTCGACGCCGGCATTGCGCCCCACGAAGATCAGCCATGCTGCAGGATCGCGCGGCGGTCCCTTTTGCGGCCAATTCTTCAGCGCCCGCAGGCAGGCCTCCTGAAAGGCTTCCTCGGCCGTATCGAGGTCGCGGAAATAGCGCATCAGCGCGCCCACAACCTGCGGCCGTGCCGCCGAAAGGGCCTGATCTATCCAGGAAAGGTCGTTCACGTTGCCTCCGCAGGGGGTACATAGGCCGAGATGGGTCTCACCTCGACACCGCCGAATTCGCGTTCTCGCGCCAGATGCTTCCCGGCCTCGATGGCATCTTCGAGCGAGGCGCAGTCGACGATCCAGAACCCCAGCAGCTGCTCCTTGGTCTCGGCAAAGGGACCGTCAATGACCAAAGGATCCTGCCCCGCCTTGACGAAGGTGGCGGCGGTGGTCGGCATCAGCCGCAACCGTGGACCGAATTTGCTCTTGGCAACGATCTTCTCCTCGGCTGCGCGGACGCGGCTCATCATGGCCTCGTCGTCTTCCTTGGAAAGGCCGCAGACGGCTGCCTCGTTGTTGTAGCAGAGAAGGGCATAAAGCATGACGCTTCCTCATCGTTCGGTTCTAAGGACGCGCGACTATGCTACCGACCGACAGTCGGGTTCAATTTCTTTCGGAATAAACGTCGAGGTTGGGGCCTATCCCGCCAAGGCGGTGTCGACCTCGGCACGGATACGATGGGCCGCCTGTTCCTTGACCGGCCCGTAGCCGCGAATCTGCATCGGCTTTTCCATGGTCGAGCAAAGAGCGTCATGGCTTTCAGACGAAAGGCGTGACAGGCAGTGCTCCACCGCCCGCTCGTACCAGCCGATCAGTTCGCGTTCCATGCGGCGCTCGGCAGTGTAGCCGAACAGGTCGAAGGGCGTGCCCCGCAGCCGCTTCATCCGCGCCAGCGCGGCAAACGGCAGCCTGATCCAGGGGCCGAATTCCCGCTTCAGCGGACGCCCGCGCGCATCCTTTTCGGAGGCAAGGAATGGCGGCGCGAGGTGATGGACAATGCGGAAGTCGCCTTCGAACTGCTCCCTCAACCCGTCGGCAAAGCCAGTCTGCGTGTGCAGGCGCGCCACCTCGTATTCGTCCTTGTAGGCCATCAGCTTGAACAGCGAGCGCGCCACGGCCATAGTCAGTCGGTCGGATCCGAGCGATGCCTCCGCTTCGCGCACCTTGTCGACAACTTCCCGGTATCGCAGCGCATAGGCGGCATCCTGATACTGCGTGAGGAAATCAGCGCGGCGGCCGATCATCTCGTCAATCGTTTCGGGCTTCGGCTTTTCCGGGCGTAAAAGGGCGACCAGCCGTTCCGGGTTGGCGGCAGCAACCCGTCCAATGAGAAGCGCGCGATGGTTGGCCTCGACGGCGACGCCGTTCAGCTCGATGGCCTGTGCAAGCGCAGCAGCGCCGACTGGCACGAGCCCCTTCTGCCAGGCGAAGCCAAGCATCATGACGTTGGCGAAGACCGCGTCGCCCATGAGCGTCTCGGCAAGCTGGTTGGCATCGACTGCCGACAGGCGCTCGGCACCGATGACATTGGTGATCGCCGTGACACGTCGGTCGACCGCGAGGTCGGCGTCGCGCCGGCGCACTATGTCGCCGGTCGGCATCTTGGCGAGATTGACCGCCGCCCGCATTTCAGGCCTATAGCTGGCCGAAGCCTTGGGCGACGACGAGACGACGATATCGCAACCGATAAGCGCATCCGCCGCGCCGCGGTCGATGCGCACCTGGTTGATCGCAGCTGGTTTCGACGCGATGCGAACGAATGAGAGCACCGGGCCGAATTTCTGCGCGAACCCGGTAAAGTCGAGCACCGAAGAACCCTTCGCCTCCAGATGTGCCGCCATGGTGACAAGCGCTCCGATGGTCACCACGCCGGTTCCGCCGACGCCGGTGATCAGCAGGTCGTAGGGTTTGTCGAGCGCCGGAAGTTCCGGCTCTTGCAGATCACTGGCCAAGGCGGTGAGATCGAGCTCTCGCCCGGTCCGCTTCCGCCGCACTGCCCCTTCCAGCGTCACGAAGCTGGGGCAGAAGCCATTCACGCAAGAAAAGTCCTTGTTGCAGGACGACTGGTTGATGCGCCGCTTGGTCCCGAACTCCGTTTCGACCGGCTCGACGGACAGGCAGTTGGATTCCACAGAACAATCGCCACAACCTTCGCAGACCAGTTCATTGATGACGACCACCTTGCCGGGGTCGGCCATCGTGCCGCGCTTGCGCCGCCGGCGCTTTTCCGTGGCGCAGGTCTGCTCGTAGATGAGTACGGATACGCCCTCGACGTCGCGCAGTTCGCGCTGCACCGCATCGAGTTCACGGCGATCATGGATGGTCACGCCTGGCGGAAAATCGCCGGAATGAAACTTGGCCGGATCGTCGCTAACCAGCGCGATGCGTTCAACGCCCTCCGCGCGAACCTCCTGCGCGATCGCCTGCACGCTGACCGGCCCGTCAACCGGCTGGCCGCCGGTCATTGCGACCGCGTCGTTGTAGAGAATCTTGTAGGTGATGTTGGCCTTTGCCGCGATGGCCTGCCGGATCGCCATCGAACCGGAGTGGTAATAGGTCCCCTCGCCCAGATTCTGGAAGATGTGCCCCTTGCCGGTAAACAGCGACGAAGCCGCCCAGTTGACGCCCTCGCCACCCATCTGGATCAGCGAACTCGTTTCGCGATCCATCCAGCTCGCCATGAAATGACAACCGATCCCGGCCAGCGCCTTTGAACCCTCGGGGACCTTGGTCGAGGTGTTGTGCGGGCAGCCGGAACAGAAATAGGGCGTGCGCGTCGCACCCTCGACGCTGATGGAAATCGCTGGCTCGCCGGCGATGCGCGCCGCGCGTTCGGCAAAGCCCTGCCCCGGAAAG
This sequence comes from Neoaquamicrobium sediminum, assembly GCF_040970315.1. Lineage (NCBI taxonomy): Bacteria > Pseudomonadati > Pseudomonadota > Alphaproteobacteria > Hyphomicrobiales > Phyllobacteriaceae > Neoaquamicrobium > Neoaquamicrobium sediminum. The sequence goes on along the minus strand of NZ_JAZHFV010000004.1, from coordinate 30,365 downwards.
ATCCCGTCCAGCCGCTTTGCCACCAGAGGCACGAGCTGGCGCGGCGACAGTTCGCCGGTCCACGGGATCAGCCTTTCGCCGTTCTCGTCGCGCTTGCCGACCATGCGCTTCGGCTTGTCGCCCGGCCAGTCGTAGAAATATTCCTTGAACTGGCTCTCGATGATGCCGCGCTTTTCCTCGACGACCAGCACCTCCTCCTTGCCGCGCACGAAGTCGAGCGCGTCGCGCCGCGCCAGCGGCCACACCATGCCGACCTTGTAGATGTCGATGCCGAGTTCGCGGCATTCGCTTTCACCAATTCCGAGCAGGCGCAGCGCCTCCATCAGGTCGAGATGGCCCTTGCCGGTGGTGACGATGCCGAACCGCGCGTGCTTCACGTCGTAGATGTGACGGTCGATCGGGTTTGCCTCAGCGAAAGCGAAGACCGCCTGCTTCTTCGCCTCCATACGCTCCTCGATCTGCCGGCCGGGCAGATCGGGCCAGCGATAGTGGAGCCCTGCGGGTGGCGGCATGAAATCGGGCGTATTGAACAATCGGTCGGGTTTCAGCTCGAACGACGCGGCCGATTCCACCGTTTCAGATACGGCCTTGAAGCCGACCCACATGCCGGAAAAGCGCGACAGCGCGTAGCCGTATTCGCCGAACTCCAGATATTCGGACACGCTTGCGGGGTTCAGCGTCGGCATGAACCACGCCATGAAAGCGACGTCGGACTGATGCGGCATGGACGACGAGACGCAGCCATGGTCGTCACCGGCAACCACGAGCACCCCGCCATTCGATGACGAGCCATAGGCGTTACCGTGCTTGAGGGCATCGCCGGCCCGGTCGACGCCAGGTCCCTTGCCATACCACATGGCGAACACGCCTTCGACCTGCCGGTCCGGGTTGGTCTCGACCTGCTGCGAGCCCAGAACGGCGGTCGCTGCAAGGTCCTCGTTGACTGCGGGCAGGAACTCGATGCCGGCATCGGCAACGAGGCGCTTGTTGCGCCATATTTCCAGATCAAGCCCTCCCAGCGGCGAGCCGCGATAACCGGAGATGAAACCGCCCGTCTTGCGGCCCTGCGCACGGTCGCGTCGCGCCTGGTCCAGCGCAATGCGCACAAGCGCCTGCGTTCCGGTCATGAAGACGCTGCCGTTGGTCTGCGTGTAGCGATCTTCCAGGCGATAGCGTGTGAGGTCGCGAAGCGGCGCGTGCGCGGTCATGGGTGCCTCCCTGAGGTGCCTTTCCCCATTCTAACGCGCCTGTAGCGGTAGAACTTGCCAGATTTCCGCAAAGAAGGCACAAATCCGGTAAGAATGACCAGATCAGCATAAAGATTGAAAGAAATAACCACAGGGAAAAAAAGATATGGAGGAACTGACGGAACAGGATCGCCGTCTGCTGCGCATTCTTCAGGACAATGCGCGCATCTCCAACCAGGACCTTGCGGAACAGGCGAGCATGTCGCCATCAGCTTGCTGGCGACGCGTCAGGGCACTGGAGGATGCCGGCGTGATACGACGCTATGCGGCGATCCTCGATGCGGCCCGCGCCGGCCAGAAGTTCCACGCAATTGCACATGTGTCTCTGACCAGGCACGACCACAGCCACGTCGACACTTTCATCGCCGAGGTGCGCAGGCGACCGGAAGTGCTCGACTGCTTCGCCACCACAGGCGAGGCCGACTATCACCTACGTGTGGCCTGCGAGAATCTCGACGCCTACAACCGGTTCCTGGAAGGCTTCCTGTTTCGCCTGCCGGGCATCGCCAATGTCCGCACCAACCTCGTGCTCAAGGACATCAAGCAGGAAACGGCGCTGCCGCTGTAGCCCGCCAGCGCGGGATAAGACATTTTTCACCACGCGGCGAGCTTTCGCACGACCTATACACTTCGGCAGTCACCCGCATGGTAGAAACGCGGAAATCCGTAGGGTGTGCGAAGTTGATCGATAGGGATTCGCTCTTCATTGCGGCAGGCCTGTGCGCTGCGGCGCTGGCTCTGCCGATGCTTAGTGTCTGGATTCACAATCGCTCCGACCGCTTCCTGATAGGCTGGGCGGCCGGCATGCTCCTGCTCGCGACCGGTGTGATCCTCTATTCCGTGCTGCCGCCTGACAACATGGCGATTGCTGCCACGGCGTTCACGATGGAAATCGTCGGCTTCGTGATCGTGTTCGTTGCCGCCCGGCAGTTCGCCGGCAGGGAAACCTCCCTCTTGCAGGTGATGCTGCTGTTGCTGACGGCAGTCTCTGTCGGAGTCCCGATCGCGCTCGGCTTCGACGGGTTCGGCATCATGATCTACAACTTTCTCGCAGGCGGGTTTCTCGCCGCGAGCGCGGGCCAGTATTGGACGACCCGCTCCGAAGCGCCTTCATCGATGGCGCTCCTTTGCCTGCTCTACGTACTGGCAGCCCTCTCTTTCTTTGCCTGTGGCGCCGTGCTTCTGCATGAGGCCGAATGGATCATGGGGCGCAGGCCTGACAACTGGGCAGAACAGTTCAACGCCATCATGTGCATAATCGGCATAACCGGGGTCGGCGCGCTTTCTCTCGGCCTCAACCATGCGCGCGCGGCGCGGCGGCACAGGCAGGAGGCCCGCACCGACATTCTGACCGGCCTGCTCAACCGCCGCGCCCTGTTCGACAGCATGTCGGCACAGGACCTTCAACCCGGACACGCCGTGGTGGCTTTCGACCTTGATGACTTTAAGGCCATCAACGACCGCCACGGCCATGCGATCGGGGATGAAGTCCTGCGCCGTTTCGCCGACGCCATGCGTGTGGCCCTGCGGGAGGACGACATTGCCGCCCGGATCGGCGGTGAGGAGTTCGTCCTCGTATTAAGGAATGCATCTTCCCTGCTTGCCACCAGCACGGCGGAGCGCATTCGCGCCATCTTCGCGCAGAGCCGGGTCGAAACAGCGAACGGTTTGATTTCCGGCACCGCCAGCGCCGGCGTCGCGCTTGTCCAGATCCAAAGCGAAAGCTTCGAAAGCGTGCTTCACCGCGCGGACACGTCGCTCTACAGAGCCAAGGATAGCGGACGCGACAAGGTCGTGGCCGAGCTTCAAGCTGTCGCCTGAAACCCCGACAAGGTCAGCCGACGAAGGCGCGTTCGACCACGAATTCCGCAGGCTTGTTGTTGGCCCCTTCGGTGAGGCCGAAGGTTTCGACGAGCGCCTTGACGTCCCGGATCATATCCATCGAGCCGCAGATCATCACGCGGTCGACAGCCGGATCGAAGGGCTGCACTTCAAGATCGGTGAAGAGCTGTCCGCTTTCGATCAGCGTGGTGATACGACCCATCTTGGGGTGGTTCTCACGCGTCGTCGTGGCGTAGTGCGTGAAACGGCCGGCCGCCAGTTCGCCGATCAGCGGGTCGTCGACCAGTCCTTGGGCGAGGTCGTTACCGTAGACGAGTTCGGCCACGTCGCGACAGGTGTGGGTCAGGATGACCTGTTCGAACTTCTCGTAGGTCTCGGGATCACGCATCAGGCTGGCGAACGGTGCGATGCCGGTGCCCGTCGAGATCATCCACAGCCGCTTGGCGGGCGTCAGCGCGTCGAGCACCAGCGTGCCCGTCGACTTCTGGCGCATCAACACCGTGTCGTCAGGCTGGATCTTCTGCAGGTGCTGGGTCAGCGGACCGTCCGGAACCTTGATCGAGAAGAACTCGATCTCCTCGTCCCATGCAGGGCTGGCGATGGAGTAGGCGCGGAACACCGGCTTCTCGGCGTTGGGCAGGCCGATCATCACGAATTCGCCAGAGCGGAAACGGAAGGCCTGGGGACGTGTGATCCGGAACGAGAACAGCCGGTCGGTATAATGGCGGACCGAGACCACGCGCTCGGCATATACACCGGCGGGAATTGGAAATTCGGTCGGCCGTGCTGAACCGACTTCCTGGCGCGCGGCTGTGTTCATTCCTTTGATCCTGCTGCTTGAAATGGTGCCGGAGAAAAGAGGTCGCGGCTGTTGCAAGGTCTGTGCTTGCCAGTCAAGTTTATTAGTATACAAATGATTATTACGTCAAGGCAGCACAGTAGGGCGGCTTTCCAAATTGCGCGTCTTCAGCAGATTCTCTATCCCGGAATTGCGCCATGATTGAGAAAGATGCCACAGCAGGCACGGTTGCGGGGATCGACGTCGGCGGAACCTTCACGGACCTGCTCCTGATCGATGGCGCCGAAGACGGCAGGGTGCGCATCGCCAAGGTGCCCACCACCGTCGAAAACCAGGCGTTCGGCGTGGTCGCGGCGCTCGAGGCCACCGGCAAGGCTATCTCCGAAATCGACCTCATCGTCCACGGGACCACCACGACGACCAATGCGGTGCTGGAGCGGCGCCTTGCCAGGACCGGCATGATCACCACAGCCGGCTTCCGCGACGTGATCGAACTCGGCCGGCGTACCCGCCCGCAACCCTACGGCATGACGGGTGTGTTCGTGCCTGTCATCCCGCGCGACCTTCGGCTGGAGGTTCCAGAGCGGATGGAGGCGTCCGGCAGCGTCCGCATTCCGCTGGATGAGCAGGCCGTGCGCAAAGCAGTCCAACACCTGCTGGACGCTGGCTGCGAGTCGCTGGTGATCCATTTCCTTCACGCCTACGCCAATCCGGCGCACGAGCTGCGCGCTGCCGAGATCGCCCGCTCGATGTGGCCCAACGAGCATGTGACGACGGGTCATTCGCTGCTGTCGGAGGCCCGCGAGTTCGAGCGCGGCGTAACCGCCGCCGTCAACGCTTCCGTGCAGCCGATCCTCAAGCGCTACATCGGCAGGCTTGCGGATGAACTGAACGCGCGGGGCTACGCGCGCGACTTCCTCGTCATGAACGGCAATGGCGGCATGATCTCGGCGCGTTTCGTCACAGAGGAGGCGGCAAAAACCGTCATGTCTGGACCGGCCTCCGGCGTCATGGCCGCCGCCTATACGGCGCGCCGCGCCGGTTTCCCGCACGTAGTCACCTACGACATGGGCGGCACCTCGACGGATGTCGCGCTGATCCGCAACGCCCGCCCGGCGGTCTCCAATGAGATCGAGATCGAATATGCGATGCCGATCCATGTCCCGATGGTCGACGTGCATACGGTCGGTGCCGGGGGCGGTTCGATCGCACGCATCGATGACGCAGGCCTCATCCGCGTGGGCCCGGAGAGCGCAGGCGCGACCCCCGGCCCGATCTGCTACGGTCGTGGAGGCACGGAACCGACCGTTTCGGACGCAAATCTGGTGCTCGGGCGGCTGAACCCGAACCGGCTGCTGGCTGTCGAAAATCCGGTTTCTGTCGAAGCCGTCACCGACATTTTCGCTGAACGGATCGGTCGCAGGGCCGGCCTGGACGGCGTTGGCGCTGCGGGCGCGGTGTTGAAACTTGGCAACCTGAAAATGGCAGGCGCGATTCGTATGGTCTCAGTCGCCAAGGGGCACGACCCGCGCGACTTTGCGCTCTTCGCATTCGGTGGAGCCGGACCGCTGCACGCTGCAGCCCTCGCACGCGAACTCTCGATCCCGAAGGTGATCGTACCGGCGCGCCCGGGTATCACCAATGCGCTCGGCTGCGTGGTGGCGGACATGCGGCACGATTTCGTGCGCACGGTGAACGTCCCGGTGGCCGAGATTGACGAAGCCGAGCTTGCCGCCATTCTGGCAGCACAGGCCGACGAAGGCCGCACGCTGATCGCCAAGGAGGCGGTGAAGCCGCAGACGCTGCGCTTCGTGCACTCCGCCGACATGCAGTTCGTCGGCCAGACACATCTCATCAACGTCGCGCTCCCGAGCGCCACAGTGTCGGCCGCCGAGTTGCAATCGCTCTTCGAGGCCGCCTACTTCGCCCGTTTCAAGGTGTCGTTGCCGGAAATTCGCGCCAACCTCGTCAACCTCAACACCTCGGTCATCGGCGAACGCCGCGAGATCGACCTGTCGCTGCTGATCGACCCCGCGGGCCGGACGGCAACACTCACTGAGGCGCAGACGGGAACGCGACCCGTCTGGTTCGACGGAAGCTGGATCGAGACCCCGGTCTACGCCCGCGAAAAGCTGCCGCTCGACGCGACAATCACAGGACCTGCGATCCTCGAGCAGCTCGATGCCACCACGGTTGTGGAACCCGGCGACCGTGTCACCCAGGACGCCGACGGCAATCTGATCATCGAGGTGGGAGCATGACCCTCGACGCCATCACGCTTTCGGTCATCGAAGCCGCCTTGCAGCAGGCGTGCGACGAGATGGACCTCGCCTTTTCCCGATCCGCCTTCTCGCCGATCATCGCCGAGGCGAACGACCGGTCCGACGGCATCTATGCGGCAGATGATGGATCGCTGATCGCGCAGGGTGTCGGCGGCCTGCCGGTGTTCGTCGGCGTCATGCAATATTCCACACGGACGCTCATCGAGATGATCCGCGACGGCCGCTGCCTGCCACCGGAGGAAGGCGATATCTACATCGTCAACGACCCCTATCTCGGCGGCACCCACCTGATGGACGTGCGTTTCGCCATGCCGGTATGGCGAAACGGCGAGATTTTCTGCTGGCTGTCCAATACGGGCCACTGGCCCGACATCGGCGGTGCGGTGCCGGGCGGGTTTTCGGCTTCCGCAACGGCGGTCGAGCAGGAGGGCCTGCGCCTGCCGCCGGTTAAGCTATTCAAGAAAGGCGCGCTCGACCCCGAGATCTACGCGATCATTACGTCCAACATCCGGATTGCCGAACAGCGCATCGGCGACATCAAGGCCCAGGCCGCCGCTCTCCAGGTCGGCCAGTCGCGGCTGTTCGAAATCCTCGACCGTTACGGCGACGAAACTGTCAACGAGGCCATTGCCGAACTGCGCCGCCGCGCTGCCGTACAGATGCGCGCAAAGATCGCGGCCATCGAAGACGGCGTCTACCACGGCCTCGCTTTCGTCGATTCCGACGGCGTCGTGGATCAACCGCTGGAGATCAGGCTCGCGGTCGAGAAGAAGGGCGACACGCTCACCTTCGACTTCGCCGGCTCCAGCCCGCCCTGCATCGGCCCGATGAACTCGGTGCTGGCGACGACGCATTCCTCCGTCTATCTCGCCATGCGCCACATCTTTCCCGATGTTCCGATCAGCGCCGGCGCGTTCGAGCCGCTAGTGATCCGGCGCCCTGAAGGTACGTTCCTCGACGCGCAGTATCCGCGCCCGGTTTCCGGCTGCGCGGCGGAAGTCTCGCAACGCATCGCGGAAGCGGTATTCTCCGCCATGGTAAAAGCATTGCCCGAGCAGGTGACGGCAGCACCCGCAGGCTCGAGCGGCAATTTCGGGCTTGGCGGGTTCGACCCGGTGCGCGGCCGCCCCTTCGTGCTCTACCAGCTCTCCGGCGGCGGCTATGGCGGCAACGCCGACCATGACGGCCTATCCAACGGCTGCTCGACCATCGGCATCTCCAAGTCGCCGCCAGTCGAGATCATGGAGCAGTCCTACCCCATCCTCTATAACCACTATCGGCTCCGGGAAGGCTCGGGCGGCGCCGGCAGGCATCGCGGCGGCTTGGGCCTCGATTACGAGATCGAGCTCTTGCGCGGCGAGGCACGGGCGTCGTTCGTCATGGATCACGGCCGCTACGGGCCGCAGGGCGCACTGGGCGGCCAGGACGGCGCGGTCAACACCGTCACCGTCTATCGCGACGGACAGGCCCACGTGCCGAAGCACCTGTCCAAGGAGCAGGACATTCCGATGAAGGCGGGCGATCGCGTCCGCGTCGGCACGCCCGGCGGCGGCGGCTACGGCCTCCCGTCGGAGCGCGATCCCGAGAGGGTGCGCCACGACGTGCGGCTGGGCTACTTTACCGCCGAACAGGCCGAGCAACTCTTCGGCGTTGCGGCGGGCGACAATGAGGTCGGCAAGTAGCGGTCCTGTCGCCGGCGCGGTTACTTTTCAGCACTATCCGGCCCTGCCAGCGCCAGAATGTCACCGAACACCTCCTCCCACGCCTCGTCGTCGAGGTCGATGAGGTTGAAGGATTTCAGGAAAAACACCCCTTCGCTGGCCAGAAAGGCGAGCCGCGTCCTACGGGCATGCTCGCTCGACGGGTCGAGCCCTTGCAGCCTGCTATTGTACCATTCGCGGCTCTGGGCAACCTGATCCGGCTGCTGCAGCAAGGCGGTCATCATCACCGCCGAGCGTGAAGCCTCGTCCTTGTCGGTGCGCCGCGACGCTTCGATATGCCCGAGGATCACCGTTTCCGGTGCCGGGTTCTCGCCGGCAAAGGCCATCACTTCCTCCTCAAAGGTGTCGCCCCACCGCCGGATCATCGCGCGGATGAGGTTCTCCTTGGAGCCGAAGGCGTATTGCACGCCGCCCTTAGTGATGCCGGCCTCTTTGGCGACGGCATCGATGGTCAGCCCGGAAGCACCCTCGCGCGTCACCACGGCCTCCGCCGCATCGAGCACCTTGTCGCGATCGATCGTTCTCGGTCGGCCCGCCATCCTTACCTCTTTAATTTCAATACGAATGTATTTATATAGGCTGCTCGACATGACCAGCCTGCCATTTGCGGCGGCAAGACCGAGGCCACACCGATGACTTCCAACAACCGCTGGTTCGTTCTGGCGATCGTATCGAGCGCTCTTTTCCTCATCGTTATCGACATGACGGTGCTTTACACCGCACTTCCCCGGCTGACACACGACCTTGGTGCCACCGCGTCGGAAAAGCTCTGGATTGTCAACGCCTATCCGCTCGTCGTGGCAGGGCTGCTGCCCGGTCTCGGTGCCCTGGGTGACCGCCTCGGACACCGGCGCCTCTTCATGGCGGGTCTGGTCGTCTTCGGCGCCGCATCTCTGATGGCGGCGTTTTCGTCAACACCCGCCATTCTCATCGCTGCCCGTGCGCTGCTTGCGGTCGGCGCCGCGATGATGATGCCCGCCACACTCTCGATCATCCGGTTGACCTTCACGGACGAGAAGGAACGCGCCTTCGCGATCGGCATCTGGGCGGCGGTCGCCTCGGGTGGCGCGGCGCTCGGCCCTGTGATCGGCGGCGTGCTGCTCGAATATTTCTGGTGGGGTTCGGTCTTTCTCATCAACGTGCCGATCGTCGTCGCGGCCTTCTTCTTCGCGGCCCTGCTGCTGCCTTCGCGGCCCGGCGACGCCAGCAGACCGTGGGATCTGATCGGCTCGCTGCAGATCATGGTCGGCCTCATCGGCCTTGCCTATGCGATCAAGGAAGTGAGCAAGCGCGAAGCATCCATTGAGGCCTCGCTGGTTGCCGCAGCGATCGGCATTGTCGCGACAGTTCTGTTCGTCAAGCGTCAGCGCACAAGCGCCGCACCGCTCGTCGATTTCTCGCTGTTCCGCAACAGGCGCTTTTCCTCGGGCGTTGCAACTGCTTTGGTCGCTTCGGCCGCGCTCATGGGTGTCGAACTGGTCTTCAGCCAGCGGCTGCAGCTCGTTTCGGGCTTCTCGCCGCTGGAAGCCGGCCTGCTCATCCTTCCGATCCCACTCGCATCGTTCGTCGCCGGCCCTCTCACCGGTCTCGCCCTGCCCCGGCTGGGCAGCGAGCGCATCCTTTCGGGCTCGCTGGCGATCTCAGGTGTCGGCCTGGCGGCATTTCTTCTTTGCTACGACGCCGATCCTGCGATCTGGCTGGCCGCAATGGGTGTCATGGGCTTCGGCATCGGCGCGGCCATGACGGCAGCTTCGAGCGCGATCATGTTGAGCGCGCCGGAAAACCGCGCCGGCATGGCGGCTTCGGTGGAGGAGGTCTCCTACGAACTCGGCGGCGCGATGGGCATTGCCGTTCTTGGCAGCGTGATGTCGGCACTCTATTCGGCCACCCTTGTGCTGCCGACCGACGCCAGCGTGAGCCCGACTGCGCGTGACAGCCTCGACGAGGCGCTGCTGGCTGCCGAAAGCCTCGATCCAGCACTCGCGAAGCAGCTCGTCTTCCTGGCGCGCGCAGCCTTCGACAATGCCTTCGTCGGGGTCGTCGGACTGGCGGTGATCATGCTGCTTGCGACGGCCGCAACCGTCTGGTGGGTAACGCGCCGGCCCACTGCGACCGGTCCCGCGCGCGTGCCGGTCAGGTAAGCTTCGACAGAAGCCGCATCAGCGTGGCCAGTTCACGGTCGTTTAGCGGGGAGGCCGTCTCGTGCGTAATGTGCTTTGCCAGGGGCAACAGCCGTTCCACGGTCGCCTGCCCCTCGGAGGTCAGGCTGACCACCAGCCGCCGCCTGTCCCCGTCATGCCGGGTGAGCGCCACAAGGCCCCGCGCCTTCAGGCGATCGATCACGCCCTTGATGGTCGCCGCATCCATCGCCACTAGCGTGCCGAGCTGGTTTTGCGACGTGTCGCCAACCTCGGCAAGCTTGGCGAGCGCTGCGAACTGCGGCGGCGTCAGCTCGCCGATATGGCGAGCAAAGATCGCGATATGCCGCTGGCTGGCCTTGCGTAAGACGAAGCCGATCTGGTCTTCCAGGTGATAGGGCGGCTGGCCGCTCACCTGAGCCCATCCTCGCCCTTGACCTGCCATGCTTCCAGTCCACCCATGCGGGAATGGATGCGTCCGCCGCAAGCCATCGCAAGGCAGAACAGGATCTCGTTCGGTCGCGGCCCGTCGGGCATGCCCACCACCATCGCGTCGAAGTGGCTGCGCACATAGGCGGCATTGGTGTGTCCGAGTGGCACGTCGAGGCTGGAGCCGAACGCGCCGACCTTCATCGCAGATGGCACGATCGCCTTGGAAGCACCCAGCCGCTCACGCATCGCATAGCCGCCCGGCACGTGCCACAGCGCGCCGTGCTCGATCTCGCCATCGGTGCCGACGATCGCGCCCTTGCCATAGCTGTCGATGACCGAGACATCGCCACCGAGCGCGGCAACCAGCCGGTCGGTCAGCTCCAGCCCCAGCGGCTTCAGATCGTCCATCGCGGGTTGAATGGTCTCGACGAAAGCGCCGGCGAACGGATTCTTCACCAACGCGAGCGCCGCAGCCCTGCGTCGAGGCTCTTCCGGCACCGGCCCGCCGTCATGATGGATCTCTTCGGTCAGCACCGCGATCTTGCGGATGGTGAAATTAGCCATAAGCCGGCTCCTCAATGCTGGTTTTTTGTTCGAGAGCAAGCGCGCCGACGACCCGGCTCCGGCCGTTCAGAAACAGCGCCGCGGAAACGATCAGGCCAGCTGCAACGAACTCGTCGGCGACCCGCACGCCCCCGCGCAGTGCCTCATCCATATCCGCCGAAGACAATCGCCCCACGGCGACGGTGACCGGTCTATCTCCGAGATCGCTATCGGGCGCCAATTCGCTGGCCGGTTGCCGCTCGATTGCCGGGTGGCCGGGCAGGTCGACGGCGTTGGCGATCAGGGTTGCGGCGACATCCGCCGCCGCCGCGGTGCGTGCCAGCACAGTGACGGCATCGGCGATGCCGAGCGAGTGGCTGCGGCCCCGCCAGCCGCTGGTGGCAATGCCGCGCACCGGATCGGATGCAGCGATGGTCACACGGTCGACGACACCATGGCCCGTACCGGCAATGGCCGCCTTCATCGCCGTTCCGGGTGCAAGGTGCATGGCGATGTCGCCACCATCGTTGACATAGGCGCGGGTAAGTCGTCGCCCTTTCACCATCGCGGCCACCATCTCGTCGGCCACCGCTCCCGCCACTGCCGCCATCGGCGTGACGAACCGGTCGGAGAACGGCACGGAAGCCGCCTCCATGCGTCGCGCCGTGGGGCCACGAAACGCACGGGGCTGAACATTGGTCGGTCGCCGCAATTCAACGAGTTCGGCAACCAATTCCTCCAGAACGGTAGCGAAACGATCCTTTGCCTGCGCATATGCAGTCGCCACTTCGGCGGTGTCACCGAAGGCTTCGACGATCAGGTCTATCGGGCCATGGTTGAGGTGTAGCCGCCGGCCGTCGGGCAGCATTGCCGCCTGTGCGCCACTCATGTCGACCGCTCGCGCCGAAGCTGCTGAAGCAGGGGCCACGGATTGTCTGGCATCGCACCATGGACGGCGCGGTCGTTGAAATACTCGCCGCCTGCACGCTGCACGTCGTCGACGGAGCGCACATGTCCGGCATAACCGCCCAGCGCTTCGTAGTGCTCGCGCCGTAAGGTGAACTCGATCGGCGCGACGAGCGCCGGCGTCGGCACATAGCCGAACGCGTTTTCCGGCAGCCGCGTCACGTCGACCATCAGCGTGATGCCGCCGCCGGGCCAGACATAGGCCGGTGCACCGCCACAAGTGACGTAGGTCTGCAGGCGCTGCACCGAACGCGTCAGGTTCACCGGGTTCTCGGTCACGCCCGCCCGCAGGCTGCCGCCGGCACCACCCATGAAAAGCACCGTGCACAGCGCCGGCTCGCAATTTTCCTCGATCAGTTCGACGGACCGTCGCAGCCTGTCCGGAAACGGCTTTTCCACCGGCGTCAGCGTCTCGTCGAGTTCGTAATAGCCAAACTGCTCGCCCGTGGTGGAGACCATCAGCAACGAAAGGCCGGGGCGCGCGCCTTTCTTTTCGTTCCAGGGTCCGAGGATTTCGAGCGGATCGGAGATTGTCGTGCCACCCCATCCAAGCCCCGGCTCGGAAACCTTGAAATAGCGCCCGGGCGTCGAGCGGCGGCCGAGGATCTTGATGCCGGTGTCGGGCCAGTCAATCACCTTGCCCGCCTGATGCTCGGAAACGACGCCCGTAATGTGATCGTCGACGACAACGACCTCGTCGACCAGACCTTTCCACTGCGTGGCGAACATGCCGATCGTCGCAGAGCCGCAGCCGACCCGCATCCGGTGCTCAACCGCGCCGTCGATCACCGGCGGCTTGCCCGCCTGCACAACAATCGTCGAGCCCTCGTCGATCGTCAGTTCGACCGGCTGGCGATTGCACAGCGCCAGCAGCGTATCGCAGGTGATGCGCCCTTCCGGTTTCGAACCGCCCGTCAGGTGTCGCACGCCGCCCAGCGACAACATCTGCGAACCGTATTCGGCGGTGGTGACATGGCCGACCGGCTCTCCTCCAGCCCGCACGGTCGCGGTCTCGGGGCCGAGATGGCGGTCAGTGTCGATCTTCACCTTGACGCCGCAATAAGAGAAGATGCCTTCCGTGACGACCGTCACCAGATCGACGCCCTCAACCTCCTGGCTGACGATGAAAGGCGCGGGCTTGTAGTCCGGATAGGTCGTGCCAGCCCCGATGCCGGTCACGAAGCGTCGGGCGCGGTTGACGGGATTACCATCCCATTCTTCGCCGGCGAAAGACACGACCTCGCCGCCGCTTTCGGCCCGGTGTTCGAGGATCGTCACTGGATCGCACCGCACGATCCGGCCGCCGAAATTGCCGTAGCGATCGCAGGCACCGGTGCGCCCCTCGGCGATGTAGCACATTACCGGGCAGGCATCGCAGCGCAGCTTCTCGCCAACCTTCGGCTGACCGGGATCGTGTGTTTCGAAACGTTCGGACAGTTCGCTCATGACGCGACCGGCGCTGTTGCTGTGCTTGCATGGCAGAGAGACGATAATGCCCTACGTTGGTCCTGCCGGACGTCTCCCCCACGAGGGGGGAGATTGGCAAGTTCGCCGCTGGCATCCGTACTGCCGCGTTGGCTATTGGCGAAAACTGCTAGGCCGCCTGATCTCCCCCCTCGTGGGGGAGATGTCCGGCAGGACAGAGGGGGGCGCGAAGGAACGCAAGGTTCTTTGCCGAAAGCTCTCATCCTCTTGCCGCGTTGATCGCCGCCAGAACCCGGTCGGGGGTGGCCGGTACTTTGGTGATCTTCGCCCCCGAAGCATCGCGGATCGCGTTGAGTATCGCCGGTGCGGTGGGTATCAGCACATGCTCGCCAAGCCCCTTCGCCCCGTAGGGACCTTCGGCATCGGGCACCTCCACCAGGATCGTCTCGATCGGCGGCACGTCGCCGATGGTCGGGATAAGATAGTCATGCAGGTTCTCGGTGCGGCCTGGAACATATTCTTCCATCAACGCAAGGCCGATGCCCTGCGCGATGCCGCCCTCGACCTGCCCCTCGGCGAGCAGCGGGTTGATCGCCCTGCCGACATCGTGCGCGGCGGTGATCTTGATAAGCTTTACCGTGCCGAGGCGCATGTCGACTTCCAGTTCCGCCATCTGCGCACCCCAGCCATAGACGGCGTAAGGCTTGCCCTGCCCCTTGGCGTCGAGCGGCACGGTCGGCGGGTCGTAGCTTTCGCAGGCAGCAAAGACGAAGCCGTCGGCATCCGTGGGCAGTTCGGCAAGCGCTATAGTCCGGCTCGCCTCGCCTTCGCGAACCGTGAGCATGCCATCCTTCAGCGACAGCTCGGCGGCATCCGACACATTGGCAAAGCGCAAAACCCTCTCGCGCAGCGCCTTGCCCGAAAGTTCGGCGGCACGGCCGGAAATATAGGTCTGCCGCGAACCCGAGGTCTTGCCTGCATCGGGTGTCAGCGCGGTGTCGCCATAGATGAAATCGAAGCTTTCGAGCGGCAGGCCGAGCGCTTCGGCCGCGATCTGCGGGATGACGGTGTTGGAGCCCTGCCCGATATCCACCGCGCCCTGATGCATGACCACGCGACCGCCGGCAGCGATGCCCATCTTGATCGTCGAAGGGTTGGCGATGCCAGTATTGCCGCAACCGTACCAGCATGACGCCACGCCAACGCCGCGCCGGCGATGTCGGTTTTCGGCATTGAAGGCGTCGGCATCTTTCATCGCGCGCGCCCAATGCGGTTCCAACGCTTCCAGACAGGCGGCGATGCCAATGCCGCTATCCATCACGTGGCCGCAGACCGTCGGCTGGCCGTCGCGCAGAGCATTCCGCAGCCGGAATTCGAGCCGGTCGACATCGAGTTTCAAGGCAAGTTCGTCGTAGAGCGTTTCCTGCATCAGCGCGGCCTGCGGCACGCCGAAGCCGCGGAATGCGCCCGAGATAGGACCGTTCGTGTGGATTGCGCGTCCGAGCGCGCGGTAGCTCGGCGTGTAGTAGGGTCCCGAGGCGTGCACGGGCACGCGGGTTGCCACGGTCGGCCCCCAGCTTGCGTAGGCCCCCGTATTGAAGTCGCCTTCGAACACCATGCCAACGACACGACCCTCCGCGTCCGCACCGATGGTTGCCGACATCACGGCGGGGTGCCGCTTCGTCGTCGATGCCATCGACTCCTGCCGCGTATAAGTGAGCGCCGCCGGGCGACCGGTTTTCAGCGCCACGAGCCCGATCAGCGGCTGCACCGAAAGATCTAGCTTCGAGCCGAAGCCACCGCCGGTCGCGGTCGGGATGATACGGACTTTTTCTGCTGGCAGGCCGAGGATAGCGGCGGTGTCGTCGCGATCCATGATCGGCGACTGCGTGCACGCCTTGATGACCAGCACATCGCCATCCATGAATGCATAGCCGGCTTCCGGCTCTATATAGGCGTGTTCGACATAGGAGGTCTCGAGCGAACCGGCGGCGGTGACTGCGGCGGATGCGAGCGCCGCATCCGCGTCGCCGCGCTCCACGGTGCCTTCGAGCAGCACGTTGCCCTTGCGATCTTCATGCAGCGCCGCGAACCCGTTCCGGGCCTCGGCAACCGTCAGCGCATGGGCCAGTTCCTCCCAGGCAATCGGAAACGCAGACAAGTCCAGGGCCGCAATCGCATTCCGTTCACCGGCAATCGCGGCAACCGCCTCGCCGCGGAACAGCGCGGTGCCGTCTGCGAGCGCCGGCTGGTCGGCAAAGGGCGGGATGACGCCGAAGCGGTTACGACCGGGAATTTCGGCTGCGGTGAAGACACCAACAATGCCGGGATGCGCTTTCACGAATGCGTCGAGGTCGCCGAAGGTGAAGCGCGCATGCCAGTAAGGCGAGCGCACCACCGCGACCGAGAGAGCGTCTTCGGGCCGCTCATCGGCGCCGAAAAGATCGTCGCCGCGCACCTTGGGCTCGCCGTCGAGCCGGGGGATCGCTGCCCCGACGCCGGCGAGCGCGACCGGTGGCGGTGCCCCGGCAGTGCCCACATCCATCACCGCCTTGACGATCTTGCGATAGCCTGTGCAGCGGCACAGCACCCCGCCCAACGCGTCCTGCACTTCAGCTTCGCTGGGCCTCGGGTTCGCTTCAAGCAGCGCCGTGGCGGTGACCAGCAGACCCGGCGTGCAGATCCCGCATTGCGCAGCACCATGACGCAGGAACGAATCCTGCAAGGCGGAAAGCCGTCCGTTAGCGAGCCCCTCCACCGTGCGCACGCTAGCGCCTTCCATACCTGCCGCAGGCACCAGGCAAGCGCAGACCGGCGCGCCATCCACCAGCACGGTGCAGGCGCCGCAATCGCCGGCGTCGCACCCCACCTTGGTGCCGGTCAGATGAAGTTCTTCGCGCAGCACAGACGACAGCCGCGCAAGCGGCGGCACCTCAACCTGCCGCGCTTCGTCATTGACCGTGAAGCTGACGGAAAGACGGTCCATGCTCATGCCGCGACATCCTCGGTCTTGCCGCTGGCGGCGAGCGCACCGACTAGCGCGCGCAGGACGATCTCGCGCGCTGCTTTTCGGCGATATTCGGCACTGCCGCGCACATCGTCGATCGGCGTCAGCTCTGCAAAATCGTGGGCCTCGACCAAGCGGGCGACATCGCCCGGAGCAACAGCTTGGCGCAGCCGTTCTTCGAGCGCCTGAAGTCGCGTCGCCACGGCGGAACAGGCGCCGACCGACAGCGCGACATCCGACAGCTTGCCTGCCTCGTCGACGACGACGCGGGCTGCCGCCATGGCGATCGAGATGACGAGATAGCGCCGCGCGCCAAGCTTGACGAAATACGAATTGCCAATGGCGGCCTCTTTGGGCACCCGCACGGCCGTCAGCAACTCGCCCGGTGCACGCGCCGTCCGCCGGTTGCCGAGGATGAAGTCGGACAGCCCGACCACGCGCTCGCCGCCGGCCGAGCGCAGCACCACCTCGGCTGAGAGCGTGAGCAGCGGCGGCACACCGTCAGCGGCCGGCGAGGCGTTGCACAGATTGCCGGCAATCGTGCCGCTGTTCTGGATCTGGATGGAGCCGACTTCCCGCGCCGCGAGCTTCAGCGCGTCGAAGGCGGGCGGCATGTCGGCACGGATGATATCCGTCCAGGTCGCGCGGGCGCCAAAGATGTAATGGCTGTCGGTCTGCGAGATATGCCGCAGTTGCTGCAGCCCGTTGAGATCGAGCACGTGGTCTTTGATGGGTCGATTGCCCTGCGCCGGATAAAAGTCCGTACCCCCGGCCAGAAGCGTCCAGCTTCCATCGGCCAGTAGCGCGAGTGCCTCGTCAATCGACTTCGGTTTCGCGTATCGCATCGTTCCTGCTCCCGACAGGAGAATGCGCCGAAATTAGTTCGTATGCAAACGATATCGAGAAGCCGCCCTTGCCATTCCATCATTTCGCCGCCAGCTTGTGCCGCCAGCCAAACGGAGAGAGGCCATGAGTGAGAAAGCGCTGATCGTCATCGACGTCCAAAACGATTTTTGTCCCGGCGGCGCGCTGGCCGTTGCGGGTGGCGACGAGATCGTGCCTATGGTCAACCGGCTGATCGGCGAGTTCGATCACGTGGTGCTCACCCAGGACTGGCATCCCGCCGGCCACTCGAGTTTCGCATCCGTCCATCCCGGCAAAAACCCGTTCGAAACGACAGAAATGCCTTACGGCACGCAGACATTGTGGCCGGACCACTGCGTGCAGGGCACGGATGGGGCGGCATTCCACGCGGACCTCGAGTGGACCAAAGCCGAGCTGGTCATTCGCAAGGGGTTTCGCCCCGCGATCGATTCCTATTCGGCGTTCTTCGAGAACGACCGTAGGACGCCGACGGGCCTCGCTGGTTACCTGCGTGAGCGCGGCATTTCCGACCTGACGCTCGTCGGCCTCGCCACCGATTTCTGTGTCGCCTATTCCGCCCTCGACGCCGTCCGCTCCGGTTTCAAGGCAACCGTGCTACTCGATGCCTGCCGGGCGATCGATCTCGGCGGTTCGCTGGCGACGATGAAGGACGAGATGGCCAAGGCCGGAGTAACGCTCGCCTGAGCGATCAACTGACGCCCACATATCGGTGGACATAGGCGGGATCGGCGCGCACCTTTTCCACGTCGACGGTCTCGCGGTTCTGGCCATTCTCGATGAAGGCCACTCGGTCGGCGAGCGATAGCACCGCGTCGACACGCTGCTCGACAAGGATGGTGGACACCCCCCGTTCGCGCAGCCCGGCCACCGTCTCGCGGATGCGCGCGATCATCGACGGCATCAGCCCTTCCGTCGGCTCGTCGAGCAAAAGCACGTCGGGCTCGATGCACAGTGCCCGCGCCATCGCCAGCATCTGCTGTTCCCCGCCTGAAAGCGTGCCCGAGCGTTGCGACAGGCGCTCGCGCAGGACCGGAAAAAGGTCGAGCACGGCTTCGCGCGTCACGCGGCCCTTACCCCGCGCCATCAGGCCGATCTCGAGATTTTCGGCAACCGTCAACTCGGCGAAGAGCCGCCTGCCCTGCGGTACATAGGCAACACCTGCCTTGGGCACCTCGTGGGGGGCGAGCTTCGACAGGTCGGCCCCGTCCTTCACGATCGTCCCGCCGCGCACCGCGACCAGCCCCATGATCGCCTTGAGCGCGGTCGTCTTGCCGGCGCCGTTGCGCCCGAGCAGGCACAAAACCTCGCCCCTGGTCAGCGCCAGGTCGAAGCCGCGCAACACCTGCACCTCGCCGTAATAGGCATCGACCGCGGAAAGCGTGAGCACGTCACCCATCGCTGCCGGTCCCCAGATAAGCGTCCTGGACAGCGTTGTTGGCGCGAATCTCGTCCGGCGATCCTTCGGCAAGCACCTGGCCGAAATTCATCACCGTTATCCTGCGCGCAAGATCCATCACCACCTGCATGTTGTGCTCGATCAGGAGCACGGTGGCATCGCTGGCGATCTCGCGAACCAGCGCAATGAAGCCCTCGACCTCGCCGTCCGATAGTCCCTGCGTCGGCTCGTCCAGGATCAGCAGCTTCGGTTCCAGCGCCAGCCCCATCGCGATTTCGACGAGCCGCTGGTGGCCGTAGGCGAGGTTGCCGGCAAGCGTACCGGCCCGCTCGGTGAGGCCAACGCGCTCCAGCGCTTCGCCGACACCCGCCTTCAGCGCAGATGGCTTCGGCCGCCCGGCCGAAAGCAGCCGACGCTGCACCGACAGCGCGACATTGTCGAAGACCGTCAGTCGCGGAAAGATGCTGGTGATCTGGAACGTATAGGCAATGCCGGCGCGCACGCGCCTGTGCGCCGGCAGCGCGGTAATATCTCGCCCCTCGAACACGATCGCGCCGGAGCTTGGCGCAATACGCCCGCAGATCAGGCTCACGAAAGTGGTCTTGCCGGCGCCGTTGGGTCCGATGATCGCCCGAATCTCGCCCTTCTCGAGCCTGAAGTCGACGCTCTCTACGGCCTTGAGCCCGCCGAAATGGCGCGTCAGAGCGCGTGTCTCGACAAGCGCCGTCACGGCAGCCACCTTAGCCAGCGCTCGCGGACCGACCCGAGCAGGCCCTTGGGGAAGAACAGGACCAGCAGGATCAGCGCCACGCCGACGACAAGCAGATAGGCGGCGGTGTACCCCGAGCTGTAGTCGATGATATAGAACATGAAGAGCGTGCCGAGCAGCGGCCCCAGCGTAGTCGCAGCCCCCCCGAGCAGCACCCACAAAAGGGGCAGGATCGAGTACTGGATCGAGGCGAAGCCGGAACCGACATAGCCGAACAGCAGACCGTAAGCCGCGCCTGCTGCCGCGCAGAAAAGCCCGGACACAACCACCGCCGTCAGCTTGGCGCGGAACACGTCGTAACCAAGCATGCGCATGCGTTCCTCGTTCTCGCGGATCGCCACCAGCGTGCGCCCGAAGGGCGAGCGCACGAGCCGCAGCATGACAAGCAACACGACGGCGAAAAGCGCCAGTGCCAGCATGTAACGCGTCGACGGGTCGGAGAGATTGAGGCTCAAGCCGCCGAATTCGAGGCTGCGCATTGCCTGTGACAGCACCAGCCCCTCCTCGCCCCGTGTCCATGTGGTGAAGTAGAGCGTGCCCAGATAGAACACCTGCGCGAACATCATGGTCACGATCATGAAGGCGACGCCGGTGGTGCGCAGAGCCAGCACGCCGACGACGGCCGCGACGGCCATGCCAGCCAACAGACCAGTGCCGAAGGATACGGGCACGCTCCAGCCAAGGTGATAGAGCGGCAGGCCCGCCCCATAGAGCCCGGCGGCAAAGAACATCGCATGGCCAAGGCTGAGAAGGCCTGTGTAGCCGAAGAGCAGATTGTAGCCCATCGCGAAAACCGCCAGCACCAGCACGCGCGAAAACACGCCGCGATGATACTCCGGCAGCAGGAAGTTGGCTGCGAGCAGCAGCGCGATCACGCCGAGGTGCAGCGCCCAGTCGCGCGTCGTGATGGTCATCGTGCCGGCACTCCGAACAGGCCCTGGGGCCGGAAGACGAGCACCATGGCAACGAGGCCTGTCGCCAGCATCTTGGCGAGCGTTGGCGAGAAGAAGACGGAAATGATGCCGTCCGAAAGCCCGATCAGCAGCGCTGCGATGACGGTGCCGCGCAGCGAGCCGAGCCCGCCGATGATGACGACGATGAAGGAGAGCAATAACGGATCGCGCCCCATCAGGTAGTGCGCCTGCTGGATCGGCACGATCAGCACGGCGGCAACCGCTGCAAGCATCGCACCGAGCGCGAAGACGCCTGCATAGACACGGTCGACCGGGATGCCGAACGCCTGCGCCGTCTCCCTGTCGTATTGCGTGGCGCGCATAACCAGGCCGATCTTCGTTCGCGTCAGCACGAACCAGGCCGCGAGTATCAGCACGATCGCCGCGACGATCACGAAAAGCTTGTAACCAGAATAGCCGAACCACGGGAGCTGGATACGGACGTTGAAGGGTGCCTGCACCGGCCGCGCATCCGCGCCGTAGAAGGTCAGCGCGAGCTGCTGGATGATGTAGAGTATGCCGATCGTCGCGACGATGGTCGCCTCGGGATCGTAACCCAGCCTGCGCAGCACCAGCCGCTCGGACAGGAGCGCCGCGCCACCCACGACCAGTGGCGCCACGAACAGCGCGGCTACGAATCCCACCGAAGGATGGCCGGCAAAGGCGGTCGAAACCGCCCAGGCCAGCACCGCGCCGAGCATGAAGAACTCGCCATGCGCGACGTTGACGACGCGCATAACCCCGAACACCAGCGACAGGCCAAGTGCCGTTAGCGCCAGCACCGCCGCCGTGACGAGACCCTCAAGCGAGGCGAGCAGGAAATAGGGTCCGAAGGCCATTCAGGTCTTTTCGATAGTTCGGCTCCCCTGCCTTGGCGAAGGCAGGGGTCGCGCCCGAAGGATAAGGCCGTCAGAGCGGCTGCGTGGTGTAGTCGGCTTCCGGCTCGTAGCGACCGTCCTCGATGGAGGTGCGGTGCACGACGTTCAGCCGCCCGTTCTCCACGACGGAGATGTTCTGGCTGCCGAAAACCTGATGGACCTTGCCGTCGAAGACCTTCGCACCCTGTGGATGCTCGGCGCCTTCTGGAAACTCGGTCATCGCCTCGGTCGCCTCGACCAGCTTGGCACGGTCCTCGGGACCACGGTAGCCGGCAGCTTCCATCGCTGCCTTGATGATGTAGAGCGTCTCCCAGCAGCCGAACATGTGGGCCGCCGTGGACACGTCCTTGGCATCGTTCACCGACGCGCCGTTCTCGTCGAGGCCGACAGCTTCGCGATAGGCTTTTTCATGCTCCGACGCGCCGTCCTGCAGATAGCGCGGCATGCCTTCCCAGAAATGGCTGCCCTCCAGGAATTCGAGGCCAGGGCTGTTGATGTCGACGGCCTCGAGGCTGTCGATGAAGCCGAACAGCTTCGGACCGCTGCCGCCGTAGAACTCGCCGAGTTCCTTGACGAAGGTCAGCACGGCCGGCCCCACCATCACATGATAGATCACATCAGTGTCCGACGGGATCTGCGGCAGGTAGCGCGTGAACGAGGACTCGGTCGGCGGGATCGGGATCTGTGCGATCACCTCGCCGCCCTGCTCGGCGGCGGCCGGCCCGAAGAAGTCGCGATGGTCGTGGCCGAACGCATAGTCCGGATAGATCATGGTGATCTTCTTGCCTACATTCGACGTGATCCAGGGCGCAACGGAGCGGCACTGCGCGCGTACATCGGTGATGCCGGGCTGGAGCACGTAGCGGTTCATCTTGCCGGAAGCGACGTGGTAGCCCTCGCTGACCACGTAATACGGCATCTTGAGTTCGCCGGCCGCCGGCGCGGAACCGACCACCACATGGCTGAACAGCGTTCCGTAGACGATGTCGGTCTTGTGCTGGTTGGCAAATTTCTCCACCACCTCGGCGCCGCGCGCCGCATCCGTGCCGTCATCCTCGGTGATGATCTCCACCGGGCGCCCGTTGATGCCGCCCGCGTCGTTGATGCGCTTGATGGCGGCAGCGGTTGTCCGCTCGTACCAGCGCCCGTAAGCCGCGCCGATGCCGGTGCGATGCGCCTGGAAGCCGATCCTGATCGGCTCCGACGATTGCGACTGCGCATAGCGCACGAAGCCCGGCGCCGTGCCGAGCGCGGCGGCAGCACCGAGCCCTTTCAACGCGCCACGCCTGGAAATGCCGGTCATTAGAAGGCTGGAAGGCTTGGTTCGATCGTTCATCTGGGTTCCCCTTGACGATAAGCCTGCTGGTGCAGCGTTCCGCCATTATCTGCTGCAGTTTCCGATGCTGAAAATTGCATGTGTACAAACTAAATCACCAATCCCCGGGACTGGCAACCGGACAATTCCGTTGCGGAAGGATGCGAGCCTCGAACAAGGCTCACGCCCCCGTGGGGGACGACAACAACCATAGGCCGAAAACAGTGTAGGCCACCATCAATACGGCCAGCGGCGCCTGACTGCGTGCCGTGGCCTTGGCACTTCCGTGAAGGCGAAACGCGATCGTGTGCGCGACCAGCACCGCCAGCACATGGCCGCCGATGATTGCGGCCGCCTGCATGTTCCAGAGCATCCACGCCCGCTCAGCGCCCATCAGCACGCCCGCCTGCACATGCAGGCCGGCTGTCCCGAAAAGATCCGCGCCATTCATCAGCGGGTCGGACAGTGCGGCTAGCGCATACTGCCCGTTCACCACCAGCGCGGCGAGGTAGTGGGAGAAATGATAGGCCATGGAGATCGGGATGATCGACCAGACCAGCGCGCCGGCGGCTAGCAGCATGGTGCCTGCCGCGCCCGCGAGCCGCTCGCCGAGTCCGATCGATGTGCAGAATGCGATTGCGAGCACGGCAAAGGTCGCAACCAGCCCAAACGTACCGAGCCCTATCACCGCGCTGCGGCCGGGAAACTCGAGCGGATTGATACCGAACAGCCCAAGCCAGAAGAAGGTGCGCATCAAGCCGTCGAACGAGACCGAGCCCAGCGCCAACAGCAGAAAGAGCGTGCCGCTTGGCGGCAACGGTTCCGCGTTCACCAGCTTCGCCCCCGGCGGGCAGAGCGCGACGCTGCGGCGGCCATCAGCGGTCAGATCCGCCTCCACCACACCGAGCCGGGCGATCATGCGCATGAACACCGAAAGGCACTCGCCGCGCCGCGACCATTGCTCGTGGCCGAAAACCAACATCGCCGCGAGGTTCGCCAGAAAATAGCCTATAAGTGCCACCGCCAGCCGTTCCGGGTCGTCCGGCGCCGGATAGATGAGTTCGAACCACGCAAAAGCGAAGAACAGAATGATCGCGGGCCAGTAGCCCAACCACACCGGCAGCGCGACGAAACCCTCTTTTCGCCCGGCGATTGCCGCCAGAGCGCGCCAGGGCGCATACCAGGGATCGATCCACCACCAGAGATTTCCGAACATGCCCTGGATAAGCGTCAGCCCGACCCAGAAGACGGTCCACACCATCAGCGGCAGCGGGTTGGAAAGCGGGTCGCGGCTGCCGAGGAAGCCTGCGGCCACCAGCGCGCAGACAAGCAGCAGGCAGGCCGCACTGCCCAAAAGTCGCGGCCACACCGGCACGCTTCCAAGCGGCACCCTTTGCCGCGCCAGCCGGTCGAGCGCGGGCAGCGGTGCGAACGCCAGCAGGATGAAGGTCAGGATGACGGCCGCAGCCCCGCCGACGAGATAATGCCCCGTCGGCAACAGCAGCACGTGGCCGCGATCGGCCGCATGCGCGAACGCCTGATCGGGCATCAGCGCGAGTAAGGCGATCGTCCAACAAGCCCCCGCAAGGCCGTCTCGGGACCATCGCGCAAACCGCTCACTCGCCATTGCCGCTGCCCTTCCCCTCGTGCAAGCCCGATGCCGCCGGCGGAGACTAGGCGAGCGGAGGCTGGCCTTGCAATCACGCAGCTTGCTTATCATCCGCTGCAACGCTGCGGGACCGCGCTCCCGCGTTCACGTAAGGCGGAAGAAAACTTCGTCCAGTTTGCTCTTGTCGCACGCCCCGACAATCGCTATGTGTGCGCCCGCGCCGGCAACGGCCCACGCGCCCCGCGGAGAGGTGGCAGAGTGGTTGAATGCACCGCACTCGAAATGCGGCATGGGTGCAAGCCCATCGGGGGTTCGAATCCCTCCCTCTCCGCCAGCGCTGACTATCATCCATCTGCTTTTATTGTATTTTTACACGATGCGGAGGGTTTAAGCCCTCAATTTACCCCACATTTTTTGGACGATAATACACCGCACCGATGGTTTCGTCGGACATCGCTCATAGAGCTGGTTATGCGCTCCGTTTCTGGCCATTTGCGCGGTCGCATTTTCTGCGAGAAGCGAGCACTGGCAGGGAGAGTGAACCTATCCTCGCTAACGCTCATCAACATGGAAAAGGAGGTCAGATTGGCCAAGGCGCGAAAGAAGGCAAAGCTGGCCAAGTTGCCGAAAGCTCGCCGTCGACCGAAAGTGGCTTCGGAGGTTCAATTGCCGTGGCGGGGCCGACACAACTACGTCCTCAATTCACAAACTGTGCTTCGAGATGTGTACCGTCTATTGTGCGCAGTACTGGCGGACGGCGAGCTCGCGCAAGTGGCGCGGGACGAACATGATGTGCTGGTCCATCTTAGAGATCAATTCATAGAAGACGAACTGGTTCACCTGCTGATCGCGACGGCGGTGATGAACCGATCGCATGATGACCACATGATGGGTCCGCGACAAGACAAGGCAGAGCTCAGCTTCAAGCCGGTAACCCATGCGTGCGGTACCCTTCTTCCGGATGTTGACAAAGACGTTGCCGAGGAGGTCGAACTCACATTCCGAGAAGCCTGCAATAAGATCATTCATGCTGATCATATCACAGCTGAGACCGAGCAACGAGAAGATGCTGCTTTCCCCGTGCTTCCCCAGACCGTCATCCTACGCGGTACGCAAGGCAAGAAAGCGTGGCAGGCGATCTTAAATATACCTGATTACGCTCGCGCGACGCTCGTCAATTTTCGCGATCTTTGATGAGGCGAATCGTACTGGCCGACGACGTCGATCCTTACAGGGGACATGGTGGGATGTTGCAGTCTGGGCGGCGACACTCTGACACTCACCCGGCTGCCGCACCGCACTATTCCTGCACATATGGTAGGTTTTGGACATTCAGGAAATGAAATGTTGGCTGCTTGCGGGGCGGGCCGTTGACGGGAAGGGGGTTGGATGGGCTGCGAACATAGCGCTCCCAGTTGATTGAAATATGCGCTCCGGCAAACCAGCCAACCCTGCCTCTCGAATGACGGCGACGCGACATGTTTCACTTCGCGGTATGCCCTGACGTGACAGGTGCCCGGTGACAGATCGGCCCGTAACATGAAGGTTGACCCCGACTATTTGTGACACGGTACGCTCGGGTCAAAACCCCGAGGTGACACATGGCACGAATTGGATATGCGCGCGTGAGCACGAACGACCAAGATCTTGAAGGGCAACTCAAACGACTAGAGGCCGAAGGCTGTGACGTGGTGCGCGCAGAGAAAATTTCTGGCGCTTCGCGTGAGGGCCGCGCCGAACTCGAAACGATCATCAGTTTCCTCCGGCCGGGCGACGAACTGGTCGTTACGCGGCTTGACCGGCTTGGCCGAGCTACCCGCGACGTACTCAATCTTGTTCACGAGTGCGAACAAAAGGGCGCCTCCGTTACCGTGCTCGACCCGAATGTCTCTACTCGCGGCGACATGGGTCGCGTTGTCATCACAGTGCTGGGCATGGTCGCGGAAATGGAACGTCGCTTCATAAAGGAGCGGCAACGCGAAGGGATCGAGCAGGCGAAGGCGAAAGGTAAATACAAGGGTGGCCGACCGCGCATCGACCACGGTCGTGTTCGTCAACTTCGTACGGAGGGCCTTGGGCCATCAGAGATCGGTAAGCAGCTTGGATGTTCTCGGATGCAGGTGTACCGGATACTTGAACTGCCAGCGTCGGAACGGCCACAAGAACGCACCCGTACAAGCGGAGGTCTCTGATAAATATCGCCTTGTAATTGACTGCGAGCATCGAGCGTCCCGGGAGTATCAATATGACGTTGCTGCGGATGGGGGTAAACGCGCGATCGGATGTGGGAAGACGGGTCGCAGGGCGATGGGCGTCGCGCTTCGACTTCGAGCGCGCAATCACGAAACTCAGGCCATCTCGGCGTATTTTCCGACAGGGCCATCCCGCTTCTTTCATCCGGATTCAAACTTCGTGGAATGTGAACGCAATGCATTCTGATACTTAGAGCGAAAGCAGAGATACGGCTGTGCGGGCGAACCGATAGCGAGTTCAAGCACCAGACAAGGACAAGATGGCGTGGATTAAAGCCAGTGACGGTTCGATCGTTGATAAGAACGGCAAGGTTGTTTTTTTCAGCGCTCGGCGGTTCATCAACGACATATGCAATGGCAATTGCTGCTTTATTTGTGGCGCGAAGCCAGAAGAAAAGCCATTCAATGAAGAGCACGTCTTCCCCGAATGGCTACTCCGGCGATACAATTTGTTTGCCCGAACAATAACGTTGCCCAACGGGCAGAAGATGCGCTACGCCCGCCACACTGTCCCATGCTGCGCCGAATGTAATTCGCTAATGGGGAACGAGATCGAGGAACGGATTAGCTCGGTCATCGACGGTAAACCTGACTCCATCCAGAACTTCCTTGCGAATGGCGGCAGTCTAGAACTCTTCGTATGGCTCGGCCTTATCTATTTGAAGCTACATCTAAAGGACAGGACATACCGGACGGAGCCCGACCAGCGGATTCCGAGCGGCATGATCGCCGACGACTATGATTGGGACCTGCTGCATCACATACACACCGTCGTGCGGTGCTTCTACGTTCCAACGATAATCGAGGCGAACGTCATGGGCTCGCTGCTTGTCCTCCCATGCCGTCAGGATGGGAGTCCGGACCGATTTGATTTCGCTCAGTTCCATTTTGGCCAAACGATGATGCTCCGCTTGGGAGAAGCGGCCATCTTTGTCGTATTCAACGACTCGACTGGCGCACTGCGCTTCTTTCAGGAAAACAAACTGGCGAAGATCACTGGGCCGATCAACGAGCTGCAAGCTCGCGAGATTATGACCGAGTTCGCGTTGTTGAACATGCACCTAAAGGAGCGACCAGTGTTTCGCAGCGAGCTGGATATGGGAAATGAACAGCACAAGATTGTCGCGCACCTCCCAGATCGACCCGAACTGCAAGAGTGGAATTATGAATTGCGGGGGCTAATGTTATGGAACATCTTCGAGTATGCATGGCCACAACTAAGGTTCGCAGGCGTCACGAGGGACAAAGTCGAGAGAGCAATTTTGGGCGGCAAGCTGTCAGTGCTATTCGATGACAAAGGCAACTTCATTGGAAGTACTACCAACTCCATTGAATAAACACCACAATGACGCTCGACGCCACCTATGTGCAGCGCTTCGCCTAGGCCACAGAAGCCCCACTCGCTCGGCTTCGTGCGAAATTGCGAAGCCACATCCACGATGCACCACTTCAATAACTTGTTGATACCCAGCGCGCTGGCTGCAGCAATACCCGAAACCTATCGATTCCGTGAGTGTATGTTAGGCGTATCGCGACGACGTTGGAGCTCGTTATTTTTTGCTGCGGAATTTTGATAGGAGCTCTTCTGTGACCCAGTAATGTTTTCGAACATCGTCGAAGAGCCGATAGTACCGGATCTTAAACGCTTTGAGAGCTGTCTCGAATTGCACCATTACCAGAACCGCGTCGCTCACCTGCGGCAGAGCAGCATCATCCAATATCTCAAGGTAGTTACCTGCTGGCTCATCCTTCAAGATCACCAATAAATCAGCCAACACGCGATTAATCAGCGTGACCTTGCTCTTGCTCATTGTCGCCTCGGGCTTCTTCCTCGAGAGCTCCCGAACCTCGCGAATGATGCCTTCAAATATTGGATGGCTGGACTCGTAGATAGCGACCGTTGCGGCTGTAGTGACGTGTTCGAACTCAGCATCGTACGTTTTCATTTTTTCCCCTCGCCAACTCTTGAGGGCGCGGCACCTTCGTACGTAGAAAGCTTTCCGCCAAGCAAGTAGTACCACCTGTAGCTACTGGTAGACCAACCAACATGGTCGGATCGGAATCTCTCGGTCTGATCCATGTATTGGGTGAGGATCATTGTAACGTCGCTATTGGTTGGCACATCGTCAGCATCGAATTGTTCGAAGTCGTCGAACGGTTTGTAATCGCCCTCCAGGATGTCATTCGCTGAAGCAATAACTTTGTTCACAAGCTTTAGCTTGAACACATTCAGTCCATCGTTCGGAGACTTCTTTGCTAGCTGCGATATCTCCGCGTGCAGCCCCTTCAGCTGTCCAATGAGTTTTTCCAGAGAATAAATATCTTCCTCGCTTTTCATCGTTCTCCTTAGGGGCACTTAGCCCTGAACTCGTTGTATTTCTTTACGATCACATCTATCGGATCGCGCTGCTTGCTTTCAAAAAGTTCAACCATCTGCCCAACGTCATCGTCGGTGAGCGCGATTAAAGCCTTTCGCTGACCGGACCAAAGATCGATAGTCCTAGTAAACACCGCCTTTTTTAGTGGGTTCCGGGTGACAAAAAGCCCAAATTTGCCCAGCTCCTCGGCTAGATAGCGATTGAGCTGATCAACGTGCTCGCGGCTAATTTCTGCGACGTTTTTCATTTCAACGGTGATCTGCCTAGAGCCGTAGTCTTTGTGCATATCCTGCAGGAAAGGTGTGCTTAATGTATTATAGAATATAAGATCTCTGATACTTGCACCGCTGTCTGTTCTCGCTTGCTCTTGGGCAAAATCTAGTTTCGGATATAGGAGTGATGGCAATAACTGACCAATAGCCTTTTCATATTTCTGGTCGGAGTTGTCGTCTTTTCCGGTGGGTAGCTTCCTAATTGCCGCAAACTTACGCTTTGCGGATGTAATCGGAATCTGTGAGAATAGCGGATCATTTTTGCAATCCTCGAACGTACGCTCTTTTGTCTGCACATAGGCATCAACAATGCCATAGTGATCGCGATTGTAATCTAGAACCTCTACACGGGTAAGCTCTTCCGGCTTATGCGATATCTCGTCCTGCGGACAGTAGGTTTCAAAGTAGTCATCGTAGCTGAGCCAAGGCACGAACCGCAGCCATCTCTTGGGTACAAAGAGAAGCGGTCGGCCGTCAGATGGATGCACCGGGAGCAGCAGTCCTCGCTGCGTTTCAAATACGTTTTTCCGGTAGTCGTAGACATTTTCAACATCAACCGCTTGCCGCGGAATACCTATCTTATCGCACTGCTGAATAGTAAAATCGATCAAAAATGACTTAAGAAAGCTGCAGCTGATATCGCTAATTCTATCTTTAGAAATACCGTCTACGAATAACTGTATTTCTTCAAAGTGGCGGAATCCACTTTGAGAATAACGAGGAATCCGCTTGAAGAGGGCCAAAATCTCCTTCGCCTTCCCCTCTCCTATACGCTTCCCTTTCCTAGTGGCCGAAGACCCTAACCCAACTTCGTCGCACTCGGATGCCGCAATTAGGGTCGCTTGGGCTTGCGCTTCATGACCTTTAGAAACAAGTTGGCCAAGGTGGTTGAATGCGTTGATGAGGCTTGTATGAAGCGCCTGATCCTGTTGCGAAGGTGACCTCCACAACATGAATGGGTCAACGTATAGTGGGATATCTTCATCGAAGAACGGGATCGCGAAATCCAGCTCTTGCTGAGCGACCATGATTCCGTGATGGTCGGTTAGCCTAGGCCGGATCAGTGCCATTGCTGAGCTGCCCCGTCTCGCCAACGACACGACTGTCGCTTAGTCTGGATAATATTGAGCTCCAAAACTATCGCGCGTATTCTATCTGTCAACGGCGGAGCAAAAACCGGCCATTGGGCGGCGCAAAACCAGGCCACTGGCGCTGCTGCGAGCGGGGAACGTCGGGAGGGCGTAGCCCGACCAGAG
>NZ_JAZHFV010000030.1:0-2308 GCF_040970315.1 Neoaquamicrobium sediminum | reverse complement strand
TGTCAACGGCGGAGCAAAAACCGGCCATTGGGCGGCGCAAAACCAGGCCACTGGCGCTGCTGCGAGCGGGGAACGTCGGGAGGGCGTAGCCCGACCAGAGTTTTCCGCTCGCAGCAGCGGCGATCTTATTGGTGAGGGTTGGCGGTTTTTCGTGCCCGGCTTTGCGCGAGGCGATAGCTGTCGCCGTTCATCTCGAGGATGCTGGCGTGGTGGGTCAGCCGGTCGAGGAGTGCGCCTGTGAGGCGCTCGGAACCGAAGGTTTGGGTCCATTCGTCGAAGGGCAGATTGCTGGTGATCAGGGTGGAGCCACGCTCGTAACGCTGCGAGATCAGCTCGAACAACAGCTCGGCGCCGGTTTTGGAGAGCGGCACGAAGCCCAGCTCGTCGATGATGAGCAGCTTGTAGCCCGCCATCTGCTTCTGGAAGCGCAGAAGACGGCGTTCGTCGCGCGCCTCCATCATCTCGCTGACGAGCGCGGCCGCTGTGGTGAAGCCGACGGACAATCCCTTCTGGCAGGCCGCCAGGCCGAGGCCGATCGCGACGTGGGTCTTGCCCGTGCCGCTGGGGCCGAGCGCGATGACGTTCTCGCGGCGCTCGATCCATTCGCACCGCGCCAGTTCCAGCACCAGCATCTTGTTGAGCTTCGGGATGGCGGCGAAGTCGAAGCTGTCGAGGCTTTTTGCGGCGGGGAACTTTGCCGCCTTGATGCGGCGTTCGACCATCCGCCGTTCCCGATCGATCAGTTCCAGCTCGACCAGCCGGGCAAGGTAGCGGACATGATCCACGCCCTCGACCGCACATTGCCGGGCAAGTTTGTGGTGCTCACGCAGGAAGGTCGGCAGCTTCAAGGTCTTGAGGTGGTGGGCGAGCAGGAGTTCTGGAGCATCGCTGCTCATGCCGGTTCCTCCTTACGGTCCAGCAGGCGCATATAGGCCTTGGCCGACGTCTTCTCGACAGTGGCTCTGGGCAGATAGGGATAGATGTCGAGGTCCAGCTTTGGTGGCCTGCGTTCGGCCCGGCACAGGACGAGGTGCTTCACGGCGTCGAAGCTGATGGCGCCCAGATGCAGCGCCTGCTTCACGGCTGCGTGCAGATCGGCCAGATCGAAGCTTTCCATCAGGCGCAGCACCTGCACATAGGCGCGCCGGCCCTGCTTGCCCATCCGTGCTTCCATGAGGCGGCGCAGTGTCGTGAACGCCTCCGGCAATTCCCAGCCCTGTAGCGGTGCCGCCTGGTCGAGCGCGTTGATCTTCTGCTCGATCAGCGGCAGGTAATGCAGTGGATCGAAGACAACCTCCTCGCGCTCATAGCTGCGCGGATGACGGGCAATGATCCCCCCGCCGCAGCCAATCACCACCTCGCCGACATAGCCACGGATCCAGACGTCCTGGTGGCCGTAGGCGACCGGGACGGAGTAGTCGTTGGTCCTGTAGCGCACCAGCGCCTGCGAAGTGACCCGACCGCTGGCATGGTCGCAAGCATCGAAGGGTGATGCCGGCAGTGGGCGCATCGCCACCAGATCGCGCAGCAAGCGTTCGCCGATCGTCTCGCTCTCGCCGCGCAGCCGGTCACCCTGGCGCTTGCGGCACTGCTCCTCGAGCCACAGATTGAACTCGTCCCACGATGCAAAGTGCGGAATCGGCACCATGAAGTTGCGGCGCACATAGCCGACCAGACCTTCGACGCTGCCCTTGTCATTGCCCTTGCCGGGGCGGCCGTAACGATCCCGGATCAGATAGTGGGACAGGAAGCCGCTGAACAGCGTTGCCCGCTTGCGCGTGCCGTCGGGCAGGATCTTCGCCACCAGGCAGCGGTCGTTGTCGTAGACAATCGACTGCGGCACGGCGCCGAAGAAGGCGAACGCATGGATATGGCCGTCCACCCACGCTTCGGCCACCGCCGCAGGATAGGCGCGCACATAGCAGGCATCGCTGTGCGGCAGATCGAGCACGAAGAAGTGCGCCTTCTGCTCAACGCCGCCGATGACAACGACAGCCTCCCCGAAGTCGGCCTGTGCGTGCCCCGCCGGGTGCGCCAGCGGCACGAACATCTCCTGGCCGCGCAGATCCCGCTTGCGCATATAGTCCTTGATGATCGTGTAGCCGCCGGCAAACCCGTGCTCGTCGCGCAGCCGGTCGAACACCCGCTTGGCCGTATGGCGCTGCTTGCGCGGGACCGCACGGTCCGCATCAAGCCACCGATCGATGACCGCGATGAACGCGTCCAGCTTCGGACGCCGAACCGGAGCCTGCCGCCGATAGCCCGGCGGAACCGAATACGCCATCATCTTGCGAACCGTGTCGCGCGA
>NZ_JAZHFV010000029.1:0-5516 GCF_040970315.1 Neoaquamicrobium sediminum | reverse complement strand
CTCTGGTCGGGCTACGCCCTCCCGACGTTCCCCGCTCGCAGCAGCGCCAGTGGCCTGGTTTTGCGCCGCCCAATGGCCGGTTTTTGCTCCGCCGTTGACATCCCTTGCCCGGGAGGAGCGGACGACGATGGTTCTCGAACGCCTAGAAGGCGTTCATTTTGAAGCAGGGAGCGGACCGAATCCAGGTCGCGGAGGTTTGCCGTCGGGCTGGGATCAGCCAGGCGACCTACCTCAACTGGAAAAAGAAACGGGGCGGGCTGCGGCCGATCAGGATGAACCGGCTCAAGCAGGTCGAGGACGACAGCACGCTCAGGACCCTGGTCGCCGACCTCTCCCTCGACAAGGAGATGCTGCGGGACGTGATCCGCCAAAAACGGAATGAGAGCAGAATACGGCCAGGGCTCAAATCGACGATGGACGAACGTTCAGGGGCATGTCACGGACCCTAGAGGAGATGGCAACCCCCCACTATTTACATTTTCTCGCCGCCTAACTTGCTCGCGTGGATCACCCAATCGGTGAATTGATCCTCGTCGAAGGGCTTATCTTTGTAAATGTTGAGGTACCGAACTTTTCCATGTTTCGAGGACTCTGGCGGCATGGGTTCAAGCTTCGTTCCTTCGAGGAACGTCACTTTCACATACCTTGTGAAACAGTGGAAACTCAGGAACCAAACATCCTTTTCAGTTCCATAGAAAGGCGAGTTCCATTTCACTCCTTTTTGCACGTCGGGTACGGCCTTCTCGATGAGCCTATCAAGCTTGCGTCCAATATCCCGCTTCCAATCGGGCATGGCCTCGATGTATGCCTCCACAGGCTCATTGCCGTAGCCTTTTGGTATCTGTGGATTGCCGCCAGAGAGCAGCTTCGGTTTCGCATTCTTGCTCATGTTCTCAACCTAACGTATTCTCTGCCCCTCGTCCGCACACCGAGGAACTTGCCGCCAGTTGCGCGCGCGGGTGCAGCTCACGCACCTTCCCACCAATCGTCAATTGGCACTCGGGTTCCTGAGGCGACGATTGGATCGCAGCAAAGCGGGTTATGAGTAGGTTAAAGGCCATTGAGCGCTGATCGCAAGAAGTGCGTGGTAGTACCCACGCCGTCTTGGCAACAGACGCTACTGCATGCCTACAGTTGCATCCCTCCCCGCCGATACGTGGCGATGGACGCCCCACCCCTTGGCGCATGCACTGCGCTCCCACGAAACTCAAGGCTATTCATATCTGCTCGTTTTCTCTTCCAACCTGTTCGCTGCTAAGCCTCCCTTCACCTCGGCACTACTCAATGTCATAAGCGTCTGGCTGTTCCTCTGAAATGCAGCCGCTTTGTGCTATCGGCCCTTCTCGTGCTCTCGGCAACCCTTCCCTGGATCGGCATGGTGCAACGCAGCTTCCGATCCTTTCGCCTGTTTAATCCTCGCCCTCCAGCGCATCGCTGACGACTGACCAAACCGAGAGTTCGACCAACTCACCTCGTTCAACCATCACGATAGCTGAACGGTCGCGGTGGTACGATTACAATGCGTTGGAGGTTAAGGGTGCTTGCAAAACCTCTTTAGCGCCTCGGCGACGCAGACGCGGAGATCGAGCCGATGTCATGAAACATGCAGCGCTCAAAATTCACTCACTGCGCGCTCAAAGCGAATGATGAGAGCCTTCGTTTCGTTGTTTGCGGAAGCACAAAGAATGCGAGCGGAGCGTTCGGTAGGTTCAGGTTATCAACAAACGGGTCAACAAGGGCAAGTGTCATGACCATCCGCAAGAGCCTTCTCGCAACCGCAGCCGTCGTCGGCCTGATGATGGCGGGCGCCGCCGGTGTTCTCCCGGCCTTCGCAGACGGGGATCATCAGCATATCGCCGAACTCGGCACCGCGGAGGCGCCGCTCGACATTATCCGTCAGGCGACCGACCTTCCCGGCACTATCGGAGAGCGGGGCCCGCAGACGGTCAAGGTTGGCCTCGAAACTGTCGAGGTCATGGGTAAACTCGCCGACGGCACGGCCTACCACTACTGGACATTCAACCGGAAGGTCCCGGGTCCACTGGTTAGGGTTCGCGTCGGCGATAGCGTTGAGGTCACGCTCAAGAACCATCAAGACAGCGGGGCGATGCATAATGTCGACTTCCATGCGGTCACCGGTCTGCATGGCGGTGGCCATGCGACGCTCGCGGCCCCCGGCGAAGAGAAGGGCTTCACGTTCAAGGCGCTGAATCCTGGCCTTTACGTCTATCACTGCGCCGTCGGGCCGGCCGCTCAGCACATTGCGAACGGCATGTACGGCCTGATCCTAGTCGAACCCGAAGGCGGCCTGCCTCCCGTCGATCATGAGTTCTATGTCATGCAGGGAGAGCTCTACACCGAGGAAGCCTATGGCGAGCAGGGTCAGCTGACGGAGAGCTACCAGAAGCTGATCGACGAGCAGCCGGAATACTACGTCTTCAACGGGGCCGACCAGGCGCTGACCGGAGACAACGCCCTGAAGGCGAAGGTCGGCGAGACGGTGCGCATCTACTTCGGGGTCGGCGGCCCGAACAAGACTTCGAGCTTCCACGTCATCGGCGAGATCTTCGACAAGGTCTACAACCTCGGCTCCTTGACCGGCGAACCGTTGCCGGACGTGCAGACGATCAGCGTTCCCCCGGGCGGCGCCGCGGCGGTGGACTTCAAGGTCGAGGTGCCTGGCGAATACCTTCTGGTTGACCACGCGCTGTCGAGGGCGATGAGAGGTCTCGTGGGCAAGCTGGAAGTGGAAGGGCCTGAGCAACCTGACATCTACCGCGAAGGCATAGACGAGAAGGTCGGCATGGTTTTCGAATAGCAATCGCAGATTTCATTGGGTCGTCGGGTAGCCGACGGCCCAAATCTGTTTCTCAGGGACAAGAAACCATGCCCTCCAATCTTAGTGACCCGACGGCGGCACACTCGATGATCGCGGAAGTGAGAATAGCGCTCCTCGGAGCGGGCCTCGATTGCGAATGCGAAGAGAAGGCGAAGCAGGCTCTCGACCGCCTTTCGGCCTTCGGTGCCTATGCGCATGCGGATGAACGGCTGGAGAAGTCCCGACGCCAAAGAGAGGCCATTCGGAGGCTGCTCCCATTCCTTACTGAACTTGACGAACTGACATCTCAAGAGCCGGATCTTTCAGCGTTGGAGGAAGCCGCAGTCCTGTTCGATGAAGTCGCGGCGGCGGCCCACTCCGGCGCGACCGCCCTGAGGGACGCCCACGAGCGGTTGCAGGCGGCGCAGCAGGAGAGGCCGCTGTGACCGCAAGGGCAGTTCGCCAGGACAGGTCAACCCCGCGCGCCGCGATGGCTCGTGGCGACAAGACACGCGATGGCCGGGGACGCGTGCGATCGATGCCCGCCATCCTGCATTACGGATTCCGCCCGTTCTTCTTCCTGGGCGCCCTCCATGCGACGATCGCATTGCCGATCTGGCTCTGGATGTCCGTGTCGGGAGTCGTTATGGGCGGTCCGTTCCAGGCAATGGCGTGGCATGCCCACGAGATGATTTTCGGTTATCTCGGCGCGGTGATCGCCGGCTTTGTTCTGACTGCAGTGCCGAACTGGACCGGCAGACTTCCGCTCAGCGGCCTGCCACTGTTGGGCCTCGTATCACTCTGGCTGCTTGGCCGCATCGCCTGTGCGTTCGTCCCCTCGCCGGAAGTCGCAATGACGCTGGATCTGGCATTTCCGATCGTACTTGCCGCCTCGGTATGGCGGGAGGTCGCGGCCGGTCGCAACTGGCGTAATGCTCCCGTAGCGGGAATGCTGACTCTGTTCGCCGTCGGCAATCTCGCGCATCACCTTGAGGGCATGGCCATATTGCCTGAGGGATATGCGATCCGCATTGCTCTCGGGACGGTCGCGATGCTGATCGCACTGATCGGCGGTCGCATCGTGCCGAGCTTCACACGCAACTGGCTGGTCAAGCAGGGCGGAACGAGCCTTCCGGCGCATTTTGGCATCCTTGACAAGGCGGCACTCGCCAGCACTGTTCTGGCCGTGATGGGCTGGATGTTTGCCGCAGGTGCGTCACTCTCGGGTTGGTTGTTGGTGACTTCGGGCACTCTGCTCGCAGTCCGCGTCGCTCGTTGGCAGGGCTGGCAAACCTGGCGCGAACCTATCGTGCTTGTGCTTCATCTCGGCTACGCGTGGCTGGCTGTCTCGATGCTGCTGCTCGGCCTCTCGACGGTGACGGACTTCGTTCCGGCGAGCGCTGCCCTGCATGCCCTCACCGCGGGTGCGATCGGTACCATGACGCTCACAGTGATGACCCGCGCGAGCCTTGGTCATACAGGCCGGGAGATCAAGGCGGACTTGTGGACCCGTGCGATCTATGTCGCTGTCACAGTCGGAGCCTTGCTGCGTGTCGCAGCGCCTTTTGCGGCCGACACCTACCTCACGCTGCTGATGGCCGGCGGGATTCTCTGGGCATTCGCTTTCGCGCTGTTTGCTGTCCGGTACGCTCCTATCCTTTGGAGACATCGGAAATGAGGAACGTCGTGAATGTTCTGCGCTCCAGAATACCGATTGGTCCCAAGAAGATGAAGGGTGTCTCACCGATACAGCACTCCTTCCATGAAGACGTCGCGGCGATCCTGCTGGGCACGTCCTTCGTCGCCTTGGGAACCAAGATGTTCGCCGACGCACATCTGGTCACCGGAGGGGTCGCCGGAGTAGCGCTCCTTCTCCAGCATTCATGGGCGATTCCGTTCTGGGCCGCCTTTTTCGCCGTTAACCTTCCGTTCTACCTCCTGGCTTGGAAGAGGTTGGGGCCGGCTGTGGCTCTGAGGACGCTCCTGGCCGTCAGCCTGGTAAGTGTCCTGGCAGGCGCGATCCATTCGTGGATCGAATTCTCTCACCTCGACACCGGCTTCGCAGCGATCGCAGGCGGCGGGCTCTGCGGCGTTGGACTGCTCATTCTATTTCGGCATCGGACTGGACTTGGCGGCTTCAACCTCCTGGCGATGTACCTCCAGGACACGGTCGGCATCCGTGCTGGATACGTGCAGATGACCCTCGACTTAGCGGTGCTTGCAGGCGCTTTCCTCCAGCTGGGTTCGGGAGAATTCCTACTTTCGGTGATTGGAGCGGTAGTCCTCAATCTAGTTTTAGCAATGAACCATCGGTCTGATCGATACGTGGTCGCGCGCTGAATGCGGCGATGGCTGATCGTACCGCACGAGGCAATAGCGACGTTGACCGGTAATCGGAAGGAGGCGACAATGTTGGCCGCGCACGAGCCGCAGGATACACCTGCTGTGGGGGCAGATTCGCAGGAACCGAGCACAAGAACATTCGTTAGCGATATGTGCCGCCGCGGCCTCCTGGACGTGGCGGCATCTATTAACGTTGAGGAGGAATTACACGTGAACCGATTTACAGTACTTGCCGTGGCTGCCAGCAT
Organism: Neoaquamicrobium sediminum; assembly: GCF_040970315.1. Taxonomy (NCBI): domain Bacteria; kingdom Pseudomonadati; phylum Pseudomonadota; class Alphaproteobacteria; order Hyphomicrobiales; family Phyllobacteriaceae; genus Neoaquamicrobium; species Neoaquamicrobium sediminum. The sequence continues at coordinate 107 of NZ_JAZHFV010000029.1, read as the reverse complement.
TTGGGGTCTTAGAGTCGGTTTCGAAACTCATGACTGGCGCGCCAGTCGCCTCACGAGGAGCATGACGGAAGCGGCGTAGAGGAAGGTTGCTGCTGAATTGATGGTGG
>NZ_JAZHFV010000028.1:0-5604 GCF_040970315.1 Neoaquamicrobium sediminum | reverse complement strand
TGGTCGGGGTCCACATGACATTCTCCAGGCAGGTCAGCAAACCGCTTGGAATCATGCGAACCTCGACCGCTCAACCCTTTTCGAAACGGCCTCTTAGAGTTCCTGCAACTCGCCGAATGCGGCGATGGCTGCCGTTTGGTTAGATGACTTCCGTTTGGTTATAAGGCTTTGCGAAAAACCACCCTCCGCCAAGTAGGCCTGTAGTTTCGCGACCCGGTGTTTTGGCCAAGCTGCTTGCGCTTGACGCGTTAAAACCGATCGGCATCTCGCGGTCCGTCGTGGCATTCGTCGTGGCCCCCAAATGCATGTCGCGATGCTAGCAGATCCACGGCGGGATTCAGCCAAACGACAGCCCGGGGGCGGTTCAAGCGAACGAACCACTACTGCGGGACACGCAACGTCTATCTGTCGAGGCGATCTGACGATTCCGATGTGCGAACCGAAGTTCAACCTCGTTCCAAATAGACCCAAAGTAATGCAGATAGAATGCCGCTTACGACCCCTATCTCAATGAAATTATTCCAAAATAGCATTAAAACATCCCACAGAAAGCTGGCCCCGATCAGCAAGCAAAGCTCACAAAAAGCACTCTGCGAATGACCCGACTGTCTACATACAGTGTGGGGAGAATCAAGCTCAAATTCACAGGCTGAGTAAATATTTTACCGGAGGAGCACGGCGTAATTGTGTTCACGGTTGGATCGAGCTCTCCGGAACGCCTTGGGCGCGGCGGTCAACCGGGCGTTAGAGCGCGATGGGGAGTGCTTTCGCGATAGGGATGGTTTCCGATCGGCCCTGCCGCCCTCGACCGGGTCGACCGGCGGGTTCGCCGCTGCCTGCTCCTGAGCTGGGCGCCTATCGGTGGGGACGCACTGACGGTCGCGGCGGGAGTATTGCGCGAGCCGATTTTGGAGCTTCGTCGTTCTGACGATCGCAACGACCGCGCGCTAAGTCGCGCTAACAGCCGCCCTGCAAGGCGACTTCGGATAATCGTTTTGCTTCAGGAAGTCTGCGCTGGCTTTTTCCCCTGACCGCCAGGCTGATTCACGTATCCCCGATCGGAAGCCGCACTATTGCGTCCAGCCCGCCTCCAGCCCGGTTCCGCAGCAGGACCGTTCCGCCATGCGCCTGAACAATGGTTCGGGCGATGGCCAGACCCAGACCAACCCCGCCCGTATCCCGGTTGCGAGACCCTTCCAGCCGCACGAAAGGCTCAAAGACGGCCTCAAGCTGATCCTTGGGCAATCCCGGACCCGAGTCGGCGATGGTGATGATGACCATTCCCGGTTCTTGCGTCAGGGTAACGTTTGCCACGTCGCCATAGCGGACGGCATTGTCGATCAGGTTGCGCAGGGCTCGGTTCAGCGCGTGAGGGCGAATGGTGACGGGCATCGGCTGCGATGGTGCGAGGTTCGCCCGATCCCCGCCCATATCGCTCACTATATTGGCCAGCAAAGCAGCAAGATCCACCGTGGCTTCGGGTTCCGCCCTGGCGACGCCGCGCGCAAATTCCAGCGTCGCCTCGACCATGGCCTGCATTTCCTCGACCAGCGACTTCAGGCGGACACTGTCCTCGGTTTCGTCCAACATCTCGATCCTGAGCCGCATCGCGGTAAGCGGAGAACGCAGATCATGGCTCAGCGCCGCGAGCATATGTGTGCGCTCGGTCACAAAGCGCGTCAGCCGGTCCTGCATCCGGTTGAAGGCCAGCGTGGTGTCGCGGACCTCTGATGGCCCGGTCATGGGCAGTGGACCAGCATCAAGGCCGCGCCCCAGCCGGTCGGCTCCTACGGCAAGCGCGCGCATCGGGCCCACGACACGCCGAGCCGTCCACCAAGCCACCAGGGCCACGGCAACGGCCATCAACAGCAGCGGCAACAGGGCCTTGGGCGAAAGTTGCGGACCCGGGCGATGGAACATCGTGCGCACATTCAGCCAATCGCCTCTGGCCAGGCGGATCGAAAGCGTCATTTCCACCGCTTCCGTCCGCCCGGCTATCATCGCGTCGTGCATGGGGCGCATTGCCGCTGGCATGCCGTCGGGCATCGGCATGCGAGTTATGGAAATGGCATGAATATCTGCCCGGATTTCACGTTCTGGACTGCCGAGGATTTGCCGGATCTGACCCAGAACAGAGTCTGCATCGTTACCATCGTGCGGTGCTTCAGGGGCAGGTGCCACTTCGAACCGAACCAGGGGTGAATCTGCCGCCCTCAGGATGGACGGGCGCAGATCTGCTGGCGCGTCGTCCAGCAGCAGCACGACATTCGCGGCGCGTCCCGCCACTTCGAAACCCAAGGCCGCCCGCACGGCGAGGTTGCGCTCGTCAGTCAGCAGCAGGAGGCCAAGCCCCTGCGTCGTGACGAGCGCCAAAAGCAGCATAGCCAGCAACTGGCCACCCAAGGACTGCGGGAACAGATTGCCCAAACGGGCGAAGCGCGCCTTCACGGCATCTCCCTTACATCGGCGGCGAGACTGTAGCCGCCTCCCCAGACGGTGGCGATAAGTACGGGCTTGGTTGGATCCGCCTCGATCTTGCGGCGCAATCGGCTGATCTGGTTGTCGATCGTGCGATCAAACACCTGTGCCGCCCGGCCAGAGGTGAGATCGAGTAGTTGATCGCGGCTGAGCACGAAGCGTGGGCGGGTCAGAAACACCGTCAGAAGGCGGAATTCGGATGTGGTCAGCGCGACTTCGGCGCCTTCGGTATCGATCAGTCTTCGCCTGTCGGTATCCAGAACCCATCGGTCGAAAGCCAGCCTGTTCCCGGCAATGTTGTCACCCGGCATCCGCGCCCGTTCGGACCGCCGCAGGATTGCCTTGATCCGGGCCAGGAGCTCGCGCGGGTTGAATGGCTTCGGCAGATAGTCATCGGCCCCGACCTCAAGTCCTACGATGCGGTCGGTATCATCCCCAAGTGCGGTCAGCATCAGGATCGGTATGCCACCCTGGGCGCGCAAACGGCGGCAGACTGATAGGCCGTCTTCGCCTGGCATCATTACATCCAGCACGATCAGATCGAACTGTCCCACCTTCATCGCCGCGTCCATCGCCAGGGCATTTGCCGCGGTCGTCGCACGCATGCCGTTCTTTTCCAGATACTTCGCCAAGGCATCGCGGATCTCGCGGTGATCATCGACAATCAGGATATGGGGCGGACTGGTCATCAGCATATCTCCTGGACCTGACCCTAGCCGATCCTGGGGGTCACGCGGGCGGAAGATTGTCGCAAACCTTCACCGGAACGGTGTTTGCGACAGTTTGATACAAATGGCCGTCCCGCCTGACAAACCTGTGGGACACCTGCACCCCAGATTGACCTCATCGCAGATCAATTCAGGAGTGATAATCATGAAACGTTCAACGAAGCTGACCCTCTCAATCGTTGCCGCCCTTGGGCTTGCGGCGGTTGCTGTGCCCGTCATCGCCCAGCAGGCGCAAATGCAGAATGGCGGTATGATGGGCGATGGCATGGGTATGATGCGTGGGCACGGCGGCATGAGGGATGCCGGCCATCACGGCATGATGGGCGGCGGTATGGGCATGATGATGGATGGGCACCAGAGCAATGCCATGGCCGCCTTTGATACCAACAAAGACGGTACGCTCAGCCCCGAAGAGATGACGGCAGGCATTCAGGCAGAACTCAAGACCTATGACACCGATACCAATGGCAAGTTGTCGTTGGAGGAATTCGCGGTGATGCATGCGGCCCACACCCGGCCGATGACGGTGCGCGCCTTCCAGATGCACGACGCCGACGGTGATGCGCAAGTGACCGAGGCTGAAGTGGCTGCCATGGCTGAAATGATGCAGAGCCACATGGCCGGGCAACAAGGCGGAATGCCGGCAACGGGCAAAGGCATGATGGACAACAACTGATATGAGTGCTGCCCCCGCCGCTTTGACGCAGGTCTGTTGTCGGGGGCAGAACCATCACGTGATAGGAAAATTCGATGATGAACGACTACGGTATGGGCTTGGGGATGGGGTTCGGCTGGCTTGGGACGATCGTCATTCTGGTCCTTGTGGGTCTAACAATCGCCGCCCTGATCAAGTATTTACGAAAATAACCTACAGGGAGAAATCGCCATGAATTATACGTTCAATCGGTTGGTAACCGGGGCGAACTTTGACGAGGTCGACGCCCGCACCCGGAAGGCGCTTGCGGACAAAGGCTTTGGCGTCCTGACCGAAATCGATGTCAAGGCGACTATGAAGAAGAAGCTCGACGTGGACATGCCACCCTATCGAATCCTTGGCGCCTGCAATCCTAAGATGGCGCATCAGGCCATCGGTATCGAGCCGCGCGTTGGCGCGATGCTGCCCTGCAATGTGATCCTGCGCGAGGTTGCAGGCGGGGTCGAGGTCAGCGCGATTGACCCGGTGGCCTCGATGCAGGCGATCGATAATCCTGCACTGCATGCGGTTGCGGGTCAGGTACGCGACCTGCTGGCCGAAGCGGTCGCTGCGATCTGACAGGCAGGCCCGCCGATCTCGGCGAGTCATAGCACGGCGGTAGCCGCGTCCGTTTCGAGCCCGAATTCGGCCGGCGCCTCAACGAGGTGACGGGGCGGCTCAAGGCTGCGGAGGTGCCATCGGTACGGTGTCTTTGGAGGGCGGCGTCCTCCACAAAGCAGGGCAGGGACGTCAAGAGTAGGATCCCGACAAGAAAAGTCCCTTGCGAAAAGCGGTTACGGCTGTGTTTCTCAATTCTGGCTTTGGTTTTGCCCGCGGGCGCCGAGACGGTCTCGGCACCCACGTTCGCGTATCAAGGGGTCTGGAAAGTAATCCCGTTCGGTCCCTTGCCGACTGTGTAGGTGTCGACGACCGACTGGCTTGCGACTGATATCCGCGAAACCGTGCCGTCGATGATATTGGTCACGAAAGCAAAGTCCCCGTCGCTGCTGACGGTCACCCTGTGCGCTCCCCGGCCAGTCCGAATCGTCTTGACGACCGTGTTGCTGGCGGTATCGATGACCGAAACCGCGTCGTCCGGCTCATCGTCGGTTCCCTGGTTGGCGACATAAACGAAGTGGCCGTCCGGCGTCCCATGCACCTGGATGGGTGACCGCCCGACATCAATACGCCCGGTCACCTCGCGCGTTACGGTATCAATGACCGCCATCTGGTTCGCGTCGCGCAGCGAAACGTGACGCGCCTGCCGTCCGGGACGAATCCCAACGGCCATGAGGATGGCCATGGCAAGGGCGAGCCATCGCGACGCATGAAATGCTCGCCTTCCAGATCGCCTACTGGACTGCCCAAAGCTATCGCATCCGAATTCAATCGATTTCGTCCTTCCTCGGGATGCGCAGGTTAAAATGTACGTTGCCATCATAGAAGGAACGCCAATGGTCCAGTTCGTCCAAGATCAAAGAGAGAACCGAATCCAAAAAAGGCAGGGTTGCGGCATGACCTTAAGAAAAGACGCAGCGATCAACCCCAACTCTGATTTACAGAAGAGGACCTGCCAGCCGCGCCAAGTTCTCGCAGATCTTGTAAGAGTCGGTTTCGAAACTCATGACTGGCGCGCCAGTCGCCTCACGAGGAGCATGACGGAAGCGGCGTAGAGGAAGGTTGCTGCTGAATTGATGGTGGCCT
>NZ_JAZHFV010000027.1:0-7012 GCF_040970315.1 Neoaquamicrobium sediminum | reverse complement strand
ACTCGCCGCATCAACAGAAGCCGGGCGATTTCGGTCGCCGATGTCCAGGTTCGAATGCCGCGTTCGGCTTCGTCGTCGAGCAGCTTTTCACCCCGCAGAGGGGTCAGAACAAGAGCTGCTCGAAATCGTACGCTAAGCTTGAACGGAGCGGGAACGCTTGATTGACCGCATTTCAAAAAGGGCATCTATGACCGGACATTCTGGAACCTGATCGCCGGTGCATTGCGCCGCCATATTCGACATGGCCCGCTCCAGACGCCGCAGATCGGCGATTTTCTGACGGATATCTTTCAAATGTTCGATGGTGAGCGCATGGACCTCCCGGCAGGTGTAGGTATGCCCATCGACCAGGCGAAGCAGGCCGCGCAACTCGTCCAGGCTGAAGCCGAGTTCACGGCCGCGCCGCACGAAATGCAGCCGCCTTGCGTGTTCAGTTGTGTAGATACGATAACCCGCTGCGCTGCGGGCGGGCTTCGGCATGACGCCGATTTTCTCGTAATAGCGGATCGTCTCTATGTTGACGCCGCTGCGCTCGGACAGCACGCCGATCGAAAATTCATCATTCTGTGTCATCACATAGCTCGCACAAATCCGTGAAAATTTCTCGCTTGACCCTGTAGTCGCTACAGGCACTAGGGTCACGATAGATCAATTGCGGGAGCATGTGAACGATGATGCAGGATGAAACACGGACGCTGGCAAATACAGTCACAGAGCCAGCCGAAAAGGGTTTTGATCGGGCAGCATTGCTGTCGGTCGGCGGCATCGTTGCGGCACTGGGCGCAGCAACCTGTTGCGTGCTGCCCTTTGCCTTGTTCTTCGCTGGCATCAGCGGCGCGTGGATCGGCAATTTGACCGCGTTCGAACCCTACCAGCCTGTGTTTATCACGATCGCGCTCGCCTGCCTCGGCTACGGTTTCTATCTCGTCTATCGCAGGCCGAAGGCGGCTGAATGCGCCGAGGGTTCCTACTGCGCGCGTCCATCATCCCATCGGAACGCCAAGATCGGCCTTTGGGTCGCAACTGTCTTGATCATTATCGCCGTGGGCTTTCCCTACGCCGCCCGCCTTGTCCTCGATGCTTAATCCCAAGGAGAATCTCATGAAAATCCTGCCCCTCATTGCCCTTACTGCGTCCCTGCTGACGGGTGGTCACGCTTTTGCCGCCGAGCAGACCGTAACCTTGAATGTTGCCAATGCCACCTGCGAACTCTGCGGCCCGATTGTGAAGCGGGCGCTCAGCAACGTTCCAGGCGTGCTCGATGTTGATGTATCGGAGGCGACCGGCGCGGCGATCGCGAAGGTGCGCTTTGACGACAGCCAGACGAATGTCGCCGCGCTGATCACCGCAACCACCAATGCTGGCTATCCGTCCGGCGTTTCGCAGTAAGGAGGTTCAGCATGACAGATGGAAAGTTCATCGGCCTTGGCGGAGTCGGGTTTCTCGCCGTCATCTGTTGCGCCGCGCCATTTCTTTTGGTCGCCGCTGGCTCTTTTGGCTTTTCCGCATGGTTCGCAGCGGCCGGCTATGTGCTGATCCCGATCGCTCTCGCCGCGATTGGGGCGTCCGCACTTTATCTTTACCGGCGTCGGCGTTCCGCCTCATCAGCGGATGCCAATTGCTGCTCGATGAATAACAAGACAACAAAGGTGAATTGAATGTGTGAAGCTTGCGACGTTCCAACTTCCAACAAAGGCAACGGCCGTTATGATCTTGTGGTCGTCGGAGCTGGCTCGGCCGGTTTCTCCGCCGCGATCACGGCCGCCGAACTAGGCGCCCAAGTGGCTCTTGTCGGGCATGGCACGATCGGCGGTACATGCGTCAACATCGGCTGCGTGCCCTCGAAAGCCCTGATCCGGGCCACGGAGGCTGTACGTCACGCCAACGATGCGGCTGCCCGGTTTGATGGGATCGAAAGCGGCGCGCGCGTGGTTGATTGGGCCGCTCAGATCGCCCAGAAAGACGCTTTGGTTGCCGGTCTGCGACAGGCGAAATACGCTGATCTGCTGCCGGAGTACAACAATGTGGTCTACCACGAAGGTCCGGCCCGCCTCGTTGACGGCGGTGTCCAGGTCGCGGGCCAGCACATCGGCTCCGAGCGAATTATCATCACCACCGGTGCGCGTCCGGCGTTGCCGGGGATTCCGGGGATCGCTGACGTATCGCCGCTCGACAGCACGACAGCGCTCGCCCTGACCGAGCTGCCACGCTCGATGATAGTGCTTGGCGGCGGCTACATCGGCGTGGAGCTTGCCCAGACTTTCGCACGGGCCGGTGTCGAAGTGACACTCGTGTTCCGCAGCCGGCTTCTGCCGGAGGCTGAACCCGAAATCGGCGCTGCGCTTGCCACCTATCTGGCCGATGAGGGGATTAAAATCGTCAGCGGCATTACCTACGAGTCCGCCCGCAAGACCGATGATGGTGGTGTTGCCCTCGCCATCGCGCGGGACGGACGTCCGGAAATCTTGACTGCCGAGCGGATTCTTGTGGCGACGGGACGCCGCTCGAACACTGAAGCCCTTGGGCTTGCTGAAACCGGTATAGACCTGACACCGGCCGGGGCCATCATCGTTGATGATCGCATGCGCACCTCGAAGGCGGGCGTCTATGCCGCCGGCGATGTAACCGGAAAAGATCAGTTCGTCTACATGGCCGCCTATGGCGCAAAGCTCGCCGCCAAGAACGCATTGAACGGCAACAGCCTGAGTTACGACAACACCGCAATGCCCGCCGTGGTCTTTACCGATCCGCAGGTGGCGAGCGTCGGCATGACCGAAGCGCAGGCGCGGGCTGCCGGACATTCGGTTCGCACCTCCGTCCTTTCCCTCGACAATGTGCCGCGGGCGCTGGCGGCGCGCGACACGCGCGGCCTGATCAAGCTGGTCGCCGACGGGTCAACCCGGAAACTCCTTGGCGCTCACATCCTTGCACCAGAGGGTGCTGACAGCATTCAGACGGCAGCCTTGGCCATCCGCTGCGGCCTGACGATCGATGATCTCTCGGAGACGATCTTTCCATATCTGACGACTGTCGAAGGTTTGAAGCTTGCGGCTCAGACCTTCGACAGGGATGTGAAAAAACTGTCCTGCTGCGCGGGGTGAGGCGAAAGGGAAACGGGTGCCTACTCAAGTCACGGCTTAAACGGAGCGGTCGCCCTCGATCCTGACACGCATGATGGTCTGGCGGCTGGTGTCAAATTTTCTGGCGAGTGCGGAAACGCTCATCCCGCCCGCCAAATCCGAGAGAACATCCAATTTCTGCTTCTCATTGAGCCGAGCGGGACGGCCGAGGGTCTTGCCTTCCGACTTGGCTCGTTTGAGGCCCGACTGCGTGCGTTCGATCAGCAGATCACGCTCGAACTGAGCGACGGCATTGATGACGCTCATCGTCATCTTCCCGGCGGAACTCGCCAGATCGACGCCGCCGAGGGCCAGACAATGGACCCGCACGCCCAGCTCCTCCAGTTTCCTGACCGTCGTACTGACATCGATCGCATCTCGGCCGAGCCGATCGAGCTTGGTGACGATGAGCACGTCCCCGGCTTCGAGTTTATCCATCAGTCGCGAGAAACCCCGGCGCTGCGCAATGGCGACGCTGCCCGAGATGGTCTCGGTGACTATACGGCGTGGCTCGACGTGGAAGCCGGCCGCTTCGATTTCCTGAATCTGGTTTTCGGTGGTCTGTCCGGTCGTGGAGACACGGACATAGGCAAAGGTGCGTGGCATAAGGTTCAATTTCGTCCGAATAGGTTGTCCGAAAGGTGATGCCTGTCCACAAATAAGTCAAGATAATTTGTGGACAGGGTGATTTAGGCCTGTACTCAAACGACCGTTTCCGGACATGCCCGGAACCATCGACGCAAGTTTGTATGGAGTAAAAAATGGCGCGGCGGAAGTTTCTCAAAATTCAGGATCAACAGGAGCTGTTCGGCGTACCGACCGATGAGGATAGTCTGATCCGTCACTACACTCTATCTCCATCGGACCGGCTGGAGATCGAAGTCCGCAGGCGAAAACATAACCAGCTCGGCTTTGCTGTCCAGCTTTGCATGATGCGGCATCCGGGCCGGGCTCTCATGGTGCACGAAATTCCGCCGAGGGCGATGCTCAATTATATAGCCGAACAATTGGATGCTGATCCGGAGAGTTTCCGTTCCTATGCCAGGCGGGAGGAAACTCGCCGCGAGCATATCGCGCATTTGCTTTCCTATTTTGGAAAACGAACAGCAACAGCACAGGACCGGCGCGCCGCCTTACTATCCGCCGTCGAAACGGCGACCGCAACGGACAAGGGCCATTCTATTGCCCAAGCTATTGTCACCACGCTGCGGGAGCGGAAGGTGTTACTTCCCGCACCTGACACAATAGAGCGGATCGGCTTTGCCGGCCGCGTAATAGCCCGCCGTCGCGCCGAGGCTGCCCTGATATCGGGCCTTTCAGCCGAAAAGCTCCAATCCCTCGATGATCTTTTGACGGTTGATCCCGAGATACGACAGACGCGATTCCATTGGCTGCGATCTGCGCCAGATGCTCCGGGAGCAACCAACCTGGTCACGCTGACCGACAGGATCGCTTTCATCCGCGCGCTCGATATCGATCCCCGACTACAAGCCCGCATCCACTCCGGTCGCTGGGAGCAGATGGTCCGGGAGGGCGATGTGACACCGGCATGGCTTGCCGCCGACTTCAACGCCAGTCGGCGGCGCGCGACGATCATCGCGCAGATCATCAAGCTTGGGCAAAAGCTCACCGACGCCGCAGTCACCATGTTCATCAAGCTGATCGGCAGGCTGTTTTCGCAGGCGAATAACCGCAAGAAGCAGCGCCATGTGAACACCCGGATGGAGACGGCTAAGGCACTACGGCTGTTTCTCGACACGATATCGGCTCTTCAGTGCGCCAATGACAATGATGAAGATGCAATTGAAACGCTCGACCGCCACGTCGGCTGGCATCGCTTGGTGCAGGCAAAGCCGACGCTTGCGGCGATGGTGGAAGACAATGACGCCTCACCCTTGCTTATTGCAGCTGAGCAATATGCCAATGTTCGCAATTATGCAGGCCGGTTCCTCCTGACCTTCACATTCCATTCAAGTCGTCGGTATGATCCTTTGCTGGCAGCGATCGAAACACTCAGATCCCTTTACGCGGAAGGAAGGCGCGTGCTTCCCGAACGTGTCCCGATCGCTCATCTCGGCGCGGCGGAGCGTAAACTGATCTTCGGGCAGGCAAAGGCCGATCGCCGTCTCTATGAGATTGCAACACTGGCAGCGTTGCGCGAGCGGCTTCGTTCGGCCGACATCTGGGTCGAAGGCAGCAGGGCGTTCCGGCCGATAAATGAAAATTTCATGCCCCGCCCTACTTTTACCAAGCTGAAGGAAACTGACCAGCTTGGGCTCGGTGTGCAGCGCGACGGGGTGGCTTGGCTCACCGAAATGCAACAATTGCTGGACTTCAATCTGAAACGTCTCGCCCATCGCGCCCGCAACGGCAAACTTGAAGGCGTCCGTCTCGATGCCGGAACCCTGATTGTAACACCGCTGGCGAGCGAAGTGCCCGCTGCAGCCGATGAACTAAATATCGAACTCAGCGAAATGTATCCGCTTGTCGAAGTGCCGGATCTCTTAAGAGACGTGCATGAGTGGACCGGCTTTGCCGACCAGTTCACCCATGTTCGAACGGGCGATTCACCGCAAAACATTCCGGCCATGCTCGCCGGCACGCTCGCGGACGCCACCAATCTTGGCCCGAAACGTATGGCCGGAGCCTCCAAGGGGATCAGCGCCCATCAGATCGGATGGATGCGCATGTTCCATGCCCGCACGGAAACCTATCGCGCAGCGCAGGCATGTGTGACCGACGCCCATGCGCGTCATCCCCACGCCCAGCTCTGGGGAACAGGGACGACCGCATCATCTGATGGTCAGTTCTTCCGGGCCAGTGATCGTGCCGCCAAACGCGGTGATATCAACCTGCATTATGGCAGCGAGCCAGGCTCGAAATTTTACAGCCACCTTTCCGATCAGTACGGCTATTTCAGCATTCTGCCGATCAGCCCGACCGAGAGCGAGGCAGCCTATGTTCTCGACGGCCTGTTCGACCACGACACCATCCTGGAGATCGAGGAGCACTTTACCGATACCGGAGGTGCGAGCGATCATGTATTTGCCCTCTTCACTCTGATCGGAAAGCGTTTTGCGCCTCGGCTGCGCAATCTCAAGGACCGGAAGTTCCATACTTTCGAAAAGGCCGACTCATATCCAGCACTGGCCAACCATATCGGCGCGCCGATCAATACCGCCCTCATTCTGGAACACTGGGATGACCTTCTCCATCTGGCGGCATCAATCACGACACGCTCTGTTGCGCCCTCAATGATCCTCAAAAAGCTGGCGGCATCCTCGAAACCGAGCCAGTTGGCGAAAGCCCTGCGTGAGCTCGGGCGCATCGAGCGATCCCTGTTTATGATCGAATGGTATTCCAACCCGGCACTTCGCCGGCGATGTCAAGCCGGTCTTAACAAAGGAGAATCCGCCCACAAGCTCAAGCGGGCCGTTTTCTTCCATGAGCGCGGCGAAATCCGCGACCGATCGTTCGAAAGTCAGGCATTCCGTGCCTCGGGCCTCAACCTTGTCGTCAGCGCCATCGTCCACTGGAATACCGTTTATCTCAGCCGTGCCGTAGCCCATCTGCGTCAAAGTGGTCGAACTATCCCCGACATATTGCTCAAGCATGTCTCGCCACTCAGCTGGGAGCACATAAATCTCACCGGCATCTATTCCTGGGACACCGAGCAGCAGATGCCCGAAGGCTTCAGGCCATTGCGACTTCCTGGAAGAATCCTCCGCGCTGCATGACGTTCCCGCTCCGTTCGGTCTTAGCGTACGATTTCGAGCAGCTCTTGTTCTGACCCCAGATTGGCTGTCGATGATGGCTGCGGACGGACTGGCCTCGCGGCCGGAACGCTCGCGATCCATCATGACCAGGGTGTGGTTGATCTTCTCGAAGACCGA
>NZ_JAZHFV010000026.1:0-9776 GCF_040970315.1 Neoaquamicrobium sediminum | reverse complement strand
CTCGGGTGGTCGGGGTCCACATGACATTCTCCAGGCAGGTCAGCAAACCGCTTGGAATCATGCGAACCTCGACCGCTCAACCCTTTTCGAAACGGCCTCTAAGCGATCGTGCGCTTTTCCCAAGCGTCGAACGTGAGCGTCTCGCTGGCGCCGAAGCAGCGGATTTGTTCACGTTGCAGTTGAGCCGTGACGCCGCGGTCAAAAGCGACAAAGCTTATTTCAGCGTTCAGGACAAAGGAGCGGATGTCGACGTTGCTGGATCCAAGCAGTGCGATCTCGTTATCAAATGTGACATGCTTGGCATGCAGGAAACGGCCCTTGTAAAGATGCACTTGGATACCGGCCCGGAGGAGTTCGGAATAATAGGATCGCTGCGCGAAGTTCACCAGAATGTGATCCGTCAGGTACGAAACCACCAGGTGGACTTCGACTCCACGCAACACCGCGGTCTCGAGCGCCTGCAGGAAGGCCTCGTCGGGGACGAAGTAGGGGGTCGTGATGACGACACGTTCGCGCGCGCCGTGCACCAGCGCGGTCATGAGGTGTCCAACGCCGGCATCCGGGTAGTCGGGGCCGCTTGGCAGAACCTGCGCGACGACCCCGGCGTCGGGATGATGGTGCGGAAACAAGGCGGGCATGGCCAGCTCCTCGTCGGTTTCCATGAACCAGTCGGCGACAAAAACGGCTTGGAGTTCCGCCGTGATCGGACCGACCACTTGCGCGACCAGTTCTTCATTGGCGATGTTCCGGCCAGAAACGGCATTGGTGATGTTCTGCGAGCCAACATAGCCGATACGGCTGTCGATGATGGCAATCTTCCGGTGATTGCGCAGATCGGCGCGTGCTGACCTGCGCCGGAAAAGGCCGACCCGAAGGGCGAGCCGAACCTCCACCCCAGCCGGGGCGAGCAGCTTCGCCACGCGGTGCGCCCATTGTCGCGACCCGATGGCATCGATCAGAACCCGGCACTTGACACCTCGTCGCGCGGCCCGGTCCAGCGCGTCCATTACGCGCCGGCCGGTCTCGTCGTCGGCAAAGATGTAGAACAGAAGATGGACTGTTAGTTGTGCCTGGTCGATGTCGGCGACGATTCGGTCGATCACGTCCTCATACTCGGAGAGAAGCCTGACGTCGTTTCCGGCGAGCGCTGGGAATTGCCCGAGCTTTTCGATCAGAAGAGCTGGCCCTGCCAGTGTGCCCGGCAGGTCGGGACGGCGGCAGAAGCGGGAATGGGCAATTTCCCTGGACGCGGCCGCGAGGATGGCCGGCAATCTTACAAAGCGTTGGCGACGCCAGCGCGGGTAAGTCGGTCTTCCAATGAGAAGGTAAATGACAAGCGCCGGAATCGGCAGGAAAAATACCAGCAGAAGCCAACTCCGCGCAGCCTCGGGAGAACGCCGCAGGGGTACGACCACAATCATCACGAGACGAATCGACCATTCAACTGCCAGATAGGCGATTGCCCAGGCTTCTCCCCCAATGAACACCACCGTCGTTGTCCTGCCCGCTTTCTGTGCTCTCTCTCAGCCGCAATCGCCCTTGCTGCTGGTAGATCAGTTGCGCTTCCTTGACGTGTATCAACAAACCTTCCGCGATCCCGTGCTAGTCTGCCATATTCGTAACCTCTTATCCGGGTCGCGACTTGAACGGCGAGTGGCAACGGCGGTCACACGACGCCGTGAGCAAATTCCACATGCGTAGGGATCAGGCAGATGAAGGCAAAAGACGTCATGACCGTGGACGTGGTCAGCGTTTCGCCTGACCACAGTGTCAGGCATGCAGCGCGGATCATGCTGGACCACCGCATCAGCGGCCTGCCGGTGATTGACGATGATGGCCGCGTGGTCGGCATCGTGACCGAGGGCGACCTAATGCGCAGGTCGGAACTCGGTGTCCAGGCGCTGGCGCCGGTCGATCGGCAGTTCAGCACGGAGGAGAACAACGCCGGCGCTTACGTGAAAAGCCACAGCTGGAAAGTGGCGGATGTAATGACCTCGGATCCAGTCATGGTCGACGAGGAAACACCGTTGCCTCGAATTGCCGCGCTGATGGCGGAGCGCGGCATTAAGCGCGTACCGGTAATGAGAGGAGAGCACCTAGTTGGGATCGTAAGCCGAGCCGAACTCCTGCGAGTTATCATCACGGCCAAATTCGACGCTACGGCGCCCGGCGACGATGCGATCCGGCGCAGCATCCTTACACGACTGCGAGAGGATGCAGGCATCAAAGGAGATGAGCTGGCTCTCACTGTCGCCGACGGCCTGGTGCATGTATCGGGGGCGGTCTCCTCGCAGAGTGAGCGAGATGCCGTCCGCGTGGTTGCCGAGGGCGTAAGGGGCGTCAAGGGTGTCTTCGACCACCTGTCCCTTGCCTAGCTCCACACAGGCGGCCGATGCTAGGCGAAAGCATCCTTCGAAAATTTGTCAGATGACGTCGTGAGCAACTCCGCCATACATGACGACCTAGCAACGCTACAGCGGGAGACATTCGACTACTTCATCCGTGAAGCGAACCCTGCCAACGGCCTCATCCGCGATAAGACGTCGTTTGCCGGGAGCATGGTCGTCTCCGCGGTCGACATCGGTCGCCGCATCATGGTGCTTCGCGGGATGGGCCTTCCAATGTATGTCTCGCACGCTACGAGCAAACTCGGGTGCAACGGTCTTAACGGAATGGACCAGCCTCCGTCCCGGCAGGACACCTTTCACGCCACGGGCGCTGCAGAGCTCGATAGTTAGGCGGTGGCGGTGATCGGTTCACTCTTGAAGAGTTCGCCGGAGCGAGGCATCGCATGCATGATGACGGAGAGCTTCCGGGCGACAGCGACAGCCGAGCGTTTGAAGCCGATCTTCTCGCGTAGCCTGATACCCCAATTTGCGCAAATCACTCTCACCCCGACTGCGGGTCAGGGTCACGACGGCGGCTTCATAAAGAAGTGAACGCACGTGGGTATCTTCACGCCGGGAGATATGGCCGTCATAATCTACTTCGCCCGACTGATAGCGTCGCGTCGTCAATCCAAGCCAGGCGCGCCGACCGATCGCGATCACGCGTGAAGTTCGCCGAATCCTCGATGGCATTTAGGTAAGCAGTTGCTGTGATCGCCCCAACGCTCCGCAACGGATGCACTGCAGAGTTTCAAGCAAGGCGTTCGCCGAGCGAGCATGGATGCATGCAGCAGTTTTGCCTGTTCCGATTGTTCTCGGAGCGCCCATCATGTTGGGGGGATGTAATCGCAGCGAGGGCGGATCTCGGCCACGACAGAAGCAAACGACGCCCCCGCACGGCCGCTTTGGTTAGCCGATGCGGACGATCGTGTCCGACGTAAACTCAAAAGTGGGGATGGCCAGGTTCTCGGGCGCGGGTCCCTTACGAATCCGGCCCGCTGTATCATAATGGGAGCCGTGGCAGGGGCAAAACCATCCCCCGAAGTCGCCAGCCTCACCCAGTGGCACACAACCGAGATGGGTGCAGACGCCGATCATCACGATCCAGTTTTCCCGTCCCTCGCCCGCCGAACGTGCAACGTCGGTGGCGGGTTGCTCACCGACAAGATTCGCATTTCGGGCTACCGGGTCCTTGAGTTCCTGGAGTTCGACAGCCTGTGCGGCCTGGACCTCTTCTGGCGTTCGGTTGCGCACGAATATGGGGCGGCCTCTCCACTTGGCGGTGAGAGACATTCCTGGTTCCACAGAGGAGACGTCAATCTCGATCGTGGAAAGGGCGCGGGTCGAGGCATCAGGACGCATCTGATCGATGAATGGCCAGGCTGCGCCCGCAATGCCGACGACGCCCGCCATACCGGTCGCCACATAGAGGAAATCGCGTCGCGTTGGTTCACTTGTCGTGGTATCTGGCAAGACACACTCCCTTTGACGCTGCAAGTTCCTGGTTCCGGGCGGCAGATGTGCGGTTCGTAAGGAACTTTCCTAACTGGCAGAGTCTAGGGCTAGAATTAGGCTGAGCCAATAGTTCGGTAGTGCGGCAGCTGAACGCAGCCACCGCTCTATTTGTAAGGATCTTTGTCGAAGCTGATGGGACAGGACCCGGCAGCAGGAGTTTCGTCCGAAGCAGGGTACCGGGTTTTTCGGCTCCGGGGGTTCCAACAGGCAGCCACAGAGCCATAGCACCCGCTATGGTCCAACAACCATACACGAATCGGGTGGCCGCAGCGTCGGGTTATCATGTGGGCCAGCGAATTTGATGACGGAGCGGTCCAGGGTTGATGCCGCGATCATCGCCAAGGGACTGGAGATTGAACCTCGCTCGTGCAGCCGCCCATCACGGATGATGCCTCTTGTCCGATCGGCATTCTAAACGCGCGCAGAGGCAAGTTCACCTGCGGCTACGGCGCGCCTCAGGCTCAGCAAGCCGTTAGCCGCAAGGCGCCATCTTAACGGCCTGCTAGACTTTCACTGGACCCTGCAACTCGGCTGGATCGGGTCGCCCGCTGGTCGTCATATAGCGTGCGCCTGTCGCCGTAAGTTGCGCTCTGCGCATAAATCTGCCCCTCCGCACCACACACTGGCGATGTGCCTGCTAGTCTGCAGATGCGACAGCACCCCATGTTGCCAGCCTTGACAGCGGAAGGTATGCCCTATGTTCTTGGACGTGTGCAGCACCGCAGCCGTGACGTTGTGTGGCTCGGATCCTTAAAGCAAAACCCTCGTTATTGCGGAAGTGGCGCATTCGAAAAAAGGTAAAAAATGTCTGGAAAGAAAAGTTTTGGCGGCTCCAAAGTGTCCTCTCGATTGATATCACGTCGCAGTCTGCTCGCTGGGAGCGCGGGGCTGACGGTAGCGGCGGCGATCGGCGGCGGCCGTTGGGCGAGCGCTCAGGAGAATGACTCGGGTCAAGCCTCTGCGGGCACCCAGACCCATGAGGTGCAGATGGTCAACAAGGACCGTGAAGGGCGTCCCATGCAGTTCGACCCGGCATACCTCAAGATCGCTCCAGGGGATTCCGTGAAGTTTGTGGCGACGGACAAAGGCCACAATTCGGAGCCGATCCTCGGAATGGTTCCTGAAGGCGCCGAAATGTGGAAGGGCAAGATCAATGAGGAGATCACATTGACCTTCGATGTAGAAGGGATCTACGGCTACAAGTGCTTGCCGCATTTCGCCCTCGGCATGGTCGGCATCATCCAGGTCGGCGATAGCACTGAAAACCTTGATTCGGCGGAAACAGCCAAACTGCCCGGCAAAGCTAAGCCCCGCATGGCTGAACTAATCGCCCAGGTTGGAGGTGGCGCCACCGCGCCCGCCGATTAGACAGGCCGACTTTCTGCCTTCGAGAGGCCGTGGGTTCGGCGGTCAGCGGGAGGCGAAGCCACCAACGCAACAAGGACCGAGGACAACAATGAACAGATCCGAACGAGATGCCTCCTGGGGACTGCCCAACGACGAGGCGGTGGCGCCTCCCCCAACGTCGGAAGTCAGCCAAGGGGAGGGAATAGAGGGCGCCCGTCGATTTCCCGGCGGTCGCTTCTTGCCGGATCGGTAGGCCTGACGCTTGGTTCTCTCGCTGTTTCGCAGGAAGCTTCCGCGCAGAATGCTGATGGCACGATCCGTATAGCCGAACATGGAGCCCGCCACGCGAACCGCGCTGGCAGCCTCAGCCAGCGGTTATATTCGTTGCCCAGAGTTGTTGCCGACGATGTGGCTCATGATCCCTCTGTGGTCCCGGCTTCGATAGCGCGCCAAGAAACCGAGATCGTCCGTGTCGATTTGGAAACCGTTGAAAAGGAAGCGCTGCTCGACGAACGCGCCAGCTTCCGCTTCTGGACTTTCAACGGCACGGTGCCCGGCCCGCTCGTGCGGGTGCGGGTTGGAGATACAGTTGAAGTCTATCTCAAGAACCGGGAAGACAGCTGGCTGATGCACAATGTCGACTTTCACGCAGCCACGGGACCTGGTGGGGGAGCGGAACTGACTAGTTGCGCGCCTGGAGAAGCAAAGGCCTTCCGCTTTAAGGCGCTGAACCCGGGGCTCTACGTCTATCATTGCGCCGTTCCGCCCGTAGCCATGCATGTCGCAAACGGCATGTACGGGATGATTCTGGTCGAACCCGAAAGCGGCCTTCCGCCGGTTGATCGGGAATTCTATGTCATGCAGGGAGAGATCTATACCACTGAGCCTTTCGGGTCGGAGGGGCTCCTCAACGAGGATTATGACAAACTGCTCAACGAGCGGCCGGAATACTTCGTGCTCAACGGTCATGTGAGTGCGTTGACGGACCACTACCCGATGAAAGCGAATGTCGGCGAAACAATCCGGATCTTCTTCGGCAACGGCGGTCCCAACCACGTATCCTCATTCCACGTGATCGGCGAGATTTTCGACAGGGTTTATCTCAATGGAAGCGTGACGAAGCCGCCACAGACGGATGTCCAGACGGTCGTTGTTCCTGCCGGTGGATCCGCCATTGTGGAGCTCAAGCTCGAGGTACCCGGAAGATACGTTCTCGTGGACCATTCGCTGTCGAGGGTCGAGCGCGGTCTGGCAGGCTGGCTCGACGTCGAAGGCAAGGAGGCGCCAGACATCTTCGAACCAATTGCATCGTAATAACGCCGTGCGACAGAGTGGCGGCTCCTCCATGGCTGCCTGGGCGAAGGCGAAGGTGGCCTAGCCGCCGAACCTTGTTTGATGTTCTCAAAGTAGAGGGCTAGCCAAGCGCGCAAGGTTCTCAGCCAGCTTGCTTGCGACCGGGCGCTTTTCCCATTCTCTGAGACTCAGCACGTTGCTCGAGGCGAAATATCGACTTTGCTGGCGCCTGAGTTGCTCCACAACGCCCTTGTCAAAAGCGATGAGGCTTACCTCCGCATTGAGAACAAACGAGCGGATATCGACATTGCTGGAGCCAAGTATCGCGATTTCATCGTCAAACGTGATGTGTTTGGCGTGGAGGAAGGCTTGAGCATAAAGATGCACTTGGATGCCGGCGTGGAGAAGTTCGGAATAAAACGATCTTTGTGCAAGGTTCACCAGCATCTGGTCCGTCACATTTGAGACGACCAATCGAACCTCAACTCCGCGCAGAGCTGCTGTTTTGAGTGCCTGCAGAAGGGGCTCATCCGGCACGAAATAGGGGGTCGTGATGATCACACGTTCGCGCGCGCCGTGCACGAGCGAAACGATAAGATGTCCAATGCCAGCATCCGGATAATCCGGGCCGCTGGGAAGCACCTGCGCCACAGCGCCACCTCCGGGCGGGTTGTGCGGAAACAGGACAGGGTTGGCCAACTTCTCGTTTGTTTCCATAAACCAGTCGGCGATAAATACAGTTTGGATTTCGGTCGTGACCGGGCCGACGACGCGGGCGACGAGTTCTTGGTTGGCGATACCGCCACCAAATTCGGCGTTGATAATATTTTGGGAACCTAAATAGCCGACGCGACTGTCGATCACAGCGATCTTGCGATGGTTACGAAGGTCGGCGCGGGCCGACCTTCGATGGAAGAGCCCGACGCGCAGCGCGAGCCGTACCTCCACACCGGCGGGAATGAGCAATCTAGCGACGCGGCGCGCCCACCGCCGCGATCCGATGGCATCAATCAGCACCCGGCACTTCACTTGGCGTTTTGCGGCGCGCTGGAGTGCGTCGATTACACGTAGACCAGTCTCGTCGTCGGCAAAAATATAGTAAAGTAGGTGAACCGTCTGTTGGGCCGCACCGATATCGGCAATCATGCGGTCGATGACCTCATCATATCCGGAGAGAAGCTCGAAGTCGTTGCCGGCGACGGTCGGGAACTGCCCAAGCCTTTCCACCAACAGAGCGGGCCCCGAAAGACTGCCCGGCAGCTCAGGGCGGCGACAGTAACGGGAATGAGAAATTTCCCTGGACGCAGCTGCAAGAACGGCCGGCAGTCTGAGAAATCGCTCGCGACGCCAGCGAGGGTAAGTCGGCCTTCCGATGAGGAGATAGATAAGGAGAGCCGGGATCGGCAGCAAAAACACGAGGATAAGCCAACTTCGCGCCGCCTCGGGAGAGCGCCGCATCGGCACGACCGCAACCATCGCCAAGCGGATTGACCACTCAGCCACCACGTACCCAACCGCCCAAGCCTCGCTGATGAGTGCTATCACGCGTCCGTCCTACACCGCTTTTGGCCGGTCCTTCCAGTCTTGGCATTTTGCCCTTCTCTTCATGGCGCCGATCCGGATGGAGTGCAGGGGCTGCGAAGCTCAGGGGCATGGACTCAATCCGGCTTACGCCGATCCTTGGGTCGCGTGTGCTGCTGCTCATATGATCCGCGCGTTATCTTCAGCGGGTCGCTCGCGGGAAAGGTCTGCTCCAGTTCGAGATTTAGTTCTTCGTCGGCTTCGCGCTTCAAGCGCTCGGCTTCTCTCGGGCTTTCCTTCGTCTGTCTTGCCATGTCCATCTCCGTAGGCACCTGGAGTTCCGCTCGAAATCTACCCTGCAGGATCTCTATCAGCGCCAGCGTAACAGCAATCGTAGCGGGACCAAGAACCAGTCCGGAAGCCCCGAACAGGATGATCCCGCCGACCGCGCCGATGAACATCACCATAGTATGCAGCTTCAGTCGGCTCCCCACCAAGGCCGGGTAGAGCAGATTGTCGATGGTCGCTATGATCACCCCGCCCCAAATGACCAGGATGAGCGCCCGGGTCCAGTCGCCTTGGAGGGCGAGAAGAAGAGCAGCCGGCAGCCAGATCACGAAGGCGCCAAGTACCGGCACGATCGCTAACAGCCCCATGACAAGGCCCCAAAAGACCGGTGTCGGCAGGCCAAGCCACCAGAATATCAGGCCTCCGAGCGTTCCCTGAACAGTCGCTACGACTATGGTCCCGATGATCGTGGCGTGAACCGTGTCCGCTAAGCGCCGTACCACGAGCCCCGTTTCTGTCGGCTGCAATGGCGAAAGCTTCGCCACCACGCGCATTGCCCTTTCACGGTCGCGCAGGAAGTAGAAGAGAATGTAGAAGGTGAGGATGAGGCCGATCACCTGACTGACCGAGCCGCGAAGAAGCGAGGTGCTCTGGCTCGTTAGCCAATGGGCAAGACCGCCGAGCGCACCGGCCGGATCGAACCGCTGCTCGAGCCAGGCCGCGGCTTCGGCCAACCTGGGGCGGTTACCGATGGTCTCACGCCAGTCCAGTGTCCGCACCGCGTTCTCCAGAGAGATCGCGCCGCCGGCGGCCTCGCGGACGAGTTGCTGTACCACCAGGAGGAGCATCCCAAGGATCACAATTGCTGCGGCCGCAACCGCGATGAATGCTGCGAGATCGCCGCTGCCAAGACGCGAGTGGAGCCAGCGATGAGCTGGCGCAAGAAGAATACCCAGCACCAGCGCCCAGGTGAGAGAGGGCAGAAAGGGCAGGGCCAACCGGTAGCAGAGAAACAGGCCTAGGCCCGTCAATGCAAGGATCAAGAACACTCTGACGACGCCTGCGTCCAACAATAAGCCTTTGCCGAGTTCGGCGCCAACGCGACGCTGTCTCGGACGTTTCTCCTCAATCGCCATTAGGCCATCTTGCCGTTTCGGCCAACGTTGTCACCCTTCTTGCATCAAAGAAATGCCGTGGACGGGTAGAGCAGCAAGGGGGCGGCAGGCGGCTTTCGTCAGGACGTGCCGTCTCGCTAGATTGAGAAGAAATTGCGCATACGCCGAATTACATCGTGATCGAGAGTTCGGTGTTCTTCCCATAGAGCCACTCTAAGAGGCCGTTTCGAAAAGGGTTGAGCGGTCGAGGTTCGCATGATTCCAAGCGGTTTGCTGACCTGCCTGGAGAATGTCATGTGGACCCCGACCA
>NZ_JAZHFV010000025.1:0-12083 GCF_040970315.1 Neoaquamicrobium sediminum | reverse complement strand
CTCGCTGGCGCACTTCCGGGGAAAACTTGTTCGTCGTCTTGCTCATGATGGCTCCACCTTCTCAGGAGTTGGAGCCTCCGGCAAACCCGGAGCGGTTCAAGGTGCTCCTTCAGCAGCGAGATATGGACAACGCCACACGTTTAAAGCTGGCCCTGGCGGATGACCGATTGGAACTCCACGTCCAGAGGATCGTGCCCCTGGGGTCTGACTCACACGGAAATTGGATGTTCGAGGTCCTTGCCCGGCTCCGCGATATTGACGGCCGCCTCGTTCCACCTGGATCGTTTATTCCTGCAGCTGAACGCTTCGGCCTCATTGACGACCTAGATCGCCACGTTCTCCAGAAGGCATTTTCGGGTCTTCAAGCAATGGAGGGGCCAGGGCGCAAGGCCACCTACTTCATCAATTTGTCCGGTACGACACTCGGGACAGATAGCTTCCCGGATTTCATTGCAAAGCTCCTAGCAAGCTACCCAGAGGTCGACGCGAGCCAGATATGTTTCGAGGTGACAGAAACTGCGGCCGTCCCCAATGTCCGACGTACGGCTGCATCGATGCGGCTCCTTGTCGAAAAGGGGTTCCGCTTCGCGCTAGACGACTTCGGAAGCGGGATGGCTTCGTTTTCTTACCTGAAACAACTTCCCGTTCAATTCGTGAAGATTGATGGGGAGTTCGTGCGGACCATACTCGAAGATGAAATCAATGCCATCATTGTAGCATCTGTCATTCAGGTTGCACGCAGCATGAACGTGCTTTCGATCGCAGAACACATCGAGAGCGAGGAACTCGCAGGCAAGTTGCGCCAAATGGGGGCGGATTACGGGCAAGGGTTTGCGTTGGATCGACCTGTGTCCATGGCAAGCGGGCAGCTCGGGGCCGAGGCTTTACAGGCTTTCACCCTCGATGAACGGTAGGCTGGTAAAAGGCTGTGGGGTAAGATGCGACATCCGCGGCTTCAGACGTTGCATGGACCTCAACTCGGTTGCGTCCACTCCGCTTGGCCACATAAAGCCAGCGATCCGCGATTTTGAACAACTGCTCGAACGTGCTGGTACGCCGATATGCCGCGCCGCCAATGCTGACAGATAGTGGCAGTCGGGTGCCCTCGACCACCAGAGTGAGGCCATCTACGCCCTTTCTTATGCGCTCAGCGATAGCGACTGTTTTGGGCAGTTCTACATCAGGCAGGAATACGGCAAACTCTTCACCGCCGATGCGGCCTAACAGATCGTTGTTGCGAACGCGTTCCTTAATTGCGCTGGCGATCAATTTAAGCGCGTCGTCCCCGCTCGCGTGCCCGAACTCGTCGTTCACCTTCTTGAAGTGATCAACATCGATCACCAGGAGAGCGCCGTCACTCGGCTGCTCTTGAGTCCGTTCGAGATAAGCTTCTACCAGGGTCGTGAAAGCAACCCGGTTCAAGCAAGAAGTCAGTCCGTCGGTTGATGCGACCACGGTCAGATTATGATGCGCGATCGCCAGCTCTCTTAGCTTGCTCAGAAGGAAGAAGAAAAAGGGTGGCGCAATGATCAGCGGGATGAGGATGTTGTTCGAGAATCGAGAGCCCCATTCCCAGGACATCGTTCGGAACGAGAAGCTGTCGATGATGATGGCAAGAATGATGCACACAGCAGTGCCTGCAACTGTGAGGACCACGACACGGCCCCAGCCTTGTCTAGACATATCCATCGCGCGAACCTCGTGAGCAGCCGCTTCGGTGAGTCATTACATATGATAGATAGAATTAACGTTCCATTTGGTTTGGCGCGACACATTGAACAGAACGGCACCCATCACGTCCCCAGGCGTCCTGAAGATCATGCGGACCTTCACGTCATTGAGGGGGCACCGAGAAGAGACCGAATGGCTTCTTCTGCTGAGCGGGTCTGATTCATCATCCTCCGCTTGCGAGCTAAGGCCCGGATGGTTCTCTGCTCCCTGCAGGCGGAGCGCCTCGATAGTCGGAACCATCGTCTGAGGCGCCAGCAGCATCTCCATGCCAATCGCTTTTGCGACATGATCAGCGTCGTGGCGTGCCGCTGCGTATCCGCTTCGAGATTACAGTAGCGGCCTTTCCCCGCAATGTCGTCTCCCACACGACGGACTGGCTATCCCGAGAAGCCGCGCTGATCCCTGAAGCGGTGACGGCGGTTAATCCGGTCAGTAAGGCCGTTTAGGCAGAAGGCGTACAGAACATCGGCTCCGATTACCTCGTCGTCGCGCCTGGGCTGGAGCTCGGCCACAGCGCCTTGGTGAGGCTGCCCAAGCGGCGCTGAACCGGCGCCTTCGGGCGGCGGATCGATTTCGCCTTCGACGACGCCGAAGGCACACCGCCTGGCGAACGTCCTTTCCGCTCTTCGGCCTGACGGGGGCGCTCCTCTGGATCGACAAGCGGCAGCAGAGACTGGGGGCGCCCAGTATCGACCGCGCATGCGCGGCGCATAGAGCGTGCCCGGATCATCGGGTCTTTCCATCGACTGCACCCGGCAACCAGACAACTACTGCAGAAGCGAAATGCTAGCTGCCTCGCAAAAGAGAGGCCGGCCCGAGGCCGGCCAACTCAATGGTGAGAAACGGCAGGGCTGCAATCCTGACGACCTCCCGCACCTCCAGCGATCGATTTGTTCCAACTAGCCGGCCGGATATATATATATATATACAAGACAGAAAAGCCCCGCCGTCTTCCCAGCAGCGGGGCTTTCTTGGACGCGGCGTCGGGGAGACGCCATCGTCGGCGGCTACGCTCGAGGGGGGCAAGAGGGCAAGCCGCAGTAGAGTAACTTCCCTACAGCCGAGAGGTTCCACGCTGCGATCCGGCGCCACCCTGCGAGAAATGGAGGCGGCGCGACTTCGGCGGGCGCCGCTCTTTGTTTGTCGCCGGCGTTGCCACAATTCGCCAATTTCGTACCCCCGTGAGGAATTTAGGACGTCTGGGTCGAAAAATGTCTGCCGTTCACGATCAGCGGGGAGCCGAGCCCTCACAAGCCGGTCTTCGGAGATCGCACCAGCTGAGAGATTGGCATTACGGATGGAAATCACCATCCAGCCAAACGGCGTCTTTGCATACCGCAGTCACACAATCTGCGTTTTCGCCTGTCCAGATTGACAGAGATCGTAAAATCTCATGTGTTGCGCGCACGATAATCTATGCTGTTGTGGGGCAATGGTCACGCCCGATCCTGCGGCGGTTGTGCTCCGTCATGCACTCTGGCGGGCGTTCCGCTCGAATCCCATCTTTCCCAACTTTGTCCAGACGTCGCGCGCCTGCTCGGAGTCCTCACCTTGAAGCATCTCGGCCATCCAGAGCAGCGCCCCATAAATCATGACGCGATCGTCGCTGGTGAGTTCGACGATACCCGCCTTGACGACGAGACCGCCGAGCTCGATCAGATGCCTTGTGCGCTTGCGGCGTTCGACCTGCCAGGAGCGCATGTCATGCCGCGCCCATGCGGCCTGACGGCGGTTTCGCGCTGCCTTGTTGCGCTTGAGTGCCGCCAATGTCGCCGCCAGCTGCTTGAGCAGGCCGCTGTGGCTGCCTTGTTCGCCGTGACTTGCCTTCGTAAAACATGGCTCCACGCTTCGCCCACACCTCGCGTTTGGCAGGGTCTTTTGTTTCTGCCGCCACGGTCAGCGCACCGGCCAGTTCCTCCGGGCTGAGACAGTCTGCTCCTGTCGCGATCACCAGTTCGCCGAGCCCAAGCACCTTGCGTGCCTTGAGCTCTTTTGCCTTGTCGTCGAGCGCCTTCAGCTCGGCATCAAAATCCCGTGGCTTGCGCATTCGGTTCTCCCAACGCTTGCGTTCTGGTCGATGGGAGAATGGTAATCGAGCGCGTCGCGGAAGGCTCCAGTGTTGCCGGGACGGTGTGGCACGGCGCGGTCCATCCCGAGACTTTTATGGTCGAGGGCGCGCTTATACGTCGTGCCGACGTGGGCTTTGCTGTGTAGATGGTCGGATCGCGATGGCGATCTATCATCTTCACGTCAAGGTCATTGGAAGGAAGGCTGGAAGCAGCGCGGTGGCCTCTGCTGCTTATCGTTCCGGCTCACGGCTGCGCGATCACCGGATCGAACGCAGCCACGACTTTACCGCCAAGCGCGGCGTCGTTCATTCCGAGGTGCTGCTGCCGGATGGTGCGCCGCAGGTCTGGTGCGACCGCGAGCGGTTGTGGAACGATGTCGAAGCCTTCGAGGTGAGGAAGGATGCGCAGCTTGCCCGCGAGGTCGAGTTCGCACTGCCGCGCGAGCTGAGCGAAGCGCAAGGCATTGCGCTTGCCAGGGACTTCGTACAGGCGGAATTCGTCGATCGCGGCATGGTCGCCGACCTCAATGTGCATTGGGACAGGGCAGAGGATGGAAGCCCCAAACCGCACGCCCATGTCATGCTCACCATGCGCGAGGTCATCGTTGATGGGGACGAGATCGGGTTTGGTGCAAAGGTCCGTGACTGGAACCGCACCGAGCTGATCGAACGCTGGCGACAACGCTGGGCGGAGCTTGCCAATGAGCGGTTGGCCGAACTCGACATTGATGCCCGTATCGACCATCGCAGCCTTGAAGCCCAGGGCATAAAGCTGGAACCGCAGAGCCAGATCGGGGCGCCGGCAAAGCGCATCGAGATCGGCGGTCTGGATGCCGGTGTTGAGGTTGGCATCCGAGACGCTGCCGATGTTGCTTCTATTGCCGATCGCGCCGAGCTCCATCGCGAGATCGCGCGCAACAATGGCGCACGCATCATCGCCGATCCATCACTTGCACTGGATGCCATCACACAGCAGCAGTCGACGTTCACCCGTCGCGACCTGGCGAAGTTCGCGCATCGCCACAGCGACGGCATCGAACAGTTCAATGCGGTGGTTGCCGCAATCGAGACCGCACCGGATCTCATTGAACTGGGCAGGGACGAACGCGATCAGCAGCGCTTCACCACACGGCAGATGATCGAGACCGAACAGCGGCTGCATCATGCTGCTGATGTGATGAGAGAGCGGGAGGGCAAAAGCGTTGGCGAAGCGCACAGGCTGGCTGCATTGGCCGATGCCGAACGGCGCGGTCTGTTCTTGTCCGAAGAACAGGCCGACGCACTTGCCCACATCACCGACGGACGCGACCTTGGTGTCGTCGTCGGTTATGCCGGCACCGGCAAAAGCGCCATGCTGGGTGTGGCGCGCGACGCCTGGGGCAGAGAAGGCTTTGACGTGCGTGGCGCAGCACTCTCCGGCATTGCCGCCGAGAACCTTGAGAGCGGATCGGGTATTGCCTCACGGACGATTGCCAGTCTTGAACATGGCTGGAGCCAGGGGCGAGAGCTGCTCACACGCAAGGATGTGCTCGTCATCGATGAGGCCGGCATGGTCGGCACGCGTCAGTTGGAGCGGGTGCTTGCCCATGCGCACGAAGTCGGTGCCAAGGTGGTGCTGGTCGGCGATCCCCAGCAGCTGCAATCGATCGAGGCAGGGGCTGCCTTCCGCTCCATCCATGAGCGCCATGGCGGCGTGGAGATCGAGACTGTACGGCGTCAACGCGAACACTGGCAGCGCGATGCTACACGCGATCTTGCAACCGGCAGGATACGGGACGCGATCGGCGCCTATGACCGCCACGACATGGTGCATGCGGCGCAAGGCAGGCAGCAGGCACGCCACGACCTGATTGATCGCTGGGATCGTGATCGGCAGACATCACCAGAAGCCAGCCGTATCATCCTCACCCACACCAATGACGAGGTGCGGGCGCTCAATGATGCAGCACGCAAACGCATGCGCGATGTCGGTGATCTGGGAGAGGACGTCGCCATAACCATCCAGCGCGCAGAGCACAGCGCTGCCGTCGAACGCCACTTTGCCAGTGGCGACCGCGTCATGTTCCTGCAGAACGAGCGTGGGCTTGGCGTCAAGAACGGAACACTCGCAACAATCACAACCGTCGATGCACGATCGCTGTCCGTGCGCACCGATGATGGCCGCTCCATCGACTTCGACCTCAAGGACTACAACCGCTTCGATCACGGCTATGCCGCCACCGTCCACAAGGCGCAGGGCATGACGGTGGATCGCACTCATGTGCTGGCAACACCAGGCATGGATGCGCACTCAACCTATGTCGCACTCTCACGCCATCGCAGTGGCGTCGACCTGCATTATGGCCAGGATGACTTTGCCACGCAGGACAGGCTCACCGGCACACTCTCGCGGGATCGCGCCAAGGACATGGCGTCGGACTATGACAGGGCCGATCCGGAACAGGCCTATGCCGAACGGCGCGGCATCACCTTCCGCACCCGGATCATGCAGATCATCCGCAACCGCATTCCCGAACGGCTGCGCGATACGGTCGACAGATTGCTCGATGGCTGGCGCTCGCCGGCAGAGGCAGAGCCTGGCCGGACCGGCAGAGCACACGGCATCGGCAACACTGGTCGTGAACGGGGAGGGGAGGTGCATGCGGCAAGGCCGGCGCCAGAAGTGGGAATACCTGATTCAGGAGCAACCGGACACGGGCGCCGTCTCGAACCACAATCAGGGCTGTCGATCGAAGACCGCGAGGAGGCTGTGCGTCATGCGCGCACCAAGGCGCTCGTGCGTCATGCCCGTGCAGTCGATGCGATCCTCACCCACGGCAATGCAGACGGCCTCGGTACAGCAGAACAGATGCGCGAGCTGAACGACGCACGCAGATCCTTCGAGACGGTTCGCCCGCATGGCTGGCGTGACGTTGAAGCAGCCTACGTCAAGCATCCCGAGCTCGTTCGCGAAGCAAGCACCGGCCGCCTTCAGCGCGCCATCCAGGCGCTCCAGCACGAGACGGAGCTACGCACCAGTCCGCAGCATCGTGCGGACCGCTTTGTCGACGACTGGCAAAAGCTGAAACAGACCAGCCAGCGCCAATACCAGGTTGGTGACATGACCGGCTACAAGGCAACCCGCCAGGCCATGGGCGACATGGCAAAAAGCCTTCAGCGCGATCCGCAGCTGGAATCGATCCTCGCCAGTCGCAAGCTTGAGCTCGGCATCAAGTTCGAGACCGGGCGCAGTCTTGGCGGCGAGCTTGCCTTTACCCATGGCATTGATCTGGGCAGAGGACTCGGGCTCGGCATCTGACACCCCCGCCGTTCTGCCGCCGATAGTACGCGAGCGTGCGATCCGTGGCGGCTCAGTGTTGCCGGCAGCGCATCAAAGGTCCTGGCTGGTCTCACCGAGGATCAGGAAAGCGAAGGAAGCCCCGATGCCGGAACCGGACCGCATTATTCGTCTCAAGACCGTCCTGGCTCGTACCGGGCTCTCCCGCTCGACCATCTACCGCAAGATCGCCGAAGGCACATTCCCGGCCCAGGTCAGGATCAGCATCAATGGCGCTGGATGGCGAGAGTCGGACATTAATTGCTGGGTCCGGGAACCCGCGGGGTGGCGGGGCGCGGGACGCGGCGATAGTTAGGATGGTGTACGGCAGTTGCGGGGCCGGATTCGGAGGATACGCTTCTGGCAAGCACAATTCGCAAAGCTGCCATCAGCGGTCGAACACGACGGGCGGCTTCCCCCTAAGCCAATCCCTTTCATTGGCCGACGCTGTAAAAAGTGCGCAAGAACAGAGCCGCCGGTTCGATCTCCATCGGAGGGACCTATGCAAGACGTCTCTTTCAGCAACAATAGCAGAGATAGGTCACTGCCCGCATTCTCCCGCTCACCGGGAAAGACGTTGCCGAATTTGAAGCCTAGCCTGACAAGTTCCCGCCGGTAATCTTTCCCATCGAAGGCGACATCATGGACAGTCGTGGAAACGGACGCTGTCGCCGATCGCGAGGGAGAGAAAATGAACACCCAGCATGTCATCGACGTCCGCGAGAATGGATATGCCGTCATCCGCGGCTTCCTCAACAAGGACGAAGTCGCCGATCTGCGCCGAGAGAGCGAGGCGGTCTACGCTGAGGGCCTGAAACACCACGCGACCTATCGCAATAAGAACCTCTATTTCGAGGTGGTCAACGATCCGGGAAACATCACCCGCACAGTGCCGCAGGCACACTGGTTCTCATGGATCAATCCGGCCTTCGAACAGTATCGCCGCAGCCAGAAGATCTTCGAGGTGCTGGCGCCCTTGCTCGGACCTGACATCAAACAGATCGCCAATCAGCTGCATTGGAAGGCGTCGGGCGGTAAGTATACCTACTACCGCATGCATCAGGACGTCCGTTTCCGCACCCGTCCCGAACTTTTCGCCAACCTCGACCGGTACTCGTTAAATCTCGGCCTTGCTCTCAATCGGCAGGACGCATCCAACGGCGCGCTGAAAGTGGTACCGGGCCACCATAAGCGGGGCTATCTCGGCCTTGCCGAGGATGGCGACGGAATCATGGTCGGTTCGACCGAACAGGGAGCGGAGCTGAAAGCCACTGGCATCGATCCGTCCGAGGTCGTGCAACTCGAAATGGAGCCCGGGGACCTGGCGATCTGGACGCTCTATACGATCCACGGCTCAGGTCCGAACGTCTCGAACGAACCACGCATACTTCTCATCGACAACTATGTGCGGGCGGAGGACTCGCCGGAGCGTGGTGAGTGGGCCTTTCGCGACGGCCGATCGGTGCCTCTCGGTGACGAGCCGGAGATCTGCAAATACGAGGCCCTGCGCGAGAATCCCGGCCCATTCTATGTCGAGGAGAGGTGGACCGACGAAGCCAAGGCCAGTCAGCAAGTGGCCAGCTGAAATCCAGCGATGGCAGGAGACCGGGCGCGCCCACTGCGGGATAGGCGCCCGGTCCGGCGCGAATCAATCGAGATCGGGGGAGAGTTCTCGCATGAGGAAGTCGATGAACGCCCGCACCTTCATGGCCACATAGGTCCGGTGCGGATAAAGCGCATAAATCGGGCTGGAGACCGGCTCGTGGTCCTCGAGCAAGGTCTCGAGACGGCCGTCCGCTATGGCGTCGCGCACCAGCAGGCTCGGCAGGTAGCCGATGCCGGCGCCGGCCACCGTCATCTGGTAGGCGGACTCTATGCTGTTCGTCGAGACGCGGCCCCTGATGGGGACGGAGATGCGTCCATCCTTCGAACCGAACGGCCAGCTGCCCATTCGCTTGGCGAAATTCGACAGCACGCAATTGTGGCTTGCGAGGTCCTGCGGAGATCGAGGCCGGCCCCGGGCGGCTATGTAGGACGGCGCCGCGCAGACATGGTTCCTCACCGTGCCGAGCTGCCGCGAGACGATCTCGGAATCGGTCTGCGCCTCGAACCGGATCGCGACGTCGTAGCCCTCCTCGACGATACCAACCACGTAGCGCGATGTCAGGTTGAACTCGATCGCGATCATCGGATTTTCGGCGAGGAAGGCCGGGATCAGCCGCGTAATGCGCGTGTGCGCAAGTACGTTGGAACAGGAGACGCGCAGCACGCCACGTATTCCGCGGTCGAGACGGCGGGTCGAATCCTGGACCTCCTCGACTTCCGCCAGCAGCACCTTGACGCGCTCGGCATATTCGCGACCGGCCTCGGTAAGGCTCATGCGCCGCGTCGTACGGTTGATCAGGCGGAGGCCCAGATCATCCTCGAGCTCCTTCAGCATCCTGCTCACCGCCGTCGTCGACATGGTGAGATCGCGCGCCGCAGCCGAAAGGCTGCCGAGCGCCGTGACGCGGTCGTAGACCTTCATCGCAACCAAAAGGTTCACCGGCTCCTCCACGGCATGCCCCGACGCGGGCTCATCAACCGCCACTGTCGGATCGGAATGTACGGAAAATCAACAGAGGGAGACAGAAAATGACACGCAAGCTTCACCCTGCCATCGGCATGTATTTGAGCGAAGCGCGCGAGGGGCGCTTGAGCCGCCGCGAATTCCTGGCGACCGCGAGCGCATTGGGCGCCTCGACTGTCGCGGCCTACGGTCTTCTTGGCCTGGCTGCTCCGTCGCCTGCCTCCGCCGAAGAGCCCCGCAAGGGCGGCATCGTCCGCGTGTCGATGCAGGTCATGGCACTGGAGGATCCGCGCCTGTTCAAGACCTCTCAGATGGGCAATATCGCCATGCAGTTCATCGAACCGCTGGTGCGCTGGAAGCCCGACTTTACCTTCAAGCCGATGCTGCTTGAAGGTTGGGACGTCAACGGCGACGCGACAGAGTACGTTCTGCACGTACGCAAAGGCGTGAAATGGTCGAATGGCGACGACTTCACCGCTGAGGACGTCGTCTTCAACATCACTCGCTGGTGCGAGACGGAGGTCGCCGGCAATTCGATGGCCGGGCGCATGGGATCGCTGATCGATGCAGACACCAAAAAGGCACGCGGTGGCGCGATCGAGAGCCGCGATGCCCACACCGTTGTGCTCAAGCTGTCGCGTCCTGACATCTCTATCATCCCTGCGATGACCGACTACCCGGCGCTGATTGTTCACCGCGGCTTCGACGTCGCGAAGGCAACGTTGGCGCAGGCGCCAATCGGCACCGGGCCGTTCGAACTGACCAATCATGAGGTCGGCGTGCGGGCCTCTGTGCGCACGCGCCCAGAAGGCTCGTGGTGGGGCGGCGAGGTGCATCTCGATGGAATCGACTGGATTGACTACGGCACCGAAACGGCTCCGACGCTCGCTGCCATGGAATCCGGCGAGATCGATCTGACGGCGCAGACCCAGTCCTACGACGTCGACGCGCTTGACGAGATAGGCATGAAGAAGTCCGAGGTCGTAACCGCGGCGACTATCGTGCTGCGCACCAACGTGAATGCCAAGCCCTATGACGACAAGCGCGTGCGCAACGCCATCCAGATGGCCATCGACAACGACGCGGTGCTGAAGCTCGGCATCGACGGCCAGGGCGAAGTAGCCCAGAACCATCATGTCGGGCCGATGCACCCGGAATATGCCGAGCTGCCGCCGATCAAGCGCGACATCGAGAAGGCGAAGGCAATGCTCGCCGAGGCCGGCCAGCTCAACTACGAGTTCGACATCATCTCGGTCGAGGCGGACTACCGCAAGCAGAGTTCGGACGTCTTCGCGCAGCAATTGCGGGAAGCGGGCTTCAAGGTGAAACGCACGGTGATCCCGGAGAGCTCGTTCTGGAACGACTGGACAAAGTATCCGCTCGCCACAACCAACTGGAATGCCCGGCCGCTCGGTATCCAGACCTATGCACTTGCCTATAAGACAGGGACGGCGTGGAACGAGACGGGGTTTTCCGATCCGGACTTCGATGCCCTGATCGAGAAGGCCAACTCCATTGCCGACGCCGACCAGCGCCGGTCCCTGATGAAGCAGCTGCAGGAACGCCTGCAGGATTCTGGCATCGTCGTCCAGCCTTACTGGCGAAAGCTCTTCTGCCACATGAGCCCCAAGCTGAACGGCTATCAGATGCACCAGGCCTACGAGCAGGATTTCACGACCGCGTGGCTCGCCGCCTGATTGACGTATTGCGTTAAGCACGGGCGGCCGCGTCACGCGCGGCCGCCCTCGTCTTCGCTGATCGCATAAGGTGACAACGGGCAGGTGACCTTCTCTGGGCAAGTGGCGCAGTTGCGCCCGCACGGCGAGGTCGAAACGCTAGATGCGGGTGACTGTTTTGCTCCCTTGCCCTGCACATCAAACTCGAACATCGATCCCTCCCATTTCGTATTCTGAGCTAAGGTAACTGGCACCCTCAGATGCGCTAGCCTTCCAGTCAGGGAATGATAGTTGCGAAGTTCGGGACAATCTCTGTGGGCTAGGGAGTGGAGACGGGCAAATTTGCCTGCCCGCTTTGGGGCCGACAACGGACTGTCCGGTTTTGGGGATCGCCACTCGGTAAGCTGCCATTCTGCCTCCGACCCCATCTCGGCCGCTACGGCATGGATTGCGATCTCCTGGAATCTGCCATTCGCCACAGCGATGCTCTTCGGCCCAGTCGGGGCCGTGGAACGGACTGCCAGCTCTGCGCCTCGGATCTTAAAAAGCGGACGTTCAAGACTTACCGGGCGCCAGCCTGTGTGGTGAACATCTCACATCTTCGGACGTCACCTCGAAACGAACGATGGTGTCCCACCGCGTGGTGTAGCTGGCGGCATTGGTGGCCGCGCTCTCCGGCTTGGCCGGGCTGATCAGCGCGCCACTGCGGGCAGGCTGATGAGC
>NZ_JAZHFV010000024.1:0-12856 GCF_040970315.1 Neoaquamicrobium sediminum | reverse complement strand
GAATGTGCCGCCGTGGTGAAGGTGGACGCCTATCCCGCTGCCGAGAAATGGTCCGGAAGCACGGCGGCCAGAGACGGTCTGCTGACCTGCGCCAGCGATCGCCACGTCTCGCTGGCCGTGGCGGGGATGCATCCTGAGGTGGTGCGCATCGCTGCGCCAACGGCGGCAAGGGGCGCAACCAGCCAGACCGTAGGGATTCATCTCTGCGTGCCCGTCATATGAGGCACGACCTCGACGCCTCCTGTTCGCTTGCCGAGCTGACGGCTAGCTATGAGAAACTGCAACACCATCACTTCGCGTCGGAAGGGGGCGCTTTTGCTGGAATGTTCCGCGGTAGGGCTTCGTAACAGCACACCAAATCGCACCAAACTCATCCGCTGGCAAAGGCTTGGAGAAATAATACCCTTGGGCGTATCGGCACCCCCATTCTTGCAACAGGTGTGCCTGCTCAGTCGTCTCCACCCCTTCTGCTACGACGTCTATTCCCATGTTTTGCGCCAGATGGATCATCGATTTTACAATCGCCGTCCCGGTGCCGCTCTGCCCAAGATCGCTGACAAAAGACCGATCGATCTTGATTTCGTTCACCGGGAGTCGCTGAAGGTGCGTGAGTGATGCAAAGCCGGTGCCGAAATCATCGAGCGACACGCGAACACCATGCCGCTGCAACTGCTCAAGGCATTGGCGCGTCTTGGGGGCGAGCTCGTCCACCAGCACACGTTCAGTAATTTCGACAGTGAGCTGGTGTGGTTTGACGGATTTACGCTCAAGCTTCCGCAGCAGCGAGCGCGCTAGCCCCTCCTGCATTAGCATTTCGCCCGAAAGATTGATCGAGATGCTTCCCACCGAGGCAGGCCATGGTCCCCATTCACGTAGGTCCGAAAGCACGAGCGCCATCATTTGGTCGTTGATCAACTTGCTGAGCTTGGGAGCGTCAAGTGCAGCCCATATAGACGCAGGGGAGAGTATCCCATCGGCGGGATGGTCGACCCGAAGCAGAGCCTCAGCGCCAGCCACCTCGCCAGACCTCAAATCGATCATGGGCTGGTAGTAGGGAACCAACCAGCGAGACCTGAGTGCCTGCCTGGCGAGTTCGAGCTGATCGGCACGCTCGTTGATAGTGCGCTGAAGAGCAGGCGTGAACAACCTGGCTGGTTGTTTGCTGTCTTCCTTGGCTGCGTACAGTGCCATTTTTGCGCGGCGGATCAAATCTTCGCAACGATCACCAACCAACGACCGGGCGCAACCGATACGGACCCCAACATTGCGCGTTCTTGTGTTCCGATCCATTCGATGCTCGAGTTCACGCGCGAGCTTGACCGCAAACGGCTGCAAGCCAGCTTCACCAATGGGCTCGTGAAGCATCACCACGAATTGGTCGCCCGCAATCCGCCCAATCACATCGGTTTCACATAGGCACTTGCGCAGAAGAATCGCAAAGAGCCGGAGGACCGCATCCCCCGTCTCATGACCAAAGCGATCGTTCAGGTGCCGGAAGCCAGAGAGGTCTACGACCAGAAGTTCGACGGGACCGCAAGTTCGGGGTTCCTGTAGCAAACCCGCCAACTCTTCTTCAACAGACCGCCTATTCGCAAGCCGCGTTAGATCGTCAACATAAGCCTGCCTGTGAAGCCGTTCAGTGGCCAATTCAAGATCGTGGATGTCTTCGACTGCGCCGTACCATTTTACGATCTGGCCATTCTCATCCCGTCTCGGTGTTGCCCGAGCTCGCACCCATCGATAGGTGTAGTCCTCCAAGCGTATGCGATACTTCAAATCCGCCGGCTCACCGGTTTGAAGCCTTTCCGCCCAATAGCCCCTTACGCGGTCAACGTCCTCAGGATGGAGAGCCTGGAACCACCCATGACCAATGGCACTTTCCACCGGCAAGCCGGTCGCTTCCTTCCAACGTGACGACAAACTCATTATCCGCCCCTGCGGATCGGCAGTCCATGGGATCTGGGGGTTGTGCTCGACTGTGTGGCGATAATGTTCTTCGCTTTCCCGAAGGGCCTGCGCTGTTCGCGCCTTGTCGATGGCTACGGATGCCAAGCGCCGCAGATTGTCGAGGTTCTTGAGCTCATCCTCCCGGGGGGCACGCTCCTCGTAGAAATAGAAGCCGAACGTTGCGAGCACATCACCATCGGGCCCATATACCGGCAGCGACCAGCAAGCCTTGATGCCAAGTGGTGTGAATGCTTCTCGCCAATCATCCCATAAAGGATCGGTCTCGATACATTCTGAAACGACATCGCGCTTCTCGAAAGCCGCAGTGCCGCAGGAGCCGACACCAGTTCCGACCTTCGTGCCGGGTATCAACGAATGAACAGTGTCAGGAAGAAATGGGGCCGCACCACCGGTGAATTCTGTGCCACCGTCGTTCAGGAGGAGAACCGTACAACGACTGCCTGGCAGCTGCTCTTCGCCCAGCGTACAAAGTTCTTCTAGGATAGAGAGAACGTCGTCGCCGGCAGCGACCTTGTTGAGGATCTCGGCCTGAGCACGATCTCTCGTCTGCATGGCGACTAGATCATGTATATCAGTCGAGCAACCGATCCACTGTCCGCCGCTATCTGCAACCGGATTGGCGCGCACCACGTGCCAGCGATACTGCCCATTCTTATGGCGGAACCGCAGTTGGATTTGATAGGCCGGATTCTGACCACTGGCCCGTGGCGGCCAGATCGCTCCAAGAGCAGCAACATCATCGGGGTGGACCATCTGGGCCCATCCCTTTCCTAGTGACGCGGTGCGCGTGAGACCGGTGTATTCACACCACGCATCATTAACGAATTCAACATTGCCGTTGGGATCGGACAGCCAAACGAAGCCGGGCACTGAATGTGTGAGGACATCGAATAAGCGGTCTTTTTGCGCCATCTCGGTATTCGTCCTCATGGAAGCGAACATAGTGAGAGCCCTGCGGTCCAGTTACCTCTCGGGCTAACCTGTTCCGGTTAAAATCATACTGCGTTGCGAAGAATGATCTTGCAATTTGTTGCACGTCTCCGGTGCTTGATTTGACGCGATCCCTGAGAGATGCCCGATCGGCTCAAGCGCAATTGTGTTTCGGCCCAGCTTCTTCGCCCGATATAGCGCGCGATCAACAGACGCAAAGACAACCTTTGCGTCTGCAGGCCCCGAGAAGAGCCCAAGACCTACAGAGACGGTGACAATGCCGTGGGGATGGTTTCCATCGTGCTTTACGACTTCTTGTCGAATGTGCTGCAAAATTGCCTGATGGAAAGAGACTGCTGCGTCGTCGTCATCAGATACGCACGTGACAGCAAATTCTTCGCCGCCGATACGATATGCCGAGGCTGTATTGCTGTCACAAGCATGACGCAATATCTCGCCAATCCTCTCAAGGACAGCATCTCCGGCCGCATGGCCATAGCTGTCGTTGTACGACTTGAATTGATCCACATCGACCAGTGCAAATGACTTTGTGCGGCCATACTCGGTAGAAGCCATGAATTCGGGTAGTTCGTTGGCGTAAGCGCGCCGGTTCAGTAACCCGGTCAACACGTCGATCCGCGCGCTCCATGCTTCTGTCACATCGCTGAATATCCAGATTCTGCTATAGCCGCCGCCGCCGTCACCTAGCGCAACGCTGCGCCTGTTGAAGACCCGTCCATCCTTGAAGGTCAGTTCGTCTTCGGAGAATTCGGAACTTTCATAGAGTTGTTCCACGCGAGCCACGAACGACGTTGGATCGTCAAGTTGGCTTACAACGTGATCAAGCATGGCAATGTCGCCGTACTCGGCGACATCGTGAGGGATACGCCACAGCCGTTCGAACGCCTCGTTGAAGTAGAGCACTTTTCGATCGTGTCCGATAATCAGAACACCATCCGGCAGAAGGTCCAACGTCCGACGCATAAGTACGTAGGCAGTCTCGACGCTCTGCGTGTTGTTTGTCAGTTCAACCACGGTGATCGCCAAACATCTCGGTACGGTAGGTACGGCAGTTTGTGGCAGCCGGGTTGAGATTCTTTTAAATTAGAACGAAGGAATCTATAGACTCAGCGCAGCAAGGATGGGCCCCACCTGAGTTAATTGTAACCTATGCAATCCCGAATCTTGCCCGAGATCTCATGACCCGCCTTGGCCGTCAGTCGCGGGCACCGACAAAGCAGACCCTCAAGATCGCGCTTTTGCAACTTGGATGATTCAGGCCGAAAAGACGTCTTCTCGACGAAGTTGACCACCAGCCCATGAGAGCGGACTGCGCTCGTCAACGCACCTGTCAGTGCGGTGACTGGCTCGGGATCCAAACCGCCTTCTATGCAAGCCCTGACTCGAAATAGTCCCGTTGGTTCTTTTAGTGCAGTCCCGAGTGTTATCCTCAACTAATCATCCCGGTAGGGACGATTATCATGCAGATAATCTTTGCCACCCAAAGCCTTGGTCTTCTGATCCACACCGAGCGAAAAGCACAAAAACTCTCCCAGGAGCAGCTCGCCGCGCTCACCGGGGTCGGTATCCGCTTTGTGCGTGAGCTCGGAAGCTGGAAAGGAAAGTTGTCAAGTCGGGCGCCCCCTGCAGGTGGCGTCCTCGCTCGGTCTTACCGTGTCGGTGCTCAGTCGACGGGAGAGTGAGACATGACATCCCGTGTTCTCTAAGTCAGTCGATGCCCGAGGACGCTGTCACAACCAATGCTTCGCGCAGCCATTTGCACTCGTTGCCGGACCGTTGCTCGCGGCTCCCATACGGCGAACGGGAGGTGACATGCAGACGAAACGGCGGTCGCTACGGACAGGTGCTATGCGGCCAAAGCCGCCGTCCGGCTTGTGGGTTGAACGGCGGCTCTGGCTTTGATCGCGTCAGGCACAGGCGGTAGCGTCAATCTCGAAAAGCAGGCCCGGAATGGCCAGCCGCTCGACGCCGACCAAGGTCATCGGTGGGGTGTTCTGCACCGCACAAAGCCGCATCCCCAGCAGATCGAAATTCTTCAGCGCCTCATCCACATCTGTCGTATAAATGCCTAGCTTGATGACATGGCTCAGACCCATGCCCGCGCCCTCCAGTATCGCTTCAAGATTTTCCAGCGCCAGACCGATCTGGCCGCGCATATCACCCAAATGCTGCGGCTTGCCTTCCGCATCGACAGCGGTCTGGCCGGCGCATACGACCTGGCGTGTTGCGCCTTCGATGATCTCGGCTTGATTGTATCCCAGCCCCAGGGACCAGTCCCACGGATTTACCGGAGTGCGTTGCATGCAGGTTCTCCTCGTTGATGTCTATACGGACTCCTGTAGGACTTATTGGTGCCAAAGCTTGGCACCTTTCGTACTATGCTGACACCATGAATATCCGAACTCGTCACGATGCCATCGTGCGTAGCCTGCGCCGCTCACAGACGACGACCGTCGATGCCCTTGCCCGTGAGGTAGGTGCATCGCGGCGGACGGTTTTGCGCGACATCGCCGCCCTGCGCGAACAGGGGTTCCTAATTCACTCGGAACCTGGACGCGGTGGCGGCCTGCAACTCGATCCACAATCAATTGAAGCAACGGCACGGCTCGCCGTGGCGGAGGTCTTTGCCCTGCTGATCAGCGTGGCCGCAACGCGCGCGGTCGGATACCTGCCGTTCTCAGGCCTCGCGGATGCGGGACTCGCAAAGATCGAAAAGACGCTCCGGCCGGAAAAAGTGCGCGATCTGCGCCGGCTTCTGGACTGCCTGCACGTGGGGAGACTTTCGCCGCTTCAGGATATGTCGGACATAGGGTCGATCGATTCCGATCTGTTGCCCGCCTTCGAGAACGCTTTCTTGGCACGCCTGCATCTGAAGTTCTGCTATCGCGATGCCAAAGGCCGACAGTCGTCCCGCGAGGTCGAACCGCAGGCCATGCTGATCCTACCACCGCTATGGTATCTGGTGGCATGGGATCCGCTGCGAGAAGACTTCCGTCACTTCCGAATGGACCGCATCAGTAAGCCGGCCGTGATCGATGGCAAACAGTTCCGACAACGCCACGTGCCTTTTGACGAAGACGTTTGCCCCTACAGGAGCTTATCGCAATGATGCTTCCACCGAGCGCACGGAGAAGGTCCAACGCTATAGTCTGGGCGAGCATATTCCCGCCTGCGCGGGCGACGCGGAACCCGATCACGTGCGGTGAGCTTACCCAGCCCCCGCGCGGACCTCTTCCAGCACCTTCTGCGCGATATCCAGCCGAACATTCCCGGCCTGCTTCAACCGTGCGGCGACATGCTCAATCTCGTCGCCGTCCGCGCCCGCCGCGATGGCGACATTGCGAGCGTGAAGCGACATATGGCCCTTCTGGATGCCCTCGGCCGCCAATGCGCGTAGCGCGCCCGTGTTCTGCGCGAGCCCGACCGCCGTTATGATCTGCGCCAGTTCCTGCGCGCTCTCGACGCCCAGCATCCTGACGCTCGCCTGAGCGACCGGATGTGTCTTCGTGGCGCCGCCGACGAGCCCCACCGCCATCGGCAGTTCCAAGGTGCCGACGAGATTGCCATTTGTGTCCTTCTCGTAGTGGGACAAGGACGTATAACGACCGCTTGCAGCGGCGTGGCAATGCGCACCCGCCTCGACCGCCCGAGTATCGTTGCCGGTGGCGAGCACCACTGCGGTGATCCCGTTCATGATGCCCTTGTTGTGGGTCGCGGCACGGTAAGGATCGGCGACCGCGAAGTCATAGGCGTCGATGATGCCGTTGACCACGTCCTCACCACCGAGTGCGTCGCGGTCGTAGATCGCCCGGACGCGCGCGAGCCTCAAATCGGCCTTGTTCGACAGGATGCGCAGGCGCACCCTGCCCCCGGCAATCTCCGAGACCAGCGGCGCCAACGCCTCGGCCATCGTATTGACGGCGTTGGCGCCCATGGCGTCGCGGACATCGACGATGAGATGGAGCACGACATGGCTCGCGCCCGGCGCCTCGATGATGCGCACCTTGATATCCTTGGCGCCGCCGCCGAGCTTGACGAGGAACGGATCCTGTTCGTTCGCAAGATCGAGGATGTCACGGCGCCGCTCGTACAGGCGCAACCGCGCGCCATGCGGATCGGGAGCGCCGACCACCTGGATCTGCGAGATCATGATCGGCTGGTCGCTGGAAGCGTGAAAGCCGCCATGGATGCGCGCGACTGACGCCATGTTGCTGGCAGCGGCCACCACCGAAGGCTCCTCGGTCGCCATCGGAATGAGGTAGTCCTTGCCGTTGATCTTGAAGTTGGCGGCCACTGCGAGCGGGACCGATAGCGCGCCGATCACGTTCTCGATCATCCGGTCAGCTATGGCGAGCATCTGGTCGTCCGCGGGTAGGACAGCCCCCAGTTGCCCGATCTCCAGCCCTGTCGCCTGCAAGACGGTGTTTAGCCGCTCCGAAGGCGACAGCTTATAGAAACCGGGAAGACGACTGCTCGTCACCATGAAGTGGACTCCTCAATCAGATGACGAGGAGCCTATTTGTCGGCCCGGCTGCCAACAATGTGGATGAGATACAGGCTGCCGCAGTCTTGACGTGGAAAGGGAACAGGGTCAGCCGCCCGCCTTCATGAGGTGCAGGCGCAGCGCGAGATGGGTTTCAAGGCCGTGCACCGGATCGAGGCAGGCGGCGCTGAGCTGTCCAACGAGGTCGAGGCGCTGCCGCATCGTGTTGACATGGATGCCAAGCTGCTCGGCGGCCTTGCTGA
Organism: Neoaquamicrobium sediminum; assembly: GCF_040970315.1. NCBI lineage: Bacteria > Pseudomonadati > Pseudomonadota > Alphaproteobacteria > Hyphomicrobiales > Phyllobacteriaceae > Neoaquamicrobium > Neoaquamicrobium sediminum. The sequence continues at coordinate 5,191 of NZ_JAZHFV010000024.1, read as the reverse complement.
GGCTCCTGCCGCTGTCGAGATATGCAGCAAGCGTGCGCGCGAGCTGACTACCCTTGCGCAGATCGTGCTCGATGATAGGCCCAGTCGTTGCCCTCACGAAGGCACCGACCGCGTCGCTCGGACCGCCTGCGAAGATGGTCGCATACATCGCCATCGCGCTTTCGGATACGATACGGCCTTGCTGGCCCAGGCCACGAACGAGGCCGACACACCGCCGCAGCGATTCGAAGCGCAGCGGCGCTTCGCCGATCGCAGCGACGGGTTCGGAAACCACGATGGTCAGGCGGCGCTGTGTGGCGGCCTGCAGTTCCTCCGAAAGCCGCTCCGCCACGTCCAGCGGTCGCTCGCTGCTCGTCGCCACGACGAGGTCGCCGTTGAACTCGGCGAAAATTGTGTCGCGTCCGGTCAGCGCCGCACGTGCCGGGGCGGCGACCTGCATGAATGGCAGCTCGCCGACGTCGACCAGCATCATCGTCAGCGGCCACGTGACGGCGCTGGCGCCCGGCTGCTGCCTCAGAGCGCCGCCGGCGAAGGGATCGGACGTGCCACGCGCCAACGCCGAGATCGCGTCAGTAGCGCTTCTGTGTGCCGACTGGGCGATCCGTTCGATCGATAGCAGCACGATGCCGGTGACGATGGCGCTGCGCTCGAAGGTCCGCACCTCAGGCGCTGAGAATGGCCGGGGCCTCTTGAACAGGAGTGAGCCCAGGCGCGCACTGCCGCCCATCGCGGCCGCGATGATGGCGATATCACCGTCCTCGCACCGGACTTGCACCGAACGTCCCGTCCGGTCGCTCTCGCGCGCGGCGCGCACGATCTCTTCCTCAGAGCATCCGGGGGGAAACGTGCCGCTGATCGGCTTAAGCCGCTCATCGAGAACTGCCGCCTGTCCGTTGAGCAGCTTTCCAACGCGGCGCGAGAGATCGTCCAGCGTTCCGCCACGCGCGACGAGCTCGGTAAGCTGTTCGTGCGCGGCGGCCGCGCTCTCGACTTCCTCCGCCTGCGTCGAGAGCGCGATATTGGCATCTTTCGCTGTCTGCAGCGCCCGGCGCGTCTCCTCGAACAGGCGTGCATTTTCAATTGCCAGCGCTGCGAAGGTGCCAAGCGAGGAAAGCACCGCCATTTCTTGCGGCGTGTAAGAACGCACATAGCGGTCGCCGACGAACAGCACGCCGATCACCTGAGAATCGACTTCGAGGGGAATGCCGAGAATGGAAACGACGCCCTCGCCGCGCGTGGCCTGGTCGATGGACGGATCGTGCGCAAAGGCCTCGTCGCTCGAATAGCTGCTCGAATAGAATGGACGTCGCGTCCGCGCGACGCTGCCGCATACCCCAATTTCGCGTGGCACCCGGATGCGGGCGAAGTCCTGCGAAATGACGCCTTCCGTGGCCCGGACGTAGAAGTCGTTGCGCTCGTCATCCGCTGCCGAAAGATAGGCAATGTCGCTGCCGACGAGCTGGCGGGCGCGCTGCACGATCGCCTGCAGAACCTGGTCGGTATTGCGCAGAGCGGAAAGGTCGCGCGCCGTTTCATAGAGGGCAGAAAGCTCGCGCTCACGCTTGCGCTTGTTTTCGAAATTCTCCTGAAGCCTCAGCGCGATCTCCAGGTCCGCAGCCATGGAGGCCGGCAGATCTCCGGCCTGAACACGCTGCCGAATCTCCGCACCAAGTCGGTCAAGTTCCGGGGAAGCCTCGTTCGCGTCGAGGAGGCTCAAGATGCGGCGGTAATGGTCGTGCTGAACGCCTTCCGGCGATGGCGACTCGATGCGGCGAATGCTGGCTCTCATCGCCTCCTCCCAGGCAACTTTCCGATCTGACAGTAAACAATCGGATTTCTCTCAAGGGGAATGTGTATGTCGTACATACTTCGGCGTCTATCATGTGCGCGACCCATATTCATTGGGTATCCACGCGATTGCTACTGTTCCGGATCGTCACGCTTTGGCGGGAAGAGAGGACCGATGGCGGAGCATGTCACGATCGTGGAGGTAGGACCACGCGACGGCCTACAGAACGAGCCGACTGCGGTTCCGGTCGAGGTGCGTATCGAGCTCGTCAGGCAGCTGGCGCAAGCCGGGCTCCGCAGTATCGAGGTCGGAAGTTTCGTGTCGCCCCGGCGGATTCCTCAGATGGCCGGCACGGCAGAGCTGTTGCGCTCGCTCCCCCGGTTCGACGAGGTCATCTACGGCGTGCTTGTTCCCAATGAGCAAGGCGCCTTGGAGGCCGTCGAGCTTCCCATACAGGAGTTAGCTGTCTTTGCCTCGGCATCCGAAACGTTCTCGCAGCGCAACATCAACTGTTCGATCGACGAAAGCCTTGACCGCTTCTTGCCCGTGATGGAGCTGGCGCAGGCCCGCTCGATCCCGGTGCGCGGCTACGTGTCCTGCGTCCTCGGCTGCCCTTATGAAGGTAAGGTGTCGGTGCGGTCGGTCGTGGACGTTTCGCGCCGTCTCTCAGCACTCGGATGTCGCGAGATATCGCTTGGAGACACCATCGGCATCGGCACGCCGCGCGAGGCAAGCGCCATGGTCCGGGCTGCGGCGGCCGAGTTACCGATCGACAGCCTGGCGGTTCATTTCCACGACACGCGCGGCCAGGCGCTCGCGAACATTCTCGCTTGCCTGGACGATGGGGTCAGGACGATTGACAGTTCAGTTGCCGGGCTTGGCGGCTGTCCCTATGCGCCTGGAGCGTCCGGCAACGTCGCTACCGAAGATCTCGTCTATATGCTTGACGGGCTTGGCATGGAGACGGGCATCGACGTCAGTGCTGTGGCGGCGGCCGGAGACTTCATATCGCGCCATCTCGGACGGGCGACCGCGTCGAAGGTGGCCCGGGCGCTGGCCGTGAGCGCGAAACAGCATAGCGCCTTATGAAGAACCTATCTCGCTCAAGCCCGGCGGTGTAGCACGGCGACATTGTTCATCCGAGAGAGATGGCGAACAATTCCAAACAGGGAGGACATCCATGTCTGACGTCAAGTCAGCCGCCGCCAGCGGCATCACCGGCTCGGGCCCGCTCAAGGGCGTAACGGTGCTCGACATCACGCGCGTGGTGGCGGGTCCCTTCTGCTCGATGTTGCTTGCCGACCTCGGCGCGACGGTCATCAAGGTCGAGCACCCGGATGACCCGGATTATGCTCGCACCTTCCCACCCTTCGTCAACGGTGACGATGGCGACTTCTCCGCCTTCTTCACGCAGTTCAACCGCAACAAGCTGGGCATCACGCTCAACATGAAGTCCGAAGAAGGCAAAGCGCTCCTGAAGACACTGGTGCGACGTGCCGACATCTTGGTCGAGAACTTCCGGCCAGGCACGATGGAGAAGCTCGGCCTAGGGTACGAGGTGTTGCGCAAGGAGAACCCGCGACTGATCTATACGGCAATCAGCGGCTTCGGGCGCACGGGTCCCAACTCCTCGCGCCCTGCCTACGACAATACCGGCCAGGCCACCGGCGGTCTCTGGTCGATGAACGGCTATCCCGACATGCCGCCGGTGCGGGTCGGCACGATTATCGGCGACCTCGCCGCCTCGCTTTATGCGGCGATCGGCACGCTTGCCGCGCTGCGCGAAGCCGAGCACAGCGGTCGCGGTCAGGTCGTAGATATCTCCCAGCAGGACGCGGTGCTGACACTGACCGAGAACGCAGTGGTCCGCTACACCACCAGTGGTGAGGTCGCCTCCCCGCTCGGCAACGACCACCCCTTCGTCCGTCCCTACGGCCAATTCCCCTGCAAGGACGGCTTCGTGTTCTTCGGTGGTTATACCGACAAATTCTGGCGGATCACCTGCGAGATGTTCGGCGAGCCAGAACTCGCGGACGATCCCGAGATCGACACGATGGAGAAGCGGTTCGACGCGCGCGTTGCAGACAGGCGCGTCAAGCCGATCCTGGAACGCTGGTTCAGCGTCTACACCAAGGCGGAACTGGAAGAGCTTGCGGGCGACCGGGTTCCGCTCAGCGCCATCAAGACGATCGCCGAGGTTGTCGAGGACCCGCACATCGCGGCTCGCGAGATGATCGTCAAAGTGCCGGTGGCGGGTAAACTGGTGCGCATGTTCGGCCTGCCGGTGAAGTTGTCCAACACGCCGGGCAACCCTTCTGAGAAGGCGCCGAATCCGGGCGAGCACAACAGCTTCGTCTATTCGCGCCTGGCCGGCCTCACCCCACAGGAGGTCGAGAAGCTGTCCGAGATCGGGGCGATCTGAGCAATGACAATCAACCTGACCCGCAACGGCCCCGTCGCGACCGTCACCATCAACCGGCCCGACAAGCTCAATGCCCTGTCGCTGCAGATGTATGACGACCTCGGCCATGCCTTCGCCGAGACGCGCGACGATGCCGACATACGAGCCGTCGTGCTGACAGGAGCCGGCGACAGGGCTTTCTGCGTTGGTGCGGACCTGACTGAATCGATTCCCGCGCTTGCCAGTGGCCGTTTCGACATCAGCGCATGGGACCCCGCGCATCTGAAGAACATGGATTTCTACAAGCCGGTCGTCTGCGCGGTGCGCGGGCTGTGTCTGGGCGGCGGTTTCGAGATCATGCTGGCGACCGACATCCGCATCGCCGCAGAGGACGCGCAATTCCAGCTTCCAGAGCCGATCCACGGTTTCGTGCCGGCCGGCGGCACGCTGGTGCGGCTCGTCCGTCAGATCGGCTATGCCCACGCCATGGAAATCCTGCTTTCCGCGCGCCGGTTCTCTTCCGCCGAACTTGTCACGCGCGGTGTCGTCAACCAGGCCGTCCCCGCTACGGACGTGGACGTCGTTGCCCACGAGACAGCGGCGCGGATTGCAGCACTCAGTCCGACAGCCGTGCAAACCATCAAGGAGGCGGTGCTGACGCTTCAGGACCTGCCCTGGACGGAAGCCTTCGCGCGCGAAGCCGTGCTCGGCCAGCGGACGTTTACCAGCGAGGACGCGCGCAAGGGGCTCGCCGCCTTCGCAGCGCGGGCGAGCGGCAATGCTAAGAAAAGCAAATGAGCGCAAAGAATGGCGGCCGGCTGATGCCGGCCGCGCTTGAATCACAGCGTCGCGTTCAGTTCGAGACGAGCGAACAGGCCGATTTGTCTAGCGGCTGAAACGCTTGAGAACGGCGGTGGAAAACTAGACCACGGTAGCGGCGGGATTGTCCGGCTGCGGGCGGCGTAAAAGTCGTCCACTTTTTCCCTTTTCTGCGTGGCGCA
>NZ_JAZHFV010000023.1:0-13061 GCF_040970315.1 Neoaquamicrobium sediminum | reverse complement strand
AGCCAGAAAAGCCTGCTCATCATCGCCTCCATCCCAAAACGACGGCAGGGAATCTGATTTGCTACGGACCTTCAATACCCTGATTGGGTTTCGACCCTAGGTCGTCGAAGAAATCATCAATCCAGCCACGGCATGGCTCTGGGACGTAGCGCCCAAGCAGCCAGAGGCGAGAATCAGCTCGATGCGGGAAGGCCGTTAAGCCGATCCATAGCCGAGCAGCAACAGACGATCCAAGAAAGGTGCACACAAGGATCAACGAGAGGGTGTCGGCAATCTGGCTCGTCGAAGTACAAGACTATGCCCGCGCCTATGGAGGATACCGCCAAGACAATCCAGTCGAAGTAGAGGGCACCGGTTCCGGTTACGGCGACTGAAACCGGAGCGATCACCACCCATCAGGACGCGTGCCGAACCTCATCGGGTCCCGACCGGTCGCCATATTCGGTCTGCCCATGCCCGGCTGTGCGACCGCGGCACGAGCACTTCCTGGCGGCGCTGTTCCCGCTCTACCGTCGCCCAGGTTCGTCCACCACCGTGGCTGCCGGCAAATAGACTATTCGTTCGCGCGATCGTCTGGAGCCTAACTAATTGCACGCTCGACGATGTTGGAGTCGATTTCGATGGCGGCCATCCGCCCGAAAGCGTTCCAGCGCCTCCCGCGGGGGTGAGCGCGCAGCGGATCGCCTCGGCGGTTTTGGATTTCCCCGAGGCCTTACCCAGTTCCGCTTCCCATAGATCGAAGACGCACGCGACAATGGCCACGGACTTTTCCTGACGCAGCGCGGCGCCCAACATCCTTGCCACGAACCATGCCATAGACCTTCCACAATTCGTTCATGGCGATGATCGAATCCGTCGCGGCCTGCGAGACCACGCTGATGTGCAGGTCCTAGAATTTGCGCCGCAGGTGAGCGCGGCACCCGGCGAGCCAGGACTGCCAAGCGACAGTAGTGCCCAATTCTGACTCTCGGCGAGCGGGGCGGCCATCTAACGGGTCAGCCGAACGCCCTTCCTTACTTTAGAAGCGATAGCGAAGGCCGAAGGTGCTCGCGTTGGATCCTTCACCAAAATCGCCAAAAGTCCCGTCAGCGCCTGACCTATGGTGAAGCTGATAGACGAACTCGACATGCGGAGTCTGCCGAAGCTTGAATGCGACCTCGGGCCCGAGGAATCCCAGAAAGCTCGCGTCGCCGTCGTAGTGGATTTCGCGCGCGCGCTCGATCTCCGTCGGTCCGGTAACGACGCTCAAGCCGGCCGTAAACCCCGGCGCGATTGCCAGGTCGCCAATCACCAAGCCGTGGTGGCGGATCCGTAATCCGGCCCAAAGTTCTCCGGTAGTATCGTCATCATCGCCAAAACGGATCGCAGCGCCCGCCACGCCGCCAAGGACAAAACTTGCCCCGAGATCTTCGAAATCGCGGCCGTAGATGCCGCCGATCATGAAATTGTCGGTGTAGTCTGCGTCCCAGAACTGGACGACGCTGCCGAAAGAGCCGCCGGCAAAGACGCCGCCGAAGACATGGATATCGTTCTTCGCTTTTGGCGCTTCAGGGCTGACGAACGGGTCTTGCGTCGCGAGATAGATGAAGGGGGCGTTTTCGCCCGCATGGGCTACGCTCACTGACGCCATCAGCAAGGCTGCAGTGAGTATGGTTTTGATATCGCTCATCGAATTCCGCCCGAATCACACTGCCGATCGGGCAGCAAGTTGACATCTGTATGACCGCGATCACAACCCTATTCTCGCGTGCTCATGATCGAGACAATAATTTCGCAGGGATTATTGACGGCCGAGGCCGGGCGGAAACGGCGCCGAGCATGCCCGTGGCAGTCGGGTTCTTTACCTTAGCCGCCGGGAAAAGCCGCCGAAATTCAGCGGTCTCTTAAGCCGGTGAATGCGGAATGAGGCACCGGTCAGCGCTCGTTGCTCTCAACGCGTGTCCAAGGTCCGAGAACCAGCGTGGTTCGAGGTCTCCGGTCGGCTACGAGCGCCCTCGTTTCCCACCTGCCCAAGGAGAGCGGCGGGTCCCGCTCAGTCCAACGTTTGCCGGAACCGGTTGACAGCCACCGCCATCGCGACCAGCGTGAACAGGCCTAGCGCGCCGACGGGTATTGCCAGATGCGACAGGTCTGCCCCTTTCAACATGATGCCGCGAACGATCCTGAGGTAATGGGTCATTGGCAGCGTCTCGCCAATCCATTGGGCCCAGTCGGGCATGCCATTGAAAGGAAACATGAAGCCCGAGAGCAGTATGTTGGGCAGAAAGAAGAAGAAAGACATCTGGACGGCCTGAAGCTGGTTCGAGGCTAGCGTCGAGAACGTGTAGCCGACGGCAAGATTTGCGATGACGAAGAGCGTCGTGAGCGCCAACAGCAGTGCAAGACTTCCGACGATCGGAACGTCGAACAGCAGCCAGGCCGCCGACAGGATGAGCACCATCTGGAATGCGCCGACAAGAACGTAGGGGGCGATCTTGCCAAGCATGATCTCGACCGGCCTGATCGGCATCGCCAGAAGGCTCTCCATGGTCGAGCGCTCGATCTCGCGCGTGACTGAAAGCGCGGTGAAGATCAGCATCGTCATGGACAGGATCGTGCCCATTAGCCCTGGAACGATATTGAGATGCGTGTCCCCGACCGGATTGTACCGTCGATGAATTCGGATCTCGTAGGGCGGAGGCGTCGAGGCGAGAGACGCGGTTGGTCCGATGAGATCGCGTTCGAAAGCCCGCGCTGCGATCCCTTCCAGAGCCCCGACAGCGTTCACCGTGGCGGAAGGGTCCGTGGCATCGGCGATGACGAGAACCGCGGGACGCTCGCCGCGAACGAGCTGGCGGCCAAAGTCGGATGGTATTTGAACGCCGAACTGAACGGCTCCCGACAGGATCAAGTCGTCGAGTTCGCTTTCACTCGCCACCCTCTCGCGAATGTCGAAATAGCCGGTCGTCCGCATCGCGGCGAGGAAAGACCGTGTGAAGACGCTTTCGTCCTGCGCCAGCACGGCTGTTCGAAGTTCCTTCGGATCGGTGTTGATCGCATAGCCGAAAAGAAGGAGCTGGACCAGGGAGATGAAAATCATCGAAATCAGCGTCACCCGATCACGTCGCAACTGGATGAATTCCTTGACAAGGACCGCCACAAAGCGCCGCCATGCCGCCACCGGTCCTTGCGTGGTTCGCGGATATGTCAGCACCGGGGTCATCTGAAGTTGTCCCGGCCGCGGTCCATCAGGTCGATGAAGACGTCTTCGAGCGTCGGCTGGTCGCGACGCCAACTGTAGCGTTCGTCAGCTCTTGCAGCCTCAGTGGAGCGCATGAGCAGCGCGGGGTCTCGACCGGCCACATGCAGCGCCGAACCGAAGGGCGCGACCATATCGACCCCCGGCCGCCCTCGAAGTGTCTCGGCAAGTTGACGCAAGGCGATACCGGTCACTGTCCAGGTCTCAAGGCCGGACTGCGCGACGACATGCGCAACTGTTCCCGCGGCGAGGAGGCGGCCGTAGGCAATATAGGCAATCTCGTGGCAGCGCTCCGCCTCGTCCATGTAGTGCGTCGACACGAGCACTGTGAGGCCTTCTCCCGCGAGACGATGGATCTCGTCCCAGAAATCGCGCCTCGCCTTCGGATCGACACCAGCCGTTGGTTCGTCCAGAAGAAGAAGTTGCGGACCCGGCAGAATACTGGCGCCAAGCGCGACACGCTGCTTCCAGCCACCTGACAGCTCGCCAGCAAGCTGATGCGCCCGGTTCTCCAGCCCGAGGCGATGCAAGGCATCTCCTGCTGCTCCTCGCGGATCGTCGAGACCGTGAATGCGGGCCACAAATTCGAGGTTCTCGCGGATCGAAAGATCCTCGTAGAGCGAGAAGCGCTGCGTCATGTAGCCGACATGACGCTTGATCTCGTCCGATTGGGTGAGAATGTCGTAGCCCAAGCAGGTCCCACGGCCAGCGTCGGGCGTCAGCAGGCCACAAAGCATGCGTATCGTCGTCGTCTTGCCGCTGCCGTTCGGACCGAGAAATCCGTAGATGAGGCCGCGACGGACTTCCATGCTAAGGTCGGAGACGACGGTTCGGCCGTTGAACGATTTCGTCAGGCCGGAAACTTCGATGGCGATGTCTCCCGCAAACGCACCGGCGGCCTTGATTGGTTGCGCAGGACTGGGCAGCGTGGCACGCATAACTACCTCTTCTCTGCCACGGCATCAGCTGTCGGAACCACAGTTACCGGAAGTCCGACGGGCAGGGCATGCTCGTTGCCGATGAGGCGTGCTTCGACCTTGAAGACCAGTTTGGAACGCTCTTCCTCGCTGAAAATGACCGGCGGCGTGAACTCGGCTTCCCTGGCGATAAAAGTAATGCGGCCTTCGATGTCGGGCGCACATCCGTCACAACTCACCAGGATTGCGCCGCCGAGCGAAAGCGCAGAGAGAGCAGGCTCGGGCACAAAAAAACGAATCCGCAGATTGCCGTCAGGCAAGAGGGCCAGCACAGGGGTACCCGCCGGGACGACCTCACCGGCGCGGTAGAAGACATCTTCCACACGGCCGTCCTCGGGGGCCCTGACTTCCGCTTTGGCGAGCCGCTGGTCAGCCTCTGCCAGCGCGGCTTTTGCCGCGTCGACCGCACCTTCGGCCGCGCGAATATCGTTGTCACGGCCACCGAGCCCGGCTGCAACAATCTGCCGCCGAATTTCCTCCTGGGCAGCGCTATTCTGTTGATGTGCCGCTTCTGCCTGCTCGACAAGAGCCTTCGACGCTACCCCCTTGCGGAAGAGTTCGCGCTGACGGTCGAGTTCGATGGCGGAGAGCTGACTTGCCGTTGCGGCGCGGCGCTCCGACGCCCTGAGAACCTCGATCTCTTCAGGCCTCTGTTGGGGAGCCTCGACGTTCCGCAATCTTGCTTGCGCCTCGCGCAAACGAGCTTCTGCCTGCTGAAGTTGTATCTGCTTGAGAGCAGTATCTTGTCTAAACAACGTCTGATTCCGTTGAACGTCATCGCCAGAATCTACGTGAATCCGAAAGATCGTTCCCCCTTCTTCCGCGGAAACATAGATCGTCTGACCCTCGACATAACCTTGGAATCGGGGCAGCGGCGCATCGCTTTTCGGGTTCGTCAGGAAGAGGGCTGGCAACGCCACTCCTGCTGCTATCATCACAAGGCCGGCCCGACGCATTGTCATAGGTCCGATCGCATTGCTCGCTGCAGGAGGTCGAGGTGCGATTCAATCATGGCTCCCAAGTCGAGGGGCTCGACGTCCTGGAACAGATCGTTCCAGGTTATAGCCACCAGGACGGATGCGACCGCAAGCTGTGGAAAGCGAACCAGGACATTCGATCCGAATTCGCCCCGCTCACACGCGCGCTGCGCGATTTGCTTCAGGAACTCCATGACGGGATGCACGAGTTCCCGATGGCAGAAGGCCGCAATCTCCGGAAAGCGACCGACCTCCGACAGGATGAGTCGCGCGATAATTTCCCGATCCGTTCCGAGAAATTCGTTTCGCACCCAGTGGGAAAGGAGACCAAATACTGTTTGGGCCGATAAATCCTGCGCCAGCAATTCAGTTCGCAAGCTATCGACGGGCAGCACAATGGACGTCCGGATCAGCTCTTCGAACACCGCCTGCTTCGAGGGGAAGTAGAGATAGATCGTGCCCTTGGCGATGGCCGCCCTGGTAGCGATATCCTCAAGACGCGATGCGCCAAGACCTTTCTCGGCGAAAGCGTCCAGAGCCGCACTCAATATTGATTGAAGCCGTGCTTGGCGTTCCTCGTCGGAACGCGCCGCCCGAAATTTCTGAGCCATAGGAGAAAGATAGTGACTGAAAAGTCAGTCAGCAAGGCTCGACATGGCGAGCCTCGCAGAATTTTGCGTCCAGGCTCCTAAGCGGCGCCCGGTTTCAGCAGCGACGCGGCGTTCTTGCCGAGGAAATCGCGCACGCTGGCAGGCGCTTTCCCGGTGAGATCTTTCACATCATTGGTGCTGACGGCCATATGGCCTTTTGCGATTGCCTGGTCGAAGGACGCGAAGGCTTCGGCCATGGTCGGCGGCAATCCGTTGGCGATCATCCCGGCACGAAGGTCATCCACGGTAATCGGGACATAGGCGATCGTCTTGCCCGACAGGTCCGACAATATCGCGGCGAGATCGCCCTGCGAGATGAGGTCGGGACCGGTGACATCATAGGTTTTTGTTTCGGTTTCGTGCATCAAAGCAGCAGCTGCCACCCGCGCGCAATCTTCGCGGGTGACATAGCCCGCTCGGCCCTGGCCCGTAGCGGCAAACAGTTGGCCCGATTTGATGGCTTGCGGTGCGCTCATCAGGAACAGATCGGTGTAAAGGTTGTTGCGCAGGATGGTATGGGGGATGCCGCTTTCAACCAAAATAGCCTCGGTTTCCCGGTGATCAACGGCAAATGTGATCGGCGAGTCCGGGCCAGGGTTGGTAAGCGACGTGTAGACTATGTGCTCAACGCCAGCGGCCACCGCGGCCTCGATGGCTCCGTTGTGAGCAACCAGGCGCTTTCCGGGCTCCAGGTCGTCGGTGCTGATGATCAGCAACCGCTTGGCTGCGGCGAAAGCATTCTTGAGGCCCACCGGATTATTGAAATCGGCGCTGCGCACCTCGACACCTTGCGCGGCCAGCCGCGTCAGTTTATCCACCGACCGCGTCGTAGCGATCACCGGCCCGGCTCCGCCCTCCAGCAACAGTTCCACAACCCGGTGTCCCAGATGGCCCGAGGCTCCGGTGACCAGGAACGGCCCGTTCTGCATTGCTGTCATGATCTTGCTCCTTGAGGTTAAGATTTGAATTGATGTCGCATTAGCCAAAACGGAATGCGGATTCGACGGCGCCCATCACCACATCATCCAGCACCTTGACGCCGATATCGGCCCCGGCGGCTCCCGCCACCACATGCAGCGGCAGGAAATGCTCCTCTCGCGGGTGGGCATCGAGGGCAGCGGGCACGCGCATCCAGTCCATCAGCACCGCATTGCGCGCTGCCGGATCCGGGTCGGTCACCGCCCCGGTCAGCCAGTCGTCAAAGACCTGCGACGCCGGCTCCACGTCCTGCGTCCCGCCGCGCATCCTCTTCATCAGCACGCCCATGTTGTGATAGCTCATGCCGCTGCCCAGGATCAGCACGCCCTCATCACGCAGAGGCTCCAGAGCAGCTCCCATCGTCAGATGCGCTGCCGGGTCATAATCGGCACGCAGCGACAGTTGCACCACCGGCACGTCCGCCTCGGGAAATACCAGCTTCAGCGGGATGAATACCCCGTGATCATAGCCCCGCACGGCGTCGCCCCGCACCGAAAATCCCGCCGCCCCCAGCAGGTCCGACACGCGCGCCGCCAGATACGGTGATCCAGGCGCGGGAAAGCTCAACTGATAAGTATGTGCCGGAAATCCGTAATAGTCGAACAGCAGCGGCGGCTTGGCGCCGGTCTGCACTGTGACCTGCGCTTCCTCCCAATGGCCCGAAACTACCAGCGCGGCTTTGGGCTTTTCCGGCAGGCTGGCCTGTACCCCGCGCAGAAAGCTCGCCATCCGGTCCCAGGTGTTTGGAGGATCCCAGTCCATGAAGAAACATGGTCCGCCGCCATGTGGGATGAACAGGGTGGGCATCCTGCTCACGCCAGCGCTCCCTTCGGCTGGATCGGAAGCTTGCGATAGCGGCCCCAGACAACGAACAGCGCCAGCGCCAGCAAAATGGCGTTGACCGGCCCGACCATTGCGATATCGCCCTGTGATATGTGAACGGGCACCGCCAGGATCTGAATGATCGCAAATCCCAGCGCGGCCAGCGGCGTGAGCAACGGTTGTATGCGGGTCAAGGCAGGCACGAGAATACCGATCGCACCGGCCAGCTCCGCCGTTCCGATAAACCGGACCAGCCATGACGGAACATTTCCCGGCCAGGCCAGCATCCCCGCAAGGTCGGACAGAGGCATGGTCACCTTCATAACTCCGGCTGCCCCGAACACCAGGGCGAGCAGGACCTGGGCCGTCCACAGCGCGATGTTCAGGTTCCTGGCCGACATCGCTTCCCTCCATAGTGCGTTTTTGATACTTTCATCCTATTCGTAATCAACGCCATGGGAAGTAGGCACGTGCGGATAAGTCTGTTACCTGCGCGTAACCATGAAAGGAGAAGCCGTGAACATTGATGTCTCGATCGATGCCGCCGGCCCCATCGCGCCCGAGATCTGCCCCGTACGACCGCTGCTGGACCGGATGGCCGACAAGTGGAGCCTTCTCGTGATAGCACGTTTGGCTGAGGCAAGCGGAAACCGACTGCGTTTCTCAAAATTGATGCGCGCTGTTGGAGGGGTATCCCAGCGCATGCTGACGACGACGCTCCGCAATCTCGAGCGCGACGGGCTTGTCACCCGTGAAGTGTTCGCGGAGGTCCCCCCTCGGGTCGAGTACGAGCTGACCGAAAGAGGAAAGAGCTTTCTCATTCCGGTTCGTACGCTGATCGGCTGGCTGGAAGCCAACTGGCCCGACATACAGCGCAGTCGCGAACTCTACGACCAGAATGATTGAAATTAGGACTCTGTCAGCGTGGAATACCACGAGCATCTTATGGCTTACCTCGAAGGCCCGCGATAAGGGGGCCAATCGAGCGCTGGTATTTCTTACACGTTCGACATATAATGCTGAAGCTCTGTTCGGAAGACATTGTCAACATTGGGGGTTTCCGAGCGGAAACGTCAGATATATCCCTGGGTCAGGAAAGTGGCGCGTGAAATGGCCACGGGGTTCTCTACATCCTCCTGCCACGCCCGCGCAGACAAGGTCGCAGTTCGTCTGCCGATGCGCTCGATCGCGGCTTGCGCATAGCAATCGGCGGCGATCGTCGATCGCAGATAGCTGGCATTGTGACTGAGAGTTTTTGGCATGGACGTCGCCTCCGTCTGAAAGGCGAGCATGCTTGATGCCGAAAGCTCGCAGAGACTGGCGACGATGCCGCCATGCAGCGCCCTGATCATCGGATTGCCAATGTGATGTTCGGCAAAGCAAAGCTTGAGGACGACGCAATCGGCGTCAATCCGTGGCTGGATATTCAGGAACCGGGCGAAAGGTGAAATGGCCAGGCAGTCCGTCAAAGAGAGATAGCCAGCCTCGGTCTGACCGACTGTGGAAGACATGATCGTGCTCATGATATGGGATTGATTGCAGGTCCACGCGTGCCGATCATGAACGTGGCAGTTCCAAATGCGAACATCTTCCCGTGTTCCTCACCGACGACATGCCCACGCACATGAGCTACCTGTTCAGACGATCCGCCGTATTCTGCGTGGCAGATGACAGATTCTCCCCGGCGAGGCGTCGATGTGAAGTCGACGTTCAGGCCGATCGTGGCCACAGGAGCCAGTTCCTCGAGATTTGCGAGCACAACAAGTCCAAAAATGGAATCGAGAGCGGTCGTGAGTATCCCGGTCGAGAGACTCATCCGACGCCAACTCAAATTCACGGTTGAAGGGGATTCGGACCTCGACTCGCAGGAGGTCAAAGCGAATGAACTCCAGACGAAGCGATTTAAAGAGCTTGTTGCTTGTCAAGAAGTATCTCGCGAGTCTTTCCAAGCGTTCTGATTGTTCGCCATTTGAGGAATGTCCAATGAAACTGGTGTTCACTTAGCGCACCTATGTTTTCCGTAGCGCCTGCCTTACTAAAATGACGATTGATCATGTAGAAAATAGCTTAACTCTTTCGCAGGTTATTTGTATTTCACAGTACGTAAACCGAACCCGCAGGACCGTCGTAAGCCAGCGCTGAAAGATAAATGCGCACATTTTAGTTGCCAAACAGGCCGCGCCGCGGCGGCCGGCTGGCCCCGGTTTTCGCATCGTAGTTTATGCGCACTTCCGCGCCATCCCCCATGAAATAGACGATTCGGTACTCGCCCTCTGCAAACGTAATGCTTTCGATGGCATAGAAACCCGGACGTCCTTCAACTTGCTCGATCACAGTCGACAGCTTGATGCTGTCCGGGGGCGGCAACTTCGATAGCGGATCTTTATCCTGAGCGGAGGCAGAAATAAGCGTTCCGAACAACAATCCTGAGGCGAAAAGGGGAGAATGAAAACGCATCGAAGACCTTCCATTTCGGTGAGTATGGGGGGTTCCGGAGTCTGGGGCCCACGTGCTGGTCAACTGGCGTCTGACGCCCTCATGCTAAATGCTCGGCGGACTGGCGAGGTTCCCGGTCATATGCGAAAGCCCGGCCCGCATCAGTTCGATATGTTGTTCGCCGACACCCTGTTCGGCATTATTGCAGAGGGCGCTCACAATCGCCTCGACCCTGGGCACCAGTGCTTTGCCCCGGGGCTCCAGATAGATGCACTTGACGCGACGGTCCACCTCATTGCGCTTGCGGACGACCAGGTCTGCAGCCTCGAGCCGGTCGAGGTTATCGACAAGCGTCATTGGTTCGCACGAAAGAATTTGAGCCAGCTGGGCTTGGTTGAGACCCTCGTTACGGGCCAAAAACATTAGCACGCGCGCTTCGGCCGGCGTAAGAGCCAGTCCTGCAAACTCGAATTCGACCAAGAGTTGTTTTCGAAATGCTTTGACGAAGGCAATAGCCTCAAGGGCCATAGCGAACTTTTCAGGGAGGAAGCCGACGCCAGTATCCCTCTGTGGCGTCACCGCGGAGCTGCTCGGCGCCGGGTTGACGACAATCACTCGGGGACTCCTTGGCTCGTTTTGAGTCTGTCGAACTCCGCGTCGGAAACCTCCATTCGTCCGATCAGCATGCTGCAGTCGAGATGGTCGATGAGGTATGTGGCGACGGACCCCGACCACCAGCGCGCCAGTGTCCCGTGCTGGCGGTGTCCGATGACCACGAGATCAGCGTTGATCTCCTTCGCGACGGCGCGAATTTCCGGGCCGGGATCGCCCATCGCAAGCCGCGTGTCAGGTTCAAACCCGATCTCCCGCAAACGTCGTTCACCCTCAGCGAGGATGTTTTTATACACCTCGCTCTGCTCGCCCACGATTCCGGGATAAACACCTTCGGCCAAGACAATCCCGGTGGAAATCTGCACAACCGCCAGCAGACACACCTGGGCCTCGCAAAGCCGCGCCAAGCGGGCGCCTTCGCGCAGCGCCAGACGACCTTCAACGGACCCGTCATAGGCGAGGAGGATGCGTCGATACATAGGTAACTGGGTTGCCACGTTGCACCATAACGGAAGTTGCGCTATGTCGTTAGCATACTATCAATAAGAAAGCTATCAAGTGGGCATCGGCCAGGAATTCGCCATGGAGCTTGCACGGGTTGGCCGTCGCTGGAGAACCGGCCTTGATGCGCGCGTGAAACATCTCGGATTGACGCAAGCGCGATGGATCGCGCTGCTGCATCTGCGACGATCGGGGGCGATGTCGCAAAGGAATCTCGCCGAGCAGATCGGGGTTGAGGGACCGACCCTGGTGCGTCTTCTGGATGCGCTCGAGCAGCGTGGTCTGATCGAACGCGTCGATTCCGATGATGATCGGCGGGTCAAGAATATCCATCTCGCGGAAAGCGCTAAGCCGCTTATCGAGGAGATCACGCGCATTTCCGATGCGTTCAGGGAAGAACTGCTCGAAGGCGTCCCTGCGAATGATCTGGCCACGGCGCACCGCGTGCTGGGTCTCATCGGCGACAGGCTGGAAAGATCGTAGAATGAACATGGAAACAAAGCCGTCGCAATTCTCCGGGGCGGCGCACGCAGATGCTGGCACTGACGAGACACCAACAGCTACGAAAAAGAGCGGGCGAGGGCGCAGGTTGGTTCGCGCGACGGCGCTTTTCGCGGTGCTCGGCGTCGTCGCCTATTTCACCTATCCCTGGCTGGCCGCGCGGTGGACGCATGTCTTTCTCGACGACGCCCGGATCGCGGCAAATATGATCGCCGTCAGCAGCGAAGTGTCCGGCAGGATCATATCGCTTCCCGTCATCGCGGGCGACAAGGTCGTTCGTGGACAGGTTTTGGCCACCATCGATGCGGCATCCGCCTCACAGGAACTGAAGGGCCTGGAAGCACAGGTCACAGGCGTCAAATCCCAGCAGAACCAGCTGCGTTCCCAGCAGGTGTCGTTTTCCATTTAATTCGGTTCTTCCTCAATTTGTGTGGTTCATCTGCAGATTCCGAAGTTATCCGGCCGGCAATTCCGACTTGAAGCCGGCCACCATTCCGGAATGAAGCCGGCCACGATTCCGATCAATAACCGGCCACTTTGAAGCCGGGGCAAACACTTGGGTCAGCAACTTTGGCATGACGGTCCTTTTCAGCAAGGGACGCGTGATGCCGGCAAAGAGAAGGCTGACCATGAGACAATTACGACACCTGCTTCGACTTGCCGGGGACGGCACGAGCGCCCGCAACATTGCCCTGACGCTCGGGATCGCGCGCAGCACGGTTCAGGACAATCTGAAGCGTGCGGCAGCGGCTGGGCTGACCTGGCCACTGCCGGGCGACCTGACCGACGACGCACTGGAGAACCGGCTCTTCGCGCGGGCCGGGGTCAAACAGGGGCTGCGGCGGCGTCCCGAGCCGAACTGGGCGCAACTGGCTCTGGAGCTGAAGAAGCCCGGCGTCACGCTGATGATCCTGTGGGAAGAATATCGCGCCATCCATCCCGATGGTTACGGCTACAGCCGCTTCTGCGATCTGTTTCGTAGTTTCGAGCGGCGGCTTTCGCCGACCATGCGCCAGGAGCATGTCGCCGGCGACAAGGTCTTTGTGGACTATTCCGGCAAGAAGATTGCCGTTGTCGATCGCTCGACTGGCGAGATCCGCGAAGCGGAGATCTTCGTCGCTGTCCTGGGCGCTTCCGGCCTCACCTATGCGGAAGCAACGTGGACACAGACGCTTCCCGACTGGATTGGCGCGCATGTGCGCATGTTCCGCTTCTTCGGCGGTGTTCCACGCCTGATCGTGCCTGACAATCTGAAGTCTGGCGTCAACCGGGTCGTTGAGATTGTCGGCCTGCTTGGCCACAGCGCTGGTGGCCGTCCTGGCGAGCGGTTGATGCAGCGACTCGGCATGCCGGTCAGCGACGACACCAT
>NZ_JAZHFV010000022.1:0-15036 GCF_040970315.1 Neoaquamicrobium sediminum | reverse complement strand
CCACCATCAATTCAGCAGCAACCTTCCTCTACGCCGCTTCCGTCATGCTCCTCGTGAGGCGACTGGCGCGCCAGTCATGAGTTTCGAAACCGACTCTAAGGAGGGAGGTGCCCTGCAGCATGGTTCTGGAGGAGGCGGGGTTTGCACTCGACCTCAAGGAGAGCACGCGCAAGGCGATGAAATATCGCCGCGACAGCGAGATCATTATCGTCATTCATGAGGGCAAGGGCTGGTTCGATCCGCTCGGCGACGGCGCTCAAGCGCGCGGGTCTCCTGAAGCGCGCCCGAGGAACCCTGCTAAGACGCGCGACCGACCCTTGGGAGAGCCATGAAGGGGGAATCATGAACACACTGGTCCCCGAACGTCACATCCCCAGCCATCAGGGGCCTGACGCGCAGAGCGTTGATCCCGATCTTGATGTTGTGACCATGGCAGTAAAGGTACCCCAAACGCTCGCACATCTGCATTACTGGACGGTGGATTTGACCCGAAACGCAACCAAAGAGGAAGTGCTTGATGCTTTCAGGGCCTCGTCCCGCATCGCTTTTGTCCGCACTTCTGATGGGATCACCGCTCTCAACACCGTCAAGGAACTTATGGCAGATCTTGGTCGACCGCACGACAACCTGTACGAGGTTGCTTTGTGGGAAGACATGCTGGAGGTTAAAAACGGGGAACTGTTCTACGCCTATATGGTCGACAACCAGGCGATCGTCATCCCTGACACTATAGATGCCATCCGAGCGGTTACAGGTCTTTCCAACGATGCCCAAAGCTCAATTTCGCGGACGAATGCGTCTCTCGGAGTTGGAACGTTTTTGAGCTAATCAACGTCGCGGCGCGCGGCATCGTCCGCGCGTGCTCTGGAGGGGCGACCGTTTCGCCAGATCAAGACGACTGCTTGTGAAGTAATCTTTTGCATTCTGGATACACTCATGGACGCGAAAACCGCAGTTGTTTACCAGGGGAATGACAGGCTCCTCTTCGGCATCATCCTGGGTGTTCTGGCCTTCTGGCTGTTTGCCCAGACGACGCTGAATATTTCGCCGCTGATGGCCCAGGATCTGGGCGTCCAGCAATCGCTGATGAACATCGCGGTCTCCATCACGGCGCTGTTTTCCGGCATCTTCATCGTCGTCATGGGGGGGCTGGCCGACCGCATCGGACGGGTCAAGATCGTCCAATGGGGCTTCGTCTTCTCGATCGCGGGCTCGCTGCTGATCGCGCTTGCGCCGACGGGCGCGATGGGGTCGACCTTCCTGATGCTCGGTCGCATCTGCCAGGGTTTTTCAGGCGCATTCATCATGCCTGCGTCCCTGGCCCTGGTGAAAGAATACTGGGACGGGGCAGGCCGGCAACGCGCCGTGTCACTGTGGTCGATGGGCTCGTGGGGCGGGTCGGGCTTCGCTGCTCTGTTCGGCGGCCTGATGGCGCAGAACCTGGGTTGGCGTTCGATCTTCTTCGCGGGCGCCGCCATTTCGGTCATCGGCTTGCTGATGGTGCGCGGAACGCCCGAGAGCCGCGCGGAGGCCAGAGCCGGCTACAAATTCGATCTGGGCGGCGTCGTCACCTTCATGATCGCGATGGTCGCCTTGCAGATATTCGCTACACAAGGCGCGTCATTCGGCTGGGTCAGTTGGCCTTCACTGACTTTGCTGGCGCTCGCCGTCCTCTTCGGCGTGATCTTCTTTCGTATCGAGAGCGGCAATGCGAACGCATTCGTCAATTTCGGCCTGTTCCGCAACATGACTTACACCGGCGCCACGATCTCGAACTTCCTGCTGAATGGCGTGGCCGGCATGCTGATCGTTTCGATGACATTGTTGCAGATCGGCGGCGACATGGACGCCCAGCAGACGGGACTGCTGACGCTGGGCTATGCCATCGCCATCGTCGCCTTCATCCGCGTCGGCGAAAAGCTGCTGCAACGCTTCGGGCCGCGCAAGCCGATGATCTGGGGTTCGTTGATCGTCGGAGCCTCGATCCTGCTGCTGATGCCGACCAATCTGATGCTGGGCACCTACAATATCCTCGCCATCGTGGCCTATACGCTGTTCGGCTTGGGCCTGGCCTTCTATGCCACGCCATCGACGGATGCCGCGCTGTCGAACCTGCCGTCGGATCAGGCGGGCTCGGGCTCCGGCATCTACAAGATGGCCTCATCGCTCGGTGCGTCTTTCGGGGTCGCGATTTCGGCCGCCGTGTTCACCGCGCTTTCGGGAGACAATAGTTCGGTGGCTTGGATCGAGGGCGTCATTTCCTATGTTGGGCGGCAGGATAATCTGGCCGTTCGCGAAGCCGCCTTTTTCGCACTCGGCATCAACCTGCTGATGGTCGTGGCAGCCATCGTCTCGATCATGGTCACCGTGCCCAGGGAAAGCCCAGTGACGAGCAATGAGCCGCAATAAAAGCCTCGGTGAAGCAGCCTGCGGGGCTTCGAAAGCCCGACACGAACGAAGGACATCTGCCATGAACGCTATCGTCAATGAACTCGACCGGGCCAGCATGAAGGAATGGTTCGAGCATATGCACCGTACGCCCGAACTGTCGATGCAGGAGGAAAAGACCGCCAAATACATCGCTGGGATCGTCAGGGGTTTTGGTTACGAGGTGGAGGAGGGTGTCGGCAAATATGGCATCGTTGCTTCGCTGAAGGCGGGCGATGGCGACAGCGCCATCGGGCTGCGCGCCGATTTCGACGCCCTGCCGATCGAGGAGGTCAACGCGCTGCCCTACAAGTCGGGCGTAGCGGGCGTCGCCCATCTTTGCGGCCATGACGGCCATACCACCATGCTGCTGAGGGCCGCGAAATACCTTGCCGAGAAGAAGAACTTCAACGGCACCGTGCGCCTGATCTTCCAGCCGGGCGAGGAGACGATGCAGGGCGGCCCGGCGATGATCGAGGACGGGCTGTTCGAGCGCTTTCCCGTGGACGCGGTGTTCGGCATGCACAACATGCCGGGGCTGGCGCTCGGCAAGCTTTACTTCACCCCGGGCGAGGCCATGGCCGCCGTCGACAACTGGGAGGTGGAGATCACCGGCAAGGGCGGACACGGCGCCATGCCGGAACTGTCGATCGATCCGGTCGTCGCAGGCTCGTCGCTGGTCATGGCCTTGCAGAGCATCGTCGCCCGCAACGTCAGCCCGGCAAATCGCGCCGTCGTCACCGTCGGCGCGTTCCTGGCGGGCAATGCCGGCAATGTGATCGCCTACAGCGCGATCCTGCGGCTGTCGATCCGCACGACTACGCCGGAAGACCGCGCGATGGTGCTGTACAATGTCCGCCGGCTGGTTTCGACGCAGGCCGAGGCTTTCGGGTGCACCTCGGAGATCCGCGAGGGGGTGCCGGGGGCGGTGTTGGTCAACGATACCGCTGAAACCGACAAAGCAGCCGAGATCGCCCGCCACGCCTTCGGCGAGGATCAGGTCATCCATCCCGGTCCGACCTATCTCGGCTCCGAGGATTTCGCCTTCATGCTGCAAAAGCAGAAGGGAACTTACTGTTTCCTCGGCAATGGCGACACCAAGATGGTCCACCACCCCGAGTTTGTCTTCAATCAGGACATCCTGCCCATCGGGGCTGCCTATTGGGTGGCATTGGCGGAAGGCCATCTGCGCTGACAAGCGCGACGCTCACAGGTCTTCATCCGATACGGACCGACGTTTCGTTGAGGAACTGGAACAGGGGCACGGCGAGGTTTTCGGGAGCCGGCCCCGAGCGGATCCTGCCCGCTGTATCGTAATGCGAACCATGACAGGGGCAGAACCATCCACCGTAGTCCCCTGCTTGACCAAGAGGGATGCAGCCGAGGTGGGTGCACACGCCGACCATGACAAGCCAGTTTTCTCGATGTTGTCCTGCGGACCTCGCGAGATCGGTCGCCGGCGAGTCGGCCGGCAGATTAGCGTTGCGCGCGATGGGGTCTTTAAGCTCTTCCAGGGGCGTCACGGAAGCAGCTTCAATTTCCCGGGATGTCCTGTTCCTGACAAAGACCGGCCGCCCGCGCCACTTGACGGTCACCGACATACCTTCCTCGATTCCGGAAAGGTCGATGTCTATGGTGGCGATCGCGAGTGTCGAAGCGTCGGGTTTCATCTGGTCGATGAAAGGCCAAGAGGCAAAGCCGGCCCCGACGGCCGCCGTTGTGCCCGTCGCGACATAAAGGAAATCCCGACGATTGACGTGAACTTCACTTTGCATGGACACCTCCTGCCCGCAGCAACGACCGGTCGATCGGATCAAGATTTTCGCCAGAAGACGGCAAAATGAAGAGCTTGGCTCCGTTCCCCGCTTCAACAACCTGCAGCCCGTTATGAGATGGGTCGCAAATTGGGAGACGGAGGGGTAAGCCGCTCTTCGCTTCCGGTTCTCGTCGTGAGATAGTTTCGACGGTGGATGCTGTTAAGAGCGTGACTTCCGATCCAATACCAAAATCTACTGTAGAGGACTTTAACCTGGATCAGGGATTCCAGGGCTCGAACCGATGATTTTGAGCCCGGCATGATGCGCCTGCCGAGAACTGCGACCACCCGAGGGGTCGCAGTTCTGCTGGCCCGATGCCGCGTAGCCACGACAAGGAAAAAACCTGATGAGTTCACCACATTCCCACCAGAACCATCAAGCGCATGCGACCGGGAATCGAAACGATGAAGCTCATCGCGGTGTCGTAGCTGCTGCCGGCTCCAGCCATTCCGAGCATTCTGGCCACGGCGGGCATGACCACGGCGCGATGGTCGCCGACTACCGGCGCCGATTCTGGTTGGTCCTCGTGCTCACGCCACCGGTGCTGTTGCTCTCGCCGATGATCCAGCATTGGCTTGGCATCGCAGAAACTTTGGCGTTCCCAGGCGACCGCTACGTTCTCTTCGTGCTTTCGACAATTGCCTACGTTTATGGCGGCTGGCCATTCCTGACGGGCTTCACCTCCGAGCTGCGGAAGGGGCAGCCCGGCATGATGACCCTGATCGCTCTAGCGATCTCGGCGGCCTATTTCTTTTCGGCGGCCGTCACGTTCGGGTTTCCGGGCGAGGAACTCTACTGGGAACTTGTGACGCTGATCGCCATCATGCTTCTCGGCCACTGGATCGAGATGCGTTCGGTCATGGGAGCATCGCGTGCGCTTGAGGAACTGGTCCGGCTCCTGCCGGATTCAGCCACGCGGATCAGGGCCGACGGATCGTCCGAAGAGGTGCCGATCTCAACCCTTCAACCCGGTGATGAGGTCATCGTACGACCCGGTGCAAAGGTTCCGGTGGATGGCGAGATCATTGAGGGTTCGTCCGGTTTCAACGAGGCCATGCTCACTGGCGAATCGAGGCCCGTAACCAAGGGGGTCGGCGCCGCCGCCATCGGCGGCGCGATCAACGGGGCCGCCGCTGTCACCATCAAGGTGACGGCAACAGGCGACGCCACCTATCTGTCGCAGGTCATCGAATTGGTAAAGAAGGCGCAGGCAACGCGCTCGCGCACTCAGGACGTTGCCAACCGTGCCGCCGCTTGGCTGACCTACATCGCACTCGTCGTCGGCTTCGGTACGCTGTTCGTCTGGTGGCTTTTCCTTGACGCCCCCTTGGAATTTGCCATCGAGCGCATGGTGACGGTCATGGTAGTTGCCTGTCCGCACGCCCTTGGTCTCGCTGTGCCGCTGGTCGTCGCGGTCAGCACATCGCTGTCGGCCGGCAACGGACTGCTGATCCGCGACCGGGCCGCCTTCGAGCGGGCGCGCAATCTCAACGCCGCCGTGTTCGATAAGACCGGCACGTTAACTGAGGGCCGTTTCGGCGTCAGCGATATCGTATTGCTTGCCGACGGCGACGAGAACGAGGAACTGGCCTATGCGGCAGCGGCCGAGAGCCAGTCCGAGCATCCCATCGCCCACGGCATCGTGGCCGAGGCGAAGGAACGAAGCCTGATCATTCCCAAGGCAACCGACGTCAGCAACATCACCGGCGAAGGCATCGTGGCCAAAGTGGAAGGACAGGATGTGCGTATCGTCAGCCCCGGGCACCTCGCACGGCAGGGCAACACCATCGCCCATAACAGTCTCAAGCGATTGGAAGGACAGGGCAAGACAGTTGTCGTTCTCGTCCGCGACGGCGAGCCGCGGGCACTCTTTGCGCTGGCTGACATCGTTCGCCCGGAATCGAAGGAGGCCATCGCCGAACTCAAATCCCTCGGGATCAGCTCGATCATGCTCACCGGCGACGCCGAGGGTGTAGCAAAGGCGGTCTCCGAGGAACTCGGTATCACCGAATACTTCGCCGAAGTGCTGCCTGATCAGAAATCACAAAAGATCGAGGAACTGCAAGCGCGGGGGCTCTCCGTCGCCATGGTCGGCGACGGGGTGAATGACGCGCCTGCGCTCGTGGTGGCCGATCTCGGGATCGCCATCGGCGCGGGTACCGATGTGGCCGTCGAATCTGCCGACGTGGTTCTCGTACGCAGCGACCCGCGCGACGTCGGCGCGATCCTTGGACTCTCGCGTGCCACCTACCGCAAGATGGTCCAGAACCTCGTCTGGGCGACCGGCTACAACACCATCGCCATCCCGATGGCGGCGGGCATTACTTTTGGAACTGGCTTCATAATGACCCCCGCGGTCGCGGCCGTCTTCATGTCGGCCAGCACCATCATCGTCGCCATCAACGCCCAGCTTCTGCGCTCTTACAGGAGGCACAAATGACACCGGTAGACAAACAACCGGGAACTCCCGCCAGGCGACTGATCCTTCCGCTGCCAGGTAACGAGATATTCGCGCGGCGTCTTGCCGACGAAGGAGGCTGGGAACTTGGCGCAATGGAAACACGGCGTTTTCCTGACGGAGAGACTTACGTTCGCCTCCTCTCGGAGGTGAAGGACAAGTCAGTCGATCTGGTATGCACGCTGGCACGGCCAGACGACGGCTTCCTGCGGCTGATCTTCGCGGCCGATGCTGCAAGAGAGCTGGGAGCCTGCCAGGTCAACCTGATCGCACCCTACCTCTCCTACATGCGGCAGGATCGCCGCTTCCAGCCGGGAGAGGCGGTGACCTCCAGAAGCTTCGCCAGGCTCGTCTCGTCGAGCTTTGACCGGCTGCTGACGGTAGATCCACATCTGCATCGCTATCCGGCCTTGTCGCCTCTCTATACGGTCCCGACCGACACCTTGCATGCTGCACCGCTGCTTGCGGACTGGATCGCCGCGGAGGTCGACAAGCCCTTGATCATCGGTCCTGACGAGGAAAGCGACCAATGGGTCTCTGCCATCGCGGCACGCATCGGTGCTCCGCATGCCGTGCTGCGAAAGGTCCGCCACGGCGACCGCAACGTCGAAGTCAAGCTACCGGACCTTTCCAAGTGGCGCGGCCGGCAGCCGGTGCTCGCAGATGACATAGCGTCCTCCGGGAATACCTTGATTGAGGCTGCCCGCCAGCTTCCGCTTCAGGGTTTCGTCCGGCCTGTGGTCGCCGTGGTGCATGCGATATTTGCCGACGATTCATTCCAACGTCTCGTGCCGCTTTGCAACCGCATCGTCTCGACCGACTCCGTACCCCACGAAAGCAATGCAGTTGCGCTCGCCCCCTTGATTGGCAACGTCATCGCGTCGGCGGCCTCAGTTGACGGTGATCTTGTACGCCACCGGCGTCCACCGGAGACGCTGGACGAAGTGGAACAGGCGGGGCTCGATTCCTTTCCTGCCAGCGACCCGCCATCCTGGACCAGCGGCGTGAACTGACGACAAAAACGATTGACGGAAGGCGGCGACGGCATGAACGAACTGACAACAGCAACATCAAAGACGTGGCAACAGGGATACGGCCCGATCAGCCACAACAATGAAACCATCGAACGCGTAGCTGCCCTGGCGGCGTCTGGCCTGATCGAACCGGAGGCCCTCTATCGCATCCTTGCCGCAGCCGACCGTTTGACTTCTGCCGCAATGTGGACTGTCGTCCATATGACCTATGCCCACCGTGTCGACCTTTCCGGCACGCCGCTGCCTGCCGAGGCGTTCAAGTCGACGCCTGAAGGTCATACCGGCGGATCGCTCAACATGGTGCCCGCTTTCATTGGCTATCTCGCCGCCAACGCGATCACCGCGAAAACCCGCTCATGGCTGATGGGACAAGGCCATTCTGTCGCCGCGATCGAGGCGGTCAACGCGCTCACCGGGGACGTTTCTCCTGCGCAGAGGGGCCGCTATGATCGCAGCGAGAAAGGTCTCTCGCAGCTTGCAGCCGATTTCTATTCCTATGCCATCGACGCCGACGGCAATGCAGCGGTCCCGCTCGGCAGCCACGCCGGTCCGAACACCGCCGGTGCCATCTCGGAAGGCGGCTATCTCGGCTTCGCCGAGGTCCAGTACGTTCATGCGCCGCTGCCCGGCGAAAGCCTCGTCGCCTTCCTGAGTGACGGCGCGTTCGAGGAACAGCGCGGCTCGGACTGGACGCCGCGCTGGTGGCGAGCCGAGGATTCCGGCATCGCGATTCCAGTTATGATCCTCAACGGCCGGCGCATAGAGGAACGTGTCCAGATCGCGCAGCAGGGCGGCGCGGACTGGCTCGCCGACCACCTGAAGCTCAACGGTTTTGATCCCTTTATCATCGATGGCCGTGATCCTGCGGCCTTCGCCTGCGCCATCATCGAGGCTGAGAAGCGCCTTGAACGTTTCGCGGCGGATCCCGCCCGCGTCTATCCGGCGCCTATCCCCTATGTCATCGCCGAGACAATCAAGGGCTTTGGCTTCCCAGGAGCCGATACCAACGCGGCGCACAATCTACCCCTCGGGGGCAATCCCGCACAGGACGAGCCGGCTCGCAACGCCTTCAACGAGGCCGCGCAAGCGCTGTTCGTTCCCGCCGCGCAGATCGAGAGCGCCGTTGGCGAAATCGCTGTCCATCGCGAGCAGGGCCGAGAGCCGGAAAGCCGGCATGCGCTCGCGCTGCGTAACCCAGCCGCACCGAGCCTGCCCGAGCCGGACTGGACGATCGCCGGCGATCCGCCCGATTGCGCAATGCATGCGCTAGACCGCTGGTTCGTCCGCGTCGTGGACGCGAACCCCACGCTCCGCCCGCGTGTGGGCAATCCTGACGAGCTACGCTCCAACCACATGGGAGCAACGCTCGATCGGCTGCGCCATCGCGTGAACACTTCCGAGCCCGGCGTCGCCGACGCCATCGACGGCGCGGTCATCACCGCGCTCAATGAGGAAGCCGTCGCAGGCGCGGCGCTGGCCAACAAGGGCGGGATCAATCTGATCGTCAGCTACGAAGCATTCGCCATGAAGATGCTTGGTGGCGTGCGGCAGGAGATCGTGTTTTCCCGACGGCAGCGCGAGGCCGGCCAGGAACCACGCTGGATTTCGGTGCCTCTGGTTGTCACGTCCCATACCTGGGAGAACGCGAAGAACGAGCAATCGCATCAGGACCCGACCATCGGCGAGGCGCTGCTGGGCGAGATGTCCGACACCTCGCGGGTGCTTTTCCCCGTCGATGCAAACAGTGCCGTGGCAGCGCTGCGATCCGTCTACAATGGCCGCGGCCAAGTAGGATGTTTGATCGTCTCCAAGCGTGACATGCCGCATCGTTTCGATGCGGAGGACGCAGACCGTTTCGTAACAGATGGTGGGGCCCATGTGCAGGGCGAGACGGAAGGCGCCGAGCTTCAAATTGTGGCTATCGGCGCCTATCAGCTCGAGGAAGCGCTCAAGGCGGCCTATCGGCTCAGGACGCACGGTCGCCATGTGCTCGTGACGGCGGTGTCGGAGCCCGGCCGCTTCCGCATACCCCGCGATCCGATCGAGGCGGGATTCACGGCGAGTGACGAAACCCTCGCCGCCCTGTTTCCGGCGAACATGCCGCGCCTGATCGTCTCCCACACGAGACCCGAACCTATGCTCGGCCTGCTTCGGCGACTGGATTCCGGCCCACGGACGACCGCTGCGCGCGGCTACATCAGCCGGGGCGGGACGCTCGATGTGTCTGGTATGTTGTTTGCTAATCGCTGCTCCTGGGCTCATCTGGTCGACGCTGCTGTTCCTCTCACCGGCTGGAGCAGAGACGACCTCCTTGCTCCCGCTGAACGGGCTGCCGTAGAGGGCCGCGGGCATCCCGGCGACATCGCTGCATTCAACATCTGAGGCCATTATGCTGACGCTAACATCTCTCGGCGGTGCGAGCACCGTCACCGGCTCGAAGCACCTCCTCACGAACGGCGGCAAGCGCATCCTGATCGATTGCGGCTTGTTCCAGGGACTCAAGAACCTGCGCGAGCTCAATTGGACGCCACTGCCAGTGCCCCCGTCCAGTATTGATGCCGTAGTGCTCACCCATGCCCACCTCGATCATTCGGGCTATCTTCCCAGGCTCGTGCGCGATGGCTTCAAGGGTCGAATCTACGCCTCATCGGCAACGCGCGACGTGGCCGAGTTGATCCTCAAGGATAGCGGCTTTCTCAACGAAAAGGATGCAGAATACGCCAATCGCAAGGGCTTCTCGAAGCACAAGCCGGCTTTGCCGCTTTACGGCGTGCGCGATGCGGAACGGGCGATAGAGATGTTTACCACTGTGCCGTTCGAAACCGCCTTTCAGCTTCCCGGCGGCGCGACCATGACCTTCCGTCGCGCAGGTCATATCCTCGGCGCGGCCAGCGCGGACATCGAATGGGCTGGCCGCCGCATTGCGTTTTCCGGCGACCTTGGGCGCTACGACGATCCAGTGCTGCCCGATCCAGCTCCCGTGGCCGACGCCGACTATATCGTCGTCGAATCAACCTATGGAAACCGCACTCACAATCCCGCAAACACGACCGAGGTGTTGGGAGAAGTTGTTGAGCGCACCGTAAAACGTGGCGGCACGGTCGTTATCCCCGCCTTCGCAGTCGGCCGCGCGCAATCTCTCCTTTATCATCTCTGGAAGCTTCGAACGGCAGGCCGCCTATCAGGTGTACCGATCTATCTCGACAGCCCCATGGCAATCAACGCTACAGACCTCCTTCACGCACATAGCGACGATCATCGCTTGACGCATGACGAATGCACGTCGATCTGCAAAATCGCCACCTATACCCGCGATGTGGAAAGCTCCAAGGCGATCACTGCGAGTGTCTTTCCCAAAGTCGTGATCTCGGCCAGCGGCATGGCGACCGGCGGTCGTGTGCTTCATCACCTCAAGTCTTTCGTCACCGATCCGAAACATACGATCCTGTTCTCCGGCTATCAGGCTGCGGGAACGCGGGGGCGGGCCATGGTTCAGGGCGCGAGAGAGATCAAGATCCACGGGCAATGGATACCCGTCAGAGCAGAGGTCGACGATCTGTCGGTGCTCTCGGCGCATGCCGATGGCAATGAGTTGATGCGCTGGCTCTCAGGCTTCCGGCGCGAACCGTCCCGCGTCTTCATTGTCCACGGTGAGGACGAGGCATCGGAAGCCCTGCGCGCCCGGATCGATCGCGAAATTGGCTGGAATGCCACTGTGCCACGTCAGGATCAGGTGTTCGACCTATGACCACGCTCCTCTCTCATGCCGGTCCAGAACAACCAACTCTTCGTGTTCGGCGCCTTCGATTGCACACGCAACACCAGCCGGTCGTCGTCATGCGCACTGATTGTCATGTTTGTCGCTCGGAAGGGCTCTCCGCTCGCTCGCAGGTTCTCGTCTCGGGTGGTGGGCGGGAATTACAGGCAACGCTCTTCCAGGTGGAGGACGACGGTCACTTGGCCGTTGACGAGGTCGGGCTCTCCGAAACCGCCTGGGAGATGCTGAATCTCGCCGAGGACGCCAAGGTGCAGGTTACCCATGCCCCCGCTGTCGAGTCGCTGGCAAGCGTACGCAGACGTATCCACGGCAACCGGCTTGACTCGCATGCTCTCACAGAGATTGTGCAGGACGTGGTCGCCGGCCGTTACACCGACGTGCAGCTTGCGGCGTTCCTGACCGCAACTGCGGCTTTACCACTCGACGAGAACGAGACTGCCGACCTTACCGGTGCGATGATCGCGGTTGGCGACCGGTTACAATGGCATGCCCCTGTTGTTGTCGACAAACACTGTGTCGGCGGCCTGCCTGGTAACCGCACCACCCCGATCGTCGTGGCGATCGTTGCGGCCAACGGGCTCGTCATGCCGAAAACGTCCTCCCGTGCCATTACCTCCCCCGCCGGTACTGCCGACACGATGGAGACTCTCGCGCCGGTGAATCTCGACATTGCAACGTTGAAACGCGTGGTCGAGGCCGAAGGAGCTTGCATCGCGTGGGGCGGAGCGGTCCACCTCAGTCCGGCTGATGACATCTTCGTGCGCGTCGAACGCGAACTCGACGTCGACACCGAAGGCCAGCTGATCGCTTCCGTCCTCTCCAAGAAAATCGCTGCGGGATCCACCCATGTCGTTATAGACATCCCGGTCGGCCCGACCGCCAAGATGCGCAGCGAAGATGCCGCATCTCATCTCGCGACGCGGATTACAGCGGTCGCGTCTCGCTTCGGCCTTACGGCCCAATGCCTTCAGACCGACGGGTTGCAGCCGGTCGGTAGAGGCATCGGTCCCGCGCTTGAGGCGCTCGACGTACTAGCAGTCCTGCAAAATGCGCCCGATGCGCCGGACGATTTGCGCAGGCGCGCCGCGATTTTGGCGGGCGTAGCGTTGGAGATCGGCGGCAAGGCCGAGAATGGAAAAGGACTGGCGCTCGCGCTCGAAACGCTGGCTGAGGGGCGCGCCTGGAAAAAGTTCGAGGCTATCTGCAATGCCCAAGGTGGGATGAGAACGCCGCCCAAAGCGCTCCATGTCCATCCACTCACGGCTCCGCATGCTGGACGGGTCGTTCACATCAATAACCGAAAGCTGTCCCGCCTCGCCAAGCTGGCTGGCGCGCCGGAAGCCAAGGCGGCCGGTATCCATATGGAAGTTCGCCTGGGTGATGAGACCGACCGTGGGCAGCCGCTTCTCCACATCCACGCAGAAACGCCGGGTGAATTGGCCTACGCACTCGACTATGCCGCTGGTGCCGGGGACATCATTGAGATCGAGGCCTGAATTGGTTCAAGACCAGTAAGGTAGGCAACCGGCTTCGGCGCAGCTTGGGTACCTGACAAAGGGACCCGGAGCTTTTAGCGAACCTCCGCAGGAAAGAAGGATTGCAACTTAGCCGGGACCACGGGTCAGTGTGTCAGCCCGACCCGTCATGAGGTGCCGTAACTGCTTTCTCAATGGATGTCGTTCGCGCGCTGCAATTCGCGAATATAGGTGGTGATCGCCTCGATCGAGGCGTCGCTGACACCCTCTATCGGCGCCATACTGCCAAATCGCCAGTGATGAGCACGTACGCCTTGGCGCACAGCAAGCGTGAAGGCCATATCACTATGATGGCTCGGCTCGTAGATTTTATGGATCAATGGCGGTGCCAGCCCATCCCGACCCGAACCGTTCGGTCCATGACAGCTGGCACAGTTGGCGTCGAACGCGGTCTTGCCCTGTTCGGCCATCGACGAAAGCGATGACGGCACTATAACCTGAACGATGGGCTCACCAGAGCCAGAGCCGTCCTGCCGATTCTGCGCCCACCAGATGGCAACGCCGGCAAGCACCACCGCAACCACTGCAACAAGTGTTTTGTTCATATTCAATCCTGCGGCTTGAAGGCCTCCCGCCTAGGCGGGAGGCCTTCGAAATTAGGCGACCACGAACTCAGTCATCATCCCGGTTGAAAGATGTGGCATGTGATGACAATGCAGCATCCAGCGGGCCGCCTCACCCGCGTCCACGGCAATCGTAGCCATGGTCATAGGTGGAATATAGAGAGTGTCACGCATAGCCCCGCCCATCCTGCGTCCGCCGATCTCCACCACCTGAAAATGATGGCCATGCAGATGCATTGGATGTCCCATCATCGACATGTTGTGAAAGCGAATCTCGACACGGTCCCCGCTGCGCGCCGAAATCGGCAAATGCTCACCCCAGGTCTTGCCGTCGATCGTCCAGACATAGGGCTGCATTTGTCCGCCTAGCATAACGTCTATTGGACGGATGGCGCCGCGATCGGCGAGACCGGTCACCGCACGCAAGCGAGATTCCTGTTCCATCCTGATGTCGAACGGGGGCGCGTCGGCTTCAGCAAGGGAATCGATACGGCGCACCTGCGCGCCGGGCGTCGCAAGAATCAGCCCCGTCCGTTCACGAGCCCCTTCACGAAGGGCTAGGACGGGCCAGGCACCGGTATCAGGCAATTCGAGCTCCAGATCCAAACGCTGCCCCATCGAAAGACCGAAGCGATTGCCAGGTATGGGCTCGATCGGCTGACCATCTACAGCACGCGCATTCTAACCGCCGTCAGGCTGGCGGTAGAGTCTCAAAAGAGGTAACAAGATCGCTAACCTTTCGGGCACAGGAACCGATCCGGACGTCGACCCCGGCCGCGCAGAGCTTGTCGCGCTCGGATGCTCCGACATATCCGCAGATCAACCGAATTGACCCGCTGGCAAGGATCAAGTCGCAGGTTGACTCGTTCGTTCTGGCTGCGTTTGAACGGAACCGCCGCTTACGTGACGCTGGGTCGACGACGAGCAAGCCATCGCTTTTGGCGAAGAAGGGACTTAGCACAGCCCTTCTTTGGCTGCGAGAGACCAGCAGGGCTACGGAACGCTTTAGATCAAACGCGGGCGAGGCTGTCGATACCATTCGTGGCTCGTGAAACACCGCTCATTTCTCCCACTTTTCATATAATTATGATTAGTCTGGACGCGACGCACTTTAATCTCGATCAAGTGCGCTCCCAACCATCGTTGCCGCCAATTGGTGGCAATTTGCTTCGCGATCAATGTTGGTTGCTCAGCCCCAGCCGCCTCGCGATCTCTTTGATCCCCGTCAAAGTGTCATAATTAATATGTGCGATGGTGCGACGTTGCATGACATGCGACGGGATGGAATACTGCCGTGCAAATACGGGAGTTGGGCGAAACAGTCTGAACCGCCCCGGGTTTGCCGGAGGCCGTTTCTTTTGAGTCACGCGGCCATGGCTGGTTCTTCCAGCATGGCGTAGTAGCGTTCCTCGGCTTCCGCCGGC
>NZ_JAZHFV010000021.1:0-17671 GCF_040970315.1 Neoaquamicrobium sediminum | reverse complement strand
TCGTGATCGCCGCCGTCAGGGACGTCTTGCCATGGTCAACGTGACCAATCGTGCCAATGTTCACATGCGGCTTATTACGCTCAAATTTACCTTTGGCCATTGTAACTTCCCTTTGGCGCGTGGATGCGTGTCAGTTTCGGATGGCGGGCGATTAGCGACTGACGCCGCAAAACACAAGTCTTTTGTCTGAAGCGGTGTACCGGTACCGCCGCGCGGGCAGCACCGGTGGCACGTTCAACGTATCGATGCGGTCAGGCAGCTTTGGCCGCTGGACGCGTCTCGACACCCGTCAATATCGTCATCGCGGCCACGACCAGCACCGCACCGCTGAGCAGGAAGACCGTGCCGACGCCGCTGACGTCGAAGATCAGCCCGCCTGCCGCCGCACCCGTCGCGATTGCCAAGTTGATCGCGGCGACAAAAAGTCCGCCCGCACTTTCGGCCTCGTCCGGCACGGCGCGCGTTATCCAGGTCGACCACGCGACCGGAACCGCGCCGAAGGCGAGCCCCCAGAGCGCGACCATCGCAGCGTCGGCAGCGAGATTGCCGCCAACGACCGCCAGCGCCACGGCAAGCGTGCCCATGGTCAGCGGCATGATGACAAGCGTCAGCCGCATCGAGCGCTCCAGCAGGAAGGCGCCAAGGTAGTTGCCAAGAAAGTTGGCGACGCCGAAGCCGAGCAGAACGGTCGAGACGCCCGTGACACCGACCCCGGTGACCGTTTCGAGGAACGGGCGGATATAGGTGAAGA
This sequence comes from Neoaquamicrobium sediminum, assembly GCF_040970315.1. Lineage (NCBI taxonomy): Bacteria > Pseudomonadati > Pseudomonadota > Alphaproteobacteria > Hyphomicrobiales > Phyllobacteriaceae > Neoaquamicrobium > Neoaquamicrobium sediminum. The sequence continues at coordinate 16,920 of NZ_JAZHFV010000021.1, read as the reverse complement.
AGGCGAAGTGTCCGGTGAAGACCATCAGGATCGCCGCCATGGCGAGCCCCACCCTGCGCCGCGACAGAACCTCAAGCATCGTGCCGAAGCGGGTCGTGCCGCGCGGCGGCAGCGACGGTAGCGCGGCGAACTGTATGACGAGCGCCAGCAGCCCTAGCCCGGCAGCGCCGATGAAGACCGAACGCCAGCCGGCAAGGTCGCCGACATAGCTGCCGACGGGGGCGGCGAAAATCGTCGCCGCCGAAACGCCGGAAAACATGATCGAGAGGGCTCTCGCGACGTAGCGCTCGGGCACCAGACGCATCATCGTTGCCGCCGACAGCGTCCAGAAGCCGCCGAGCGCCACACCCAGCAGGATGCGACCGGCAAGCAGCAGCGGCAGGTTCGGCGCGGCGGCGACCAGCAGGTTGGAGAGGATCAGCAGGAACGAAAAGGCGAGCAAGACCCTGCGCCTGTCGAAGCTGCGCACCACCGTGGTTATGCAGAGGCTGGTTACCAGCGCAACGGCGGCGGTGATGGTAACGGCCTGCCCCGCCATGCCCTCGGTCACACCCAGTTCGGCGGCCATCGGCGTGAGCAGGCTGGCCGGCAAGAACTCGGCACCCATCAGCCCGAACACGCCCAGGCTCATGGACACCACCGCCAGCCAAGCCGGCTTGCCCTCGCTCTCTCCCGTTTCCCCCACAACAGTCGACTCGTGCATCTGCAAACCTCTCGCTCGAAAAGAAAGTTCCCTGCAGATGGGTGGAACGGCCGGATGATCCATGCCATATTCTCCGGAATGTTTGATCGAAACACCGAAATGCAAGAAAACGCTCCCGGCGGCGACGTCGTCAGCGAACTTCTGATGGGCATGCGCCTGCGCGGCGCGAGCTACGGGAAGCTGCGGCTCTCGCCGCCTTGCGGCGTGAGTTTCGAGGCGACAGACGACGCCCGCTTCCATTTCGTGGCCGCCGGCAACCTCCATCTCGAATCGGGTACCGGCGAAACCTTCACGCTGGGGTGCGGCGATGCCGTGCTTCTGCCGCGCGGCGATGCGCATGCGCTTGTCTCCGCGCCGGGCGTGCGGCCACGGCCGGTCGAAAGCTTCGACAGAATGCCACTCTGCTCCAACGTCTGCGCGGTGACAGCGCTGGAAGAAGGAAGCTGCCGGACGAAGGACGTGCTTGTCTTCACGGGCCGCATGGAGTTCGAGCTCGACACGCTGCACCCGCTTGTCGGGCTGATGCCGAAGGTGATGTCGGTCGGCAGCCTGATGGGCCGCCAGCCGGAGATCGTGCCGCTGCTGGAGGCCATGGAGCGCGAGATGGCCGCGGAGCGCGCCGGCACCGCCGGCATCCTTGCACGGCTGGCCGACGTGGTTGCGGCAACCATCGTGCGCGGCTGGGTGGAATGCGGCTGCGGCGAGGCCTCCGGCTGGATTGAGGCGCTGCGCGACCCTCGCCTTGGCCGTGTCATCGCCGCCCTGCATCGCGAACCGTGCCGCGACTGGACCATCGCAGAGATGGCGGCCGAAATGGGCAGCTCGCGCTCGGTCTTCGCCGAGCGGTTCACGACGGTGACGGGCACGACGCCGCAACGCTATCTGGCCGCCCTGCGCATGCGGCTCGCTGCGCAATGGCTGGGACGGGACCGCATGCCGATCGACGCGGTTGCCCGCCGGCTCGGCTACGGCTCGCAGGCGGCGTTCAGCAGGGCCTACAAGCGAATGATGGGCCAGCCGCCCGGCAAAGCCCGCTCATCGGCCCCGCCACGCCAGAATGGGGTCAGCGCCGCGCTCTGATATCTGGAGCGGGTAGTCAGCCAAAACCGCCCCGCCCCGAAGGTCTCAGCGCGGTCGCGCCAACGCTCGTTGCAGTTGGCTCATGGAACCTTTGCACAACCCCGCGAGTTAATAGCCGATTGCAACTGAGGGGCTATTGCCATGAGCGTACTGATCAGTCTTTTGATCACTTTTCTCGTTATTGTGCTGGTGCTTTACCTGATCGGTATGCTGCCGATCGACGGTCGGGCAAAACAGATCGCGCGGATCGTCGTGATCATCATCGGCGTGGTGGCGCTGCTGCGCTATCTGGCGGTCTTCTGATGAAGGTCATTTATCGGGTTGTCGAGCACGACGGCGGCTGGGCCTACAAGGTCGGCGACGTGTTCTCCGAGACTTTTCCGTCGCACGATGCTGCCCTGGCGGCAGCGCGACGGGCTGCTGGCGAACAGCGGGTTGCCGGTGAAACCCGGGGCATTCAGTACGAGACCTCTGACGGGACCTGGCACGAGGAACTCGCTTCCGGCCAGGACCGCCCAGATACTGAAGTCAGGGACTGAGCATTGCGGACGGCGCATGCCGCCGTTCGCTCTCACCAAATCTTCGTGGCTTGTCTGGAGCGGGTAGCGGGAATCGAACCCGCATATTCAGCTTGGAAGGCTGCTGCTCTACCATTGAGCTATACCCGCCTGATCATGGCGTCCGATGCGCAGTGGTGGAGGGAGTTGGATTTGAACCAACGTAGGCATAGCCAACGGATTTACAGTCCGTCCCCTTTAACCACTCGGGCATCCCTCCGTTCTGCGCCGGAGCCATGCGACGTGGCACATGCGGGATCATCGTTGGAGGCTTTAGACCGCCGCCGAAATCCGCGAAGCGCCTTATGGCGGCATGGCCGTTGACTGTCAACCGCGTGGCGCAGCAATTTCAGACGAATTTCCCTTCGGGCGCTTGCTGCCATATCCAAGCGGTTCTTGCGCCGCTATAGAGGCCGCATGAGCAGCGACCGAAAGACCGGAACCCCCAAGGACAGCCACTATGCGCGCCTGCGCCGCGCGCATCGCGACAGCACGCGCGAGGAAGGCGAGCGCCCCGACGATGGGCTGGTGAGGCTCTACGGGCTGCACACAGTGCGTGCGGCGCTGGACAATCCCGCCCGCAAGTCGCGGCGGCTGCTGGTGACGCGCAACGCGCTTGCCCGGCTCGACCTCTCCGAACCGCTCTCCCTGCCCTTTCCGGCCGAAATCGTCGAACCGCGCGAAATCGACCGGCTGACAGGTTCCGACGCCGTGCATCAGGGTGCGCTTCTGGAGGTTGAACCTTTGCGGCCGAAGCCGCTCTCGGCGCTGGGCGATACGAACCTGGTCCTGGTCCTCGATCAGGTTACCGACCCGCACAATGTCGGCGCGATCATGCGTTCGGCGGTGGCCTTCGGCGCCGGCGCGCTGATCACCACCGCCCGTCACAGCCCGACCGAGACGGGTGTGCTTGCCAAGTCCGCATCAGGCGCGCTGGAGCACATCGATCATATCGAGGTGCGCAACCTTGCCGATGCGCTCGGCGAGTTGCATGCGGCCGGGTTCCAGACGATCGGCCTCGATTCGGAAGGACCGGCGGAGATCGAGAGAAGCTTTTCGGAACCCAGGATCGCGCTGGTGCTGGGCGCGGAAGGCAAAGGGCTGCGCCAGAAGACGCGCGAGACCGTTTCGACGCTGGCACGGCTCGACATGCCCGGCGCGATCCGCTCGCTCAACGTGTCGAACGCGGCGGCCGTGGCCATGTATGCGGCGCGTAAGCATCTGGGCGCCTGACGCGCCCTACCCCGCGTTCGACGTCTCCTTTGCGCGGCCACCGAAGCCAGACATCCACCCCAGCCCTTCCTCGGTGCGGCCGCGCGGCCTGTATTCGGCGCCGACCCAGCCCAGGTAACCGATCTGGTCGAGATGATCAAACAGGAAGGGATAGTTGATCTCGCCGATGTCCGGCTCGTGGCGACCCGGATGGCCGGCGACCTGGATGTGGCCGATGCGCGGGAGGTTTGCCTCGATGGTGCGGGCAATGTCTCCTTCCATGATCTGCATGTGATAGATGTCGTATTGAAGGAACAGGTTGTCTGAATCGACCTTGTCGATGATGTCGAGCGCCTGACGCGTGCCCGTCAGGAAAAAGCCCGGCATGTCGATCCTGTCGTTGATCGGCTCGATCAGCAGGCGGATGCAAGCCTCGCCAAGCCTGCCGGCGGCATAACGCAGGTTTTCGACAAAGACAGTTTCCAGCTCCGCCGGCGCAATATCCTGGGGGCCGATGCCCGCCAGACAGTTGACCTGCCTGCAGCCAAGCGCCTGAGCGTAGTGTGCAGCCGTATCCACGCTGCGGCGAAACTCGTCGATCCGATCCGGCAAGACGGCAAGGCCACGCTCGCCTGCTGCCCAGTCACCTACGGGCAGGTTGAACAGCGCCTGCTCCAGCCCCGCGCGTTCGAGCCGCGCGGCGATCTCGTCGGCCGGGTATTCGTAAGGCGAGACATACTCGACAGATTCGAAGCCGGCGCGTACAGCCGCGTCGAAACGGTCGAGGAAATCGTATTCCTGAAACAGCATCGACAGATTGGCGGAAAGTCGTGGCATGTCGGCCCCTTGCTCGAGTCACGACCCACGATAGGACGCTCACGTGCCGTGTCCAACGGCAATCCGCTGGTGGACGCGGCCCCGCCGGGCTTCTAGAAAGAAACACCGAAACCGGTTGGAGCGCCGTGACATGAAGGAAATCGTTGCCCGCGCGCTTGGCTGGGGTTTCGCCGGTCTGCTCGTCGGACCGGCTGCCGTCTATTCGCTCATGCTGGTGGTGCTTTACCGCGATCCAAGGTGTGCTCCCGGCGGTGCCGGCGTCTGCCAGCTCGACATCTGGATCAACCTGACCCTCGGCGCCATCTTCGGCTTCGCGCTGTTCTTCGGCGTCACCGTCATCCGCGGCATTCTGCGGGCTCGACGCGGGGACGCCTAGCCGAGCCCACCGATCTCGGTCACATGCCTCAGATAGAAGGCAAGCACCACAAAGCCGGCGACGAAGACTATGCCGCGCCAGTCCATATCGGCCTTGCCGAGTTCCCGCGCCAGTCGCAGCAGAAGATAGGCCGCCGCGATCAGGGCAAACACCACGACGACGATCCTCAACATCCATTAACTCCGTTCCGGCGAAAGCTCCAGACTGGAATATGGGGTGCGATCACCCGCACAAGAAGTGTGTAATCGCCAAAAATGCCGCCGTCGTATTGCTGAAATGCAACGAGACTACCGAACGGTAGTTTTAACCGCAGGTGATACCGAACTAGGTATCGGCCGGGACGGGCGGAAAAGATGTTACGCAGATATGCCAATCATGCGGGCCTCATCATCGTGCTGATGCTGGCTTGCGCTTACTTGTTGACCGCGCCGGTCTAGCAGCGCGGTCAATTCCGTGGCGGTGCCATTCAGCCCGTAAACGGCGATCGCCAGGCCGGCAATCCCATCAGACGATCGTGCCAGCTTTCCACAGCCGGAAACTCGTCGATTGGGATGCCTGCGCGGCTCGCATATGGCAGCGTGGTCGCAACCACGAAGTCGGCGACGGTAAGCTGGTCGTCGAGCAGGTAGCGGCGATCCGCCAGGTGGTCGTTCAATATACCCGCGTAGCGACGGACATACCCCGTCGCCTCCTTGACCGCATCGGGGTCCGGTTGCCCGATTCCGAATTCGGCGCGGATGATGTTCTCGAAATAGAGCTGGCCCGCAAAGCGCGAGAAGTGGTCGGCGCTCCAGTTGAACCACTTGACGATCTCCACCTGACGCTCGTCACGCGGCCAGATGTTGGAATCCGCCTTCATCGCGAGATAGCAGATGATCGCGTTGGACTCCCACAGGCTGCGGTCTCCATCGACCAGAGCCGGCGCCTTTCCATTGGGGTTGATGGCCAGAAACTCCGGCGTGCGCTGCTCGCCCTTCTTGAGGTCCACGCGGCGGAAGTCGACATCGAGACCGACATAGCGTGCGACAGCGCAGGTTTTGTACGAATTCATCGTCTCGGCGAAATAGAGCTTCATTTGCAATCCCTTCCTCGAATAGCGCTGCCCGCGACCATTGCGCTGCAACCGGCGGATGCATGAAAGCTCACCTCGTATCAAAAAGCAACTTTCTAATTTTAAAATAATACTAAACCTCTCAATCCGCTAAACCGGTTCCGCGAAAGCTATCTCCCCGTGACAACGGGTGCGGCCGCATTTGCGGTGGATTCCCTCCACCGCCAAACGATCCTCCTTCCGCCCGGCCCGTCGACGCGTTAGTGATTAGGCACGGCGGCGGGCCGAGCGATTCGATTTATGACAGCAACCAGAGCTCACACTCCGGCTGGCAATTTATCCTTGGGCAAGCGGATTTCTGTCGCCCGGATTTTGCTCCCTCTTTTCGGCCTTGCCCTTGCAGCCTGTTCGCAGACGGACAGCCGGCTCGATCGCTCTTCGCTGGCGAACGACGTCGAGGCGCAGCAGGCCATTATCCTGCCGCCGCCGGGTGGTCCTGCGATCGTGGGCGTGATCGAGCGGCGCTATGCGAATGCAATCCAGCAGGACATCGCCCTGGCCACCAGTTCGGCCGTGCCCGGGCAGAATCTTCTGCGCGTACAGATATTCGGTCCGGTGGGGGCCGAGGGTGGTGACACGCGATTGCCGGACACCCCGCTTTCGGAAGGAGGCATCGGCCGGGAAATGCGCCGGGCCTTGCCGGGCATCGCCATGCAGCGCTCGCCTCTCTACACGCAGAACAGCTATGGGCCTTTCGGCTACGCGCTCGGTCGCCGGGGCGCGCGCGACCTTTGCCTCTATGCGTGGCAGCGCATTACGGGCAGCAAGAGCGGCGCCCCGTTCGCCAATATGGGCACGGTCCAACTCAGGCTGCGGCTGTGTCAGGCCGGCGCGAGCGAGCAATCGCTGCTGGCGGTCATGTACGGCTACACCGTAAACACCTCTTTCGCCGCGACGGCGTGGAACCCCTATGGGAAGCCGCCCCCCGCAGACCCGCGCCTCGGAAACACCGGCCAGCCGATCCAGCCGAACGGGCCCTTCGGGTTCGAGGCAACGTTGGAAGCGCCTCCTGCCCCGCCGCCTCCACCGGTGAGGCGTCGGGCGCCAGCGCCGGCAAGACAGGAAATCCCAGCACCTCCGCCGGGCGCGCCCGTCGTACCGCCTCCTCCGGGCGAGGCCCAGCAAAGCGCGTCGCCCATCGTGCCGCCACCACCAACCCAATAGGCGGCCCTGCAACCTGAATGCGACTGACACTTTACCAAGGATTAAGCAGAATCAGAGGTTTAGCGCGCGCGATCCTGGAAATGCCGAACAATCGCGCCTTGTTCTGCAAAGGCGGCATGTCTGCTTGGACAATGGACCTGGTGACGCGCCTGAGTAATTCGAGTTACCGAAGGCGTACGGCATGAGCAAACTCCTCCTCGGTCTGGTCTGGGCAATCGTGGCAGCCTGCGTGATCTTCATCGTCGCGTTGCCGATCAACCTTCAGACCCACCTCATCGCCGGCGCGATCGTGCTGACGATGATGATGACGCTGAAACTTCTGCGGCCAGACGGAACATGGCGGCTGATCGCGCTTGCGCTGGGTACGGCAATCGTGCTGCGCTACGTATACTGGCGCACAACCAGCACGATCCCACCGGTCAGCCAGCTCGAGAACTTCATACCGGGACTGCTGCTTTATCTCGCCGAGATGTACAGCGTCTTCATGCTGGCGCTCAGCCTGTTCATCGTCGCCAAGCCGCTTCCCTCGCGCGCGGCGAGCCCGATAGACGACGCCGACCTCCCATTCGTCGATGTCTTCATACCCAGCTACAACGAGGAGCCGGCGCTGCTGGCCGACACCATCGCGGCGGCCAAGGCGATGGACTATCCGCAGGAGCGATTGACGGTATGGCTGCTCGACGACGGCGGAACAGTCCAGAAGCGCAATGCCGTCAACATCATCGAAGCCCAAGCGGCGGGTGAACGCCACGAGGAACTGAAGCAGCTCTGCGCGGATCTCGGCGCAAACTACCTGACCCGCGAGCGCAACGAGCATGCCAAGGCCGGCAATCTCAACAACGGGCTCGCAAATTCCACGGGACAGCTCGTGGCCGTGTTCGATGCCGACCATGCGCCGGCGCGCAGTTTCCTGCGCGAAACGGTCGGCTATTTCGCCGAGGACCCGCGGCTCTTCCTTGTGCAGACGCCGCACTTCTTTCTCAATCCCGACCCGCTGGAACGGAACCTGAAGACGTTCGATACGATGCCGTCCGAGAACGAGATGTTCTATGGCATCATCCAGCGGGGCCTCGACAAGTGGAACGCCTCGTTCTTCTGCGGCTCTGCCGCGGTGTTGCGCCGCGAGGCACTGGAGGAGACGGATGGCTTTTCCGGCATCAGCATCACGGAAGACTGCGAGACGGCGGTCGAACTTCATTCGCGCGGCTGGAACAGCGTCTATGTCGACAAGCCGCTGATTGCGGGCCTGCAGCCGGCCACCTTCGCAAGCTTCATCGGCCAGCGCAGCCGCTGGGCGCAGGGCATGATGCAAATCCTGCGCTTCCGGTTTCCCCCGCTCAAGCGCGGCCTCAGCCTGCCGCAGCGCCTTTGCTACATGTCGTCGACGCTGTTCTGGCTTTTTCCTTTCCCGCGGACCATCTTCCTGTTCGCGCCCCTGTTCTACCTGTTCTTCGACCTGCAGATCTTCACGGCCTCGGGTGGTGAGTTCCTCGCCTACACGCTCAGTTACATGGTCGTGAACCTGATGATGCAGAACTATCTCTATGGCCGGTTCCGCTGGCCGTGGATTTCCGAACTCTACGAATACATCCAGACGGTGCACCTACTGCCCGCCGTGGTGTCGGTGATGCTCAATCCGCGCAAGCCGACCTTCAAGGTCACCGCCAAGGACGAGTCCATCACGATCAGCCGGCTGTCCGAGCTCAGCCGGCCGTTCTTCGTCATCTTTGCGGTGCTGCTGGTCGGCGTCGCGGTCAGTGCCTGGCGGATCTACGCCGAGCCATGGAAATCGGACGTGACACTGGTCGTGGGCGGCTGGAACCTGCTCAACCTGATCCTCGCGGGATGCGCGCTCGGCGTCGTCTCCGAGCGTCGCCAGCGCACCGCGACGCGGCGCGTCAAGGTCAACCGGCGGTGCGATTTCGGCCACGACGGGCTATGGCTGCCCGCGATGATCGAGGATGTTTCGGTGAACGGAGCACGCATCAAGGTCCATGGCGGCAAGGCGTCGGAACTCATCGCATTGGGGCAGGCAAACATCCGCTTCGCAACATTGTCCGGCGGCGAGCCTGCCACGCTGCCCGTGAACATCAGGAACAGCGAGAAGGAAGGCGACGGCGTCGCCGTCGGGTGCCAGTATTTGCGCTCCGCGCCCGAGCACCATCGTGCCGTCGCCGACCTGATCTTCGCCAATGCCGAGCAATGGACGGAATTCCAGCAGTCGCGAAGGCGCAATCTCGGCGTGGTCATCGGCACGCTCTGGTTCCTGCGTCTCGCGCTGTTCCAGACCTGGCGCGGGCTCGTATATCTTTTCCGGGGCAGCGGGCGCTCCCCGGAAAAGACTCAAAACTCGATGCCCAGCGGGGCGCGGGCATGAGGCTTGTTCTCGCAACGTTGCTTACGGCGCTTGGCCTCGCCGCGGCTTCCGCGCAACCGGCCCCGTTCGACATGACGCCGGAACGCCCAGCGGTTGAGGACGCGGCACCCTTGCCGGACATGAGCGAAGACGATCCGCGAGCGGCGCCCGCGGAGGAACCCCAGAAACCGGTTCTGCAGGAGGCTACGCCGCCATCCGAAGTGCGACGGTACCTGCTGCCCGATGGCAACATCCAGCTTTTCGGAGAAAGCTCGATGCGAAGCTGGGCGGTCAACCTCACCGCGGTGCAGGCCGCGGCGCCTGCGCGGCTGCTTCTGCGCTACCGCAACGCGGTGGTCGTCGCGCCGGAAGCATCGCGGCTTCAGGTGCTTTTCAACGATGTCGTGGTCATCGACGAATCGACGCAATCGGCTGCCGATTTCACGACACTCGATATCGAGATTCCCGACGATCTGCTGCAGGCCGGCCGCAACGAGATGACGGTGCGGGTTCGCCAGCGCCACCGCACCGACTGTACGATCCAGTCCACCTACGAGCTATGGACGGAAATCGAAGCCGGCGGCACGTTCATGTCGTTCGCCGATCCGGCCGCGTCGACGTATTCGAGCTTCGGCGACCTGCGCGCCCTTTCGGCCGATGCGCAGGGCCAGACGCGCATCACCATCGTCGCGCCGGCGATGGACCGAAATGACATGGGCGCAGATATGCTGCGGCTTGCACAGGCGATCGCCCTGCATTCCGTTCAGCCCAATCTCGCGTTTTCGGTCGCAGCTACCCTCGACCAGAGCCCTGACCGGCAGTCGCTTCGCGTCCTTCTGGGCTCGGCGGACGAACTTTCCGAGATGGCGGGAAGCGCGCTGCCGGCCGGCGCCACTCTCGGACCCGTGGCGGCCTTCATGGCGGCAAATGGCGACGGGTTTCCCACGCTCGTCGTCAGCGGCCGCAATCGTCAGGACTGGCAAGCGGCCATTGAACAGATGCTTCGCCCCGTCGACCGGCCACCGGGCACACGGCGCGACGCCCTCATTACCGAACCATGGCGCTTGCCCAACGCGCCTATGATCTACGACCGCCGTAGCCTTTCCTTTGGCGATCTAGGCATCCGCTCGGCGCAGTTTTCGGGACGCCGGTTCACCGCCGATTTCCAGTTTGCCATCCCGCCGGACTTCTACGCTGGCTCGTACGGCGAAGCCCGGCTGTTGCTGGATGCGGCTTTCGCCGCGACCGTGAAGCCGGGCAGCCTCATCAACGTCTACGTCAACGACAACATCGCCGCGTCGTTGCCCCTCACCTCCCGGAACGGGGCCATATATCGCCAGCTTCCGGTCAAGGTGACCATGAGGCACTTCAGGCCGGGGCTGAACCAGATAAGGCTGGAAGCTGAACTTCTGACCGAACAGGACGAGGCCTGCCTGCCCGGTGCGCCTGCAAGCGACACGCCGCGTTTTGCGATCTTCGACACGTCCCGCTTTGTCGTCCCCGATTTCGGGCGTATCGCGCAGTGGCCAAATCTGGGAGCGATCGGAGGGACCGGTTACCCCTATGGCCTCGGAAGCACTCCCGTCGCCCTCGTCATCGAGCGCGACGATCCGGCGAGCCTCTCTGCGGCCGCCAACGTTCTGGCCCGCGTGGCGATCGTGTCCGGGCGGCCCGTTGCCTTCACGCTGACGACTTCGGCGGATGCCGCCCGCGAGCAGGACGCCATCTTCGTGGGTGCGATAAACGGCATTCCGGCCGGCGTTCTTGCCCAGGTCGGAGTAACGGAGGAAAGCCGAACCGCATGGATGCCGGCGGCCGGCCGGTCCAACGCCAGCGGCGAGACCCGCGTCGACATCGACGACTGGAGCCAGCAGGTTCAGGGCAGCAGGTTCATGGCCTGGATCAGGGATGTCGAGACCTGGTTTTCCGAAACCTTCGGCATCACTCCGGAGATGTTGCGTTTCGTGCCGCGAAGCGAGGCGGCCTTCGTGCCCCGGCAGGACGACGCGTTTCTTGCCGTCCAGGGTGCCAACCCCGGAAACAGCGGGGTGTGGACGGTCTTTACCGCTCCGGACGGCGGCACATTGGCCAGGGGAAGTGCAGTCCTTTCCAAGCACGGGATGTGGGAAAAACTGGCTGGCCGCATCGCGACCTTGAAGACGGATATGGAAACGGTTGCCATCGAGCCCGCAGCCTCGACGTCCTTCAAACAGACACTGGCGCCCTCATTCACGAACTATCGGCTGATCGCTGCGAACTGGCTGTCGGCAAACATATTATCGTATTCCCTCCTGCTCGTGCTTGCGTGCATTCTGCTTGGAATTGCGACCTCCGCCCTTCTATCGCGGCTCGGGAGACGGCGATGATCCGGCAAATCCTCCAAGTGCTTTTGCTGTTGGGAGCCCTGCCCGCCATGGCACATGCACAAGAGACGAACGGGACCATCCAGGAATCGGAGTGGGCCGCGTACAAGGAGCGTTTCGTCGCCGAGAACGGGCGCGTCATCGACGACGCCAACGGCCGCATTTCGCATAGCGAGGGACAGGGATACGGGCTGCTTCTGGCGTTGCTGGCCAACGACCGGGCCGACTTTGCGCGGATATGGACGTTCACGAATACAAGGCTGCTGCTGCGCGACGACGGGCTTGCCGTGTGGAAATGGGACCCCGATGCCGAGCCGCATGTAAGCGACCCCAACAATGCGTCCGACGGCGACCTGCTGATCGCATATGCCCTGGCGCGAGCGGGCACCCAATGGAACGATGCCCGCTTCACCGACGCGGCGAGACAGATTGCGACGGCGCTCGCCGACGAAGCTATCTTCGAGCAAAACGATCGCCTGATGCTGCGCCCCGGGGTCGTTGGGTTCGGAGCCGATGATCGGCCGGATGGTCCGGTCGTCAATCTCTCCTACTGGGTCTTCGAGGCCTTTCCGGTGCTGGCCGAACTGGTGCCAGCCGTCGACTGGGAAGCCCTCGGACGCGGCGGGCTCGATCTCGCCAGGGAAGCCGGGTTCGGCGCGCGCAAACTGCCATCGGACTGGATTTCCATCGCAGACGAGGCGCAACCTGCCGAGGGATTCCCCGCCGAATTCAGCTATAATGCAGTGCGAATCCCGCTGTACCTGATGCGCGCAGGACTGGACGACACGGCGCTGCTGAGACGTTTTCGGGAGGGAATCGCCGGTGCCAACGGGGGCCTCGCGCTCGTTGATGTGAGAAGTGGTGAAGTTAAGGAAGAGTTGATGGACGTGGGCTACCGGATCATCCCCGCCCTTGCCGACTGTGTGCTCGACGGCACGCCCCTGCCCGCCGAGCTGAAGCAGTTCGCGCCGACTGCTTACTACCCCTCGACATTGCATCTGCTCGGGCTGTCCTATGCGAGAGAGGAACAGCAGCAATGCCTGTAGCCGCTCGCGTACTTGGCAGGGCATGCCTCGCAGGCTTCATCGCTGCCGTGGTTGGCGGGGCGGCGATCGCGCATGCGCAGCACCATTGGCCAATCAACGATGACCACATTTCCGGCGAAACCACAGACACGGTGGCTGCGCCCTTCCCCGTGCAGGACGTTCCCACCGCCGCCGAACAGATGCCGCCGGCACTGGTTCAGGCTCAGGCCAGTGGGGCCGCCCCAGCGCCTGACGCCCCGCAGAAGGTGGACGAGTCCGCGTTGCGCTATTTCGCCCGCCAGGGCGACACGAAGCGGCTCGAGATCGAAATCGCACGCCTACGGGCTCTCTATCCGCAATGGACGCCACCGGCCGACCCGCTTGCAGTGCCTGTCAACGTCGACGAAAAGCTGGAAGCGATGTGGCAGCTTTATTCGGAAGGCCGCCTCGCGGCCGCTCGAGAGGCCATCGCCGACCGCCGTAGCGAGGAGCCGGACTGGCAGCCGCCGCAGGATCTTCTCGATCGGCTTGCGCTGGCGGAGGCGCGCGAAAGGCTCGTCAACGCTTCGGAGATCGATCAATACGCAACAGTGATCCGCATGGGCTCGGAGAACCCGCAGCTTCTGACCTGCGGAGAAGTCGACGTGCTATGGCGCGTCGCCGAAGCCTTTGCCCAGACAGATCGCCAAACGCGCGCCCGCGACGCCTATCGCTATATTCTGGACAACTGCGACAACCAGCAGGAACGCCTGGCTACAATCCAGAACGCAAGCCGCCAACTCACGCCCCCCCTGCTCGACGAATTGCTGGCGCTCGAACGCACGGCCGATGGTGGCGTCGGCGAATTCGAGCCGGTCCGCGACGACCTTGCCCGCGACGCGGTAGCGCGCGGTGGCGACGATGCAACCGCGACCGTTCCGGCAGAGCAACTGGCGCGGGTCGAGCAGCTTGCCAGGCAGGGCAATGCGGCATCCGATGCGCGGCTCCTCGGGTGGTACTACCTGGTGCGCGATAACCATGCCGAGGCGGAGACATGGTTCCGGATGGCGCGCGAACGCGAGGATTCGGCGGAAGCCTCGCAGGGACTGGCGCTTGCGCTGATGGCGCGCGGCCAGCACGAGGAAGCCGAAGCGATCACCTATCGCTGGCGCGACGAAAGCGACGAGATCCGCGCGGTCTATCTTGCCGCCGCAGCGAACCTCCTTGGCACGGACCCGCGCCCGACGCTGTCGGAAGACGTGCTAGGCCGCATCGTTGCGGAGGTTGTTGCCGCGCGCGACGTGCCAGGCGCGCGACAGCTCGGATGGTATGCCCGCGCGTGGGAGCAGCACCAGACAGCCGGGCAGTGGTTTTCCACGGCGTTGCGCTGGGACCCGGACGACGAACCCTCCGCCTATGGGCTTGCGCTGACCCGCCATCTCCTCGGCGACACCGCCGGACTTGCTGAAATAAAGCGCATATGGGCGGGACGCTCCGACCGCATCCGTGACGTCGGAGACCGCAGGGTCGAGCCCGCGCCGACGGCACCCACCCTGCCCCGTGCGCCGACAGCGACACCGCAAAGAAGCGAGAGCGGGTCTCAGCCGTCGGAGGCTGCGGCTGCGCCACAAGCGGCGGCACAGCCGCGCACGGCGGCGCCACCGCGGCGCTCCTGCACAAGCCACGCCGATCCGCGTCACCTTTCGGCGGAAGCCGCGCTCCAGCGTGGCTGGTGCCTGATGGACGCAAACCGGCCGATGGAGGCCGTGGACGCTTTCGCGGTGGCACTCGGGGGGAGCTCGGAAAAGACGCGCCGCGATGCAGCCTGGGGACAGAGCCTTGCCTATCTGAGGGTGGAACTGGTCGACGAAGCAGCGGTTGCGGCCACGGCGCAGCCACAGGATGCGCGCCGCGCCAACGAGTTGCAAAGATCCATCCTCGCCCAGCGCGCCGCCGGCGCATTCGAACGCGGCCGCTATGTCGAGACGCTACTGGCGCTGGACGAGCGCGCCCGCATCGCACCGGAGCGCCTCGACCTCATGGTGCTGCGCGGCTACGCCTACCTCAATCTAAGACGGATCAATGACGCGCAACGCGTCTTCCAGGCTCTGGCCGCGACCGGCTCGCGCGAAGGCGTGAAAGGGCTTGCCGAGGTGCGCGACGCGCTGACGCCATCGCGATAGCGCGCTCCCCCCACAAACGCCCTACCGACTCACCAGTCTTCCGGAAGATCAAGCAAATCGCTTCGTCTGCTTCAAACAGGATTTAGACCAACAGTTCCTATGCTTTGAAGACATCAAAGATCTTCTGATTGACATACTCGAAAACAATTCCGATACCCGAACTGGCGGCTTCTACTCATGGTAGCAGCGGGCACGGATCGCTAGGCAAAAAGGGCGCGATCATTTGTCTCCTGCGGGTGGACATTTGAAGGGGGTTGAAATGAAGAGGAATACTGTTGCTTGGCGAAGGCGGCTGCTGGGGGCGATTGCGTCCGGCCTGCTGCTCGCATGCGGAGTAACGGCAACGGGATCGGCCGCTGCCGACGCGGCGCCTGCTGCGGTTCTTCAGAAAGTGCAGGAGCATGAGGCGCTGTGGGCGAGACTGACCGCCGATCCTGAGGCGCGAGCGCCGGTGATCGTGCGCTTTGCGATGCCCGCATTGCCGGATGCCACGAGCTTTGCCAGCCCCGCGGCGGCCGACGAAGCGCAGACCAAGGCAATCCACGCCGTTCAGGACAAGATACTGGGTGCAGTCTTGCCTTCGGACACGCTTTCCTCCGCTCAGGCAACCGATGCGCTCAATCTCAAGCGCATGGATTTCTCGCCGATGTTCGGCATTCTTGCCAACGCCGAAGACCTCGCCAGATTTGCTGCCGATCCGAACGTCATCATGATCCAGGCAGACGGGGTCGACGCGCCACATCTGGTGGAATCGCTTCCGTTGATCGAGATGCCCGCGATGTATGCGGCCGGAGCTTCGGGCGACGGTTTCCACGTCGCGATCATCGATACGGGTGGGCTGTCCGCCCACACCTTCCTGTCTTCCCGGATCGTTTCGGAAGCCTGCTACAATTCAAGCGTTCCCGAGGATGGTTCGGTAAACGCCTGTCCGGGCGGGCAGGACACGACGGAGCCGGGATCGGGCGACGACTGCACGGTTTCCATCCTCTACGGTTGCGGCCACGGCACGCACGTCTCGGGCATTGCCGCAGGCTTCAATGCGGCGTTCCAACCACAGCCCCCTACCAACGGGGTCGCCCGCGACGCGCGGATCATCTCGATCAACGTCTTTTCCGAGTTTCCCGGGGAGCGATGCGATAATCTGCCGTCCG
The DNA here is from genome assembly GCF_040970315.1 of Neoaquamicrobium sediminum. Classification (NCBI taxonomy): domain Bacteria; kingdom Pseudomonadati; phylum Pseudomonadota; class Alphaproteobacteria; order Hyphomicrobiales; family Phyllobacteriaceae; genus Neoaquamicrobium; species Neoaquamicrobium sediminum. The sequence continues at coordinate 823 of NZ_JAZHFV010000021.1, read as the reverse complement.
GTTTCCTGAGCTGCATCCTCTCCTACACGAGTGACCAGATCAAAGGCCTGGAGCGGGTCTACGCCCTGCGCAACACCTACGATATCGCCGCAGTGAACATGAGCCTGGGCGGCGGGCAGCATGACAGCTATTGCGAAAACGATTCACGCAAGCCGATCATTGACCAGCTCAAGGCGGCCAACATCGCGACAGTCGTTTCGGCGGGCAATGAGGCCTACAGTTCGTCGGTCAGTGCTCCGGCGTGCATTTCCTCGGCGATCAGTGTGGCTTCGTCCACGAAAAGCGATGCGCGTTCGTGGTTCTCCAACTGGGGACCGCTCATCGATCTCGTGGCGCCGGGAACGTCTATATATTCGTCATACGTCGACCAGAATCGCCACGGCCACTTCGCCTATCTGTCCGGCACGTCGATGGCCGCACCGCACGTGACAGGCGCCTGGGCGACGCTCCGCTCCGCCTTTCCCAATGCAACCGTGAACCAAATTCTCGCCGCGTTGCAAAGCACGGGTGCGAACATCACCGACGGGAAGCTCGCGAAGAAGCGCATCAACGTCAACCGCGCCCGGCTCGTCCTGGCCAGCAACCCGGATCCGGATCCGGATCCGACCGGTCCGGCCAATGATAACTTCGCCAACCGGATCGCCGTGGCTGTGTCGGTTGCTGGATCCACTCGCACTGTGACGGGCTCGAACGTGGGCGCGACGGCGGAGGCCGGAGAGCCGCTCCATGCAAGAAGTCCGAGTGCGCGGACCAGTGTCTGGTGGCGCTACACGCCATACAGTTCAGGTCCGATCACCATCACGACGGCCGGCAGCAGCTTCGA
>NZ_JAZHFV010000003.1:0-532337 GCF_040970315.1 Neoaquamicrobium sediminum | reverse complement strand
GCTCGCTGGCGCACTTCCGGGGAAAACTTGTTCGTCGTCTTGCTCATGATGGCTCCACCTTCTCAGGAGTTGGAGCCTCCGGCAAACCCGGAGCGGTTCACCTTCCATATAGGCCGTGATGCCACCACGGTTTCGTGCAGCCCGAATTTTGATGCTGGCCTGCGCCTTTTCTTCTCCTGCTGACACATGAGTGAAAACGACCTCAACCGGCGTCGAGGCCGTATCCGTCTTTAACTCGCTCTTGTGCGCAGTACGTAATGGCTCGCTAGAAGGCACGTAGTCCAGTCGCTCGAAAGAAATCATCTCTTTCGTGTTCTTCGGTGCGACGTAGCTGGCAGCTCGGGCAGCCCAATGCACCGCCTGGAGAACCGACGACTTCCCCGATCCGTTGGGCCCGACCAGAATAGTCACCAACCCAAGAGGAATTACAGCCTCCAGCGTGGCCTTGAAGTTGCGGACGGTGATCGACTCGAGACGCGTCCAGACGCGAGCGCGGCGAGATCTGGTATCCACCACTGTGAGCGATGGCTGGCTCTCAGCTAGCGCCGCGTCATATCCGGTTTCGGGTATATCGGGCACGAATGCGACCGCACTGACGATGTCGTTTGCCTGTTTGAGTTCCTGCACCTCGTTCGCGGCAGCATCCAGTGTTGGCGGCTCTACCGTTACGGTCGGCGTGGCCGAAACAGCATCAACGGACGCTTCGCGCTCGATTTCCTTTTCGTCCAAAGCAATCACTCCCCCACAATATCAAGAATGTAAGATGACAAATACCAAACGCCAATAGGTATCGATCGCAGATCCGGGCTTCGTTCACTGACACACAGACTATGCCGACTTTCGAGGTCCAAATATCGAGGTCCACTGACCTCTTTACCAAACCTGCCGCCTAGAAGCGGACATTCCGTTTTCCACCCGTAGCAGCCACTCTGCTTGGGCCGCGAAACAACATTAAACGCTCCCCAACACACTTCGGGCCCGGTCTTGCGACCGGGCCCGAAGTGTCAAGTCATTGCGTTCGTGCGCGGATCAGGAGCAGCCGCTCGTGGCGCCACAGGTGTCGCACTTTTCGCAGGTGCCGTTTCTCACCATGGTGAAGTTCTGGCACTCCGAGCAGGAATTGCCGGTGTAGCCCTGCATCATTGATTTCTGGCGGCGTTCGGCGGCCAGCGCCTTGGCTTCGCCGGCTTCTTTTGCCGCCGCGTCGGAGAAGAGGGCTTCCGTTCCGGTCGCACCTTCCTCGACGGCGATCTCCTCGGCCAGCTCCTTCGCGCGCTCCTCATAGTCGCGCTTGAAGGCGGTGGCTTCCTCGCGCTGCTCTGATGTGAGCGGCTTGAGTGCCGTCACCGTCGAGGCGGACGAGATCGCCCGCACGTTGGAACCCGCGGAAGCGACAGGAGCCGTGCGAACGGGGGAGGGACTCGAACCCCCAACCTGGCCCTTGGGCTCGGAGCCGCCGCCGGCAACGCTGGAGACCAGCTTGACCGGGGAGGCGCCGCGGGTCAGCCCCTTGGAGAAGGGCGTCGCCTTGCCTTCGTTGATGCCACGGCCGAGCGCGGTGTTGGAGAAGTCCGACGTGTCGACATGGGCGAGGTCGTTGCGGCCGATATAGGAGATCGCCAGCTCGCGGAAGACATAGTCGAGGATCGACGTCGCGTTCTTGATCGCGTCGTTGCCCTGGACCATGCCGGCCGGCTCGAACTTGGTGAAGGTGAAGGCCTCGACATATTCGTCGAGCGGCACGCCATATTGCAGGCCGAGCGAGATGGCGATGGCGAAGTTGTTCATCATCGCGCGGAAGGCGGCACCTTCCTTGTGCATGTCGATGAAGATTTCGCCGAGGCGGCCGTCGTCGAACTCGCCGGTGCGGAGATACACCTTGTGCCCGCCGACCACGGCCTTCTGCGTGTAGCCCTTGCGCCGGTTCGGCAGCTTCTCGCGCAGCGAACGCACCTCGCGCTCAACGATCTTCTCGATGATCTTCTCCGTCACCTGCACTGCCCTTGCGGCGGCCGGCGCTGCGACCAGCTCCTCGATCAGCTCGTCCTGGTCGTCATCCTCGTCCTCGATCAGCGAGGCGTTGAGCGGCTGGGACAGCTTGGAACCGTCGCGGTAGAGCGCGTTGGCCTTGAGCGCCAGCTTCCAGGACAGCATGTAGGCTTCCTTGCAGTCCTCGACGGTCGCCTCGTTGGCCATGTTGATGGTCTTGGAGATCGCGCCGGAGATGAAGGGCTGGGTGGCCGCCATCATGCGGATGTGGCTTTCCACCGACAGGTAGCGCTTGCCGATCTTGCCGCAGGGGTTGGCGCAGTCGAAGACGGGCAGGTGCTCGTCCTTGAGGTGCGGGGCGCCCTCGAGCGTCATCGCGCCGCAGACGTGGATGTTGGCGGCTTCGATCTCCTTCTTCGAGAAGCCGAGTGCCGGCAGAATCTCGAAGGCGAAGTCGTTGAGCTGGGCATCGGTGAAGCCGAGCACGTCGCGGCAGAAATCCTCGCCCAGCGTCCACTTGTTGAAGACGAACTTGATGTCGAAGGCCTGGCCGAGCGCGGCGTTGAGGGCCGCGATCTGCTCGTCGCCGAAGCCCTTGGCCTTCAGCGTCGACGGGTTGACGCCCGGCGCCTGGTTGAGGTTGCCGTGGCCGACGGCATAGGCCTCGATCTCGGCGATCTGCGCCTCGCCGTAGCCGAGCGTGCGCAGGGCCTCCGGCACGGCGCGGTTGATGATCTTGAAATAGCCGCCGCCGGCGAGCTTCTTGAACTTGACCAGCGCGAAATCGGGCTCGATGCCGGTGGTGTCGCAGTCCATGACGAGGCCGATCGTGCCGGTGGGCGCGATCACGGTCGCCTGGGCGTTGCGGTAGCCATATTCGGCGCCGAGGTCGAGCGCCTTGTCCCAGGCGGCGCGGGCATGCTCGACCAGCTCCTTCTGCGGAACGTGGTCCTCGACGAGCGGCACCGGGTTGACGGCGAGCTTCTCGTAGCCCTCGGCCTCGCCGTAAGCCGCGCGGCGGTGGTTGCGCATGACGCGCAGCATGTGCAGCGCGTTGGCCGGGTATTCGGGGAAGGCGCCGAGCTCGCTCGCCATCTCGGCCGAGGTGGCATAGGCGACGCCGGTCATCAGCGCGGTAAGCGCTGCACAGATGCCGCGGCCCTCGTCGGAATCGTAGGGGATGCCGGAGGTCATCAAGAGGCCGCCGATATTGGCGAAGCCGAGGCCCAGCGTGCGGTACTCATAGGAGAGCTTGGCGATCTTCCACGACGGGAACTGCGCCATCATCACCGAAATCTCGAGCACCATGGTCCACAGGCGCACGGTGTGCTCGTAGGCGGCGATGTCGATGGTGCCGTCGGCGTTGCGGTAGGTCAGCAGGTTGATCGAGGCGAGGTTGCACGCCGTGTCGTCGAGGAACATGTATTCCGAGCACGGGTTCGACGCGCGGATCGCACCCGCCGACACGCAGGTGTGCCAGTCGTTCATGGTGGTGTTGAAGTGCAGGCCGGGATCGGCGGACGCCCATGCGGCGTAGCCGATCTTCTCCCACAGGTCGCGCGCCTTGAGGGTCTTGTGGACCTTGCCGTCGATGCGGCGGATCAGGTTCCAGTCGGCATCGTCCTCGACGGCGCGCAGGAAGTCGTCGCTGAGCGAGACGGAGTTGTTGGAGTTCTGGCCGGAGACGGTGAGGTAGGCCTCGGAGTCCCAGTCGGTGTCGTAGGTGTTGAACTCGATCTGGGTGTAGCCCTGGCGCGCGAACTGGATGACGCGCTTGACGTAGTTCTCGGGCACCGCGTTCTTCTTGGCGGCCTTGATCTCGCGCTTGAGAGCCGGGTTCTTCGCCGGGTCGAAGCAGTCGCCATTGTCGGCCTCGCAGTTGACGCAGGCCTTCATGATGGCGGTGAGGTGCTGGCGCACGATCTTGGAGCCGGTGACGAGGGCTGCGACCTTCTGCTCCTCGTTCACCTTCCAGTCGATATAGGCCTCGATGTCGGGGTGGTCGGCGTCGACCACGACCATCTTGGCGGCACGGCGCGTGGTGCCGCCCGACTTGATGGCGCCGGCGGCGCGATCGCCGATCTTGAGGAAGCTCATCAGGCCCGACGACTTGCCGCCGCCCGACAGCTTCTCGCCTTCGCCGCGCAGCATAGAGAAGTTGGAGCCGGTGCCGGAGCCGTATTTGAACAGGCGCGCCTCACGCACCCACAGGTCCATGATGCCGCCCTCGTTGACGAGGTCGTCGCCGACGGACTGGATGAAGCAGGCATGCGGCTGCGGATGCTCGTAGGACGACTTGGACTTGGTGAGCTTGCCGGTGAAGGGGTCGACGTAATAGTGGCCCTGGCCGGGACCGTCGATGCCGTAGGCCCAGTGCAGGCCGGTATTGAACCATTGCGGCGAGTTGGGTGCGACGCGCTGGGTGGCGAGCATGTAGGCGAGCTCGTCCATGAAGGCGGCCGCGTCATCCTCGGAGGCGAAATAGCCACCCTTCCAGCCCCAGTAGGTCCAGGTGCCGGCGAGCCGGGTGAAGACCTGGCGCGCATCGGTCTCCGAGCCGTAGCGCTCGTCCTCGGGCAGGTCGGCCAGCGCCTTCTCGTCGGCGACCGAGCGCCACAGGAAGGAGGGGACGTCGTTCTCCTCGACCTTCTTCAGACGCGCGGGCACGCCGGCCTTGCGGAAATATTTCTGCGCCAGGATGTCGGCGGCGACCTGGCTGAACTGCGCAGGAACGTCGATGTCGGCGAGGCGGAAGACCACCGAGCCGTCGGGGTTCTTGATCTCGCTGACAGCCTTGCGGAATTCGATCTCCGCATAGGCCGACTGGCCAGCCTTGGTGAAACGACGTTCGATGCGCATCTTCTTCTGGTCCCTATGGTCTAAATATAGTGCCTTTCGACCGCCGACGCACCGCGTGCGCCGCAATCTCCTGACACAAGTCCGCCGCCTGCCGCCATCGCTGCCGATGACGACTCTCCCCTACCGCGAAACGCTTCCGGTTCGACGATGCCGCGAACGGCTTCCCCAACCTTCGAACGCCCCTTGGCGGGCCCCGTCTCCTGACGCCTGACTGTGATTCTCGCCGGTGAAACGCGTTCCCGACAATTCACATTATCTAGTACCGAGTGTGGGTGTAAACACTAAATATAGCGTTAACAGAAGATTTAACCACCCACGGCACAGCGCCCATGTCGCTGGTCCGACAGCGCGTGAAACGCGCGTCGGTCGGCCGCCGCGACAACGGCCGAACCCTCGAAAACAGGAACAAATCTGGAAAAAACGGCCAGGCTCGAAACTTTCCGGCCGCGCCCTCAACAGGAGCGCATGGCCCATAAAAAGCGACTCGCACCGTGCCGTCAAGAACTCGTTTCTGTAAGTTTTATGACCCCTACATCTTGTGTGGGAGAATGTGGATAGCGGGGAGAAGCGATTTGCCGGCTTGCCGTCCCGTAGCACCGCTGCCGCGCGGTTCAGTGGCATTTTGGCCACTCCACATGCCGTTACGGCAAGGGATTTTTCCCCAGGGCCGAGGTTGCGGATCGCCGGATCAGGCGATGACGTCGAGAATCAGAAAAATGCCCGCAGCCAGAAGTGCAGCGGCTGGCACAGTCGTGACCCAGGCGGTTACGATGGTGGTGACGTGGGCACGGCGCACCAGACGGCGGCGATTGATCTCTTCGCGCGAGACGGGCGGGCCGGTATCCTCGAGATCGTCCGTGGCTTCCGATTCCTGATCGTCGGGGCCGGCCGAGGCGTCGACCCCGCCGTTGCGCTCGGCACGCAGACGCTCAACCTTGCGTTCCATGTAGGCCCGGCGGCGTTTCGAGTTGGCGGTGTACCATTCGCGGAAGAAGCCGACGCCGAAGACCGCGCCGACGGCGATGTGGGTCGAGCTGACCGGCAGGCCGAACCACGAGGCGACGATAACGGTGAGCGCCGCCGACAAAGCCACGCAGAAGGCGCGCATGGGGTTCAGCTTCGTGATCTGGTCGCCGACCATGCGGATGAGCTTGGGGCCGAACAGCACAAGGCCGAAGGAGATGCCGGCGGCACCGATCAGCATCACCCAGAACGGGATCGAAACGGCGAACCCGAATTCATTGTCCTCGACCGCGTGCACGATCGCTGCCAGCGGGCCAACGGCATTGGCGACATCGTTGGCGCCGTGAGCGAAGGACAGAAGCGCCGCCGAGCAGATCAGCGGCACGTAAAACAGCTTGCGCAGCGACTGGTTGCGGTTCTCCATCGTCTCGGACTGACGGCGAACGGTAACGTTGAAGACCACCCAGGTCAGCGCGAAGCTTGCGAGGCCCAGCAAGGCAATATGCAGGCCCGACAGGCTGATAACGCGCCGAAGCCCCTTGGTGGCGAGATAGGCGGCGAAGGCGCCGGCCATCACAGCGATCAACAGAGGCACCCAGCGCCGTGCGGCCGCGATCTTGTCGTCCTGATAGATGATCGCCGTCTTGATGAAGGCGAGAAACGCGGCGGCTATGATGCCGCCAAGCAGCGGCGAGACGAGCCAGCTCAGGACGATGTTGCCCAACATCGGCCACTGAACGGATGCAATACCCGCAGCCGCTATGCCTGCCCCGACCACGCCGCCGACCACCGAGTGGGTCGTGGAAACCGGCGCGCCGATCCACGTTGCCAGATTGATCCACAAGGCGGAGGAGATGAGGGCGGCCATCATCAGGCGAATGAAGACAGCCGGATCGCCGATGGCGGCCGGATTGACGATGCCGCCGGCAATCGTGCCGACCACGTCGCCGCCCGCAATCAGCGCGCCCGCACTTTCGAAAACCACGGCGATGGCAAGCGCGCCGCCCAAGCTGAGGGCCTTCGCGCCGACGGCGGGGGCGACATTGTTGGCAACGTCGTTGGCGCCGATGTTGAGCGCCATGTAGCCGCCGATGGCCGCCGCAGCGATAATGATGACGCCGCGCGGCTCGCCAATGACGAAAAAGGATGCGACGATCGCGGTCAGCGCCAGAAACAGCAGGCCAAGGCCGGGCGCGACGAGGCCACGGGCAACGAAGCTCGTGGCTTCCTCGACATGCACAAGCTTGTCGAGATCCTTGTCGAGCGTTTCCTTGCGCGCTTCAGCGATGCTGTTGCTCATAATCGTTCCCAAGGCTCGGCCATGGCCGCCTGCCGACGGTCATGTGCGTTCCCCCGATCGCTTAGGCAACGATGTGGTGTATCACAAGCGCCGTATCGCGCGATGCGCCGTCAGGCGGCAGATTTTCGTGGATTAACGCCGAAATCCGCAATCAGTTCGCCCAGATCCTTTTCCTGAACGAGTCTCGCGGCATCCTGTGGCCGGAACCAGCGGCGAGTGCGCTTCTTGCGCTCCGGCCATTTGTCGGCCACCTGATCGACTTCCAGCGGGAAGACGTGCACCTCGCAGCGCCATTCCATGCCGGACGGCAGCATCTTGCCGTAATAGAAGCGGCCGACCTCATGGCGAGAGATAGCGCCGGAAACGCCTGCCTCCTCGGCGGCTTCGCGCGCGGCTGCTTCCTGAGGTTCCTCGCGCTTTTCCGGCCAGCCCTTGGGCAGGACCCACCGGCCGGTGCCGCGGCTCGTAACCAGCATGACCTCGAAACGGCCATCCTCGGTCCGGCGCCATGGCAGGGCCGCCACCTGCACACGACACGGCATGCCGCCGAAGAAGCGGCGAATGCTCTCCGTCAACTGCTTGCGTGTGCCGTGGCTGATGATCATCGACCGAAACCTCCGGGAGATTCGTTTGCCGTCTCAAAAAGTTTGCCTGCAATTATATAGAAGAAAAGGAGAAAATATGAAGGTTGGATAAAAATGCAGCTTCACGCCGCCGAAATCGGGCAGTGCGGCAAGTTTCGCGCAAGCTTCGAACAGGTTTCGTTCAGGCGCGAGGGTTCTCGGCGATCGGCTTCTGGTAGGTGAAGCCCATATCCCACGGGAAATAGATCCACGTATCCTGCGAGACCTCGGTGACGAAGGTGTCGATCATCGGCCGGCCCTTGGGCTTGGCGTAGATGGCGGCGAAATGCGCTTTCGGCATCATCGCACGCACGATCGCAGCGGTCTTGCCGGTATCCGTCAGATCGTCGACGATGAGGACGCCCGCGCCCTCGTTTTCCAGCAGAGAAGGGGTGATTTCCTTGAGGACCCTTAGTTCGCCCTGCTCGGTGTAATCGTGGTACGAAGCGATGCAGACCGTCTCGATCAGCCGAACGCCGAGCTCGCGCGAAATCACCGCCGCGGGCACCAGGCCACCCCTGGTTATGCACACGATGGCCTTCCAATCGCCGTTGATGCCGGCCAGCCGCCAGGCAAGCGCGCGCGCGTCGCGGTGAAACTGGTCCCAGGAAACGGGAAAGGCCTTTTCGGGAAGGGACATGAACGCACTCCGGCTCGCGTGGAATGCACCCGGGATTAGCCGGAAAGCCGCGCCCTTGGCAAGGGATCTCTGGCTTCGACAACAGATGCAAAAGCGTAATTGACAGCGCCTTTGAATGTGGGGCTTGCTGCGTGCCTGATCTTTCGAGGGACCCGCCATGGAAATCGTAATGCCTGGGGCCGCCAATCTCGGCCTGTTCTTCACTGCCGCACTGGTGCTGCTGATCGTACCGGGGCCGGCAGTGCTTTTCATCTTCGCGCGCTCGGTCGAGCAGGGGCGGATGGCCGGCATCGTCTCGATCCTCGGCATACACACAGCGACACTGGTGCATGTGTTTGCCGCGACGATCGGCCTGTCGGCAATCCTGGCCTCGTCGGCGCTCGCCTTCAGCATCGTCAAATATGCCGGTGCGGCCTATCTGATCTGGATCGGCCTGCGCAAGATTTTCGGACGCGCGGAGACCGTAGGCAGCGAGAACGGGACGCTTCCCAAGCGCGATAATCTGCGGCTCTTCCGGGAAGGGTTTATCGTCAACCTGCTCAACCCCAAGACGGCGCTGTTCTTCCTCGCCTTCCTGCCGCAATTCGTCGAGGTAGAACGCGGCCATGTCGGCATGCAGATTGCCGTGCTCGGCCTGCTGTTCACGCTGATCGGCATGGTGACCGACGGCTGCTATGCGCTTGCCGCGGGGTCCATCGGCAACTGGCTCAAGCAGAGCCCGGGCTATCTGAAGGCCGAGCGCTACGTCAGCGGTGTCGTCTTCATCGGGCTCGGGGTGACGGCTGCGTTTGCGGGCAACCAGAAGAAGTAGAACCGGAGCAGCGGGCGCTTCGACAGGCGGGGCCCGCTGCTCAAGCCTGCTGCAATTGCTCTAGCGGGACATCAGCGTGGCGACCGGCATCGACTCCAGCAGCGTGCGGGTCGCTCCGCCGAAGAAGAATTCCTTCAGCCAGGACTGGCTGTAGGCACCCATCACCAGCAGTTCCGCTCCGGTCTCGGCGATGCGGTTCTCGATCGCCTCGCCGGCGCCCACACCGCCCGACGCCTGGCTGGCGAAGGTGACGTTGGCGCCATGGCGCGCAAGGGCCGCAGCGATGTCGACGCCGGCCATGGCGCCATCCTGCTGGGCCGAATCCGTTGCGTCGAGCAAGAGGATTTCAGTCTGTTCGGCCTGCTTGATGAAGGGCAGGGCGTCGAAGGTTGCACGGGCGGCCTGCTGGGTGCCGTTCCAGGCGACCAGCACCTTCTTGAAATTTGAGTTCACGGAGACTGCATAGGGCACGAACAGGACCGGGCGGCCGCTCTCGAACAGCAGGGTCTCGACATTGGCGTGCGAACCGGAATTACCGTCCGGGTCGGCCTGCTGCACGATGATGAGGTCGCTGGCGCGCGCGGCAACGAGCGCGCTCACCGCACTGTCGCCCGACACGTTCTCCATCGCCTGCCACTCGAACGAAACGCCGTCACGGGTCGCGCGGGCATCGAAGAGCGCCTTGATTTCTTCGCTGCGCTGCTGGTTCTGCTCTGCGCTCGCGGCGATGAAGTCGGTATCCGGAAAACCCATAGGCGTGACGTAAGGAACCGGAATCGCCTCCGCATGGACGCCGATCAGGTGCGCGGAGAAGCGGTCGGCAAGCGGGAGCGCGCAATCGAGCACGCGGCCGGCATCGGCCTTGGATTGCAGCACGGCGAGGATGGTCTTGTAGGTCATGTCGGCCTCCGAAGCGTTGTGGCGGGCAGGCGGCTGCACCGTCATGGAGACAATCTGCGCCGCAGGTTCCGGTTCCGCCTTGCGCGGGATCAAACCGCAGGAGACGCCGCGTCGCAACTTTCCCCCAGAAGAATAGTGCTCCTGTCGCGCCGGCGAAAGGGGCAGCCCTTGCATGCCAGACGATGTTGTGGCGACATGATCCCAATCGTGCGTGGGACGGGCGCGCGAGCAGGGGAACGGCCGATGAGGAGCCTTCGCCTCGCGTTCGACGCGATGATGGACGCGCGGGCCGCGCCGCTCGAAGCGGCTGGCCCCGACAAGGTCGCGCGCCTTGCCCTGGTGCAGCGCCATGGCGATTTCTCGCAGGCCTATTCGACGGCGGTGCAGGAGGGTCTGCGCCATTTCGGCGACGGGCACGGCTATATCGCCTACGGCGCCAAGATGGGATCGCGGATCGCGCTCGGCGACCCCGTGGCCGAGCACGACCACTGGCCCGAGTTGATAGACCGCTTCATCGAGCAGGCTGGCCGGCCGTGTTTCGCGGAGATTTCCCACGAAACCGCGGCGATCCTGGCCGCCAGGGGCTACCGCGTCGCGCGGATCGGTTTCGATACGGCGCTCGATCTCGACTGGTACGATTTTTCGGGACCCAAGAAGGAAAAGGCGCGCTACGCGGCGCACTGGTTGAGGCGGAACGGCTACAGCATCGTCGAAGAACACGAGTTGCCCGGAGCGGCCGACGCCGTCGCGGCCCTGTCGGCGCAGTGGCGCTGCAGCCGCATCGTGCACCGGCGAGAAATGGCGTTCATGAACCGGCCTTTCCAGGCGACGCCGGATCCGCTGATGCGCCGCTTCCTGCTGCTGTCGCCGGAGGGCACGCCGGTTTCGTTACTCTATTTCGACCCGGTTTTCAGCGATGGCAAGGTCATCGGCTATGTGGCGGTGTTCAAGCGGCGGCTGCCAGATGCGACGCCGCATGCGGAAATCGGCATCACGAAGCACGCGGTGGAGATCTTCAAGCGGGAGGGGCGCAAGGTGGTGCTGCTGAGCCTGGCGCCGTTTGCCGACCCGCGCCCGAGTGGCTTTCCCGAGAGTGCTGCGTTCCGCTGGGCGATGGGGCAGCTATACCGGTCAGCGGCGGTGAACCGGCGGGTGTTCAACGTGCAGGGGCATGCGGAGCAGCGGCGCCGGCTCTACGGGCGGACGATTCCGCGTTATTTCGCATGGGGATGCGGATCGCCATTCCTGCACCTCGTGAGCCTGCTGCGGCTGTGCAAGGCGATCTGACCCGCAGTCAGGGCTTCGCCGGGCCGAGCGCCTCGACCATGGCACGCACCTCGGCGGCGGCGGCATCGAGCGTTTCCTGGGTTCGCGCGCGCACGACAAGCTCGGTCCAGAACGCTCCATCGAGATATTTGGGGTAGGAGCCGATGATCGTATCCGGATGCGCCTTCTGGATCTCGCCCAGCGGGCCGCCGATGACGCCTTCGCCGAACGGGCAATGGATAGCCGCCGACAACAATTTCTGCCCGGTCTTCAGCGTCGGCACGACATTGTCGAGCATGGCCTGGAAGATCGCCGGCACGCCGGCCATCACATGGACGTTGCCGATGCGGAAGCCCGGCGCCAGCGAGACGGGATTGTCGATGTGGTCGGCCCCGCGCGGCATGCGCGCCATGCGCATGCGGGCCTCGGTGAACTCGATGCCGCGTGTGGCGTAATGCGCTTCGAGCATGGCGTAGGCGCGGTCGTCATATTCGCAAGGGACGCCGAAGGCCTTCGACACGGAATCGGCGGTGATGTCGTCGTGGGTGGGGCCGATGCCGCCGGTGGTGAACACGTAGGTGTAGCGGGCACGCAGCGCGTTGACGGCGGGGACGATGTCGTCTTCCTCGTCCGCGACGATGCGCACCTCCTTCAGGTCGATTCCGATGGCGCTCATGACGTCCGCCAGATGGCCGATATTGCGGTCCTTGGTGCGACCGGAGAGGATCTCGTCGCCGATGACGATCATCGCGGCGGTTATGATTTCGGCCATGGAGCATTCCTTCACAGACTGGCGGCAGGCATAGCGCCGCGAGCGCCGTGCGGCAATCCCGATTGCCATCGGGGTGACCGGGGTTAGACTGGGTGCGCCAGTTCACAGTCCCCGAGAGTGCTCTTTTCCCATGTTCTCAGCCATCGTCGGCATCGTCATCGCCATCCTTGCAGCCGTCGTCATGGTCGCTGCCTATTTCTTCTGGATCACGCGTCGCCTCGCGCGCAATGCGGAACGTGCCGTGCCTGCCAACGGATCGTTCGTCACCGTCGACGGCAACCGCATCCATTATGTCGAGAGCGGCGAGGGAAGGCCGATCCTGATGATCCACGGCCTTGGCGGCACGCTGCACCACCTCCGGCGGCCGCTGATGAAAGAGTTCGGCGAAGGCTACCGGCTGATCGCCATCGACCGGCCGGGTTCGGGCTATTCGACACGCGGGGAGGGGCTGGACGGCAGGCTTGCAGAGCAGGCCCGCCAGACGGTGCGCTTCATAGAGACGCTGGGGCTGGAGAAACCGCTGCTCGTCGGTCATTCGCTCGGCGGCGCCATCGCGCTTGCGGTGGCACTCGACTATCCGGACACGATTTCCGGGCTCGCGCTCATCGCGCCGCTAACGCATTACGAGGAAGAGCCGCCGGAGGAGTTCAGATCGCTGGCGATCACATCGCCGCTGCGCCGGCGCATCATAGCAAACACCGTGGCGCTGCCACTGGCCGTCAAGAACGCCCAGAAGACGCTGGAGTTTGTGTTCGGGCCACAGCAGCCACCGGAAGACTACGCGATTGCCGGCGGCGCGATGGTCGGGCTGCGGCCGGGGCACTTTTATGCGACTTCCACGGACCTCGTGGCAGTTCGTCACGACCTGCCACGCCAGCAGACGCGCTATGGCGAACTCGCCTTGCCGGTCGGCATCCTGTTCGGCACCGAGGACAGGGTGCTCAACTACGAGCGGCAGGGGCTGGCGATGCAGGGCAAGGTCGCTGGGCTCGACCTGGAGATCGTCAACGGCATCGGCCATATGCCCCAATATGCGATCACCGCGCAGGTGGTCGCCTTCATCCGGCGCATCGCCGAACGTGCCTTCGCCAGCTGAAAGTCAAACCGGCTGCTGTGTCTAAGCGTCTTCGCCGACCGGCTCGTCCGCGTCATCCGGCAAGACGGCTTCGACTTCAAACAACAATCCCGACCTGCGGAAAGTCATCTGCGCCCGTCCACCGAGCGTCGTTGCCAGCACACCCTCAATGAGTTTCGACCCAAACCCTCTCGCTTCGGGCTCGCGAACCTCCGGGCCGCCCATCTCGCTCCAGAAGAATTTCAAGGTCCGGTGGCCGTTTCGTTCGATCTCCCAATGTATCGTGACCGAGCCGCCGGCGACTGAAAGCGCTCCATATTTGGAGGCATTGGTGGCCAGTTCATGCAGCGCGAGGGAAAAAGCGGAGACCGCCTGCTCGGTCAGAACGACGCGAGGACCACCGAAGCGGACGTCTGCTCCATTGAAGGGCTCCAGCGCCTCGGCGACGACGGTGCGCAGGTCGGCCGAACTCCAGCCTTCCTGCGTTAGTATGTCCTGCGCGGTGGAAAGGGCCTGGATGCGCCCGAATGCGATGGTCTTGGCTTCCTCCAGATCGTTGGCGGACCTTAGAGACTGGGCAAATACTGACTGGACCGTTGCCAGGGTGTTCTTGACGCGATGGTTCAGTTCGCGGGCGAGGAGCCTGCGATGCTCCTCGGCCTCCTTTCGCTCCGTTATATCCTGTGTGATGCCCGTCATGATGGGCGACGCGCCATCGCCAACCGACATCATCTGCCCCCTAGCTTCAATCCATCTGCGATCGCCATCGGGCGTACGGATACGGTATTCCACCCGCAGCTCAGTGCGGTTTTTCACCGCTTCTCTAATCGCGTCCTTCCACTGCTCGACATCCAGCGGATCGACCGCTTTCTCGAAATCGTCATAGGTAAACGGCTCATCAGTCTTGCGGCCGAAGTTTTCCTTGCAGCGAGAAGAGCTTACGAGCCGCTTTTCGTTGATATCGAGCGTCCAGGTGCCCATCTTGGCGGCATTCAAAATGAACCGTAGGCGGTCCTCCGATGCCGTCAGATCGAGAATGCGCTTCTCGATCTGATTTTCCAGCACTTCGTGCGACGAGTGCAACTCGGCGAGCCGATTGCGTTCCGGGCTGACATCGAACTGGCTCGCAAAGAAATATGTCAGCGCACCTTCTTCATCGAATACGGGCGAAATCAGCAGGCGATTCCAGAAGCTGCGCCCATCCTTTCGATAGTTGAGCAGATCTATCTCGATGGCTTCACGGCGGGCGATGGCGTTTCTGACCTTGGTGACATCGTCAAAATTGGTTCCGTCGCCCTGCAGAAAGCGGCAGTTTTTCCCCAAAATCTCTTCGCGTGTGTATCCCGTCAGGCGGGTGAAGGCGTCATTCGAAAAGACGATCGGATTGTCGGGCCGATGCGGGTCGGTGATCAACATCGGCATGCGGGTGGTGCGCACCGCCGCCGCGAACGGGTCCGTGGACGCCGCTACCTGATGCAACTCCTTCTCAATCCTGCCTTCTTCCCGACTGTTCATCACGTTCTCCGCCACGACCATGTCTACTCATTACGCAACAGGTGTGCCGGACACCATGCATTTTCGCACAGATTGGCTCACCGTAGCCGCCTGAGGCGTCATACGGCGAAGCCTCGACCATTCAACGCTTTCCACCGATCATCGGTTCAGCCCAGAGACATGTTTTTCCGGTTCCGCTTGCTGCATCGCGATTGGGAAGGGTGGGACCACACTCGGTGGGCCCGGCAAAACTCACACGCAATTTTACGCGGCTGCTGGTTGACTGACGCCGGCAAACCCAACAGAAGCAAGGCGTGCGGGCGTGGCGGAACTGGTAGACGCAAGGGACTTAAAATCCCTCGACTTCGGTCATCCGGGTTCGATCCCCGGCGCCCGCACCACTTCCGGGGAATTTCCCGCGGGCTGAGGGATTCGAACCGCCTTGATTGCGCATTGTGCCTTGCCGGGAAATCGGCAAGTATTGCCCGGCAACCATAAAAACACTCCGGGAGGTACCTGCATGAACATGCACTGGAAAATGTTCGCCGTCGCAACCGTAGCCGCCGGCATGTCGGCGTTTGGCGCGTCCGGCGCGCTGGCCAATTGCGACGACGGCGAAATGGTCATCAAATTCAGCCACGTGGTGGCAGAGAAGGGCCACCCCAAGGGCGAGGCGGCGGTGCTTTTCGCGCAGCGCGTGAATGAGGAGATGAACGGAACGGCCTGCATGGAGGTCTATCCGAACACGACGCTCTACGACGACGACAAGGTGATGGAAGCCTTGTTGCTCGGCGATGTGCAGATCGCCGCGCCGTCGCTGTCGAAGTTCGAGGCCTACACACTCAAGTACCGCGTCTTCGACCTGCCGTTCCTGTTCTCCAGCCTCGATGCGGTCAGCGGCTTCAACCAGTCCGATACGGGCAAGGGGCTGCTCACCGTCATGGAAGACGAAGGCTATACCGGCCTCGGCTACTGGCTCTCCGGCCTCAAGCAGTTTTCGGCCAACAAGCCGCTGCTGGTGCCCTCCGACGCCAACGGCCTGAAGTTCCGCATCCAGACGTCGGACGTCGCCGACGCGATGATCCAGGCGATCGGCGGATCGGCACAGAAGCTGGCCTTCAAGGAAGTCTATGGCGCGCTGCAGACCGGGGTCGTCGACGGTCAGGAAAACTCGTGGTGCAACATCTACACCCAGAAGTTCTTCGAGGTGCAGGACGGCATCACCGAGACCAACCACCAGGTGCTGGCCTATCTGCTTGTGACCTCGACCGAATGGCTGCAGGGGCTGGAGCCCGAAGTGCGCGACCAGTTCGTGAAGATTGCCGACGAGGTGACGCTGGCCGCCAACGCCGACGTGGCCAACAAGGAAGGCGCCTGCCGCCAGAACATCGTGGATGCTGGTGGTGAAATCCGCGAGCTAACGCCGGAACAGCGTGCAGAATGGGTTTCGACCATGAAGCCGGTGTGGGAGCAGTTCGAGGCCGACATCGGCAAGGACGTGATCGACGCGGCCGTGGCGTCCGGTTCCTGACAGAAATGACCATGGCGCGCCCGTCCGCGGGCGCGCCGACCATGGCCGGACGCAATATATAACGATAACCGCGCCGGCCCTTCAGAGGGGAGGATTACGTGGAGCTTCTGTGGCCGACGCTCGCGCTGCTGGCGCTGGTGGTCATCGTGTTCGCCGCCGAGCGGCGCTACCCAGAACTGGTGAGCAGGATCGAGGAGAACATCCTCGCCACGCTGCTTGCGATCATCACCTTCGTTTCCTTCACGCAGGTGATCGCGCGCTACGGTTTCAATACCGGCTGGAGCGGGGCGCTGGAGTTCACGCGCGTCATGTTCGCGTGGATGATCCTGTTCGGCATGAGCTACGGCATCAAGCACGGCGTGCATCTGGGCGTCGACGCATTCGTCAGGCTTTTGCCGTCAAACCTGTTCCGCCTGGCCGCGCTGTTTGCGGCGGTCTGCGTGTTCCTCTACGCCTTCGTGCTGCTTTATGCCGGGTGGCTGGCGCTGCTGGGCGTCGACGTGTCGACCAACTGGCGGCAGACCGGCGCGATCGGCTACTGGACCTTCATGTTCGACAGAGGCACCGGCCTCGACGACCTGAAATATCCGCTCTGGATGCAGGAGACATTCGGCCTTCAGGACCGGGTGCAGCGCTGGATTGCCTACATCATGCTGCCGGCCGGACTGGCGCTGCTGGCGCTGCGCGCGGTGCAGGGCTTCGTGGCGATCCTGCGAGGGGAACGCGAGATGCTGATTGCCAGCCACGAGGCCGAGGACCTGGTTTCCGAAGCCCGCAAGACGGCCGTGGACTGAGGTATCAGGCATGGAATCCGCGATCCTCTTCATCCTCGTCCTGTTCCTGCTCTTCATCGGCGCGCCGGTGGCCGTCGCGCTCGGCCTGTCGTCGCTGATCATCATCACCTTCTTTTCCAACGACTCGGTCTCGTCGGTGGCGCTGCAGCTCTTCACCGCGTCGCAGAACTACACGCTGCTTGCGATCCCGTTCTTCATTCTGGCCTCTGCCTTCATGTCGACGGGCGGCGTGGCGCGGCGCATCATCCGCTTCGCGATCGCCAGTGTCGGGCATTTCCGCGGCGGTCTCGCCATGGCGTCGGTGCTTGCCTGCATGATGTTTGCGGCCCTGTCAGGTTCGTCACCGGCCACCGTCGTGGCGATCGGCACGATCGCCATCGCCGGCATGCGGCAGGTGGGCTACAGCAAGGAGTTTGCTGCCGGCATCATCGCAAATGCCGGGACGCTCGGCATCCTGATCCCGCCGTCGATCGTCATGGTGGTCTATTCGGCGGCGACCGATGTCTCCGTCGGCCGCATGTTCCTGGCCGGCGTGGTGCCCGGCCTGCTGGCCGGCCTGATGCTGATGGTGGCGATCTATGTGGTTGCGCGCTGGCGCAACCTGCCGGCGGAACCGTGGAAGGGTTTTCACGAAATCCTCGAGGGCGGCAAGCAGGCCGGCTGGGGGCTGTTCCTGATCATCATCATCCTCGGTGGCATCTATGGCGGCGTCTTCACACCGACGGAAGCCGCGTCGGTCGCTGCGGTCTACGCCTTCTTCGTGGCGCTGTTCGTCTATCGCGACATGGGCCCGATGAAGGGCATACGGTGGATCGCCGAAACCGACAGCGACGGCGCGCGCGTCGGGTTTTCGGGCACGGTCTACGGGCTCGCCTTTTTCTTCGTGTGGATGATCCTGACCTTCTTCGCCACCGATGGCTGGGAGGGCGTCACGCTTTCGGGGCGGGCACTTGTCGGCGCGGTTCTTTCGCTCGTGCTGGCAATCGCCTATGTCGTCTGGCGCGATCCGCAGTCCAATCCGGGCAACATTCCAGCCTATCTCGTGCGCGGCCTGCCGATCTGGGGCCGCAATCTCTCGCTGATGGCGCGCAACTTCCTGCCCGCGTTCTTCAATGACGAGACCCGCAAGGTGATGGTCGATGCGGCGCGCACGACGATCATGCTGATGTTCATCATCGTCAACGCGCTGCTGTTCGCCCATGTGCTGTCGTCGGAGCGGATTCCGCAGACGATCACCGAGCTGATGCTCGGCGCGGGCTTCAACTGGTTCACCTTCCTGATCGCGGTGAACCTGCTGCTGCTGCTCGGCGGCCAGTTCATGGAGCCGTCGGGCCTGCTTCTCATCGTGGCGCCGGTCGTGTTTCCGATCGCGATGGAGCTCGGCGTCGATCCGGTGCATCTCGGCATCATCATGGTCGTGAACATGGAAATCGGGATGATCACGCCGCCGATCGGGCTCAACCTGTTCGTCACCTCCGGCATAACCGGCATGAGCCTGATCCAGGTTGTGCGGGCGGCGCTGCCGTTCGTGGCTGTGCTGTTCCTGTTCCTGATCATCATTACCTATGTGCCGATCATATCCACATGGCTGCCCTATACGCTGATGGGACCGGAGATCGTCACGCGGTAACAGCGACACGAAAGCGGCTGGCGGTTTGGCGCGAGACTTGGCACAGTCGGGCAAAAGGAGACACCACTCTATGCCCGCAGCCGCGAAATCCGCCTTCGACCGACCCAAATCCTGGAGCGAGGTCGCGCCGCGTCTCGTCGACGTGGCGACCGGGCGCAAGCCCGCCGATCTGGTCGTCAGGAACGGGCGGTGGGTGAACGTGCACTCCGGCGAGGTGGTGCCGGGCACCGACGTGGCCATCGTGGAGGGACGTTTCGCCTATTGCGGGCCGGATGCCTCGCACGCGATCGGCGAAGGCACCAAGGTGGTGGATGCAGGCGGCCGCTATCTGGTGCCGGGCCTGTGCGACGCGCATATGCATGTCGAAAGCGGGATGGTGACGGTGACGGAGTTCTGCCGCGCCGTCATCCCGCACGGCACTACGTCAATGTTCATCGATCCGCACGAGATCGCCAATGTGCTCGGTCTCGAGGGCGTGCGGCTGATGCATGACGAGGCGCTGGCGATGCCGATCAATGTGGGCGTGCAGATGCCGTCCTGCGTGCCGTCCGCACCGGGGCTGGAGAACGCGGGCGCGCAACTGACCGCGGCAGACGTTGCCGAGGCGATGACGTGGGAGAATATCGTCGGGCTCGGCGAGGTGATGAATTTTCCCGGCGTCGCCAACAACGACCCGGTGATGGTGGCGGAAATTGCCGAGACGGTGAAGGCCGGCAAGACGGTTGGCGGCCATTATGCCTCGCGCGATCTCGGGCTTGCCTTCCACGGCTATGTCGCGGGCGGTCCGGAGGACGATCACGAGGGCACGGCCGTCGAGGATGCGGTTGCCCGCGTGCGGCAGGGCATGAAGGCGATGCTTCGGCTGGGTTCCGCGTGGTACGACGTCGCCAGCCAGATCAAGGCGGTGACGGAGCTGGGGCTCGACCCGCGCAACTTCATCCTGTGCACCGACGACAGCCATTCCGGCACGCTGGTCCACGACGGGCACATGGACCGGGTGGTTCGCCACGCCATCGCGCAGGGGCTGAACCCGGTGACCGCGATCCAGATGGCGACCATCAACACGGCCCAGCACTTCCGCCTGGAGCGCGAATTGGGCTCGATCGCGCCGGGCAGGCTCGCCGATTTCCTCATCGTCTCGAACCTGCCGGAACTGACGATCGACGAGGTTTACGGGCGTGGGGTGCGGCTTGCGCGCAACGGACGGCTGGAAGCGGATATTCCGGCCTATGATTACCCAGCCAGCGCGAAGGACACGGTGAAGCTCGGCAAGGCGCTGACGGCTGCCGATTTCGACATCGCAGCGCCCGCAGGCGCCAACGAGGTGCGGGCGCGGGTGATCGGCGTGATCGAGAACCAGGCGCCCACGCGGGCGCTGGAGGCCGAGCTGGCGGTCGAGGACGGGCTGGTCGCGATGGACCGGCAGAACGACGTCTGCCAGATCGCACTGGTCGAGCGGCATCGCGGCACGGGTGGCGTCGTCAACGGCTTCGTCTCCGGTTTCGGCTACGTCAAGGACTGCGCGATGGCGTCGACGGTGGCGCATGATTCCCACCACATGATCGTCGTCGGCACCAACAAGGCGGACATGGCACAGGCGGCGAACCGGCTGGGTGAGGTCGGCGGCGGGGTTGTGCTGATCTCCGAAGGCAAGGAATTGGCGCTGGTTGAGATGCCGATTGCCGGGCTGATGTCGGCGGAACGCGCCGAGATCGTGGCGGAGAAGGCAGCGAAGCTGACGGCGGCGATGCGCGACATGGGCTGCTCGCTCAACAACGCCTACATGCAGCATTCGCTGCTGGCGCTGGTGGTGATCCCCGAGCTTCGAATCTCCGATGTCGGCATCGTCGACGTGACGAAGTTCGAGACGGTCGACCTGTTCCTCTAAAAGGCTGCTGGCCTAGCGCGCACCGCCGACGGCGACGTTGATGACCTCGAAGGGCGTGGTGATGATGATCTCGGCCGCCGAGCCGATCGTCTGGCCGAGGCCCTGCGCGAGGGTTTCGAGACGGCGGGTCACCTGATCGCCATCGCCGCCGAGGCTATCGTCCTCGTTGAGTCGCTGGCCGAGTAGCTGGATCAGAAGCGGATTGTCGGCAAAGCGGGCGTGATTGAGCCGGTCGCCACTCTCGAGCGCCGACACGTCGATCACGGTCACGCCGAGGCTCGCGAGGTCCTCGTCCTTGTCGTAGTCGCCGACGCGGGGACGACTGCCCGCAAGGATGGACGATACCAGCAATGCGCGGTCGTCGCGCGACACCATGACCAGGAAAGGCCGGTCCAGCTTGCCGATACGCTGAAGCTGCGTCTTGAAGACGTCGACATCGATGTCAGGCGACGCGAGCACCACGTCGCCAAGGGCGCCGGCCACGCTCTGGTCATCGGCGATGGCTATCTGGCGCAGGGCTTCCATCGTGACCCAGTTGCCCATCGAATGGGCGATGATGTCGATGCGCTTCGCGCCGCTGGCGCGGAGCAGGCGCAGCGTCTTTTCCAGGCCGTCGCGGGCGACGGTCGCGGAGTTGTTGTCGTAAATGTAGTCGACGGTGCGGCCGGTCGAGGCCCATGAGAACAGGACCGGCGTGCCGGCATAGCCGGAATCGTGGACGATCTGCGCGGCGCGATAGATCGAGCCGTCGAAAGCGGTGCGGTAGCCATGAATGAAGACCAGCGCGCGGCCATCGGTGCGCGCCAGGTTCTCGCGCAGGGCATTGCCGAAATCCTGCTCCTTGGGGAACAAGGCGATCTCGCTGGCGGCGAAGTGTTTGGACGCATCGCGCCGCGCACCGTTTCGGGGCCCCTCCAGCCTGCCTGAACTGTGGACGCGCGGTACCGTCACGTTAACGCGGGCAAAGCCGAGCTCGTCGCCGCGTCCGCCGCCATAGACCTCGGACGGATCGTCTGCCTTGGCGCGGGTCGTCGCGACCAGAATGTTGTGCGTTGCAACGATTGCGTCGGGTTCGGCCGCCAGCGCGTTCGTGAGGCTGCGCGATGGGCCGCCGGCGCAGCCCGACAGCGCCAGAACGAGGGCGGGAAACAACGCCATCAGTGCGCGCCGGAAAGCAGACACGGCAAACTCCAGTACCAACGTCCGTCTGCGGATAGCGGCTAAAGCCGCCCGCGTCCATCCGCAGTGGCAAAACTTCCGGTTACCGGCTCCAGAACGCTGGCGTGAAGATCACCAGCACGGCCAGGATTTCCAGGCGGCCGAGCAGCATGGCGAGCGACAGCAGCCACTTGGCCGAATCAGGCACGTTGGCGAAGTTGCCAGAGGGGCCAATCTGGTCACCGAGACCGGGGCCGACATTGGTCAGCGACGTCAACGCGCCCGTCAGGGCGGTCATCAGGTCGAGGCCGGTTGCGGCAAGCAGGATGGTCATGATCAGCCAGATGACGACGAAGGCCGAGATGAACAGCACGACCGCGCGCTGCACCGTGTCGTCCACCGGGCGATCGCCGTAGCGGACGCTGGCGACGCTGTTGGGATAGACGAAGCGGCGCAGACCGTTGACGAGCAGCTTGTAGAGAATGAGGAAACGGTATGCCTTGACGCCGCCGGAGGTCGAACCGGAACAGCCGCCCAGGAAGGTCGCGGCGAACGCGCAGCCGACCGCGAAGGGTCCCCACAGCGTATAGTCCTGACTGGCATAACCGGTAGTTGTGATGATCGACACGAAGTTGAAGGCGGCGTGGCTGAGCGCCACCGTGAACGGCATGCCGGTCGAAACGCGCAGATAGACCGCGACCGCCACGACGAAGGCGACGACGTAGCCAGCGAAGACGCGGATCTGCGGGTCGCGCAGCGCGTCGAGCCGGCCGGCGACAGCAAGCAGGATCAGGATCGAGAACGGCAGCGCGCCGATGAACATGAAAATGGTGCCGATCCAGAGGATCGCCAGATTGCCGGCATATTGGCCCATCGAGGCGTCATGGGTCGAAAATCCGCCGGTGGAGATCGTGGTCAGGGCGTGGTTGAGCGCGTTGAAGCTGCTCATGCCGGCGGCCGCGTAACACAGGCCGCAGATCAGCGTCAGCAGCGAGTAGATGGCGATCAGGCTCGTCGTGTAGGTAGAGAACCGTTCGAAGGGGCGGTCACCCATATCCGAAGATTCGATGCGGAAATAGGAGAAGCCGCCGACATTCAGGAACGGCAGCACGAACAGGCCGAGCGCGATCACGCCGAGGCCACCCATCCATTGCAGGATGGAACGCCACAAGAGGACGCCCGGCGGAAGGCCATCGAGGCCGACCAGAACCGTGCCGCCGGTGGTCGTGATGCCCGAGACGGTTTCGAAGAAGGCGTCGGCGACGCTGAGATCGGTCGAGGAGGCGAGCAGCGGTACAGCGCCAACAACGCAGGTGGTGAGCCACAGAAGGTTGACCAGCAGGAAGCCGAAACGCGACGAGATCGGCGGGGGGCGACCCTGGGTGGCCAGCGCGAGGCCCAGCGAAAGCCCGCCGGTGAACAGCGCGGAGAAGGCGAAGGTGCGCCAGTCGTCATTGCCGAAATAAAGATCGACCGCCGCCGGAATCAGCATCGCGAGCGAAAGATAGATCGCAAAGACCGAAGCGATATGAAGCGCGGCACGTATGGAAGAGTAATGCACGGGGGAAGAAGCCTCGACTCTGGGCGCGGCCGGAGAGTGGCGTCATCCGGCCGTTTGTGCAATAGGGCCCGCATAGCACACGGAGCCGCACCATGGCCGGATTTACACGCGATGTCGCCCGCGCGGCGGATGAGATGCGAGCGCTTTTCGAGGCGACGCCGCTTCAGGAGAATGACTATTTGTCGCGCAAGACGGGTGCGCGCGTGTTCCTCAAGCGCGAGGACCTGTCGCCCGTGCGCTCCTACAAGATCCGCGGGGCATTCAACTTTTTCCGCAAGGCGGTTGCTGCCGGACTATCGCCAGAGGCGTTCGTTTGCGCCTCTGCCGGCAACCATGCGCAAGGGTTCGCCTATGTGTGCCGGCATCTCGGCCGGCGCGGCGTCGTCTTCATGCCGGTGACCACCCCGCAGCAGAAGATCGACAAGACGCGCATGTTCGGCGGCGGCATGGTCGAGATACGGCTCATCGGCGACTTCTTTGACGAATGCTATCGCGCCGCGCTCGACTTCGCGGCAACCAGCGGCGGTCTGATGGTGCCGCCGTTCGACCATCGCGACATCATCGAGGGGCAGGCAACCGTGGCGCACGAGATCGCCGCGCAGATGCCGGAGGACGTCGAGCCGGACCTGATGGTGCTGCCGGTGGGCGGCGGCGGGCTGTCGGCCGGCGTGACGCGCTATTTCTCGGAGGGGGATACCGCACCCCGCTTCGCCTTCGTGGAGCCGCTGGGCGCGCCCAGCCTGAAGCGGAGCCTTGCGGCCGGCCGCCGGGTGAAGCTCGACATGGTGGACAATTTCGTCGACGGCGCGGCAGTGGCCGAGATCGGCAAGGAGAATTTCCGGCTGCTCAAGGGGTTCGACGAGGCGCAAGTGAGGCTGGTGCCCGAGAACCGGCTTTGCGCCACGATGATCGAGATGCTCAATATCGAAGGCATCGTGCTCGAGCCCGCAGGCGCGCTTGCGATCGATGCGCTCAAGGATTTTTCGCGCAAGGAGCTCAAGGGCAGGGCGGTCGTGCTGGTCGTTTCCGGCGGCAATTTCGATTTCGAACGGCTGCCCGACGTCAAGGAGCGGGCGCTGCGCTTTGAGGGCTTGAAGAAGTACTTCATCTTCCGCTTTCCGCAGCGGCCGGGCGCACTGCGCGATTTTCTGGAACTGCTCGGTCCCGACGACGACATCGCCCGCTTCGAATATCTGAAGAAGTCGGCCCGCAATTTCGGTTCGGTGCTGATCGGTATCGAAACGAAGGACGCGAAGAATTTCGACCTGTTGAGAAAGCGCTTCGCCGAAGGAGGCTGGGCTTTTCAGGACATCACCGAAAACGAAGTCCTGGCGGGGCTGATCATATGAGCGACACCGTCTACATCGTCCTTTTCCGTGGCGTCGGCGGCAAGACGCAGCTTCCGACGGCACCGTTGCGGGAGAAGCTGGCGGAGGCCGGCTTTCGCAATATCGCGACCTACATCAACAGCGGCAACGCGCTGGTGAAGACGCGTAAGTCCCGTGCGACGGCGGCGAAGGAGATCGCCGCGATCTGCAAGCGCGAGTTCGGATTCGAGAAGGACATCTATCTGATTTCTGCAGCGGAATGGGACGCGGTGATTGCAAACAACCCGTTTCCCGACGCCACGGAGACCCCGAAATTCCTGCACGCGGCGTGGCTGGCCGATGCGCCGGATCCCGCCAGACTGAAGGCGCTGCAGGATATTGCGCAGGGCCGCGACCGCATCGAGGTCGTCGGCAACGTCGCCTATCTGCATACGCCGGCAGGTTTCGGCACCTCCAAGCTTGCCGAGCGGTTCGACAAGGGCATCGGCGTGCCGAACACGGCGCGCAACTGGAACACCGTGCTCAAGCTGGCAGAGCTGGCTTGTGCAAACAACTGACATGCGGCACGGTCGAAACAGAGGAAATGGAGATCGCATACATGGATGCTTCTGAGGCCAAGGTATTCCCCTATTGGAGAGCCGTCGGGTCTTTCCTCCTTGACTTTGTTACGAGTTTTCTGGTCCTCGGCTACCTCTTCGCTTTTATGATAGGGCAAACGACGGAAGCAGGATTTCGTCTGACCGGCCTGCCGGCGTTCCTGGTAATCGTGCTGGTCGTCGCCTATTTCGTCGTCTTCAATCGTTTTCTTGGCGGCACAATCTGGCGCCGTATTCTCGGGGTGCCTCCAGTCCGCTGAGCCCAGCGACTTGCTGCGCTGCACAAGAAATCGGTTGCTTTCGAGGGCGAACTGCCCCATATGCGGGCCACGAGGCGCATGGGCCGGATCTGCCGGCTTTCCTTGAATGGACTGGTTGCGTCTGTTTTCTCCCTTTCCTGTCATCCGACATGGCGAGCGGCGAATGAGCCCCGCGGCACAAGGCACGCGGGCACGACAGCGCAGCCGCGCGGGGCCATGCCCCGCCGTCTTGTCGTTCCTTTACAGATTTGCTGCGGCAGGTTGCGCCCTGCCGCGATATTGCGCGGCCGCAGCCATGAGCTTCCGGCCGCCTGAAAGAAGAAGATTTTGACGAACGAAAACAACAACGCCGTGGAAACCAATGGCGGATTCGCTGCACTGGGCATTACCGGCGCGCTGCTGAAGTCGACCGAGAAGGCCGGTTTCACCGATCCGAAGCCGATCCAGGTGCAGGCGATCCCGGCGCAGCTCGAAGGCCGCGACATTCTCGGCATCGCGCAGACCGGCTCCGGCAAGACCGCCGCTTTCAGCCTGCCGATCCTGTCGAAGATCGTCGGGTTCGGCACCAAGCGGCTGCCGCGCACGTGCCGCGCCCTGATCCTCGCGCCGACGCGCGAGCTGGCCGTTCAGATCGAAGAGACGATCCGTACGCTGTCGAAGGGCCTGCATGTCTCGACCGCGCTGGTGCTGGGTGGCGTTTCGCGCTTCTCTCAGATCAAGCGCATGGCGCCGGGCATCGACATCCTGATCGCCACGCCGGGCCGGCTGACGGACCTTGTGCGGGAGGGCCAAATCAGCCTTGCCGATACCCGCTTCCTGGTGCTCGACGAAGCCGACCGCATGCTCGACATGGGCTTCATCCACGACGTCAAGCGCATCGCCAAGGCGACGCATCGCGACCGCCAGACGGCGCTGTTCTCGGCAACCATGCCGCATGAAATCGAACAGCTTGCTGCGGGGCTTCTCAAGAACCCCGTGCGTGTCGAAGTGGCGCCGCAGGGCACGACCGCAGGCGAGATCACGCAGAGCCTCGTGATGGCGCGCACCAAGCAGAAGCGTAAGATTCTCTCCGACATGCTCGCCGACGAGACGATGAAGTCGGTACTGATCTTTGCCCGCACAAAGCATGGCGCGGACCGCGTGACCAAGGACCTCGAGCGCGACGGCTTCGAGGCCGCCGTGATTCACGGCAACAAGTCGCAGAACGCCCGCCAGAAGGCGTTGAACGGCTTCCGCGAGGGCAAGGTGCGCATTCTGGTCGCCACCGACATCGCCGCGCGCGGCATCGACGTGCCGGGCATCAGCCATGTCGTGAACTTTGACCTGCCAGACGAGGCGGAAAGCTATGTGCACCGCATCGGACGCACGGGCCGCAACGGCGCGGACGGCATCGCGATCACGCTGTGCGATCCGACCGAAAGCTCGAAGCTGCGCCAGGTGGAGCGTATCATCCGCATGAAGCTGCCGGTGGCAGCCTCGCATCTCGACCAGCCGGATCCGGTTCGGCCGCGCGGTGAGCAGAACGCGCCGCGTCCGCAGGCGGCCAACGATGACCGGGACGCCGGCGAGACGGGCGAGCGCCGTCCGCGCAACGGACAGGGCAAGCCGAGAAAATTCGGCGGCAAGCCCGGCGGCAACAAGGCTTTTGCCGGCAAGCCGGGCGGCAAGAAGCCGTTCCGCGCAAAGCGCCGCAGCAATGGCGGACGCCGCCCCGCGGAACGCGCGGCCTAAACAGCGCTCGGGCTGGCCCAATTGCGCGGGCCGGCCCGATACTCTAAGGCGTTTCCTGTCGGCCGTCCGGCCGTATCGAGAGAACACGGGAAACGCCTCATGGCCGGATTGGCGGCGCTCGCGATCGCCTACGTCCTTTCGCAATTCTACCGCTCCTTCCTCGCGGTCCTGACGCCGGCCCTGATAACGGAACTGGGCGCGACGAAGGGCGACCTTTCGGTCGCGTCCGGCGCCTGGTTCGTGGCCTTCGCGCTGTCGCAGTTCGGCATCGGCGTCGCGCTCGACCGGTACGGGCCGAAGCGCACCGCAGCCACGCTGCTTGCGCTGGGCGGCGCCGGCGGCGCACTGGTTTTTGCGGGCGCGACCCAACCGTGGATGGTCATCGTCGCGATGACGATGATCGGCATCGGCTGCGCGCCGGTGCTCATGGCCTCCGTCTTCATCTTCGCACGCACCTATTCGCCGGCACGGCTGGCGATCCTGGTTTCCTGGCTTGTCGGGTTCGGTTCGTTCGGCAACGTGATCGGCGCTTCGCCGCTGGCGGCCGCCGCCGACGCCTTCGGCTGGCGACCGGTCATGCTGGGGCTTGGCGCGGTGACACTCGTGACCGCCGTAGCCGTGCTGTTCTTCGTGCGCGATCCGGCGCGGCATGGCGACGGGACGGCTGACAACGGCTTTGCCGGTTATCTGGAACTCTTCAGCCTGAAAGTGCTGTGGCCGATCCTGCCGCTGGTGGCGCTGAATTATGCGGCTGCCGCCGGCATACGCGGCCTGTGGGCCGGGCCCTATCTTTCCGATGTCTACGGCCTCGATTCACTGGCGATAGGGCAAGTGACGCTCTTCATGGCGCTGGCGATGGTCGTCGGCAGCTTTGTCTACGGCCCGCTCGATACGCTGTTCGGCACCCGCAAATGGGTGGCTGTCGGCGGCAATGCGATCGGCCTCGTGGTGCTGGTGGTGATTGCGCTCTATCCTGTGACCGACGTCGTCACCACGACCGTGTTTCTCGTGCTGATCGGATTGACGGGCGGCAGCTACGGGCTGCTGATGGCGCACGGACGCGCATTCCTGCCGCCGCACCTGACCGGGCGCGGCGTGACGATGCTCAACTTCTTCTCGATAGGCGGGGTGGGCATCATGCAGTTCGCGACCGGGGCCGTTGTTACCGCGAACACGGCCGCTGACGCGCCGGCGGCAGCCTATCAGTCGCTGTTCTGGTTCTACGCAGCCACGCTGGCGCTGTCGCTGGTCATCTATCTGGCCTGTCGCGACGCCAAGCCGGAAAAGGCGGCAGCGCAAGTCAGCGCCTGAGCGCTGAGATCCATTCGCTAATGCGCCCGGCCACGAGCGTGGTCGTCGACGGCGAGATGGCGTCGCCCGCAATGACGTGGTTGGACGGATCGTCGGAACTCTCGACGATCATCGTTTCGTGCGGCTTGCCCCAGCGGGCTGCTATGTCTCGGGTCAGTTCGGGACGCACGATCGCATCGGCATCGGAGAAAATGAAGAGCGCCGGCGCGTGGGCCCGCTCGACCACCGACTGCCGCGCAAGTTTGGTCAGGGCGGCCATCGGCAGCGTCGCAGCAGTCGGATAGCGGGTGGTCCAGTATCGCGCGTGCTCTTCGTTGACGGGTTCGAAGCCGCGTTCGGGGCCGACCACCATTTCCGCGATCTGCCTGCCCCAGGGCATGGTCAGCAGCCATGCGCCCGCGGCCTGCACGCCATAGTTTGGCGAAACGAGGACGTAGCCGGCGACATCGCGAGACAGTTCGGGCTGCGTCGCCGCCCAGGTGGCGAGTGCCGCGCCGGTGGACGTCGCTATGACGACGACCCTGTCGCCGATTGCCGGCCCTATGGCCATCGCCTCGGCGTAATCGTTGATCCAGTCGTTCAGCGAGGCTTCCGCCATTGCAGGGCCGTCGCGGCCATGACCGGCAAGCCGTGTGTAAAAGACATTCGCCCCGATCTCGGCGGCCACGCGGTCCGGCACCGGGCGCAATTCAGCTTTGGAGGCCGAAAAACCGTGGACGTAGACGATCGCCAGCGGAGTGCGGGCCTTCGATACGGGGTCGGCCCAGACGATTTCCTTCGCCAGTTCGGCGCGGAGATTGGGGACGTCTGCCTCCCGCGCGGCAAGCCAGGCGACGGGATCATCTCCGATCGCGGTTTCGTCGAACGTGATCGTCGTGTCGGTGGAGACACGCGGCCCAGTCAGGAACAGGAGGATCAGCGCGACCAGCGCGACGGCGGCGATGAGAAAGATCATCCGCACCATCGCCTCCGCTCCCGTTTCAACGCTTGGATCTGGTGCCGAAACGCCTGCCGTCCCAACCCGTGACGCGACGCATGATGCGATAGCGCAGTGCCTCGGGCAAGAACCGCATGATCCGGGTCGGCCAGACCATGCGGCGCGGGAACGCGATCTCGAAGCCGCCCTTGCGCAAGCCGCGGAGAAGCCGCCGGGACGCATCCTCGACGGCGAGCAGCCCCGGCATCGTGAAACGGTTCTTCGCCGTGAGTGGCGTGTCGATGAAGCCTGGGTTGACGATCTGCAGGCGGATGTTGAGCTTGTCGAAATCGTAGCGAAGCGACTGCGCCAGACTGTGGAGCGCGGCCTTCGAGCTGCCATACGCACCGGCCGCCGGCAGGCCGAAATAGGAGGTGACGGAGCCGATGATGGCGATCTGGCCGCGGCCGCGGTCGCGCATAAGATCTGCCACCGGCACGAGCCCGTAGATGACGCCCAGCAGGTTTACCCCGTAGGTGGTCGTGAAATTGTAGGTTTCCAGCCTTTCGCCATGTGTGGCCGAATAGATGCCGGCATTGAGCACGGCGAGCACGATCGGCCCGAGTTCCTTTTCGATCGCCGCGACCGTGCGCTCCATGCCGCGTTCGTCGGTCACGTCGCAGAAATAGGGAACGATACGGCCGCGCGCACCTGCCGCTTCCTCGACAAGCGTCAGTAGGCGTTCCTCGTCACGCGCCATCGCAGCGACCACGAACCCTTCTCGGGCGAGATCGAGCGCAAACTGCCTGCCTAGGCCGGTGCTGGCGCCTGTTATCCAGGCGACGCCGTCCTTTGGGTCGGCTCTGTACAGCGTCATGAAGGATTCCGAAGCTGGTTTCGCGGCAGGATGTGGTAACGACGCCGGCAACGCTTGGAAAGGCCGCCGGGCGACATTGGGTATCGGGATGCCGAAATAAGCAGGTTTGGCGCAAAATCCAACCTTGAAAGCAACCTTCCACGTTTCTAGGCTCGCGCAAAAGATGACGACAAGGAAAGTTTCATGACCAGTTCCGTGATCGATATCATCGGCAACACGCCGCTGATCCGGCTCAAGCGTGCCTCGGAAGAAACCGGTTGCGAGATTCTCGGCAAGGCCGAATTTCTCAACCCGGGACAGTCGATCAAGGACCGGGCCGGGCTGTTCATCATCCGGGATGCGGAGCGCAAGGGCCTGCTGCGGCCGGGCGGCGTTATCGTGGAAGGCACTGCCGGCAACACGGGTATCGGCCTGACCGTGGTGGCGAAGGCGCTCGGCTACCGCACCGTGATCGTCATCCCCGAGACGCAGAGCCAGGAGAAGAAGGACGCCCTTCGCCTACTCGGCGCGGAACTGATCGAGGTGCCGGCCGTGCCCTACAAGAACCCGAACAACTATGTGAAGGTTTCCGGGCGGCTGGCCGAACAACTGGCGAAGACCGAGCCCAACGGTGCGATCTGGGCCAATCAATTCGACAACGTGGCCAACCGCGACGGCCATATCAAAACCACCGCGCAGGAAATCTGGCGGCAGACGGATGGCAAGATTGACGGTTTCGTCTCCGCTGTCGGCACCGGCGGCACGCTTGCGGGTGTCGCGGCCGGTCTGCGCCAGAACAGCAACGCCGTGAAGGTTGCGCTGGCCGATCCGCTGGGGGCAGCGCTCTACAGCTACTACACGACGGGTGAGCTCAAATCGGAAGGCTCGTCCATCACCGAGGGCATCGGGCAGGGGCGTATCACCGCCAATCTCGAAGGGTTCGAGCCGGACTTTTCCTATCAGGTTCCGGACGAGGAGGCATTGCCCATCGTTTTCGACCTGGTGCAGGAAGAGGGGCTTTGTCTGGGCGGCTCGACCGGCATCAACATTGCCGGTGCGATCCGGCTCGCCCGGGATATGGGGCCGGGCCACACCATCGTGACCATGCTCTGCGACTACGGCATGCGCTATCAGTCGAAGCTGTTCAACCCGCAGTTCCTGCATGAAAAGAAGCTTCCGGTGCCGGGCTGGATGGAAACGACGCCGCAGATTTCGGTTCCATACGAAGACGTGGCCTAATCTTTTCGCGTTGCGCCTGTAGCCGCTGCGCTATCGGGGCGGTTGCAGTCTTGCTGTGCGTGGTGTTCTCTGTCGCCGCGAATCCGGGTCCCATGTGACCCGGGTGCGGCCGAGAGAGGACACATGGATAGCGCGACATACCCGACCGGGTTCCCCACACGCAACGCGACGCCTGCGGAGCGGGCGTGATGGCGACGACTACGCAGGCTCTCTTCCGCGAAGACTCCTACCTGAAAGCCATGGAAGCGCGGGTCGTGGGCGTCAACGACCGGGGCGGCATCCTGCTCGACCGGACCGTATTCTATGCGACCTCGGGCGGGCAGCCGGGCGACACGGGTCGACTGCGCCGCGCGGACGGCTCGACCATCGCGATTGCCGCGACGATCACCGGCGAAACCAAGGACGAGATCATCCATGTGCCGGCAGCCGGCGCGGACTTGCCGGAGCCCGGCGAAACCCTGACAGGCGAAATCGACTGGGAACGGCGGCTGAAGCTGATGCGGATGCATACGGCCTGCCATCTTCTGACGGTGGTGTGTCCGTTTCCGATTACCGGCGCCGCAGTGAGCGAGGACGACAGCCGCGTCGATTTCGACCTGCCCGATTCCGGCGTGACGAAGGAAGACGTGACCGCGCGGCTGATGGAGCTGGTGCGGGCCGACCATCCGGTGTTCACGCGCTGGATCACCGATGACGAACTTGCGGCCAATCCTTCGCTGGTGAAATCCAAGAACGTGCGACCGCCATCCGGCACGGGCCGTATCCGCCTCGTCGGCATCGGCGAGGGCGGTACGGTCGACAGCCAGCCCTGCGGCGGCACCCATGTCGCCTCCACGGCGGAGGTGGGCGAAATCCATATCGGCAAGATCGAGAAGAAGGGGCGCGAGAACCGGCGGTTCCGCCTTCGCTTCGGTCCCTTGCCGGCAAACTGACGGAGACGATGATGAGCGAAACGAGCCCCTTCGTGGTCTCGGCCGACTGGCTGCAGGAGCGGGTCGGCCAGCCCGGCCTCTCCATCGTGGACGCCTCCTGGTATCTGCCGGCGCAGGGACGCGACGGGCGCGCTGAATACGAAGCGGCGCACATTCCGGGCGCGATCTTCTTCGACCAGGACAAGGTCGTGGAGCCGCAGAGCGACCTGCCGCATACGCTGCCGCATCCGGGGCTGTTCGCGCAGTTCGCCAGCTCCATGGGCGTCGACGAGAAGGATACCATCGTCGTCTATGACGGGCCGGGCATGTTTTCGGCGCCGCGCGTATGGTGGATGTTCCGCATCATGGGCGCGAAGGACGTCTTCGTGCTCGATGGCGGCTTCGACCGTTGGAAGGCGGATGGCCGGCCCGTGACGGCCGAGCCGACGAAGATCGCGCCCGGCTTCTTCGAGGTCGATTTCGACGCCGCGCGCGTTGCTTCGCTTGGCGACATGCGTTCGATCGTCGAAGACGGCTCGATGCAGATCGCCGATGCGCGACCGCCCGGGCGCTTCGCTGGCACCGATCCAGAACCACGGCCCAAGATGCGCTCTGGCCATATGCCGGGCGCAAGGAACGTGCCGGCGCCGTCGCTTTCGAAGGACGGCAAGCTGCTGCCTGTCGAGGAACTGAGAACGGTGCTGGAGGCGGCCGGCCTCGATCTTTCCAGGCCGGTTGTCACGTCCTGCGGGTCAGGCGTCACCGCTGCGGTTATTTCGCTCGCGCTGGCATCGGTGGGCCACGAGGACAACCGGCTCTATGACGGGTCCTGGAGCGAATGGGGCGGTCGCGACGACACGCCGGTCGTTACGGGGAAGGATTGAGATGACATCGGCTTCAGCGCCTATGACCGCGCGTATCACCCATCTGGAGATGACCGCGCCGCCTGCGCATCGGGTGCAGATGCCACAGGGACAGAGACTTGCGGTATTGCGCACCAAAAACATGCCGCTTGCCTTTTACCGTTACCTCTACGAGCAGGTGGGCAAGGCGCATCACTGGCTGCTGCGGCGCGATTTGACCGATGCCGATCTCTCCGCGGCGATCCATGCCGAGCACACGGAAATCCAGGTGCTCTATGTCGAGGGCTCTCCTGCCGGTTTCTTTGAGCTCGACCTGTCGCGGCTGCCGGGCGAGGCGGAGGTGCTTTATTTCGGCATCACGCCGGATTTCCAGGGCAGGGGGCTTGCCAAGTTCTTCCTGTCGGAGGCCGTATTTGCCGCCTGGGCGCATGAGCCGGAACGGCTGGTGATCCACACCAACACGCTCGACAGTCCGCGTGCGCTGCAGCTCTACCAGCGGATAGGGTTTTCGCCCTACGCCTGGTCGGAGGAGACGGTGGAGCCGTGGGGCTGACAGTCTGGTGACAGCATCCCGCTGCGCCTGCGATTAAGGATTATGAACGGCGGACAACAGCCCGTTCAGCTTCGTTTCAGTGCGGTTTTGTCAAATTCGGATCGTGATCAACGCGCCGCCCAGCGCAACCGAAGGAGACGACCATGTTCCGTCGCACATTTATCGCTGCCATGGCGGCTGCCATCGCTTTTCCCGCCGTGACGTCCGCGCAATCAATCTCTGCACCCGACATGCCGTCGGCCGACCGTATCCTGCGCCAGCTCGAGGCTGAACCGCGGCTGCGGGTCGACCCGCAGCGGCGCGTGACGGTGCAGGAGTTCAAGCGCCGGCCCGATTTGCGCCGCGCTGCACCTTCGATCGATATCCAGTCGATCAACTTCGCCTTCGGCTCTGCCGAGATTCCCTATTCGCAGTACCGCAAGGTCGAACAGATCGCCGACGCGCTGCAGCGCATGCTCGACCGGCGTCCGCGCAGCCGGGTGCTCATCGAAGGTCATACGGATGCGGTCGGCTCGGCCTATTCCAACCAGATCCTGTCGGAGCGTCGTGCAGAAGCCCTGAAGCGCGTGCTGGTGCGCGAGTTCGGTATCCGTTCCAGCGCCCTGGAAACGGTGGGCTACGGCGAGGAATATCTTCTGGTGCAGACGCCTTACGAGGAGTGGCAGAATCGGCGCGTGACCCTGCGCAACGTCGGCTCGTTCCTGCGCTGACGCACCTTTTCCCCGCCGTGCGCTCTCCCCTCGCGCACGGTTCCAGACCCGCCGGTTCGCCGCCGGCGGGTTTCTTCATGTTTCGGGTGGCGACGCCGATGCCATCTTTCGATGGTGCGGCAGACACGAACCCTGCCGGAGACCCGAAAATGGCCCTGATCCGCTTTGTCGCCATGCCCACCGAACAGGCCCGCGCCTATCAGCGCGGCGCGCCAGACGCCTACGGCAATCCACCCGAGCGCAGGGTTTCCGATGGTTCAGGCATTCCGTGCCGCCACTGCCTGCGCCATGTTGCGGCGGGTGAAGGCTATCTGACATTCGCGTACAGGCCCTTTCCGACCCTGCAGCCCTACGCGGAGACGGGGCCGGTCTTTCTGCATGCCGCCGAATGCGAACGCGCGCCGGAAGGCGACGTGCTGTCGCCGATGTTCAGGGCTACGCCGGACTACATACTGCGGGGCTACAGTGCCGACGACCGCATCGTCTATGGCACCGGCGGCGTGGTGGCGACCCACAAGATCTGCGGCCGCGCGCACGAAATCTTCGAACGCGTGGAGGTTGCGTATGTCCACATGCGCTCGGCGCGGAACAATTGCTATCAGCTCAGGATCGAGCGGGCGTAGCCAAGAAAAAGGCCCGCCGGTGGTGCAGACCGGCGGGCCATCGTCTCCGCGCGGGAGGACTTGCGCGGAAACCTCGGTTGGCTTCAAGGCATGTCTTTTCCCCGAAACCGGTTTCCACTTTCGGGAGACATGCTTCAGGCCGCGATCACCGCCCGCGGCTCGACCATTTCGTAGCCGAGCGCTTCGGCGACGGCCTGGTTGGTGATGCGGCCCTTGTGCACGTTGAGGCCGTTGCGCAGGTGCTGATCGTCGACGATCGCTTTCAAGCCGCGATTGGCAAGCTGCAGGCCATAGTGGAGCGTCGCATTGTTGAGCGCGTGCGCCGAGGTGACCGGCACGGCGCCCGGCATGTTGGCGACGCAATAATGGATGACGCCGTCGACCTCGTAGGTGGGCTCGGCATGGGTGGTGGCGTGCGAGGTCTCGAAGCAGCCGCCCTGATCGATGGCGACATCGACCAGCACCGCGCCCTTCTTCATGCCCGACAGCATTTCGCGCGAGACGAGCTTGGGGGCCGCCGCGCCGGGGATCAGCACCGCGCCGACGATCACGTCGGCGGAGAAGCACTCTTCCTCCAACGCCTCGACGGTGGAGTAGCGCGTGTGCACGCGGCCGTTGAAGATGTCGTCGAGCTGGCGCAGGCGCGGGATCGAACGGTCGATGATGGTGACGTCGGCGCCGAGGCCGGCGGCCATCTTCGCCGCGTTCAGACCGACCACGCCGCCGCCGATGACGGTGACCTTGCCGGGCAGAACGCCCGGCACACCGCCCAGGAGAACACCACGGCCGCCATTGGCCTTCTGCAACGCCGTCGCGCCGGCCTGGATCGCGAGGCGGCCGGCGACCTCCGACATCGGCGCGAGCAGCGGCAGACCGCCGCGATCGTCGGTGACGGTCTCGTAGGCGATCGCGGTGACGCCGGACTCGACGAGGCCGCTGGTCTGCGCCGGATCGGGCGCGAGGTGGAGATAGGTGTAAAGGATCTGGCCTTCGCGGAGCTGCACCCATTCCGAGGGCTGCGGCTCCTTGACCTTCACGATCATGTCCGACTTGGCGAACACTTCCTCGGCCGTCTTCGCGATTTTCGCGCCAGCGGCCATATAGGCTGCGTCGTCGGCGCCGATGCCGGCGCCCGCGCCGGTCTCGACGAGCACATCGTGGCCATGGGTGACATATTCGCGGACCGAGCCGGGGGTGAGGCCGACGCGGTATTCGTGGTTCTTGATTTCCTTGGGGCAGCCGACGCGCATTGGCGCTATTCCTCGCATTTGACGTTATGTTCCCTGAGGGAAATTGTTAACACGCCTGCCGTGGAACGTGTTTGCGAATAGTAGTGTTCGGGACCGTCGGTTTCGTATATTCTTGCGCAAAATGGAGTTTTTGCGGGAGGAATCACGGTTTATGACCCGAGACAGGATCGATATCGCTATTCTTGAAGCTTTGCAGAAGGATGGCCGAATTTCCAATGCCGCGCTTGCGGAGGCTGTGGGGCTATCGCAATCCGCCTGTTCGCGCCGGCTCGACAATCTGGAAAAGGAAGGCGTGATACGGGGCTATCACGCGCGCCTTTCCAACGCCGCACTCGGTCACCGTATGACCGCGATCGTGC
This sequence comes from Neoaquamicrobium sediminum, assembly GCF_040970315.1. Lineage (NCBI taxonomy): Bacteria > Pseudomonadati > Pseudomonadota > Alphaproteobacteria > Hyphomicrobiales > Phyllobacteriaceae > Neoaquamicrobium > Neoaquamicrobium sediminum. Next base: position 495,577 of record NZ_JAZHFV010000003.1, on the reverse strand, counting down.
ATATCTCGCTGTCTGGACAGTTCGAAAAGACGCTGGCCGATTTCGAGGCGGCGGTGAAACGCTGCCCGAACGTGCTGTCGTGCCACCTGATGTCGGGCGAATACGACTACATCCTGCGCATCGCCGCGCGCGATCTCGAGGACTATGAGCGTATCCACAAGGAATGGCTGACGGCGATGCCGCACGTCACCAAGATCAACTCGTCCTTCGCGCTGCGCGAGGTGATCGATCGCACCCATGTCGGCATGAAGCCGGATATGGCGTGAGGCGTGGGTTGGAAGGCCTGATAAGCCGGCAAAATTTCATCGGCGCGTCACGCGAAGCTGCTGGACTCATTGTTCCGACGGCGCGACACTCGTTGCGCCCCTTCACGGCCAAGAGAAAATATCCAGACGGAGAACGACAATGTTCGCGACGATACCTGCCATTTCCCGCCGCACTTTCCTGGCCGGTTCCGCAGCCGCGGGCGCGGTCGTGATGCTGCACCCGTTCTCGGCGCGGGCGCAGGCCAACCAGGCGCATCTGCGGATCATGGAAACGACGGACCTGCACGTCCACGTCTTCCCCTACGACTATTATGGCGACCGGCCCAACGACACGATGGGCCTTGCGCGCACGGCCTCGATCATCGAAGCGATCCGCGCCGAGGCGACCAACGCGATGCTGGTCGACAATGGCGACTTCCTGCAGGGCAACCCGATGGGCGACTACATCGCTTACGAGCGGGGCATGAAGGCGGGAGACATCCACCCTATCATCGCCGGCATGAACGTGCTCGGATACGATGCCTCGACGCTGGGCAACCACGAGTTCAATTACGGGCTCGATTTCATGATGAACACGATCGCGGGCGCCAATTTCCCGGTGGTCTGCGCCAACGTCACCAAGGGCCAGCTTGCCGGCAACGCGCGCGAGGACGATCTCTTCCTCAAGCCTTATGTGATCCTCGACAAGACGGTGACGGACGGCGCGGGCCAGTCGCATCCCGTCAAGGTGGGGCTGATCGGCTTCGTGCCGCCGCAGATCATGAACTGGGATTCGCGCCACCTCGTCGGCAAGGCGGCGACCCGCGACATCGTCAAGGCGGCGCAGGCCTGGGTGCCGCAGATGAAGGAGGAGGGCGCCGACATCATCATTGCGCTGTCGCACTCCGGCATGGGGCCTGTCGGCTACGAGGAGAACCTGGAGAACGCCTCGATCCAGCTTGCCGGCATCGACGGGATCGACGCGCTGGTGACCGGCCACAGCCATCTTGCTTTCCCCGGCCCGCAGTTCGACGGCGTGGAAGGCGTCGACAACGCGGGCGGTACGATCGGCGGCAAGCCGGGCGTGATGGGCGGCTTCTGGGGCTCGCATCTCGGCCTGCTCGACCTGCTCCTGGAGCGCGACGGCAATAGCTGGCGCGTCGTGAGCTCGACCAGCGAAGCGCGGCCGATCTCGGAGCGCGTCGACGGCAAGACGAACGCGCTGGTGGAAAGTGTGGCGGCGGTGGAGGACGCGGTGCGCGCCGACCACGAGGCGACACTCGCTTACGTGCGCGCGCCGGTCGGCAAGACGGATGCGCACCTGCATTCCTATTTCGCGCTGGTTGCCGACGACCCGTCGGTGCAGATCGTGAGCCAGGCGCAGGTCTGGTACATCACCGACATGCTGAAGGACACGGAATATGCCGAGCTGCCGGTGCTTTCGGCTGCCGCTCCCTTCAAGGCCGGCGGGCGCGGCGGGCCTGATTATTACACCGACGTGCCGCCCGGAGACGTGGCGATCCGCAATGTCGCCGACCTCTATCTCTATCCCAACACCGTGCAGGCGGTGGTGATCACCGGTGCGCAGGTGAAGGAGTGGCTGGAAATGTCGGCCGGCATCTTCAACCAGATCGAGGCAGGTGGCACCGACCAGCCGCTCATCAACCCGGATTTCCCGTCCTACAATTTCGATGTGATCGACGGCGTGACCTACCGCATCGACCTGTCGCAGCCGGCGAAATACACCTCCAAGGGCGAGTTGCAGAACGCCGATGCGAGCCGCATCGTGGACTTGCAGTTCGACGGCGCGCCGATCGATCCGGAGGCACGTTTCGTCGTGGCCTCCAACAATTACCGCGCCGGCGGTGGCGGCAACTTCCCCGAGATCGGCCCCGACAAGGTTGTGTTCGAGGCGCCCGACACCAACCGCGACGTGATCGTGCGCTACATCGTGGAGCAGGGCACCATTGACCCGAAGGCCGACGCGAACTGGAACTTCGTGCCGCTGGAAGGCACGACGGTGGTGTTCGAGACGGGGCCGAAGGCAGAGGCCTTCATCGGCGAAGTGACTGGCGTTGCGATCGAAGCCGCGGGCGAGGGCGAGGGCGGTTTCGCGAAGTATCGCATCACACTCTAAGGGCGCCAGACAGGATCGGCGGCAGCCGGTCCTGTGGCTCTTGTTTCCGTCGGTGTGGCGATACAATCTCTCCGCAGCCGACGGAGGCACGATGGGCGACCCTTCCACCATTCTCGCGATCTGCGCGACTTTTCTTCTGGCAGGCTTCGTCAAGGGCGTGGTCGGGCTCGGCCTGCCGACGATCAGCCTCGCGCTGCTGACAGCGGTGCTTGGGCTGCCGCAGGCGATGGCGCTGCTGCTGGTGCCGTCGTTTGCGACCAATCTCTGGCAGGCGCTTGCCGGCGGCAACGCGCTCACGATCCTGCGGCGCAACTGGCAATTCTTCGCGCTTGCGACGCTGACCGTGTGGATCGGTGCTCTCGGTCTGTCGCGGCTCGATACCAACGTGCTCGCAGGGCTGCTGGGCGTGATCCTGATCGTCTATGCCGCGCTCAACCTGTCAGGGTTGCGCTTCACCGTGCCGGCGGCGCGCCAGCCATGGGTCGGTTCCGTCTTCGGCGCGACAAACGGCGTGCTGACCGGCATGACCGGATCGTTCGTCGTGCCGGGTGTGATGTATCTGCAGGCGACCGGCATGCCGCGCGATGCGCTGGTGCAGGCGATGGGCATTCTGTTCGTGCTTTCAACCGCGGCGCTGGCGGTGGCGCTCGGCGGCAACGGCCTGCTCAGCGCGACGCTCGGTGCGCAGTCTGCCGTCGCATTGCTGCCGGCCATTGCCGGCATGGTGATCGGGCAGAAGGTGAGGGGCCATCTGTCCGAAACGCGGTTCCGCGTCGTCCTGTTCTCGGCGCTGCTGGCGCTGGGGCTCTACCTCCTGCCCAATCTCGCCGGTTGAGACCGACGGGCGGCGCTTCGTCACCGATACCAGAGCGCCAGCGACGGGAACAACAGGACCAGCACCAGCGCCACGGCCTGCAGCGCGATGAAGGGCAGCAGCGACCTGAATATGGTGCCGAGCGATATGTCGGGCGGCGCCACGCTCTTCAGGTAGAACGCGGCCGGCCCGAAGGGCGGCGACAGGAACGAGATCTGCATGTTGAGCGCGAACAGCACGCCGAACCAGACCGGATCGTAGCCGAGCTCCTTCACGATGGGCGCAAAGATCGGGATCGTCAGCAGGGCGATGCCGACCCAGTCGAGGAACATGCCGAGCACGGCCAGGATGAGCATCATCACCAGAATGATGACAATCGGCGTGTCGGAAACACCGAGCAGCAGTTCCTTGATGAAGTTGATGCCGCCCATGAGATTATAGACGCCGATCAGTGCTGTTGCGCCGATACCGATCCAGACGATCATGCCGCAGGTGCGCAGTGTCTGCATGGATGCGTCGAGCATCATCTTCATGGAGAACTCGCCGCGCAGCACCGTCGACAGGATAACGCCGACGACGCCGATGGCCGATGCCTCGGTGACGGACGCGATGCCGCCATAGATCGAGCCGAGCACGAAGACCACGACCAGAAGCGGCAGGAACAGCCCTTTGAGAAGCTTCAGCTTGTCGGCAAACGGCATCTGCTCCTGCTGGGTCGGTATCGGCGCCATCTCGGGCCGGAAATAGCCGATGGCGAGCACGTAGGTCGCATAGAGCGCGGCAAGGAGCAGGCCCGGCAGGAAGGAGGCGGTGAAAAGCTCGGCGATCGAAACGCTGGCCGACAGGCCGTAGATGATGAGCACGATGGATGGTGGGATCATCGTGCCGAGCGCGCCGCCGGCGCAGACGATGCCAATAGCCAGACGCCGGTCGTAGCCAAGACGCAGCATCTGGGGCAGCGCGAGCAGGCCGAGAAGCACGATCTCGCCGCCGATGATGCCGGACATTGCCGCCAGTACGACCGCCACCAACAGCGTCTGTACGCCGACGCGGCCGCGGATGCGCCCGCCCACCAGCCGCATCGCATCGAACAGGTCGCGCGCGATGCCGGACCGGTCGAGGATCGACGCCATCAGCACGAACATCGGGATCGACACGAAGACGTACTGCATGATGAAGGAGTAGACGCGCGTGGTGACGATCGGCACCGCCATCGGGCCGAACCAGCCGAGCGCGAAGATTAGCGCGACCAGGATGGTGACGAATGCCAGCGGCATGCCGGTGAGCAATAGCACCAGCAGCATGCCGAACATGGCAACGCTGCCGCCGCCGATGCCGAGGGACTGAAGATCAAGCATCGCCGAGCTCCTGCTCCGGGCTGCGGTTTTCATCGGTGGGCTTGCGCCGCAGATGGGCGATGGCCTGGAGCAGGAACTGGATGCACATGACGCAGAGGATGAGGAACAGCACGGCTTTTACAATCGCCGGCGTCGGGGGATTCCAGGCGCTGCCGCTGGTCTCCAGGTGCATCTGGCCGGTCGGCGTGAAGAAGGCCTTGTATGCAAAGTTCCACGCGGCCCATGCCATGAGGGCGCAGGCCGCGGCGCCGACAAGGCTGATGGCGACATCGAGGAGCCGCCTGACGCGCTGCGAGACGGAATCGTAGATCAGCACGACGCGGATATGGCGGTTGGTGCCCAGGCAGTAGGCCCCGCCGAAAGCGAAGCAAAGCGCGGTGAGGGCTGTCGTCGTTTCGTGCACCCAGATGGTGGGGGCATTGAAGACGTAGCGCATAACCACTTCGTAAAAGGTGAAGGCGGTTATGAGCAGGAAGGCCGCGGCGAAAACGGGCGCCAACGGAATCAGGAGCCGCGAAAGCGTATCGTTCGCCTCGTCCCGCACCTCCTCGCGAGGATTGTCCCCGGAAGCCATGCCGATTCTCCTCGCATTGCCGGCCGGGCCCGCCACCCGGCCGTGTCAGTCAAAGCCCGATAGGCGTCAGAGAAGTCCCGCGGACTTCAGGTAGGTCGTGAGCTTTTCGTAGACCTTCTGCGCGTTCTCCGAACGCTCGCCGTAAGGCTGCCACTGCTCCTGGGCGATCTGGCGGAACTTCTTCTTTTCCTCCTCCGACCAGGTGTGGATGGTCACGTCGCCCTGCGCGCGCAGCTTTTCAGCCACCTCTTCGTCGCGTGCGCGGATGCGCGTGGCCAGGTCCTCCGCATAGTCCTTGACCGACTGGGTGAGGACTTCCTTCAGGTCGTCCGGCATGCCGTCCCAGGTCGCCTTGGTGATCGACACCTCGTTGAGCGGCAGGGAATGGAAGCCCGGCCAGATGGGATGCTTGGCGACGTCGTGCAGACCCATGGAATCGTTGGTCGCGAGCGTGGTCGCGTCGGCGGCGCTGATGACGCCCTTGTCGAGCGAGGTGAAGACCTCCGACTGGGGCAGGTTGACGGGCGAGGCGCCCGCGGCGGCGAAGGCCGACTGCACCATGCCTTCGGGTGCGCGCATCTTCACGCCCTTGAAGTCCTCGACACTGTCGATCGGCACCTTGGACGGGATCGCCTCTGCGGTCTGGGCGGCGGGGCCGATGAAGTGCACGCCGTAAGGGGCGAGGATTTCGTTATAGAGCTCCGTGCCGCCACCGTCATTGAAGAAGGCGCGCAGTTCCTCGGGGCTCGAATAGGCACCTACCGGATTGCCGATCAGCGCGAAGGCAGCGTCCTTGCCGGTGAAATAGGAGCTGTCGGTGATATGGCCGTCGAGAATGCCGGCGCCGACGGCGTCGAGCGTTTCGTTGTATTCGACGATCGAGCCGACCGGCAGCATCTCCACCGTGATGCGCCCGTCCGAAAGCTCGCCCACGTGCTTGGCCCAGTCCTGCTGGACTTCGAAGGCGGCGGTGCCCGACGTGTCACTGCTCTGGAACTTCAGATTGTAGGTGTCCTGCGCGAACGCCGTCGTCGCCAGGAGCCCCGCGAAAACGGATGCAGCCAAAAGTTGCTTCATGATGTCTAATCTCCTCCATGAGCGTTACCCGGCGCCTGTGCGGCTGCCGCGTTTCCTCCCCGCTCTGTATACATCCTTTCACGAAGCCTTGCGGCAGATCAATAGGCGATCCCGCCGCCGGCTCTCAGGCCTTGTAGATGACCTGGCGCACGTCGATGTATTCGGCCCGGAAGCCGGCCTCGCAATAATGCAGGTAGAACTCCCACAGCTTGCGGAACCGGTCGTCGAAGCCGAGCGGCACGATCTTTTCCCACGATCCCCGGAAGCGCGTGCGCCATTCGGCGAGCGTGCGGGCATAGTCCTGCGGGAAGATGCGCTCGCGCGCGAAGGTGAGGCCGTGGTCGGCGCCCAGCGCCTTGAGGATCGACGGCGTCGGCAGCATGCCGCCGGGAAAGACGTAGCGCTGGATGAAATCCGGCCGTGCCCGATACCGCTGGAAGGCATGCTCCTTGATGGTGATGATCTGGAAGCCAGCCGTGCCGCCGGCCTTGAGGCAGTCCTTCACCTTGCCGAAGAAGACGGGCCAGTATTTCTCGCCGACCGCCTCAAACATCTCGATGGAGGCGATGCGGTCGTAGCGGCCGGTCTCGTCGCGATAGTCCTGGAACTTGATCTCGACGCGGTCGGACAGGCCGGCCCGTGCGATCCGGGCCTTGGCGAAGTCGTGCTGCTCGCGGCTGATCGTCAGGCCGGTGACGCGGCAACCGATCTCGCGCGCGACGAATTCGGCAAAGCCGCCCCAGCCGCAGCCGATCTCGAGCACATGATCGCCGGGACCGATGCCGGCATCCTGCGCCAGTGCCCTGTACTTGGCCGCCTGCGCGCTTTCCAGATCGTTGGCGCCTGTCGAATAGAGCGCCGACGAATAGGTCATCGAAGGATCGAGCCACTCCTTGTAGAAGGCGTTGCCGAGATCGTAATGGGCGGAAATGTTGCGCTTGGAGCCGGTGCGCGTGTTCTGGTTGAGCCAGTGTCGGACTCGCTGCACGGCCGTCAGCAGCCAGCTTGCGCCTCCGGCGACCGTCTCGCCGGCCTCCTCGTTGATGACGAAGAGTTCCAGCAGCGTGGTGACGTCCGGGCTTTCCCAGTCGCCGTCCATGTAGGATTCGGCGACGCCGATGGTGGCGCCGGTGAAGGCGCGGCCGGGCAGGTTCCAATTGTGCAGAATCACCTCGCCATGCGGGCCGGGGGTCTTGCCTCCCATCTCCAGCACAAGACCCTCGGGCGTGCGCACTGTGAGCGCGCCGCGCGGCAGGCCCATCGCGACCGACAGCATCATGCGCGCACGGACCGGCATGCCGCGCGTCACCTCGGCGAAGTTGGCGGCATCAAGCCTGATTGCAGACGTTTCGCCGGAAACGTCCGGAGTTGCTGCCGACATGGTTGCGTCCTCTGTGATCCGTAGCGGTACGGGCCCGCCTTGCGGCATGTCGCCCGAAAGGCAAACGTTTTCAGGCCGCAATTTGTCATGCGTTCGCGCAATTCTGCAAGAGGCTGGACCAACCGCTGCTGCCATGCCGGCAAAAGGCATTTGACGGATCTCTGCACGGCGCACCGGTGCTGCTCCGTTTTGGGACAGGCCGGCGGGCATGTCGCTTGCTTGGCTGTCTGCGTCGGCGCATGCCGGCCCTGACGGGGGTCCATGGGGCGAACGTCAGGCAAGGGTCTGCCGGGGAACGCGGGCGGGGGCGCCCCGGCAGGCTCGAAAACACCGCGGTGGGCGCTCGGGCCGAAGCGCTCTCAGATGCTGTAAATCCTGGAAAAAGTGGCTCCCCGGGCCGGATTCGAACCAGCGACCAACCGGTTAACAGCCGGTTGCTCTACCACTGAGCTACCGGGGAATAGCCTGCTCATGTGAACGGGGCAGCCTATAGCAAACAGTTTTCCGCTTTGCAAAGCGCCATTCTGCGATTTTTTCGGCTTTTTGTCATTTGCCAACTGGCTTTGGCCAAACGTGCGCCTCATATGTCGCGGACACAGCGTGCCGGCAGGGCCGGAAAGGTGGCATTGGATGGATGAATCGGAAGAAAACGAGGGCAGGACCCGCACGATCAGGTTGCTCGGCCGTGAGATCACCATGCCGCAGTCACGTCTGCTGCGCATCGTCATCGGCGGGCTGCTGGTGTTTCTCGGATGCTTCGGCTTCCTTCCCGTGCTCGGCTTCTGGATGATCCCCGTGGGCCTCGTTATTCTTTCGTACGAATTTGCCACTGTCCGGCGGTGGCGGCGCCGCTCGGAGGTCTGGTGGGCCGAAAAGCGGGGCAGGCGGCGCGCCCGTGAGCGGCAGCCGCTAGACAAGACCGACAGACGCTGATGCGCGAAACGAGGAGAGCAGGAATGCGGGCAATCAAATGGTTCGGCAGCGTCGCGATTGCGATGTCGGTGTGCGGCACGGCATGGGCCGAGCAGGTTGGCGAGGTGGGCGTCGACTGGACGGGCAACGACATCATTGTCGAGGCGATCAAGGATCCCGAGGTGGATGGCGTGACATGCCATGTCTCCTATTTTGACCGGGGCATCATCGACCGGCTGCGCAAGGGCAACTACTTCGAGAATCCGTCGGACACAGCAATTTCGTGCAACCAGACGGGACCGATCACGATCGGCGAAATCGAGCTGGGCGAGGATGGCGAAGAGGTCTTCAAGCAGGGCATCAGCCTGATCTGGAAGGAACAGGTGGTAAACCGCATCTACGACAAGGCCAACGACACACTGATCTATCTGGCCCATTCGCGGCAGGTGCAGGACGGCTCCGCCAAGATGTCGATCTCGACGGTGCCGCTGTATGGGCAAAAGGTGGAGTGGATCAACGGCAAGCCGGAATAGGGCAGACGGCGGACCGCATAGCGCCGGTCATGTCGAAGCGTTCCGTGAACCTTATTCGGAATGGCGCCGCGGATTTCTTTCAGAACGGACAGCCGGCGCTTGACGCGGTTTGCGCCTCAACCTATTGAGGCGCCTGCAAACGCGCATGCGTCGAGGCCTCGTGGCGGAGTGGTTACGCAGAGGACTGCAAATCCTTGCACCCCGGTTCGATTCCGGGCGAGGCCTCCAATTCGCGACTTCCAGGCGGTTTCTTCCTACATCTCGGCTTGTATTTTCCTGCGCAGCGGGACGACAGGCGCGTTGCCGGTTCAGCCGCATCGGCGATTGGGACGGTAAAGGGCTGGCGCCTATATCTCAAAAGATGCCCGGCATTATCCAACAAAGGGTGTTCGGCGCCCTTGAGGTGCGGCATTCGGATCGCTAAGTGCTTCATTGACGGTGCGGGCGAATTTTGTCACACCCGCGCGGAACATGTAGCACATCGTCGGGTCACGCCTTCTGGCGGACGCCGGGCTTTCCGGGAAGGCGATGTTCTATCCGATTGGGCAGAGCGCCGGCGCGGCGCCGGACGGGTTGAGACATGACGGCCGATTTCCACGAACAGCGGGTCAAGATGGTCGATGGCCAGGTGCGCACGACCGATGTGACGAATGTCGCCATTCTGAGTGCGATGCTGACGCTACCGCGTGAGGATTTCGTGCCTGCCGCCAAGCGTGCGCTTGCCTATATCGACGAGGATCTGGAGGTTGCTCCGGCGCGCGACGGAAAGCCTGCCCGCTTCCTGATGGAGCCGTCGCCCTTCGCGCGGCTGTTGCAGCTTGCCGGCGTGCGCGCGGGCGATCTCGTGCTCGATGTGGGTTGCGGAACCGGCTACTCGACCGCCGTGCTTTCCAGGCTCGCCAGCTTCGTGGTCGCGGTCGAAAGCGATTCGGAGCTTGCAGGGCGCGCCAATGAGGTGCTTGCCAGCCTTGGCTGCGAGAACGTTTCCGTGGTCGAGGGACCGTTGACAGACGGCCACGCCGCGCAGGCGCCCTACGACGTCATTTTCATCAACGGCGCGGTCGATGAGGTTTCTCCCGCGCTGTTCGACCAGCTCAACGAGGGCGGACGGCTCGTTGCGGTGGTCGGCGAGGGCAATTCGGGCTGGGCGACGCTCTACGTCAAGGAAGACGGCCTGGTGTCGCGCCGTCACGGTTTCAACGCGGCCGTCAAGCCTCTGGCGGAGTTCCGGCGCGAGCCCGCATTCGAGTTTTAGAGGACGCTGAAGTTTAAAAAGTCCTGAATTGTTACCTATCTGTAACGCCCTCGAGCGGGAAAGTGGTATAGCGTCGAGCACGGGAGCGAGCGGAATCGCTTGAATGCGAGGTCCGATAGTTATGTTGCTCGTCGTACAGCGGCGATGGATCAATTCGGTTGGGGTGCTTCAGGCAGGTCCCGTCGAGACTTTAAGAGGTGGTTCGTGTCTGTTGTTCGCAAAGGCCTTTTTGCTGCGGTTGCACTGTCGGGGGTTCTGTCCTTCGTCGTGCCGTCTCTGGCCGAGACGATTCATGGCGCGATGGCTAAGGCCTATCAGAACAATTCCAGCCTGAATTCGGCGCGTGCCGGCGTGCGCGTGACGGACGAGGGTGTTGCGATTGCCAAATCGGGCTGGCGTCCTGTGATCGGCGCGACCGGCAGCCTCACCTATACCAGCAGCAACAACAGCGGCGAGGTTCGTGCGGGCTCCTTCGGCGTGCAGATCCAGCAATCGCTGTTCGACGGCTTCCAGACGCAGAACAATGTGCGCGCCGCCGAGTCGCGAGTGCGTGCATCCAACGAGAGCCTGCGCAACAGCGAGCAGGACATTCTCTTCAATGCGGCGGCCGCCTATCTCGACGTGCTTCGCGATCGCCAGATCGCCGTCTTCCGTGAGCGCAACCTGGACTTCCTCAGCGAGCAGGTTCGCGCAGCGTCCTCGCGTTTCGAGGTGGGTGAGGGCACGCGCACGGACGTTGCACAGGCGCAGGCACAGCAGGCCGCGGCCGTTGCCCAGTTGAGCGCTGCGCGCGCTCAGGTGCAGGTCAGTGAAGCCGCCTACCTCAACTTCGTCGGCGACAGGCCGGGCCGACTGGAGGGTGCGCGGCCTATATCCAAACTGCTGCCTAACGGCATCGAAACGGCCATTGGCGCGGGGCTGAACGAGCATCCGGCCATACGTGCGACGCTGCATCTGGTCGACGCGGCCTCCTTTGTGGTGAAGGCCACCGAGGGGTCCCTGCTGCCGCAGGTGAACGCGCAGGCAGGCGTATCGAGCAGCTTCCGCGACACCAACCTGCCGGGCGTCGGTGGCGGCGCGGTGGGCGACGGAACCACCAATTCCGCATCGATCGGCCTCAACCTGACGATCCCGATCTATCAGGGTGGGCGTGTTTCGGCGCAGGTACGCCAGTCCAAGGAATCGCTTGGACAGGCTCGCATCGAGGTCGACGTCGCGCGTGACAGCGTTCGCCGGGCGGTCACGGCCGCTTGGACGCAATATGTCGCCGCGCGCGAGGTGGTGGCTGCCAACCGCGAACTAGTGTCCGCCGCGCAGCTCGCGCTCTCCGGCGTGATCGAGGAACGCGACGTCGGCCAGCGCACGACGCTCAACGTGCTCGAGGCGCAGGCCGACGTGATCACCGCCCAGATCAACCTTGCTTCTGCCGAGCGCGACGTGGTGGCCGCCAGCTATGCCATCGTTTCCGCGATGGGCAGGCTTTCGCCTGACCGGCTCGGCCTGGCCGTCGAAAACTACAATCCGCGCGAGCATTACGATGCCGTGAAGGATAAGTGGATCGGCACGCGCACGCCCGACGGCCGCTGAGGCCCGTTCCCGGCGACGCAAAAGACCCAAACTTGTGCGAAAGCTGCGCTGCGCCGCGAGAGGGGATTCTCTCGCGGCGCAGTGTCGTCTAGCCTAGGGACGATTCGGTCGCTGTCTGGCATGCAGGCGGGCGGGGCCGGCAATCGGATCAAGAAGGCGGCGATTTGAGTTATGGCACAGACCGGAAGTGCACAGCGCGAACCCTCCATGGAGGAGATTCTCGCGTCCATTCGCAGGATCATCGAGGATAGCGACACCGCCCGGCAGCCGGGCGAGGATGATGTTGCGCAGGCTGTCGACAATGCGGGAGACGAAGTCGAGGCTTTCCGCGCCGAACTCGACGAACCGGTCGCCTCCGTGGCGCAGCCGGTGGACATGGCAGGCATCGAAGCGCCATCGACTTATGCCGACAGCGTCGAGGTGAAGGAAGATCCCGCGCCGGAAGCTGCCGCTGTGCACGAACCGCAGGAGCCTGCCATGGCGGAAGCCGCATTCGAGGCCGACAGCGTCGACGTCACGCTGGACGACGAGGATCTTTCACCGACCGTCGGCGACGCGCAGGAGCAGGCCGACCCGGTGGGCATGCAGATCAAGCCTGCAATCATCTCCGATCAGGCCGGCCGGCAGGTCGCTGCCGCATTCGGCGAGCTTTCGGAAGTGTTTGCCGCAAGCCGGCGCCGCTCGTTCGACGAGATGGCGGAAGAGATGCTGCGGCCGATGCTGCAGGACTGGCTGGACAACAACCTGCCGACGCTGGTGGAAAAGCTGGTGCGCGAGGAGATCGAGCGGGTCGCGCGCGGCGGCTGACGCTTTCCGTGCGACTGACTTTGTCGACGCCGCCCACCGGGCGGCGTTTTCGTTGGCGGGAACCCGTGGCCTCCGGCGCAGTTGACTTGCCGGGGGGCTTCCGGTTTACACCGGCGCACATCTTCTTCCCGAAATCCGTTGGATCGCTTCGATGCTCGAAAAAACCTACGACGCCAAGTCCGTCGAACCCCGGATCGCCCAGGCGTGGGAGGATGCGAACGCATTCGCCGCCGGAGCGGGCTCGAAGCCGGGCGCGGAAGCCTTCACCATCGTGATCCCGCCGCCGAACGTCACCGGCTCGCTGCATATGGGCCATGCGCTCAACAATACGCTGCAGGACATCCTGATCCGCTTCGAGCGCATGCGCGGCAAGAACGTGCTGTGGCAGCCCGGCATGGACCATGCCGGCATTGCGACGCAGATGGTGGTCGAACGCCAGCTCGCCGAAAGCGGGCTGAAAAGGCGCGACATGGGGCGCGAGCAGTTCATCGACCGCGTCTGGAGCTGGAAGGAGCAGTCCGGCGGTTCGATCATGCATCAGCTCAAGCGGCTGGGCGCGTCCTGCGACTGGGACCGCGAGCGCTTCACCATGGACGACGGCCTGTCGGAGGCCGTGATCGAGGTGTTCGTCTCGCTCTATCGCGAAGGGCTGATCTATCGCGGCAAGCGGCTGGTCAACTGGGACCCGACATTCGAAACGGCGATCTCCGACCTCGAGGTCGAGAACAAGGAAGCCGCCGGCCACATGTGGCACTTCAAATACCCCTTGGCCGGGGGCGAGACCTATACCTATGTGGAGAAGGATGCCGACGGCAACGTGCTGTTCCAGGAAGAGCGCAACTATATCTCCATCGCCACGACCCGGCCCGAAACCATGCTCGGCGACGGCGCGGTGGCCGTGCATCCGTCCGACGAACGCTATGCGCCGATCGTCGGCAAGTTGTGCGAGATTCCGGTCGGCCCGAAAGAGCATCGCCGCCTGATCCCGATCATCACCGACGAATATCCGGACCCGACCTTCGGCTCGGGCGCGGTGAAGATCACCGGCGCGCACGACTTCAATGACTATCAAGTCGCCCGCCGCAATCACATTCCGCTTTACCGCCTGATGGACACGCGCGCGAGCATGCGGGCCGACGGCGAGCCTTATGCTGTGTACGCAGCGCGGGCCTTGGAGATCGCCAAGTCCGGTGAGTTGCCGGGCGAGGACGAGGTCGACGGGATCAACCTCGTGCCGGACGAATATCGCGGTCTCGACCGTTTCGAGGCGCGCCGACGGATCGTCGAGGCGATCAATGCGGAGGGGCTTGCGGTTACGATCAAGGACGACGAGGGGAACGACATCCCCTACGTTGAAAGCAAGAAAATCATGCAGCCCTTCGGCGACCGCTCGGGCGTGGTGATCGAGCCGATGCTGACCGACCAGTGGTTCGCGGATGCGAAGACGCTGGCCCAGCCGGCAATCGCGTCGGTGCGGGAGGGACGCACCAACTTCGTGCCGAAGAACTGGGAAAAGACCTATTTCGAGTGGATGGAGAACATCGAGCCGTGGTGCATCTCGCGCCAGCTCTGGTGGGGGCATCGCATTCCGGCGTGGTACGGACCGGACGGGCACGTCTTCGTTGCCAAGACCGAGAAGGAAGCGCTCGACCAGGCCGTCGAATATTATCTCGCCGTCGACACGCCGTGGCGCGACTGGGTCAAGGACCAGCTCGAGAATTTCGAGCCGGGCAACATTCTGACGCGCGACGAGGATGTGCTCGACACATGGTTCTCGTCGGCGCTGTGGCCGTTCTCGACGCTCGGCTGGCCGAAAAAGACGAAGGAACTCGACACCTACTACCAGACCGACGTTCTGGTTACCGGCTTCGACATCATCTTCTTCTGGGTGGCCCGGATGATGATGATGGGACTGCATTTCATGGACGAGGAGCCGTTCCACACGGTCTATGTCCATGCGCTGGTTCGCGACAAGAACGGCGCCAAGATGTCGAAGTCGAAGGGCAACGTCATCGACCCGCTCGACCTGATCGACGAATATGGCGCGGACGCGCTGCGCTTCACGCTGGCGATCATGGCCGCGCAGGGCAGGGATGTGAAGCTCGACCCGGCACGCATTGCCGGCTACCGCAACTTCGGCACGAAGCTATGGAACGCGACGCGCTTCGCCGAGATGAATGGCGTTGCCGGCAATCCGGACTTCCGCCCCCAGGACGCGAAGCTGACGATCAACCGCTGGATTCTCACCGAACTGACCCGCACGACCACTGCGGTGACGGACGGGATCACCGGCTATCGCTTCAACGACGCTTCCGCGTCGGCTTACCGGTTCGTCTGGAACCTGTTCTGCGACTGGTATGTCGAGCTGCTGAAGCCGGTCTTCAACGGCGAGGACGAGGCGGCCAAGGCCGAAAGCCGTGCCTGCATGGCCTATGTGCTCGACGAGGTCTACAAGCTGCTCCACCCGATCATGCCGTTCATGACGGAGGAGCTGTGGGCGCAGACGGCCGGCAAGGAGCGCGACACGCTGCTCTGCCACGCCGCGTGGCCGACGCCCGATTTCGAGGATGCTGAAGCCGCCTCCGAGATCAACTGGCTGGTCGATCTCGTCTCCGGCATCCGCTCCGTGCGTTCGGAAATGAACGTGCCGCCGGCCGCGACTGCGCCGCTGGTCATGGTCGGCGCCAACGCCACGACGCGCGAGCGCGTTGCCCGGCACGACCCGGCGATCCGCCGGCTGGCGCGCATCGGCGAAGTCGGGTTCGACGCAACGGCGCCGAAGGGGGTAGCGCAGATCGTGATCGGCGAGGCAACCG
This sequence comes from Neoaquamicrobium sediminum, assembly GCF_040970315.1. Lineage (NCBI taxonomy): Bacteria > Pseudomonadati > Pseudomonadota > Alphaproteobacteria > Hyphomicrobiales > Phyllobacteriaceae > Neoaquamicrobium > Neoaquamicrobium sediminum. Next base: position 480,081 of record NZ_JAZHFV010000003.1, on the reverse strand, counting down.
CATGCCTGCCGCTCGGCGACCTGATCGACCTCAAGGCGGAGGAGGCGCGGCTCTCCAAGGAACTCGCCAAAAACGCCGACGAGATCGCGCGCATCGAAAAGAAGCTCGCCAACCCGAACTTCGTCGCCAAGGCAGCACCGGACGTCGTGGATGCGGAGCGCGAGAAGCAGGCGGAGCTGGTCGACGCGAAAGCCAAGCTGGAGACCGCGCTGGCACGGGTGCGCGAGGCCGGGTAGCCGAACGATTCGGCTTTCAATCGACGAACAGCAGGGCCGCCATGTTGGAATGTGGCGGTCCTAGCGCATTTTCGGCTTATTGTTGCCGTAATGTGACGGGCCGTAACTTATCTCGCAATATCAATGGATTACCGGTGGTTTGTTGCGGCGAAACCGGCTCCGTAGGAGCGGTGTCGACTGCCAGGGCATGTCATCAACCGTCCGATGGTCTGGCCTACCCCCTTTGATGGAGCGCTCTCCTCGTGCATTCTCGGCAAGGTTGTGCCGAGGGAGCGGCATAGAGGAGGGATTTCCATGAGACATCATGCAATAGGTGGGGCGCTGCTTGCGGCTACGATGCTTGCAGCGGGAAGCGCGCAGGCTGGCGGCTTCTCGCGCGGCTCTGCGGATACGGACATTCTGTACGAACCGGGACAGTTCGATTTTCGCGCCGGGGTGACGTTCGTCAGTCCCAGCCGGAAGATCACCAGCGACGGTGATCCCGGCCTCGTCGGCAAGGATTACACGGAGAGCTACTTCATCCCGTCGATTGCCGCAAAGGTGCGGCTGTTCGACCCGCTGAGCTGCGCGGGCACCTACACGCAGGCCTATGGCGGCAGCGTGAATTACGAAGGGCGTCTGCTTCCCGGCAAACTGAGGGAAGAATTCACGGTCGATGAATTCGCACTGACCTGCGCCGCCAAGTTCGGCATGGAGCGTGGCAACTTCTACGTCATCGGCGGCGCCTTCGTGGAGCGCTTCGACTACGAGCGGGTGAATTCGGTCATTCCGGGCGTGGCCAACGCCAATCTCGCGCTGGACGGTACCGACTATGGCTATCGCCTCGGCGTTGCCTACGACATCCCCGAGATCGCTTTCAGGACGCAGCTTCTCTATCGCTCCTCCACGTCCTACGGGGCCGATGGCCGTTTCACTCTGCCGGCGATGGGTGTCGATGCTGCCGCCTTCGGTACCGGCAATCTCCCGCAGAACCTGGAACTCAAGATTCAGAGCGGTATCGCGCCGGGCTGGCTCGCATTCGGCTCGATCAAGTGGACGGACTGGAGCGTGCAGAACCAGCTCGCGGTCTCGGTTCCCGACTTTCCGCCGGCCGACAGCCTCGACGTCTATAACTGGAAGGACGGCTGGACGGTTACCGGAGGCGTCGGACATGCCTTCAACGACCGCATTTCGGGTCTGGCGAGCCTGACCTGGGATCAGGGCGTCAGCACGGGTTGGGACCTGTCGAGCGACACGTGGACCGTAGCGCTGGGCGGTTCGGTGAAGGACACATGGGGCGGCGAGCTACGCGGCGGCGTCGGCGTTTCCTACCTGACATCCGCAGAAGAGGTGTTTGGCGCCAACGCCGGCCGCGCGGTGGACAGCGGCTGGGCCTATGCGCTGAATGTCGGCTACAAGCTGAGCTGGTAAGCAGCACGTTTCGGCCTGCCTGGCGGCAGGCCGACCGATTTCAAAGGCCCGGGGCATGGCACCCCGGGCTTTTTTGTTTGCCGGAAAAGGACCTCAAGCAGCTTTTTCGGCTGATATTGACTGAAAGGCCTTGAATTTCTGCCGGGATAGGCCCATTTTTCCGCACAGTCACCCGGGCCGGGCCCCTCTGGCAGGCGAGGCGTCGCCTGTGATGTCGGACCGATCGACGACGCGCCCACGCAGCGCTACCGAAACTCCAAAAACATGTTTGACCATGAGTGGCTCTGGCCCGGATTCCTGGCGTTCGTCGCCTTGATCCTTTTCTTCGACCTGTTCGTCCTGCACCGCAAGGACCACGTAATCTCCACCCGCGAAGCCTTGTTCACCGTCGGCGGGTATGTCTCGCTGGCGATGCTTTTCGCAGCCAGCATCTTTTACTTCGAGGGACCGCAGCGCGGTTCCGAGTTCCTGACGGGCTATCTCGTCGAGCAGGCGCTTTCGCTCGACAACATCTTCGTGATCGCCCTGATCTTCGCCTACTTCAAGGTGCCGCAGGAAGCGCAATACCGCGTTCTCTTCTACGGCATCGTGGGCGCCATCGTGATGCGATTGTCGCTAATCGTGCCGGGTGTGAAGCTCGTCGATCAGTTCTTCTGGGTCGGCATGATCCTCGGCGTCGTGCTGCTCATCTCCGGCTACAAGATGATGACCTCGGACGGAGACATGGCCGACCCCGGCAACAGCCGGGTCGTCAAATGGCTGCGCAGCACCGGGCGCGTGACCGAGGACTACGAAGGTTCGAAGTTCCTCACCCGGCGCAACGGCGTCCTGTTCATGACGCCGCTGTTCCTTGTGCTGGTGACGGTCGAGATCACCGACCTCGTGTTCGCGATCGACTCGATCCCGGCGGTGCTGGCGATCTCCAACGATCCGTTCATCGTGTTCTCGTCCAATGTGTTCGCGATCATGGGTCTGAGGGCGCTGTTCTTCGTGCTGTCGGGCATGATGCGGGAGTTCCGCTTCCTCAAGCACGGTCTTTCGCTGGTGCTGATCTTCGTCGGTGCCAAGATGATCGTGGCGCATTGGTACAAGCTGCCTTCGGAGCTGGCGCTCGGGGTGGTGGGCGTGCTCATTCTCGGCTCCGTACTCCTGTCGATCTTCATCAAGGAGGAGCCCGACGGCGAGGAACGCACGCCGGAGCAGGTCGCCGATATGGAACGGCGCGCCCATGCCGGCGAGACCGACCGCGCCTGACCGGCGCCAGGCGAAGCCTATTGACGGCATGATGTCAGGGCCGTATCGGAGGGGAGTACCCGCCGGTACGGTCGCTGACATCGTGTCCGTTTGCCGGTAGTATAGGCCAACAAAGAAACGTTGAACTGGAAACGCCATGCCCGCCTATCGTTCACGCACCACCACCCACGGCCGCAACATGGCCGGCGCGCGCGGCCTTTGGCGCGCCACCGGCATGAAGGATGGCGACTTCGGCAAGCCGATCATCGCGGTGGTCAACTCGTTCACGCAGTTCGTGCCGGGCCATGTGCACCTGAAGGATCTCGGCCAGCTCGTCGCGCGCGAGATCGAGGCGGCCGGTGGCGTTGCCAAGGAATTCAACACAATCGCCGTCGACGACGGCATCGCGATGGGGCATGACGGCATGCTCTATTCGCTGCCGTCGCGCGAGATCATCGCCGACAGCGTGGAGTACATGGTCAACGCGCATTGCGCCGACGCCATGGTCTGCATCTCCAATTGCGACAAGATCACGCCCGGCATGCTCAATGCCGCGATGCGTCTCAATATCCCGGCAGTCTTCGTTTCCGGCGGGCCGATGGAGGCCGGCAAGGTCGTCCTGAACGGCAAGACGCATGCGCTCGATCTGGTCGACGCCATGGTTGCTGCGGCCGACGAGAGCGTAAGTGAAGAAGACGTCAAGGTCATCGAGCGTTCGGCCTGTCCGACCTGCGGTTCGTGTTCGGGCATGTTCACGGCGAACTCCATGAACTGCCTGACGGAAGCGCTGGGGCTGTCGCTGCCCGGCAACGGCTCCACGCTCGCCACCCATGCCGACCGCCGCCGGCTTTTCGTCGAGGCCGGCCATCTGATCGTCGATCTGGCCCAGCGCTATTACGAACAGGACGACGAGAGCGTGCTGCCGCGCAATGTCGCCAACAAGCGCGCGTTCGAGAATGCGATGTCGCTGGACATCGCGATGGGCGGCTCCACCAACACGGTTCTGCATATCCTGGCCGCGGCCTATGAGGGCGGCATCGACTTTACGATGGAAGACATCGACCGCCTGTCGCGCAACGTGCCGTGCCTGTCCAAGGTCGCGCCTGCGAAGAACGACGTGCATATGGAAGACGTGCACCGGGCCGGTGGCATCATGCGCATTCTCGGCGAACTGGAGCGCGGCGGGCTGATCCATCGCGACAGCCCGACGGTTCACGAGGCGACGCTGGGCGACGCCATCGATCGCTGGGACATCACCCGCACCAGCAGCGAAACCGTGAAGACGTTCTTCCGCGCCGCGCCGGGCGGTATCCCGACGCAGACGGCGTTCAGCCAGGAGGCCCGCTGGGACGAACTCGACACCGACGGCGAAAAGGGCGTCATCCGCTCGGTCGAGCATCCCTTCTCGAAGGATGGCGGCCTTGCCGTGCTCAAGGGCAACATCGCGCTGGACGGCTGCGTGGTGAAGACCGCCGGCGTGGACGAGTCGATCCTGAAGTTCTCAGGTCCGGCCGTCGTCTACGAAAGCCAGGATGCGGCCGTGAAGGGCATTCTCGGCAACGAGGTCAAGGCGGGCGACGTCGTCGTCATCCGCTATGAGGGGCCGAAGGGCGGGCCGGGCATGCAGGAGATGCTTTACCCGACCAGCTACCTGAAGTCGAAGGGCCTCGGTAAAACATGCGCGCTGCTGACGGACGGACGCTTCTCCGGCGGCACGTCGGGCCTCTCGATCGGCCATGCCTCGCCGGAAGCGGCGCAGGGCGGGGCGATCGGGCTGGTTCGCAACGGCGACATCATCGATATCGACATCCCCAATCGCACGATCGGCCTGCGTCTTTCAGACGACGAGCTTGCCGCCCGCCGCGCGGAGCAGGACAGGCTGGGCTGGAAGCCTGCCGGCCCGCGCAAGCGCAACGTGACGACGGCGCTGAAAGCCTATGCCGCGTTTGCCGCCAGCGCCGACAAGGGCGCCGTGCGCATCCTGCCGGAATAGGGCGCGTTGCCGGGCATCCGGCGATGGAATTGAACGAACGCCAGTGGCTTGCCACTGGCGTTTTTCGTTGTGGCTTTCCGGCAACACTTGTTTCGCCCCGGATAGGCTATGGTCCGGCCTTAAGGAAATTTGCCCACTTCCCGCCATAAACCGAGAGCTAGCTCACGGGCGTCATTGAACGGTGCCGTCAGAGCTGCCGGGCATAAGAAAATTCAACGCCGCAGCCGTCCGCGGCAAGGATGACGATGAAAGCGCAGATGTATCCGACCAGCAGCCATCCCATATGGGCTAGCGCGGTCTCCTGCGTGACATTCGGGTCCGGGCGGGGCTGGAGCAACAGGGTATTATGTCACTAGGTACGGTCGTCAGGGCAGGCATTGTGTGTACGGTCGCGGCCGGCGCGCTGGGTGTTGCCGCACCGCGGGCGCATGCGCTGGATCAGTCGGTTATCGGCAGCCCCGATGAAAAGCGCAGCCCGTGGGCGGTGTTCCGCCTGGGCTTCACCGCCTACCAGAGCGGCCACAAGGAGCAGGCTGTCGAAGCCTATCGATACGCCGCGGACAACGGGCAGCTCGGCGCGCGCTGGAAGCTCGCCCGCATGTATGCCGAAGGCGACGGCGTAACGAAGAACGACTATGAGGCGTTCAAGTTCTTCCAGGCGATCGCCGCGCAGGATGTGGAGCCCGGTTCGCCCGACGAAAGCTATGTCTCCGACGCGCTCGTGGCGCTGGCAGGTTATGCGCGCACCGGCATTCCCGGTACGCCGGTGCATGCGAATGCCTCAGCGGCGCAGGAATATTACATGCGTGCGGCCGCCAACTACCGCAATCCCAAGGCGCAGTTCGAAATCGGCAAGATGTTCCTCAACGGCGAGGGCGGCATGAAGTCGAGCATCCAGCAGGCTGGGCGCTGGCTGCAGCTTGCCGCCGAGAAGGGCCATGCGGGCGCGCAGGCCACGCTTGGCAACCTGCTTTTCCAGAGTGGGAAGGCGGTGAAGGGGCTGGCCATGATGACGGCCGCGCTGGAGCGGGCACAGCCGACCGACAAGCAGTGGATCCGCGGCATGCAAGAAGAAGCCTTTGCGATTGCCGGGGAGGCCGACCGCCGCACCGCTATCGCGCTGGCGCAGGACATGCTCGCCAAGGGCACCAACTGACGCCGAGCGATACCGGCCTCGAACTGCTTCCGTTTACTGAAGAATGGCGACTGCCGGGACGTGATCCGACGGCTTTTCCCAAGCGCGCACGTGCTTCTCGATCGAAGCCGCCTCGAACCGGTTCGCCGCTTCCGGCGACATGAGCAGGTGGTCGATGCGGATTCCGTTGTTCTTCTGCCAGGCGCCGGCCTGGTAATCCCAGAATGTGAATGTGTCACCGGCATCGGTGACGGCGCGGATGGCTTCGGTAAATCCGAGATATTCCAGCTTGCGCAGCGCACCGCGGGTCTCGGGCTGGAACAGGGCGTCGTTGACCCAGTCCTCCGGTCGCCTGGCATCGATCGGCTGGGGAATCACATTGTAGTCGCCGGCCAGAATCAGCGCTTCCTCAAGCTCCAGACGTTCCTGCGCCCAACGATGCAGCCGATCCATCCAGCGCAGCTTGTAGCCGTATTTGCGATCCTCGGTGATGGGGTTGCCGTTGGGCAGATAAAGCGAGACGACGCGCAGGGCGCCGTGCGGCGTGGAGAACACGCCCTCGATGAACCGCGCCTGCTCGTCCTCATCGTCCCCCGGAAGGCCGCGATTGACCTCGTCGAAGCGGAGCTTCGAGAGGATAGCGACGCCGTTGAAGCCTTTCTGGCCGTGTGTCTCGACGTGATAGCCCAGCGCCTCGATCTCCGCGCGTGGGAAGCCCTCGTCAACAGTCTTGATTTCCTGCAGGCAGGCGATGTCGGGCTGGCTGTCGTTCAGCCAGTGCACGAGATTGTCGATGCGAGCCTTGACGCCGTTGATGTTCCAGGTGGCGATCTTCATCGCGTCAGATCGAGAACGAGGTGCCACAGCCGCAGGAGGCGACGGCGTTGGGGTTCCTGATCTGGAAGGACTGGCCCATCAGGTCGTCGACGAAGTCGATGACCGAGCCGCCCATATAGACAAGCGAGAGGTCGTCGATCAGAACGGTCGCACCATCGCGCTCAATAGCGATGTCGTCATCGTTGCGCGAATCGACGAGGTCCATCTTGTAGGAAAAGCCGGAACAGCCGCCGCCTTCGACGGAGACGCGCAGCGCAATCTTGTCGGGCTCCTTGGCGAGGATCTGCGTGATCCGCTTCGCCGCCGTCTCGCTCATTTCAACGCTTTTCATGCCGCTCTTCGCGTCGACGCCCATGGCTGTCACCTTGCGTTTGCATCATCCCAATAGGTATGAAGCCGCAACGGGCAAGTCAACAAGCGGGCGACCGGGGCTTGGCATCAGGTGACGGAATTGTCAGCATCTTTCGACGGGATCGGCTTCGGCTACCGGCCGCGTGCAGCCTATGCATGCGACCCGGCTTTGACGCGCGGCCGCTTTTACGATGAACCGGAAAGCCCGACGCGCACGCCGTTCCAGCGCGACCGCGACCGCATCATTCATTCCACCGCGTTCCGGCGGCTCAAGCACAAGACCCAAGTCTTCATCGCGCATGAGGGCGACCATTATCGTACGCGGCTGACGCATTCGATCGAAGTCGCCCAGATCGCGCGGGCGCTTGCGCGTGCACTGTGCGTGGACGAGGATCTGGCCGAGGCCATCGCTCTGGTGCACGATTTCGGCCACACGCCTTTCGGCCATACCGGCGAGGACGCGCTGGATGCGATGATGAAGCCATGGGGCGGCTTCGACCACAATGCGCAGTCGCTGCGTATCGTCACCCGCATCGAGCGGCGCTATGCGGAGTTCGAAGGTCTGAACCTGACCTGGGAGACGCTGGAAGGGCTGGTCAAGCACAACGGACCACTGACAGATTGCGAGGGAAGGGGACTTGCCGGGCCGGTGCCGGCGACCATCGTCAACTTCTCCGAGCTGTTCGATCTCGAGCTGGACAGGTTCGCGTCCGTCGAGGCGCAGGCGGCGGCGATTGCCGACGACATCGCCTACAATACGCACGACATCGACGACGGGCTGCGCGCGGGGCTGCTCAGCCTCGGCATGCTTGACGCGGTTCCGCTGCCTGCGGGCATACTCGCCGCCGTGCGCGCCAAATACCCTCGGCTCGATGACGTGCGAACCGGCCACGAACTGATGCGCCGGCAGATAACCGCCATGGTCGAGGACGTGATCGGCACCGCGCGCGCGAATCTCGATGCGCTTAAGCCTCGGTCGAGCGCCGATATTCACAATGCGGGGCGGCCGGTCGTCACCTTTTCCGATGACATGGCGGCGAAAGAGAAGGAACTGAAGACATTCCTTTATGCCAATCTCTACCGCCACCCGAGCGTAATGGCGGTGCGTGAGGGCGCGGACACGATCGTGCGCGATCTCTTCGGCCACTATTTCGCCAACCCGCGCGACATGCCGGAGGGCTGGCGCGAGGGGCTGGATAGAGCGGAAGACCGGATCAAGGCGCGCGACGTTGCCGACTTCATCGCCGGCATGACCGACACCTACGCGATCAAGGAGCACCGGCGCTTGTTTGACCGGACTCCCGATTTGGGCTAGGCGAAGCGCGACTTTGCGACCGCTATGGCCGCTCCTTTCCACATTCCGACAGAGTCGTCATCATGAACATCTTCGCGGATTTCGCGACCCGCATCGCAAAGGCCATCGAAACGCTCGACCTGAAGACCCCGGCGGGCGAGCGACCCGACCTTGCGCGCGTCACCGTCGAGCCGCCGCGCGATCCCAGCCATGGCGACCTGGCGACGAACGCGGCGATGGTGCTGGCCAAGGGGCTCGGTCAGAATCCGCGCGCGCTCGCCGAACAGATCGCCGGCGCGCTTCGCGATGACGCCGACGTGGCCGCCGCCGACGTGGCAGGTCCCGGCTTCGTCAATCTGCGGCTGGCCGACGGGTTCTGGCAGGCGCGGCTCGGCGACGTGCTCGACGCTGCAACCGAATACGGCAGGTCGACTGCCGGCGGCGGCAAGAAGGTCAATGTCGAATACGTGTCGGCCAATCCGACCGGGCCGATGCATGTCGGCCACTGCCGCGGCGCGGTGGTGGGCGATGCGCTGGCCAATATCCTGGGATTTGCCGGCTACGACGTCACCAAGGAATATTACATCAACGACGCCGGCGCGCAGATCGACGTGCTCGCCAACTCGGTGATGCTGCGTTACCGCGAGGCGCTGGGGGAAAACATCGGCGAGATTCCGGCGGGGCTTTACCCTGGCGACTATCTGGTGCCCGTCGGCAAGTCTCTGGCCGACGAATTCGGCCCGAAGCTTTTGTCGATGCCGCAGACCGAGGCGCTCGCGCTCGTCAAGGACCGGACGATCGACGCGATGATGGCGATGATCCGCGAGGACCTTGCCGCGCTTAACGTCAATCACGAGGTGTTCTTTTCCGAGCGCTCTCTGCATGCCGGCAATGGCGGGGCGATCCGCACCGCGATCAACGACCTGACGATGTCCGGCCATGTCTACAAGGGCAAGCTGCCGCCGCCCAAGGGGGAGAAGAACGACGACTGGGAAGACCGCGAGCAGACGCTGTTCCGCTCGACCGATGTTGGCGACGACATGGACCGTCCGCTGATCAAGTCGGACGGCGCCTACACCTATTTCGCGGCCGACGTCGCCTACATGAAGGACAAGATCGGTCGCGGTTTCGAACAGCTCGTATTCATTCTCGGTGCCGACCATGGCGGCTACGTCAAGCGCATGGAAGCGCTGGGCAAGGCGCTGTCCGGCGGGACTGTCGATGTGACGATCCTGCTGTGCAACCTCGTGAAGCTGTTTCGTGATGGCGAACCGGTGCGCATGTCCAAGCGCTCGGGCGAGTTCGTCACGCTGCGCGAGGTTGTCGACGAGGTCGGCCGCGATCCGATCCGCTTCATGATGCTCTACCGCAAGAATTCCGAGCCGCTCGATTTCGACTTCGCGAAGGTGACGGAGCAGTCGAAGGACAATCCGGTCTTCTACGTCCAGTACGCTTCGGCGCGTTGCCACTCGGTGTTCCGGCAGGCGAAGGAGCAGCTTGGCGATAGCTGGATCGAGCGCGCCTCGATGAAGGAGGCCGCCCGGCTGCTGGTCGACGAGGGCGAAATCGCCGTCATCCGCAAGCTGACGGAATACCCCCGGCTGATCGAGGCCGCGGCCCAGGCCATGGAGCCGCACCGGCTCGCTTTCTACCTCTACGATCTCGCGCAAGTGTTCCACGCGCACTGGAATCGCGGCACCGACAACCCGGACTTACGGTTTGTTAAGGTTAACGACCCACAATTGACGCATGCCAGACTGGGTCTGGTGCAGGCCGTTTCGGATGTTTTGACATCCGGCCTTGCGTTGGTGGGTGCCGAAGCGCCTGCGGAAATGCGCTAAGGTTCACCAAACGTTCTGTCACCTTTTACCCACAATGCGCTGGTAGGGCCAACCCCAAGTGACGTCGCCGGCGTCCGACCCAGTATGAGTGCGGGAAAAAGCATGGCAGACACAAACCAGAGCAGGCGCTCGGATTTTACGGAATTTTCGGACAACGATCCCTTCGCGGAATTGACGCGCATCATGGGGCAGGCCCCAAGAGCGCCCGAGTCCGCCAAGCCCGTTGCACAGGACGATTTCGACCTCGACCTCGATCTTGAAAAAGAGCTGATGGGCGATCTCGATTTCAGGGAATTCGACGAGCCGAAAAGCGAAGAGCCCGAGGCGCAGGCCTCGGAGCCGGAGTGGCAGCATGCTGCCGAGGCCGAGGACGAGTATCAGCCGGCGCAGCACCATAGCGAGTCCCAGCCGGTCGAAGCCGCCGACGCCTCCATCGATTTCGATATGGCGGCAGAAGCCTTCGTCGAGGACGAGGTGCACGCCTTCGATCCCGAGCCGGAGATGGTTGAGGACGATGCCGTCGAGATGGCGTCGGAGCCGGAGGCGGTTGCCGCCACCAGCTCGGTACCTGTGCAAGACGACTTCGAGATGTCGCTCGAGCGCGAACTGGTTGGCGAGGACGCCCGTTTCGAAGCTCCTTCCGAAGAGCCGGAGGCCTTCGAGGCAGAAACCTACGAGGGGGGTGCTTACAACGCCGCCGAAGCTACGCGTACGGAAGAGCCTGTCGATTTCGGGGCGGAGGAATCCTCGCCAGCGTCCGCCCAGGGCGACGACGGCATGGCCGAGGTTGATATGGATTTCGGCATGCTGGAGCAGGAGCTCGCCGCTGCCGTCGAGCCTGCCATCGCGCCGTCACGCGCGATCGACCCCGCCGCCGACGACTGGCAGCCCGAGCCGTTTGCCGAAAGCGAGCCTGAAGCGACTTCCAGCGAGGAGTCATTCGGGCCGGTCTTTTTCGCGCCCGCAGATGAGACGGAACCCGCACCCGAAGAGAGTGTTGCCGCAGAACTCAGCCTTGAAGACGAGCTGAGTGCATTGCTTGGCGAGGGCTCAGCGCAGCCTGAAGCGGCGCATGAGGAGCCGCAACCGATCGTTGCGCCCGTGGCTGTAGCGCCAGTCGACGACTGGAAGCCTGCCGTCAGCACATTTGGCCGCTCGAACTTCGCGGCGATGCGCGAGACTGCGCCGGCTGCCGAGCCTGCTGAAGCGCCGGCTGCCGAGACGCTGACCGCCGAGACCTACGAGGCCGAGGAAGCGCCTTTTGAGGCCGAGGCGGACACGCCGCTCGAAGATACCTTCGCCGAGATATTCGGTCTCGATTCCGAGCCCGAAATCAAGGAACCCGAAAGCCAGCCGGAAATGCAGCAGCAGCCCGAGGCCAGCGGCGTCGAGGCGCTTGCCACATGGCAGCCTGAACGGACGTTCAGCCCGGCTGCTCCAGGGGCAGCGGCGGCGGCCAGTGCCGCGCCGGACATCGAGACCATCGACGTTGCCGAGTCCGCTCAGGCCATGGTCGACGATCTCGACATTCCAGAACCCGATTATGGCGCACCGGCGCCTTCGAACGGTCTCTACGACGATCTCGAGGGCGAGATCGCGCAGGCGTTCGGCGACATGTCCATGGACGAGCCCGCGCCGGCAGCCCAGCCGTCGAGCGCACCCGAGTGGGGTGTTGCAGCCGCGGCCACCGGAGCCGCTGCCTATGCAGCGACGGCTGCCTCCTCGGCATCGGCTGCGCAAGCCTCCCATGATCACCAGCAGCCATCGGCCGATGCCTACGCTGTCGGCGAAGGGCAGTGGCAGACGGATAACGGGTTCGCGGACGACGATTTCAACTACGAGACCGATCTCGAACAGGCGATCGCCATGTCCTCCTACGAGGACGAGCCGGTTGCCCGGACCTATCCGCGCAACCGCAACCTGATGATTGCAGCGGTCGTTGCGGGCGTGGCCGTGGTTGGCGGCGTTGGTGTCTTCGCGATGTCGCTTTTCGGCGGTGGCTCCGATGAGCCGGCTATCGTGCGCGCCGGCGACGATCCGATGAAGGTGCGGCCGGAAAATCCCGGCGGTACGACCGTGCCTAACCAGGACAACGAGGTCTATCAGCGCGTCACAGGCGGCGCCTCGGACGCGGCGCCGGAGCAGGAGCGGCTTATCAGCACCTCCGAGGAACCGGTCAATATCGAGGCCGGCAGCGAGCAGCAGGCAGCGCTCCCGTCCGCGATAGGCGAAGCTGTCGAAGAGCCGACGGCCGCAGGAAACGACACCGCCGCGGGCGAGCAGAACGTTGCCGCAGCCGCACCGAAGGCAGACGATCGCATCGAACCGGTGGCCGAGGCAGAAGGCGTTGGAGCCAGCAACGACGTGCTGGCTGTCGCGCCGCGCCGCGTTCGCACTATGGTCGTTCGCTCGGATGGCACCATGGTGCCGCGCGAGGATCCGACGCCGGCGCAGCCCGAGCAGACCAATCTGGCCGCCGCCACCGTTGGCGATGCGCAGCCGCTGGCGCCAGCAGGCGCAGACGCCCAGGATGAAGGGCCGTCGGTCGAGACACCTGCTACCGTTTCGGTCGTGCCTTCGCAGCGCCGCGAACCGCAGCAAACCGCAGCGGCCGCACCGCAGCAGCCGGTGGTTCAGCAGCCTGCAACGCAGACGCCCGCGGCAACGCCAGTCTCTGCGCCGGCCGCTGCAGCACCCGCGGCAGGGGCCAGCGCGTGGTCGATGCAGATCGCCTCGCAGCCGACCGCCGAGGGCGCGCAGGCTACCTACCAGGATCTTGCGCGTCGTTACGGCAACGTGCTGGAGGGCAGGGGCGTGAACATCGTGCGCGCCGACATCGATGGCCTCGGCACCTATTACCGGGTTCGCATTCCGGCCAACACGCGCGACGAGGCGATCCAGCTCTGCACCCGCTACAAGGCGGCCGGCGGAAGCTGCTTCGTCTCGCGCTGACGCGTGATCCTCAGCCGCGAAATATAAAGCCGCCGCGCCTCAAAGCGCGGCGGTTTTTTTATGGGCTCTACCTGTAGCCGGTTGTATCCGAGGGCTTTCCGGCTTCGCGCACTTCGGTGATGTAGCGCCATGCGTCCGGTTGCGACCCATCGAGATCGGTGAAGCCGTAGACCTGCGCGAGCTGGCCGCTGGAGAGCGACTGGCCGTTCCAGCGGGCCCGCTCGGGGTCGGCAGCGAGGGCCGCGACGGCGCGGCCGACATAGCGTGGTGTTTCGGAGATCGCGAAATCTGGCTCCTTCGCCGTGGCGTCGTGCCAGTTCTCCTCCGAGACCCCATAATGCTCCAGCATCATTTCCGAGCGCAGCCAGCCGGGCGTGAGCGAAACTGCGGTTGCGCCGTGCGGCGCGAGGTCCTTCGCGTGCGCCCAGCCCAGCCGGTTGATGGCCACCTTGGCGAGATCGTAGAAGGGCGAAATGCGGTAGTGGTCGGCGTTGTAATCGGCAGTGCCGTCGGTGACCTCGACCAGCAACCCGCCGGGCCGTTCGATCAGCAGGGGCAGGGCGTGGTGCGCTGTGATCAGGTGCGTGTCGATCGCCAGACGCAGCATGCGCAGTCCCTTCTCGAGGTCGTGTTTCCAGACGGGCGTGTCCCATTCCACGAACAGTTCGCCGCCCCAGACATCGTTGACGAGCACGTCCAGACGGCCGTGTTCGGCACGGATGCGAGACACAAGCGCGGCCACCTGGTCCGACTCCAGGTGATCGACCGGCACGGCGATGCCGTGGCCACCCAGCGTATCGACCAGCTCGGCCGTTTCCTCGATCGTCTCGGGCCGGCGATATTCCGACTGCCGGGTGCGCGTTGTGCGTCCAGTCACATAGACGGTCGCGCCGGCCGCACCGAGTTCGGCTGCGATGCCGCGTCCGGCACCGCGGGTGGCGCCGGCTACCAAAGCGACTTTGCCTTGCAGTTTCATCGTGATTTCCTCATTCATCAGTCGCGGCAGGTTGCTCCGCGCGGTTCGATTATTTATAAACAAACATTCGTTTACTAACGTGAAGGCAGCATGGCAAGACCCCGGAAGATGCCCGACGAGGCGATTTTCAACCATGTTCATGTGCTGATGCAGGAGCGTGGCGCGGAAGGCGTGACATTCGCATCGGTGGCCGAACGCAGCGGGCTTTCCGGCGCGACCCTGGTGCAGCGGTTCGGCACCAAGCAGATGCTGGTGCATGCCGCCCTGGTTCACGCGTGGCAGGGGCTGGAGGAACGCACGAGGCGTTTCGCGGAAGAGGCCGAGCGCTCGCCGCAAGGGGCGGTGCTGCTGCTTCAAAAGCTGTCCGGAAGTTACGGCGACATCGACACCTACGCCGACAACCTGCGGATATTGCGGGAGGATCTGCGCGATCCGGAGCTGCGCGCGCGCGGCGCCGCGTGGGTTGAGACACTTGTGGCGGCACTCGACCAATGTTTCGCGGCGACACCCGGCGCGCCTGAGGGCGTCGGACGGCTGATGGTCGCGCAGTGGCAGGGGGCGCTGCTGCTGTGGGGGTTCTCGCCGGACGGGGCGGTCGACCTTTTCGTGCGTGACCATCTGGAGCGGTTCGTGCGAGCGCTGGCGCGCTAGCTGGACCTTGGCGCTTGCCTTGCGGTCATTGACGGCTGCTGGTATGAGCCAGCCATTCATTCGCCGACACGACAGCCGAGTAGTCGCCATGGGTTCGAAAAAAGCAGACCGGTAAGCCGCAACAGCCTTCTTGTTGTTGCGGCGTTCTGTTCGATCCCAACCTTTCTTTAGCGACGCAGATCGCCGCCGAATCTCATTCATTCGTGCGGATTTTCGATATGCCTATCCAACAACCCCGGCTGTGGACCTACAGCCTGCCGGTGGCGCGTGCGCTGCTGGCTCCCTTCAACCTGCTCGCATCGCTTGGCATGGACATCTACCTGCCGGTGGTTCCGTCGATGCCCGGCATCCTAGGCACCACGCCGGGCGTCATCCAGCTTACGCTGACGCTTTACATGATCGTGCTCGGCGTGGGCCAACTGCTATTCGGGCCGCTATCGGACCGGATCGGCCGCCGCCCTGTGCTGATGTGCGGGGCGCTGCTGTTTGCCGGCGCGTCCTTCGCCCTGGCGTGGACGGAAACGGCGTGGCCATTCCTGGCGCTGAGGCTCGCGCAGGCGATCGGCGCGTCGGCGATGCTGGTCGCGCTGTTCGCGACGATCCGCGACGTCTATGCCGAACGGCCGGAAAGCACGGTCATCTATAGCCTGATGAACGCGATGCTGGCGTTCGTTCCTGCGCTCGCGCCTATTGCCGGGGCATTGATCGCCGGCGGTTTCGGCTGGCGCGGCATCTTCGTGGCGCTGGGATTGCCGGCCGTTGCCATGCTGGCGATCGCATTGCCGACCTGGCACGAGACCCGGCCGATACAGCGGGCGGGCTCAGGCGGGAGCGGTTTCCTGCCGATCCTGCGCAGCCCTGCCTTCTGGGCCTATACCTGCGCATTTGGCACGGCGATGGGCACGTTCTTCGTGTTCTTCTCCACGGCGCCGCGTGTGCTGATGGCCGGTGCGGGCATGAGCGAGCTGCAATTCAGCCTCGCCTTCGCCACCGTGGCGCTGGCGATGATCGTGACGACCCGGTTTGCCAAGAGCTTCGTCGCTCGCTGGGGCATTCCGGGAAGCGTGGCTCGCGGCATGATCCTGTTGCTCGTCGGTGCGGCAATGCTGCTGGCAGGCCAGCTGTGGCTGGAGCCGTCCTTCGTCGCGTTCATTCTGCCGATGTGGCTCGTGGCCGTGGGCATAGTCGTTACCACCGCGGTGACGGCGAACGGCGCGCTGCAGGAATTCTCCGACGTTGCGGGAACGGCCGTGGCGCTGCATTTCTGCATCCAGAGCCTGATCGTCGGCGTGGTGGGGACGGTGTTTGTGCTCGTCCTTGATGGCGATACGGCATGGCCGCTGATCGGCTATGCGGCCGCGATGGCGATCGTGACGCTTGCTGCCATCGGCGGGCTGACGCGGCGTGGCAAGGCGCAACGGTGATACGAGCCGGGCGGCGGTTGGCCGCCGCCCGGTCGGGCGCCTCTGGGCGATTGACCGTGCCGCCCGGCGCTATATCAAGCGGGTATGACGAAGGAACCTTCCAGGGAGCCGTTGGATTCCGGCCTGCTGCGAATGCGGGATGGAGCCGAAATCTATTGGGAGACGTCGGGCAATCCTCGCGGCAAGCCCGCCCTCTATCTCCATGGCGGCCCCGGCAGTGGTCTTCGTTCCGGCAGCTACCGCAGCCACTTCGATCTCGAACGTTATTTTCTGATCGGTATCGACCAGCGCGGTTGCGGCCGCAGCCGCCCCTCAGTCAACGAGGCGCCAGAAAGCCTGCAGGCAAATACCACTCAGGCACTCATTGAGGACATCGAAGCGGTGAGGGGGCATCTTGGCGTCGCCCGGTGGCTTGTTTCCGGCGTCTCGTGGGGCACGACGCTCGCGCTCGCCTACGCCCTGGCGCATCCGGACCGGGTGACGGAACTTGCGCTGGTTGCGGTGACGACCACCAGTCGCGAAGAGGTCGACTGGCTCACCGAGGGTATGGGCCGGGTTTTCCCGGAAGCCTGGCTGCGGTTGGAGGCAGAATCTGGAAGGACGGCCGGCGAAAGGATCGTGGAAGCCTATGCGCGGCGGCTGGCGACCGGCGAGCCGCACGAACGACAGGCGGCAGCGCGCGCCTGGAATGCCTGGGAATCGGTGCACATCTCGCTCGACCCGAACTGGACACCAATTGAAAGCCGCTTCGACGAGGCGCGGGGACTAGCCTTCGCGACGCTCGTCACGCACTACTGGGCGAATGACGGGTTTCTGCGAAATGGCGACGAGATCGTGTCTCGCATTGCCGACATCGGTCATATTCCGGCGATGCTGATCCACGGTCGCCGCGACATCAGCGGGCCAGCGATAATCGCATGGCGGCTGCATCGTTCATGGCCGGCGAGCCGGCTGCATATCGTGGAGAGCGAAGGCCATGGCGGCCCGGAATCCTTTGCGATGTTGCGTGCTGCGCTCGACGCCTTCGCCAAGGTGCGCTGAGGCCCGCGAGCGGCTATGATTCCGCGCATGAGCGAATCAAAAGCAATGATCCTTGGGGCGTCGGGCACGACGCTCACCGCCGACGAGAAAGCCTTCTACCGCGACGAGCGTCCGTGGGGGTTTATCGTCTTTGCCCGCAACGTCGCCGAGGTCGAGCAGATGCGCGACCTGACCGCCGCGATGCGCGACTGCGTCGGCCGGCCGGATGCGCCGGTCTTCGTCGACCAGGAAGGCGGGCGCGTTCAGCGCCTGCGGCCACCGCTGGCGCCGGCCTATCCGTCTGGTTCGGCGCTGGGCGCGCTCTACAAGAGCAACCGAGAGGCCGGATTGCGGGCGGCATGGCTGATGTCGCGCCTGCATGCGTTCGACCTGCTGAAATGCGGTCTGAACGCCGACTGCCTACCGGTGCTGGATGTTCCGGTCGAGGGTGCACACGACGTGATCGGCAGCCGCGCCTACGGCAAGGACCCGGAGACCGTCACCGAGATGGGCCGCGAGGCAATGGCGGGTTTGCAGGCCGGCGGCGTGCTGCCGGTGATCAAGCACATGCCGGGCCATGGCCGCGCCTTCGCCGACAGCCATCACAACCTGCCGACCGTGGATGCTTCGCTCGATGAACTGCGCGCCCATGACTTCGCCCCATTCAAGGCGCTGAGAGACGCTCCAATGGCGATGACGGCGCACGTCGTCTACACCGCCATCGATCCCGACAATCCGGCCACCACGTCGGCCAAGGTCGTTGAAGATATCATCCGTGGGGAAATCGGCTTCGAGGGGCTGCTGATGAGCGATGACGTCTCCATGAACGCGCTTTCTGGGGATTTCGCGCATCGCACGGCTGGAATTGTTGCAGCGGGCTGCGATGTCGTTCTTCACTGCAACGGCGTTATGGACGAGATGCGCGCCGTTGTGGGGCGCGTTCCTGCGCTTTCGGGCGAGGCGCTGGCGCGTGCCGACCGGGCGCTGACGGGCCTGGGCAGACGGGACGACCAGGCCGAAGCGGCCTTCAGAGAGGAATTCGCCGCCTGGTTCGAGGCGGTGGCATAGGAAACCGATTTGAGCGCGAGCGCAGACAAAAAGGCCACGCCGATGGAGCGGCTCTGGGCCGATGGCGAGGAGAGCCGTGGGGTCTCCGAGCCGGCGCTTGTGGTCGACGTCGACGGTTTTGAGGGGCCGCTCGATCTGCTCTTGCACCTGGCGCGCAACCAGAAGGTGGACCTTGCCCGCATTTCGGTGCTGGCGCTGGTCGAGCAGTACATCGCCTTCGTCGAAAGCGCGCGGCGGCTGCGGCTGGAGCTTGCCGCCGATTATCTGGTGATGGCCGCGTGGCTGGCCTTCCTCAAATCGAAGCTGCTGATCCCCAAGCAGCCGGGCGACGACGGCGAGAGCGGCGAGGAACTTGCGGCGGTGCTTCAGTTCCGGCTCAAGCGGCTGGAGGCGATGCGTGACGCGGCGGCGCGTCTCGTCAACCGCAACCGGCTCGGCCGCGACGTCTTCGCGCGCGGCATGCCGGAAACGGTGATCATCGACAAGCGCAACGAATACACGGCCTCGCTCTACGACCTGCTGACGGCCTACGCGGCGCAGCGCCAGCGGCAGGCGATCACCAATGTGCGCATCGCAAAGCGGGGCGTGTGGTCTCTCAAGGAAGCCCGCGAGATCCTGACCCGCCTTGTCGGCGAAATCCGCGACTGGACCTCGCTCGACACGTTCCTGATCCGCTACATGACAACGCCGGAAGAGCGGGCGACGGCGATTGCCAGCTCCTTCGCGGCCAGCCTCGAACTGGTGCGCGAGGGCGCAATCGAGGTTCGGCAGGATGCGCCTTTCGCGCCGCTGTTCCTGCGCGGGCGGGCCAAAGCTGCGGCCGAGCCGGCACCCGGAGAGGTGATCCATGACTGAGAGAGGCGCCAACGTCATTCCATTCGCGCCCGAGACCGGAGACGAGGCGGACATGGACAATCCGGCCGGTGGCCTGCATCTGGCCGAGGCCGTGCGCATGGCTGAAGCGATCGTCTTCGCGTCTGCCGAGCCGGTGTCGCACAAGGCGCTTGCGGCGCGCCTGCCTGAAGGCACCGACGTGCCCGCCGTGATGGAAGAAGTGCGCAGGCAATATGAAAGGCGCGGCGTCAATCTCGTGCGGGTCGGGGACGCATGGGCGTTCCGGACTGCGGGCGATCTCGCATTCCTGATGAGCCGCGACGCGGTGCAGCAGAAGAAGCTATCGCGCGCCGCGCTCGAAGTTCTCGCGATCATCGCCTACCACCAGCCGGTGACGCGCGCGGAAATCGAGGAAATCCGCGGCGTGGAAACCTCCAAGGGCACGCTCGATCTGTTGCTGGAAACCGGTTGGGTGCGCATGCGCGGGCGGCGGCGCACACCCGGACGCCCGGTCACATACGGCACAGCCGAAAGTTTCCTCGACCATTTCGGGCTGGAGGAAATCCGGGATCTGCCGGGCATGGACGAGCTCAAGGGGGCGGGCCTCCTCTCTGCCCGGATGCCGTCGAACTTCGCCGTGCCGCAGCCCGCGGCCGATCCTGACGCGCTCACCGACGACGAGGATCCGCTGACGGATATAGACCTCGAGGAGCTGGGTCTGCTGACGCCGCGCGTTACGGACGACTGACTCTTTCAAACCGGTGGAACATGGCTTACATGCTTTCCCGCGCAGCCGATCGGTTGCGCGGCATTTTTTCGTGCGAGTTGCTGCCAGCCGTCCCGAAACGCTAAGGGGATGCTGGCGGCAAGGGAAGATCGGTGATGGCGGTAGCGGCGACAAGGGTGACGGCAGGCGTTTCATTCGCCGCGCGCCTTGCGTTCGACCGGATCAGCCACGCGTTCTCGCCATCTGCTGCCACGCTGCATGATGTGTCGCTTGCGGCGGAACCCGGCGAGGTGCTGTGCCTGCTCGGGCCGTCGGGTTCGGGCAAGACGACGCTGCTGCGGATTGCTGCCGGCATCGAGACCCAGACGCGTGGCAGCGTCTATCTCAACGACCAGGAGATTGCCGGCCCCAATGTGTTCCTGCCGCCGGAGCAGCGGTCCATCGGCCTCGTCTTCCAGGATTTCGCGCTCTTTCCCCATCTGACGATCCTGGAGAATGTGCGCTTCGGGCTGACGGCTCTTTCGCGCGAGGAAGCAAAACGGGAAGCGATGATTTCGCTTGGCCGTGTCGGCTTGCAGGACTATGCGAACGCCTATCCGCACGTGCTTTCCGGCGGCGAGCAGCAGCGCGTGGCGCTGGCGCGCGCCATTGCCCCGCGTCCGGCCGTACTTTTGATGGACGAGCCGTTTTCAGGCCTCGATTCACGGCTGAAGGATTCCGTGCGCGCCGAGACGCTTGCGATCCTGCGCCAAAGTCGCGCAACCGCCATAGTCGTGACGCATGATGCAGAAGAGGCGATGCGAATGGGCGACCGCATCGCGCTCCTGAAGGATGGACGACTGGTCCAACTCGGCACGGCCGAAGAGCTTTACAACCGGCCGGCCAGCCTGTTTGCCGCCGGCTTCTTCTCGGAGATCAACGTCTTCGAGGGCAGGGTGGCCGACGGTGCCGTCGATACGCCGCTGGGCCGGTTCGAGGCTTCGGGACTGGCCGACGGCACAGAGGCATCGGTTGCGTTCCGGCTGTCTGCTTTCGATGTTTCGGCGACTGGCGGCGAGATACCGGCACGGATCGTGTCGCGCCGGTTTCTGGGTGTCGTGGAACTGCTTGAACTTGCTGTTCCCGGCGCCGATCGCCCGCTGCGGGCGCGGATCAGGTGCGGCGCTTTGTCCAGCCCGGAGCGTGAAATTTGGCTCACGGTGAGGAAAGCCGATGTGCTTGTGTTTGAAAGAACGAGCGAAAGCGCATAAATCAACCCTGAGGCCGCGGCGAGGCGGCTGAGGGAAACATTCGAAAAGAGAGCGAATTAATGGGTACCTTCTCTATCTGGCACTGGCTGATCGTTCTGGTCGTGGTGCTGCTGCTGTTCGGCCGTGGCAAGATTCCGGAACTGATGGGCGACATGGCCAAGGGCATCAAGAGCTTCAAGAAGGGCATGTCCGACGACGACGAGGCGGATTCCGCCAAGACGGTCGAGCACCGTTCCGACGAGACGGTCGCGTCCGCCAAGGAAAAGGCCGGCAAGACGTCCTGACGCGCTACCGCGCGCCGCAGCCCTTCCCGTCGCGGAGTTGACGAACGATGTTTGACATCGGCTGGCCCGAAATGCTGGTGATCGCGGTCGTATTGATCGTGGTCGTCGGGCCCAAGGACTTGCCCAAGATGCTGCGCACCTTTGGCCGGACGACGGCCAAGCTGCGTGTCATGGCCGGCGATTTCCGCAAACAGTTCGACGAGGCCCTCAAGGAGGCCGAACTCGACGATCTGAAGTCGGTCGCCGACGACATGCGCGCGCTCAATCCGAAGAACGAGATCAGGAAGGCGCTCTCGCCGATGGAAAAGGCGGCGCAGGACGTGCGATCCGGCCTCGATGCGGCGATGAAGCCGACCAAGCCCGCCGCGGCGGAGCCCGCACCAGCCGAGGCGAAGGCCGCCGAGCCGTTAAAGACGGGCGCGACCGCCATGCCCGGCGAGGCGGCAGCCGCAACGAAGCCGTCGCCCAAGGCGCCTGCGAAGGCCAACGGCGCAGCCGCGCCGGCCACCAAGAAGGCTGCGGCACCCAAGCAGGCGGCAGCCAAACCCTCAGCCAAGACGACCGCGGCCAAGAAGCCTGCTGCTTCATCTGCGAAAGCGACCGCAGCTCCGAAGAAGGCAACCAAGCCCAAGAGCGGCGGAAACGCAGCATGACCACCCCTGAAGATGACGAGATCGACAAGTCCTCGGCGCCGCTGCTCGAGCATCTCATCGAACTGCGCTCGCGGCTCATGTGGTCGCTGGGCGGGTTCTTCATCGCTTTCCTGATCTGCTTCTATTTCGCCAAGGGGCTGTTCAACCTGCTGGTTCTGCCCTTCCAGTGGGCGACCGAATGGGCGGGGCTCGATGCGTCCAAGGTCGACCTGATCTATACCGCGCCGCAGGAATTCTTCTTCACGCAGATCAAGCTCGGCATGTTCGGCGGGCTGATCATCGCTTTCCCGCTGATCGCCACGCAGCTCTACAGGTTCGTGGCACCGGGGCTCTATCGCAACGAGCGCATGGCGTTCCTGCCGTTCCTGGTGGCCTCGCCGATCCTGTTCCTGATCGGCGCGGCGCTCGTCTACTTCTTCTTCACGCCGATGGTGATGTGGTTCTTCCTGTCGATGCAGCAGGTGGGCCCCGACCAGGAAATCCAGATCTCGCTGCTGCCGCGCGTTTCCGAATATCTCGGCCTGATCATGACGCTGATCCTGGCCTTCGGGCTGGTGTTCCAGCTTCCGGTGGTCACGACGCTGATGGCGCGCGTGGGACTGATCTCGGCCGCGACGCTGGTCGACAAGCGCAAATGGGCGATCGTCATCGCCTTCGTGGTGGCGGCCGTGCTGACGCCGCCCGATCCGGTCAGCCAGATCGGCCTCGCGCTACCGACAATCATTCTCTACGAGATCTCGATCTGGCTGGTGAAGCGCATCGAGAGGACGAGGGCGCGGGAAGAGGCGAAGCGCAAGGCGAACGAGGACGAGTCGGGCGAGCCGAACCCGGCTGAGTGACCGGCGCGGGCGCTGCCCGCCGCTTGACGCTTGCTTCGAATCCAATTGCGGTTTACCCCCTCGGACGCCTTTCATGGCTCACCGAGGACGTTGCCACACCATGCTCGACATCAGATGGATTCGCGAAAACCCGCAGGCCCTTGCCCAGGCGCTGGAGAAGCGCGGGCAGTCCGGCGAGGCCGCGCGATCGGTGGTCGACGATCTGATCGCCAGGGACGAGGCGCGGCGGGCGCACCTCGTGGCGCTGCAGGAGAAGCAGGAACGCCGCAATGCCGCCTCCAAGGAAATCGGCAACGCGATGCGGGCGGGAGACTCGGCGCGCGCCGAAGAACTCAAGGCAGAAGTCGCCGGGATCAAGGAATTCATTCAGTCGGGCGAGGCGACCGAGCGCGAGCTCGACAAGGCGCTCGCCGACGCGCTCGCGGTCATTCCCAACCTCCCGCTCGACGACGTGCCGGTCGGCAAGGATGAGGCCGACAATGTCGAAGTGCGCCGGGTGGGCGAACCGAAGCGCTCGAACTCGTCGAAGGAGCATTTCGAGCTCGGCGAGGCGCTCGGCCAGATGGATTTCGAGCGCGCGGCAAAGCTTTCCGGATCGCGCTTCACGGTGCTTTCGGGCCAGCTCGCGCGGCTGGAACGCGCCCTCGGCCAGTTCATGCTCGACCTGCACGTGACCGAGCATGGCTACACCGAGGTGCAGCCGCCGCTGCTGGTCCGCGACGAGGTGCTGTTCGGCACCAACCAGTTGCCGAAGTTCGAGGACGACCTGTTTTTCGTAAAGCATGGCGACGGCCGGCTCGGGCTCATCCCGACCGCCGAGGTTTCGCTGACCAACCTCGTGCGTGAGGAGATCGTGGCGACGGACAAGCTGCCGTTGCGCTATACCGCGCTGACGCCGTGTTTCCGTTCAGAGGCCGGCTCGGCGGGACGCGATACGCGCGGCATGCTGCGCCAGCACCAGTTCTACAAGGTCGAGATGGTCTCGATCACGGACCAGGAAAGCTCGATTGCCGAGCATGAGCGGATGACGGAATGCGCCGAGACGGTGTTGAAGCGCCTCGGCCTGCCGTTCCGCACCGTGGTGCTGTGCACCGGCGACATGGGCTTCGGGGCGCGCAAGACGTACGACATTGAGGTGTGGCTGCCCGGCCAGAACAGCTATCGCGAAATCTCGTCCTGCTCGGTCTGCGGCGATTTCCAGGCGCGGCGCATGAACGCCCGCTACCGCCCCACCGAGGGCAAGGGGGCTGCATTCGTGCACACGCTCAACGGCTCGGGCGTCGCGGTCGGCCGCGCGCTGATCGCCGTCATGGAAAATTACCAGAACGAGGACGGCTCGATTAGCATTCCGGAAGCATTGCGGCCCTATATGGGTGGCATCGAGAAGATCGAGGCTGCCTGACGATGCGTATCCTTCTGACGAATGACGACGGCATCCATGCCGAGGGGCTCCAGGTGCTGGAGCGGATCGCAAGGCAGTTCACCGACGAGGTGTGGGTCGTGGCGCCGGAGACCGACCAGTCGGGCTTTGCGCATTCGCTGTCGCTGTCGGAGCCGCTGCGCATGCGCAAGGTGCGCGACAAGCACTATGCGGTGCGCGGCACGCCGACCGACTGCGTCATCATGGGCGTGCGCAAGCTGATGCCGGAACCGCCGGACCTGATTTTGTCGGGCGTCAACTCCGGCTCCAACGTCGCCGACGACGTCACCTATTCCGGCACGATCGCGGGCGCGATGGAGGGCACGCTGCTCGGCATCCGCTCGATCGCCCTGAGCCAGGGTTATTCGGTGACGGAAGAAGGCCGCACGGTGCGGTGGGAGACGACCGAGCATCACGCGCCGGCTGTGCTCAAGAAGCTGATGGGGCTGTCTCTGCCCGAAAACGTCTTCCTCAACCTGAATTTCCCCAATTGCGGGCCCGACGACGTGAAGGGCGTGACCGTCACGAGCCAGGGCAAGCTCGTTCACGGGCTTTGGCTCGACGAGCGCAAGGACGGCCGCGGCTTTCCGTATTTCTGGCTGCGTTTCGGGCGTGAGCCGGGCGAGGTGCGGGACGGCACCGATCTCGCGGCACTTCGGGCCGACCAGATTTCCGTGACGCCGCTGCACATGGACCTGACGGCCTATGCCGTGAAGGACCAGATCACCAACGCATTGGCAAAGGCCGGGTGACGGGCATGGACGAGGCGGAACGCGAGAAGTTTGCCGCCTTCCTGCTGCGCATGCGCGCTGCCGGCTTTACAGACCGGGGCCTGATCGCCGCCTTCGAGGCAACCCCGCGCGCCAGTTTCGTGCCGGCGCAATGGCGGGCCGATGCGTGGTCCGAACGCATGGTGCCGATCGAATGCGGCGAGGCGATCGAGGGGATCGACCTGCAGATGCGCGCGCTTGCAGCACTCGACCTGCAGCCCGGCTGCCGGGTGCTCGAGATCGGTACCGGCTCCGGCTTCACGGCCGCGGTGATGGCGCGGCTTTCGGCACGCGTGCTCACGCTCGACCGGTTCAAGACGCTGGTGCAGCTCGCGCGTCAGCGCCACGAGGCGCTGGGCATCTCCAACGTGCTGGCGCGGCAGGCCGACGCGGCCAACGGCGCGCCTGCCGAAGGGCCGTTCGATCGCATCATCGCGTGGGCTGCCTATGAGGAACTGCCGCGCGGCTTTGTCGACCAGCTTTCGACAGGCGGAATCATGGTCGCCGCAATCGGCCCGGCCGAGGGCGTTCAAGTGATGGAAAAGCTCGCCAAGCTCGGCAGCCGCTTCGAGCGGACGGAAGTTGCCCAGGTGCGGCTGCAGCCAATGGCGACGGGTGTGGCCGCCGCACTTTAAGTTGCAAATACCGCGCGACCTGAAATTTGCCGTATTCGGTTTAACCGACCAGTAACATTAACGCGCTTTAATCAAGCCTGTCTTTGGTATCGAGTAGCGCGGGTTGGTTTGATGCGTATCGGAGTTTCAGGCACATATCGGCGCACCCTGGCGCGCGGCGCCGCGGTGCTTCTCATCGGCGGCACGGCTGCGGGCTGCAGCTCCGACGTCAGCCGTTTTCAGGATTCGATCCTCACGGGTTCGGCTCGCCAGCAGCAGATCGCGCCGGTCAACCAGCCCTATCCTGGCGACACGGCGCAGCTCGATCAGACAACGACCGCCTCGATAGCGCCGGCACGGCGCGGCAGCGGGATTCTGAATCGCTTCGGCAGGGCGCCGCGTCCGGATGGGGACGTTCGCAGCGGTGCCGCGCAGGTCGCGGCCACGCCGATGCATAGCACCTGGCAGCAGCAACAGCCGACTTATGCCGCTCCTGCAACCCCCGCTCCGCAGCCGGTCGTCCAGCGGGCGAGCCTCGACACGACCGCGACCGGCAGTACCGCACCGGCGCCGCAACCGGCTGCGCCAGCCGTCCAGCCTCCGGTCGTGCAGGCTGCCCAGCCGGTTCCGGCTGCTCCACGCCAGCCCGAGATCGCGTCGCGCGACAACGAGGGTGGCTGGTCACGGGCAGGGGGCACGCAGGTGCCTGTCCGCCAGGGCGAAACGGTCTATAACCTCTCGCGCCGCTTCGGCGTGCCTGTCGATGCGATCTTGAAGGCGAACGGGCTTTCGAGCGCCGACGCGCTTGCCGCAGGCCAGCAGGTTATCATCCCCACCTATGTCCATTCGGCGAAGGCGCCGGTCAGCGCGCCAGACGCCAACAGCAATGTGGCGGATGCCCGGTCCTCGACGGGAAGCCGTTTCGACGTGCCGAACGATCGCGTCCCGGTTCCCGGCAAGGCGCCAGCCGAGCGGCTGGCGGTGTTGCCGCAGCAGCCCAAGCTCAAGGAAGAGCAGCCGGGTACGCAGACAGCGGCCAACGACACGCAGCGTGGCGCCGCGAACGGCCGCAGCTATACCGTCGCGTCCGGCGATACGCTCAATGCGATCGCGCGGCGAACCGGTGTTAGTGCCGAGGCGCTGAAACAGGCCAACGGCCTCTCCAGCGGCCTGATCCGCATCGGCCAGACGTTGACGATCCCGGCAGCCGGCGCTCCGGTCCAGGTCGCGCAGCGTACGGACCAGACCACGACCGGCACCGTCAAGCCATCCGCGCCCGAGCCGGTGGCGGCCTACACGCCGCCCAAGCAGGCGCAGCCGGCGGAAAAAGTCATCCAGCAGGCCTCGCTGAACCCGGAAAGCGCGCCCGATGCCACCGGTATCTCGCGCATGCGCTGGCCGGCGCGGGGTCGTGTCATCTCAGGGTTCGGCGGTTCTTCGGGTGGCAAGAAGAACGACGGCATCGACATTGCCGTGCCGACGGGCACCTCGGTGCGCGCCGCCGAGAACGGCGTCGTCATCTATGCCGGCGACGGGCTGAAAGAATTCGGCAATACCGTGCTGGTGCGTCACGAAAACGGCCTGGTGACCGTTTACGGCCATGCCAGCGAGATCAACGTCCAGCGTGGCCAGAAGGTGCGCAGGGGCGAGGAGATCGCCAAGGCCGGCATGAGCGGTTCAGCGGATACACCGAAGCTGCACTTCGAGGTGCGCAAGGACTCCGCACCGGTCGATCCGGCCGGCTATCTCGAATAGAACTCGCGAGACGACGCGGTCCGTTTCGTCTCCAGTCCGGACCGTTCGCTTACGCCCGCCTCACGAGGCGGGCGTTTGTTTGGAGCTCGCCGCTAGTCCAGCCGTTTGCCGAGCCGGCCTGCAAGGTCCTGGGTGAACTGCCAGGCGACGCGACCCGAGCGGCTGCCGCGCGTGGTGGCCCATTCGAGCGCGTCGCGGCGCAGTTCTTCCGGATCGACCTCGAGACCGTAGTGGCGCACATAGCCATCGATCATCGCCAGATAATCGTCCTGCGAGCATTTGTGGAAGCCGAGCCAGAGGCCGAAACGATCGGAGAGCGAGACCTTTTCCTCGACCGCCTCGGCCGGATTGATCGCCGTCGAGCGCTCGTTCTCGATCATGTCGCGCGGCAGCAGGTGGCGGCGGTTCGAGGTCGCATAAAAGATGACGTTGGTGGGCCGGCCCTCGACCCCGCCTTCCAGGGCAGCCTTCAGCGACTTGTAAGACGTATCGTCGTGGTCGAACGATAGGTCATCGCAAAACAGGATGAAACGGAACGGGGCGACCTTGAGGATGCTCATCAGTCGCGGCAGCGTGTCGATATCCTCACGGTGGATCTCGATCAGTTTCAGGGGGGCTTCGCCCTCGGCGCGGTCGCGGTTGATCGTCGCATGGGCCGCCTTGACGAGCGACGACTTGCCCATGCCGCGCGCGCCCCACAGAAGCGCATTGTTGGCCGACAGGCCGTCGGCGAAACGGCGCGTGTTGTCGATCAGGATGTCGCGCACACGGTCGATGCCGCGGATCAGCTCGATCTCGACGCGATTCACATGCGGCACGGGTTCCAGCAGGCTGCGCTCGGCAGACCAGACGAAGCAATCGGCCACCGTCAGATCTGTCGCGGCCGGTTCGCGAGGGCTTAGCCGGGAAACGGCTTCAATGAGGCGATCGAGCTTTTGTTCAAGCGTTTCAGGCAGTTTATCGGTCATTTCTGCTGTCTTTTCATGCTATGCGGTCATCGACATCGCCTAGCACGGGCGTCATGGGGGGAAAAGCCATGCAGGGCCGGGCGGTTACAGTTGCATTGGCGCAGCCAGCGATTATATTCCGGCCAGCTTCACGGGGGCCGGCTCGCCGGTCCCTTCGCGCATTTGTCTCAGGAGTTTGACCATGTTCGTTACCCCGGCATACGCCCAGGCGATGGGCGGCGGCCCCGATGTTTTCATAAGCATTTTGCCGTTCGTCCTCATCTTCGTCATCATGTATTTCCTCATCATCAGGCCTCAGCGCCAGCAGATGAAGCGGCGCGGCGAAATGCTGGCGGCCGTGCGGCGCGGCGATACGGTGGTGACCGGCGGCGGCCTCATCGGCAAGGTGACCAAGGTGATCGACGACAACGAGCTCGAGATCGACCTGGGCGGCGGCAACAAGGTGACGGCGCTGCGCTCCACCATCGCCGACGTGCGCGTTAAGGGCGAACCCGTCGCCAACCAGAACGCCAAGAAATAACCGTATTCGGGACGGAAGCGGTTCTTTTTCCGTCTGACCTGGACGTAACCTGATGCTCTATTTCTCGCGCTGGAAGACGATTGCGATCTGGCTGACCGTGCTCATCGCATTCGTTGCCGCCGCGCCGAACGTGATCCCGCAGTCGACACTTGCCTCGATGCCCGACTGGCTGCCGAAGCGCCAGCTCACGCTTGGCCTCGACCTGCAGGGCGGTTCGCATATCCTGCTGCAGATCGACCGGGACGACATGATCGCCGACCGGCTGGAGACAGCGCGGGACGATGTGCGCATCGCGCTGCGCGACGGGCGCATCGGCTATACGGGGCTGTCCAGTGCCGGGCGCAGCGTTCAGGTGCGGGTGCGCGACGCGGACCAGATCGATGCTGCCAAGCAGGCGGTGGCGAGCCTGATAGAGCCGGTTTCGTCCGGCCTCTTCGGCGCGGGCAGCGTGACCGAGCTGGCACTGGAGGAGCCGGAACCCGGCCTTCTGCGGTTCACGCTCACGGATGAGGGTATCGATTACCGCCTGTCGACCGCGCTCTCGCAGTCGGTCGAGGTGGTCAACCGGCGCGTCAACGAGCTCGGCACGACCGAACCCATCATCCAGCAGCAGGGTAACGACCGTATTTTGGTGCAGGTGCCCGGTCTCGACGACCCGCAGCGCCTGAAGGACATTCTCGGCCAGACGGCCAAGCTGACCTTCCAGATGGTGGACCAGTCGATGCCCGCGGCAGAAGCCGTGCAGGGGCGGCCGCCTGCGGGCACCAAGGTGATGTATTCGACCGACGATCCGCCGGTTCCCTACATCATCGAGAGCCGGGTGATCGTGTCGGGTGAAAACCTGGTCGATGCGCAGACGAGCTTCGACCAGCGCACCAATGAGCCGGTCGTGTCGTTCCGCTTCGACAATCAGGGTGCGACGCGCTTCGGGCAGGCCACACAGCAGAACGTCGGCCGGCTGTTCGCCATCATCCTGGATGACCAGGTGATCTCGGCGCCGCAGATTCGCGAGCCCATCCTCGGCGGCTCGGGGCAGATTTCCGGCAATTTCACGGTGCAGACCGCTAACGACCTCGCGGTGCTGCTGCGCGCCGGTGCGCTGCCGGTGGACCTGAACATCATCGAGGAGCGTACGGTCGGACCGAGCCTCGGCGCCGACTCGATCGAGGCGGGCCAAATCGCGGCGATCATCGCGGCCGTTCTGGTGCTCGGCTTCATGACGTTCGGCTACAGCACGCTCGGCGTCATCGCCAATCTCGCGCTGATTGCGAACATGGTGATGATCATCGCCATACTGTCGGCGCTCGGAGCGACGCTGACGATGCCCGGTATCGCCGGCATCGTGCTGACGATGGGTATGGCGGTCGATGCCAACATCATCATCTTCGAACGCGTGCGCGAGGAGCGGGCGAACGGGCGTTCCCTGATCCAATCCATGGATGCGGGGTTCCGGCAGGCGGTATCGACGATCGTCGATGCCAACGTGACGACCTTTATTGCCGCTGCGATCATGTTCTATGTCGGAACCGGACCGGTGCGCGGCTTCGCCGTGACGCTAGGCATCGGTATCATCACCACGGTCTTCACCGCCTTCGTGGTGACCCGCTGGATGGTCGCTTTCTGGATTCGCACGCGCAAGCCCAAGGACCTGCCGAAGGGGCTCATCTCCTTCATTCCGGAAGTCACCAAGTTCCGGTTCATGTTCCTCCGGAACTTCAGCTTTGCCGCATCGACCATACTGTCGGTGCTGGCGATCGTGCTCTTCTTCACCGTCAGCATGAATTATGGCATCGACTTCCGCGGCGGTTCGATGATCGAAGTTCAGGCGAAAGCCGAAGCGGCCGATGTCAGTGACGTTCGCGGGCGGCTGGAAACGCTGAACCTCGGTGAAGTCCAGGTGCAGGAATTCGGCACGCCGCGCGAACTGCTTATCCGCATTGGCACCCAGGGCGGCGGCGATACGGCGGAACAGTCGGCGATCCAGCTCGTCCAGGATGAGCTCCAGAACGACTACGACTTCCGCCGTGTCGAGGTGGTGGGACCGACGGTCTCGCAGGAACTGGCGCGCGCCGGCACGATCGCCGTCGTCATCTCGCTGATCGCGATGCTGGTCTATATATGGCTGCGGTTCGAATGGCAGTTCGCCATCGGCGCCGTTGTGACGACGATCCACGACGTCATCATGGTTGTGGGCTTCTACGTCGTGCTGGGGCTGGAGTTCAACCTGACCAGTATCGCGGCGGTTCTGACGGTGGTCGGCTATTCGATCAACGATACGGTTGTCGTGTACGACCGAATCCGTGAGAATCTGCGAAAATACAAGAAGATGCCGATCGCCGAGCTGATCGACCTGACGGTGAACCAGACGTTGTCGCGTACGGTCATGACCGGCGTGACGACGCTGCTGGCGCTGATTGCTCTGTATCTCTTCGGTGGCGAGGTCATCTCCTCCTTCACGCTGGCCATGATCTTCGGCATCATCATCGGCACCTACTCCTCGGTGTTCGTGGCGGGGCCGATGCTGATCCTGTTCAAGCTGCGCCCGGACATCTTCGGGTCGGAGGCCGAAGCACCCAAGGCAGACGCCACTGCCACGCCGACGAAGGCCTGAGCCGGGCGGAATGAGCAGCGGCATCATCATCCGCGACGCCCACTATCCCGGGCGTGCGTCGATCGAAGCCTATGGGAATGGCGGCTTCCGCTTTGCCGAGATGTCGCATCGGGGCTCCATCCTGTGCCTGCCGTCGGGCATCCATGGCTGGGAGCCGGACGATGCGTCGGGTCTTGGCGAGGACGATTTCAAGGCCGTCGTCGAGCAGGCAGCGGAGATCGACATCCTGCTCGTCGGCACCGGCATCGAGATGCGGCCATTGCCGGCCGCTTTGAAAGCAACGCTGCGCGAGGCGGGTATCCACGCCGATCCGATGTCGACGGGGTCGGCCGTGCGGACCTACAATGTTCTTCTTGCCGAAGACAGGCGGGTCGCAGCCGCGCTGATCGCCGTCGATTGAGATGACGGGCGAGAATACCGACGCGGACCTTTCAGCGCTTAGGCAGGGCGACCCCGATCGCTACCTGTCGACGCTCTACGCGGCTGCCGACAAGCGCGCTGCGCTGGCCGTTATCTACGGCTTCAATGCAGAGATCGCCGGCATCCGCGACCGTATCCACGAGCCGCTGCCGGGCGAAATCCGCATCCAGTGGTGGCGCGACGCGCTTGCAGGCGGTGCGCAAGCGACGGCCGGCCATCCGCTCGCCTCGGCGCTCTCGGACGTCATCGCCCGACACAGCCTGCCGCTGGATGCCTTCGACCGCTATCTCGAAGCGCGCGTCTTCGATCTTTACGACGATCCGATGCCCAGCCGCACGGACCTCGAAGGTTATTGCGGCGAGACGGCCTCGGCCCTCATTCAGCTTGCGGGGTTGGTGCTTGCGCCAGAGGCTGCTGCCGGTTTCGCCTCGGCCGCCGGCCATGCCGGCTGCGCTCAGGGGATTGCCGGGTTGTTGCGGCTGCTGCCGCTGCATCGGTCGCGCGGACAATGTTACCTGCCTGCGGATGTTCTGGCTGCAGCCGGAACAAGCCGCGAGGATTTCCTCGCCGGCAGCGACCGGGCTGGGACCGCGCGCGCGATTGCGGCGATGGTTGCGCTCGGCCGCGAGCATGCGGCGCAATTTGAAGCGGAGGCGAGGGGCATGCCATCCGCGCTGCGGCCGGCCTTCCTGCCTGCCACGCTGGCGCCAGCCTATCTCGATCGGGTGGCCGCGCTCGGTGATGAAGCGGCCACGCAGCCGGCGGACATTTCGGCGTTGCGCCGCCATTGGACGCTGCTGCGCCGCGCGATGCGCGGTTGGGGATAGGTGGTAATTCCCTCTTTGACGTCGTGTCGCTCGCCAAGCTAGCATTCTGCGTGGAGCCGGGCTCCGGGAGGGAATGCACAGGATGAGCCTGACGCTGCTCGTCATCATCGTCGTTGCCGGCATCGCGGCCGTCGTGATTGCCGTGCACCTGACCGGCGGCAGCGCTCGGGCGCAACTGGACGGCCAAGAAGCGGCGCGAAAGCGCTTTGCAGAGGATTTTCCCGATCTCGTTCCTGCGTCCGTCTGGCTGACCAAGGATCGGTGCGCTGCGATCCTCGGCCTGAATGGCGGCCGGATCGGGATCGTCCACGCGCTGGGCGGTAAATTTCTAACACGACTGGTGACCGCCGACGATCTTGTCGGCACGCCGCGCGCGAACGACGCTATCGTGAGGGTGCGATTGCGCGACTTCACATGGCGAGGCGGTGTCCTGGCCTTCGACGATGTGGAGGAGGCGAGGGCGGTTGAGTCCGCGTTCGCCGCGCTGCGTAAGGCCGCGCTTTGGGAGAAGGACCGATGAACGAATACCAGTTTCCGGCGGTCACGCAGCTTGCGATACCCTTTTTCGTCGCCGCCATCCTCATCGAGCTGTGGCTTGTGCGCACCGGGCGCGCGCGTGGCGAGTTCGAAACGCGCGACACGCTGACCAGCCTGCTGATGGGCACCGGTAATGTCGTTTCGGGCCTCCTGCTCGGCATCGTCTCCTACACCGCATTGCTGTGGCTGTGGCAGTTCCGGTTCTTCGACCTCGGCCTATCGGTTTGGGTGTTCGTTGTCGCCTTCCTGCTCGATGACCTGCGCTATTACTGGTATCACCGCATCGCGCATCGCGTGCGCTGGGTGTGGGCGGAACACGTCAACCACCACTCCAGCCAGCACTACAATTTGTCGACGGCGCTGCGGCAGTCGTGGACCGGGCTCTTTACCGGCATGTTCGTGCTGCAGGCGCCGCTGGTGCTGCTGGGTTTCCACCCGGCCGTCATCGCCTTTGTGTTCGGCTTCAATCTCGTCTGGCAGTTCTGGATCCACACCGAGACGATCGGCAAGATGTGGAAGCCGATCGAACTGGTTTTCAACACGCCGTCGCACCACCGCGTGCACCATGCCACCAACCCGCGCTACCTCGACGCGAACTATGCCGGGACGCTCATCATCTGGGACCGCATGTTCGGCACTTTTGTCGAGGAACTCGAGGAAGACCGCCCGCGCTACGGCATTGTCAAGAATATCGGCACATTCAACCCGCTGAAGGTGGCGTTCCACGAATGGATCGGCATGTTCAGGGATGCGCTGTCACCCGGTCTGACAGTCCGCCAGCGGCTCGGCTATCTTTTCCAGCCGCCCGGCTGGAGCCATGACGGCTCTCGCGAGACGTCCGAAAGCCTGAAGGCGGCCTATGTACGCCGCAATCCCGCAGAGGCGGGCAAACCGGGCCTGCCCCCGTCAGTGGCGGTTTCCGCTCCGGCAGCCGATTGAGCCACGCAAAGGCGCTTGTCTGTCCACAACCTGGCGCTGCGATAGACATCACCGGATGAGCGGCGTAATTGCATGCCCCATGGGAGGGAATGCAGTGCGCGCCTGCGCGCGCCAAACTGAAAGGTCGACTGATGGCTGACGCAACAGTCCAATCGCGATGGGCCGCCTGGCCTGTCCTTCTTCTCTCCCTCGTCATGCTTGTCGGTGGCGGCTACCTGCTGATTGGCGGCATCCAGCTCATCTCGCTCGGCGGCTCCTGGTATTTCGCGATCGCCGGCGCCGGCCTGCTGCTTTCGGCGTGGTTCCTTGCGCGCAACCATGTTCTCGGCCTCTATCTCTTCCTGCTGGTTTTTCTCGGCACGATTATCTGGGCGATCTGGGAGGTCGGGCTCCAGTTCTGGCCGCTGGTTTCGCGCCTTGTCGCGCCGGCCGTGCTGGGCATCCTCATCTTCCTGGCTGCACCCTCGCTGAAGCGCGGCGGTGGGCGACCCGGCCGCGCGCCATCCTACGTCGCTGCCGCTCTGCTGGTTCTGGCGCTTGCAGCCACCGGCTATCGCGCCTTCCAGCCGGTTCCGTACGTGGCCGCGACGGGCGCGCCGGAAGTCTTGGCCGAGAGCGCGGACGTGCCGGAAAACTGGCAGCACTACGGCCGCACGCCGGCCGGCACGCGCTACTCGCCCTCGGACCAGATCACGCCGGCCAATGTTGGTGAGCTCGAGGTGGCCTGGGAGTTTCGCCACGGCGACTTCCCCGTCAACGAGACCGGTTCGGGCGCGGAAGACCAGAACACGCCATTGCAGGTAGGCGATACCGTCTATGTCTGCACCGTGCGCAACGTGGTCCACGCGCTCGACGCCGATACCGGCGAAGAGCGCTGGAGCTTCGATCCGGAGGCCGAATCGCCGCTCTGGCAGCGTTGCCGCAGCGTCGGTTATTACGAATCGACCGGCAACATCTCGGCCGGCCTGCAGACAATCCGCGATGCCGAGGCAGCGGAACAGGCCGCAGCCGAAGCCGCCGAGGCAGAAGCGGCCGAGGAACTCGCCGAAGGCGAGCAGCCGGCACCGGAAGGGGAGGAACAGGCGGCTCCGGAAGGGGAGGAGCAGGCGGCGGCACCCGCCGCGGCCGAGCCGGAGGAGACCGAGGTCGCCCAGCAGACGGATATCTGCCAGCGCCGGATCGTGCTTTCGACGATCGACGCGAGGCTGATCCAGCTCGACGCCGAAACCGGCGAGCTCTGCCCGCAATTCGGCGAAAACGGCACGGTCGACCTCAAGGTCGGTATGGGCGAAGTGCGCCCCGGCTTCTATTTCCAGACGTCGGCGCCCACGGTCGCCAACGGCATCATCGTCATCGGCGGCTGGGTCGTCGACAACGTCGCCGTCGGCCTGCCTTCGGGCGTGGTGCGCGGCTTCGATGCGGAAACGGGCGAGCTCGTCTGGGCCTGGGATCTCGGCAATCCCGACATCACCCGCTTCCCGCCGGAGGGCGAAACCTACACGCGCGGCACGCCGAACGTGTGGAGCACGCCCGCCTACGACGCCGACCTCGGCCTCGTCTATCTGCCGACCGGCAATGCGACGCCCGACTTCTACGGCGCGCATCGTTCGGAGCGCGCGGAGGAGTACACCGCCGCAGTGGTCGCGCTTGACATCCAGACCGGCCGCGAGCGCTGGCATTTCCGCACCGTCAACCACGATTTGTGGGACTATGACGTGCCGTCGCAGCCCGCGCTCTACGACATTCCGGACGGGCAGGGCGGCACGCGCGCGGCGCTGATACAGACGACCAAGCGCGGGCAGATCTTCGTGCTGGACCGCGAGACGGGCGAGCCCGTCTTCGAGGTCGAGGATCGGCCGGTGCCGCAGGGTGCGGTCGAAGGCGACTGGACAGCGGAAACGCAGCCTTATTCGGTCGGCATGCCGACGATCGGGGCCGACCTGCTGACGGAAGCGCGCATGTGGGGCACGACGCCGTTCGACCAGCTCTACTGCCGCATCGAGTTCCGCAAGATGCGCTACGACGGCGATTTCACGCCGCCGGGCCTCGAGCCGACGCTGCAGTGGCCGGGTTTCTACGGTGGCATGAACTGGGGCAGCTCGTCGATCCACGAGCCGACCGGCTATCTGGTGTTCAACGACACCCGCTCGCCGCACCGAATCCAGCTCGTTCCACGAGAGGAGGCGGACCGTGCGGACGCGCGCAGCTCGCATGAGGGGCTTTCCGGCCAGCTCGGCACGCCTTATGGCGCGGCCAAGGTCACCTTCATGTCGTCGCTTGGCGTTCCCTGCCAGGAACCGCCTTACGGCACGCTGACCGCGATCGACCTGAAGACCCAGCAGATTGCCTGGCAGGTGCCGCTCGGCACGGTCGAGGACAACGGTCCGTTCGGCATCAAGATGGGTGTGCCGATGCCAACGGGCATGCCGACCGTCGGCGGCCCGGTGACAACCGCCTCCGGGCTCATCTTCTATGCCGGCACGCTCGACTACAATATCCGCGCATTCGACCTGGCGACCGGCAAGGAGGTGTGGAAGCACCGGCTGCCGGTGGGCGCGCAGACCACGCCGCTGGTCTACACCTCGCCTGAAACGGGCAAGCAGTACGTCGTCGTTTCGGCGGGCGGTGCACGGACCTCGCCGGAGCGCGGCGATTACGTGATCGCCTTCGCACTGCCCGACGCGGCCGGCGAATAAAGAAATCGTGGCGGCGCATGCAGCGATGCGCCGCCACTCTAAAGCGCGTCGCTTCCGATGGTATTCACATAGGAGCTCTACACCTGCGCCGCGTCGATTCGCATCGAACACCTCAGCGACGTCATCCTCGGGACAAGCCCGAGGATGACGTCGTCGATATGAATCCGCAAACGCGCAAGACGCTTTAGGTTCTTGTTTTCACGCATGCCTTTTCCCCGAAACCGGTTCCCACTTTCGGGAGACATGCTTTAGCTACAGCCCGAACTCGACAAGCCCGCGCGCGTCTATTCGCCAGGCCGGGTTCCAGGCGATTTCCCAGGCGTGGTCGTCCGGGTCCGCGACGTAGCCACGGAAACCGCCATGCGGCGGTGCGTCCGCCTCGCGCAGAAGTCGCCCGCCAGCTTCCAGAAGCTTGTCCATGACCGGAACGACGTTCTCGCGCTCGGTCACGTTGTGCGCCAGCGAGAACGCGCCGGGCGTCAGCAGACCGGGGCGGTTCATGTCCGTTTCCAATGATGCCTTCGCGAAGGTGCCGAGGACCAGGCCGTTCATCTGGTAGAAGATGATTTCCTCGTTTTCGAACACGGGTGTCCAGCCGAAGCCGTCGACGTAGAAACGGCGCGATCGCGGAAGATCCTCGATGCCGATGGTGATGACGGAAATCTGTTGTTGCATGTTTCAAGTCCCTACCTTCGCCGATGCACCATGCATCGGCGTTCAAGGTCTGGGGACTCAGCGCCCGAGGGCGAAGGCCAGGACCCGCTTTCGCGGGGGCCGGGCTAACCGCACCGGCCTTTCCTTTTTCGACAGTCAGGAACTAGCAGCCGGCCTGCGGCGCATCAACGGCGGTTAGCGCAGCAACTGCCGGCTCCTGACAATTGCTGCCTTATCGATCGTTGGCTTATTCGGCCGCTTCGGCTCTCGGCGAAGCGCCCAGCCACGCGCGGCAATCCGCAAGTGCGCGGGCCGAAAGGGCCTTCTTCTTGGCGATCGACTTGTCCTTGCCGCGGAACCGCCCCTCGAAATCGTCGGGTCTGAGCTTCGTGCCGGGCTCAAGCGGAGGAAACAGACCGAAATTGACGTTCATCGGCTGGAACGAGCGCTTGCCGGGTTCGTCGTCGGAACTGATGTGTCCGCCGGTGATGTGGCCGAGCAGCGCGCCGAAGGCGGTGGTAACCGGGGGAAGGGCAGGCTGCTGCTCGAGACGCTCGGCTGCGGCGAAGCGGCCGGCCAGCAAGCCGATGGCAGCGCTTTCCACGTAGCCTTCGCAGCCCGTGATCTGTCCCGCGAAACGCAGGCCGGGGCGCGACTTCAGCTGCAGCGTCCCGTCCAGCAGGGTGGGAGAGTTGATGTAGGTGTTGCGGTGCAACCCGCCGAGACGCGCGAACTCAGCGTTTTCCAGCCCCGGAATTGTGCGGAAGATGCGCACCTGCTCGCCGTGCTTCAGCTTCGTCTGGAAGCCGACCATGTTGTAGAGCGTGCCGAGCGCGTTGTCCTGCCGGAGCTGCACGACTGCGTAAGCCTTGACTGACGGATTGTGGGCGTTGGTGAGGCCCATCGGCTTCATCGGGCCATGGCGCAGGGTTTCGGGACCGCGCTCGGCCATCACCTCGATCGGCAGGCAGCCGTCGAAATAGGGCGTGCCTTCCCATTGCTTGAATTCGGTCTTGCCGCCTTCCAGCAGCGCGGCGATGAAGGCGTCATACTGCGCCTTGTCCATCGGGCAGTTGACATAGTCCTTGCCGGTGCCGCCGGGGCCGACCTTGTCGTAGCGCGACTGGAACCAGGCGACGTCCATGTCGATCGTGTCGAAATGCACGATCGGCGCGATCGCGTCGAAGAAGGCGAGGGCATCGGCGCCGGTTTCCGCCGCAATGGCTTCGGCGAGAGACGGGGCGGTCAAGGGCCCGGTCGCAATGATGGTCTTGCCCCATTCGACGGGCGGCAGGCCCGAAACCTCCTCCCGCACGATGGTAATCAGCGGATGCGCTTCGAGTTTTGCCGTCACCGCATCCGAGAAGCCGTCGCGGTCGACTGCGAGCGCGCCACCGGCCGGCACCTGGTTGGCGTCGCCGGAAGCCATGATGAGCGAGTTCGCAAGCCGCATCTCAGCGTGCAACACGCCGACCGCGTTGGTCTCGGCGTCGTCGGAGCGGAAGGAGTTGGAGCAGACAAGCTCGGCCAGCCCCTCCGTCTTGTGCGCGTCGGTGCCGCGCACCGGACGCATCTCGTGCAGGATCACGGGCACGCCCGCCTGCGCGATCTGCCAGGAAGCTTCTGAGCCGGCGAGGCCGCCGCCGACGACGTGAACGGGTTCGATTGTCATGAAGGGGAATTAGTCCGGGGACGCGGCGAATGCAAGGATCGGGCTCTTGCCTATCTGCGCGCAAAAAAACACCCGCCGGGGGAGGAGGTCCGGCGGGTGTCTTTATGGTGGCCCTCGACTGGGAGGAGGTAGTCTCGGGCCGTATCCGTCAGGGTCTGGGAGGAGGTAGACCCTGGCGAAATTCCTGAATTCTTTTTAGACCGACTTGCGGGCGACGAACGGGATGTCGCCGCGGGCAATGCCGAGGTCGTTGAGTTCGCGGTTGGACAGGCGGCTCAGCTCGTTGACGGTTTCACGGTAGCGGCGCCAGTTGCGGTAGTTGCGGACCAGGTTCATTTTGTCACCTATAAGCGTTTCTTCGAGTTCATTTGTTCTTGCGATGGTTGGAAGATAGTCGCGCCCGATCGGCTTTTGAAGTGACGATGCTGCATAGCACCAATGCGTTTTGTGCAATGCAACATTAATGGATTTAAGCCTATGCGGCGGAAGCGTGGCCGATTCGTCTATGTTGCCGGAATTCGGGCACAATTCGGCCTGCTTGTGCCTCGATACGGCGGCGCGTATCCTGCCGGCTAAGGAGTGGCCGATGGCGTCCCATGCGACCAAAGTCAAACGCGAGATCGCGCGCTGGCGAGAAGCCGGCATGATCGATGCCGCGACCGCCGATGCACTTTCGCTTGATGTCGAACGAAACGGCGGCGGCTCCGTCTCGTTTGGTTCGATCCTGTCGATGATGGCCGCGGCGCTGTTTGCCGCCGCGATCCTGATCTTCATTGCAGCGAACTGGGAAGCGATTCCCCGGCTGGCACGGGTGGCGATGCTGTTTATCGTCATTGCTGCCGGCTATTTGGGCGGTGCGGAAATGAAACTGCGCGGTCGCGAAGCCTTCGGCGAGGCGGCGTGGGTGGTGGCTGCGGCCGCGTTCGGCGCGTCCGTCGCGCTTATCGGGCAGATGTACCACATGTCCGGCGACGAGAAGCAGGCGATCTTCGTGTGGTGCGCGGGTACGGCGCTTGCCGCTGCCGTGCTGCGCTCGGGCGCGCTGACGATCGGGGCGGTGCTTCTCGGCGCGTCATGGATGGTCATGCACGCGGTCGACGACTGGGCGCTGCAGTTGCCGTCCGCCTATCTGGCGGTCGCGGCGGTGCTATACCTGCTGACCTTCTGGACCCGCAGCGCACCCGCGCGGCATCTGGTGCTTCTGTCATTGTTCCTGTTCGCCGCCTTTCTTTATGCGCGCGACGAGACCTTCGTTGCGCCAATCGTGCTGATTGCGCTCAGCGTTGCACTGTTTGCGTTTGGCCGGCTGCAGCCGGCCCAGGCCGAGCGGATGCTGGGTCTTGGTTCGGTACTGCCGGTTCAGGCGCTGGTCGGTTTCCTTACCGGCGTCGGCATCATGCAGGTGGAACTGATCGACGAGCGGGGTTTTCTGGCCGTTTCGATCGTGGCTTTTGCGGGTATCATTATCGTCCTGCTGCTGGCCGGGCGCGAAAGCAGGACCTTGCGCTGGCTTGCCTATGCGGCCTTCATCTTCCAGATCTGCTTTATCTACCTCGTGATGTTGGGCACGATGCTCGGCACAGCCGGCTTCTTCGTCGTCGGCGGGTTGGTGCTTTCGGCGCTCGCGTTCGTCATCACGCGGCTGGAGCGGCGGCTGTCCGGACCGCAGGTCGTTGAAGGAGAGTGGCTGTGAACCGCCGTACGCTCTTTATTGCCGCCGGCGCGGTTGCCGTGCTGCAGATCGGCTTTCTCACCTCGATGATCGCCGGGCGGGCCGCGATCCTGCGCAACGGGCAGGAGGTGCTGCTGTCGGTCCAGCCGGTCGACCCGCGCGACCTGCTGCGTGGAGACTATGTCACCATCGGCTACAATATCTCTTCTGTACCCACCGAGCTGTTCGCCGAGCGCCCACAGGATGAGCGCAACGGCCGCGACCGCACTGTCTTCGTGCGGTTGAGGCCCGGAGAGGACGGCATATGGGAAGCGGTCGCGGCTCGCTATGACCAGAAACCGGAGCCGGCGCCTGCCGATGGCGAACTCGACATCAGGGGCATTGCCACATCGTCCTGGTATGACGAGGCGACATTGATCAATGTCAGCTACGGGATAGAGCGCTTCTACGTTCCCGAGGGTGAGGGGCGGGCGATCGAAGGCAATCTTCGCGAGCGCGCCTTCACCATGACAGTGGCCGTCGCAAGCGACGGCGCCGCACAGATCAAGTCGCTGCATGACGGCGAAACGATGCTCTACGCTGAGCCGCTCTATTGACGCCTTGCCGCTGCGCTTTGCCGGCTCCGATAAGGTTGTCTGCGTGCTTCTGTCGAAACCGGCAAAAAATAGCCGTCTTTTGCGGCAATTTTCCT
Organism: Neoaquamicrobium sediminum; assembly: GCF_040970315.1. Lineage (NCBI taxonomy): Bacteria > Pseudomonadati > Pseudomonadota > Alphaproteobacteria > Hyphomicrobiales > Phyllobacteriaceae > Neoaquamicrobium > Neoaquamicrobium sediminum. The sequence continues at coordinate 438,307 of NZ_JAZHFV010000003.1, read as the reverse complement.
TTGAACCCTTCGCACCCGGTGATATAGAACCACGCGCTTTCAAGGGCGGAAGGGCCCGTGAAGCGGGTGTGGTGGAATTGGTAGACACGCGGGATTTAGGTTCCCGTGACGCAAGTCGTGAAGGTTCAAGTCCTTTCACCCGCACCAGAGCCACTCCCCGGCCAAGAGTTTGCAGCGGTCAGGACGGCAGTATGCCGCCCCGGCGGCGTCGATGAAGACAAAGGTTTTGAGATGCAGGTAACCGAAACGCTCAACAATGGGCTGAAGCGCCAGATCAAGGTGACCGTGCCCGCCAAGGACATGGAAGCACGGCTCATGGAGCGGCTCTCCTCGGCGAAGGACAAGGTCCGGATCAATGGCTTCCGGCCCGGCAAGGTGCCCATGCAGCACCTGCGCAAGATGTACGGCAAGTCCTTCATGGCCGAAGTCGTGAACGAGATCCTGTCGGATTCCTCCCGGTCGATCCTCGACGAGCGCGGCGAAAAGCCGGCCATGCAGCCCGAGGTCACCATGACCGAGGACGAGAAGGAAGCCGAGAAGATCCTGGCCGGCAATGCCGATTTCGAGTTTTCGCTCGATTACGAGGTTCTGCCGCCGATCGAGGAAAAGGATCTTTCGTCGCTCAAGATCAGCCGCCTCGTCTATGACGTGCCGGAAGAGGAAGTGACCGAGCAGGTAGAGCGCGTTGCCGATTCGGCGCGCAGCTACGAGCCGAAGAAGGGCAAGGCCGCGAATGGCGACCGCGTCACCTTCGATTATCTCGGCAAGATCGACGGCGAGGCCTTCGAGGGCGGTGCGGCCGAGGATTCCGATCTCGTGCTCGGCTCCAACCAGTTCATTCCCGGCTTCGAGGAGCAGCTCGTCGGCGTCAAGGAAGGCGACGAGACGACGATCACCGTTACCTTCCCCGAGCAGTATCCGGCCGCCCATCTGGCCGGCAAGGAAGCCAAGTTCGACATCAAGGTGAAGGCGATTGCCGCTCCCGGCAAGCTGGAGATCAACGACGACGTCGCCAAGCAGCTCGGCCTGGAAAGCGCCGACAAGCTGCGTGAGATCGTGCGCGGCCAGATCGAGAGCCAGTTCGGCGCCGTGACCCGCCAGAAGGCGAAGCGCCAGCTTCTCGACGCGCTCGATGAGACCTACAAGTTCGAGGCGCCGTCCAAGCTGGTCGAGGCCGAATTCAACAACATCTGGGCCCAGGTGAACGCCGATCTCGCGCAGGCCGGCCGCACCTTTGAGGACGAAGAGACGACCGAGACCGAAGCGCGCGCCGAATACCAGCGCCTTGCCGAACGTCGCGTCCGCCTCGGCCTCGTGCTTGCCGACATCGGCGAGAAGGCCAGCGTGCAGGTCTCCGACGACGAGCTGCAGCGCGCGCTGTTCGAGCAGATCCGCCGCGTTCCGCAGAGCCAGCAGCAGCAGGTCTACGACTTCTACCGCGAGAACCCGCAGGCGCTCGCCAATATCCGCGCGCCGCTGTTCGAGGAGAAGGTTGTCGACCACCTGCTCGGCGTCGTCTCCGTCGACGACAAGAAGGTCTCCAAGGAGGAGCTTCTGGCCGACGACGAGGAAGATACCGCAAAGACCGAGAAGAAGCCGGCCAAGAAGGCTTCGAAGGCCAAGGTCGCGGATGCTGGCGACGACGCCGGCGAGACCGAAAAGAAGAAGGCCGCGCCCAAGAAGAAGGCTGCCGCCAAGGACAAGGACGCCGAATAAGCGGCGCTGTCATGCGACAATGAAAAGGCCGCCTCCGGGCGGCCTTTTTCGTTTCAGGACTGCATTTGCCTGGCTGCCAAGCTTCTTGTTGGTGCGTCCTTCGAGGCTCGCGGAGCCCGTCCTCGGGCTTGCCAAAGGCAAGACCCGGGGGCTCGCACCTCAGGATGAGGGAGGTGGGTTGATCGGACGCGCACTATTGGGGACTCGATGTTCCGGCATGGATCCTCGGGTCAAGCCCGAGGATGACGAACCGGGTAGGTTACATCCCACACTTGCTACCGTTGGCGATGGTCACGGCGTTCAATCTCGTCATCCTCGGGCTTGACCCGAGGATCCATGCCGGAATGACTAAAACGCGGCCGCATTCCAAGGAACGGGGCTGCCGCCATAGCCGACGGGCAGCGCCTACACCCGCACCCGGACGTATTCGCCCGGTGCATCGGCGATCGGTTTCAGCTTCGTGCCGCCGGGCTTGCGCGCCTTGGTCGTGCTGGCGTCCTGCTTTTCGATCCAGGCTTGCCAGTGCGGCCACCACGAGCCGGGGTTCTCGGTGGCGTTGGCGACCCAGCTTTCGAAGTCGCCTTCCGGCTTGCCGCCGGTCCAGTGCTGGTATTTTTTCGCAGCGGGCGGGTTTACGACGCCTGCGATGTGGCCGGAGCCCGCCATCACATAGTCGACCTCGCCGCCGAAGAAGCGGCAGCCGAGGAACACCGAGCGGGCCGGGGCGATGTGATCCTCGCGCGCGGCGAGGTTGTAGACGGGGATCGTCACATCGGCCAGCGACAGGGTGCGGCCGGCAAGCGTCATCTTTCCCTGGATCAGATTGTTTTCGAGATAGCAGTTGCGCAGGTAGAAGGAGTGGTTTGCCGCGCTCATCCGCGTGGAATCGGAGTTCCAGTAGAGCAGGTCGAACGGCATCGGCTCCTTGCCGCGCATATAGTTGTTGACGACATACGGCCAGATGAGATCGCCGGCGCGCAGCATGTTGAACGCCGTCGCCATCTTGGTGCCGTCCAGAAAACCCTTGCCCTCCATCGAGCGCTCGAGCGCGGCGATCTGTTCCTCGTCGACGAAGACCTTGAGGTCGCCGGCATAAGTGAAATCGACCTGCGTGGTGAAGAACGTGACGGATTTGATGCGCTCATCGCCCTCACGCGCCATCAGTGCGAGAGCCGCCGCCAGCAGCGTGCCGCCGACGCAATAGCCGATCGCGTTGACCTCGCGCTCGCCGGTCGCTTCCTCGACCGTGTCCAGCCCGAACTGGATGCCCTCGCGGATATAGGCCTCCCAGTCCTTGCGCCCGTGGCGCTGGTCGGGGTTGACCCAGGAGATGACGAAGACCGAATGGCCCTGTTCGACCGCCCAGCGGATGAAGGATTTCTCCGGGTTGAGGTCGAGAATGTAGAACTTGTTGATCCAGGGCGGACAGATCAGCAGCGGGCGCTTGAGCACCTTGTCGGTCGACGGCTCGTACTGGATGATCTCGGCGACGTCGCTGCGCGCGATCACCTTGCCGGGGGTCGTCGCGATATTCCTGCCGACCTCGAAGCTGGAATTATCGGCCTGCCTGAGCTTGAGGTCGCCATGGCCGGCGGCGATGTCCTCGGCCAGCATCTTCATGCCGCGCACCAGGTTCTCGCCGTTGCTCGCCACCGTCTCGCGGAAGATTTCCGGGTTGGTGAGCAGGAAGTTGGACGGCGAGATCGCCTGGGTGATCTGCCTCACGTAGAACTGCGCCTTGTGGCGCGTGTGGTCGTCCAGCCCCTCGGCGTGCTCCACCAGGTCGCCGGCCCAGCGAGAGGTGACCAGATAGGCCTGCTTGATGAAGTCGAAGAAGGCGTTCTGGCCCCATTCCGGGTCCTGGAAGCGCTTGTCGCCCTTCTCTGGCTTCACCGCATCCTCGATTTCGGTGTCGTTCATGCGCCGGATCGCGTTCGACCAGACATCCATATAGCCGGAGAAGAGCCTCGTCTGGGCCTCAAGCGCGCGCGCGGGATCGGAGAGCCAGTATTCGGTCAGCTTGGAGAAGGTCTTGACCATGTCGGTCATCGGCTCGGCCATGGTGTCGCGCACCTCGCCCTTCTCGCGCGGTTCGGTCCATGCGGCGGCAGCCTTGCCGGCTTCCTCTACGGCGCGAGCAAGGTTGACGGCAAAGCGTTCCGGGTCCTTGATCAGATACTGATCGACCGAAGAGTGTTGTTTTTTCTGGTCGCTGCCCGAATCGTCGCTTTTGGCCATGCTATACGTCCGTCCTCCCTGGAGCGTTTTGTTGACACAATACCATGGGACCCAAGGGCAGCATACCGCTGGTGCGTGTCGGCCCGAGCATCTATAAGTGCCATAAGGTGGAAGAATGACAGCGCGGCGTATCCTCGACATTTTTGCATTCGGCGGCGCCGCTATGGCGATTGCGCTTGCCGGCTGTACGACGACCAATTTCGCCGATGCGGTGCCGGAGGCCGCGCTGCAAGCGCAACCCGCCGCCGCCGACACGCAGTCGGCCGCAGGTGTGGCACCCGCCGATACGGCGCCTGCTTTTTCGCAGCCCGGCACCTATCCCAATCTCAATATCATACCCAAGCCCGCCGCATCCCAGATCACATCGCGGCAGAGGTCCGAAACTGCGAGCGAACTTCGCGAAAAGCGCGCGCAGGTGGCGGCGCAGGGACGGGGCTCCGCGCCGAACAGCAGCGCCGAGCTTCGCCGGCTGGGGCGCAGCCACGCAGCCGAGGCCCTGCGCGAAATCGAAGGCGAGTGACGCTATCGACCGATTCCCCAAACGGGTGTATAGGCCGCGTCCTAACGCCCCCCATGCAACGGGATCTCCCCATGGAAGAGTTTCACAAGGTTCGTCGGCTCCCGCCCTACGTGTTCGAGCAGGTCAATCGCCTCAAAGGCGCGGCACGAGCCAATGGCGCCGACATCATCGACCTTGGCATGGGCAATCCCGACTTGCCGACGCCGAAATCGATCGTCGACAAGCTTTGCGACGTGGTGCGTGACCCGCGTACGCACCGCTACTCGTCGTCGCGTGGCATTCCCGGTCTGCGGCGCGCGCAGGCGGCCTATTATGCCCGCCGTTTCGGGGTGAAGCTCGACCCAGAGCGGCAGATCGTTGCCACGCTCGGCTCCAAGGAAGGCTTCGCCAACATGGCGCAGGCGATCACCGCGCCGGGTGATGTCGTTCTGTGCCCGAACCCGACCTATCCGATCCATGCGTTCGGCTTCATCATGTCGGGCGGCGTTATCCGTTCGATGAAGGTCGAGCCGGACAACGATTTCATCCCGGCGCTGGAACGCGCCGTACGGCACTCGATCCCGAAGCCGTTGGCGCTGATCCTGAACTACCCGTCGAACCCGACCGCGCATGTCGCGTCGCTCGACTTCTACAAGGACGTGGTCGCCTACGCGAAGAAGAACGACATCATCATTCTGTCCGACCTGGCCTATGCGGAGATCTATTTCGACGGTCCGCCACCGCCGTCGATCCTGCAGGTGCCGGGCGCTCTGGATGTCGCCGTGGAGTTCACCTCGATGTCCAAGACCTTTTCCATGCCCGGCTGGCGCATGGGCTTCGCGGTCGGCAACGAGCGGCTGATCGCGGCGCTGACGAGGGTGAAGTCGTATCTCGACTATGGCGCGTTCACGCCTATCCAGGTGGCCGCGACGGCGGCGCTGAACGGCGACGGCTCGGACGTCGAGGAGGTGAGGGGGGTCTACCATCGTCGTCGGGACGTGATGGTTGATGCGTTCGCACGTGCGGGCTGGCAAATCCCGGCGCCGGCAGCGACGATGTTTGCCTGGGCGCCGATCCCGGAATCGTTCCGGCACCTCGGTTCGCTGGAATTCTCCAAGCTGCTGGTCGAGAAGGCCGATGTCGCGGTCGCGCCCGGCATAGGCTTTGGCGAACATGGTGACGATTTCGTGCGCATCGCGCTGGTCGAGAACGAGCACCGCATCCGCCAGGCCGCCCGCAACATCAAGCGTTTTCTCGGTTCTGCCGGGGAAGCGCCTGACAACGTGGTCGCGCTGAACGCCAGGCGCTGATCGCGATATCTGACCGAACTGACTGCCGAATATGAAGGATGCCGGGGGCATGAGCGAAGCATTGCGTGTTGGAATTGCCGGGTTGGGCACCGTCGGTGCCAGCGTGGCCCGCGTCCTTGCCGAGAAGGCCAGCGAACTCACCCGGCAATGCGGCAGGCCGATCGCGGTCACCGGTGTTTCGGCCCGCACGCGCGGTCGGGACCGCGGCGTCGACCTTTCGGACGCGCAATGGTTCGACGATCCCGCTGAGCTTGCCGCCTGGGACGGCATCGACGTTTTCGTCGAGCTGATCGGCGGCGACGAAGGGCCTGCGCTGGCCTGCGTGACCGCGGCGCTGGAAGCCGGCCACCATGTGGTGACGGCCAACAAGGCGCTGCTGGCCCGCCATGGCCTGGCGCTTGCCAAGATCGCCGAGGCGAAGGGCGTGCTGCTCAACTACGAGGCGGCGGTGGCTGGCGGTATCCCGGTCATCAAGACCATGCGCGAAGCGATGGCCGGCAATGCGGTCACGCGTGTGTTCGGCATTCTCAACGGCACGTGCAACTACATCCTGACGCGCATGGAAGCCGAAGGCATCTCGTTCGAGGACTGCCTCAAGGACGCGCAGCGGCTGGGCTATGCGGAGGCAGACCCGACCTTCGACATTGAGGGGCACGATACGGCGCACAAGCTGGCGATCCTGACCAGCCTTGCCTTCGGCAGCCGCATCTCGGCCGACGACATCTATATGGAAGGCATTTCCAATATTACCCAGGCCGATATCCGCGCAGCGGGCGAACTCGGCTATCGCATCAAGCTGCTGGGCGTCGCGCAGCGCACGGAGAGCGGCATCGAGCAGCGGGTGCACCCGACGATGGTGCCGACGGCGTCCGTCATCGCGCAGGTTCACGGCGTGACCAACGCAGTGGCGATCGAGACCGACATTCTGGGCGAACTGCTTCTGTCCGGTCCTGGCGCCGGCGGTAACGCGACGGCGTCGGCGGTTGTCGGCGACGTGGCCGACATTGCCAAGGCGAGGCCCGGTTTCCAGCATGGCCCGGTGTTCGGCCGGCCGGTCAAGGAACTGACGCCTTACAAGAAGGCGCGCATGCGCACCCATGAGGGCGGCTATTTCATCCGCCTGACGGTGCATGACCGTACCGGCGTCTTCGCCGCCATCGCCAAGCGCATGGCGGAGAACGAGATTTCGCTGGAATCGATCGTCCAGCACGCCAACGGCGCGAACACCGAGAGCCAGAAAACGGTGATCCTTGTCACGCACGAGACTACGGAAGCGGCCGTGCGCAAGGCCGTCGACGCGGTCACCAAGGACGGCCACCTCGTCGACAAGCCGCAGGTCATCCGCATCGAACGGGCGGCCTGAGCCGAGGGTTCAGGCGAGCCCCGCGTCCTTTACCGCGCCGATACGGTTGCGGCTGACCGGCAATTCGGCGCCATCAGACATGCTCAGAATGAGCCGACCGTCGCGACGCGTGGTTCCGGTGACCGCGTTGCTGGCTACCCAATAGGACCTGTGGATTTGCAGGCCTTCGACGGGCGCCGTCTCGTCGACGGCGTCCGACATGCGCATGAGGATGAGTTCGGAACCCTTGTCGGTCACGACCTCCACGTAGTGATCCTGCATGGAAAGATAGAGCAGCTTGCCGCGCAGCCGGGGCTGCAGCCTCTCGATCAGCTTTGGCCGTTGGGCGCTGGGTTGCGCAGGCGCCGGCGCGTGCGCCAGTCGCGCGGAGAAGAAGGCTATCACGCCGGATGACACCGCGGCGATGGCCATGACGTAGAGGGTCAGCGGCAGCAGGAATACCACGTCCGTGCCGTAGACGAGGCGGTTCAGCACCCAGACGAAAAGGGCGACCGGCACGCCGGCCATGGCACCGATCAACGCGAAGCCGGCAGGACCGGGACGCCCGGTGAAGATGAGCTTCTCCAGCAGGGATACGACGGCGAGCCCAGGAAGTAGGTCGAAACGACGATTGCCGCCCAGTAGGCGAGCCTCGCGGGAAGGCGCAGGCTTTCGTAGGTGCCGAACGGCCCGACCATTCCCAGAACGAGTGCTGCGCCGGCCAGCGCCGCCCATGGCAATGGCGACGCCGCGACGCGCTGCATTTCGCGCATCGTGAATTGCAGTGCGTTGTCTTTCACGAAGCAGATCCGGCCTTTGACGAAGTTCGATTTGAGGAAACGCGGTCGCGGCTGGCAGGTCAAGCGTGGCGCAGGGACGAACCTGCGACGCATTGAATACAAGGACCTGATCCATGACCCTCGCACCGCTTCAGAACGCCAGCTTCGCCATACAGATTCATGTTGCCATTGCCGTATTGGCTTTCCTGCTGGGCGGCCTGGTTCTTTTCAGGGCGAAGGGTGACAAGGCCCACCGCATGGCTGGAAAGATCTGGGTGGTGCTGATGCTTGTGGTGGCCATCACGTCCTTCTTCATTCACACCATCCGGCTCGTCGGCCCGTGGAGTCCAATCCACCTGCTTTCGATTGTCACCTTGTGGTCCCTGTATAGTGGTATCCGCGCGGTGCGGCGGAAACGCATCCTGGAACACCGCAGAACGATGCAGAGCCTCTATCTCGGTGCGCTGGTCATTGCAGGCGGTTTCAGCTTCCTGCCGGGTCGGATCATGCACGAGGTGTTCTTCGACGGGCCTCATCCGTGGATGGGAATGAGCCTGGCGGCGGCGATTGCGGCGGTTGTGCTCTGGCTCGCATGGCGCAGCTTCCTTGCACGACGTCTTTCCGCGTGACCGGGCCTGTGAGTGGTCGGCCGGGTATTTCGATGCCGGTTGCGGAGTGTCATCAATATTCAATCGATTGATGTTTCAAACCGCGCTGAAACGCCCTTGCGGCCCGCGTTCCGCTTTGACAGAACGGGTGCGCCCGATCGGGTACATACAGGATCCCACGCAGGAAATGACGATGGCCAAAGCCGCTTCACCCGGTCTCGACCGCATCCTTACCCTCGAACTGGTGCGCGTCACCGAGCGCGCCGCGGTCGCTGCTGCACGGCTGCGTGGACGCGGCGACGAGAAGGCTGCGGACCAGGTGGCCGTGGACGCCATGCGCTCGGAGCTCAACCGGCTGCCGATCCAGGGCACGGTGGTGATCGGCGAGGGCGAGCGCGACGAGGCGCCGATGCTTTACATCGGCGAGGAAGTGGGAACGGGCGAGGGGCCGGGCGTGGACATCGCGCTCGATCCACTCGAAGGCACCACGATCTGCGCCAAGAACCTGCCAAACTCGCTTGCCGTGATCGCGATCGCCGAGAAGGGAAGCCTGCTCTACGCGCCCGACGTCTACATGGACAAGATCGCTGTGGGGCCGGGCTATCCGGCCGGCGTGGTAGACATCGACGCTTCGGCCCAGGAGAACATCGAGAACCTCGCCAAGGCGAAGGGCGTGTCCGTAGGCGAAATCACTGCCTGCATTCTCGACAGGCCGCGCCACGCGCGACTCATCGAAGCCGTGCGCGCCACTGGCGCGGCGATCCGGCTGATCGGTGACGGCGATGTCGCCGGCGTCATCCACACCACCGATCCGGATGAGACCGGTATCGACATCTATCTCGGCACCGGCGGCGCGCCGGAGGGCGTGCTGGCCGCTGCGGCGCTGCGCTGCATCGGCGGCCAGATGCAAGGGCGCCTGCAGCTCAACACCGAAGAAAAGATCGCGCGGGCGGCCAAGATGGGCATCGCCGAACCCAACAAGGTCTATGCGATGGACGAGATGGCGCGCGGCGACGTGCTTTTCGCCGCGACCGGCGTGACCGACGGCAACATGCTCGCTGGCGTGAAGTTCGGCCGCGATTCGATCCAGACGCATACGATCGTGATGCGCTCATCCTCCGGCACCGTGCGCGAGATCAAGGCGCGGCATCAGGATCTGGACAAGTTCTGATGCGTTTGTGGGGGGGGCGTCCTTCGAGGCTCGCTACGCTCGCACCTCAGGATGAGGGACGTGGTTTGATCGAACCTGCTCACTGAGGGCTCGCTTTGCCCGAACTTCAAGTTGAAGGTGGTGATTTGTCGAACCCACTGCGTTGTGGGCCCGGTGCAAAACCTCCCTCATCCTGAGGTGCGAGCGTAGCGAGCCTCGAAGGACGCAGGAAAGCAAAGAAGAGCGAAGCGCTGGAGAACTTTGAAACCCACCCTGTTTCTATCTATCTTCGGACCGTGAACGGGCGGGAGACATGACGGAACGGCGCTTTTTCCTCGACGTACGCCAATCGGCGACCGGGCTGGCGTGGGCCCACAGGCTCGACCAGCGGCAAGAAAACATCGCCATGGCGATCGCTCAGAGCCACGGCGTGCCCGACATCGTGGCGCGCGTGCTGGCGGGGCGCGGGGTCGACCAGGACGGAGCGGCGCGCTTTCTCGATCCGACCATCCGCGACCTCCTGCCGGACCCGCGCTCGCTGACCGACATGGAAAAGGCCGCCGCGCGCATTGCCGATGCCGTGGCACGCCGGGAAAAGGTGGCGATCTTCGGCGACTACGATGTGGACGGCGCGGCATCCTCCGCGCTGATGAAGCGCTTCTTCGCCCATTACGGGATCGATGCCGAAATCTACATACCCGACCGCATTTTCGAGGGTTATGGGCCGAATCCGGAAGCCATGCGCGAACTCGTTTCGCGCGGCGCGCGGCTGATCGTGACCGTCGATTGCGGCACCAACAGCGGGCCATCCATCGATGCCGGTAACGAGGCGGGGGCCGACGTGGTCGTGCTCGATCATCACCAGGTGGGCGGCGCACTGCCAGCGGCGGTCGCCATCGTGAACCCCAACCGCGAGGACGACCTTTCCGGCCAGGGGCATCTGTGCGCGGCGGGCGTCGTGTTCGTCACGCTGGTGCGTGTCGTGGGCCTGTTGCGAGAGCGCGGCCACGGCGCGCCGCCGCCTGATCTGCTCGGTTGGCTCGACCTCGTGGCGCTCGCCACCGTCTGTGACGTGGTGCCGCTCGTCGGCGTCAACAGGGCGTTCGTGGTCAAGGGCCTGCTGGCCATGCGGCGGCTGGGCAATGCAGGCCTGTCTGCGCTGTCGCGGGTGTCTCGCATCGGCGAGCCGCTCAATCCCTATCATCTTTCGTTCATCCTCGGGCCGCGCATCAATGCGGGAGGGCGCATCGGCGATGCAGCGCTTGGCAGCCGATTGCTGGCCGGTGACGATCCGGTCGAGGCCCGTACCATCGCCGAGACGCTGGACAGGCTCAACAGCGAGCGCCAGACGCTCGAGCAGGTGATGCTGGAGCAGGCGCGCGCGGAAGCCGACGCCGAGCTTGCCTCCGGCAACGGCCCGGCGGTCATCGTCACGGCGAGCGACGACTGGCATCAGGGCGTGGTCGGCCTGCTTGCGGCACGTCTGAAGGAGCATGCGCGCCGGCCGGCCTTTGCCATCGCGTTCAACGCCAATGGCGTGGGGTCCGGCTCCGGCCGCTCGATCCCCGGCTTCGATCTTGGCCGTATGGTGCGGACGGCCGTCGAACGCGGCCTGCTTCTCAAGGGTGGCGGGCATGCGATGGCGGCGGGCATTACCGTCGAACGCGCCCGCCTGGGCGAGCTGAGGGCCTTCTTCGAGGAATGGGCGGCGCAGGATGTCGCCAAACTGCGCGACGGCGAAGCGCTCGAGGTCGACGCGGCCTTGTCGGCTGATGGCGCGAATTTCGATCTGCTCGACGCCATCGAGAGTGCTGGCCCCTTCGGTGCGGGGCATGCGCAGCCGGTGCTGGTGTTGCCGCGCCATACGATTGCCGACGCGCGGCAGGTCGGCACCAACCATATCCGCGTCGATCTGCGCTCGCAGACCGGGGCGCTTATGCAGGCGATGGCGTTTCGCGCGGCCGACACCGATCTCGGCAATTTTCTCTACGCCAATCGCGGCCGCACCGTGCATGTGGCAGGCACGATCTCGTCCAACTGGTGGAATGGCGCGCGTTCGGTTCAGTTCAGGGTGCTCGACGCCGCGCTGGCGTGAACCCGGCGATTGCCTTCAACTTGCGCCCGGATGATGTGGTCCGGCTTCCCGCAAATGGCTCAGCCCGTCAGCCCAGCACCGTCTGCAGCCGTTCCAGCTCGCCGAGCTGCGCCTTCGTCACTTCATAGCCGAGGCGGATAGCCTCGTCGGCGCGGTGGAATTCCGTCAGGCCAATATGACCGAGCTTCGGCAGCAGCGCCAGGTCCGGCGGGTCGCCGGCCATGCGTGCGCGCGAGATGCGGTCCTGGATGATGTTGAAGGCCTCGACCATCACGCCGGTTATGCCAAGACGCGCTTCCCGCTCGCTCGGCCCCTTGTCGACCACAAGCGCCGTATCCGTTTCGCCATCCGGCGCGTCGGCGCTGTGCTTGATGACGGCCGCGCGGCCGAAGAGATCGTAGTGGAGGTTCACCGCGACGACGAGCGGCTGCTCGTGCGCGCGGCAGACCGACACCGGGACGGGATTGACCAATGCGCCGTCGACCAGCACGCGCTTGTTGCACGCAACGGGTTCAAAGACGCCGGGCAGGGCGTAGGATGCGCGCATCGCGGTGATCAGCGAGCCGCTCGACAGCCAGATTTCGTGGCCGGTGCGAATTTCTGCCGCCACGCACACGAATGGTTTCGGCAGGTCGGCAAATGTGATGCCGGACATGTGTTCCTGCATGCGCGCCGTGAGCTTCATGCCGCCGAAGAGGCCGCTGCCGCCCAGATGGATGTCGAGAAGGCCGAAGATGCGCCGCTTTGTCAGGGAGCGGGCGAACTCCTCGAGTTCGTCGAGCTTACCGGCCAGATAGCAACCGCCGACCAGTGCGCCGATGGAGGTGCCGGCGATCATGTCGATCTGGATACCGGCCTCGTCGAGCGCGCGGAGCACACCGATGTGGGCCCAGCCGCGTGCCGCACCGCCGCCGAGCGCCAGCGAGATGCCTGATTTCCTGATCGGCTTCGGTTCCGGCGGAATTGGGGCCGCGGGGAGGTCTCCGCCGTTCCCACCTTCGTGCCTGCTACGCAAAGACGCCCATTCGAGCATCGCACTTCTCCCTATCCCGCGCGGATTATACCTAACGGGTCGTATCGAAATGATGAATCTTTTAGCGGTAGAAGGCCGGGACGATTACGCCTTGTGGGCGTACACCGTCTCAGGGTCGAAGCGTGCCGTATCGCCATCGCTGACGAGCGTTGCATTGCCATCCTCGAATTGCACCGTCCTGTAGAAACAGGAACGCCGCCCCGTGTGACAGGTTGCATCGTGTCCGCCGACCTTCACCTTCAGCCAGACGACGTCCTGATCGCAGTCGGTTCTGATCTCCGCGACCCGCTGGACATTGCCCGACGTCTCGCCCTTCTTCCACAGACTGCCGCGCGAACGCGACCAGAAATGGGCAATGCCGGTTTCCAGCGTCAGGGCGAGCGCTTCAGCGTTCATATACGCGACCATCAGCAGCTCGCCATCACCAGAATCGGTGACGACTGCCGTGACCAAGTCGTTGCTGTCGAAGCGCGGCGTGAAGGCGACGCCTTCCTCGAGTTCGGCCTTGTCGGCCGACGGGGCTGGGAAATCCATGATGAGACTTTCCGGCCGCTCAGGCCGTCAGGCCGTTGCGAACCATCATGATGAAGCGTGCCTGCTCCTCCGGCTGCTCTTTGAACGCGCCGGTGAAGGTGGTGGTCAGCGTGGTCGAACCCTGCTTGCGAATGCCGCGCATGGCCATGCACATATGCTCGGCCTCGATCATCACGGCAACGCCGCGCGGCATCAGCACATCCTGGATGACACCGGCAACCTGCGCGGTCATCGCTTCCTGCGTCTGCAGGCGATGGGCGAAAATGTCGACCGTGCGCGCGATCTTGGACAGGCCGACGACCTTGCCGTCGGGCAGATAGGCGACATGCGCCTTGCCGATGATCGGCACCATGTGGTGCTCGCAATGCGAATGGAACTGGATGTCCCGGACCAGCACCATATCGTCATAGCCCTGTACCTCCTCGAAGGTGCGGCCGAGCTCGTCGGCAGGGCACTGGTCGTAGCCGGAGAACATCTCGCGGTAGGCCTTGGCCACGCGCCTGGGCGTATCGACGAGGCCTTCGCGGTCCGGGTTATCGCCGGTCCAGCGCAGCAGCGTGCGAACGGCGGCCTCGACCTCTTCCTGCGAGGGGCGGTCGGTGACCGGCTTGTCCATGTAGTCGGGCTGGGAGGTTTCGGGGCGAGGGGGGAAGTTCTTGACGATGGCATCCATGAAAGGCGTCTCCCGTAGTCCCTTTCTACGAAGGGACGAGTTGAACGGACCACAGCCTTTCGCGGAAAAGTCGGACTGTCCGAAGTTCCGGAAGCGGCGTGCATTCCTTCTGCAGCCGTCGGGCTCTTCCCGACTTGTTGGCGGCAGGGTCACTCCATTATATATGTGCCAATACGACGAATGGAAGACGCGGAAGCGGCAAACCATCCTCTCCCCGCGCCGTCAGGTTGGAAAACCATGATAAACGACGTCTATAACGCGAAAATTCTCGGTTTTGCGGGAAATATCGCGCGCATCGGCAGGCTGGAGCGTCCCGATGCCACAGCTACGGCGCATTCCAAGCTTTGTGGCTCTACAGTGGTGGTCGACCTGACGATGGACGGCGACACTGTCACGGACTTTGCCCACGACGTGAAGGCATGCGCGCTGGGACAGGCATCGTCCTCGATCATGGCGCAGCATGTGGTGGGCGCTACCGCAGCCGAGCTACGCGAGGTGCGCGAGACCATGCTGAAGATGCTGAAGGAGAACGGGGCGCCACCGGAAGGCCGCTTCGAGGACCTGAAATATCTGGAGCCGGTGCGCGACTACAAGGCTCGCCATGCGTCGACGATGCTGACTTTCGACGCCGTGGTCGATGCGATCGGCCAGATCGAGAAGCAGCGCTCCGGCGAGGCCGCCTGAGGCGGTTGCATGGCTGATCACAGGCATCGAGCCGGCCGCAACTATGCGGGTCCGTGGCGGCGTACGCCGGGTCGCCTGATCGGGACCGGGCTTGTCCGGTTCTACCAGCTCACCCTTTCAGGCTTTATCGGCAATTCGTGCCGTCACCTGCCGACCTGTTCCGAATATGCCTACGAGGCGATCGCGCGGCATGGATTGTGGGCCGGCGGCTGGATGGGACTGTTCCGCTTCGTGCGCTGCGGGCCTGGCGGAACGCATGGCCTGGACCCCGTGCCCGAGCGGCTGGAGAGGCGTTACGTCTGGTACCTGCCGTGGCGTTACTGGGCGATAAGCCGGAAGCAGATGGAAAAAACGGCCCCGTAATCGAGGTTTAGGCGCCCGGTGGCTTGCCGTCGCCGCCTGCCGCTGGCAATTTGCGCGTGTTAATTGACGTAGCGAGAGAGGGGAGGCCTGCATGGCTCACAAGTTCGAAATCTACAAGGACAAGAAGGGCGAGTTCCGCGTCCGCTTCAAATACAACAGCGAGATCATGTTCTCGACCGAGGGCTATACGTCCAAGGCCAGCGCGCAGAACGCGATCGACTCGATCAAGAAGAATGGCCCCGGCGCGCCCGTCGAGGACAACAGCGCGGAAGCTTGACGCCTGCGGCCGCCCGACACCGGGCTGCCTCAACAACAAGGCGCGTCGGCATCGCGGGTCTTTACCTGCGCCGGCGCGCCGCTTATGTAGCGGGCCTGCCGTCGGCTGGCCTGACACGGACTGCCACGGCTGATCACCCACACCACCTGCGCTCGTTTGCAGGACTGGATAGGAGAATACCGATGGCTTCCGTTTCCCTGACATTCCCCGACAAATCCGTGCGCGAGTTCGATGTCGGCACCACCGGCCGCGACGTTGCCGAGTCGATTTCCAAGTCGCTCGCCAAGAAGGCGGTTGCGATTGCGATCGACGGCACGCTGCGCGATCTTGCCGACCCGGTGACCGCCGGGAACATCGAGATCGTCACCCGCGACGATCCGCGCGCGCTCGAGCTTATCCGCCACGATGCGGCGCACGTGCTGGCAGAGGCGGTGCAGGAGCTGTGGCCGGGGACGCAGGTGACCATCGGCCCGGTCATCGAGAACGGCTTCTATTACGACTTCGCGCGCAACGAGCCGTTCACGCCGGACGATTTCCCCGTCATCGAGAAGAAGATGCGCGAGATCGTCGCGCGCAACCGCCCCTTCACCAAGGAAGTGTGGGAGCGTGATCGCGCGCGCAAGGTGTTCGCCGACAAGGGCGAGGCCTACAAGGTCGAGCTGATTGACGCGATTCCGGAAGACCAGGATCTCAAGATTTACTTCCAGGGCGACTGGTTCGACCTGTGCCGCGGGCCTCACATGGCGTCGACCGGCCAGATCGGCAGCGCCTTCAAGCTGATGAAGGTTGCCGGCGCCTACTGGCGCGGTGACGCCAACAACCCGATGCTGACCCGCATCTACGGCACGGCATGGGCAGACCAGGCGCAGCTCGACCAGTATCTGCACATGCTGGAAGAAGCCGAGAAGCGCGATCACCGCCGCCTCGGGCGCGAGATGGACCTGTTCCATTTTCAGGAAGAGGGGCCGGGTGTCGTCTTCTGGCATGCCAAGGGCTGGAAGATGTTCCAGAACCTGATTTCCTACATGCGTCGCCGGCTCGGTGACGACTATCAGGAGGTCAACGCGCCGCAGATTCTCGACAAGAGCCTGTGGGAGACCTCGGGACACTGGGGCTGGTACCAGGAGAACATGTTCGCGGTGAAGTCGGCCCACGCCTTTACGCACCCGAACGATCCGGAAGCCGATCAGCGCATCTTCGCGCTGAAGCCGATGAACTGCCCCGGTCACGTGCAGATATTCAAGCACGGCCTTAAGTCCTACCGCGACCTGCCGATCCGGCTGGCCGAGTTCGGAAACGTGCATCGCTACGAGGCTTCGGGCGCACTGCACGGGCTGATGCGCGTGCGCGGGTTTACCCAGGACGACGCGCACGTCTTCTGCACCGAGGAACAGCTCGAGGCGGAAATCCTCAAGATCAACGACCTGATGATGTCGGTCTATGCGGATTTCGGCTTCGAGGAGATCGAGGTGAAGCTGGCGACCCGGCCCGAGAAGCGTGTCGGCACCGATGCGATGTGGGATCACGCCGAGGAGATCCTGCGGCGGTCGCTTGCGCGCATCGCCCGCGAGGACAACCGCATCAAGACCGGCATCAACGAGGGCGAGGGCACGTTCTACGGACCCAAGTTCGAATATACGCTCAAGGATGCTATCGGCCGCGAGTGGCAGTGCGGCACGACCCAGGTCGACTTCAACCTGCCGGAGCGGTTCGGGGCGTTCTACATCGGCGCGGATTCGGAGAAGAAGCAGCCGGTCATGGTGCACCGGGCAATCGCCGGTTCGCTCGAGCGTTTCCTGGGCATCGTCATCGAGAGCTGTGGCGGGCACATGCCGCTGTGGTTCGCGCCGCTGCAGGTCGTCGTCGCCACCATCACCTCGGATGCGGACGAGTATGCGCAGCGGGTGGTGGCGCGGCTGAAGGCCGCTGGGCTTTCCGCCGAGGCCGACCTGCGCAACGAGAAGATCAACTACAAGGTTCGCGAGCACTCGCTGGCCAAGGTTCCGGTGATCCTCGTCTGCGGCCGCCGCGAGGCGGAGGAGGCAAGCGTCAATGTGCGGCGTCTCGGCTCGCGCGATCAGGAATCGATGACGCTGGACGCGGCAACCGCCATGCTGGTGGAGGAGGCCATGCCGCCGGACCTGAAGCGCAAGAAGCTGGCTGCGGAGGCAGCCGCCTGACAGTTGATGGGGGCGGGCAGCAATGCCCGCCTTCTTTTCTAGCCGTCTCCGTCGTCTTCGACGGCAAGCACTTCGACGTCCTGGTTGTGACCGGCCACGACCTTGAATTCGCGCTGGTAGATCCTGTCGCGGTTCTTGGCGACAACCGCGTACTCGCCTTCGGCAAGAACCATCGAGGCGAAAGCACCGACGCTTTCGCGCACGATGTCGCCCGAATCGGTCAGCACCGCCCAAGATGTATCGGCGATGGCTTCGCCGCCTTCCTCGCGCACAAGCTTCATGGTCAGCTCGGCGGCCTTGTGCTCGACGGTCGCTTCGGTGAGCCGGCCTGCCTCGACATGGATGTCGGAGCGAATGACGGCATTGACCTTCCCGTAGGTCGAGACCACGTGATAGGTGCCGGAATTGAGCCTGACGACCGTGTTGGGTTTGACGTCGGGGATAATCAGCGGACGCTCGCCGGTGGCGTCGGGCTGTTCGTCATAGATCGAGAACCTCAGCTTGCCGGCGGGGATCCGCATGCCGCCGGAAAGAACCGCGTCGAGCTTGAGGCCGCCGGCATCGAGCACGATCGATTCGACCCCCGCATCGCGCGCGACGGTGATACGCTTGGTGGCGCCGGCGCGTCCGAAGGATGCGTGGACGAGATAGCTGCCGGGCTCCAGCGAAAACACTCCGGACCCGCCTTGCGAGGAGGCGACGAGCGGCAGCTTGCCTTCGCTATCGGCCTGCGGGCGGAATACGCGCCATACGAGGCCGCGTGTGATCTCGGGCCCACCCTCCGTGAGATGCGCCGAAAGCTTCACCTCTCCCTGGCCGCTGGTGGCGAGCGGCCCCTGGGTGGTCGGCGGGGCGAAACTTGAAAGGCCGGGGACCTCCAGCCCATCGAGAACGTCCGTATTGTCCTGCGCCGCCGCGGAGACCGCGACAAGCGCAATGCCGCCGGCGAGAATCGTTCTGGTGAACAGTCTGGAAACGTCCCCTATCATGGCTTGCGTTGAAGCCCAGGGCGATGGCAATTTCAAGGCCATAATTGCGTGCCGTCATGGCCGCACCCGGTCCAGGCATCCGGCTCCCGGTCGGTACCCATCACTGCAGCCGTTTCCAGGAGCATCCGATTGTCTTCCTCCGTCATCGATTTCATGCTTGCGCGCAAATCCGCGCCGATCCCCGAACTTAACGAACCTGCGCCGTCCGACGAAGAGATCAGGACGATGCTGACGATCGCCTCCCGGGTGCCGGACCACGGCCGGCTGGCACCATGGCGCTTCATACTCTATCGCGGCGCGGCGCGGGACCGCATCGGCGAGATGCTGGCCGCCCGCGCCGAACAACGCGAGGGACCGCTGACGGATGGCCGCCGCCAGCAGGAACTGGCTCGTTTCTCGCGGGCACCGCTCGTGATCGGGGTCGTATCGGTGCCGCGAGAGAACCCGAAAATCCCGCAATGGGAGATGTTCCTGTCGGGCGGCGCTGCGGCGATGAACCTGGTGATTGCGGCCAACGCGCTCGGTTACGGCACCAACTGGATCACCAACTGGTATTCCGACGACGAGGAAGGCCGGCGCATTCTCGGCCTCGCGCCGCAGGAGCGCGTCGTCGGTTTCGTGCATATCGGCACCTTCTCGGGCGACGCGCCCGAGCGGCCGCGCCCCGATGTGGACACGCTTTATTCGGAATGGTCCGGCCCCTGGGAGGCGTGAGCATGTTTTACGAACCGTCGAAGGGCCATGGCCTGCCGCACGATCCTTTCAAGGCAATCGTCGCGCCGAGGCCGATCGGCTGGATTTCGTCGCTCGGAGCCGATGGCTCCCTCAATCTCGCGCCCTATTCCTTCTTCAACGCGCTCGGCACGCATCCGCATCTCGTGATGTTTTCCTCTGAAGGGCAGAAGGACAGTGTCAGCTTTGCCGGCGAAACCCGCGAATTCGTTGCCAATCTTGTCAGCCGCGACCTGGCGGAAAAGATGAATGCCAGCGCCGTCGATGCGCCGCGCGGCGTTTCGGAGTTCGACTATGCGGGCCTCACTCCGGTGCCGTCATCACTGGTGGCTCCGCCGCGCGTCGGCGAAGCGCTCGCCGCACTCGAGTGCAAGGTCACCGACATCCTTGAGCCGAAGGGGCTGGACGGCCGCCCGGCCGGTAACGTCATTGTCTTCGGCGAGGTTGTCGGCGTCCATATCGACGATGCCGCGCTGACTGACGGGTTGTTCGACATCGTCAAGGCGGGTACCGTGGCCCGTCTCGGCTACATGGATTACACCGCCGTGTCCGAAACGTTCCAGATGCGCCGGCCGCGTTGGCAGGAGTGAACGTGGTCACTTCGGCTGCCGGGGTAGTCTTCGGCTGATTTGGCAATGAGGGTAGCCTGGTTGCGGGCAAGGCTTCACGCTGCCCGCGTCATTGTCCCCGCTTCCGGATGCCGGGATGCGTTAATGCCGATCGTGCAGGCTTTCTCGAGGTGTTCGGCCAGGTCGTCCACGTCCGATCGGAGCAGCAATTCGGACGTTTTGACGGGTGCGCCGCAATAGTCGAAGATTCCGTGATCTATCTGGGTCTTCATCGCACCGAAATAGCCGTGGCGGGCATAGGTGCGCTGCGAGGCGCCACCAATTGCAACGAGATGCACCGGCAGGTGCCGTAGGCGCTTCACGAGCCGGCCGTCCGCGCCTTCGTCGTAGGCCCATCCATTTGCGAATACACGGTCTATCCAGCCTTTGAGCAGGCCCGGCATCGACCACCAGTAGACCGGATAGACGAGGATCAGCGCATCGGCGCGGTCGATACGCGTCTGTTCTGCAAGCACGTCCGCTGACGGCTGCGCAGTGCGCAGATGCACGCGTATGTCATTTGCCGTGAAACGCGGATCGAACCCTTCGGCAGCAAGATCGGCGATTTCCCAGGAATTGTTCGGGTCGGATTGCGCGAAACCTTCGGCGACTTTTGCAGCAACGGTGTGAACGAATGAAACGGACTTGGGATGGGCAACGACGACGAGCGCGTGCATGGCTAAAACTCCTGCTGCGGTGATTGCGGAAGGTTGCGTGTTCTTATATACTTTTAGTAAGTTACTTTTGGTATATAGCGATGTCAAGTTTGGAAACCGACAATCGAGAAACACAGCGCACGGTACGGCGCAGGCTCTCGCGGGAGGAACGCCACCGCCAACTTCTCGATTCCGCGTGGCAGGTTATCCGCTACGAGGGAACCGAGGCGTTGTCGCTCGGGCGGCTTGCCGAGCAGGCGGGAGTCACGAAGCCTGTCGTCTATGACCATTTCGGCACGCGGGCGGGCTTGTTGTCGGCACTCTACCAGGAATTCGATGCGCGCCAGACGGCGCTGATGGATGCGGCCCTCCGGGATTGTGAGGCGACGCTGGAAGGCAGGGCAGGCGTCATCGCCTCCTCTTACGTCGATTGCGTGCTGGCGCAGGGACGCGAGATTCCCGATGTGATCGCCGCACTTGCCGGCTCGCCGGAGCTCGAGGCCGTCAAGCATGACTATCGGCTGGCGTTCATCGAAAAATGCAGGCGCCTGCTTGCCCCGTTTACCAGCGGAGGCGAATTGGGTCAGGCCGGGCTATGGGCAATGCTTGGCGCCGCCGATTCCTTGTCGCATGCAGCGGCGATGGGCGAGATCTCGTCGTCGCAGGCCAAGGAGGAACTCGTTGCGATCATCGACGGAGTCGTAAACCGTGAACGCAACTGACAGCATGGCCGATCTGCGTCAGTCGCCGAAATAACGCGCCCTGATTTCCTCGATTACGCCGTTTTCGTGGGCCCCGATCAGCTCTACCGTCAGCGGTCTCGTGAGGTTGCTGCCTTGTGGCAGGGCGAAGCCGTATTTGTCCGGCTCGAAGATGGGGCCGACGACGGTGACCGGCTGCTGGGGGTTGCTGTGCGCGTAGTATTCCAGCACCGGCGCGTCGGCGATGACGGCAGCGACACGCCCTTGCACCAGCGCATCGACGGCCTCGCCGAGGTGCGCGAAGGTGCGCGCATCCATGCCGGCACGGCGAGCATATGTTTCGGCGACCGAACCGGAGAAAACCGCGACGGGACGGCCAGGCAAATCCTCAACCGAGTTGATCTGGTTCGTCAGTGAAAGCGTCGTCATCACGCTCGTGACCGACGACGTCACATAGGCCAGAACGGCGACGCCGCAGACCAGCCACAGCCCCTGCCATATGCGCCCGACCCACCCGAAGAGGTTGCTGCGCGAGGGCGGCTTGCCGGAGGTGGCGACCGACATGACCGTGTAGAAGCTTTCCGCGATGCCATCCCGCCAGCGTTGCGGGAAGTTCTTGTCGAAGCGCCGGTCAAAAAAGGTCAGAAGAACCGTCGCGGCCAGTATTGTCGCGACGATCCATCCATAGGCACGCAAATGGCCAGACGATTGAAGTCCGGCGATAACGTCCCAGAAACCGGCGGTGCGCTCCTCGTTGACCATGATCCGCAGCCCGGCGTCGAACCAGGGATGGGTGAAGTCGATGCTTTCAGCGCGGTCGCGGGTGATCGTCAGATTGGTGACGGCTACGTCGATCAGACCGTTCGCGGTGGCGGATACCAGTTCGCGCAAGGTGTCGAGTTCGACGTAATCGGCCTCGATGTCGAGATCGGCGGCCAGTCTCTCCCAAAGGTCGATGGACATGCCCTTGAAACTCTCGCCGTCTTTCATCACGAAAGGCGGGCTCTCATAGACGCCGACGGTGAGCCTGCCTGTCTGCGGCTGTGATTGTTCGCTCTCCTGGGCTGTCGCAATGTTTGCGAAGGCAAATGCGAGCAGGGCGGAAAAAAGCGCGACGAGGGCCGGGCGGCGACATTCATGCCTCATCGGTATACCTCCGGGCAGGTTGACTCGCGCGCCTTTCTAACGGGCAGGTTGCGGCGGGCCAACCCTCGGGCGGATAAAACCCGCGCGCTCGAATGAACCGGGCCTGACTTCCGGCAGGAAGATTGCCGTCACCCGTCAGAGCGCCCGTGCCAGAAGCCGTTCCGCCCGCTTGAGGTGAGGGCGGTCGTACATCTTGCCGTCTATGCCCACCACGCCCGGATTGCCCGCCGCCGCGAAGGCTGCGACCACGGCACGGGCATGAGCGACCGCCTCCTGCGACGGGGTGAAGACCTCGTTGATGATCGGCACCTGCGCCGGATGGATCGCCATGCGACCGGTGAAGCCATCGCGCATGCCTTCGAGGCAGTCGCGCCGGAATGCTTCTTCGTCGCGGAAATCGGGGAATACGGTGTCGATCGCCGCCACTTCCGCCGCGCCCGCGGCCAGAATGGTGGAGACGCGTGCTAAGCGGAACACGTCGGTATAGGCGCCTTCGTCGTCTCGCGTGTCGGCCGCGCCGATCTCAGCGGACAAATCCTCCGCGCCCCACGTCAGGCCCGCGAGCCGCGCGCCGGCGTGGCGGTAGGTGGCAGCGTTCAGCGTGCCCAGCGGCGTCTCGGTTATGATCGGGATGATCTTCGTCACGCCGTCGGCGAGCCCGTTTTCGGCTTCGTGAACGCGCAGGCGAACCGCGAGGCGCCCGACATCGTCGGCGCTGTTCGATTTAGGCAGCATGACGCCTGCGGGCGCGGCCTTCATGACAGCGGCGAGATCGTCGTCGGTCAGGCCGGTCGAAAGATCGTTGACGCGGACATAGATCGACGGCCCGTTTCTTTCCGATGCGATGAATGCCGTCGCAGTTTCGCGCGCGGCCTGCTTGTTGTCGGCTGAAACGGAATCTTCCAGGTCGACGATCAGCACATCGGCGCCGGATGACAGGCCCTTGGCGAGCTTGCGCTCCGAATCGCCGGGGACGAACAGCAGCGAACGCATCAGGCAGGCCTCTTCTGCACCATCGTTTGCCGCAGGCAGCGGGCGACGAGATCGCCATGCTGGTTGTAGGCGCGGTGTTCCATCTCGACCACGCCACGGTCGGGCTTCGACTTGGATTCCCGCACCGAGCGGATTTCGGTTTCGACCCGGATCGTGTCGCCGTGGAAAACCGGATGCGGGAAGGACGTATCCGTCATCCCGAGATTGGCGACGATCGTGCCGAGCGTGGTGTCGTGAACGGAGATACCGATCATCAGGCCGAGCGTGAACAGCGAATTGACGAGCGGCTTGCCCCATTCCGACTTTGCTGCGTAGTCGAAATCGATGTGGAGCGGCTGCGGGTTCATGGTCATGACCGAGAACAGCACGTTGTCGCTTTCCGTCACCGAACGGGTCAAAGCGTGGCGGATGACCTGCCCGACCTCGAACTCCTCCAGATAAAGCCCAGCCATGGAAATTCCCTCCCTGCGGCTATGGTTTCCGGTCGGTTAAAAGGCATGGTGAACCGTTCGTAAACCATTTTTCTGCAGCGTCCACCGGGAGTTGAGCGAGGTCGGGCGCAGGCGTAGATGGTCATCAGACAGTTTCTCAGATGGGTCGGCAGTGCGCGGGTTGCAGAGCGAGAGGCGGCCGCAGCCGCGCTGGCGCGTGCCTTTGTCGATCACCAGCTTCCCTTTGAAGACAGGTGCGAGGCAGAGGCGGCGCTGACGCTCCTGCTCGACGACCCGTCACCCAAGGTGCGCGCCGCATTGGCCGATGCGTTGTCGATGAGCCGCTACGCGCCGCCGCAGATCATCGCCGCGCTGGCTTCGGACCAGAAGGAGGTTGCGGCCCCGGTTCTGGTACGTTCGCCGTTGCTTACCGATGCGGATCTGATCGACCGGGTCGCGGCGTCCGACGGCCCGATCCAGAGCCTGATTGCGGGACGTGCGTCGGTTTCCATGAGCCTGGCGGCGGCGATAGCCGAAGTGGGCGAACTAGAGGCCTGTGTTGTTCTTGCCCGCAACGGCGGGGCGGACATCGCTTCGCTGTCTTTTCGCCGGATGGCGGAGCGCCATGGCCATCAGGCCGCGCTGCGCGAAACACTTTTGAACGACCGGCGTCTGCCGGGTGACTGCAGGCACATGCTGCTCGTCAAACTTGGCGAGGCATTGAAGACGTCGCCGCTGGTGATTGCGCTAATGGGGCAGGCGCGTGCCGAGCGCGTTACCCGCGAGGCGTGCCAGCGCGCTTCGCTGACACTGCTCGACAAGACCGCGCGTGGCGAGCACGCCGCGCTCATCGAGCATCTGCGTCTGCGTGGCGAGCTCACGGCCAGCTTTCTCATCCGCGCGATTGCGCATGGCAAGGTGGATTTCTTCGGTTCCGTACTGATGGCGCTGACTGGCCAGTCCGAGGAACGTGTGCGGGCGATCCTGGCCTCCGGCCGGGATGTCGCCGTGACGGCTCTCTTCCGCTCGGCCGGCCTTGTCGAAACGCTGCACGCGGTCTTCCTGCGCGCGCTCAAGGTATGGCGAGAGGTCGCCACCGGAAAACGCGTCGCCGGGGCGCAGGAGGTGACCTGGCTGATGCTGGGCGAGGTCAATGCCGCGCCAGGGCAGTCGGGGCCGAGTGAGCGCGACCGCGAAACGGCCGCCCTGATCAAGGCAATTCACCTTGAGGTTCTGCGCGAGAATGCGCGCTCCCATGCACTGGCGATTGCGGCGGCTTGACGCGCACGACGCGCAATCCCTGAATGGTGCGCTACGCGGCGTAGGCGGCGACGACGATGTCGAGCATGCCGCGACGAACCATGCCCCAGTCATCGAAAGTGGTTGCGTCGATGCCGTGGCGTACGAGCTCTACGATGCCGGAGTGCCGGTCATCGCGCTTGATGGACGCGAACAGCGCATCCACGGCGGCGTCCGGACCTTCGAGAATCTGGCACACACGCCTGTCCTCGACGGCAAGTATGCCGGTGATGCCGTGGCTTGTGTTGAAGGCGGCAGCCTTGTCCACGAGCGCGGCAAGTTCGGCCTCGGTCACATGCTGCTCGAGAGTGGAGACGTAGACAATCCTCAGAGGCATGGTGATTTCCTGATGTACGAAAGGCGGCTGCTCAGATGTCGAGCTCTTCGACGAACTCGGCACGCTCCTGGATAAAGCGGAACCGGGCTTCGGGCTTGGTGCCCATCAACGCGTCTACGGACGCGCGCGTCCCTTCCGGATCGGTCTCGTCCACATCGACCCGCAGCAGCGTGCGCTTGCGCCGGTCCATGGTCGTTTCCTTGAGCTGGTTTGCCATCATCTCGCCAAGGCCCTTGAAGCGGCCGATCTCGATCTTGCCGCGGCCTGTGAATTCGTTCTTCACGAGCTCGTCCTTGTGGGCGTCGTCGCGCGCATACATCGTCTTGCCGCCCTGGCTGATGCGATAGAGCGGCGGCACGGCCATGTAGAGATGGCCGCCTTTGATGAGCTGCGGCATCTCCTGATAGAAGAAGGTAATCAGCAGCGAGGCGATATGCGCGCCGTCGACGTCGGCATCCGTCATGATGATGATGCGGTCGTAGCGCAGGTCCTCGTCGCGGTATTTCGAGCGCGTGCCGCAGCCCAGCGCCTGGATGATGTCCGCGATCTGCTGGTTGGCCGAAAGCTTGTCGTGGCCGGCGCTGGCCACGTTCAGGATCTTGCCGCGCAGAGGCAGCACCGCCTGGCTGGCGCGGTCGCGCGCCTGCTTGGCGGAGCCGCCGGCCGAGTCGCCCTCGACGATGAAGAGTTCTGCGCCTTGCGCCGCGCCCTGCGTGCAGTCGGCCAGCTTGCCGGGCAGGCGCAGCTTGCGCACCGCGCTCTTGCGGCTGACTTCCTTCTCCTGGCGGCGGCGTACGCGTTCATCTGCGCGCGCGATTACCCAGTCGAGCAGCTTGGAGGCTTCCTGGGGATTGTCGGCGAGCCAGTGGTCGAAGGCGTCGCGGATCGCCGTCTCCACGATGCGCTGGGCTTCCACCGTCGCCAGCCGGTCCTTGGTCTGGCCGACGAATTCCGGTTCGCGGATGAACACCGACAGCATGCCGGCAGCCGAGATCATCACGTCCTCGCCGGTGACGACCGAGGCGCGCTTGTTTCCGACCAGATCCGCATAGGCCTTCAGCCCGCGCGTCAACACGTTGCGGAAACCCATCTCGTGGGTGCCGCCTTCCGGCGTCGGAATGGTGTTGCAGTAGGAGTTCAGGAAGCCGTCGCCGCCATACCAGGTGACAGCCCATTCCATGGAGCCGTGGCCGCCCTGCTTCTCGCTCTTGCCGGCGAAGATTTCGCGCGTGACCTGAAAATCAGAGCCGAGCGATGCGGCCAGATAATCCTTCAATCCGCCGGGAAAGTGAAAGACGGCCTTTGCCGGCGTCTCGTCCTTTTCAGGGATCAATGCCGGGTCGCACGACCAGCGGATTTCCACGCCGCCGAAGAGATATGCCTTGGAGCGGGCCATGCGGTAGAGCCGCGCCGGCTCGAACTTCGCGCTCTTTCCAAATATGTCCGCGTCGGGATGGAAACGGGTGCGCGTGCCGCGCCGGTTGTGCACGTCGCCGAGGTTTTCCAGCGGTCCCTGCGGTACGCCGCGCGAGAAGCGCTGACGGTAGAGCTTGCGGCCGCGCGCGACCTCGACTTCGAGCACGTCGGACAGCGCGTTGACGACCGAGACGCCGACGCCGTGCAGGCCGCCGGAGGTTTCGTAGACCTTGGAGTCGAACTTGCCGCCGGCGTGCAGCGTCGTCATGATGACTTCGAGCGCCGACTTGTCCTTGAACTTCGGGTGCGGGTCGACCGGTATGCCACGACCGTTGTCCGTGACGGTGATGAAGCCTTCGGCGTCCAGCTCGACCTCGATGAAGGTCGCATGGCCGGCGACGGCCTCGTCCATCGAGTTGTCGATCACTTCGGCGAAAAGGTGATGCAACGCCTTCTCGTCAGTGCCGCCGATATACATGCCCGGCCGCCGCCGCACCGGCTCCAGCCCTTCCAGAACCTCGATGTCTGCCGCGCTGTAACCTTCGCTACCATCCTTCTGCTGCGGCTGCTTTGCCTTGGCGGCCTGCACCAGCGGGTCTGCCGGGCGGTCGGGCGCGCGCTGCGGGGCAGGGCTGTCGGCGAGGTTGGCGAAGAGGTCGTTTGCGTCGTCCATGAATGCCTGTCGTTCGATCTGCCGCGAATCACCGCCGATACTGCCATGGTTCGGCGGCCAAGGCGACGGGAGTTCCTGATACGTTCGCGCCGGGGGTCGCGATCGCGTCGAATGGCTACAATTTTACGGATCGGTGTTACCGAAGCCTAACCAGCCTGACGAATAAGCCCCTTTTGTGCCGCTTCAGGGGACAAATTTGTTCAGCTTTCGCCTCCAGCTTCGCCCGTAACACAAAAACGGCAAAAGTGCAGGGGCAAAGGCTGTGAAACACGGAACTATGGCAACGGTTGGAAGCGGCGCGGTGCCGGCCACAGTGGACACAACGCAGGCGGACGGACTGCCGCGTTGGCTACGCCGGTCACTGATTTTTGCGGCTGCTTTCGCGCTGGCGTTCGGCGCGGTGCGACTGGCGCGGGCGGAGACTGACGTCACATCCGCACAATCGCATATGCTGACACATTCTGCGCCGGTCGCGGGCGAGCCGATTGCCTAAAGCGTGTTGCGCGTTGGCGGATTCATATCGACGACGTCATCCTCGGGCTTGTCCCGAGGATCTGCCAACCTGTCAGAGCAGTAGATCCTCGGGACAAGCCCGAGGATGACGTCGCTGAGGTGTCCGATGCAAATCGACGCGGCGCAGGTGTAGTGCTCCTATCCGAATACCATCGGCAGCGACACGCTATAGCTCCGAACGGCTTCTGCGGGCATCAGCCTTCGAAGGCCGCGCGCAGTTGCGCGATGTCGAACTTCTTCATCTGCAGGAACGCGGCGGTGACGCGCGCGACCTTTGCGGAATCGGCATCCTGCATCATTTCCAACATGGCGTTGGGCACCACCTGCCAGGACAGGCCGAACCTGTCCTTCACCCAGCCGCAGGGGCCTTCCTGGCCGCCTTCGCTGAGCCTGGCCCAGTAATAGTCAACCTCTTCCTGGTCTGCGCACGGAATCTGGAACGAGATCGCCTCATCAAAGGTGAAGTGCGGCCCGCCATTGAGGCCGACGAAATCCTGGCCATCGAGCGTGAAAGCGACGGTCATCACCGTGCCTTCTTCCTTGCCGTGGATTTCCTTGCCTTCGGCGCCGTAGCGACTGATCGTCCTGATGTGCGAGTTGGGGAAGATCGAGACGTAGAAGTTGGCTGCATCCTCCGCCTTGTCGTCGAACCAGAGACAAGGAGTGATCTGGCGCAGAGGGCTGTTCTTGTCCTTGGCGACGGAGCGCGGCGCGGTGCGGGTTTCCATGGGTTTTCTCCTCATCCTCGTATGGGTTGGAAGGGCAGGGGCATGCCGCCCCTGCCACCCGAGGACGTATCGCCGCCGGTCATTCCGACACGCGGCGGGAGAAATTGCGCTCAGCTCGCCAATGCTTCCACAGGCGGGCAGGCGCAGACGAGGTTGCGGTCGCCGCCGACATTGTCGATGCGGGAGACCGGCGGCCAGTATTTTGCGGCGAAGTCCGTTTCGCCAGCGGGGAAGGCTGCGACCGAACGCGGATAGGCATGAGCCCACTCATCGGCCATGGCTTCGGCCGCGGTGTGCGGCGCGTTGACGAGCGGGTTGTCATCCTTCGGCCAAGAGCCGTCGGCGACCTTGCCGGCTTCCGACGCGATGCCGATCATGGCGTCGCAGAAGCGGTCGAGCTCGCGCTTCGGCTCGCTTTCCGTCGGCTCCACCATCAGCGTTCCTGCCACCGGCCATGACATGGTCGGCGCGTGGAAACCGTAGTCGATCAATCGCTTGGCGATGTCTTCCACGGTTACGCCCGCGCTGTCCTTCAGCACGCGCGTATCAAGGATGCACTCGTGCGCGACACGGCCGTTACGACCCTTGTAGAGCACCGGATAGTGGGCTTTCAGGCGCTCGGCGACGTAGTTGGCCGACAGGATCGCCGTCTCCGTTGCACGCTTCAGCCCTGAAGCACCCATCATGCGGATGTACATCCAGGTGATCGGCAGGATCGACGCCGAGCCGAAGGGGGCTGCGGCCACCGCCTGCTCGGTGCCGCCTGCCACGTGGCCCGGCAGAAAGGGTGCCAGATGTGCCGCGACGCCGATCGGGCCGATGCCTGGCCCGCCGCCGCCATGCGGGATGCAGAAGGTCTTGTGCAGGTTCATGTGGCAGACGTCGGCACCGAGATCGCCGGGCCGGGCAAGGCCGACCATGGCGTTGAGGTTGGCGCCGTCGAGATAGACCTGCCCGCCATGCTCATGCACAAGCGCGCAGATGTCGCGAACGCCTTCCTCGAACACGCCGTGCGTGGAAGGATAGGTGATCATCAGCGCGGCGAGCCGGTCCGCGAACTGCGCGGCCTTTGCCTTGAGGTCGTCGACGTCGATGTCGCCGTCTTCCGTACATTTCACCACCACCACGTCCATGCCGGCCATGGCAGCACTTGCCGGGTTGGTGCCATGCGCGGAGGAGGGAATGAGGCAGACGGTGCGACCCGCATCCCCGCGCTCGCGGTGATAGCGGCGTATGGCGAGCAGGCCCGCATATTCACCCTGGCTGCCGGCGTTGGGCTGCAGCGAGACGGCGGCGAAGCCAGTGATTTCGGCAAGCCAGCCTTCCAGCTCGTCGATCATCGCGCGATAGCCTTGCGCATGCGCTTCGAGCGCGAAGGGATGCAGATTGCCGACATTCGGCCAGCTCACCGGCATCATCTCGGCGGCCGCGTTGAGCTTCATCGTGCAGGACCCTAGCGGGATCATCGCGCGGTCGAGCGCGAGATCCTTGTCGGCAAGCCGGCGCAGGAAGCGCATCATTTCCGTTTCCGACCGGTTTTCGTGAAAGACCGGCTGGGTGAGGAAGCCCTTGTCGCGCGCTTTGCCTGGCAGCGAGGCGGAGGCATCGTCCGGAATCGAAGCGCCGAAGAGCCCGCCGATGGTTTGAAGATCGGCTTCGTTCGAGGTCTCGTCGAAGGTGATCCCGATCCGGTCGGCGTCGATCACGCGCAGCAGAAGCCCGGCCTTTTCCGCTTTTTCGGCGATGTCGCGCGCCTTTCCGGGAACCGTGACGGTCACCGTGTCGAATATCGCGATGCCTGCGATTTCGACGCCCGCCGCAGATAAGCCTGTCGCGAGCCGTGCGGCCAGCCCGTTTACCCGCCGCGCGATCGCCTGCAGCCCTTCGGGGCCGTGCCAGATCGCGTAGGCGACGGCCATGTTGGCAAGCAGCGCCTGCGCGGTGCAGATGTTGGAAGTCGCCTTGTCGCGGCGGATGTGCTGTTCGCGCGTCTGCAGCGCGAGGCGGTAACCGGGCCTGCCATGCGCGTCGGTCGACTGGCCGACGAGCCGGCCCGGCATCAGCCGGGTAAGCTGGTCGGAGACCGCGCAATAGGCAGCATGCGGGCCGCCATAGCCCATCGGCACGCCGTAGCGCTGCATGGAGCCGACCGCGATGTCCGCACCCTGCGAGGCCGGCGTCTCGGTCAGGGTCAACGCCAGTGGATCGGCGACGAAGATGACGATGGCGCCGGCTTCCTTCGCCCTTGCGATCGTATCCTTGTGGTCGCCATAGACGCCATGCGTATCAGGCCACGGCACGATGACGGCTGTCGTCTCCGCGCCGATCTCGTCGGCGCCGATATTGATGCCGAGCGGTTCCGCGCGCGTCCTGACGACGTCGAGAACCTGCCCGTGCAGCGCACCGGCAAGAACCACGTCGTTGCGCTTGGAACGGTGATGCCGCCACGCAATACCGACGGCCTCGGCAACGGCGGTCGCCTCGTCCAGCAGCGAGGCGGAGGCCACCGGCAGGCCGGTCAGCTCGCTCACCAGCGTCTGGAAGTTGAACAGCATCTCCAGCCGGCCCTGGCTGATCTCGGACTGGTAGGGCGTGTATGCCGTGTACCAGGCCGGGTTCTCGAACAGGTTGCGCTGGATGACCGGCGGCACGTTCACGCCATGGTAGCCCGCACCGATGAAGCTTTTCAGCACGACGTTGCGGCCCATCTTCTCGCCAAGCTCGGCGAGAGCCTCGGCTTCGCTTGCGGGCTCCGGCAGGTCGAGAGGGCGGTCGAGCCTGATCGACTTCGGCACCGCCTGGGTGATGAGGGTCTCGACCGATGGAACGCCGAGGGCGGCGAGCATGGCGCGTACGTCCTGCGGGCCGGGGCCGACATGACGGTCGGCGAAGATGGCTTGTCTTTCGTTCATGATTTCGTCCTTCAGCCGATCAGCGCCTTGTAGCCGGCCTCGTCCATCAGGCCCTCGATCTGGCTTTCGTCGGCAAGCTTCATCTTCCAGAGCCAGCCGTCCGCTGCCGCCGAAGAATTGACCAGCGCCGGGTCGGACGAAAGCTTGTCGTTGACCTCGGTGATCTCCCCGTCGGCCGGTGCGTAGACGTCGGAGGCAGCCTTGACGGACTCGACCACCACGGCCGCGTCGCCCTTGGATACGGCTTTGCCGACCTCGGGCAGTTCCACGAAAACGAGGTCGCCGAGCTGCTCCTGCGCGTAATCCGTGATGCCCACCGTGGCGACACCGCCCTCGACGCGCAGCCATTCATGATCTTCGGTGAAATAGGTGGTTGCCATCGGGGTTTATCCTTTGCGGTAGCGATGCTGCGTGAAGGGAAGGGGGTGAACGTCGATCGGCACGCGGTTGCCGCGCACCTCTGCGAAAAGTCTGCTGCCAGGCGCCCCGAGGGTGGCGGGGACGTAGCCCATCGCGACGGGGAAACCTGCCGAAGGGCCGAAGCCGCCGGAGGTGACGCTGCCGGCCGGATTGCCGTCAGCGTCGAACAGGTCAGCGCCCGCGCGCACCGGCTGGCGGCCTTCCGGCTTCAGTCCGACGCGCTTGCGCCGTGGCCCCGCCGTTATCGCTGCGCGCAGGGCGTCTGCGCCGATGAAACTCCCGTTTTCACGCAGCGGCTTGGCGATCGCCCACATCAGGCCGGCATCGACCGGCGTCGTCTCGGGCGTAATGTCCTGCCCGTGCAGGCAGAGCCCGGCTTCGAGCCGCAGACTGTCGCGGGCTGCAAGACCGATCCATTCGACGTTTTCGTCGGCAAGGAGAGCTTCGGCGAAGGCTTTCGCCTCGGCCCAGGGCAGGGCGATCTCGAATCCGTCCTCGCCGGTATAGCCGGAGCGGCTGGCAAACCAGCCTTCACGCGGCTCCAGGCCGTGCATGAAGGTCAGTGCCGAAAGATCGAGGCCGGCTCTGGAGAGTGCGCCTTCGGCTGCAGGCCCCTGCAACGCCAGGAAAACGCGCTCAAGCGGCTCGATCGTGCAGTCGAAGGACGCGGCGACCTGTTTAAGGTGCTTTTCGTCTGCGACCGCGTTGCCGGCATTGGCAACGACCATGAAGCGTTCCGCTCCGAGGCGGGTGACGATGAGGTCGTCAAGGATGCCGGCCTCGTCGTTGAGGAAGAAGGTGTATTTCGACTGGCTCTCGGTCAGCGCCTCAGGATCCAGCGGGCATGCGCGCGCCAGCGCGGCGGCCGCCTGTGACCCTGTCACGAGGAACAGTTTCATGTGGGAAATGTCGAAAAGGCCGGCCTTTTCCCGCGTGTGCAGGTGCTCCTTGAGCACGCCGAGCGAGTAGGTGATCGGCATCGACCAGCCGGCAAACCCGCCGAAGCGCGCACCGGCGGCTTCGTGCAGGTCTTTCAGCGGCAGTTGAAAAAGTTCGCCCGTATCGGTCATTCATCCTCCAGAACAGCACCAACCAGCCGCTGAAGCGGCAGTTCGCGCCCCTCTGTCGGAAGCCTGAGAGACTTGGTACGACCGGAACCCTGTCGGTCGCCCTTACACCTTCGGCGCGGGGTTTCCCCCGACTTTCCAGAGCGTCTTGACCGGCCTACGGTTCTTTTGCCTGAGAGATTTCGGGCGATTTCCCCTTCGGCGGCAGCTTTCGCTGCTCTCTCCCGCAAGCCGGCAGGGCATCGCTGCCCAGGACGAGTCGTTTCTAGCCGATGCGAGAGGCGATGTCACCTGCTCGCAACGCTTATCCCGATCAGTCGATAGAGACCGTCAATCGTAGGCGGCCATGCGGCCCAGATCACGCTCGATCTGCCCGATAACCTCGGCAGTTTCCTGGTGCAGGCGCTTGAGGCGATCGAGTTGAAAGGCGACGCTTTCGGCCAGTTCGGCCCCGGTATCCTCGATAGGCGAGGTGCCGACGCCGTAGAGCAGCCATGAGAGGCTGACATTCAAGACGCCTGCCAGCATGGAAAGCCGGTTGGCGCGCGGCTGGGAGCGGTCGCTTTCCCATGCCTGGATGGTCGATGACTGCACGCCGATGCGGCGGGCAAGTTGTGCAGCGGAAAGGCCGACTGCGTCCCTGGCGCGCGATAGCCTGCCGCCGAGCGTGTCTGTATCGGGAATGTCGGAATAGATCGTCGCGGTGTCGGGCACCCACCCACCTCCTTGTTGTGGTGAAATCGCGCCCGCATGACACGCAGGCTGCGCGGCTAGCATAGGGATCGGTCGGGCAGGCGCAACCCTTGGAGGTCAGACAAGCCGCTGTGCGTGCCAGCGCAGGTGGTCATCCATGAAGGTCGAAATGAAGAAATAGGAATGGTCGTAGCCTTCGCGCATGTTCAGCGAAAACGGAATGCCGGCCTTGTGGCAGGCATCCTCGAAAAGCCAGGGGCGAAGTCCGTCGTCCAGGAAACCGTCGGCCTTGCCCTGATCGATCAGGAACTCCGGGAAGCGCGCGCCGTCCTCGACCAGCGCACAGGCATCATAGGCGCGCCAGGCTGTTTCGTCTTCGCCGAGATATTTCTGGAAGGCGGGTTTCGACCAGCCGGCTGTCGATGGCTGCACGATCGGTGCGAAGGCGGACGCCGAGCGGAAGCGGTCGGGGTGTTTCAGTGCAATGGTCAGCGCGCCATGGCCACCCATGGAATGGCCGAAAATGCCCTGGCGCTCCATATCGGCGGGAAATTCGCGCGCGATCAGCGCCGGCAATTCCTGCGTGACATAGGAATACATCCGGTAGTTCCTGGCGTAGGGCGCCTCGGTCGCGTCGACGTAGAAGCCGGCGCCGGCGCCGAACTGCCAGTTGTCCTTTTCATCGGGCACGGCTTCGCCGCGGGGGCTGGTGTCGGGACAGACGACGATGAGGCCCAGTTCGGCCGCGAGCTGCCGATATTCACCCTTGTCCATCACGTTCTGGTGCGTGCAGGTCAGCCCCGAGAGATACCAGAGCACGGGCAGGGGGCCCTGCGCGGCCTGCTGCGGCACGAAAACGGCGAAGGTCATGTCACAGGCGCAGGTCTCGGAGGCGTGAGAATAAACGCCCTGAAGGCCGCCGTGGGAGAGGGAGGTCGATAGAGTTTTCATGGACCCGGGGTAGCCGATGTGACGCCCGCTGTCGACACGCTCACGCGACCTTCATCGCCCGCCGCACCGTCTGGTCGAGCGCCGACAGGAAGGCGGAGCGGTCGCGCGCCGAGAATCCGGGGTTGAAGCCCCTGATTTCGCCGGTCTCGCGCAGATGCTGCTTCAGGTCGCGCATCGCCACAGCCATGCCGATCGATTCCGGCGAGAACGGGCGCCCGGTCGGCCCCAGCACATGGACGCCGAGCGGCACGAGGCGCGCGGCCAGCGGCACGTCCGCCGTGATTGCGATGTCGTTGTTCGCGGCGTTTGCGACGATCCAATCGTCGGCCGCGTCCGCGCCCTTGGAAACCACGACGTTGCGAATCATTGGATCGCGAGAGGGGCGCAGGCCGCCATTTGAGACGAAGGTCACCACGAGCTCGTGGCGCGCGGCGACCTTCACCACCTCGTCCTTGACTGGACAGGCATCGGCATCGACGAATATCTGCGGCATGCTCGCCCTTGGCTGGTCGGCTATTCGGGCAGGTGACAACGCACGAGGCGTGCAGCGGTGCCACTGCCCGGCTGCCCTATCTCCAGCGTGTCGTCATCCGGCATCGTCAGCATGATCTGGCGCTCCTCGGTATCGCCTTCCGCGATACAGGAGGCTGCAAGCGTTGTCGAACCGCCGGACATCGCCGCTTCCTCGAAGTTGCACACGCTTTCATAGCGGCGGATCGTCGTCGGAGTGATGACGGCCATCATTTCAACCGGCTCCACGTCGATCGCGCCGCATGATGCCGCATCGCCCGCCCAGACGCCGACATAGGCGGGGCCAACGCCGGCAGGCCCGGCCCGCGCGGCGGCGCGGGTGTCGGCGCGCAACTGGTCCGGGGGTGCAAGCACCGCTGCCGGATCGCCAGGCGAGGTCTCGATCGCGCTGTCGGATTCCTCGATCCTGCGTTGCAGCATCTCGACGCCCGATTCGAAATCGCGCAGGGCCTGCTTGCCGATCTCGTCCAGCGACGCACCGATATCGCGCGCCACTTCTCCAGCCCTGTCGAGAGCCGGTCCGGCGTCTTCCAGCAGGCGCTCGGTCCGTTCGCGGGCATCGCGCGCCAACTCGCCGGCGCCCTGAAGAATGGCGTCGGCGCCTTCGCCGATTTGGCGCATCGCGCGATCGGTGCGCTCCTCCTCGCTGGGCGCAGCCTCCGGTGCCTCGACGGTTGCCGGTGGTTCCTCGGTCTGGACCACCGTCTCCTGTTCATCGCTGCATGCCGCAAGCGCCAGCAGTGAAATGCCGGCCAGCAGAAGCAGGCCCTTGTTGCGGGTTTTCATGATGTTGATCTCGCCCTTCGTCGCAAACGCCCTTCAAGCGCAAAATGCGCGGAGACGTGCTGCGGTTCCCCTATGAGGGGCGATGCATGCCATGTCCAGCCCGCCTAGCGGTCCGGAAGCTCGATGCTGCCCTCGGGCACGGTCGCATTCGCCAGCAGGGCCAGCGCCTCGATTTCCTCTTCCGTCGGTGCTTCGATCCGCACCGCATCCTCAAGCCGTTGGTAGTTTTCGGCCGTCGGCACCCTGCGGAACTCGGTAAGCGTTGCGTAGGTCACCGGATTTTCGATCTCGGCGATGCTCAGCACCTCGTCGACGCGACCTTGCACGGAGGTGCCGAGACTTTCCTCCAGCGTGAAGGATTCGAGCGTCGCGATAAGCTCCTCGGATGTGTCGAAACCCGCCACGGGGACTTCCGTGCTCAATTCGTTGAGTTCGTTCGACGGGGCGCCGCAGGCTCCGGTAAATGCCGTATAGGCCCGCACGGCGAGATATTTGCTGTAGCGTTCGGGATTGGTGACGCCATCGGCCTCCATGGCATCCCGAAACATGCGATGCACGTCTTCGGCGCGTTCCGTGCGAAGATCGCAATAGTGGTCGTGGATCACCGAGGCACGGCGATAATTGCCGACGAAGGGGGAGCCGGCGAAGGTCCACAGCGCGCTGGGGATGGAGGCCCCGTCGATCTTGGCACCTTGCGGCACATTCCAGACCCGGCCAGCCTTGTCCCTGAAGGATACAGCCGAGACGAGCTGCATCTGGCGATGGCGATTGGCCGGGTCCGAGAGCCAGCGGAACTCAAACGTTCCGCTGAACTGCGCGGATGCCGGCGTAGAAAACGTGCTGAGAACTGTCGAAGCGGCTGCAAGTAAAATACCAGGACGCCACACCTCTGCCTCCCGCGTGCTTCTGCTTTCACCTCGGTCGTATCGATATCACATTTGTCTCAACCGGTACATCGGGCGGCTTCTAGTACACCACGACGCTTCGAATGCTCTCGCCGGCATGCATCAGGTCGAAACCCTTGTTGATGTCCTCGAGCTTCAGGGTGTGGGTGATCATCGGGTCGATCTGGATCTTGCCGTCCATGTACCAGTCGACGATTTTCGGCACGTCGGTACGGCCACGTGCGCCGCCGAAGGCGGTGCCTTTCCACACCCGGCCGGTGACGAGCTGGAACGGCCGCGTGGAGATTTCCTGGCCTGCGCCGGCAACGCCGATCACGATCGATTCACCCCAGCCCCGATGAGCGCATTCAAGGGCCTGGCGCATGACCTTCACGTTGCCCGTGCAGTCGAACGTGTAGTCGGCACCGCCGATCTGGTCGGCCCCGCGCTTGGTCATATTGACGATATGAGCCACTACGTCGCCGTCGATCTCGGTCGGATTGACGAAATGCGTCATGCCGAACTTCTCGCCCCAGGCCTTCTTGTCGTTGTTGACGTCGACGCCGATGATCATGTCGGCGCCGGCAAGGCGAAGGCCCTGGATGACATTGAGGCCGATACCGCCGAGCCCGAAGACGGCCGCTGTCGCTCCGATCTCCACCTTGGCGGTGTTGATGACCGCGCCGATGCCCGTCGTCACGCCGCAGCCGATGTAGCAGATCTTGTCGAACGGGGCGTCGGGGTTGACCTTGGCCACCGCGATCTCCGGCAGGACGGTGTGGTTGGCGAAGGTCGAGCAGCCCATGTAGTGGAAAATCTTGTCCTTGCCGATCGAGAAGCGCGAGGTGCCGTCCGGCATCAGGCCCTGGCCCTGGGTCGCGCGGATGGCGGTGCAGAGATTAGTCTTGCGCGACAGGCAGGACGGGCAGGAGCGGCACTCGGGCGTGTAGAGCGGGATGACGTGGTCGCCCTTCTTCACGCTGGTCACGCCGGGGCCGACATCGACGACCACGCCGGCACCCTCATGGCCGAGGATGGCCGGGAATATGCCTTCGGGATCGGCGCCCGACAGGGTGAACTCGTCGGTGTGGCAGATGCCGGTCGCCTTGACCTCGATCAGCACCTCGCCCTCGCGCGGGCCCTCGAGGTCCACCTCCATGATCTCCAGCGGTTTTCCGGCGGCAACTGCGACGGCGGCGCGTGTCTTCATGGGGCGATTCCTCTTGGCGTTTCTTGTCTTGCGGCAACTTTTCAGGAAATGCCGCCTGCATCAAGCGCGGTGTCGCCCAATGGAACGCGTCTGGCAGGCCGGCAAATTGTCACATCGAAGCCCTTCAGATGTCGTCATGCGGCGGCTGCGGTACGGTCGGAACGATCTTTGCCACAATGTTGGGGTTTGACGCTGCCAATCAGTCAAGGAGAGCTTTCATGTCGCAAACCCAATTCACGCGCCGCACTCTGCTGGCCCTTTCGGCGGGCGCCCTTGCCGCGAGTGCGGTCTCTGCCCGCGCCGACGCGCCCGACGCGCAGGATCGTACGATCGAAGGCAACGTCGTCTATCGCGAGCGCATGATGTTGCCGGCCGGCGCACGGGTCGAAGTGGAGCTGGTCGACGTCTCGCTTGCCGATGCGCCCGCAACGGTGATCGGACGCACCGAGATCAAGGATGCGACGGCGAGCCCGATTCCCTATCGGATCAGCTACGACCCCGCTTTGATCGAGCCGCGCCACAGCTATGCGTTGCAGGCGCGCATCCTTGACGGCGACACGCTGATGTTCATCAACACCACCCGGCACTCGGTGCTGGGCGACGGGGACGAGGCTGGCCCGGTGGAGATCCGCGTCGAGCGCGTCGCAGCGCAGCGGGACGGCGCAGCGGCGGATTCGCCGGTCGGCAGGTGGCTGGCGGAAGACATCCTTGGCGGTGGCGTCATCGACAATGCGCAGACGACGCTTGAAATTGCCGAAGACGGGCAGGTGTCCGGTCGCGGCGGCTGCAACAGCTATGGCAGCACTGCCTCCATCGAAGGCGAAAAGCTGACCCTGAGCCCGGTCGTCGCGACGCAGATGGCCTGTCCTGAGGCGCTGATGAACCAGGAACAGAAGTATTTCGATGCGCTTAGCCGTGTTGCCGCCTTCCGACTGGTGCCCGCCGAACAGAAGCTGCTGCTGCTCGATGCCGACGGTGAAACCCTGGTGCGTCTTGCCGCCATGTAGGCATGGTTCCCCCCGTCGATTGCATGTTGACGGACGGGCAGGGTGGCCGATCGGGACTCGACGTGGCTGGCGCAATTGGGGACTATTGCGCCAGCCCTCCCTTGAGTCTTCGATTGGATGAAAATGGCCGAACGACCCTCGCGCGATCCGATTCTACGCGAAGCACAAGGCGCTGCCGGGGCAGTGGCGACCCCGGCCGCGCGGCCCTTCGTTCACCTGCGGGTTCACTCGCCCTATTCGCTGCTGGAAGGGGCGCTGCCGCTGGGCAAGATCATCGGGCACGCGGTAAAGGACCGGGCGCCTGCGATTGCCGTGACCGACACCAACAATCTGTTCGGTGCGCTGGAATTCGCCCAGAAGGCGGTGAAGGACGGTGTGCAGCCGATCATCGGCTGTCAGCTCGACGTGGCCTTTGCCGATGCTTCCAGCGAGGGGCAACGGCATAACGGTCACCGGCGCCAGGGCCCGGCGGTGGAGCCGCTTGTGCTGCTCGCCGCGACCGAAGCCGGCTATGCCAATCTCGTGCGGCTGGTTTCCCGCGCCTATCTCGACGTGCCGGCGGGCCTGCCGCCGCATGTCGACGCGGACTGGCTGCCGGCGCTTGCCGACGGCATCATCTGCCTGACGGGCGCCGCGCGCGGGCCGGTGGGTGCGATGCTCAAGGCCGACAGCCGCGCGCAGGCCGAGGCGCGGCTTCTGTTCCTGAAGAACGCTTTTGGCGACCGTATCTATGTCGAATTGCAGCGCTATCGCGGCTACGACAAGGCCGTCGAGGCTTCGACGATCGACCTTGCCTATGCGCACGACCTGCCGTTGGTGGCCACCAACGAGGCTTTCTTTCCAGCCGCCGACGACTACGAAGCGCATGACGCGCTGCTGGCGATCGCCGAGGGCTCGGTGGTTGCCGTCGACGACCGCCGCCGGCTGACGCCGGACCATCATCTCAAGTCCCAGGCAGAGATGACGGCGCTTTTCGCCGACCTGCCGGAGGCGATCGAATCCACGGTCGAGATCGCCATGCGCTGTTCCTATTACACGCAGACGCGCAAGCCGATCCTGCCGCGCTTTACCGGCGCGGACGCGGCAGATGCCGAAGCAGCGATCGAGGCGGAGGCGGAAGAACTGGCCCGCCAGGCGCGCGAGGGGCTGGACAAGCGCCTTGCCGCGCATGGCCCGACGGAAGGCTACACCGAAGCGGATTATCGCGAACGGCTGGAATTCGAGATCGGCATCATCACCCGGATGAAGTTTCCGGGTTACTTCCTGATCGTTGCCGACTTCATCCAATGGGCCAAGGCGCACGAGATTCCCGTCGGCCCCGGCCGTGGTTCGGGCGCAGGCTCGCTGGTCGCCTATGCGCTGACGATCACCGACGTGGATCCGCTGCGCTTCTCTCTGCTGTTCGAGCGCTTCCTCAATCCCGACCGCGTGTCGATGCCCGACTTCGACATCGACTTCTGCCAGGACCGCCGCGAGGAGGTGATCCGCTACGTGCAGGAGAAGTACGGCCGCGACCAGGTCGGCCAGATCATCACCTTCGGAACGCTGCAGGCGCGCGCTGTGCTGCGCGACGTCGGCCGTGTGCTGCAGATGCCCTACGGCCAGGTCGACCGGCTGTGCAAGATGGTGCCGGCCAACCCCGCCAACCCGGTCAAGCTGAAGGATGCGGTGGAAGCCGAGCCACGCTTCGCCGAGGAGGTGGAGAAGGAGCCGGTCGTGCAGAACCTGCTCGACACGGCGATGAAGCTGGAAGGGCTGTATCGCCACGCCTCGACGCACGCCGCCGGCATCGTCATTGGCGACCGGCCGCTTTCCGAGCTGGTGCCGATGTATCGCGACCCGCGCTCCGACATGCCGGTCACCCAGTTCAACATGAAGTGGGTGGAGCAGGCGGGGCTGGTGAAGTTCGACTTCCTCGGCCTCAAGACGCTGACGGTGCTGGAGACCGCGGTCAAGCTCATCCGCAGGCGCGGCGTCGACATCGACCTGTCGTCGATCCCCTATGACGACCCCGAAACCTACGCGATGCTGTCGCGCGGCGAGGTCGTCGGCGTGTTCCAGGTGGAATCGGCGGGCATGCGCAAGGCGCTGATCGGCATGAAGCCCGACCGCATCGAGGACATCATCGCGCTGGTGGCGCTCTACCGCCCCGGCCCGATGGAGAACATCCCCACCTATAATGCCCGCAAGCATGGCGAGGAGGAGATCGCCTCGATCCACCCCAAGATCGACCACCTGGTGAAGGAGACGCAGGGCGTCATCGTCTATCAGGAGCAGGTGATGCAGATCGCGCAGGAGCTTGCCGGTTACACGCTCGGACAGGCTGACCTCTTGCGCCGCGCCATGGGCAAGAAGATCCGCGCCGAGATGGAGAAACAGCGCGGCATCTTCGTCGAAGGTGCGACCGCGCGTGGTGTGGCCAAGCCGCAGGCGAACTTCATCTTCGACCTTCTGGCGAAGTTCGCCGACTACGGCTTCAACAAGTCGCACGCCGCCGCCTACGCCATCGTCTCCTACCAGACCGCATATCTGAAGGCGCATTATCCGGTGGAGTTCCTGGCAGCGTCGATGACGCTCGACATGA
This sequence comes from Neoaquamicrobium sediminum, assembly GCF_040970315.1. Lineage (NCBI taxonomy): Bacteria > Pseudomonadati > Pseudomonadota > Alphaproteobacteria > Hyphomicrobiales > Phyllobacteriaceae > Neoaquamicrobium > Neoaquamicrobium sediminum. The sequence continues at coordinate 396,559 of NZ_JAZHFV010000003.1, read as the reverse complement.
ACAACACCGACAAGCTAGCCGATTTCCGCGCCGACGCGATGCGGCTCGGCATCGAGGTGGTGCCGCCGTCGGTGAGGACTTCGCACCGGCCGTTCGAGGTCGGCGAAAACCGCATCTACTACGCGCTGGCCGCCATCAAGGGTGTCGGCGAGGCGGCCGTCGACCACATCGTGGAAAAGCGCAAGGAGAAGCAGTTCGAATCGCTTGAAGACTTCTGCTCGCGCATCGACCCGCGCATCGTCGGCAAGCGCGTCTTCGAAAGCCTGATCGCCGCCGGCGCCTTCGACTGCTTCGGCCACGACCGCGCCTCGCTGTTCGCCGGACTGGAGCGGATGATGGGCATGGCTGCGCGTGCTCAGGAAAACGCCGCCTCCGGCCAGTCCGACATCTTCGGCGCGGCCCTCGGCGCGCAGCCCGAAAAGCTGGTGCTGCCGCCTTGCGAGCCGTGGCTGCCGGCCGACCGACTGCACCGCGAATTCGCGGCCGTCGGCTTCTATCTCTCGGCGCATCCGCTCGACGAATACAAGGCGCTGCTTGAAAAGATGCGGGTGCAGAACTGGGCGGAGTTCCAGGCGGCCGTGAAGCGCGGGGCGACGGCCGGCCGGCTTGCAGGCACGATCACCTCGAAGCAGGAGCGCAAGACCCGCACCGGCAACAAGATGGGCGTCGTCAACTTCTCCGACACGACCGGCCAGTTCGAGGCGGTGCTGTTTTCCGAGACGCTGGCGCAGTTCCGCGACGTGCTGGAGCCGGGCCGTTCGGTCGTCATCACCGTTGCGGCCGAGGACCGGCCTGAAGGCGTCAACCTGCGCATCCAGACCGCGCAGGCCCTGGAGGACGAGGCCGTGCGCCACCAGAAGGAAATGCGTATCTACCTGCGCGACGCGACCCCGGTCGGCACCGTCGCATCGCAGCTCGGCACACGCGGCGAGGGGCAGGTCTCCTTCATCGTCATCAAGGGCGAGGGTCAGGGCGAGATCGAGGTCGCACTCCCCGACCGCTACCGCATCACCCCGCAACTGGCCTCCGCGATGAAGGCCGTGCAGGGCGTGGTGGAAGTGGAGCTGGTTTAAAGGCCGGGGTCTTGCAGGGCGCCGGCGATTTCTGCTTTCCTCGCTTCACCGTCTTCGAATTGTCGCCTGAAATCAGACGTTTTCAGATCGCTCTTCGCCTCATTTACCGTCTGAATGTTTCTTGTTTTCAGACGCCGAATGTGGATTGCTGATCTGCGGTGTATAGAGGACAGCTAAAATGATCGACCAGACGGTGCTGATAACCTACTCGCTCATTGTACTCGGGTTCGTTTTCATTCCCGGGCCCGCAACCCTCCTCACAGTCGCCCGCGCCACAACGTCGGGTACGAAAGTGGGGATTGCAACGGGGGCAGGAATCACCGCTGGCGACATCATCCACACGGTCATGGCCGTTGCTGGAATTTCCGCGATCATTGCTGCCTCCGCGACACTGTTCAGCATCGTGAAATATCTTGGAGCAGCCTATCTCGTTTACCTGGGCTTTAAGGCTATTCTGGACAAGGCTCCAGTCGATCTTGGGCAGGGGCGTCTCCCGATCACCGCGCCGCAGGCTTTCCGTCAGGCAATACTCGCCGAAGTTCTGAATCCCAAAACAGCACTCTTCTTCCTGGCATTCCTACCTCAGTTCGTCAGGCCAGAGAACGGTCACGTGGTTGTACAACTCACCATTCTCGGTGTGTTGTTCGCAGCAATCGGGTTTTTCAGCACAATCGTGTACTCGGTCGCAGCCGGGTGCCTCGGCAGCTTCCTGCGTCGCAACCCGGCTGTTCTGAAATGGCAAGGCAAGGTTGTCGGAGGCATCTACTGTGCGCTTGGCGCACGTTTGGCGCTACAGGACCGGTAAGAGCCTTTCCTGGATCTATTGGCCGCCTTCCGCACGCCGTTGCCCCGTTATGGAAACACGACCATGACGGTGGTCGAGGACTAGTACGGCGCCGGCGCTCGTCGCCAATGCGACAGCAAACCTTTGGCCGGTCCGTGCCGCCCGCCCTCAGGGAATGGTGTGTTTCAGCACGAACGCATACCTGCGTCATGTGTGCTTGCTCCAGTCTGGCGGGCGAAAAGAGGCCACACGCGGACTGACCAACGCCCAGCACTTCTTCATCGCCGAGGCCGGTCACGGTGCTCTCGCCTATCGCGATTGCGTGAAGGACATGACTGCGGCCTTCATCGATAATCCGGCGCGGAAACTTGGAGACCAGTGCGTCAAGGAGACGGCGGTGCAGCCATTCTACATCGCGCCCTGGGTCAAAGCGGAGAAGGCGGAATAGTGCGGTGCAGGCGAGACCGGCCCCATCTCGCCGGTCTCTAGATGAAAAGGCCGCCGCGCATCACCACCACTCCGGCTCCCGAGAGTTCCGGGTCCGGCACGAGCCTGAGGCGAAGTATGCTCGGGCGGCCCATCTTGGTGCCTTGCTCGATTTCGATCGTCTCGCCCATGAGCCCTTCGCGCGCGAGATAGGCCGCCAGAGGCCCGGCTGCCGTGCCGGTGGCTGCGTCTTCCCACAGACCAACCGTCGGATTGAAGAAGCGCGCATAGGCTTGATCGGGTGACGCGGGATCGAATGCGTAGATGTAGCAGCCTTCGCCACCGACCGAGGCAAGGACATCGAGAAGCGCTTCTGCTGACGGCTTAGCGCGATCCACGATCGTGCGATCCCGCACGCGGACAAGCAGGTGCGCGGCGCCTGTGCCAGCCACCCGCGGTCGCGGTTCGACCAGTATGTCTTCTGCCTGAAGCTGGAGAGCGGAGGCCAAGGCAGCGGGCTCGTCGAGCGGTGAAAAGAGATTGAGCCGGGATTGCCGCATGCGTCCGAAGATGCGTCCGTCGATCTTCTCCAGCACAATGGGCAGAACCTCGCCGGCAATTTCCTGATGAAACGTGCGGGGCGTGTCCAGGCTGCCAAGCCGGCCTTCTTCGGCCAGCCAGAGCCATGCTCCGAGCGCGTTATGACCGGCGCCGCCCACCTCGGCGCCTGCCGCCGTGAACGAGCGGAGTTTCCTATCCGCCCTGTCACTGCGCATCACGAAGGTCGTTTCGGCCTGATTGAATTCTCCGGCTATCCGGCGCATCTGCGCCTCGGTGAGCGCATCAGCGTCTTCGACAACGGCCAAGGGGTTGCCGGTCAGCGGGGCATCGGCAAAAACGTCGATCAGTCCGGCCGGCAAGGCGCCGGCATGCGATTGCAGGGTCAAAGCGAAACTCCTATTCTTTCGCCTGACATTGCCTGAGAAAGCCTTTGTTCCTAAACGCGCATTGCTTGCCGTAACCGAAAGGGAAACTTGTCATTCGGCCATCCCTGGAGTCCCTGCGTGTGCTGGAAATGTGCGTCGCTGCTGGCAGCTTTGCCGCCGCGGCCGATCGTTTGTACCTCAGTCCGGCTGCTGTAAGCCTGCGGATACGCACTCTCGAAACGGAGCTAGGCCAGGCGCTCTTCATGCGCGTGGGTCGCCGCGTCGTTCCGACGCCGGCCGCGACGGCACTGGCGAGCCGGGTTCGGGGGGCGCTGAACGACATTGCGGATGCACTCGACACGTTTCAGGCCGCAACGCCGGCGCTCCGGGTCACCGCGCCGCCGACATTCGTGTCGCGGTGGCTCGCACCGCGTCTTTCCGGCTATGCCGCGCTCGGCAGGCCCAGCATCGAGCTCGACGTGTCGTCGGACGTGCGCGAGCCGAATACCTTCGACGTGGCGATCAGGACGGGGCGGGGCGGCTGGGCCGGGCTGGAGGAACACCCGCTGATGCCAGTGGACGTAACTCCGATGGTCGCGCCGGAGCTGCTTGGGACAAGGACACTTTCCACGCCCGAGGACCTGGCTCACTTCGAACTGTTGCCCCATCCCGACTGGGAGCATTGGTTTTCCGAGGCGAAAAGCCGGCCGCCGCGGGACCTGCGGTTTGTCGGCGTCGACTACCAGATATTCGAGCTGAGCGCGCATGCAGCACTGGAAGGTAGGGGTGTTGCGTTGTTATCGCCAGCGTTGTTTCGACCGTTTCTCGCCGAGGGTCGCCTCGTAGCGCCGTTTTCCACTGTGTTGAGCGGACCGGAATGGTATTTCGCGCTGATGCGCGAGGGGGATTCCCGGCCTGCACCGCAGGACTTCTGTTCATGGTTAGGCGATCAGGCACGCAACGCCGCCTGAGAAATGCCTCTGGCGACCGGGCTGTAGCGACCTGCCGTCAGGACGTGCTCTTCCTCCGATTTGCGGACCTGCGTACCTCTCGACAGGCGAGGCAGTGCGACGGACATTCGTGCGACTAGTAGAGGATTCCCACACGATCGATCCCGGACGGGCCAACCGGGCAGGGGTGGTTGGCGATGCTGGCAGACAGGCAGGACGGGCTTTCCGGCCGCGATCATAATATCTGTATCATCGGTTCGGGGCCGATCGGCATCGTCACGGCGCTTGAACTGGCGCGCCAGGGCCAGGCCGTTACGCTGCTGGAGTCCGGCGCACACATGGCCAGCGTCGAGGCCTCCCGGCATTCGCGGGCCGAGATCGTCGGTACGCCGAAGCACGCTGACATGATGGTGGCCGTCCAGCGCAGTCTCGGCGGCACGTCGAACCTTTGGGGTGCCGGCTGCGTGCCGCTCGATCCGATCGACTTCGAACGCCGGCCCGGCCTGACCGATGCATCCTGGCCGCTCGAATATCGCGATTTCGCCCGCTATTTCGCCGATGCGTGTCGCTATGCCAATTGCGGTCCGCCCGTTTTCGAAGACGAGCCGCCGGGTGTTGACTTGGGTGATCGCGCGTTCCGTTGCTCGAACCTGATCCGCTTTGCCGATCCCTCGAGCTTCCGCATTGCGCATGAAGCCGAAATCATGCGTTCGCGCCGTATCGCCCTGCATCTGGATGCAACGGTAACGGGCATGGAACTCGCCACCGACGGCCGCATAGCGTCGGTGACCGTGCGTCGCAGGACCGGTGAGGTCGCCACCGTAAAGGCGAAGGTCTTCATCGTTGCCTGCGGTGGCATTGAAACCGCCCGACTGCTGCTTGGTGTCCAGCGCACTGCGCCCGGCCGTTTCGGCGGCCTCGATGGTCCGCTCGGGCGTCATTACATGGGCCATCTCTCCGGCGAGATCGCGCAGATGCGGCTTTCCAGCGGTACGCTCGATGCGGGCTTCGATTTTTTCAGGGGAGCGCACGGCCGCTACGCGCGCCGGCGCATTATCGCTTCGGACGACGTCCAGCGCCGGGAGAATGTGACGAACATTTCCTTCTGGCCATTCATGCCGCCCTTCCGCGACGCGGCTCACCGCAGTGCGGTGCTGTCGCTGGCCTATCTCGCGCTCAGCATGCCTGCGGTCGGCCGGCGTCTTGTCAGCGAGCACCTGCGGGAACGCAACTCGACGCCGCGCGCAGCGGTCGCGCCGCATCTGGGCAACCTGGTCACCGGGCTGCCGGAGCTGCTGCGTTTCATGCCGCGCTTCGTGCACGGGCGTTTTCTCGCCGATACACGGCTGCCGGGACTTCATGTCCGCAATGCGGGGCGGCGCTACGGCGTCCACTATCATGCCGAGCACCTGCCGCATCCAGACTCGCGGATCAGCCTTTCCAATCATCAAGACGAGCTCGGCATGCCGCGGGCGCGCATCGACATGCGGGTGTCCGAGGCGGACGTGCTGCCGATCATCCGGACCCACCAACTCCTTCGCGACTGGGCTGCGCGCACCGGGCTCGGCCAGTTGGAATGGCTCTGTGAGGAACACGACATGGCTGCGCGCGTGCTGGCGCAGGCGCCCGACGGCGTTCACCAGATCGGGACGGCGCGGATGGGTGCGAACCAACGCGCCGGCGTTGTGGATGGCGACTGCCGTGTGTTCGGATCGTCAAATCTCTTCGTTGCGGGCAGCGCGGTCTTCCCGACCTCCGGTCAGGCAAACCCGACCTTTTCGGCCATCGCGCTCGCCGTGCGTCTTGCACGATATGTCGCCGCCGAAGTGCCGACACACTCTTTTGCGGCAGGATGAGGATTCAAACACGAGGTCAGAAAGATGTCAGCGACGCCCAAGCAGGTTATCTACCCGATGCGTTATCTTCGCCCGTTGTGGGAGAATCCGGCCGATGCCGAGGCTGCGTTCAAGAGCCGCCTCGCTGACTTCCTGGGCGGTGGCGTCGATGTCGTTCCGTTGGGGCGGGCCCGTGCCGGCATCCACCTTGCAGCGAGGTTCGCGCGGCTACGTACCGGCAACCGCAGCCGGGTGGTGATGCTGCCGCATACCATTCCCGATGTCATCAACATGGTGCGCTTTGCAGATTGCGAGCCTGTCTTCGTCGATACGTTGCCGGATTCGACGAATGTCGATTTCGACCATCTGACAGAGGTCGTCGACGACAAGACCTGCTGCGTCCTCATCACGCACTACCACGTCAATCAGGAGCGCATCGGCGACATAAGGGAGCTTTGCAGGCAACGGGATGTGATGCTGTTCGATGATTGCGCCATTGCGCTGGAAGGCGACTATCAGGGGCGGTGCATGGGCGCGACCACGGATGCGAGCATTTTCAGCATGTCAGGCTTCAAGTCGCTCAACTATGTCTGGGGCGGGGCGCTTGCGACCGACCGCGAGGACATCGCGGCCTATATGAACGACGAACTGGCTACTTTCCCCGAACTGACGCCGGCCCAATACAAGGAGCATATGCTGGCGGTGCTGAAATACGATCTGGCGACGCGGCCTGGCATTTTTTCGGGAGTCACCTTCCCGGCGATCCGGCGCAAGTCTCGTGTTGGCTGTGGGCAGGAAGCGCTATGCTTCGTGCGGCGCGAAACGGAAGCGATCGAGGAAACCGTTCTGAGCCGCCCGCGGCCGGGCGTGCTGGGCGAACTCGTGCGCAAGCTGGATACGGTAGGGCAGCGGCTCGCACACCGGCGCATGATTGCGGCGGTCTATGACCGGTTCTTCGCTGACCGCAGGGTAGCGCCCGAGGCCAGCGACGCGGTGCGCGCAGGCTCGTGTTTCACCTTCTATCCGATACTCGTCGCTCCCGAACGGCGCGACAGGATTTACCGGCAGATGATCGAGCGCGGCTACCATATCGGGCTTTCGGTGTATCCGAACGCCCATGAGACCGAGGCGTTTTCGAGTGTCAGCGGCCGTTCGCGCAACATTTCGAGGCTGGTGCGCTCAATGGTGTCGCTGCCGACGCATCCCAAGGTAACGCGCGACTATGCGCAGGCACTTGCCACGATGCTTTCGAAAATGGCGTGCCATTTCGTGCCGGCAATCGCGTTCGTCTGAACCCGTCGCCTCAACGCCGCAGCGTCTCCTTCTGGGTGATGAGCCGCGCGGAGTTCTGGCCGGACAAGTAGCTCCATAGCCAGCTTATCGAGACCATCAGCCGCGATCGGCCGCCTATCAGGAAATAGATGTGGGCGATGCCCCACACCCACCATGCCAGCAAGCCCTTCATCTGGAAGCGGCCGAAGTCGATGATGGCGGCGTTCTGGCCGATCGTGGCAAGATCGCCCATATGCCGGTAGTGGAACGGGGCGCGTGCGGCCTTTCCGTCGAGCCGGCTGCGGATGAGCCTGGCGGCGTATTTGCCCTGCTGTTTGGCGGCGGGTGCTATGCCGGGCACCTGCCTGCCGCCGGACTCGACATTGGCGGTATCGCCGAGCACGAAAATGGCCGGGTCGTCCGGCAGTGCGAGCGTGTCGGTGACCTTGACGCGGCCGGCGCGGTCGGCCTCGGCGTCCAGCCATTGCGAGGCAGGAGAAGCCTGCACGCCCGCTGCCCAAATGATGGTACGTGAGGGAATGGGCTTGTCGCCGAGCATGATGCCTTCGGCCGTGCAGTCGGTCACCGGGACACCGGTCAGCACCTCGACGCCCCGCCGCTCGAGCGCGCGCGTCGCATAGTCTGCCAGATCCTCCCTGAAGGCCGGAAGGATACGCGGACCGGCTTCAATCAGCAGCACCCGGGCGCGATGTGTGTCGATATGCCGGAATTCGCGCGGCAGGATGCGGTGCGCCAGCTCGGCGATGATGCCGGCGAGCTCGACGCCCGTTGCGCCGGCTCCGACGACGGCGAAGGTGAGCTGCGCTTCCCGCTCGGCCTCATCGTCGGTCAGTTCGGCGCGCTCGAAGGCAAGCAGCAGCCGGCGGCGAATCGTGGTGGCATCTTCCAGTGTCTTCAGGCCAGGTGCGTCCGCCTCCCAGTGGTCATTGCCAAAATAGGCGTGGCGCGCGCCGGTCGCGACGACCAGCGTGTCGAAGGGAATGCGCGTGCCGCTGTCCAGGACCACCTCGCGCGCAACGCGATCGACGCCAGTGACGGTGGCAAGCAGGGTTGTGACGTCTTCGCGAGACCGCATCACCCGGCGGATCGGCCACGCGATCTCGGAGGTTGCCAGCAGCGTCGTGGCAACCTGATAGAGCAGGGGCTGGAACAGGTGGTGATTGCGCTGGTCGATCAAGGTGATGTCGCAGCCCGCGCCCTTGAGACCCTGTACAAGCTGCAGACCGGCAAATCCGGCTCCGACGACGACCACCCTGTGTTTCATGCATCCGTCTCCGCTTCATGCGAACTGCTGCGCACAGTACCGTTGCGATAGCCACTTAGCACTTGCAGCATTTTTGACCAGTCCGATGGCGCACTGCGGCACAGGGCTGTCGGCGAAAACGCTACAAGCCGAGCGATCAGCCGCTGCAGAGTTTGCGAAATGCCTGCAGCGCTTCTTCCGACCGCGCGCTTACGACAGCCTTCGAAGGCGCCGGTACGGCATGGATGACGCGCCTGATCTGCTGGTCGCCGATCAGCAGGCTGATGAACCATTCGGCAGCCGTGCGGGCAGAGGGCGCGACGATCGAGCGGTTCGTTAGACCCCGGCGCATCAACTCTTCGATCAAGGGCAGGACCGAGTCGCGCCCGCCTGCGGCCAGCGCCGCGCCCAACTCGCCGCTTTCGTCGGCCGCCGCGGCCCGATTGAGCGAGATCGCGCGCTCGCCGAGGAGCATCGACAGGAGTATCGGCGCGATCGTCTCCAGGCTCTCCAGAGGATCGGCGCCACGGTCGAGTGCACGCTTCAACTCCGTTCGCGTCGCTTCGGCGTTGCTTTCGACCATGGCGCGAAACAGACCCCGCTTATCGCCATACCAGCGATAGAGCGTTTCGTTGGAAGCCTTGGCTTCGCGGGCCACGGCCAGCATCGACGCGCCGCGATAGCCGCGCGCGCGAACCACCCGATATGCCGCCTCCTCGATCTCGGCCTGGCGCTCGGCCCTTGCTTCGTCACGCATCAAGATCCCCGCTTTCTCATTGACAATAAGCGTACACGACTATACGTCTCGGTAAAGGCGTACATAAATTTACGGATTTGGAGAGGCTGTCATGTCGAGGACCGAAACCACACTTGCCGTCGTGTCGATCCTGTTCTGCGGCGCGATCTTCGGGTTTTTCTACGCGTGGGTCTGCTCCACGATGTGGGGGCTGGACGCGACGGATCCGCGCGTTGCTATTGCGGCCATGCAGGCGATGAACGGCTCGGTGCGCAATGCCGTGTTCTTTCCCGCCTTCTTTCTGACGCCGGTCGTGCTGGCGGTCACCGCAACCGTGTTTTTCCTGCGCAGGCGCAAAGTACCGGCAGGCTGGTTCGTTGCGGCGGCGCTCGTCTATCTCGTCTTCGGGCTGTTTCTGACCATGAGCGTCAACGTGCCGATGAACGAGGCTCTGGCCGTGATTGCCGTGCCGGACGACATCGAGGCCGCCCGGACGATCTGGCAGGACTATTCCGAACGCTGGCAGTTCTGGAATCAGGTTCGAACAGTTGCCTCCGGCCTGTCGCTGGCATTGGCTGCCATAGCGCTCGTCCAAGGCGGCCGGGCATGAGACGGGCTGGTCAGCTTCGGCCTGTTTCCCCGAGGTGGATGCGACCGGCGTTCAGGAAGCACATCCGGTCGAACAGCGTCAGGTCGAGCGGGTTCGGTAGCCGGATGTCAGCGGCATCTGGAAAAGGTTTTTCTGCCGGGTCGTAGGCACGGTCGATCTGGGAAAGAACGGCAATGGTCAAGCCTCGCCGATCTGCGAAGGATTTCAATGCCGCTACCTGCACCGCCAGTTCCGGGTTGGTGCGTTTCTGATCCAGCAGTTGCAGATAGTCGATCACCGCAAGGGTGCCGCGCGGCGCGTCTGCCAGCCTGGCGATGATGTGGTCGGCGCAAATCCCGTCCGAGCCGTCGAACACAAAGAGGTCCGCATCGAGCGACGGGTTGGTGCCCAATGCGCGAAACCGGTCGATTACGTCGCGTTCGTTGTATTCGAGCGAGAAGAAGAAGGCGCGGCGTCCCGCTTTCATGGCCTCGATCGCGAGCTCGAGGCCGAGCAGGGTCTTGCCCTGACCGGGCCGCGCTCCCAGCAGGACAAGATCGCCGGCGTTCAGCCGCGCGGATAATCCCGCCGCCGGCCTGGCCGCACGGGCGGCAAGCAGGCTCCAGCTTGAATAGCCTTCGCGATGAGCGACCCTGTCGAGGGCGGCGTGAAGTGGAATGCGTTGCTCCCGCGCCAACAGCCGCGCGTTGCGTTTGAGACGATAAATCGGTGCCGAAAGGATCATCGGACAAAACCTCCTGATGCGAGCGATGCCTGCAATCCCTCCTTATGCGGGTGCTCGACCAGTCGGTTCGAGGGTTCGTCGCCCTGCATGAAAAATGCTTCCCCGTCGGGAGGGTGGAGGCGCGGGCGGCACCTAGTGGGCAACATAGCCGATTCGAGCGAAGGATGCCTTGTGCAAAGTCGATTTCGGGCGGTAGCTAGGCGTAACAGGAGAGGGGCCATGAGCGAGCGACAGGCGCATTGGCAGCGGGTCTACACAAGCAAGGAAGAGAACCAGCTAAGCTGGCACGAAGACGCCCCGGCGCTATCGCTGGTTTTGCTCGGCGAGGCCGGCCTGCGGCCCGAGATGGCTGTCGTCGACATTGGCGGCGGCACGGCGCGCCTCGTCGACGCGTTGGTGGCGCGCGAGCAGACGCACGTTACCGTACTCGATCTCTCACCAGCAGCGCTCGAGACCGCAAAGAAGAGGCTGGCCGGCGCCGGGAATGTCGAATGGGTCGCTGGAGATGTGACAGAATGGCAGCCGAAGCGGCCCTATGACCTCTGGCACGACCGTGCCGCGTTTCATTTCCTGACTGCGCCTGAGGACCAGCGAGCCTACATGCGGGTGATGGCGCGCGCCTTGAAGACGGGCGGCAGGGCCGTGATCGGCACTTTTGCGCTAGACGGTCCCGAAAAATGCAGCGGCCTGCCGGTGGCGCGTCACGACGCGGCGAGCCTTCGGGCGGTTCTGGGCGAGGGGTTCTCGCTGATCTCGACACGCAGGAATGAGCACACGACGCCATGGGGCGCGGTGCAGCAGTTTCAGTTCGGCACCTTCGAAAAGCTGCCCCAGCCTTTGGCTTAGTTGCGACAAACGGCCCACGGGCAAAGAAATGGACATGACCATGGAGTATTCCGCCTTCGGCGAAATCGCCCTGTTGCTTGCCGTTGCCGCGGCGGTGGGGCTGGTCGGTGTGCTGCTGCGCCAACCGCTGATCGTCAGCTTCATCGCTGTCGGGCTTGCGGCAGGGCCTTCGGCATTCGACCTCGTACGCTCGCATGCCGAAATCGAGCTGCTCGCCGAGCTCGGCGTGGCGGTGCTGCTTTTCCTGGTCGGCATCAAGCTCGACGTGAAGCTGATCCGCTCGCTGGGCGTCGTCTCGCTGACGACGGGCCTGGGGCAGGTGGTGTTCACCTCCGTGATCGGCTTTGCCATCGGTCTGGCGCTTGGATATTCGCCGACGGACAGCCTCTACATCGCCGTGGCGCTCACGTTTTCGAGCACCATCATCATCGTGAAGCTTCTGTCCGACAAGCGCGAGATCGATTCGCTGCATGGACAGGTCGCGCTCGGCTTCCTGATCGTGCAGGACCTGGTGGTCGTGCTCGCGATGATCGTGCTTTCCGCCGTCGGCGTGGGGACGGCCAGCGGCGGCGAGGCCGGCGGTGTAGGCGCGATCCTTCGCGTCGTGGCAAGCGGCGTCGTGCTGGTGGCCTTCGTGCTCGTTTTCGTCCGTTTTATCGCAGACCCCCTGACCGAGCGCATGGCAAGCGCGCCCGAACTGCTGATCTGTTACGCGATCGCGTTAGCTGCATGCTTCGCGGCAATCGGGGAGGCGGCGGGTTTCGGCAAGGAACTCGGCGGGCTGCTGGCCGGCGTCGCGCTCGCCTCGACACGGTTTCGCGACGCGATCGGTGCCCGGCTGGCACCGCTGCGGGATTTCCTTCTGCTGTTCTTTTTCATCGCGCTGGGCACGGGGCTCGACATCGGGCAGCTCGGTTCCGACCTGCCGGCCGCGTTCCTGTTTTCGCTGTTCGTGCTTGTCGGCAACCCGCTCGTCGTCCTTGCGATCATGGGAGCGATGGGATTTCGCAAGCGCACCGGATTTCTGGATGGCCTGACGGTGGCGCAGATCAGCGAGTTCTCCTTGATCTTCATTGCCATGGGGGTGTCACTCGGCCATCTCGATGCCTCGATACTGGGGCTCGTCACGCTGATCGGCATCGTGACCATCGCGCTTTCCACCTACATGATCACCTATTCGCACCGGCTCTACGCACTTTGCGAACCGCTCTTGTGGCCTTTCGAGCGGCGGACGTCGCATCGCGAGCAGGCAGCGGATTCGACAACCGGTACACGCTACGACGTCATCCTTTTCGGGCTCGGCCGCTTTGGCACGGCGATAGGGGCGCGGCTGGCTGCGACAGGCGCGAAGGTTCTGGGCATAGACTTCAATCCGCAGGCCGTGCGACAGGCGCGGGCCTTGGGCATGGACGCCGAGTTCGGGGATGCCAGCGATGCCGAATTCCTGGCGTCGCTGCCGCTGGAACATACCGGTATCGTGGTATCTTCGACGCCGGCCCATGAGACCGGTGTCACGCATGACGATGCAAGACTGCAGCTTGTCGGCGCGCTGAGGGCCAGCGGATACGGCGGGCGGATCGCGCTGACTTCGCACAAGGCGCAGGAAGTGCCGGCACTGATCGCTGCGGGCGCGGACTTGGTGCTGGAGCCGTTTCAGGATGCCGCGGACCAGGCAGTGGAACGACTGGTTCAGCACCTTCCAACCGCAGAGGCATAACAGGTAAGTCTACAGCCCGGCCACTTGACTGCATCTCATATTTGGGAAATATTCTCCTTTATGAGAGATGCGCGGAACATGGCGGATTCGGTCGATCAATTGATTGCCCAGCGGCTGAAGGCGCTGCGCGGCGAGCGTGGCTGGTCGCTTGATGAACTGGCGGCGCGCAGCGAGGTCAGCCGCGCGACCCTGTCGCGGCTGGAAAATGGCGAGACCAGCCCGACCACGGCCGTGCTCGGACGGCTTTGCTCGGCTTACGGGATGACGCTGTCACGATTGATGCTGATGGTGGAAGAGGGGTTTGCGCCAGTCGTGCGGCAGGCGGAACAGCCGGTTTGGAACGACACGGAGGCGGGCTTTCTCCGCCGTTCGGTCTCGCCGCCAGCCACCAATCTGGCCGGAGAGGCGCTTGAGTGCCAGCTCGAGCCTGCGACCCGGCTCGACTATGACGGGCCGCCGCGGCAAGGCATGGAGCATCACCTCTATCTGCTGGAGGGGGCTCTGGAGGTCACCGTCGAAGGGCGAAGCTACAGTCTCACGCCCGGGGATTGCCTGCGCTACCAGCTTTTCGGGCCAAGCAGCTTCGTGACTCCGCAGGAACGCGGGGCGCGTTACGTTCTCTTCATGGTGTGAGACAAGCGAATGACAGACCACCGGTTCGAAATCCTTGCCTGCGATGCCGCCATGCTTGAACGGCGCATTGGTGAATTCTCCGCCCTGCTGCAGGCCTGCGTGCATGATGGCGCGAGCATCAGTTTCATCATGCCGTTTTCGATAGACGATGCCGAGGCATTCTGGCGCGGTAAGGTCGCGCCGAGTGTTGCTGAGGGCTCCTCGCTGCTTCTCGTGGCGGAAGCGGAAGGCCGGATTGCCGGCAGTGTCCAGCTCGACCATGATACGCCGCCGAACCAGCCGCACCGCGCCGAGGTGCGCAAGCTTCTGGTGCATCCGGACTTCCGCCGCCGCGGCCTTGCGCGCGCCTTGATGGCCGAGCTGGAAGCGCACGCCCGCCTGCTCAGGCGCAGCCTGCTGACGCTCGACACCCGCACCGGCGACCGCGCCGAGCCGCTGTACGCTTCGCTCGGCTATCAGACGGTCGGCGTGATCCCGAACTTCTGCCGCGATCCTTTTGCTGCCGACAAGCTCGACGGCACGACCATCATGTACAAGGCTCTCTGAGGATGCAGCATCCGTGGCTGGTGCTGCTGGCATTCGCCGCGGGCGCGCTGCTTTCCGCGCAGGGGCCAATTCTCACGCGTATCGCGTTTCACGCCGGCGGGCCGATACAGGCCGCGACCGTCGCCTTTGCCGTCGGCCTTTGCGTGCTTCTGGCAGCCGGTGTGCTCGCAGGAACCGGCGTGCCCCGGCTGGGCGCAGTCGTGAGCATGCCCGTCTGGCTGTGGGCGGGCGGCCTTATTGGAACCGGGCTGCTTCTGCTGACGCTTTACGCGGTGCCGCGCATCGGCGTTGCGGCCTTTGCCGCTGCGGTCGTGTGCGGGCAGTTGCTGGCGGCGCTCGCCTACGACCATGTCGGCGCCTTCGGCATCGAGCTGCGGCGGGTCGGTTTGCGCGAAATGGCGGGGACAATGCTGCTGCTTGCCGGCCTTGTAATGATTGCCTGCGGGCCGCGCGACTGAGCGAAGGCCGCAAGCCGGGATTTTGCCGCATTCTGTGCTAGAACGAGCCGGGATTCGCGGAATCGCGACATTCAGGAGAGGGTATTCACATGAAGAAGATGATGATCGGCATGGCTGCCGGTGTGTTTCTGGCTGGCTGCACCACCAACCCCTATACCGGCGAACAGCAGGTTTCACGTACCGCAGGCGGCGCGGCGCTCGGCGCGCTGGCGGGCGCGGGACTGGGCACGCTGGCTGGCGGCGACGACCGCCGCAACGCGCTGATCGGGGCGGGCATCGGCGCGCTGGCAGGCGGCGCGATCGGCGGCTACATGGACCAGCAGGAAGCGGAACTTCGCGGCTATCTGCAGGGTACCGGCGTGTCGGTTACCCGGCAGGGCAACAACATCGTGCTCAACATGCCGTCAAACATCACCTTCGCCACCGACCAGGACCAGGTGACGCCGGCATTCTACAACACGCTCAACGCCGTGGCGCTGGTGCTCAACAAGTACAATCGCACGCTGGTCGACATCAACGGCCACACGGACTCCACCGGCAGCGCGCAGCATAATCTCGGCCTGTCGCAGCGCCGTGCGTCCTCAGTGGCGACCTATCTGGGCCAGCAGGGTGTCGATGGACGCCGCTTCGCGATCAACGGCTTCGGCGCTTCGCAGCCGGTTGCCAGCAATGCCACGCCGGACGGACGCGCGCAGAACCGCCGCGTCGAGATCCACCTCGTGCCGATCTCCTGACTGGCAACGCGGAGGCCCGGCTAGAGGGCCTTCGCGATGCGGGCGGCCAGGCGGGCGTTGTTCTCGACCAGCGCTATGTTGGTCGCAAGGCTCGCGCCGTCCGTCAGGTCCAGCATCCGCGACAAAAGATAGGGTGTCACTGCCTTGCCGGTGACGCCCTTTTTATCGAGCTCGGACTGGGCCGCAGCAATGTGAACCGCCATGGCCTCGGCGGGGATCTCGGCGTCCGCCGGCACAGGATTGGCGATCAGCATGCCACCGGAGATGCCGAGCTCGCCTCGCGTGCGCTGGAAACGCGCGATCGCTTCCGCACTGTCGAGACGCAGCGGGGCAGGGAAGGGCGAGGTACGCGACCAGAAGGCCGGCATGACGTCCGTGCCGAAACCAACCACGGGTACGCCCCGCGTCTCCAGCACCTCCAGCGTCTTTTCGATGTCGAGTATCGCCTTGGCGCCGGCGGAAACCACGATGACGGGCGTGCGCGAGAGCTCATCGAGATCGGCCGAAATGTCGAAGCTCTTTTCGGCCCCCTTGTGCACGCCGCCGATGCCGCCTGTGGCGAACACGGAAATCCCGGCCATGTGCGCCGCGATCATGGTCGCGGCGACCGTCGTGCCGCCGGTGCGCCCCTCGGCGACCGCGAAGGCCAGATCGGCGCGCGACAGCTTCAGCGCGCCCTGCGTCTGGGCAAGCGCCTCGCGTTCGGTTGCCGACAGGCCTATCTTCAGGCGTCCGTCCACCACCGCGATGGTTGCCGGGGTCGCGCCTTCCTCGCGGATGATCTCTTCCACCCGCGCCGCCATGGCATTGTTCTGCGGCCAGGGCATGCCGTGGGTGATGATGGTGCTTTCAAGCGCCACCACGGCGCCACCACCGGCGAGCGCTGCGGCAACCTCGGGGGCGACATCGATATGTTCGGGGGTCGGCATGCGGGTCTCCTTGTTCGAGGCGCTCATGCCATGGGTGCGGGGTGTCCGACAAGCGCAAGTGCCGCCTCGAATGCCTCGTCGTCATAATACGCCACCACCTGCGATGCCTCGACTGTCAGCCGGGCAGCGGCCATGCCGTGGCGAAGCGCTTCGGCGAAGCCGAGGCCGCGCATCAGGTGGGCCACCGTCACGCCGGCGATTGCATCTCCCGCTCCGGTGACGTCGGCTACGAAGCGTGCAGGGGAGGGAGCGATGGTGAAAATGCCGCCGGGGTCGAACGCCGTCAGCGGTGCGCCGCCGGATGTGATCACGCCACGGGCGAGTCCTTTTCCGCGCAGAACCCGCGCCGCCTCGACAATATTCGCGCCGCTCTCGAGACCTGCAAGCGTGCGCGCCTCGTTGGCATTCATGAACAGGCACGAAAGCCGCGCCAGAACGCCCGCGAGGCGCCCGACCTTGGCTGGCGAGATGCCGATTGCAAAAACCGGCAGGCTGCCGGCGTGATTGACCAGCGCCTCGGCCGCTGTTGCGGGCATGTTGGCCTCGCACAAGACGGCATCCGCACCTGCCACCGCATGGCGCACCTTGCTGCGGCGGACCTGTTTCGGAAAGCCGATATCGTAGAGGCTCATGTCGGCGAAGCCCGCGATCAGTTCGCCTTCGGCATCGATCAGTGCGGTGTAGCTCGGCGTCGTCCTGTCGAGGAAGACTGCAGACAGATCCTCCACCGAAACGTCGGCGATCGCACGCGCGACGGCGTCTGCGGCCACGTCGCCGCCGCGCAGCGACAGGATCGAACCGTCGACGCCGTGGCGTACCGCGTTGCGCAAGGCGTTGAAGGCGCCGCCGCCGACTTCCTCGCTCATGGTCCCGGGATTGGACGCGGCCGGCACGTAGGCGCCGGCAAGACGGCCGCGGCGGTCGATGTGAGCCGCTCCGGCGGCGAAGAGTCTGGGGCGGATCATGAGTGGAGACATGTTGGATCGAAGAGCCGCGACACTAGGAGGCGCGCGTCATCCCGGCAAGCGGGATCGGGCGAATCGGACCATGCAGGAAGCCCTGCACCGGCGGCGAAATATCTTTGGCAATGTAAGGGGCTGCAAGAGCAACGGGATTGGACAAAAATGGAACGTATTCAGAAAATCATTCTATTTCAACAATTTGAGACCCCTTGCCAAACGTGAACAAAAAAGGTACAAAAATTCCAGGGACACCGGACTGACCGGCTTCGCTCAAGACCAAGGGGTAAGGTATCATGGCTCAAAATTCATTGCGGCTTGTTGAGGACGGTTCGGTGGACAAATCAAAGGCTCTGGATGCAGCGCTCTCGCAGATCGAGCGCGCGTTCGGCAAGGGTTCGATCATGCGGCTCGGTGCGAACGAGCAGGTGGTCGAGATCGAAACGGTGTCGACCGGCTCGCTGGGGCTCGACATCGCGCTTGGTGTGGGCGGACTGCCCAAGGGGCGCATCATCGAGATTTACGGACCGGAAAGCTCCGGCAAGACGACGATGGCGCTGCACACGGTGGCCGAAGCGCAGAAGAAGGGCGGCATCTGCGCCTTCGTCGACGCCGAGCATGCACTCGACCCCGTCTATGCGCGCAAGCTGGGCGTGGACCTCGAGAACCTGCTGATCTCGCAGCCTGACACCGGCGAGCAGGCGCTGGAGATCTGCGACACGCTGGTGCGCTCCGGCGCGATTGACGTCCTTGTCGTGGACTCGGTCGCAGCACTGACGCCGCGCGCCGAAATCGAGGGCGAGATGGGCGATTCGCTGCCCGGCCTGCAGGCTCGCCTGATGAGCCAGGCGCTGCGCAAGCTGACCGCTTCGATCTCGCGCTCCAACACGATGGTCATCTTCATCAACCAGATCCGCATGAAGATCGGTGTCATGTTCGGCTCGCCCGAGACCACGACCGGCGGCAACGCGCTCAAGTTCTATGCCTCGGTGCGTCTCGATATCCGCCGCATCGGCGCGGTGAAGGATCGTGACGAGGTGGTCGGCAACCAGACCCGGGTCAAGGTGGTCAAGAACAAGCTGGCGCCGCCCTTCAAGCAGGTCGAATTCGACATCATGTATGGCGAGGGCGTATCGAAAACCGGCGAGCTGATCGACCTTGGTGTCAAGGCCGGCATCGTCGAGAAGTCGGGCGCCTGGTTCTCCTACAATTCGCAGCGCCTGGGTCAAGGCCGGGAGAACGCCAAGCAGTTCCTGCGCGACAATCCCGATACGGCGATCGAAATCGAGCTGGCGCTGCGCCAGAATGCCGGCCTGATCGCGGAAAAATTCCTGGAGAATGGCGGGCCGGGCGACCAGGACGGCAATGAAATCGACGAGGCTTCCGGCATGTAGTCCGGACACGCCGTCATCCTGTTATTGTTACCGCAACCGTCGGCAGACCCTGCCGGCGGTTGTTTCGTTGTCGTGGCTGGTTTGTGCGGGATTTCTGGACAGTCGGATTCGGCAGCGCTAAAAGCCAAACCCACATCCGATCCAAGGCCGCGGCGGGTTGCGGCCCCTTCACGAAGGCATGAGCATGAGTGGCGTCAACGACATCCGGTCGACCTTTCTCGACTATTTCCGGAAGAACGGACACGAGGTGGTGGCATCATCGCCGCTCGTGCCGCGCAACGACCCGACGCTGATGTTCACGAATGCCGGCATGGTGCAGTTCAAGAACGTCTTCACCGGGCTGGAGTCGCGGCCTTATTCGCGGGCCACGACGGCACAGAAGAGCGTGCGCGCCGGTGGCAAGCACAATGATCTCGACAATGTGGGCTATACCGCGCGGCATCTCACCTTCTTCGAGATGCTCGGCAATTTCTCGTTCGGGGACTATTTCAAGGAACAGGCCATCGAGCTTGCCTGGAACCTGATCACCAAGGATTTCGGGCTGTCGAAGGACAAGCTGCTGGTCACGGTCTATCACACCGACGACGAAGCAGCCGACCACTGGAAGAAGATTGCCGGCTTTTCCGACGACCGCATCATTCGTATCGCCACCAGCGACAATTTCTGGGCGATGGGGGATACCGGCCCGTGCGGCCCGTGCTCGGAAATCTTCATCGACCGCGGCGAACACATCTGGGGCGGCCCGCCCGGATCGCCTGAAGAAGATGGCGACCGCTTCCTTGAGTTCTGGAACCTGGTCTTCATGCAGTTCGATCAGCCGGAACCCGGCGTCCAGGTGCCGCTTCCGAGACCGTCGATCGACACGGGCATGGGGCTGGAGCGCATGGCGTCGATCCTTCAGGGGGTCGATAGCGTTTTCGAGACGGACCTTTTCAAGGGGCTGATCGAGGCCACGGCATCGGTGCTGGGCAAGCGGCCCGAGGCCGGCAACGTCGCATCGTACCGCGTGATCGCCGATCACCTGCGTTCGTCCTGCTTCCTCATAGCGGATGGCGTGCTGCCGTCGAACGAGGGGCGCGGCTATGTCGTCCGTCGCATCATGCGCCGCGCCATGCGCCATGCTCAGCTTCTAGGCGCTTCGGAGCCCTTGATGTACAAGCTGGTGCCGGCGCTCGTGCGCGAGATGGGCAGCGCCTATCCCGAGTTGGTGCGCGGCGAAGCGCTGATTACCGAAACGCTCAAGCTGGAAGAGACGCGCTTCCGCAAGACGCTGGCGCGCGGCCTGGGCCTACTCGCGGATGCTACTGAGACGCTCGGCGCCGGCGATCGGCTCGACGGCGAGACGGCCTTCAAGCTCTACGACACCTATGGTTTCCCGCTCGATCTGACACAGGACGCGCTGCGCCAGCGGGATATCGCGGTCGATACCGCTGGCTTCGATGCCGCGATGGAACGCCAGAAGGCGGAGGCGCGCGCGAGCTGGGCCGGTTCGGGCGAAGCGGCGACCGAGACGATCTGGTTTGGCGTGCGCGACCGTGTCGGGGCAACCGAATTCCTCGGCTACGATACCGAAACGGCGGAAGGCGTCGTCACCGCACTGGTGAAGGACGGGCAGGAGGTGGCGTCGGTCGCGACCGGTGAAGAGGTTGCCATCGTTGTCAACCAGACGCCGTTCTATGGCGAATCCGGCGGCCAGGTGGGCGATACCGGCACGATGACCGGCGAAGGCTTTTCGATCGAGATCATCGACACCCAGAAGAAGGGTGATGGCGTTTTCGTTCATTCCGGCCGGGTGTTGTCAGGCACCGTCGCCAAGGGCGCGTCGGTGGAGATGAAGGTCGACCACGCGCGCCGCACGAAGATCCGCGCCAACCATTCGGCCACCCATCTCGTGCACGAGGCACTTCGGGAGGTGCTGGGAACCCATGTGGCGCAGAAGGGCTCGCTCGTCGCGCCCGACAGGCTGCGCTTTGATTTCTCGCATCCCAAGCCGATTTCGGCCGCGGAACTGGAGCGCATCGAGACCTACGCCAACGAAATCGTGCTGCAGAATGCGCCGGTGACGACACGGCTGATGGCCGTCGACGATGCGATCGCGGAAGGCGCCATGGCGCTGTTCGGCGAGAAATACGGTGACGAAGTGCGGGTCGTGCGCATGGGCACGGCACTCCATGGCGACAAGGCGAGCAAGCCCTATTCGGTCGAACTCTGCGGCGGAACGCATGTTTCGGCGACCGGCGATATCGGCATCGTACGGCTGGTTTCGGAAGGCGCGGTTGCATCCGGCGTGCGCCGCATCGAAGCGCTTACGGGCGAGGCCGCGCGCCTGCACCTGGACGAACAGGACCGGCGGCTCAAAGCAGCGGCTGCGGCGCTCAAGGTCGCGCCGGCGGATGTGGTTTCGCGTCTCGAAGCCGTCCTCGACGAGCGTCGCAAGATGGAGCGCGAACTGGCCGATGCGCGCAAGAAGCTGGCGCTTGGCGGCGGGTCCGCTGCAGGCGGCGGCAATGAGGGCGAAAGTGTGGGCGGCGTCGGTTTCCTCGGCCGCGTCGTTTCCGGCGTTTCGCCCAGGGACCTGAAGCCGCTCGCCGACGAGGGCAAGAAGTCGCTGGGCTCCGGCGTCGTGGTCTTCGTGGGCACCTCGGATGACGGCAAGGCCAGCGTCGTGGTGGGTGTCACCGACGATTTGACCGGACGGTTCTCGGCTGTCGACCTGGTACGCCAGGCCTCCGCCGCGATCGGCGGGCAGGGCGGCGGCGGCCGCCCCGACATGGCGCAGGCCGGCGGCCCCGACGGCTCGAAGGCTGCCGATGCCGTCGCCGCGATCAAGGCTGCTCTGGCCGGTTGAGTCTCGCCTACACCGTCATGCCGGGCCAGGGTCCAAGTTTTCTGGACCTTGGTCCGTGCTTGCCGGGGCGATCCTGTGCCACAGCCGCCAGCCGATGAAAATTGTCACGACAAGCGCACCGATGGCCCAGCCAGCATTCGCGATCATTTCTGCGATTCCGGAGATGTAGCTGCTGAAAAGAAAGCCCAGCGTGAGGTACGCTGCCACCCAGATCGCCTCGCCGCCGAGACCCCATATGGTGAAGGCAGGCCATGGCATGCCGGCAGCTCCGCTGGTCAGATTGATCCATGGCCCTGCCGGGCTGACCAGCCAGCGACTCAGGAAGACGCTGGCGCGACCCCATCGGCGGGAGAACTCTCTGGTGGTGGAAAGTCCAGATGCAATGTAGTCGCTGCGCCCGGCAAACCTTTCGAGCCTGCCGCCGAGTAGTCGCCCGGTGAGATAGCCAGCCTGGTCGCCGGCGACAGCGCCACCGATTGCCCATCCGAAGGCCTCAAGGGCACTGAGGTCCGATGCGGCCAGCAGAGCGCCGACGCTCATCAACACGATCGATGTCGGCAGTGGCAGTCCGAACTGTGCGACGGCCAGCGTGATCGCCATGCCCACGAGGCCGTAGGAAACATACAGATCGGTCACCAGATCGATCACGACGCTTCGGCTTTCGCGCGTGCTATAGCCGCTTCGATCTCGTCGATCAGCGTGGTGACCGGCACCCCGCGATCATCGGCGATCCGAGCAAGGGTTCTTCTGTCCGGCTCGTCCGCCTCAAGGCCAAGCATGCCGCGAAGGTGGCTGCGGTCGATGTCGTAGGAGCGGGCGATGTATCCGACCGTCATCCAGTCTTCGATTGGCACCTCTCGATGGGTAGCCCAGTAAGTGTAGAAGACGATCGTGCGGCCCAGGAAGAAAAGGGTCAACGCCCCGGCTATGACGAACGCGATGCCGAGCGCCCTGTGCCGGCGCCATGTCAGGCCAACGATATCACGCCAGTTCATGGGGCTTTGCCTGATTGTTTCCGCGCCGCAGGTTGCTTAGGCCACAGCGATCACCCTACCATTATCTTCAGCGATGGGAGCGCGGCAAGCGCGATACCTGATGAGCCGTGCCGTGCTTCGGCTCACGCGACAGGAGCAGAATGTGCAAGGGCAGGCGTTTCCTGTCGCACAAGACCGGCTGAGCGACACAGCCGCCTGCCGGTCCTAACCGCCACAAGTCAAGCCAACCGCAGTTGCACGGCCTGAAACAAAAAGGGCGGCATGAGGCCGCCCTTTCCGCAAATATCGTGGGTCGTCGCTTACGACGCCATCGCCTTCTTGAGGTTCTCGTCGATCTTGTCGAGGAAGCCGGTTGTCGACAGCCACGGCTGATCGGCGCCGATCAGGAGCGCGAGATCCTTCGTCATGAAGCCGGATTCGACCGTCTGGATGCAGACCGTCTCCAGCGTGTCGGCGAAGCGCTTGAGCTCTTCGTTGCCGTCGAGCTTGGCGCGGTGGGCGAGGCCACGCGTCCAGGCGAAGATCGAGGCGATCGAGTTGGTCGAGGTCTCCTCGCCCTTCTGGTGCTGGCGGTAGTGGCGGGTCACCGTGCCGTGGGCGGCTTCCGCCTCAACCGTCTTGCCGTCCGGGGTCATCAGCACCGAGGTCATCAGGCCGAGCGAGCCGAAGCCCTGCGCGACCGTATCGGACTGAACGTCGCCGTCGTAGTTCTTGCAGGCCCAGATGTAGCCGCCGGACCACTTGAGGCTTGCAGCCACCATGTCGTCGATCAGGCGGTGCTCGTACCAGATCTTCTTTTCCTTGAAGGCGGCCTCGAACTCCTGCTCGTAGATCTCCTGGAAGATGTCCTTGAAGCGGCCGTCATAGACCTTGAGGATGGTGTTCTTGGTCGACAGATAGACCGGCCAGCCGCGCAGCAGGCCATAGTTCAGCGAGGCGCGGGCGAAATCGCGGATCGATTCGTCGAGGTTGTACATGCCCATGGCGATGCCGGCTGCCGGCGCCTCGAACACTTCGTGCTCGATGACCTGGCCATCCTCGCCGACGAACTTCATCGTCAGCTTGCCCTTGCCGGGGAACTTGAAGTCGGTCGCCCGGTACTGGTCGCCATAGGCGTGACGGCCGACGACGATCGGCTTGGTCCAGCCGGGGACGAGGCGCGGCACGTTCTTGCAGATGATCGGCTCGCGGAAGATGACGCCGCCGAGGATGTTGCGGATGGTGCCGTTCGGCGAGCGCCACATCTTCTTGAGGCCGAATTCCTCGACGCGCGCCTCGTCGGGCGTGATGGTGGCGCACTTGACGCCGACGCCGTGCTTCTTGATGGCGTTGGCCGCGTCGATCGTCACCTGGTCGTCGGTGGCGTCGCGGTTTTCCATGCCCAGATCGTAATATTCGAGATCAAGGTCGAGATAGGGGTGGATCAGCTTGTCCTTGATGAACTGCCAGATGATGCGGGTCATCTCGTCGCCGTCGAGCTCGACGACCGGATTTTCCACCTTGATCTTCGCCATAGGAAATGCCTCGTTTCTGGGAGTGGGGACGGGACGTCCCGCAGGTTTCGAACTGGAAATGCGGCCCCTATAACATCGGGCGGCGGGAAGGCAAAGCCATGCGGCGGATCGAATGCGGTCCGCGCGCCATGTGGAGGAAACGAATGGAATTGCGCTTCCTGCAACACGATGCCGGTGCAGTCTCGCTCAACGTGGCGATGGCAGGCGAGCCGGACGCGCCGCTGGTGATCTGCCTGCATGGCTTTCCCGAATACTGGGCGGCCTGGGCCGACGTCATGGCTGCGCTGGCCGATGATTTTTGCGTGGCGGCACCCGATCAGCGCGGCTTCAACCTTTCATCGAAGCCAGAAGGCGTCGAGCGCTATCGCGTGAAGCATCTGGTCGGCGATCTCGCCTCGCTCGCCAACAGGCTTTCGCCGGATCGACCCTTCGTGCTTGCCGGCCATGACTGGGGTGCATCGGTCGCCTATGCCTATGCGATGGCCTATCCGGACCGCGTTTCGCATCTGGTGATCGCCAATGGCGTGCATCCGGTCTGCTTTCAGCGTGCGTTGCTGGAGGACGAGGCCCAGCGGCAGGCCAGCCAGTATATCCATCGGCTGCGCGCCGAAGACGCGGAGGCGCTTCTGTCGCAGGACGATTTTCGGCGACTGATCCGCATGGTCGAGGGATTTTCCGCGGCCGATTTCTTCGATGATGCGATGAAGGCGGCCTATCGCGAAACCTGGCGACAGCCGGGCGCGCTGACCGGCACGCTGAACTGGTATCGCGCGTCGCCCCTCGTCGTGCCGGCGCCGGGTGAGACGACCGGCCACGCGATGATCCTGGATATGCCGGAGGATCAATTCGCGGTGCCGATGCCGCATCTGGTGCTGTGGGGGGAGGCGGATCAGGCGTTGCTTCCCGTCTGCCTCGAAGGGCTCGATCGCTTTGCGCCGCGATTGACCGTTCAGCGGATTGCCGGCGCAAGCCATTGGGTGCTGCACGAGAAGCCGGACACGGTGGCGGACGCGATGCGGCGGTTCATCCTTGGCTGAGCCCGTTCCGTTTTCCGTCAAACTGTGCCACTGGAGCAGGCTTTCAAGCCGGGGAGAACAATGGCAGGCACCGCGCGCGAGAAACAGTTGATCCAGGAAGGACCGGCGATCGTGCTCGTCGAGCCGCAGCTCGGCGAGAATATCGGCATGGTTGCGCGCGCGATGGCCAATTTCGGTCTGGCGGAGCTGCGCATCGTCAATCCGCGCGATGGCTGGCCCAGCGACAAGGCGCGTGCGGCGGCATCCAAGGCCGACCACGTGATCGACGGCGTGAGCGTGTTTGCGTCGCTGCCGGAGGCCATTGCCGACCTGAACTATGTGATCGCCACCACGGCGCGCGAGCGCGATGGCTTCAAGCCGGTGCGCGGACCGGTGGAGGCCGGCCGGATCCTGCGCGAGCGTTTCGTGGGCGGCCAGAAGACCGGTATCCTGTTCGGGCGGGAGCGGTTCGGGCTTTACAACGACGAAGTCGGCCTTGCGGACGAGATCGTGACGTTTCCGGTGAATCCAGCCTTCGCGTCCCTCAACATCGCGCAGGCGGTGCTGTTGATGTCCTATGAATGGATGAAGTCCGGGCTGGAGAGCGAGACGCAGACCGCGTTCGAGGGGCCGCGCATGGACCCCGCGCCCAAGGCTTCGCTTCAAGGGCTTTTCGATCATCTGGAAGAGGCGCTATCGGTGCGCGGTTATTTCCGTCCGCCGACCAAGAAGCCGAAGATGGTCGACAATCTGCGCGCGGTTCTGACACGCCCCGGCTTTGCCGAGGCCGAGATCAAGGTGCTGCGCGGCGTGATCTCCTCGCTCGACTATTTCTCGCCGAAGGAGCCGCGCGGTGCGGCCTATCCCGAGCGCAAGGCGACGGCCGACGCCAAGACCCATGCAGCCGACGGTGCGAAAAGCGGAGAGCGTGACTGTGAGTGAGCGCCCGGTCCTGCTGTTCGATTCGGGTGTCGGCGGGCTGACGGTGCTGCGCGAGGCCCGGGTGCTCATGCCGGACCGCCGTTTCGTCTATGTCGCCGACGATGCCGGGTTTCCCTATGGCGACTGGGAAGAGGCCGCGCTTCGGGCGCGGATCGTCGAACTGTTTTCGAAGTTGATTGCCGAGCACGATCCGGAAATCGCAGTGATCGCCTGCAACACGGCCTCCACACTGGTGCTTGCCGACCTGCGGGCGGCATTCCCCGATACGCCGTTTGTCGGCACCGTTCCGGCGATCAAGCCGGCAGCCGAGCGGACCCGCTCCGGGCTGGTCTCGGTGCTCGCAACGCCGGGCACTGTGAAGCGCCAGTACACCCGCGACCTCATCCATGAATGGGCAGCCAAATGCCATGTCCGGCTGGTCGGCAGCGTCCGGCTCGCCGCCTTGGCCGAGGCTTATATGCGCGAGGGTTTTGTCGACGAGGAGGCCGTGCGTGCCGAAATCGCCCCATGCTTCATGGAGGAGGGCGGCAGGCGCACGGATATCGTCGTGCTGGCCTGCACGCACTATCCCTTTCTCGTCAATCGCATGCGCAAGACGGCGCCGTGGCCGGTCGACTGGATCGATCCGGCCGAGGCCATAGCCCGCCGCGCCCTGTCGCTGCTCGCGCGGGATGACCGGCCGCGCCGGAACGGATTGCCGGAGCAGCCGGACATAGCCGTCTTCACCTCGCAGTCTCCGGCGCCGTCCGTCGTGAAGCTGGTGCGAGGCTTCGGGCTTCAGGCGGCGACATCCTCCACCACCTGACCCTGAGCGGCCAGCGCTGCGCGGGTCTTGCCGATCATCAAGGCCGCCCGGGCCGCCTCGCGACCCTTCTCGACGAAGTGCGCGCGGTAGATCTGCCGATGGTGATCGGTCTCCTGATACTGATGCGGGGTCAGCGACACCGAAAGGACCGGGACGCCGGTGTCCATGCCGGCGCGCATCAAACCGTCGACGACGGCCTGCGCAACGAATTCGTGGCGATAGATGCCGCCGTCGACAACGAACGCGGCCGCTGCGACGGCCGCATAGCGGCCGCTGGCGGCAAGATCGCGCGCCAGCAGCGGCATTTCGAAGGCACCGGGCACGTCGAACACGTCTACCTGCTCGGCGGGGACGAGTTCGCAGAAACCTTCCAGCGCACGCTCGACAATATCGGCGTGCCAGTTGGCTTTGATGAAGGCATAGCGGGTGGGTGTCATCATGATCTCCTTTGGCAAACAGACACGTCACCCAAGGCGATCACGAACGGCGGCGACCATGCGCATTGCGCCAGCCTCGACCGTGCGTTCTCTTTCATCCGGACTATGACCGTCGGCTCAGGCATCTCACCTGATCTGCTGACCCTTCCTCGCGGAAGGCGCTCGCGGGCTCGCGGCAATCGCCGCATACCGCCGGTGGGGATTTCCGCCCCGCCCTGAGAACGGTAAAAGTGTAGGATCGCCGGGGGCGAACTGCAATGGCGAAATGCTCGATTGCGCCACGCGCGCGGCGCGTTGACAAACTATCGGCTTTGCCATATCCCACCGCCAGCGCCGGGCAGCAATGTCCGGCGGTTCACTGACGTGTCCCGTGGGCATCTTCGCAAAGCGTGCGTGGGATGCCCTGTCAGGCTCCGAAAAAGGGGGCCAGAGGAGGGCGCGTTTCCTTGATCCGATGTGTGAACATCGGGTCGCAACTTTTTGAGGAAATGCGATGAGCAAGCGCGAATCCGCCAAGTACAAACTCGATCGCCGCATGGGCGAGAACATCTGGGGCCGTCCGAAGTCCCCGGTCAACCGTCGTGAATACGGCCCCGGCCAGCACGGCCAGCGCCGCAAGGGCAAGATGTCCGACTTCGGCCTGCAGCTCCGCGCCAAGCAGAAGCTGAAGGGCCATTACGGCGACATCTCCGAAAAGCAGTTCCGCAAGACCTACGAGGAAGCCGACCGTCGCAAGGGCGATACGCCGGACAACCTCATCGGCCTGCTCGAATCGCGCCTGGACGCGGTCGTCTACCGCGCCAAGTTCGTGCCGACGATCTTCGCCGCGCGCCAGTTCGTCAACCACGGCCACGTCAACGTCAACGGCCGCCGGGTGAACATCGGTTCCTACCGCTGCAAGCCGGGCGACGTGATCGAGGTTCGCGAGAAGTCGAAGCAGCTCGTCATCGTGCTGGAGTCGGTTCAGCTCGCAGAGCGCGACGTGCCGGACTACATCGAGGTCGACCACAACAAGATGGTCGCAACCTTCAATCGCGTGCCGGGCCTGGCTGACGTACCGTTCGCGGTGCAGATGGAACCCAACCTCGTCGTCGAGTTCTATTCCCGCTAAGCGTCCCTCAAGCGAAGGACAATCGATGGCGGAACCACGCACCGAACCGGTCTCCGCCATCGGCGCCCGAGGGCTTTCGAGCCCTCCGGGCGGTGTGTCGTTGTGGGTGCTGGTCCTGCTGGCCGTCTATGTCGGCTTCTGGACCATCCAGCGCGACTTCGCCCAGTACAATCTCGACCGCCACGGCGACATGGTCGAGAATTTTGCCTGGGGCATTACCTGGCAACTCGGATACCAGAAGCATCCACCGCTCTTCGGCTGGATCACGGCGCTCTGGTTCGAGATATTTCCGCGCACCAACGCGGCTTATTATCTTCTTTCCACCGTGAACATGGCCGTAACGGCATGGGCGATGTGGCTCGTGTCGCGACGGTTCCTGACGGAATGGCAGCAGGTCATCGCGGTAGCGATGATCTTCGTGATGCCGCCGCTCAGTTTTCACGCGCTGGACTACAACGCCAATGCGGGCATGATGCCCTTCTGGACGCTGGCATTCCTGTTCTATCTGCGGACGATCGAGAAGCAGCGACTGCTGGACGCCTGCCTGACCGGGCTGTTCTGCGGGCTGGCGATGCTGGCGAAATATCACTCTCTGGTGCTCGCTGCCTCGCTTGCCGCGCACATGATCTGGGATCGCGAGACGAGGCCCTTGCTGAAGACGGCGCTGCCGTGGGCAGCGACGGCAGTCGGTGCGTTCGTGGTCGCGCCGCATGCATGGTGGGTGGTTCAGTCGGGCTTCAGGACCGTTACCTACGCCGCCGAGCAGGGCGACGGAACCTTCATATCCGCGGTGGGCAGTGCTGCGGACTTCTTCATCGCGTTCCTGCTCTATTCGTTGCCTGGCGTGATCGTTGCGCTTCTCTACTGGCGCAAGCGGCCCGGCCGGGCGATCATCTCGATGCCGGAAGGCTGGCGCGGCCTGCCCGCGACCGTGCAGGGGCGTGCGCTGCTTTTCATCGGCCCCGGTTCGCTCGTGCTGACCGTCGTTTTCGCTCTTGTGCTGAGCGCGCAGCTGTCCTCGCTGTGGGTGATACCGTTCTTCTTCACCGTTCCTATCCTGCTCGCGCTTGCGGTCGCGCCGGGCAACGCCGTTCATATCTGGTATGCGGCGCCCGCTGCAGTGATCGTCTTCTGCGCGGCCATGGCGGCTGCGACACCATGGCTGCGCGGCGACCTGCTGGAGCGCGCGACGTCCAATACCGTGGAGCCGGTTGCCGAGCTTGCCGGCATGGTGCAGGAGCGCTGGCATGAGGAAACGGGCTCGCGGCTTGCTATTGCAGCATCGCCGGTCGATTTCCTGGCCAACAGCCTGTCTTTCTACGCTTCCGACACGCCTTACGCGGTCGAGGGCAACCTTGATACGTCGCCGTGGGTGACGCAGGCAGACATCGAGCGCCAGGGCGCCGTCTTCATCTGCCGCGCGCCATCGGACGCAAGTGGTTGCGATGCCGCCGCCGCGGGGCTTCTGGGGCGTGTCGATTCGACCACCGAGCTGACCATTCCCGCAGTGGAAGGTGCAGGCGGGCCGTCGCGCTGGGGGTACACCGTTTTCTTCCGCTATCCCGAGACGCCGGCACATGCCTCGGAAGGCTGAGGGTCTCGACCCGTCAGCCCGCTACATCGCCTCGGCCAGCCGTTTATCGTTCGCTTTGTTTCGCCGGTTTGCGGACCCTTGCACGCGACTTGGGCTTTTCAGAAGACGGGATGCCGTGAACGTCGCGCACGACGTAGAGCGGGCGGCCGCGCACCTCCTGCGAGATACGGCCGACATATTCGCCCATGATGCCCAGCGACAGAAGGTTGAGGCCGCCGAGAAGCAGTATGACGACCATTGTCGAGGCGTAGCCCGGTGTGTCCGCACCCCAGATCATCGTGCGGACGACGAGAAACCCTGCATAGATGAAGGCGCAGAGGCCGATCAGCAGCCCGGCAACGCTCCAGATGCGCAGTGGGGCGGTGGTCGATGCAATAAGCCCGTCGAGCGCAAAGCGGATCAGCCGGCGGTACGACCACTTGGTTTCGCCATGCAGCCGGGCAGGGCGCTCGTATTCGACGTCGACATTGCGATAGCCGACCCAGGAATAGAGCCCCTTCGTGAAACGGGACCCTTCGGCGAGCGTGTTCAACGCATCGACCACAGCCCGGTCGAGCAGCCGGAAATCGCCGACATTGCGCTTTATGGGAATGTCGGAGGCAGCATTGTAGAGCCTGTAGAAAAGCCTGGCGGTCGAGCGTTTGAACCAGGTGTCCTCGCGCCGGCTGGAGCGTACGCCGTTGACGACCTCCGCGCCCTTGAGCCAGGCTTCCACCATCGCGGGGATGACCTCCGGCGGATCCTGCAGGTCCACGTCCATTGGGATCACAGCGTCACCCTCCACGTGGCTCAACCCTGCCGCCAGAGCAGCCTCCTTGCCGAAGCTTCGCGACAGACGAATGAGCTTGATGGACGGATTGCGTTCGCCAGCCTCGATCGCGATACGGGCGGTGTCGTCCGAACTGCCGTCGTCGATAAAGACGATCTCATAAGGACGTCCGCCGAGCCTGTCGCGACAAACCGCCTCCAGAATCGGCACTGTGCGCTGGAGGAACGCGGGAATCGCGTCTTCCTCATTGAGCACCGGCACGATGACGGACAGGGCGGGGGATTGCGATGCTTTGGCCATGCGGGATTTGTTTCCAGAGGCTTCGTCCGGGGCTCTTAACAGCGGCCAGCTATCCCCGCAACAACCGTCTCCCGCGTTGCACGGCGCGGACGGCTGTGCTTTGTGGCCCAATCAGCAAACAGGCCTCGAGGCGAGATGCAGACGCTTGAATTGAAACAGCAGGAACCCGAGGAAAACGCTACGGCCGATTTCGCCCTGTTCCGCAACGCGCCGTCGTCGGTCGAGTTCAACAAGCTCCGCAAGCGGCTGCTGCGCGATACGCGACAGGCTCTCGAAGACTTCTCTATGGTGAAGCCGGGCGAACGCTGGCTGGTGGCGCTTTCGGGCGGCAAGGATTCCTATGGCTTGCTGGCGATGTTGCTCGATCTCAAATGGCGGGGGCTGCTGCCGGTCGAGCTTCTGGCCTGCAATCTGGATCAGGGGCAGCCGAATTTCCCCAAGCACATCCTGCCGGATTACCTCACCTCCATCGGGGTCGAGCACCGGATCGAGTATCAGGACACGTATTCCATCGTCACCGAAAAGATCCCGGAAAACCGCACCTACTGTTCGCTGTGCTCGCGGTTGCGACGAGGACATCTCTACCGTGTTGCGCGCGAGGAGGGCTGCGCCGCGCTGGTGCTGGGACACCACCGCGAGGACATTCTGGAGACGTTTTTCCTCAACCTCTTTCACGGCGGGCGGCTGGCAGCGATGCCGCCCAAGCTCGTCAATGACGAGGGAGACCTCACCGTCCTGCGACCGCTCGCCTACTGCGCCGAGGCGGATCTGGCACGATTCGCCGAGGCGATGGCGTTCCCGATCATTCCCTGCGACCTGTGCGGCAGTCAGGACGGGCTGCAGCGCAACGCGATGAAAGCGATGCTGGAGGATATCGAACGCCGGATGCCGGGGCGCAAGGACACGATGATCCGGGCGCTCGGCCATGTGCGGCCAAGCCATCTGCTCGACCGCACGTTGTTCGATTTCGCTGCGCTCGGCAGCAGCTAAACTGGCGGATTCTGGGACTGGAACAGCCGCCCCTTCTCTGCGATCAGCACCATGACGAGCGCGAAGGCGGCGGCAAAGAAATAGCCTGCCGCCATGGGCATGACCGTGCCGTCGAACGCCTGGCCGATCGTCGCCCCGATCAGCCCACCGCCGACCGTCTGCAGAAAGCCCTGGACGGATGATGCCGTGCCGGCGACATGGCCCAGCGGCTCCATCGCCAACGCGTTGAAGTTCGCGCCGATCCACGAAAACTGGACCATAGCCAGCGCGAAAATCGTCACGAAGGCCCACAACGGCATCGAGCCGAACAGGGTCAGCACGAAGGCAAACGCCGTCACTGCCGTGAAGCCCAGCAAGGCGCCGTGTGCAAGCCGCCGCATGCCGAAACGGCCGACCAGCCGCGAATTGAGGAACGACGAGACTGCCATGAGCCCGGCAACGGCGGCGAAATAGACCGGGAACATCGCGCCGACGTCGTAAATCCCCACATAGATCTGCTGGGACGAATTGATGAAGCCGAACAGCGCGCCGAAAATCGCGGTGAGTGCGATCGTGTAGCAGATCGCGGGGCGGTTGGTGAGCACGATGCGGAAACCGTCGGCGATCACCCTGGCCGTAAACGGGCGGCGGAATTCGTCATGGAGGGTCTCGGGCAGCCTGAAGAGCACCCAAAGCGTGATCGCAAGCGAAACGACCGTCATGAACACGAAGATCATGTGCCATTCCGAAAACAGCATGATGACCTGCCCGATGCCCGGGGCGATTACGGGCACGATCATGAACACCATGAACACCAGCGACATCACTTCGGCCATGGCGCGCCCGCCATAGACGTCGCGAACGACCGACATCGCGATGACGCGGGTCGAGGCAGCACCCAGGCCCTGAATGAAACGCATCGCCAGGAGGCCGGCGAAACTGGGCACGAAGACGCAGACTGCTGCCGCCCCGACATACACGAACAGGCCCACAAGCAGCGGTGTGCGGCGCCCGAAGCGGTCGGAGATCGGACCGAAGAAAAGCTGGGCGAGGCCGAAACCGGTGATGTAGGCGGTGATGACGTACTGGCGCGCGTTTTCATCGGCGACGCCCAGGCTGGCGCCGATCTCCTGCAGGCCCGGCAGCATGATGTCGATGGCGAGCGCATTGAGCGCCATGAGCCCGGCGGCGATGGCGATAAGTTCCCAGCGCGGGATGGCGAGCGCCGGCGTTGGCGCCGTCGAGGTTGTTTGGTCCATGGCGATTGTTCCAGACGATGATCGAAAAAAGAAATGCGCCGGCGGACCGGCGCATGCTCGTCGTGGAACCCCGGAAAGCCGGGATTCGGATATAATTAGAGGCGCGTCAGGCTGCGCCGCGGACGGTGACGCCCTTTTCGGTCATGAAGCCCTGAAGCTCTCCGGCCTGGAACATCTCGCGGATGATGTCGCAACCGCCGACGAATTCGCCCTTCACATAAAGCTGCGGGATCGTCGGCCAGTTGGAATAGTCCTTGATGCCCTGGCGAAGTTCGTCGGACGTCAGAATGTTGACGCCCTTGTAGTCGACGCCGAGGTAGTCGAGGATCTGCACCACCTGACCCGAAAAGCCGCACTGCGGGAAGCCGGGTGTGCCCTTCATGAAAAGCACCACGTCGTTGCTCTTGACTTCGTTGTCGATGAATCCGGCGATCTCGCTCATCTGGCTCGTCCTTTCTGGCCGGGTTCAAGGCCCGGCGGAATGTTTGGCTTGCCCCTATCTATTGCACAAGCGTGCGGGGCGCAATGTTCAGTCAGGTATGCTGGTCTGCAGCGCCAGGGCATGAAGCACACCACCCATGTTGCCTTTCAGCGCTTCGTAGACCATCTGGTGCTGCTGCACGCGGCTTTTGCCACGGAAGCTTTCGGCGACGACTTCGGCGGCATAGTGGTCTCCGTCGCCGGCAAGATCGCGGATCGTGACGACGGCGTCCGGAATGCCTTCCTTGATCAGCCGTTCGATCTCGTGCGCGTCCATTGCCATTGCAAATACCCCGTTTACTGCCCCATGAAAGCCGGAAACCAGCCTTCGTGCGCCGTCTTCAGTTCTGCTACCGATATGGCACGCGCCATGCCGAGCTTCAAGGATGCGCCGGCGGTCGTGCCGATCCGCACACAGGCGATGCCGGGTTCGGCGGCGAGCGCGGCGAATGCGTGTTCGGGCATCGTGAGCACGTAGCGCCCCTGATCCTCGCCGAAGAACACTTCGACCGCATTGCCTTCCGGCGCGGTGATCTCGGCGCCGATGCCGGAGGCCATCGCCATTTCGGCGAGCGCGACGGCGAGCCCGCCGTCTGAACAGTCGTGCGACGCGGTCGCGATGCCGCTGCGGATCAGCTCGCGAACGAAGTCGCCTGCGCGCTTTTCATGGGCCAGGTCCACAGGCGGCGGCGGGCCTTCGCGGCGCCCGAGAACGTCGCGCAGCAGCGCAGACTGGCCGAGATGACCGCCCCACGGTCCCGGCGCGCCGACCAGCACGATGGCTTCGCCCTCGGCGGCGAAGCCGACGCGCGCCATCTTCGACCAGTCGTCGATGAGCCCCACGCCGCCTATGGTCGGGGTCGGCAAGATGCCGCGGCCGCTGGTCTCGTTGTAGAGCGAGACATTGCCCGAAACGATCGAGAATTCCAGGGCGCGGCAGGCTTCGCCGATGCCCTTGATGGCATGCACAAGCTGCCCCATGATTTCGGGCCGCTCGGGATTGCCGAAATTGAGATTGTCGGTCGCAGCCAGCGGCAGCGCACCGGTGGCGCTGAGGTTGCGCCAGCATTCGGCCACGGCCTGCTTGCCGCCCTCGAAAGGATCTGCCTCGCAATAGCGGGGATTGACGTCGGACGAGAAGGCAAGCGCCTTCGTTTCGTGGCCTTCGACGCGCACGACGCCAGCATCGCCGCCCGGGAGCTGCAGCGAATTGCCTTGAATCAGCGTGTCGTACTGTTCCCACACCCAGCGGCGTGACGACTGGTTCGGCGAGCCGAGCAGCGAGAGAAGCGCATCGGCGATGTCGATATTCGGCAGATCGCCGCCCGAAAGCGGGGCAGGGACCTTCGGCTCCACCCACGGCCGATCGTATTCGGGCGCTTCGTCGCCCAGTTCCTTGATCGGAAGGTCCGCGACCTCCTCGCCCTGATGGAAGACGCGGAAGCGCAGGTCGTCGGTGGTCTCGCCGACAATCGCGAAATCGAGACCCCATTTGCGGAAGATCGCTTCGGCTTCCTGCTCCTTTTCCGGTCGCAGCACCATGAGCATGCGCTCCTGGCTTTCCGACAGCATCATCTCGTAGGCCGACATGCGCTCCTCGCGCACCGGCACCCTGTCGAGATCGAGACGGATGCCGAGGTCGCCCTTGGCGCCCATTTCGACGGCGGAGCAGGTGAGGCCCGCCGCTCCCATGTCCTGAATGGCGATGACCGCGCCGGAGGCCATCAGCTCGAGGCAGGCCTCCAGCAGACATTTTTCGGTGAACGGATCGCCAACCTGCACCGTCGGGCGCTTTTCCTCGATGGATTCGTCGAACTCGGCCGACGCCATCGTCGCGCCGCCGACGCCGTCGCGGCCGGTCTTGGCGCCGAGATAGACAACGGGGAGCCCGACGCCCGATGCCTTCGAATAAAAGATCGCATCCGTGTCGGCGAGGCCCGCGGCGAAGGCATTGACGAGGCAGTTGCCGTTATAGCGGGCGTCAAACTGCACTTCGCCGCCCACCGTCGGGACGCCGAACGAATTGCCGTAGCCGCCGACGCCGGCGACCACGCCTGAAACGAGGTGGCGGGTCTTGGGATGGTCAGGTTCGCCGAAGCGTAGTGCGTTCATGGCAGCGACCGGGCGCGCGCCCATGGTGAACACGTCGCGCAGGATGCCGCCGACGCCGGTGGCCGCGCCCTGATAGGGCTCGATATAGGAGGGGTGGTTGTGGCTCTCCATCTTGAAGACCACGGCCTGCCCGTCGCCGATGTCGACAACGCCGGCATTTTCACCGGGACCCTGGATGACGCGCGGGCCGGAGGTCGGCAGGGTCCGCAGCCACTTCTTCGAGGATTTGTAGGAACAGTGCTCGTTCCACATCGCCGAGAAGATGCCCAGCTCCGTGAAGCTCGGCTCGCGGCCGATCAGGTCGAGGATGCGCTGATATTCGTCCGGCTTGAGGCCGTGTGCGGCAACGAGTTCCGGCGTGATCTTGACGTCGTTGGGGATGGTCATAGGCAGCGGTCGGTTCCGGTGAGAAGGCCTGATGAGTCTCAGGGCTCCCCATAGCGCGTGCGGCTGCAAGGATACAGTCGTCTGGAGCCGAAAAACGTCGAAAACCGCAGAAATTGCTGCGTCTGGGTGCGGGGCGTTCAGCCGTAGCTGTCGTAACCCGCCATCGGATTGTCGAGCAGCGAGCGCAGTCGGTCAAAACCGTCCTCGGCGTCGGCACGCGGCAGCGACGAAAAGCCGACGCGCACGCGATGGTAAACCTGCTCGGTGCGACCGCTTTTGAATTCGTCCTCGTCGTCGATCAGCACACCCTCGTTGGCGGCAGCCTGTCGGAAGGTTCCGGAAAGCCATGGCTCCGCCAGTTTCAACCACAGGAACGGCGCGTGACCGTGGGAGGCAAAGTCGTGACCGGCAAGGCGCTCGCGGGCGAGCTTTTCGCGCAGCTGAAGCTCTGCGGAGACACGCGAGCGGATTGCATCGGCCTCACCCGAAAGCACAAGGCGCGCCGCAAGCTCGCACATCAGAAACGGGTTTCCGCCGGTCAGCATCTTGTAGGCGACCTGGACGCGTGGAGCCATGTGCGGCGGGCACGCGACCCAGCCGGCGCGAACGCCTGCGGCGACCGTCTTGGACAGGCCGCCGACGTGAAACGTCCGCTCCGGGGCCAATTCAGCGATCGAAACCGGCTGTTCTTCGAGCAGAGCGGCATAGATGGCGTCTTCCACCAGCCAGACATTGTGCTTGCGTGCGATTTCAACGATCGCCCGCCTGCGGCTTTCGGGCATGACCGTGAGGGTCGGATTGTGCAGACCGGGAATCAGGAAGGCCAGCTTCGGGTGCTGCTGCGCGCAGAGCCTTTCGAAATCGCCGGGGTCGGTGCCGTCGCCATCAGCACCGATGGAGACGATGCGCCGGCCGATGAGGTTGGCGCTGCGCGCGATCGACGAATAGGTGAGCTGGTCGAAGGCAATCCGGTCGCCCGGCGCCGTCACGGCGGCGATGACGGCCAGGATCGCCGCATGCCCACCGAGCGTAGGAACGATCGTATCCGGCGACGGCCGCCACGCGCCCGTCGTCAGCCAGCGGGTTCCCGCGTCGAGCCAATCGGGAGCAGGGGCCCGCACATAGTTCACGATGGCATCAGGATACTGACGGACGATCTGGTGACCAAGCTCGCCGATGATCGATGCCTGGCCCACCTCGGGCGCTGCGGTGCTGTCCATGCGCAGCTTGTCTTCGCCGGGAACGGCGCTGCGTGTGCCACCCAAGGAGATCGGTATTGGAACCGCATCGGGTTCGCCATGGCCGAGAACATATGTGCCGCGCCCGACCTCGCCGCTGACGAGCCCGCGCTCGCGCAGCAGACCGTAGGCACGGCCCACGGTTCCGATAGTCACACCGAGATCGTAGGCGAGGTCGCGCTGCGGCGGCAGCTTGGCGCCAGACGGCAGGACGCCCCGGCCGATATCGGCCTCGATGCGGTCGGCCAGACGCGCATAAAGCGGGCCGGAGCCGTGCGAGAGGTCTGGGAGCCAATTTGTCATGGTGTCAATTTAGTATATTGCACCCCATTGGGAGTCAATCCAAATACCGCATCCGGCCATCAAGCGCGGCTTGGACCAAGGACTGGCACAATGAAGACAATTCATGCAATGCAGAAGAACAATGCGCCAGAGATCGTCACTCTGCGCCGCTGGAGGCAAGAGTATCTACGCCGGGTCGCCGGCGCCTTCTGGCGCGCGATACGGGAGATTCGCGTTCGCGCCGAGCGTCAGCGCAGCCGTCGCCTTCTGCTTGAGATGACCGATGCGCAGTTGAGGGACATCGGCGTTTCGCGACCCGATGCAGCTAAGGAAGCCAGGCGGACGATCTGGGATTAGGTTTTCAGGCGCAGGCGCTGTCGCCGCCGGACCAGCGGCGCACGTCGCCCGCGATACGCGAGCCGTCCTGCTGTTCAAGCAGCGGACCGAAGGTGGTGACGGCGCCGGCGCTACCTTCCGCCTGAACCACCAGCAGCGGCTTGCCGCCGAAATTGCCCTTGGGAACCAGCAGGAAGCGCGGCCTGCCGCTGAACGAGTTCAGTTCGTTTGCAAAGCTGTAGTCGCGGAACGTCGGATCGCCGCTGGCAAACCAGCAACGATGGGCTGCAATCGCCACCTGCTCCATGTTGCGAAGAGCGGCACTTTTCCCCGTACTCGGTGCAGTTGGCTGGCTGGATTGCGACTGGCAGCCGGCGGCCAGCGCGAGCATGGTCAGAACAGCGACGCCGGCGGCCAGCTTCACGCAGCGGCTCCCAGCACACTTTCGAACAGCGCGCGCCCATCGTTGCCGCCGTGCGCGGCCTCGATCAGGTTTTCGGGGTGCGGCATCAGGCCAAGCACGTTGCCGGTCCCGCTCACGATGCCGGCAATGTCGTTGATCGAGCCGTTGGGGTTGGTCCCCTCGGCATAGCGGAACACGACCTGGCCTTCGCCCTCGATGCGGGCGAGCGTTTCCGGATCGGCGAAATAGTTGCCGTCGTGGTGCGCGACGGGGCAGCGGATGATCTGGCCCGGTGCGTAGCCGCTCGTAAAGGCGGTGTTGGCGTTTGCGACCTGAAGCTTCACTTCGCGGCAGACGAATTTCAGCGATGCGTTGCGCATCAACGCGCCCGGCAGCAGGCCGGCTTCGAGCAGAATCTGGAAGCCGTTGCAGACGCCCATCACCATGACGCCGCGTTTTGCCTGCTCGGCGACGGCGCGCATGACCGGCATGCGCGCGGCGATCGCGCCGCAGCGCAGGTAATCGCCGAAGGAGAAGCCCCCCGGAATGACGATCAGGTCGACATCCGGGATCTCGGTGTCGGTCTGCCAGACGGTCCGGGGCGGCTTGCCGCCGATCTTGGTCAAGGCCGCGATCATGTCGCGGTCGCGATTGAGGCCTGGGAGAAGGACGACGGCGGCTTTCACCTCAAGCGATCTCCACCTGATAGTTTTCGATCACCGTGTTGGCGAGCAGCTTCTCGCACATCGCTTTGAGGTCGGCCTCGGCCTTGGAGCGGTCGGCCCCTTCCAGTTCGAGGTCGAAGACCTTGCCCTGGCGCACCGAGGCGACGCCGGAAAAATCGAGCGCGCCGAGCGCGCCCTCGATTGCCTTGCCCTGCGGGTCGAGGACGCCGTTCTTGAGGGTGACGGTCACTCGGGCCTTGATCATATCTGCACGTTTCCCGGCGGTTAGTGGACGCTGCCCTTGTCGGGCTTGGACGAGACGAGAACAGGTCCTGTCGGGCGAGGCGGCTCGTTCTCGTTCATGATGCCGAGGCGGCGGGCCACCTCCTGATAGGCTTCGACGAGGCCGCCCATGTCGCGGCGGAAACGGTCCTTGTCGAGCTTGTCGTTGGTGGCGGTATCCCAGAGACGGCATGAATCGGGCGAAATCTCGTCGGCGAGAATGATCCGCATCATGTCGCCTTCGTAGAGGCGGCCGAACTCGACCTTAAAGTCAACGAGCTGGATGCCGACACCGAGGAAGAGGCCCGACAGGAAGTCGTTGACGCGGATGGCGAGCGCCATGATGTCGTCGATTTCCTGGGGGCTCGCCCAGCCGAAGGCCGTGATGTGCTCTTCGGAGACCATTGGGTCGTCCAGCGCGTCGGCCTTGTAGTAGAATTCGATGATCGAGCGCGGCAGAACTGTGCCTTCCTCGATGCCCAGCCGCTTGGCGAGGGAGCCGGCGGCGATGTTGCGCACCACCACCTCGAGCGGGACGATCTCCACCTCCTTGATCAACTGCTCGCGCATGTTGAGCCGCTTGATGAAGTGGGTCGGGATGCCGATGCGGTTGAGGTGGGTGAAGATGTGCTCGGAAATGCGGTTGTTGAGCACGCCCTTGCCGTCTACCACCTCGTGTTTCTTCTTGTTGAAGGCGGTGGCGTCGTCCTTGAAGAACTGGATCAGGGTGCCAGGCTCGGGTCCTTCATAGAGGATCTTTGCCTTGCCTTCGTAAATGCGTCGGCGACGGTTCATGGCGATCTCTGTCTTGCGAGCCGTGCGGGGCAGGGCTCCTGTTGCGAGGCCCGCGTGGCTCAGGCTTGCGGAATATAGCGGCTCTCTAGCGCAATCGCACGGTTTCCTCAATCGGCATTTCCCCGGCTGTCGACCTATCCAACGCCAAATGCCGCAGCGGCGAAGGCCAACTGCGTATTGACCGCGGGGCAGCCATTTGATTTGAGGAACTGGAACATAATTCGGCGTCCGGATTCGACGCCCAGCCGGAGGATGCACCTATGGCCAGCATGGACGACCGCAAGAAGGCATTCGAAAACAAGTTTGCCCACGACGAGGAACTGAAGTTCCGCGCCATGGCCCGCCGCAACAAGATGCTGGGCCTGTGGGCTGCCGAGAAGCTGGGCAAGACGGGCGAAGCCGCCGAGGCCTATGCGAAGGAAGTGATCAACTCCGACTTCGAGGAAGCGGGCGATCACGATGTCTTCCGCAAGGTGCGCAAGGATTTCGACGACGCGGGTGTCGACCAGTCGGATCACCAGATTCGCCGGACCATGGACGAACTGCTCGATCAGGCGATCGAACAGGTCCGTAAGTCCTGAACCACGATCGCGATGTATGAAGAACCGCCCGCTTGCCGGGCGGTTTTTCTTTGCCCCGTGGTCGGCGATCTGGTTCAATCGGGCCCCACGCCACGAGGATTTCTCATTCATGTCGCTCGCATCGCGCCTGTCAGCAGGCGAAACCGTATTCACCGCCTGGTCCGGGGTTCCCGACGCCTTCACCGTGGAGGCTCTGGCCGGCGGGCCATTCGATGCGGTGACGCTCGACATGCAGCATGGAGGGCACCACGAGGACAGCGTTCTGCGTGCGCTGCTGCCGATCACGGCGGCCGGCAAGCCGGGCCTTGTGCGCATTCCCGTGGGGCGGTTCGACATGGCCAGTCGCGCGCTCGATTTCGGGGCCGAAGCCGTCATCGCGCCGATGGTCAATTCGCTGGAGGATGCCAGGCTCTTCGCCGCGGCGATGAAATATCCGCCAGTCGGCCAGCGTTCGTGGGGGCCGACCTATGCGATGTCGCGCGGAAAGACTGCCGATTCGGCGGCCTGGCTGGCCAATGCCAATGCCGACACGCTTGCGCTTGCGATGATCGAGACGCGCGAGGCACTCGCCATCCTGGACGATATTCTGGCCGTGCCGGGCATCGACGGGGTGCTTGTGGGGCCGTCTGACTTTTCGATCGCCTGGAGCAACGGCGAAACGATGAACCCCGGCCTGGAAGACATGATGCAGGCGATCGGCGACATCGGCAGGCGCACGCGGGCCGCCGGCAAGCATGCCGCGATCTACGTCGTCGATCCGACGCTTGTCGGCCGCTATGTCGAAATGGGCTTCAGGCTGATCGCGATGGGCAACGAGGCGCGCTACATGGCATTGGGCGCAGGCATGCTGATCGAAGCCGCACGGACGTCGATCAAATAGCCGCTCAGAGCCTCGACATGAAATGCGCGAAGGTCAGCGAGCCTTCCGGCCACGGACCATGGCCCGATTCCGCGTTCAGGTGACCGGATTCGCCGGCGTCGATGAATAGCGAACCCCAGGCGGCCGCAATATCCTCTGCAACCTCGAACTTGCAGAACGGGTCGTTGCGGCTGGCGACGGTGATCGACGGAAACGGCAGTGGATCGCGCGGATAGGGCCCGAACGTCATCAGGTGCTTCGGGCGGATCGATGGGTTGGCAACATCGGGCGGGGCGACGAAGAACGCGCCGGCCACCGCCTTGCCGCTTTCAGCAAGTGCATGGATTGCCGTCGGGATGCCGAGCGAGTGGGCGACCAGCACGACGGGGCGATCGGCCTGGTCGATGGCGCGGGCCGTGGCCGCCACCCAGTCGTCGCGCACCGGCTTGGACCATTCGGCCTGCTCGACGCGGCGGGCGGTCGACAGCTTCTGTTCCCAGCGCGATTGCCAGTGGTCGGGCCCCGAGTTGGTGTAGCCCGGTATGATGAGTATGTCTGCGTCCTTGACCTTCATGGCCGGCCATGTAGCGAGCCTGCCGGCCGGTTGCAACCGTCGCCGGTGAGTGAACGGCGTGTCGCCCGAAGCATGCTTGCGCATCCCATGCCGGCGCACGATCTTTGCTGCGACCAACAACGTCTCGCGGGACATTGACGGATGAAACTCACGAGACGCCAGATGACGGGCGGCATCGCCGCGCTTGCAGTCACAGCAAGCGCCTTGCCGGCCCGAACGGAGACAGCAATGGAAAACCTTCCCTTTGCGGCCACCACCCCGGTGAGTATCGGCCGCGTCGGACTGATGGCGCGCGACGGCTCGCGTGTTGCCGATTACTACAAATCGGTCCTCGGCCTTACGGAGCTTCGCCGTGCCGGCAATGTCGTCGTGCTTGGCGCCGGCGATCGTGAATTGCTTGAAATCGAGGAATGGTCGGCGCTTCGTCAGGATGATCCGCGTTCCGCGGGACTTTTCCACACGGCCTTTCTGCTGCCGACGCGCAAGGATCTCGCGCGCTGGACCCGACATGCCATCGATACACGCATTCCGGTGGACGGTGCCTCAGACCACTTGGTGAGCGAGGCGATCTACCTGACCGACCCCGAAGGCAACGGCATCGAGATTTATGCCGACCGGCCGCGCGAAAACTGGATTTTCGACGGTCCGTCGGTGCGGATGGCCACCGATGCCCTCGACGTCGCCAATCTCATTGGCGAACTTTCAAGCGACGAGCCCGAATGGAAGGCTGCGCCTGACAAAACGGTGGTCGGCCATGTGCATCTGCGCGTCGGCGACGCCACGACCGCCGAACAATGGTGGAGGGAAGAGCAGGGTTTCGACACGATGCAGAGCCTTGGCGGGCAGGCGGTGTTCCTGTCTTCAGGCGGCTATCACCACCATATCGGGGCCAATTCCTGGCGGAGCAGGGGCGCAGGGCCGCGTGAAATGGATCGAACCGGGCTTGGCTTCGTGGAGCTGTTATCGAAGGACGCAACGGCGGAAACCGCTTCGCGCGACCCTTGGGGCAACGAAATCAGGGTGCTGCCCGCCGGGTAATGCTGCACCGGCGAGAGGAATATGTCGTGCGTCCTTCGAGGCTCGCTGCGCTCGCACCTCAGGATGAGGACGGTGGTCTGTCGAACCCGCAACGATGAGGACGGTGGTCTGGTCGAACCCGCAACGTGGCGGGCTCGAGGCATATCAACAAAACAGCCCTCAAGCCCGCGAGTTTGCCGGGGTTGATGCACAACATCCCTCATCCTGAGGTGCGAGCGGAGCGAGCCTCGGAGGACGCACCGCCCGGCGGTGCAACCCTCAGCTTTCGCCGAAAACGCGCTTGAAAATCGTGTCGACGTGCTTGGTGTGGTAGCCGAGGTCGAATTTCTCACGAAGGACGTCTTCCGGCAGTGCGGCGCGAACGTCGGCGTCGGCCAGCAACTCCTCGAGGAAGTCCGCCCCGTGCTCCCACACCTTCATCGCGTTGCGCTGGACGAGACGGTAGGAATCCTCGCGTGAAACGCCAGCCTGCGTAAGCGCCAGCAGCACCCGCTGGGAGTGGATCAGCCCGCGGAACTTGTTCATGTTTTTCAGCATGTTGTCCGGGTAGACAAGGAGCTTCTCGACCACGCCTGTCAGCCGCGCCAGCGCGAAATCGAGGGTGATCGTGGCATCCGGCCCGATCATGCGCTCAACCGACGAATGCGAGATGTCGCGCTCGTGCCAGAGCGCTACGTTTTCCATCGCAGGCAGCGCCATGCCGCGCACCAGACGGGCGAGGCCGGTCAAGTTCTCTGTCAGGACCGGATTGCGCTTGTGCGGCATGGCCGACGAGCCCTTCTGACCGGGTGAGAAATATTCCTCGGCTTCAAGCACTTCCGTCCGCTGCAGATGGCGGATTTCGGTTGCCAGCCGCTCGACCGACGAGGCGATGACGCCGAGCGTGGCGAAGAACATCGCGTGGCGATCGCGGGGGATGACCTGCGTCGACACCGGCTCGGGCGTCAGACCGAGCTTTTCGGCGACATGTTCCTCGACGCGCGGATCGATGTTGGCGAAGGTGCCGACCGCACCGGAAATGGCGCAGGTGGCGATTTCGGCGCGGGCATGCACGAGGCGCTCGCGGCACCGCTCGAACTCCGCGTAGGCCTGCGCCAGCTTGACGCCGAAGGTCGTCGGCTCGGCATGGATGCCGTGGCTGCGGCCGATGGTAACGGTGTCCTTGTGCTCGAAAGCGCGCTTCTTGAGCGCCGCCAGCAGCGCGTCGAGATCGGCCAGCAGCAGGTCGGTCGCGCGCGAAAGCTGCACCGAGAGGCAGGTGTCGAGCACGTCGGACGATGTCATGCCCTGATGGATGAAACGCGAATCCGG
Source organism: Neoaquamicrobium sediminum (assembly GCF_040970315.1). Taxonomy (NCBI): domain Bacteria; kingdom Pseudomonadati; phylum Pseudomonadota; class Alphaproteobacteria; order Hyphomicrobiales; family Phyllobacteriaceae; genus Neoaquamicrobium; species Neoaquamicrobium sediminum. Next base: position 351,841 of record NZ_JAZHFV010000003.1, on the reverse strand, counting down.
ACCGACAAATTCGGCAAGGTGGGTGAGGAAGGCGATGACGTCATGCTTGGTCTCCCGCTCGATCTCGTCGATGCGCTCGACGTCGAATTTCGCCGCGCCGCCTTTTTCCCAGATCGTCCTGGCTGCTTCCTTCGGGATGACACCGAGTTCGGCCAGCGCGTCGCAGGCGTAGGCCTCGATCTCGAACCAGATCCTGAACTTGGTTTCCTGCGACCAGATGGAAACCATTTCGGGTCGCGAATAGCGCGGGATCATGAGGCTCGTCCTGACTGCGTGGGAAGGATGCGCGCTCCCTAACAGAGCCGCGCGGATTCCTCAACGCGGCAGTTCGCTCAGAGTTTGCCCGGCACCGCTATCCAGCGGTGATCCGGTCCCTCGAAGCCGACGGAGCGGACCGCGATCAGCGCTGCGAAGACCGGATCGCCGCCTTCGGGGAAGAATGTCTGGACCGCTCCGATGCGATAGCCGAGCGGGCAGTTGCGGCTGGAAGGAATGGATGTGTCCTCATGCAAGAGCGATGCGGCTTCGCCAGGCGCGACGCCGACCCGGATCAGGCGGTAGCCCATCACGGTGCCGAAGGATTCGCAGAGTTCAGGACCTTCAAGCGCGAATTCCTCGAGACGCAGCTCGAGCGGCGTATCGATTACCGGGAAGACAGCGCGTGGATTGACCGCCATACGGTGAGGATCGCCGGACAGTTCCGTGACCGGGCTGGCACCCGCGGTGAGGCCACGATTGGCCTTGAGCTCGGCCTGCGATGCGATCGCCTCGCCCTGCGAACGCGCCTTTGCGCGCGCGTCGTCTAGGGACGCGGTTTCGTCATCGATGCGCACGCGGATCGGCGTGCCGGGCAGGAAGCTGTCCGTTGCCGTGTCGATGTAGAACCGGTTGGCATAAGGGAAGCCCGAGCCGTCCTGGATACCGAACTCCTCGAACGCGAAGACGCCGCCATTTGCGGTGAAGCCGAGAATGTTGAGTTCGGCCGTGTCCCCGGCGCGCGCTGATACGGCGCAGAACTGAGTGGCGGTAAAGATGGCAATGGCTGCGAACAGTCTCATCGGGGCGCTCCGTCGGCTTTCAGGATGAGGATGGCCCGCAAACGTGCAAACGGCAAGCCATTCAGCCGCGGCGCGAGCTCCAGACGGGAAAGAGATCGTTTTCGGCGGGGGTGGCGGCGTGAACACCGCGCGCGATCGCGCGTGCCATCGTTGAGCCTGCCACCGCTGAAAGCTCCATTGCGCCGAGTTCATCCAGCTCGATGCCGCTGGCGCCGGTCGAAAGCGCGAAGACGAGATCGCCGTCGGCTGGCGTATGGGCAGGCCAGATGGCGCGCGCGAAACCGTCGTGGGCGGCGACCGCGAGCCTTTTAGCTGCCGCCTTGGTGAGGACCGCATCGGTGGCGATGACCGCAATCGTGGTGTTGCCGCCCGGTTGCGGTTCCGCGTCGAACTTCCAGCGTATGTCGGCTGCGTCTGGCGGCAGCGGCGAGGGCAGGCCCAGTCCGCCGAACTCGTCGCCGATCTCGAAAGGTGCCGCCCAAAAATGCGCCGAATGGCCGACTGTGACGGACCCAACGGGATTGGCCGCGACCAGAGCGCCGACCGTGATCCCGTTAGTGAGAATGGTCGAGGCCGAGCCGAGCCCGCCCTTGAGGCCGGAGGACAGTGCGCCGCAGCCGGCGCCCGTGCTGCCGAGCTCAAAATCGACGGATGCGTTGCGTGCCGCTACGTAGCCGAGGTCGCGATAAGGCGGGTAGCGGCCCCACTCCTTGTCGCCGCCATTGATCAGGTCGAACAGGATGGCCGCCGGCACGATGGGGACCCGCTGGCCGCGCACCTCGACGCCCACTCCGTCCTCGCGCAGTGCGGCCTGCACACCTGAGGCCGCGTCCAGCCCGAAGGCCGAGCCGCCTGAAAGGACCAGCGCATGGATTTCCTTCAGCGAATTATGGGGCTCCAGCGCATCGGTTTCGCGCGTGCCCGGCGCGCCGCCCAGAACCTGAACGGCCGCGACGGCAGGGCGGTCGGGAACGACGACGGTTACACCGGTCTTGAGGCGCCAGTCCGCCGCATTGCCGACGCGCAAGCCGGCGACATCGGTGATGAGGTTCTTCGGTCCGGTCCGGAAAGGCATACGATCACTCTACGGGAAGAAAGCGCTCGCCGTCGTAACGGAGGAGCTGGAACAGGTTCTCCGACAGATCGCCCTTGTCGTCGAAGGAAAGCGTGCCGATGAGGGTATCGAAACCGCCTGCAGACAGGACATCCGCGATTGGCCTGCTCTCGGCGTCGGCAGTGGCTAGAGCCTGTATGGCGATCTCAACGGAGACGTAGGAGGGAACCACGTAACCTTCAGGTACGATGCCTGCCTCCGTAAAACGCTCAACAGCTTCCTCGTCCAGCATCTCCGCCCATTCCGGCATGCCGATCATCAACGTTCCAGGCGCCAGCGGAATCTCGCCGGCAGCGCGCAACGCGTCTCCGCCGGCAATCGTCGGTTCGTAGTCGAGGCCTGCCGCATCGCGCTCGATGATGGCGACGTCGTCGCTCTCACCACCGACGAAGATATGAGTGGCACCTGCCCGGCGCAGCCGCCCCACCAATCCGACCTGGTTGTCCGATTGGGGACGGTACGTATCGACGAATACAGGTTTGAGGCCCGCCAGTTCCACGGCGAGCCGAAGCGACTCGGCCAACTCACGCCCGTAGATCGTTCCATCGTCGACGATGGCGAAGAGTTCGTCGCGCCAGCGCGAAACGAGAATGTCCGCGACGGCGGCGAGTTCGGCATCGGCGCGTGGTGCCGCGCGCCACACGAGCCAGCCCTCGCGGGTGCGGCGATCGGTAATCCCGCTGTTACGCACGCCCGACGTTACGACGGGAATGCCGGCGTCGCGCAGCAGCGGTAATGCCGATTCCAGCGCTTCCGAGCAAAGAAAGCCGACGGCGATCTGGACTTCGGCCTCTATGAAGGCGCGGGCAGCGCGCTCTCCGCCGGGTGCATCGCAGGCGTCGTCTTCAACGATCAGTTGTTGGCCACCCAGGCGCGCTGCGATCTGCGCGCCGTCGCGCATCTGCTGACCCAGCAGCGCCAGCGGTCCCTCGAGAGGCGCGGCAAGCCCGATGCGCGCGGCCGCCGCATGACCGATGCCGGCCAACGTTACGACGCAAGCCAGTAGCAGTGATGGGAGGGAGTGACGCATGAAGCTTTGCCGACGCCGTCAATTCGTGGAAAGTGCGTCAACTTGGTAAAGGCTGGCGGGTGAGGGCGCAACAGGCTAGAGCGGGGCAGGGGTCGGTGCGGCGCTTGGTTGCATGCTCGCCGGAACCTATATGCGGTCGGGATGAAAATGCGGGAAACGCGGTGCTGAAGAAGAATGCTGTTGAGCCACGGCTTTATCGCGAGGCGATGAGCCGTTTTGCGGGTGCGGTCCACGTGGTGACGACCGACGGCCCTTATGGGCGGCGCGGCGTGACGGTGATCGCCGCATGTTCCGTCTCGGACGATCCGCCGACGATCCTGGTCTGCCTCAATCGCGTCAAGACGGACAATGACTGCTTTGCACAGAACGGCGTTTTCGCGCTGAACACGCTGGCGACGGAGCAACGCGCGCTCGCCGACGCGTTCTCCGGCCTTACCGGCCTGTCGCAGGAAGAGCGCTTTGCGCTAGCCCGATGGGAAACCGAAGCCTCGGGCGCGCCCGTCCTGCCCGGCGCGCTTGCCACGTTCGATTGCCAGCTCGTCGAGGCGAAGGATTTCGCCACGCATCGCGTGCTGTTCGGCAAGGTGACAGGTGTGCGGATCGGCGGTAGCCTTGATCCGCTGATTTATCACCAACGCGCCTACCGTATTCTCGGATAGGGCATTCGGAGAGACCATGGCCGATACAAAGCCGCGCCCGGTGCCGGGATCGATCGACGAGACGGTCGAGATGCTTGCCGGCGCGGATTATGTCGCCGACCGCGCTCTGGCGACGGTGCTTTTCCTGAGCCTGCGCATGCAGCGGCCGCTGTTTCTCGAAGGCGAGGCGGGTGTCGGCAAGACCGAGATCGCCAAGGTGCTGTCGTCGGCGTTGGGTCGCAGGCTGATCCGCCTGCAGTGCTACGAAGGGCTCGACGTCTCGTCGGCGGTTTATGAATGGAACTACGCCGCGCAGATGATCGAAATCCGCATGGAGGAGGCGACGGGCGAGACGAGCCGCGTGGCGATGGAGCGCAACGTCTTTTCCGAGAAATACCTGATCCGCCGCCCGGTGCTCGACGCGCTGACGGGCGACAAGGGTGCGGCACCCGTCTTCCTGATAGACGAGCTCGACCGCACCGACGAGGCCTTCGAGGCGTTCCTGCTGGAAATCCTGTCCGACTGGCAGGTGACGGTTCCGGAACTGGGCACGATCCGCGCTGCGGAGCCGCCGCTGGTCATCATCACCACAAACCGCACGCGCGAGATTCATGACGCGCTGAAGCGGCGCTGCCTCTACCACTGGGTCGATTACCCGGACGCTGCGCGCGAGCTGGAAATCGTCCATCGCAAGGTGCCGCATGCCAATGCGAGGCTTTCGGCCGAAGTGGTTTCCTTCGTCCAGAAGCTTCGCCAGATCGACCTGTTCAAGGCTCCAGGCGTTGCCGAAACGCTGGACTGGGCCGGCGCGCTGACCGAGCTCGACAAGGTGGCGCTCGATCCGGAAACCGTTTCGGACACGATCGGCGTGCTGCTGAAATATCAGGACGACATCGCGCGCATCGGGCAGGGCGAGGGACGCCGCATCCTCGACGAAGTGAAGGCCGAGCTGGCCGCGGCGGAATAGCCTCCGATGGCCGAGACGACGATACCTGCGACGGCCGACCCACAGGGGCGCATCGCCGACAACATCGTCTATTTTGCCCGCGCCCTGCGCAAAGCGGGCATGCGGGTTGGCCCGGCGGCCGTTAAAGACGCCATCGAGGCGGTGCTTGCAGCGGGCATTGGCGGGCGTGACGATTTTTACTGGACGCTGCATTCCGTGCTGGTGAACCGGCGCGAGGACCACGCGACCTTCGACGAGGCGTTCCGGCTTTTCTGGAAATCGCGTGAGCTGATCGAAAAGATGATTGCGATGTTTTCGCCTGTGGCGCCTGACAGCCGCGAAAGGGAGAAGAGCCGGGCTGCGGAAACGCGGGTTGCCGACGCGATGTTCGAGGGCCATCGCAAGAACCAGCCGATTCAGGAACGCCCCGAGATCGAGATCGACGCGCGTTTCACCGTTTCCGGCAACGAAATCCTGCGACAGAAGGATTTCGCGCAGATGACGGCGCGTGAACTTGCCGAAGCGAAACGCGTGATCGCCGGGCTGAAACTGCCGCATGACCGCGTCGCGACCCGGCGTTTTCGGCCGGACCCGCACGGTTCGCGCCATGATGCGCGTGCCATGATGAAGGCGGCGCTGAGGACCGGCGGCGACCTGATCCCGCAGAAATTCCGCTCGGTGCGCGAGATTCACCCGCCGTTGGTCGTGCTGGCCGATATTTCCGGCTCGATGAGCCAGTATAGCCGCATCTTCCTGCATTTCCTGCATGCGCTGAGCGAAAGCCGCAGCCGGGTTCACACATTCGTCTTCGGCACGCGGCTGACGAACCTGACGCGGCAGTTACGCCGGCGCGATCCCGACGAGGCGCTGGCCGAGTGCGCGGCGTCTGTGAAAGACTGGTCGGGCGGCACGCGCATCGGCGAGACGCTGCGCACATTCAACCATCAATGGTCGCGGCGTGTGCTGGGGCAGGGCGCCATCGTGCTTCTCATAACCGATGGGCTGGAACGCGAGGATACCGTGCTGCTCGAACAGGAGATGGCGCGATTGAAGCGGTCCTGTCGTCGGCTCATATGGCTCAACCCGCTGCTACGTTTCGACGGGTTCGAGGCGCGTGCGCGGGGCGTGCGGGCGATGCTGCCGCATGTCGACGAGTTCCGGCCCGTCCATTCGCTGGAGGCGTTGTCCGATCTCGTGCAGGCGCTTTCGGCCTCCCGCTCGCGCGAAGCAGACCCACGGCAATGGCTGGGTCTTGGCAGGTAGGCGCCTGCGTGACCATATTACGGCTGGAGGCTTCCAATGACCCAGGTTGCGACACCCGACGAAGCACGCGATCCGCTGATGATCGCGGAGGAATGGAAGAACGAAGGCAAGGACGTGGCGATCGCCACGGTCGTCGAGACCTGGGGCTCCGCGCCCCGTCAGGCCGGGAGCCACCTCGTGATCGACGCAGACGGCAATTTCCACGGATCGGTGTCCGGCGGCTGCGTCGAGGGTGCCGTGGTGGCGGAGGCGGTCGACATCATCTCTTCCGGAACGCCGCGCATGCTGGAATTCGGCGTCGCCGATGAGACGGCATGGCAGGTAGGGCTTTCTTGCGGCGGCCGCATCAAGGTTTTCGTCGAGCGTCTGGGCTGAAGCATGGACCCGACCGTTCTGAACACGCTGAACGCCGAGCGCCGCGCCCGTAGGGCCGCAATTCTCGTGACTGATCTCGGAGATGGATCGAGCCGTATAGTGCGCGAGAGCGATACTGTCGCGGGCGGGCTTGGCGAGGCGACGCGGCAGGCCTTTCGCACGGGGCGTTCGCAGGCGATCGAGGTCGATGGGCGCACACTGTTTCTGAATGCACATCTGCCACCACCGCGTATCGTCGTCGTCGGGGCGGTGCATATCAGCCAGGCGCTGGCGCCAATGGCGCGTCTGGCTGGCTTCGATGTTGAAATCATCGATCCGCGCACCGCTTTCGCGACGCCGGAACGGTTCCCGGAAGTCGAGCTGCATGCCGAGTGGCCGCAGGATGTGCTGGGAAGAAAGCCTCTTGATGCGTTCACGGCCTTGGCGGCAGTGACGCATGATCCCAAGATCGACGACTTTCCGCTGCTCTCCGCGCTCGAGGCCGGGTGCTTCTATGTCGGTGCGCTAGGCAGCCGCAAAACCCATGCAAAGCGGATTGAGCGTCTGCTGTCGCAGGGAGCCACGCAGGCCCAGATCGACCGAATACACGCACCCATCGGCCTCGACATCGCTGCGTCGAGCCCGGCAGAGATTGCGGTCGCGGTGCTTGCGCAGATCGTGCAGACCCTGCGCACGCGCGGCACCGAACGTGCCGAGGCTGCGGCTACCGAATGAAGTTCGGGCGGATCAGCCTCGACGACGCGGAAGGCGCGGTACTCGCCCATTCCGTAGCTGTGGAAGGTCGGAGCTGGCGCAAGGCAACCGTGCTGGGCGCCGACGATGTCGCTGCCATGAAGGCGGCGGGGCTGAACGAGGTCATCGCTGCGGTGCTGGAACCCGGCGACCTCGACGAAAATGCCGCTGCAACGCAGATCGCCGACGGCCTTGCCGCACCGGGCATCGAAGTGCGGCGCGCGGCGACCGGCCGCGTCAACCTGCATGCCGAAAAGGCTGGATTGTTCGTTGTCGACCGCGCCGCCGTCGATGCGATCAATACAACCCACCCGGCGATCACGCTTGCCACGCTGCCGGAGTTCGCGCCCGTGAGCGCGGGGCAGATGCTGGCGACGGTGAAGATCATTCCCTTCGCGGTGGCCGGAACGCTGGTCGAACGCGCGGCCGACATCGCAAGATGCGGGGGTGTCATAGGACTGCACGGCTTTGAGCCCCGGTGCGTGGGGCTTGTACAGACCGTATTGTCGTCGGTCAAAACGAGTGTGCTCGAGAAGACGGCACGGCTGACGGCGGAGCGGCTCGCACGCTCCGGCAGCGTCATCGTGCGTGAAACGCGTACGCGGCACGACGACAAAGAGGTGGCGGAGGCGATCACGGCTCTCAAAGGCGAGGCAGACATGGTCATCGTCTTCGGGGCATCGGCGGTATCGGACCCTGATGACGTGATCCCGGCAGCGATAAGAGGCGCGGGCGGCTTTGTCAGCCGTGTCGGCATGCCTGTCGATCCGGGCAACCTGCTGGTGCTTGGCGAACTGGATGGGCGGCCGATCGTCGGGGCACCGGGCTGCGCACGCAGCCCCAAGCTCAACGGTTTCGACTGGGTGCTGGACCGCATCATGGCCGGTCTGCCGATCGGAGACCGCGAGATCGCCGGCATGGGTGTCGGCGGCCTTCTGATGGAGATCGAGACGCGGCCTCAGCCGCGCGAACCGCGGCCGTCACGCAAGGCTGTGGTGGATGCGGTGCTGCTGGCGGCGGGACGCGGGCAGCGCATGGGCGGCCCGAACAAGCTGCTGTCACGGATTTCCGGCCAGCCGCTCGTTCGGCATGCGGCTCAAGCGCTTTCAGATTCGGGGGTGCGCAGCGTCGTTGTCGTCACCGGTCATGAGGGAGATCGCGTAAGGGCGGCCCTTGGCAGCTTCGATGTGCGCATGGTCGACAACGCCGGCTACGCCAGCGGTTTGGCGTCCTCGCTCAAGACCGGGATTGCGGCGCTTCCGCAAGACGCCGCGGGTGCGTTGGTCGCGCTTGGCGACATGCCGGAGGTAACTTCGGGCCACATCGACATGCTCTTGCAGGCTTTCGTTCGGGAGCATGGCAATGCGATCATTCGCGCTACCCATGCCGGGAAGCGCGGCAATCCCGTCATCCTGCCACGGTCGCTGTTTGCTGCCGTGGCGACGCTCGAGGGCGACACCGGTGCGCGGCAGATCGTCGAAAGCAGCGAGCTGCCTGTGATTGACGTCGAGATTGGTGCTGCCGCGAGCCTCGACATCGACACGCCGGAGGCGCTGGCGCTGGCAGGTGGCGAACCTGCCGACTGATGCTCTGGCCTGGCGCGTCACTCTTCGCTTAGAGTCGCACTCATGAGTCCATCGCTCCTTTCGGGTATTCTGAAAACGCTCGCGGTCGCGTTTTGCAGCGCGCTCCTTTCCACGTCCATCGCGCAGGCCGAGTTGCTCGCACCTTTCAAGGACGACCTTTTCGCCTATCCGCATGTGCTCAGGCAGGCAGACGACGGCCGCTACATGGCGGTCGACTACCGTTCCAAGCGCGACATCAATCAACGTGACGAGATACCGGAGCGGCGGGTCAGCGGGGGCTATGTCGACCTTTCTGTTCGGCGGGACCAGCAGGATCTAATTGCCACCACAGAGGTCGCGCGCATGCCGCACATGGCCGTCGGGCGGCAGCAGAACGCGCGGTTCATCGTGGTCTATCTGTACGGGCAGGGCGGCAACCGGCGCCAAGGCATGGACGACTTCACTTTCGGTGGCAATTTTAACCGGATCAAGAATCTGGCCGTGCGCAACGGCGGCCTCTACCTCACGACCGACTTCTCGGATTTCGGGGCGACGGGTGCGCGCCAGGTCGCGAGCCTGATCTCGCTTTATGCCGCGCACTCGCCCCAGGCGTCGGTGTTCGTTGCCTGCGGTTCGATGGGCGGGGGTATCTGCTGGCGACTTGCCGACAACGAGCGCGTGGCGCCACGCCTTGGCGGGCTGCTTCTGCTCGGCTCGCACTGGGACGAAGGCTTTCTTTCCAGCCGCGCCTTCAAGCGCAAGGTGCCGGTGTTCTTCGGTCACGGTGGAGACGACAGGGTTTTCCCCGTTGAACAGCAGGAACAATTTTTCCGGTCGATCCTGCAGAAATCACCCGGCTATCCGGCGCGTTTCGTACGCTTCGAGACCGGCAGCCACGGCACGCCTATCCGCATGTCCGACTGGCGCGGCACGCTGAACTGGATGGATGCATCGAGGTGATGATCATTTGACTGCAAGTGGAGGAGTATCCGCATGAGCGAAGGATATGTCGACCCGACGCGGGAAACGTTCGGCGCGTTTCGTCGGCTGGCGGAGGAGGGGCCGATCCACATGCTCAACCTCGTGCGGCTGCGTGACAAGGCTGTGTATCCAGACGGTCGCGCGGCGACGGGGGCGGAAGCCTACGCCGCCTACGGTCGCGAGAGCGGGCCGATCTTCCGCCGTGTTGGCGGCCGTATCGCATGGTCGGGCGATTTCCGGCTGATGCTGATCGGTCCGGCGGAGGAGCGTTGGGACCGCTGCTTCATCGCCCAATACCCGTCCGGCGCGGCATTCGTCGAGATGGTCAAGGACCCCGACTACCAGAAGGCGGTGATCCACCGGCAGGCGGCGGTGCTCGATTCGCGCCTGATCCGGCTCAACCCGCGCGAAACGGGGCAGGGCTTCGGTGAGTGAGCGCTGGCTAAGGAGCCGATTCGTAGTCGACTATGACTTCCGGATTGATCTCGCCGTCATAGGAGCCGTCCACTGCGTAGTGAACGAGCCTGAAGGTTCCTGCCTTGAATTGCCAGGTGCCTGACGCGCCCGCATCGCCCACGCCGCGCCATTTCGAAAATTCCGTGATTGTCAGCGTCGCCGGGTCAAAGGCTGAATTTACGAGGTCGGCAGTCGCGCTGAATCCTTCGAGGGCAATGTGGTCCACCGCGCCTTCCCGGTCGTCGTCCACATAGTGAATGTCGAACGCTGGCTTGGCGAAATGCAACGGTTGGACGCCGTCGTCTTCGGTAAAGAGATAGTAGAGGTGCGATTCGTTATAGGCGCCGCGATAGCAGAGGAAACGGAACAGCCGTGCCGCGCGTTCCGGCTGATCGTCGTCGTCATGTTCGTAGCGGAAGGTCAGCGTGTAGTTGTCCGGTTCCGCGTCTTCCGCGTCGAATGCCGGGGCGATGTCGCATTTTTCGACGGCTGCGGCATCGAATATCGCCTTTGCGCGCTCGGCGACCGGGTCGAGCTGAGGCAGTTCCTCGCCGTCGCCGCATTTACGCGGCAACGCCTCGCCGAGTTCCGCGTCGCTTGGGCGGAGCGTGGCGCTTTCGATGTGCATCGGCTCGAAGGCGTCGCCGGCAACCGACGGGTCCTGCAGGCGCATCGTGTAGCACCCGGAGAACACCCGGGCTGAGCCGTCGCCGGCTTGCGCGCGAATCGCAACCGGAAGCTGATAGTAGAAGCTACCCGCCGTGCCTTCCTCACGCGCCAGTCCGGTGATCAGCTCCACATTCTGTGTGTCCGCATAGCCTGCGGCGTAGGCCTCCAGATCGGCGGCTGGCGGTTGGGCGAAGTAGCTCCACGCGCGGGCATATTCACGCCTGTTGATCGCGTTGTAGAGCGAGCGCATGAGCGCGGCCGGGCTGGAACGGTCGTCGATATAATCCGCATCCTGCGCAAAAGCCGGAAATGCGGTCGCGGCAAGGATGCAGGCAAGAGCTGGGCGAAACATCGTCGGTCTCCGTGGTTGACGGAGAGTAACGCTTCCCCCGCGAGAGGAGAAGAAGGCTCTTGCCTAGGATAGCTGCCTTTTGGCCGCTTCCCTCGCGATCCTCGGGAAATCAGCCGGTTTGATGCCGATATCCGCACGATCCGCCGGGCTCATCGATTCGAGCAGGGCAAGCGTTGCGCGATATCGTTCGGCTTCTGCCGGACGCGGGCGGACGAAGAACTCAGTGAAGAACCCCATGTCAGGCTCCCTTCGGTTTGTCCTCCCGATAGCTGAATATAGATGTCTTCATCGGAATTGTGCAGTGCAGCATGTGCATGGCTGCCATGCGAGCGCTTGTCTGGCGGAAATGCGGGATCGCGAAAATCCGCACGAATTTGAGGGAACCTTTTTAACCGGATGCGCTTAGCGTGAATAACGGTCGCAAACGCCTGGGAACGGGAGACTTCGGTGGGCGCAAATGCGGAACTTGATTTTGGTGCGCTGCTGGATCAGCTGCTCGCTGCTACGGCCGATACCGAGTTCGACGAGCCGGAGGGCGGCGTTGCGCCGTCGCTGCGTGTCGACATGCTGGCCCAGATAGAGCGGCTTCAGGCTGAAAACGTTGCGTTATTTCCGGATCGTGCGATGCGCGAATACGGCGACAATGCTGAACAGTTCCAGACCAAGACGGAAAAGCAGGCGCCGCAAAGCCCTGCCAACCTGCAGCCGGCGCTGGAGGATCTGTTTTTCCTCGACCCTGATTCGATCTCGCGTGAACTCGGGATCGGGCCAAAGAGCAAGCCGGACGAGCTCGATCGTGCCAGACGCAGCTTTGCCCTGCGTTATCACCCGGACCGTATGCCGGAAGAACTTCGCGAGCGTGCCGCCCTGCGCATGCAGATTGCAAACATGCTGATTGACGAGGCCAAGCGCGGGAAGCGCTGAAGCTTCGCGATACGCTGATGGCAGAGGGCCGCCCTGTTGATGCGGCCCCAAGCCTTTTCCTACCAGCTTCCCGTATTTTCCATCGATGCCCAGGGCTCGGTTTTCGGCTTGGCCGGGCCTTTCTGCAGCAGTTCAATCGAGATGCCGTCCGGCGACCTGACGAAAGCCATGTTTCCGTCGCGAGGCGGACGGTTGATCGTGACGCCGTTGTCCATCAGGTGCTGGCAGGTGGCGTAGATGTCGTCGACCTCATAGGCCAGGTGGCCGAAATTGCGTCCGCCCTGATAGTCTTCCGTATCCCAGTTATAGGTGAGTTCGACCAGCGGCGCCTTTTCGGCGATGCCGGTCTGTTCGTCTTCCGGCGCCGCCAGGAAGATGAGCGTGAATCGCCCCTGTTCGTTCTCGATGCGGCGAACCTCTTTGAGGCCCAGCTTGCGGCAATAGAAATCGAGCGAAGCGTCTACGTCCTTCACGCGGACCATGGTGTGCAGATAGCGCATGATTGTTCCTGTGGGTGGGTCGTGTTTGCAGGCATGATATGGAGCAGGCCGCCACCCGGGGCAACCGTCAGCGTGATAGGCGGGGCTTATCGAAGACAAACCACAGTATTGTCAGCCGCGAAATGTTGAAAAATGCTAAGCGGCTCTTGCTAACCCACGATTGCACGGTGTTATCCTGTCGATCAGAATCACTTGGCTGAATTGAAGAAAGGTGTGTCGGGATGGGGGACAAGGCCTCTTCAGAGAGGCGCTACGCGGCCATTGACGAAACCTTGGGTCCGGATAACGGAGATGAGGCAGCGCTCGCTGAAATTTCGGGTGCGATCAAGTGGTTCGATGTCGCCAAGGGTTACGGGTTCATCCTGCCGGACGAGGCGGGGATGGGCGATGTGCTCCTCCATGTGACCTGCCTGCGCAAGGACGGTTTCCAGACTGCGCTTGAGGGCGCGCGCGTGGTTTGCCTCGTTCGCAGGGGCGAACGTGGCCTTCAGGCTTTCAAAGTCCTCTCCATGGACAACACCAATGCGGTGCACCCGGCCGAACAGCCGCTGGAGCGCACGCATGTCAGCGTGACGGCCGAGAGTGGTCTCGAGCGGGCGCTGGTGAAGTGGTTCAATCGCACCAAGGGCTTCGGCTTCCTGACGCGCGGCGAGGGAACCGAGGACATTTTCATCCACATGGAAACCCTGCGGCGCTACGGATTGACCGAGCTGCGTCCCGGCCAGGTGGTGCTGGTGCGCTTCGGTAAGGGGGACAAGGGCCTTATGGCCGCCGAAATTCACCCCGATATGGGAACCCTGCCGGTCGCGCATTGATGCCAATTCCTTCCGGCCGCCGGCAGGCAGGATGGTCCATGTTGCGTTTCGCCCGAATATTTCTGATTTTCATCGCCGCGTCCCTTGCCATGGGGGCGCCGCAGGCGTTGAGCGAGATTCCGGTTGCCGAAGGGCAACCGATGATGCTGCCGACCAGCCCGGACGCTCTTGTGGTGGAGGCTGAAGGCGGCGAGCAAAGCTTCACGATCGAGGTGGCGGACACCGACCTGAAAAGGTCCGCCGGACTGATGTTCCGCACCAGCATGGGCGACATGCATGGCATGCTGTTCGTATTCGAGCAGACGCGCCCCGTGTCTTTCTGGATGAAGAACACGCCGATGCCACTGGATCTCGTGTTCATCGGTGATGACGGGCTGGTTGCGGCGGTGCTGCCCGGCGAACCGTTCTCACTCGCTTCCATTGGTCCCGATGTACCTGTTCGGTTCGTGCTTGAACTGAAACGCGGCACGGCGCAAAAGACCGGCATTTCCGATGGCGTGCGCATACGCCATCCGCTCATCGACCAGGTCGCGGGCGCAGGTTAAGCCGCGCTGCGGAGATATTGCCTTTCATGCAGACCTTTTCACACGACGGCTTCGAGATCGCCTTTATCGATCGGGAGCCTGCGAGCGGCTCCGGCGAGCCCGTGCTCCTTATCCATGGCTTCGCGTCCAGCCATCACGTCAACTGGGTTGCCCCCGGCTGGGTGAAAACGCTGACGGAAGCGGGCTATCGCGCCATCGCGCTCGACAATCGCGGCCATGGTCGCTCGACCAAGAGCTACGATCCCGCCGACTACACGCCCGATATCATGGCCGAGGACGCGGCCGCGCTGCTCGATCACCTCGGCATCGGCAAGGCGCATGTGTTCGGCTATTCGATGGGCGCGCGGCTCTCGACCTTCCTCGCACTGGCGCACCCGGAGAAAGTCGCAACGCTGATCCTCGGCGGGCTGGGCTACGGCATGGTCGACGGGGTCGGCGACTGGGACCCGATCGCCGAGGCGCTTGTGGCGCCCGACCCAGAGGCGATCAGCCATCCGCGCGGCCGGATGTTCCGCACCTTCGCGGACCAGACAAAGAGCGATCGAGAAGCGCTTGCGGCCTGCATCGAGACGTCGCGCGAGCTCGTCGCCGAGGACGAGCTTGGCCGCATCCGCCAGCCCGTGCTCATCGGCGTCGGCACCAAGGACGACATTGCCGGCTCTGCGCAGAAACTCGCCGCGCTGCTGCCGGATGCCGAAGCTTTCGATATCGAAGGGCGCGACCATATGCTGGCCGTCGGCGACCGCTCATGGAAAGCGAAGGTGCTGGAATTCCTGAAGGACCATCCGATTACATGACACCAACACCGATCGAATTCGCAGGCGCGGAGGGCAATCGGCTTGTCGCCGACCTCTGGGACGGACATGGACAGCCGGTGCTCTTCCTGCATGGGGGCGGACAGACCCGCCGCGCGTGGGATGCGACGGCAAGGCGCGTCGCCGAAAGCGGCATGCGCGCCATCGCGGTTGATCTGCGGGGGCATGGCGAAAGCGAATGGGTGCCGAGCGGCAATTACAGCTTTGCCGACTACGGCGCCGATGCCGTGGCGCTCGTGCGCCAGACGAAGGAGCGGTTTCACGCAACGCCGGCGGCCGTTGGCGCCTCGCTTGGCGGGCTTTCGATGCTGATCGCGGAGACGCGGCACGGTCCGCTGCTCGATTCGCTCGTGCTGGTTGACATCACCCCGCGCATGGACCCGGAAGGTGTTGCCAAGATCCAGGGTTTCATGGGCGAGCGGATGGAAGAGGGCTTCGCGACGCTCGAGGAAGCAGCCGAGGCAATCGCCGGCTATCTGCCCAACCGCAAACGCCCGCGTTCGCTCGACGGCTTGCGCAAGAACCTGCGCCTAGGATCGGACGGCCGCTATCGCTGGCACTGGGATCCGGCCTTCATGACAAGCGAGCGCAACATCAACCTGCATGCGCGCGAGACCATGGAGGAAGTGATCGAGGGCCTGCCAGAGCTGCACCTCCCAGTATTGCTGGTGCGCGGCATGCAGTCCGAGCTGGTGCATGAAGAATATGCCAGGGAGTTCGTCGAGACCGCACCGTCGGCCAGCTATGTCGACGTCGGCGGGGCAGGGCACATGGTGGCCGGTGACAAGAACGATGTCTTCAGCGCCGCGGTGCTGGACTTCCTGAGCGACCGCGCGGCGGCTTAAGGCAGGCAGCGAAGACGCAGTGGCCGCCGTTACCTACGACGCTTGAGCCGACGGCGAACCAATGGCTTCCCAAAGCCCGGGATAGGCGGTGATGAAGCCGATGTCAGCCACCTCCAGCGTTGCTTCATAGTCGAAGCGCGGTGCGGTGTAGGCGTAACGCAAGCTATCAATGCGGCGATAAGTCTGGTCGAGTTGTTCCAAGCGCAGCGCAGGGAAGGCGAGATAGGCGGCGGGGGCAGGCGTTTCCTGCCCGACCGAAAGTACGAGACGCCTTATCGGCAGGATGTTGGTTGCCGGGGTGAAGCCGAGGTCGAGGTCGACAAGTTCGGCCGGTGCATCCTGATCAACGCCGTTGATCTGCCATGCGCCATTCGCCGAGCGTCCGATCTCCAGCTCGATCGGCATGTCGCCGAGCCATCCGGATACGGTCGCACTGCGCGTGCGCCATCCCGTATCGCAGGAGACCCGGTACCGCAGACAGGTTGGCTGGCTTTCGTGGAGAAAGGTGGCGACACCCTCGATCGACCAGCCGTCGTCGACCGGCGAAAGCCGGCAGCAGTCATGGCCTTCCACGTCGAGCCGACGCCAGAAGATGACATGCGTGCTCATCGCATCCATCCATCGATAAACTCGACACGGCCGACGCCGGCGAACCGTCGCAGGCGTTCGAGCTCTGCCTCGAGCTTCGAGACAAGCGCCTTGGAGTTGCGCACACCGGCTTCCGGCCAGAAGGCCCGCACGACGAGCGCGTCGCTCTCGCGATCGGCCTTGACGTCGATGCGGCCCACCGCCTGCTCGCCTCGCAGCACGGGGTAGACGTAGTAGCCATATTGCCGCTTGGCTTCGGGCACGAAGATCTCGATGCGATAGAAGAAGCCGAACAGCCGCTCTGCGCGCGCACGGTCGCGCAACAGCGGGTCGAACGGGCTCAGGATGCGTACACGATCCTGCACTTCGTTAGCCTCAATCGCAGCCTCTGCCGCGCCGGGCAGCGCGAAACAGACGCGGGGCTTGCCGTTGCCGACGCTCTCAACACGTACCGGCACCAGTTCGTCGCGATTCCTGGCGATCCATTCGTCGACTTCAGCCGGCGTCAGAAGTGCCCAGAACGCAGCGATCTCGCCCCGAGTGGCAAAGCCGAGGCGCATGAGCGCCTGCCTGCATGCCCAGTCGACGAAGGCATCGTGCTCGACTTCGTCGCGCCGGTGATCGTCGGGGATCACCCGCTCCGTCAGGTCATAGACCTTCTGGAAGCCCTCACGGCGGGCGATAGCCAGGTCGCCGGTGCGCCACAGGAACTCGAGCGCGGCCTTGGAGGGATGCCAGTCCCACCAGCCGGAGGAAGGCTTGTCGCCCTCGAAGTCGCGCGCCATGGCCGGGCCGTTGTCGGCAATGTGAGCAAGCACGCGTGTGAGGTCGTCGTCGAAGCCTTCAGTACCGAAATGGCCCTTCCAGCGTGTGCGCAGCCGCTGCTTCTCCCGCTCGAAGCGGTGCCGCCAGTAGGGGAAGAAGGCGCTGGGGATGATCGACGCGTCGTGGGTCCAGTTCTCGAACAGCGCGCCGTCCTTTTCCACCAGCGTCTGCAGATCGCGGCGGCGGTAGGTCTGGCTGCGCGAGAAGAGGATGTGGTGATGCGCACGCTCGAGCACGTTGACGCTGTCGACCTGTACGAATCCCAGATCGGCGATGGTCGCGGCCAGTTCATCCTTGCGCATCGGGCCGGTCCGGCTGCCATCGAGGCCGCAAAGGGCAAGAAGATGGCGGCGGGCCTGGCGGTTGGAAACGAGAATCGTCATGGCTGGAGCTTACGAGCGGTCATCGCTTCATCCACCCGAAAACCGCCATTCGGGCAAGTCGGGATGCTGACAAGATGCTGGCAGGAACCACCCGCCGAGTTCAACGGCCCTGGAAAAGCGCTCTTCGCTTTTCACGGAAGGCCAGTCGGCCCTCGGCATAGTCGGCGCTTTCAAATGTCTCGTCGCCAAGCTTACTCGCAACGGCCGCATCCGCTGCGCTGCCTGTCAGCGTTGCTCGGATCGAGGCCTTGGATGCCTTCACGGACAGCGGTGCGTTGGCCGCTATCGTTGCCGCGAGTTCGGTCGCGCGCAGGTCTAGGCCGCCAGGTTCCACGATCTCCAGCAGGAACCCTGCGTCCAGTGCGGCTTGCGCGTCGAGGCGTGCAGCCGAGAAAGTCAGATATTTGGCCAGTTGCGGCCCGAGCGCTTGAACGATGTCGGCCATGGCGTCGACGGGATAAGCGAGGCCAAGCCGTGCGGCCGGAACGCTGAACAGCGCGGTGGTGGACGCGATCCGCAGGTCGCACGCAGCCGCCATGCCGAACCCGCCACCGAAGCAGATGCCCCTGATCGCCGCGATTGTGGGAACAGGACAGTGCCGGATGGCGGCGAAGGTGGCGGAATTTTCGGCCTCGTATTGGCGCGCCTTTTCCGCACTGCCGCGAACGGTATCGAACTCGGTAATGTCCGCCCCGGCACAGAAGTCGCTCCCGGCGCCGGTGAGAATGACGGCACGTATCGTGGAATCGCCAGCCAGCCCCTCAAACAGGGATGTCATGGCCCGCCACATCGCCTGCGACATGGCGTTCTTGCGGGCGGATCTCTCGATCGTGACGGTCACGACGCCGTTTTCGGCGCGTGCCACGTTGAGAAACTCGGTTTGCGCGATTACGTGATCCGGCATGCGACCAATCCCATTGAACGCGCGTTCAGGAAAATGCGGTTCATTTGACACTGCAAAGGGATTATGGTTCGCACCGGCCCAAAGCAAGGCGTTTGACACGGGAGGTCCCGATGAGCAGCAGCAGCGTGGCGCGATCCGAGGCGATCCAGCCTGTCGATCCGATCTGGTCGGCGGTCCGGCGCGAGGCCACGGAAGCGGTTGAACGCGACCCGCTCTTGGCGGCGTTTCTCTATTCGACCATTCTCAACCACGACAGCCTCGAGGGCGCCGTCATCCATCGCCTGTCGGAACGGCTCGATCATCCCGATGTCGGGGCCGACCTGATCCGCCAGACCTATGCGATGATGGTGCGCGAGACGCCGGAATGGAGCACGACGGTTCGCGTCGACATCCAGGCCTATTACGACCGCGACCCGGCCTGCGACAGGTTCCTGATGCCGGTGCTCTACTTCAAGGGTTTCCATGCGATCCAGACGCACCGTTTGGCGCACTGGCTTTGGCACAATGGCCGCAAGGACTTCGCGCTCTATCTACAGAGCCGGTCATCGGCGATTTTCCAGACCGATATTCATCCGGCTTCGCGGCTTGGCAAGGGCATCTTCATCGACCACGCCACCGGCCTTGTCGTGGGAGAGACGGCGCTTGTGGAGGACAACGTCTCCATGCTGCATGGCGTAACGCTTGGCGGTACCGGCAAGGCTGGCGGCGACCGCCATCCGAAGATTCGCCACGGCGTGCTGATCGGCGCAGGGGCCAAGATTCTCGGCAATATCGAGGTGGGCCATTGTTCCAAGGTGGCGGCGGGCTCTGTGCTGCTGACATCTATCCCCAACAACAAGACCGTGGCCGGCGTGCCGGCACGCATTGTCGGGGAAGCCGGCTGCGACGAGCCTTCGCGAGCGATGGACCAGCTGCTGGCCGCCGAAAGCTGACGGGAACGTTTCCCTTCAGGCATCTTGAAAGCTCCGGCGCGGGCTTTACATGGTCGTGTTCGGCGTGTCAGAAGCGCTGCAACGCAAGCAGAGAGCCCACTGGAGAGCAGGTTTGAAACCCGAAGAAATCAGGAAACTCGACGCCTATTTCAAGCGCACGTTCCAGAACCCGCAGCTTCAGGTGAAGGCGCGTCCGCGCAAGGACGATTCGTGCGAGCTGTACCTCGACGACGAGTTTCTCGGCATCATCTTCAGGGACGATGACGACGGCGATCTTTCCTACAATTTCTCGATGGCGATTCTCGACGTCGATCTGGCCTGAGCCACTATTGGCCGGTCTGCAGCAGGCCGGCCGCCATCTTCTTCACCGCAGCGTCCACCTCACGCCATGATCCGGCCAGTTCCCCCGGCATGCGGTATGTGAGGTTCAGGCCGTCGGCAATGTGGATGTCGCGCTCGCAAGGCGCGAGCGACTCGCGCGCAGCCGGGCCCGAAAGGCAGCGTGCGACGAAGGGGGCAGGGCCGTCCTCGTCGCCGACGACGAGCACTTCATCGACATAACCTGATTTCTCGCTGAACCGATAGACGGTGAGGCCGCCCGGTCCGGCGCGCCCTTCTCCTTCGATCAGCGCACGATAGATCGGCTCGAACCGACCGCTCATATCGCGCGACATGATGGGCTCGTCGAAGGACAGGAACAGAATATTGCGCGTGTTGCCTGCGTGGTTGAAATCGTCTCGCGCATCATTGCTGTAGCCATCCATCTGCGGCCAGCGCGCGTACAGGTCGAGGCGCGCGGTGACGCCGCTGCGGCGAGCCGTCTCGAAACGGATCATGTTGGCTGGCACGGCCAGGACATTGTTGCCGATCACAACCTCACGAATGGTGGTGTCGTCGCTGTGGCCGGCCAGGGCTATCGACCGACCCCACCATTTGCCAGCCACGCTGATGATGGCCGAAAGCGCGGCAAGAACCAGAAAGGCCACAAATACGCGTGCCATGAAGCGGGAGCGGAGGGGACTGGCGTCGGCGCCTTGCGATTCCTGCAGCATGTCTGCGCGCACGTCCGTCGCCCGTTCCTTTGGTCGTCCCCTTCCGGGACAGGATGTCCGGCATGCTTCTTGCTGCGATGCCGATTGCCATGTCGGGAAGATCGCCTCCGCATGGTAAACGGAGCGTAAACAATGCACTCGCTTGCTCTCATGGCTTATGCTTTCGCCGTCGGTTTGACGTTGTGCGGCCTTGCCGGGGCGATTTTCGAGCTCGTGGCCGGGCGACGGCTCGGGTTTCACCCACCCTTCGTCAGGCGTGAACGATTCGGGTTCTCGCTGGCGCTGATGGTGGCCGCAGGCCCGTTCATGCTCACCAACGAGGTGATTGCTGCACGACGGGCAGGCGCCATCGACTGGACCGCGGCTGCATTGTGCGCGGTGGGTGCTGGAATCTGGGCGATGGCTCTCGGTGTGCTTGCGGTTGAACTTGCGCTTCTCGTGTCGAGGCTCCTAGGGTGATCCGCACCCGTTCGGAGGAAAGACATGCCCGTATACGCGCTTGATGGCCACGCACCGCAGATCGATGACGAACCGACAATCTGGATCGCGCCGGATGCGAAGCTGATCGGCAAGGTCAAGCTCGGCAGGGCCGTGGGCATATGGTTCGGCGCGGTGCTGCGCGGCGACAACGAACTGATCGAGATCGGCGACGGATCCAACGTTCAGGAACATTGCGTCCTGCACACCGACATGGGCTTTCCGCTTACGGTGGGGCAGGGCTGCACGATCGGTCACCGGGCGATCCTTCATGGCTGCACGATCGGTGATAACAGCCTCGTCGGTATGGGCGCGATCGTACTCAACGGCGCGCGCATCGGGCGCAACTGCCTGGTCGGCGCCGGCGCGCTGATCACCGAAGGCAAGGTCTTTCCCGACAATTCGCTGATCGTCGGGTCGCCTGCCAAGGTCGTGCGCGAGCTGGATGGCGAGGCGGCAGCGCGCCTGCGCCTTTCCGCGGAAAGTTATGTCGCTAACGCGCGCCGATTCAGGAACGGACTGAACGAGGTCTGAGAAGGGCGCCGCCTTCAGCCTCGTGGCGACAGTGGCCGGCGCGCGGGTTCGAAACGCCTACAGTCTACATCTACATTGAGAGCAAAAGCCGGTCGCGCGTCTATCCGGGGACGCGTCGCGATGCGCTGACGCATCGTCACGTCTGCGCTTGACATGAGAACAAAATGGAAACATAAAGGATACATAACGAATACAGGAGAGAGAAATGGCCGAGTTCGTTCAGGATGTCCTCTCGCTCGTCACGATGAGCGCCTTCGTCACCGCCATGGCGCTGCTCATTGGCTCGATGTGAGGCTCGGGGGAATTTTCCGTTGCGCCAAAAACCTCTTCGAAGGCTGATTTCAGCGCAACGTCGTAATCATCCATGGTGACCGGCAGGCCGAGGTCGACCAGGCTGGTCACACCATAGCCCGCGATCCCGCACGGGACGATGCCGCTGAAATGCGTCAGATCGGGTTCGACGTTGACGGCGATGCCGTGCAGGCTGACCCATCGGCGCAGGCGAATGCCAATGGCGGCGATCTTGTCCTCGGCAGGGCTTCCGTCGGGCAGGGGCGGGCGGTCGGGTCGCGTGACCCACACGCCGACGCGATCTTCGCGCCGCTCTCCCTTCACGTTGAAGCGTGCGAGGGAGCCGATGATCCAGGCTTCCAGTGAGGCGACAAAGGCGCGAACGTCCTCGCGCCTGCGTTTCAGGTCGAGCATGAGATAGGCGACCCGTTGGCCTGGGCCGTGATAGGTGTATTCGCCGCCACGGCCGGTCGCAAAGACGGGAAAGCGGTTCTTGTCGAGCAGATCCTTCGGATCGGCACTGGTGCCGCCGGTGTAAAGCGGGGGATGCTCGACCAGCCAGACGAGCTCCGGTGCACCAGCCTCCCGGATAGCTGCGGCGCGCTCGTCCATCACCGCAAGGGCGGTCTCGTAGTCCGTCAGGCCCGGCTCGATTCGCCACTCGACGGGCGGGCCGTCGAGGGTGGGCAGGAACAAGGCTTGCATCCGGTTTCGTTCGATCATTGCTGGCTGTCCTGAGGCTCCCCTTGATATGGGGGATTGCCGGAAAAAGGTCCAGTTTCGTAGAACATTGTCCGGCTTTCGTAATTGTACGCAAATCGGTGTCGACACACTTGTGCCCCGCATACCGATTTGCTACATGCGCCGAGCCGGTTCCGACCGGCCCTTTCGTGACGTGCGGTCGTGGCGGAATTGGTAGACGCGCAGCGTTGAGGTCGCTGTGGGGCAACCCGTGGAAGTTCGAGTCTTCTCGACCGCACCACTCTCTTTAGAGAGCCCGAATTCTCGGCAGGCTTGACGGATGTCGGCCTGCACCTCGGAATGTAATTGATCAGTTGAAATCACCGTTTGTAAAGCTTTCCTGACGCCCTCCGGGGATCAGCGGCAATCCCTTGGACTAGGCTATCTCCGCGCGGCGGCATCTCACCGATGTGCGCGGGCAAACTAGGTCCGTAGCTGAATGCAGCGATGGTCGATCGCACAACAGCGTGCTGTCGAACCCATGGGACGACTAGCGGGTCGTCTGGCAGAGTGCCGCAGGCAAGCACGCTTCTGCCCGTTTCAGCGGCGTCAGCCTCCGCCTATTCGCTGTGGTCCCTCAGGAAGGATATGACCGCCCGTGCGGTCTCCAGATGGATGGACTCCCGTGTTTCGGCAGATACGCCGCAGATGGATGAATCTCCATCCTCCGCGGCCAGAATATCCGGCCCGGCGGGGGTGCAGACGGCGAAAGCATCAAAAATAGACGCGTCCGGTATGACGACGGATCGATCGGCTTGGTCGCCGCCGCCTGCCGCCTCGGGCGTTCCGAGATAAATCCGCAGCGCGCCAACCTCCTCAGCAATACTGCCCAATACGGCCGGATATTCCGGGTTTATGGCGATCACCGAAGTAACGCGGGGATCTCGTGCCAACCCTGCCACACCTTCCTGACTAGTTTCAGACAGGGTTACACCCTGTGCAGCATACCACCCACAATCCGGCCCCTCAGATTCGCTGCCAGTAGCGCAAGAGCGCATATATTCGTCGACATCCATTTTCGCTCCGGCAACGGAGAGGGCAGCGGTAGCGCCAAGTGCAAAGCCCACGACGGAAACTTTGCTTTCGTCAATGCGTGGGCCCCATGTGGCGTCGGCCTGCACCAAATCAATGGCGCGGTGTATGTCCTGCGGTCTTTGCCATATTTCGTTCAACGCGATGGCCGCATTGTCCGGACGCGGGCCATTGAGTTCGACCACAACGTACCCTGCCTGCGCTATTGAAGAACTGAGCCAGGCACCGGAGTCGGTGGCGGATCGCAATCCTCCGTGTGAAACCACCACCAGAGGCAGCGCGCCTTTCGGAAACTGAGCATCACGCGTGGCCGAAACCCCTTTGAAAACGGGATTCCCGCCAATGGTCGCGGACGCTTTCTCCTCGGATGGGTACCAGATCGACATGGAGAGCGGGCGCTCTTCCACCGAGGTGTCGTGAAGATAGGCAACTCCGGCCGCCGGTTCTGCAATGGAAGGTGTCACAGCCAGCATAAGAACCAGAGAAAGACCAAATTTCATCACGCGCCCCCATGGCAGACCAACAGATTTGGCTGTTGTATCATGTATTTACGACAATATGGCAATGACAGCGTTGTCTCACGCCGCGGTCTGCTCCCTTGGCGGGCCACCTGGGTCGGAAATCACCTGGTCCCGCTTTCCCGTGGATCATGGAGACGCACAAGCACCGTCGAGCGCGGCGATCGGCGACACCTTGGATGGTGAAAATGGCAGTAATGGCTGTTGGCGGAGGGAGTGGGATTCGAACCCACGGAGACATCGCTGCCTCGCCGGTTTTCAAGACCGGTGCCTTAAACCGCTCGGCCATCCCTCCGGTGCGACGTGTATGCGTCAGGCGGCCGACCAATTCAAGCGGCAAGCGGCTTGGCGTTGTTTGATCGGCGAATGCCATAATCTTGCCCGTATCCCGTCACAATCGGTTAACATGGTAATAAGCATTGCATGCGCAATTTGCGCGAGGGTGTCATCACGCATCGTAATCGGGTAAACCACCGCATCGGCGGGGTTTCGAGGAGGCGGTGTGTTTCGCATGAGGGGTTCGGGACGTTGACAAGCAAGGCATCTGCGCCCGCAGGGCATACGGCGCGCGGCGTTGGCCTCGTCACGATTACCGTCACATCCATGATGCTTGCGGCGTGCTCAACGTCCGGGCCGCAGACGGCGTCGGCAAAGCGCACCTCGACCAAGGAATATTTCGCTGAATCGGAATACGGGGTGAAGGCCAGCCCCAGAGTTTCGATGAAGCGCTCCGGACTGCCACGCGGCGGCGGGCGCGAACAGGTCGGCAAGCCCTACAAGGTCAAGGGCAAATGGTACCATCCCAAGGAAGACCCGGGCTACCGCAATTCCGGCATGGCATCCTGGTATGGAGACGCCTTTCACGGCCGGCTCACTGCCAATGGCGAAGTCTATGACATGACGCACCTGACAGCGGCACATCCGACGATGCCGCTGCCCAGCTATGCCCGCGTTACCAATAGGGCGAATGGCTCGTCGGTGATCGTTCGCGTTAACGATCGCGGCCCGTTCGCGCATGGCCGCATCATAGACCTGTCGCGCCGAGCCGCTGAATTGCTCGACTACACGCAGAAGGGCGTGGCGAAAGTCGAGGTCGAATATGTCGGGCGCGCGCCACTCGACGGACAGGATGACGCTTTCCTGATGGCGTCCTACAAGCCGGGCGGTGGCGGGCCCGACCCGTCCGATGGCCTGCCCACCGGCGTGATGATTGCCATGAATGGGCCGACCCCTACGGTTTCTGCCGCGGCAGCGCCGGTTTTTCCGGGTCAGCCGGCATCCCAGGCGCCCGTGGCGGCTGCGCCTGGCGATCCTATCTTGCCTGATTTCGGTCCTATCGCGCCAGAAAGACCTGGCGTCGGGCTCGCAAGGCGTCTCGGCGCCGGGCAGCCCACCGAAGCGCTGGCTTATGCCGACGAGCGCGTGAAGCGCGCAGCCCAGGTGGTCGCCGACTTCGCCGGCAGCGCGCCCGACAATGCCGCACTCCTGGCCGCGCTCAACAAGCGCTATACGGCGGCTCCCGCCCCCTCGGAATATGTCGCGGTCGGCACGTATGCCAGCCAGGCCGAAGCCGAAACGATGGCGCGTGCGCTCGAGGCAGCCGGCAAGGCTACCATCGAAACCGACTGGAGCGGGGATGGCTTTGCCCTCAGCCTGCGCTCGGATGGCCGGGTTTCAACCGACAGCCTGCTCAGGGCTGCATGGGCGGCAGGCGCCAGCGACGCGATGACGGTACGCGAGTAGGGCGCAGGCGCCATCTCCCAGGGCAGAGTATGACGAGCGGCATTGCGGCCCGCCCGTCGGCGCTCGACACGGCTGCATCTCGCGCCGGCAGAGCGGTTCCCATGGAATGGCCCATGCTTTAGTTTCGGGGCTTCAAGGGCTGGTTCGGGGTTATTGGAATGGTGAAGCTCGCGCGTTTTCGCGTTTATGTTCTGGGGCTTACGTTGCTTCTGGCTGCATGTGCCGGTGCACAGGCACAGCTCTTCGAGACCAAGGCCAAACAGGCATTCATGATCGATGCCGACACCGGCACGGTTCTTTACGCCAAAGACGCTGACGCGCTGTTCCCGCCCGCTTCCCTTGCCAAACTCATGACCATGGAAGTGGTGTTCAACGCCATCAAGCTCGGTCGGCTGACGCTCGATGACGAATTTCTGGTGTCCGAGAACGCCTGGCGTACCGGCGGCGCACCGTCCAGAACGTCCACCATGTTTGCCGAACTTGGCTCGTCGATCCGCCTGGAAGACCTGATCCAGGGCGTGATCGTGCAATCGGCCAATGACGGCTGCATCATCATCGCCGAAGGCATGGCGGGTTCGGAGGAGAATTTCGCCCAGTTGATGACGGAACGGGCACGCGAGATCGGTCTGGAGAAGTCCGTGTTCCGCAACTCGACTGGCTTGCCAGCCGACGGCCAGGTGGTCACCGCACGTGAACTCGTTCTGCTTGCCCAGCACATCTGGCGCGAATATCCCGAATTCTACCGCTACTACAGCCAGCCCGAATTCACCTGGAACAAGATCCTGCAACGCAACCGCAATCCGTTGCTTGGGCTGAACATCGGCGCCGACGGTCTCAAGACGGGTTTCACCGAAGAGTCGGGCTATGCGATCGTCGGTTCCGTGCGTCGCGACGGGCGTCGGCTTTTCGCCGCACTGAGTGGCATGGAGAGCGACAACCAGCGCGCGGAGGAATCGCGCCGTATCCTCGACTGGGGCATGCGCTCGTTCGAAAAACTCGATCTCTACGAGGCCGGTGAGGTGGTCGGCGAGGCCAAGACCTTCGGGGGCGAGAAGGGCGGAGTGGCGCTGCGTGCAGACGGCCCCATCTCGATCTTCGTGCCGATCACAAATCGCGACAGGCTGATCGCGCGGATCGTCTATGAGGGGCCGGTCGTCGCACCGGTGGAAGAGGGCGCCCAAATCGGCACGCTCAAGGTCTGGATCGGCGATACGATGAGCCAGGAGACACCGCTCTTTGCCGCCGAGAGCGTGGGGACCGGTGCTCTCCACCAACGCGCGCTCGATGCAGTCGAAGAGCTGCTGGTCGGCTGGCTGCGCTAGGTGTCGTTCCGGGCACTGGCCAATGGATATTCCCGCGTGCGTGGCCTATGTGAGGACGAAAAGGCGGAGTCGGTGGTGTGTTGCCGATCCAAGACCAACGGCTGAAAGGCGGACGTGGCGCGCGGTATCTTCATAACCTTCGAGGGCGGGGAGGGGGCCGGGAAATCGACCCAGATCGTCACGCTGGCACAGGCGTTGCGAGGCACCGGTCTGGAGGTTCTGGTGACGCGCGAGCCAGGCGGCTCGCCTGGTGCAGAGGCCGTACGCCACGTGCTTTTGTCTGGCGCGGCGGAACCGTTCGGCCCAGGCATGGAGGCGTTGCTGTTCGCAGCGGCGCGTTCCGACCATGTCGAGCAGGTGATACGCCCGGCGGTGGCGCGCGGTGCGGTAGTGCTGTGCGACCGCTTCATGGATTCGAGCCGCGTCTACCAGGGGGTGACCGGCAATCTCGATGCCGGTTTCATGCGAGCACTGGAAAAGGTCGCAATCAACGGCATGGTGCCGGACCTGACGATCATTCTCGACCTCGATGCCGAAGAGGGGTTGCGTCGGGCCACAGCGCGGCGCGGAAGCGATGGCGCGGACCGCTATGAAAAGGAAACGCTGGAGGTCCACCGACGGCGGCGCGAGGCGTTCCTGGACATCGCCAGGGCCGAGCCCGAGCGCTGCGTGGTGATCGACGCCGGGAAATCGCCGCAGGACGTTGCCGCCGCAATCGCCGAGGCGGTTCACCCCCTCGTATTACGTAGCGAGATGGCGGAGGAGGGCGCTGCATGAGCTTCGAGCGTCTCGCCCCGGAACAGTTCGACACCATTCCCGGCATCGCCGAGCCGGCGGAGAACCCGCTGCTGGTCGGCCATGCCGAGGCGATGCTGCAGGTCGCTTCCGCATACCGCGCGGGCAAGCTGCACCATGCCCTGCTTCTTGCCGGACCGCCCGGTATCGGCAAAGCGACCTTTGCGTTCCATCTCGCCCAGCACCTGCTGGCAAACACAGTAGCCGCCGAGGCGCCACCGGGATTCTCGCAGCGTGACCCATCGTCGCCGCTGTTCCGCCAGATCGCGCAAGGGTCGCATCCGGCAGTGCTGCACCTGACGCGGCCCGTCAACGACAAGACCAAAGGGTTCAAATCCGTGGTCACCGTCGACGAGATTCGCAAGATCAACCGGTTCCTTTCGATGACAGCGCATGACGGCGCCTACCGCATCGCCATCGTCGATCCTGCCGATGACATGAACACTAATGCGGCCAATGCCTTGCTCAAGAATCTTGAGGAGCCGCCGCCGCGCACGCTCTTCATCCTGATTGCGCATTCGCTGGGTAGCCTGCTGCCAACGATCCGCTCGCGCTGCCAGACGATCAAGTTCAAGCCGCTGGAGCCGGCAGCGCTGTTGCATGTGCTGGACGCGTCGCAGACCACCGTGCCGGAGGATGAAGCGGGCCGTGCGGCGCTGGCAGCCCGGGCAGGGGGGAGTGTGCGCGATGCGCTGTTGCTGACCGAGTATGGCGGGCTCGACATCGCTGATGCGGTGTCCGGTGTTCTCCGCTCTCGGCCTTATGCCTATGGCGACGCATGGCGCGTGGCCGAGGCGGTCAGCGGTCGCGATGCAGCCGTCCAGTTCTCCATCTTCAACCAGCATGCACTGGAAACAATCGCAGAACAGGCCAGGGGCGCGGCGCTGGCCGGCGACAGCGCCCGTGCAGACGGCCTTGCGGAGCTGTGGCGCGAGGCTGAGCGGGCCGTTGCAGAGACCGAGACTTACAATCTCGACAAAAAGCAGCATGTCAGCGGGCTGCTTCAGCGAATGTGGCGGGCCGCCAATCCCTGAACCGGGATAGCCATTGCCCTTGCGATGCGCTATCTGACCGCCAGAAACCGATCGTCGGACCTCCCATGCCAAGCCAGACCTATTACATCACGACTGCCATTTCCTATCCGAACGGAAAACCGCATATCGGCCATGCATACGAGCTGATCGCGACCGACGCGCTTGCGCGTTTCCAGCGTCACGACGGCAAGGACGTGTTCTTCCTGACGGGCACCGACGAGCACGGTATCAAGATGTACCAGACCGCGCGCAAGGAAGGCGTGTCGACGCGCGAGCTGGCCGACCGCAATGCGGCCGAGTTCAAGCGCATGGCTGAAGCGCTCGGCGCATCCAACGACGACTTCATCCGCACCACCGAAGAACGCCATTACCGCTCCTCCCAGGCGATCTGGAAGGCGATGGCGGATAACGGCGACATCTACAAGGGCGGCTATGCTGGCTGGTATTCGGTGCGCGACGAAGCCTATTACGACGAGGACGAGGTCGAGCTGCGAGACGACGGCGTGCGTTACGGCCCGCAGGGAACACCCGTCGAGTGGGTGGAGGAGGAGAGCTATTTCTTCCGCCTGTCGGCTTATGGCGACCGGCTGCTCGAGCTTTATGAGGAACGCCCCGACTTCATCGGCCCGGTGGAGCGCCGCAACGAGATCGTCAGCTTCGTCAAGTCGGGCCTGAAGGACCTGTCGATCTCGCGCACGACCTTCGACTGGGGCATTCCAGTGCCAGGCGATGAGAAACACGTCATGTACGTGTGGGTCGACGCGCTTACAAACTACATTACCGGTGTCGGTTATCCCGATGAAAACGCTGATCTTTGGCGCTTCTGGCCGGCCGACCTTCATGTCATCGGCAAGGACATTACGCGCTTTCACACGATCTACTGGCCGGCATTCCTGATGTCGGCCGGGATCGAACTTCCGAAACGCGTCTTCGGCCACGGTTTCGTATTCAACCGTGGTGAGAAGATGTCCAAGTCGGTCGGCAACGTGATCGATCCCTTTGTACTCGTCGACCATTACGGGCTCGACCAGGTGCGCTACTTCCTGCTGCGCGAGGTGCCGTTCGGCCAGGACGGTAACTACAGCCACGACGCGATCGTGAACCGTACCAATGCCGATCTTGCCAACGACCTTGGCAATCTGGCGCAGCGCTCGCTGTCGATGATCGCCAAGAACTGCGGCGGCGTGGTACCGCAGAAAGGCGCGCTGCAGGACGTCGATACCGCGATGCTGGCGATGGCCGACGATGCGCTTGCAACAGCGCGCAAGGCGATGGGCGTGCAAGCGATCCACCAGGCGCTGGCGGCGGTGTTCGCAGTCGTTGCGGAGGCCAACCGCTATTTCGCAGGACAGGAGCCTTGGGCGCTGCGCAAGACGGATCCCGCGCGCATGGAAACTGTTCTGTGGACCACGGCCGAAACCGTGCGCCGCGTGGCGATCCTCTGCCAGCCCTATGTGCCGGGTTCGGCAGCCAAGCTGCTGGACCTGCTTGCCGTGCCGGCGGACCAGCGTGACTTCGCGCATCTGGCGGACGCGTTCGCGCTGACGTCGGGCGACGCATTGCCTGCGCCGCAGCCGGTTTTCCCGCGCTATGTCGAGCCGGAAACCGCAGCCTGAGCGATCGCCGATGCTTGTCGACAGCCACTGCCATCTGGACTTTCCGGATTTCGCCGAGGAGCGCGACGCGATCGTGTCGCGCGCGCTGGAAACCGGCATCGGCTGGATGGTAACGATCTCGACACGCGTGAAGACGTTCCCGCGGGTACTGGCGATCGCCGAGGCCTACGAGCAAGTCTATTGCTCGGTCGGCACGCATCCGCACAATGCCGCGGAAGAGCTTGACGTGACGGCCGACCAGCTCGTGCGGCTGGCGCAGCATCAGAAGGTCGTCGCCATCGGCGAAGCGGGGCTCGATTACTTTTACGACAAGGCACCGCGCGACGCCCAGGCGAAGGGTTTCCGCACACACATCGCGGCGGCGCGCATCACCGGCCTGCCGCTTGTGATCCATGCGCGCGACGCTGATGCCGACGTCGCGGCGATCCTGGAGGACGAAATGGGGAAGGGGACCTTCCCTTTTGTTCTCCATTGCTTTTCATCCGGCCGCGGGCTGGCAGAAGCCGGCGTCGCGCTCGGTGGCTACGTGTCTTTCTCGGGAATCCTTACGTTCAAGCGCTCGGACGAGCTACGCGAGATCGCAGCACACGTCCCGCGCGACAGGCTTCTGGTGGAAACGGATGCGCCTTACCTCGCGCCGCAGCCGTTTCGTGGCAAGCGTAACGAACCGGCCTATGTCAAAGAGACCGCAGCGGTCCTGGCGAAGGCCATCGGGGTTGCGGATAAAGAGATCGCCGAAATCACCACGGACAATTTCTTCCGCCTGTTTTCCAAGACGCCGCGGCCGTAAGACATGGCTGATCGCCTGCGCCTCGTCATTACCGGATGCGGCTCGTCGCCAGGCACGCCGCGCATCGTCGGTGACTGGGGCAATTGCGATCCCTCCAATCCCAAAAACCGCCGACGGCGTGCAGCGGCGCTTGTCGAGCGCATTTCAGCATCCGGTGAAGTAACCCGCGTCGCGATCGACACCGGGCCGGATTTCCGCGAGCAGATGCTGGATGCGGGTGCGACGCATCTCGACGCTGTCGTCTATACGCACCCGCATGCCGACCATATCCACGGCATCGACGATCTGCGCGGCTATTTCCTGGTGCAGCGCCATCGCATCGACATCCACGCAGACAAGCCAACGCTCGAAAGGCTGCGCGACGCGTTCGGCTATTGCTTCGAGACGCCGCCCGGCAGTTCCTATCCGCCGATCGTCACGCCGCATGTGATCGCGCACGACGTGCCGTTCACCATAGACGGCGCCGGCGGTCCGATCACGTTCATGCCGCTCACACTGGTGCATGGAGACATCCTGTCGCTCGGCTTCCGCATCGGCGGGCTCGCATATTGTTCCGACGTCAGCGACTTTCCCGAGGAAACCGCAGCCCAGCTCGAAGGCCTCGAGGTGCTGGTGGTCGATGCGCTGCAATACCGGCCGCACCCCAGCCATCTGTCGCTGGCGCAGGCGCTGGATTGGATCGAAAGGCTCCAGCCGCAGCGCGCAGTGCTGACGCATATGCACATACCGCTGGATTATGATGCCGTTCGCGCCGCAACGCCTGACAATGTAGAGCCGGCATTTGATGGCATGGTGATCGAGATTTCGGCCTGAAGCCTTTGATCGGGTTTTGCTTTCAGGCTGCGAGTATACGATCTCCCATGTCAACGTGAGTTCCATAATCCATCTTATGCGACTTTTGTTTGTGGGGGTTGGGCGCCGGATGGATGCCGTCTGGCGTTGATTGTTTCTCGCTAACCCACCTACTCATCGCGGCGCCCCGTAGCGTCGCGATCACGTTCGTATCGTCTGGTGACGGGAAACGGCGGCAACCATGCCTCTCGACGGACAGTCCAGAGTTCATAGGTCGGGATCAGTTGGTCAGGTGCGTCGAGTGATCCCAGGTTCACCTCGACCTCGTCGCCGCTGCGCCCGAAAACCGAAGATCTGCATTCCGGGCAGAAATGACGCCCCGCATAGTCGCGCGTTTCGCCTTCGACCGTCACCGCATCTGAGGGAAAGATCGCCGATGCGTGAAAAAGCGCGCCGTGGTGTTTGCGGCAGTCGAGGCAATGGCAGATTCCGACCCGGTACGGACGTCCTGTCGCCGTCAGCCGAACCTTGCCGCACAGGCAGCCGCCGGAGAATCTGTCCATGCTGCTTGCCTCCACCATCAAGCGGCCCACAACTACACCGAGGCTGCTCAGCCGTCCATCATCACCACATCCACCACCGGCCCGCGCTGCGGCGCTGTGTGAGGGAGTGCTGATGTAGCGCCCTTCTTTCGCGGTGCTATTCGAACGCCTGATCGCTGATGGGCCATATCGGCCGCGAGAGTTTCCGGTAGCCCGCCGTCTTTGGGTTGCTCGGATAGCAGCCCTCGACGGCCGCGTGGACGATTTCTTCCGCTATTGGTGCGAAGCCGGCATGGAAGTGGTTGGTCGATTTTATCAGCAGCACCTGCTTTTCGAGCGGATTGACGCCGAGATTGCTGAAGATGTCGGGCTCGAAGGTCTGCGTGCGGTTGGTGTTGAGGATGATGTCGATCTCGGTGCCGGCGAGCCGTACGAGCGCGGCCGGCCCGAGCGTGACCCGGCTGGTGCCGAAGGTCTGCCATCCTTCCTTCGCCAGCTTGCGGATTTCGAACAGGCCGTCGAAGGGCTGGCCGCTGGCGGCGTTGGCCTTTCCGCCGATGCGCATCTCCAGCACCGTGCCCTCGCCTGCGCCGTGCGCGAAGACGACCGCCTGCGGATCCCAGATCGTGGCGACGCCGATGCGGTCGATCCCGCTGGCGGCAAGCGCGTGCAGCAGCGCCGTGTTGTCGCCGGCGGTGCCGCCGCCGGGATTGTCCCACATGTCGGCGATCACCAGCGGCTTGCCGCTGCCGCCGGCCCGTTTGGCGCGCTCGATCGTCTGTTCGACCGTGAGGCTGTTCATGATCGTCGTGCCGCGCATGGCGCGAACTTCGAGACCGAGTTTTTCGGCAAGCGCTGCGCCGGTTTCAGGCGCGTTGTCGGTCACCACCAGCATGCGCGTGCCGAGTTCCGGCACATCGGCGGCCATAAAGCCGTGGATCAGGGACACCGAGAGGACCCCGTCCCTGCCCTGTAACGCCTTCATGCGATCGACGAAGGAGCGCGTGGGTTCGCGGCTGGTCGGGAACACGTCGATCATCCGGCAGTCGAAGGTGGAAATGACGGGCCGGATTTCGCCGCGCGTGGCGCGCAGGGCAAGGTCCACCACATGCTCGGCGCGTTCGACGAAGTCCGTATGCGGAAACTCGAGGAAGGCGGCTAGGATATCGGCCGCGGCCACGCGCTTCGACGTCAGGTGGCTGTGCGGGTCGAGCTCGGCCGCCACCACGACGTCGGGGCCGACGATCTCTCGGACGCGCGCCAGCAGATCGCCCTCGCAATCGTCCAGTCCCCGCGCGACCATGGCGCCGTGCAGTCCGAGCACGACGCAATCGACAGGCATGGCTGCCCGCAATTGGCCGAGGATTTCGTCACGCAGGGCCTCGTAGACGTCGAGCCGCACATAGCCGCCAGGCTCCGCCCAGGTGGCGGTGCCCTCGATCAGGGTGAACCCCTCCTCCCTCGCCCTGCGGCGCAGGATCGGGATTGGCGCCGAGCACAGCGTCGGTGTGTCGGGGTGCGCGCCGGGCCCGGCATAGAAGGCCATCTCGAACGCATGCCTGTCGGTCGGGATCGGCGAAAAGGTGTTGGTCTCGGTGGCGAGCGACGCGGTGAAGACACGCATGCGATGATGTTCCGGTAGTTTGGCGCCGCCCCTATAGCGGCTTATAGGCGACGGCCTCGACCTCGATCTTGATGTCGATCATCAGGCGCGATTCAACTGTGGTGCGGGCCGGTGGGTCTTTCGGAAAGTGTTTGGCGTACACCGCGTTGAAGGCGCCGAAATCGCGCGCGTCCTCGATCCAGACCGTCGTCTTGACCACATCTTCCATCCCGCAGCCGGCAAGCGCCAGCGCAGCCTTCACATTGGTCAACACCTGTTCGGTCTGCTCGGTGATGCCACCCTTGACGACGATGCCATCGGCCCCGACGGGTACCTGGCCCGACACGAATACGAAATCGCCGGCGCGCACGGCGGGAGAAAGCGGCACGTGGGAGGTGCCGAAGCACTGCTTGGTCATATGTCTGCTCCTTTGTCGGCCTGAACCGGCCTATTTGACCGCGCCGATCGCCAGCCCACGCACCAGATAGCGCTGCAGCCAGGCAAAGACGATGGCGACTGGGATGGTGGCGACGAAGGTCGCGGCCATGACGTGATGCCATTCGACCGTGTAACGACCCGCCACCAGCGAGAAAATCTGGATCGGCAGCGTGTAGCTTTCCTGCCGCCTGAGCATGGTGAGCGCGATGACGAACTCGTTCCACGCGTTGATGAAGGAGAAGATCGCCGTGACCGTGATCGCCGGAAGCGCCAGCGGCAGGAACACCATGGCGAGCGCCCGCGCCGGGCTGGCGCCTTCGATCCAGGCCGCCTCCTCCAGATCCTTCGGGATGGTGGAGAAGTAGCTCTGCAGCATCCAGACCGTGAAGGCGACGTTGAAGGCGCCATAGACGAAGACGATCGAATTGACGTTGTCGAGCAGTCCCAGCCAGACGACGAGACGGAACAGGCCGATGACGAGCACGATCGGCGACAGCATCTGCGACACCAGCAGGAACTGCCGGAACGCGCCCTGCCCTGCGAACCTGAACCGGCTCATGGCATAGGCGGCAGGGATGGACACCAGCAGCGCCAACACCGTTGACAGCACCGCAACATAAACCGAGTTCCACAAGGCGTTGCCGAACTTGGTCGCTTCCCACATATCAATGAAGTTTCGCCAGGCCTCCTCACGTGGCCACCATGTCGGCGACAGCACCTCGTTTGCCGGCTTGATTGCAGTGATGAACATCACCGCGAACGGGAACAGTATAAGCACCACCAGCGGCGAGAGTAGCAGCCAGAAAAGCAGCGATTTTTTCATCTTCTCGCTCATGTGCGCTCCTTCCGCATCGCAAGCGAGACGTAGACGACCGTGAAGGCGAGCAGCAGCGCAAACATCATCAGGGAAAGTGCCGATGCTTCACCGAGTTTCCCAAAGCGAAAGCCTAGCTTGTACAGATAAGTTACTAGAATATCTGTCGAATTTGCCGGATCACCCTGTGTCGTCGCCCAGATGATGGGAAAGGAATTGAACACGTTGATCATATTGAGAACGATCGCGATGTTCAGGAAGGGGCGCATCAGCGGCAGCGTGATCTCGCGGAAGGTCTGCCAGCGTGAAGCCCCCTCCAGCTTGGCCGCCTCGTAAAGGTCGTCGGATATCGATGATAGCCCGCCCAGGAAGATCGTAACCGTGAACGGGATCGTCACCAGGATGCCGATCATGATCTGGACCGGAAAGGCGGTCGAGGCGCGGGCGAGCCACTGGATGTTCTGGTCGATAAGTCCCAGAGTTCTGAGACCTGAATTGAGCATGCCGATCTCGCCATTAAGCGCCCAGCGCCAGACGATTGCCGTCATCGTGAGCGACACCGCCCAAGGCAGCATGATGATCACGCGCGCCACCGAGCGGCCGTAGAAGTCCTCGTTCAGGATCATGGCCACGGGCACGGAGATGACGAGCGCTCCAATGACGATGCTGCCGGTCCAGATGAAGGTCCGCCAGAGGGCGCCCAGGAAATTGGGATCCCCGAACACAGCTGTATAGTTTGCGAATTCGTTGAAGCCGCGCAGCTGGCCGAAGCGGTTGACGTCGTTGACCGAGATCGTGCCGAGCTGGAAGAGCGGCCACAGGATGATGAACGCGGCGAGCAGGAATCCCGGCAGTATCAGCACGTAGGGGTTGGTCAAAGGCGAGCGCATCGGTGTCTCGTCATGATTGGCCGGCGGAACGGCGGGGATTGCTTGGTCGGCGGGCGCGGGATACCGCGCCCGCCGACGGTCAGGTGCACCCGGCTATCAGTTGCCGAGGATACCGTTAATCTTCTCAGCAGCGGCATCCAGCGTGGCCTTGGGCTCGCCATCGCCGAGATAGATGGTCTGCACCGCGTCGGAGGTGGCTGCAGCGATTTCCTCCCAGCCAGCGATGACCGGCGCGAAACGTGCGTCCGGCAGAAGGGCGGTGAATTCCTTCAGGTCCGCATTGTCGGCAAAGGCCGGCTGCTCGGCCACTTCCGGATTGACCGGCAGAAAGCCCTCGCCCGAGGTGAACTTCGAGCGCCATTCGGTGGTGAACAGCATGTCGAGGAACTTCCAGGCCGTTTCCTTGTTCTGCGAATTCTCGAACATGATGATCGAGTCGGTCACGCCGTAGGTGCCGCGGTCGCCGTCCGGACCGGCCGGAATGGCAGCCACGCCGTACTGCAGGTCAGGTGCCTCTTCCTTGATCTGGTTGGACAGGAACGGCGCGGTGATCATCATGCCGACCTTGCCCTGCTTGAACAGGTTCTGCACGTCCTCGCGGTTGTACGAAGTAACGCCCGGCTGGGTCGAACCCGCATCGATCAGGGATTTGTACATCTCGGCAGCCTTGTAGCCGGCATCGGTGTCGAGGCCGGATGTGCCGTCTTCTTCTACCAGTTCGCCGCCATAGGCCCAGAAGGCATAGTAGAAATAGACGTCCGTCTCGATCTCCTTGCCCTGCAGACCGAAGCCGGCGATGTCGTCGCCCAGCGCGCTGATCTTCTCGGCCGCTTCGGCGAGCTCATCCCAGGTATCCGGCACTTCAGTGATGCCCGCCTGCTCGAACAGCGCCTTGTTGTAATACATGGCGCGGGCGGATGCCGCGATCGGCAGGCCGTAGGTCTTCTCCTGCATCACCGACGGCTCAAGGAAGACCGGGAAGAACCGCTCCTTGAATTCGTCGGTCATGTACTCGTCGAGCGGCGCTGCGATGCCCTGGTCGACGAAGTCGATAAGCCAGCGCGTACCGATGATCGACAGGTCGGCATTGGCGTTGCCGGAGATGTCGGTCGTCAGTTTCTGCAGCAGAACGTCCCATGGCACGACCTCGACCTGGATGTCCGAGCCGGGATTGGCCTCCTCGAACGCCTTTGCGGCCTCGTCGAAATAGGGGCCGGTCTTGGAGCTGTATTCGGCGACTGTGACGCGCACCGTCTCGGCGGCGGCCCATCCGGTGAATGCCAGAAGTGCTGCGCCCGCGACTGCGGATCTGAGCGCGGTCTTGTTCATTGCTATCTCCCTGTTCCTCTCTCGTGTTCCTGTGCGCCGGCATGCTGTTTCGACGGTCGTCCGCGGCGCCAGCGACAACCTCTGATGTAATTTTTTTACAGAAATTTGGAAAACGCAAGGAAATTCGCACATTCGTGTTGCTAAATTACGAGTTTTCGGCAACCCTCATGAAAACGGCCGTGAACGGCCAAGTTAGGCGCGACCGTGCTCAGCGAATGGTGAGCGTCGCGATCAGGGGCGAATGGGAGTGTGATGATCGAACTTGCGGGGCACAGAATTGTGGTTACAGGTGCTGCCGGCGGCATCGGCAGCGCGATGGTGGAGGTGCTGGCGGGGTTTGGTGCTGCGGTGGTCGCCTGCGACATCGACGGGGTCGACCTTGGACTGCCGGGCGTGGCCGAGGCGCATCATTTCGATCTGATGGACGATGCGGCGATCGAGGCTGCGGCAGCAGAGATTTGCGCCGGCGGTGCCCCCAACGCCGTCATCTCCAATGCCGGCTGGACACGTGCCGAAACCCTCGCTGATGTCAGCGCCGATGCGCTTTCGCATGAGCTGAATCTCAACCTGCGCAGCGCGGCGCGTTTGTCCCAGGCATTTCTGCCGGCCATGCGCGAGCAGGATGGCGGCGCCTTCGTCTTCATCTCCTCGGTCAACGCGCTGTCTCACTATGGCAATCCCGCCTATGCGGCTGCCAAAGCGGGCCTGCTCGCCTGGATGCGGGCGATTGCGACGGAGGAAGGCCGCAACGGTATCCGCGCGAACGCGATTGCGCCGGGCTCCGTGCGCACGATGGCATGGGATCATCGTATCGAGCGCGATCCGGCAATTCTGGGCAAAGTGAAGCAGCTCTACCCGCTCGGGCGCATGGTGGAGCCGGTGGAAGTGGCGCGGGCGGCGGCCTTTCTGGTCTCGTCGCTGGCGAGCGGCATCACGGGAACGGTGCTGCCGGTCGATGCCGGCATATCGGCAGGCAACCTGCCTTTCCTGGAACAAATCGCCGTCTGAGGAGCTCGATCAATGGCCGATCTGAAACTGACCGACATTTCCAAGCGCTATGGATCGATGTCGGTCATCGAGAAGCTCTCGCTCTCGATCGATGATGGCGAGTTCGTCGTTCTCGTGGGGCCGTCCGGCTGCGGCAAGTCCACCCTGCTGCGCATGATCGCCGGGCTGGAGCCCATCACCGGCGGCGATCTTGTGATCGGCGGGGTGCGGGCCAACGACATCCCGCCGCAGAAGCGCGACACGTCGATGGTATTCCAGTCCTACGCGCTGTTTCCGCACATGACGGTGCGGGAAAACATCAGTTTCGGCCCACGCGTGCGTGGCGAACCCAAGGCCGAGACGGAAACACGCATCCGCCGGGCCGCCGAAATCCTCAACCTCGGCGACTATCTCGACCGACGGCCGGGGCAACTCTCCGGCGGCCAGCGGCAACGCGTGGCGATGGGGCGCGCGATCGTGCGCGATCCCAAAGTGTTCCTGTTCGACGAGCCGCTTTCCAATCTCGACGCCAAGCTGCGCATCCAGATGCGCACGGAGATCAAGGCGCTTCACCAGAAGCTCGGCACCACGATCGTCTACGTGACCCACGACCAGATCGAAGCCATGACAATGGCCGATCGCATCGTGGTCATGAACAGTGGCCGTATCGAGCAGGTCGGCACGCCGCTGGAGCTTTACGACAATCCCGCGAACACGTTTGTCGCGGGTTTCATCGGCTCGCCTGCGATGAGTTTCCTGCAAGGCAGGACGACCTCGGAGAACGGTAGGCCGGTGGCCACCCTTGGCGACGGCACGAAGCTGCCGATCGCGCGAGGCCCTGGCGAGCGCCCGGTGACGATTGGCATCCGACCGGAAGCCTATCGCCGTGACCCTGAGGGGACCCTCAACCTGTCCGTGAGCGTTGTAGAGCCGACGGGGCCGGAAATCCACGTATTCGGCACAATAGCCAGCGAAGAGGTGCGTGTGGTCCTGCGCGATCGCGACCTGCCGAAACCGGGTGAGCAGCTTCGGCTCTCGGTGCCCGTCGAGCACGTCCATCTCTTCGATACACAAGGTGGCCAGCGGCTCGGAGGAGACTTCCACTGATGGACACGCGCGCCCCCGCAGCCCCCGAACGCACGGTCGACATCATCGCCCGTTTGCAGGACCGGCTCGAACGTGGGCGCGGCGCCGAAATCAGGCTTGTGGAGAGTATCCTTGCCGACCCGCAATTCGCCGCGCACGCACCCATTGCGCAGATTGCGGAACGAGCGGGTGTCAGCGAGCCGACGATCACCCGTCTGGCGCGGGGGCTGGGCTTTCCAGGCACGCGCGAGATGCGTTTTCATCTGGCGCAGGCGCTGGCCATAGGCGGCGCTTACCTGCGCGAGCCGAGCGTGCCGGCCGAGGAACTGCCGCTGTCCGCGCAGGTGATCGCCAAGGTGGCGTCCGGTGCGCACGCCGCCCTTGACCTCATGTCCATGGGGCTTGCCGATGTCGACATCGAAAGCATGGCGCGACAGATCTGTCGTGCCAGCCAGATCCTCGTCTATGGCACCGGCGGAGGGTCGTCCTTCGCGGCCGTGGAATTGCAGAACCGGCTGTTCCGCCTCGGTCTTCACGTGACCGCGCATACCGATCCGCAGCTTCAGCGGATGAGCGCTTCCGTGCTCGAGCCGAAGGCCGTCGTCATCGGCTTTTCGGTTTCGGGCCAAGCGGCATCGGTTCGCGATGCGGTGACGATCGCAAGGCAATACGGCGCGAAGGCGATTGTCGTGACGACGCCCAACACGCCGCTTGCCAAGGCGGGTGACGCCCTGTTGCCGCTAACGTTCAAGGAAGACGGCAACCTCTACAAGCCATCCTCCACTCGCTATGCCCTTCTGGAGGCGGTGGACATCCTTGCCATGGCCACGGCGCAAACGATCGGGCCGAAGGTGCTCGAATCACTGCGGCGCGTCCGCCACAGCCTTGCCAGCCAGAACATCCGCAACCCTGACCTGCCTATCGGAGACTGACACTTTGCGTATCATGGACCTCGAAACGCCCGCCGTGGTCATCGACCGGACGAAAGTGGATGCCAATCTCGCGCGTGCGCAGGCCTATGCCGATGCGAACGGGCTGAAACTGCGCCCGCACATCAAGACGCACAAGCTGCCGACGTTCGCCCGGCTGCAATGTGAGCTTGGTGCCATCGGCATCACCTGCCAGAAGGTGGGCGAAGCCGAGGTGATGGCCGATGGCGGCATCACCGACATCTTCATCCCCTACAACATTCTGGGTGAAGGGAAGCTTGAGCGGCTGGCGGCCCTGCATCAACGCGTGAACATGTCGGTCAGTGCCGACAGCGCCGTGACGGTCGCGGGCTACGCGGACCACTTTACCGACCCCGCACGCCCCCTGCCCGTCCTGATCGAATGCGACATCGGCGCCGGGCGGTGCGGTGTCCAGTCGGCCGACGAGGCGCTGGCGCTTGCCCGCCAGATCGAGGCCGCACCGGGCCTTCGCTTCGAAGGGCTGATGACCTATCCGCCGCGCGGCGCGCTGGAAGCCGTCGAACGGTGGCTCGAGGATGCGGTGACCCTGCTGGAGAAGAACGGCATCGCGGTGAACACGGTGTCGAACGGCGGGTCACCCGACTTCTACGCGGCGGCAACCGTCAAGAGCGCGACCGAGCACCGGCCGGGCACCTACATCTATTCCGACCGGATGCAGGTCGCTTTCGGCCACGGCACGC
The DNA here is from genome assembly GCF_040970315.1 of Neoaquamicrobium sediminum. Taxonomy (NCBI): domain Bacteria; kingdom Pseudomonadati; phylum Pseudomonadota; class Alphaproteobacteria; order Hyphomicrobiales; family Phyllobacteriaceae; genus Neoaquamicrobium; species Neoaquamicrobium sediminum. Next base: position 310,509 of record NZ_JAZHFV010000003.1, on the reverse strand, counting down.
TTGAGGATTGCGCGCTGACCGTGCTTGCCACCGTGGTGAGCCGGCCTACGCAGAACCGCGCCGTCCTCGACACCGGCTCAAAAGCGCTCGCCGCCGATATGGCTCCTGTGCCGGGTCACGGGCACATCGTCGAATATCCCGACGCCGTCATCACAACGCTCAATGAGGAGCATGGCATCGTCGATTTGTCAGCCTGCGCCATCAAGCCGGAGATCGGCGAGAAGGTGCGCATCATCCCCAATCACGTCTGCGTCGTTTCGAACCTCTTCGACGTGGTCAACCTTACCGACGGCGAGATCGTGCTGGAAACCGTGCCAGTCGCGGCACGCGGCAAGCTCGCCTGATTTTTACGCCAACCAACGGACCGACTCATGATCTACGACAAGAACCCCTTCCCGCAGGGCGATGCCGACCGCCACGCATTGTGGGAGATGCTGGTGCATCGCGACATTGACGCCTTTCTCGCGCAGGACTGGTCGATGGTGGCCGACGATTTCGCCGAAGACCGCTTCTTCGGCATGCATGCGCATTTCCTGAATGACGCCGATTCCTGGCGGCTGCAGTTTCCCGATGTCGCGACTTATCGTGACGAATGGCTACGCCAGGCGAAGGAGACCGCTGCGACCGAGTTCGCCGAGCCGTTGCGTGACGCGCTTTTCCGGGTGACCAACATGCGCGACATGGACATCGACGGTGATCGCGCGGTGCTGCACAAGAAGTTCAACGGCAGCGTGCGCAAGGCCGACAGTACGGAAGACCGGCTCAACTGGCAGACGCTTTATTTCTGCTCGAAGCTCGATGGCCGGTGGAAGATCACCGGTTTCGTCGGCTACATGCCTCATCCGCTCGGGCGCTGAGCACAGCAACGCGGACCGCCATCGAAAACGATCGCGGTCCGCGCAGGCATCCTACTCCGCCGCTTCCTTGAAGGCGCCGGGCGTGTAGTTGAGGATCGGCCCCAGCCAGCGCTCGACCTCGGCGATATCCATGTTCTTGCGGTGGGCGTAGTCCGCGACCTGATCTCGCTCGACCTTGGCGACGCCGAAATAGTAGCTGTCGGGATGAGCGAGATAGAGCCCCGAGACCGACGAACCCGGCCACATGGCGTAGCTTTCCGTCAGGCTGACGCCGGCTTGCCGCTCGGCGTCGAGCAGGCGGAACAGCGTGGCCTTCTCAGTATGGTCCGGCTGCGCGGGATAACCGGGTGCGGGGCGGATGCCAGCATAGGGTTCGCCGATCAGGTCGTCGGGCGCGTAAGCCTCGTTGGCGGCATACCCCCAGAACTCCTTGCGCACCTTTTCGTGCATACGCTCGGCGAAGGCTTCGGCGAAGCGGTCGGCCAGCGCCTTGACCAGGATCGAATTGTAGTCGTCGTTGGCGCGCTCGAAGCGTTCGGCGATCGCGACTTCCTCGATGCCGGCCGTCACCACGAAGCCACCGAGATAATCGGGCTTGCCGCTGTCGACAGGCGCGACGAAATCGGAAAGCGCCAAATTGGCCTTACCGTCGCGCTTGGCGAGCTGCTGGCGCAGGGTGAAGAAGGTGGCGAGCTCCTGCGCCCTGCCCTCATCCGTGAACAGCCTTATGTCGTCGCCAACCGATCCTGCGGGCCAGAAGCCAATGACGGCGCGGGGAGTGAACCACTTCTCCGCTATGATCTTTTCCAGCATCGCCTGCGCGTCGGCGAAGAGCTGGCGCGCGGCCGCACCCTGCTTCTCGTCTTCAAGGATCTTCGGATAGCGTCCCTTCAGCTCCCAGGTCTGGAAAAAGGGCGTCCAGTCGATATAGCGAGCAAGCTCCGCCAGGTCCCAGGTCTCGAAGGTTCGGGTGCCGAGGAAGGAGGGCTTCGTCGGCTCATATCCAGACCAGTCGATACGATGGGCATTGGCGCGCGCGCGGGCCAGCGGCAGGCGCTGCTTCTCGGCCTCGGAACGATGGTGGGCCTCGGCGACCTTGCGATACTCCGCGCGCAGCGTTTCCACATAGCCGGGTTTCTGCTCCGAAGACAGCAGGCTGGAGACGACGCCGACGGCGCGGCTGGCATCGGTGACATAGACCGCCTGCCCGCGATCGTAGCGTGGATGGATCTTCACCGCCGTATGCACGCGGCTGGTCGTGGCGCCGCCAATGAGCAGTGGAATATCGAAGCCTTCGCGCTCCATCTCGGCTGCGACGTGGGCCATCTCGTCGAGCGACGGGGTAATCAGCCCGGAGAGACCGATGATGTCGACTTCTTCAGTCCGGGCGGTCTCCAGAATCTTGGTCGCGGGCACCATCACGCCGAGGTCGATTATCTCGTAATTGTTGCAGGCCAGGACCACGCCGACGATGTTCTTGCCGATGTCGTGAACGTCGCCCTTCACGGTCGCCATCAGGACCTTGCCGGCGCTCTGGCGCTGTCCGCCGCCGGTGGCAAGCTTTTCCGCCTCCATGTATGGGAGCAGCACGGCCACGGCCTGCTTCATGACACGTGCGGACTTCACCACCTGCGGCAGGAACATCTTGCCAGCGCCGAAGAGGTCGCCGACGACGTTCATGCCGGCCATCAACGGCCCCTCGATGACATGCAGCGGACGCTCGGCGTTCTGCCGGGCTTCCTCGGTGTCACCCTCGATGTATTCGGTAATGCCGTTGACCAGTGCGTGCTCCAGCCGCTTCTCCACCGGCCATTCGCGCCATCTGAGGTCCTTTTCCCTCGCCTCCTTGCCGGCCGCACCCTTGAAGCGCTCGGCAATCTCGAGCATCTGCTCGGTCGCGGTGTTGCCTGCCTTCGGCCGGCGATTGAGGACGACGTCCTCGCAGGCTTCGCGCAGCTCCGGATCGATCGATTCGTAAACGGCGAGCTGCCCCGCATTGACGATGCCCATGTCCATGCCGGCCTGGATGGCATGGTAGAGGAACACGGCATGCATTGCCTCGCGCACCGGCTCGTTGCCGCGGAAGGAGAATGACAGGTTCGACACGCCGCCCGACACGTGAACGTGCGGCAGGGTCTGAATGATCTCACGGGTCGCCTCGATGAAGTCGACACCGTAATTGTCATGTTCCTCGATGCCCGTCGCAACAGCGAAAATGTTGGGGTCGAAGATGATGTCCTGCGGCGCGAAACCGGCCTTCTCGGTCAGCAGCTTGTAAGCACGCGTGCATATCTCGACCTTGCGTTCCTTCGTGTCGGCCTGTCCGGCCTCGTCGAAAGCCATGACGACGACGGCGGCGCCATACATGCGGCACAGCTTCGCCTGGTGGAGAAAGGCCTCCTCGCCCTCTTTCATGGAGATCGAATTGACGACCGGTTTGCCCTGCACGCATTTCAGGCCGGCCTCGATCACTTCCCATTTGGAACTGTCGATCATCACCGGCACGCGGGCGATGTCCGGTTCGGCGGCGATCAGGTTCAGGTATTCCTGCATCGCCTTCTTCGAATCGATCAGGCCCTCGTCCATGTTGACGTCGATGATCTGCGCGCCGTTTTCCACCTGGTCGCGCGCAACGTCGAGCGCAGTGGCGTAGTCTCCTGCGGTAATCAGCTTGCGGAATTTCGCCGAGCCGGTCACGTTTGTGCGCTCGCCGACGTTGACGAAGGGAATGTCGTCCGTGAGCGTGAACGGCTCGAGGCCGGAAAGCTGCATCAGCGGTTTCACCGTCGGCAGGCCGCGCGGCGTGTGGCGGGACACAGCCTCGGCGATTGCCGCGATGTGCTCCGGCGTCGAGCCACAGCAGCCGCCGACGATGTTGACGAGCCCTTCGCGGGCGAATTCCTCGACCTGTTCGGCCATGAATTCGGGGCTTTCGTCGTATTTGCCGAATGCGTTGGGCAGGCCGGCGTTGGGATAGGCACAGGTGAAAGTGTCCGCGACGCTGGAAATCTCGGCCAGATGTGGCCGCATCGCGGCGGCGCCCAGCGCGCAGTTGAGGCCGATGGAGAAGGGCTTTGCATGCCGCACGGAATGCCAGAAGGCGGTCGGCGTCTGGCCGGAAAGCGTGCGGCCGGAAAGGTCGGTGATCGTACCGGAGATCATCACCGGCAGGCGAACGCCCTTTTCGTCGAACACTTCCTCCGCCGCGAATATCGCGGCCTTCGCGTTGAGCGTGTCGAAAATGGTCTCGATCAGGATGATGTCCGAGCCGCCGTCGATCAGGCCGCGTAGCTGTTCGCCATAGGCGATGCGCAGCTCGTCGAAGGAAACTGCGCGGTAGCCGGGATTGTTGACGTCGGGAGAGATCGAGGCGGTGCGGTTCGTCGGGCCCAGTGCACCCGCGACGAAGCGGCGGCGGCCGTCTTCCTGCTGGGCGCGCAACACGGCGCGCTTGGCAAGCCGGGCGCCATCGCGGTTCAGCTCATAGACCATCTCCTCCATGCCGTAATCCGCTTGCGCGATGGTCGTGGAGGAAAAAGTGTTGGTCTCGACAATGTCGGCGCCCGCCTTCGCGTAGCGGTAGTGAATCTCCTCGATCGCCTTCGGCTGGGTGAGGATCAGCAGGTCGTTATTGCCCTGCTGGTGGCAGGCGCAGCCTACGAAGCGGTCGCCGCGGAAATGATCCTCGTGAAAGCCCAACTCCTGAATCTGCGTGCCCATCGCGCCATCGAGGACGAGAATGCGCTCGCGTGCGGTTGCCGCCAGCGCCGCGAAAATCTCCGAGCCATCCGGCTTCGGGGCTTCGGGTCCGAAAAGGGCATCTATCGGTGAAGGCATTTGCGACACTACTTATTCCTTGGACGACACAGTCTGTCGTCACATAAAGACATCTTTATGTCAACATGCAGGGCCGGAGCCTGATCGGTGAATTGGTCGCGTCGGTCGTGGACAAGGCCACTGCCGCGTTCTACCTCTCGGGGGCTGCAACGCCCCAACTCCGCGAGCCGACGTCATGACCCCTTCCAAAGACATTGCCCGCCTGATCGAGATCATGGCGGCGCTGCGCGATCCGCAAACCGGCTGCCCCTGGGACATCGAGCAGGATTTCGCGTCGATCGCCCCCTACACGATCGAGGAGGCCTACGAGGTCGCAGACGCGATCCAGCGTGGTGATCGCGACGACCTGCGTGACGAGCTAGGCGATCTGCTGTTGCAGGTCGTCTACCATGCTCGCATGGCCGAAGAAGAAGGCGCGTTCGACTTCGGCGATGTGGTTCATGCCGTGACGAAGAAGATGATCCGACGCCATCCGCATGTCTTTGGCGATGAGGCGGCGCGCGGCGCCGGCATGGCAAAGGGCATGTGGGAACGCATCAAGGCTGAGGAAAAGGCGGAGAAGCGCGCTGCCCGCCTTGCGCGTGGGCTCGACCCGGAAGATCACGGCAAGGGCTTTCTGGACGGCATACCGCTGGTCCACCCTGCCCTGACGCGCGCCTTGAAACTGCAGGAAAAAGCCGCACGCGTCGGCTTCGACTGGAAAGAGGCGAAGCCGATCCTCGACAAGATCGAGGAGGAGATCGGCGAATTGCGGGAGGCAATGGAAAAGGGCGCGGAAGATGAAGTCGCCGGTGAGTTCGGCGACATGCTTTTCGCGATCGTCAATTTCGGCCGTCATCTGAAACTCGACGCCGAAGACGCGCTGCGGCGCACCAACGACAAGTTTCGCAACCGCTTCCACTATGTCGAGGCGGCGCTTGAGGCGCAGGGTCGCACGCTCGACGATGCCTCGCTCGACGACATGGAAGCGCTCTGGCAGCATGCCAAGGCAGCAGAATAGCCGACTGAAGTCGAGAAAATTTCGCCGCGATGTCACTGCAGCGATTTCAATCTCGTCATGGTTTCGAACCCAACAGAAGGAATCGAACCATGGCTGCACAAATCGATCTCTTTGCCGCCGCGCCGACGCTGATGAAATCCTGGACCGGCACCTCGATGGCCGTCGCATCAAGCATGGAGCCGAGCCTCATCGAACTGGTGAAGATCCGCGCCTCGCAGATCAATGGCTGCGCCAATTGCCTTAACATGCATACGGCCGAGGCGCGCGCGAAGGGCGAGACCGAGCAGCGCATCTATCTTCTATCGGCGTGGCGTGAGGCACCGTGCTACACCGACCGTGAGCGTGCGGCGCTGGCTTGGACGGACGCGTTGACCCGTCTTAGCCAAGGGCACGAGCATCACGCAGCACGCGAGGCGCTGCAGGCCCATTTCAGCGAGGAGGAGCAGGTGAAGCTCACTCTGATGATCAACGTCATCAACGGCTGGAACCGGCTTGCTGTCGGCTTCGGCCTCTGGCTGGATCCGGCCGAGGCCAAGACCGCCGCACAGGCTGCCGCCTGATGACGCAGGCGCGCCCAAGCGACGACGCTGCGGGGAGCTTCTCCCCGCAGCGTGCCATGCTGATGCGGGTTGCCTACCGCATGCTGGGCTCGGTCGCCGACGCCGAGGATGTGGTGCAGGAGGCATTCATCCGATGGCACGCCACCGACCGCAGCGCGGTCAGAGAACCCGGCGCATTTCTGCGGCGCACTGTCACCAGGCTTTGTCTCGACCAACTCAAGTCGGCGCGTCACAGGCGGGAGACCTATATCGGGCCATGGTTGCCGGAGCCGGTCATGGAGGAAGACGTCCAGGAAGATGTCACGCTGCCTCTTATGCTCGCACTGGAACGGCTGTCACCGCTTGAGCGCGCAGCGTTCCTGTTGCACGACGTCTTTGGCCTCGACTTCGACGAGGTTGCGCAGACGATACAGCGGGATGAGGCCGCCTGCCGTCAGCTTGCAGTCAGGGCGCGCGCCCATGTGCGCGAAGCGCGACCACGCTTCGAGATCGACAGGCAGACGGGCAAGGAAATCGCCGAGGCGTTCTTTGCCGCTTCCCGCAGCGGCGACATGACGGCGCTTGGCGCCATGCTGGCTGCCGGCGTGAGCGTTCATTCCGACGGCGGTGGTAAGCGCCCGGCCGCGCTGGAGCCGATCATCGGCTTCGAGGCGGTCATGAAGGTGCATGAGAGTCTGGTGGCGGTCTTCAAGGACGGCGGCTCCAAGCTTGTTCGAGCCGGTCTCATCAACGGGTTGCCGGGCTTCATATCACTGGAGGCGGATGGACAAATACAGACGACGACACTCGACATCGAGGATGGTCGCGTCACCGCGATCTACATCGTGCGCAATCCGGAGAAGCTGAGGCATCTGAACTGAGCGCAGCCGGCTATTCCGCCGCGCGTCCGAAGCGTTCCTCGATTTCCTTGCGAATGGCGGCGGTTGCGTTGACGATGAGATCGACGCTGCCGTCTTCGTGGTTCTCGCGCCCGATCACATCGCCATTGCGGTAGACCCAGTCGATCTCGCCGGCGCGCGCGGTCGTCAGCTTCACCCGGACGGTGGCCGTGGCACCCGCAATGCGTTCTTCCACCAGCGCGCTCAGGCGATCGACGCCTTCACCGGAAATCGCGGAGATCGCAACGGGCTTCGTGGTTCCGCCATCAGCCTGCAACAGCCTTTCCCGGTCGGTTTCGTCCAGAAGATCGACCTTGTTCCAGACTTCCAGCACACGCCGCTCATCGGACGCGTCGACGCCGAGATCGCCCAGAATGCGGGCGACGTCCTCGGCCTGTGCGGCCGTATCGGGGTCCGAGATGTCGCGAAGGTGGATGATCAGATCTGCCTCCACCACCTCCTCCAGCGTGGCGCGGAAAGCAGCGACGAGATGGGTGGGCAGGTCTGAGATGAAGCCGACGGTGTCCGACAGGATGACGAGCGTGCCATGCGGCAGCCGTACCCGGCGCAGGGTCGGATCGAGCGTCGCAAACAGCATGTCCTCGGCCAGTACCCCTGCCCCGGTCATGCGATTGAACAGCGTCGACTTGCCAGCGTTGGTGTAGCCGACGATGGCGACGATCGGATAAGGCACCTTACGGCGCTTGGAGCGATGCAGGTCGCGGGTGCGCCGCACCGTCTCCAGTTCGCGCTTCAGCCGCATGATCTTTTCCTGCAGCATGCGACGGTCGGCTTCGATCTGGGTTTCGCCGGGGCCGCCGAGGAAGCCCGCGCCGCCGCGCTGGCGCTCAAGGTGCGTCCAGCTTCGGACCAGACGGCCCTTCTGGTAGTTGAGGTGAGCGAGGTCCACCTGCAGCGTACCTTCGCGCGTGCGGGCGCGCCGGCCGAAGATCTCGAGGATGATGCCGGTGCGATCCAGCACCTTGGCGTTCAGCGCCTTTTCGAGGTTTCGCTGCTGCACCGGTGTCAGCGGGTGGTCGACAAAAACCAGCTCCGCCTCATTGTCCTTCACGATGGTGGCGAATTCATCCAGCTTGCCGGTTCCGAGCAGAGTTGCCGGCCGTGGATCGTTGACCGTGACGATCTCGGAATGGACGGTGTCCAGATCGATCGCCGCGGCAAGACCTATGGCTTCTTCAAGGCGCGCCTGTGCGGACCGTGGCTGGCGAGGTCGTGCCCTTGCAGCCTCGTCTCCCGATGCCTTCGGCAACCGGGTCAAAACCGGCACGATAATGATTGCGCGCGCAGTCTTTTCCTGGGGCATCTGGTCCTTTGCCGCTCCTGTCGAGCGGCGCCGAGAGCCCCCTGCCCGTTCGGTCTGGGTCAATCAGGCTTCCCGGCCGTTTTCGTCGCCGTCGAACATCTGCACCGGCTGGCTGGGCATGATGGTCGAGATTGCGTGCTTGTACACGAGCTGCGAATGGCCATCGCGTCGCAGGAGAACGCAGAAATTGTCGAACGACGTCACGACGCCTGTCAGCTTGACGCCATTGATAAGGAAGATTGTGAGTGGATTCTTGCTCTTGCGAACTGAATTCAGGAACACGTCCTGCAAGTTTTGGGTCCGTTCCGCCATTTTTCTTGTCTTTCGCCGATCCCCCAACGGAATGCCACTAATAGCGCCCATTTGGGTGCGCCCTGTCAAGCGCGCAACAACAAAGTCGGCCCGCCGGAACGGCGAGCGAACGATTCATTCGGCCCCTTTCGCCGTCGCGGTTATCAGGCCGGTGTCTTTTCCGCAATGTCAAAAAAGGCCTCGCGCAGAGAAAGCGTCACCGATCCGGGGTGCCCGTTGGCGACACTCGCGCCGTCGATGTCGACGACCGGCATCACCACCGTGGTTGCAGCGGTGATGAAGGCTTCCTTGGCACCTTTTGCCTCATCGACCGAAAAGCTGCGCTCCTCGACCTTCAGGCCGAGCTTCTTTGCGACATCCATGACAGTTGCGCGCGTGATGCCGCGCAGGATGCCGAATTCGGCCGGGCGTGTGACCAGCGTGCCGTCCGCAGTGACAATCCACGCATTGGTGGAAGCGCCTTCCTTGACTGTGCCATCGGTGTCGATGAACCAGGCTTCCACTGCGCCGGCTTCGCGGGCTTTCTGGCGTGCGAGCACATTGGGCAGGAGGCCGACGGTCTTGATGTCGACGCGCTCCCACCGGTTCTCCGGCACGGTGATGACCTTGACGCCTTCGGCCGCCCGTCGCGCGGCGACTGCCGGGCTCGACCGCTTTGCGGTGACGACGAGCGCGGGCTGGGTACCGGCCGCGGGGAAATAGTGATCGCGCGGGGCGACCCCGCGGGTCACCTGCAGATAGACCAGACCATTCTCGACATGATTGCGGCGCACGACCTCGCGCATCACGAATTCGAGCGCGCGCCGCGCGATCGGCCATTCGATGCGTAGCTCCCGCAACGAGCGGTCCAGCCGGTCCAGATGCCGTGTCATGTCCATGATGTTGCCGCGCGCGACCTCGCAGACCTCATAGACGCCGTCGGCAAACTGGTAGCCGCGATCCTCGACATGCACCGAAGCATCGGCGTGCGGCGTGTAGCGCCCGTTGACATAGGCAATGCGTGGCATGGACCTTCTCCAGGAAATGATGCGGCAGTCTCGAAACTGCCAGTCAATGAACAGGTTCGTCAGAAGAATTCAAGGCTGACCCTGAACATCTGCTCGACCTGGCGCACTGCCGACGCCATGGCGAAGATCACCACGCGGTCCTTCGGCTTGATGCGCAGGGACCCGTTCGGCCGGATGACGGCATTGTCCCGCAGGATTGCGCCGAGCCGGATGCCTTCCGGTAGGTCGAGTTCGCGCAGCGGGCGGCCCACCAGCGGCGACGTTTCGAGCGCCTCCGCCTCGATGATCTCGGCCGCGCCGTGCTGAACGCTGTGCACGGCCCGGATGCGGCCGCGCCGGACCTGCTGCAGGATCCGCGAAATCGTCGCCATGCGCGGATTGATGTAGGCGTCGACGCCCAGCATGCCGGCGAAGTCGTGATAGGTCGGATTGTTGATGAGCACCAGGTTGGCGCGGCAGCCGAGCCGCTTTGCCATCACGCCGGAAAGGATGTTGACCTGATCGTCATTGGTGAGCGCGACAAGCAGATCCGCTTCCGCGATGTCGGCTTCCATCAGCAGCTTCTGATCGAGCGCACTGCCGTGCAGCACGATGGTGCGGCGGAGGCTGTCGGCGGCCGCGACGGCACGTTCGCGTCCAGCCTCGATGATCTTCACCTTGGCAGGCGTGTCGCCGTTTTCGATCGCACGCGCCACATGAAGGCCGATGTTGCCCGCGCCGGCGATGACTATCCGGGCGGCCTTTTCCTCGTCGTGGCCGAAAAGCCCCATGGTTCGGCGGACCTGCTGCTTCGAGGCAACGACATAGGCGATGTCGCCGACAGCTAGCTGGTCCTGCGAGCTTGCGACGAACAGACGCCCGCCGCGCGAAATGCCGACCACGGTCGCCAGCAGATCCGGAAACAGCTCGCTGAGCTGCGAGAGCGGCGTGTCGACGACCGGGCAATCCTCGAGACACTCCAGCGCCACCATGATGATGCGGTCGTCGGCGAAGCCCACCGCATCCGCCGCACCCGGCAAAGCGATGCGTCGCAGAACCATCTCGCCGACTTCCAGCTCAGGCGAGATGATGACGTCGATCGGCATGTTGTCGCGTGAGAACATGCCCATGGCGTGCGGCTGGAGATAGGCCTGCGCACGGATACGCGCGATCTTGGTCGGCACCTCGAACAGCGAGTGTGCGACCTGGCACGCAATCATGTTGACCTCGTCATGAAACGTCACGGCGATGATCATGTCGGCGTCCTTGGCGCCGGCCGCCTCCAGCACGTCCGGATGTGCGCCATGACCCACGAAGCCGCGCACGTCCAGCGCATCGCGCACGTTTCGGATCAGCTCCGGTGAAAGGTCGATAACCGATACGTCGTTCTTCTCGGCGGCCAGTTTCTCGGCAATGCCGTAACCGACCTGCCCCGCTCCACAAATGACGACACGCATGTCGTATTACACCCCCAGGGATTTCAGCTTACGATGCAGCGCTGAGCGCTCCATCCCGATGAACTCTGCCGTGCGCGAGATGTTGCCGCCGAAGCGGTTGATCTGCGCCAGCAGATATTCCTTCTCGAAAAGTTCGCGGGCCTCGCGCAGCGGCAGCGCCATGATGTGCTGGTCCGACTGGTTGGGTGCGCGTGGCATCACGTCGCCGATCTCCTGCGGCAGCAGGTCGGCCGTGATCGGCGCGTCGACGTCGTCGCCGCGCGCCAGGATCATCAGGCGCTCGATGTTGTTCTTGAGCTGGCGAACGTTGCCCGGCCAGTTGTGCGCCTGAAGCACGGCGAGCGCATCGTCGCCGATGCGTCGCGGCCGGATGCCGGCCTGGCTGGCGATCTGGCGCATGAAGCTGTCGACCAGGAAGGGTATGTCTTCGCGCCTCTCGGAGAGAGCCGGCACCAGAACCGGCACCACCGCAAGCCGGTGGTAGAGGTCCTCGCGGAACCGTCCCTGCCGGATCATCGCCTCGATGTCCTGAGCGGTCGACGAGATGATGCGCACGTCGACCTTGACGCGCTTCGAGCCCCCCACCCGCTCGAACTGCTGGTCAACCAGCACGCGCAGGATCTTGCCCTGCGTCTCGCGCGGCATGTCGGCGACTTCGTCGATGTAGAGGATGCCGCGATGTGCCTCTTCCAATGCGCCGACCTTGCGCTCGCCGCCATTGGCCTCGGTTCCGAAGAGCTCCATCTCCATGCGCTCCGGCGTGATCGAGGCGGCGCTCACGGTGACGAAAGGACCGCTCTTGCGGGCGGAGAGGGAATGGATGGCGCGCGCTGCCAGCTCTTTGCCCGAGCCCGACGGGCCGATCACCATGACGCGGCTGTTGGTCGGCGCCACGCGTTCGATCGTCTGGCGAAGCTGGCTCATGGCTGCCGACATGCCGATGAGATCGAAGGTTTCGCCGCTGCGCTTCTTCAGGTCGGACAGTTCCCGGCGAAGCTTGGATGTTTCCAGTGCGCGCTCGGCGATCAGGATCAGTCGATCCGCCTTGAACGGCTTTTCAATGAAGTCGTAGGCACCGCGACGGATCGCGGAGACCGCCGTCTCGATGGTTCCGTGGCCGGAGATCATCACGACCGGCAGGTTCGGGTGCAGCTTCTTGATCTCGTCGAGAAGTGCCAGCCCGTCCAGGCGCGACCCCTGCAGCCAGATGTCTAGGAATACGAGACGCGGCACCCGGTCGGCGATCGCGGCCAGTGCGCTGTCGGCATCGTGGGCCTTTCGCGTTTCGTGGCCCTCGTCGTCGAGGATGCCGGCGACCAGTTCGCGAATGTCTTCCTCATCGTCAACGATCAGAATGTCAGACGCCATTTTCAACCTTTTCATTCGTATTGTCGTCCGCCGCCCCTGCCGCAGGCAGAACGACGCGGATCATGGCCCCCCGGCCTCCATGGAAGGTTTCGGGGGCGTCGTGCAGTTCGAGTCGCCCGCCATGGTCTTCCACGATCTTCTTGACGATCGCGAGGCCGAGGCCCGTCCCTTTCTCGCGAGTGGTCATATATGGCTCAAGCAGCCGCTGGCGATTCTCGCGAGGCAAGCCCTTGCCGTTGTCGACCACGTCCACGGTGATGTTCTTGCCGGACCGCTGTGCCCGAATCAGGATCGCACCCGCTTCACCACCTTCACGCTCCACGGCCTCGATGGCTTCGGCCGCGTTCTTGATGAGGTTGCCGAAGGCCTGGCTGAGGAGACGGCTGTCAAAGGTGCCCATCAGCGGCTCGTTGCCGAACTCACGCGTGAAGGTGATGTCGCTTCGGCTTACCTCCACCAGGAAGGATGCCTCGCGCAGCGGCTCGCGCAGGTCTAGCACCTGCATGTCCGGCTTCGGCATGCGCGCGAAAGCCGAGAACTCGTCGACCATGCGGCCGATGTCGCCAACCTGGCGGATGATCGTCTCGGTGCACTGGTCGAAGATTTCGCGGTCTTCGGTGATGGATTTCCCGAAGCGCCGGCGGATGCGTTCGGCCGAAAGCTGGATCGGCGTCAGCGGGTTCTTGATCTCGTGGGCGATGCGCCGCGCGACATCGGCCCAGGCGGATGAGCGCTGCGCGGAAACGAGATCGGTGATGTCGTCGACTGTCACGACGTAGGAGGTGGCACTGCGCTCCACGCCGCCCTCCTCGGTCGTGACCTGCACGTTGAACGTTCGCTCGGCGCCGCCACGGTAGAACGTCACCTGCTCGCGATGCACCGGGCGGCCGAGCGTGCGACCGATCTCGAAAACGCCGCCGACATGCGGAAGGACTTCCGTGAGGCTGCGGCCGAGCACGTTGCCGGATCGAATGGTGAGCATTTCCTCGGCAGAGCGGTTGACCATGGAGATGGTGCCATCCTGACCGACACCGATGATGCCGGCGGTAACGCCCGACAGCACCGCCTCGGTGAAGCGTCGACGCTCGTCGATCACGTCCTTGGCGGAAAGCAGCTCGTTGCGCTGCGATTTGAGCTGGCGGATCATCTCGTTGAAGGTTTCGGCAAGCGATGCGACGTCGCCGTCCGAACGCCGTACCGGTACCGCGACATCGAGATTGCCGGTCGAAACCTCGTCGGCCGCGCCAATAAGCTGGCGGATTGGTCGCACGATGCGGTCTGCGACCGCTATGCCGGTCCAGATCGCCGACAGGACGATGATCAGCGTCAGGCCGAGATAGGCGAGCGCGAAGGCAAGCTGCGTCGGCAGCCGGTTGTTCTCAAGCTGCCGGTATTCGTCGGTGTTGGCGCGCACGATCTGGCGGGCACGGATAACCTGCTCGTCGAGGGTGCGGATCGTATAGAGATAGGCGTCATCGATCTCCCGCAGTTTCACGATCGCGCCGATGATGTTGCGAACGCGCGGCTCGATCAGCACGGGCAGGCCATCAGCGGCCGTGCGCACCGTCTCTATCGGCGGCGCGGGCATCTGGAAGTCTGCATCCGTCTCCGCCTGCATGATGACCGAGCCGTCGGCCCGGATGAGTGCGGCGTGATCAAGGCCCCGCCCTCGCGCCTGCTGCGACAGCAGCGAACGGAACCCGGTGCGGTCGAGGCCGTAGAGCGTGCGGCTCGCGTCCAGCACATAGGCGGTCGAAAGCGTCGCGTCCTGAAGATTTCGCGCGTTTTCCAGCACGTAAGCTTCGGCAATCGACATCGACGAACTGATGATGACTTTGGTGCGGATCTCGAACCAGCGGTCGAGACCGATGTCGAGCGTCACCGAGGCGACAATCGCGACGAGAATCGCGGGAATGGCCGCGACCAGCGAGAACATTGCGACGATACGTACGTGCAGGCGCGATGCGGCCTTGCCGCGCCTGCGAGCCATGACGATGCGGTAGCCTTCGCGCGCGATCAGCGCGATCAGGAGAATCACGAAGGCGCCGTTGATCGCCGAGAGCCACACGGGCGTCGATTCGTCAGGTGTGATCGGTGTCAGGCCCAGCAGCACCGTGAACGACAGGCCGGCCGACACAAGCGCGCCCACAATGGCGACAATTCCCGGCAAAGCCAGCAAACGCCGGCTTTCGACGGCGGCGGCTTCCGGTATTGCCGGTGGTGTCATTGCGGGTGTCTGTAGCGCCATCAGCTCTGGTTAGCCGTCCATCACGCGTTGCATCTATGCAACGCATTGTGGCGATTGTGCAACAAACACATCGCGTCCGGGAGGTGGAAAGAGGGTAATCGGCTATTTCGAGGCGCGATAGACGTTGACGCCCAGCTCACGGATTTTCTTGCGCAGCGTATTGCGGTTCAGGCCAAGCAATTCCGCTGCCTTGATCTGGTTGCCACGTGTCGCGGTCATCGACGCGAGCACCAGCGGATATTCCACTTCGGCGAGGACGCGCTGGTAGAGCCCGGGTGGCGGAAGCTCAGTGCCGAAACCGGCAAAATAGCGCTGAAGGTGAAGCTCCACCGCCTGACTGATCGTGATGTCGTCGGGCAGCATGGCAGCCGCAGGCATCGAAGGCGAGACGTCGACGGTGCGCAGCTCGGTCTCGATGATCTCGGCGGTGATTTCGTCCTGCGGATAGAGCGCGGCCAGCCGCCGGATGAGATTTTCCAGCTCGCGCACATTGCCCGGCCAGGGGTACCGCTTCATCAATTCGACGCCGGCTGTGGAGATGCGCTTGGGCTGCAGCCCTTCCTTCTCGCCGAGCTTGAAGAAATGGCGCACGAGGTCGGGCACGTCCTCCGCGCGCTCGCGCAGTGCCGGCAGGCGCAGCGGGACCACGTTGAGACGATAGAACAAATCCTCGCGGAAAAGCCCCTGATTGATGAGCGTGCGCAGATCCTTGTTGGTGGCGGCTACGATGCGCACATCGGTGCGGATCGGCGTGCGCCCGCCGACGGTCGTGTATTCGCCCTGCTGAAGCACGCGCAGCAGCCGCGTCTGTGCCTCCATCGGCATGTCGCCAATTTCATCCAGGAACAGCGTGCCGCCCTCGGCCTGCTCGAAGCGGCCGGTCGAGCGGTTCTGCGCGCCCGTGAAGGCACCCTTCTCGTGGCCGAAAAGTTCCGACTCGATCAGGTCGCGCGGGATGGCAGCCATGTTGATGGCGACAAACGGCCCGCTGCGGCGGCGGCCATATTCGTGCAGCGCTCGTGCGACCAATTCCTTGCCGGTTCCGGACTCGCCGGTGATCATCACCGTGAGGTCGGTTTGCATCATCCGCGCCAGCATGCGGTAGATGTCCTGCATCGCCGCCGAGCGACCGACGAGCGGCATCGGGTCCGGTTGCTCGTCGCCGCGCATGTCGGGCACGTGGCGGCGCGGCTCGGACAGCGCGCGATTGACGATTGTCAGAAGCTCGGTGAGATCGAATGGCTTCGGCAGGTACTCGTAGGCACCCGTTTCCGAAGCGCGGATCGCCGTCATGAAGGTGTTCTGCGCGCTCATGACGATGACGGGAAGGTCTGGCCGTGCCTTCTTGATGCGCGGGATCATGTCGAAGGCATTTTCGTCCGGCATCACCACATCGGTGATCACCAGATCGCCCTCGCCCGCTGCGACCCAGCGCCAGAGCGTGGAGGCATTGGAGGTCACGCGTACATCATGGCCCACGCGCGACAGCGCCTGGTTCAGAACGGTCCTGATCGCGGCGTCGTCGTCGGCGACGAGGATGTTTCCGCGCGTTGTCATGCAGCGCTTCCTTCTTCGGCTGTGTCGTCCATGGCCCGCGGCTCCCTCCAGGCCGGCATGAGGACGCGGAATGTGGTGCCGCGCGCGGACGAGTCGCATTCGATCACCCCGCCATGCTCGCCCACGATCTTGGCAACCAGCGCCAGCCCGAGGCCGGAACCATTTGTCTTGGTGGTGATGAACGGATCGAACAGGATCGGCAGGATGTCGTCGGGCACGCCAGGCCCGTTGTCGTGAACGCAGAATTCCAGCGGAAGCGAGACGCGATCCTGCGTGCCGGGCACGGAAAGTCGTATACCTGGACGGAAAGCCGTAGACAGCGTGATTTCACCCTCGGGATCGCCGCCGATGGCTTCGGCCGCGTTCTTTACCAGGTTGATGAAGACCTGGATGAGCTGGTCGCGGTTGGCATAGACGGGCGGCAGCGAAGGATCATAATCCTCCACGATGCGCACGCGCTTGCCAAAACCGTTCCGCGCCAGCGCCTTCACGTGGTCGAGCACGACATGAATGTTGACCGGCCAGCGGTCGATCGGCCGCTCGTCGGAAAAGACCTCCATGCGGTCGACGAGCGAGACGATGCGGTCGGTCTCGTCGGTGATGAGGCGGGTGAGCGCGCGGTCCTCGTCCGAAACCACCGTTTCCAGAAGCTGCGCCGCACCCCGGATACCCGACAGCGGGTTCTTGATCTCGTGCGCCAGCATGGCGGCCAGCCCGGTGACAGACCGCGCTGCGCCCCGGTGGGTCATCTGCCGGTCGATCTTGTCGGCCATCGACCGTTCCTGGAACATCACGACGACGTGGCCCGGCAGTTCCGGGACCGGCGCGACGTAGAGATCGACTATCCGCTCCGTGCCCAGCCGCGGTGACGAAATGTCGACGCGATATTCGTTGAACGGCGCTCGGCGCTCGCGCACCTGCTCGACCAGCGTCAGCAGTGGGCTGCCGAAAGGCACGAAACGCTCGAGCCCGTCTCGGGCGAGCATCGCGGCGCTGGAGCGGAAAAAATCCTCGGCATCGGCGTTGGCGAACGGGATGCGCCCATCCGGCGCGACCATGATGACGGGATGGCGGATCGTGTTGAGGACGATCGCCGCGGGGTCGATACCTGCAGGAAGGTCCGACGTCATGCGGCATTCCTCAAAACGGCCTCGGCTGCAGTCGAAAACACGCTACGCAGACCACCGATTACCATTGCCGGCTCGGTCGACGTCATGACGAGGCGGCGAAGCTCATCCGAGACGGCGGGAGCGTGGCGGTCGAGATACCAGCCGAGATGCTTTCGGGCCTGACGGAGGCCAGACTCGGTTCCGTACAAAGTGAGCATGTCCTCATAATGATTTGTAATATAATCACAAAGTTCGCTCGGTGAATGCGGAGCGCCGTCGCCGCCACCATCGCCAGCCTCGGCTGCGATCGCGCCGGCAAGCCATGGCGCGCCATAGTGGCCCCGGCCGACCATAACGGCGTCTGCGCCCGACTGTGCGAGCATCTCCGTCGCATCTGCGAGTGTCTGGACGTCGCCATTGGCAACGACCGGGATGCTCACGGCCTGCTTGACCCTTGCGATGGCGCGCCAGTCCGCGCTGCCCTTGTAGAACTGGCAGCGCGTGCGGCCATGAACGGTCACCATGGCGACGCCGGCCTCCTCGGCCTGCCGCGCTATATGGGGAGCATTGATTGCATCCTCGTCCCAGCCAAGGCGCATCTTGACCGTAACCGGAACCTCGACCGCGCCGATCACCGCCTCGATCAGCGACAAGGCATGGTCGGGGTCGCGCATCAGCGCCGAACCGCAATAGCCGCCGGTGACCTTCTTGGCCGGGCAGCCCATGTTAATGTCTATAACGTCGGCGCCTTCGCCAGCCGCGATCCGTGCGCCTTCTGCCATCCATTCGGCATCCCGGCCCGCAAGCTGCACGACATGGATCGGAACGTCGGGACGGCGGATGCGTAGCGCGGAGTTGCGCCGGCCCTTGGCGAGCTCGCCGCTGGCCACCATTTCGGACACGACCAACCCTGCCCCGTGCATGGTCGCACGCTTGCGAAAAGGCTCATCGGTAATCCCAGACATCGGCGCAAGGAAAACGCGGTTTCCAACCGTGAGGCCTCCGATTTGAAGGGGCTTCGCGATTTTGGTGGAAGGGTTCATGCACAAAAACCAAGCAATCCTATTTGCTGCACAACGCCTAACCAGAATCGGCGCGTTGTGCAACTGCGAAAACGTGCGGGATGGCGCGTGCGGGCGAATTTGGCTGGCGAATCCGCGCACAGGTAACTAAGCCTTGCCGTGACTTCAATGGAAACCCGGGCAAAACATGACGACAGGCGGGATCGGTGTGGTAATCGTGGCGGCGGGGCGCGGCGAGCGCGCCGGGCAGTCCGCCGAAGGTCCCAAGCAATACCGGCGGATCGGCGGCATGCCGGTGATCCGCCGCACGCTCGACGCGTTTCTCACGCATCCCGCCATCGGTGCCGTCGCGGTGGCCATCCATGCCGATGACGATGCGCTGTTTGCCGAAGCCGCGGGGGATGCTGCCGGGGACGTGATCGTCGTTCACGGCGGCAAGACGCGCCAGGCATCGACACGCCTTGCCCTTCTGGCGCTCAAGGAGCGCCGGCCCGCGGCGGTCCTGATCCACGATGCGGTGCGGCCCTTTGTCGATGCTGACCTGGTCGATCGCGTGGTTGTAGGGCTCGACCATGGCGGAGGCAGCCTGCCTGCCCTGCCCGTTTCCGATACCCTCAAGCAATCCGGCGCCAAAGGCCTAGTCGAGCGCACGGTGCCGCGCGAGGGGCTGCATGCCGCACAGACGCCACAGGGCTTTCCCTTCCAGGCGATCCTTGCGGCTCATGAAAACGCTTTCGCCGCAGACCGCGACGACTTCACCGATGACGCCGCGATTGCGGAATGGGCAGGCATTCCGGTGCGCATCGTTCAGGGCTCGCCGGACAATGTGAAACTCACATGGGCAAGGGATATCGAGATGGCAGATGCACGTCTTTCGTCGTCGGGTGCCTTTCCCGACGTGCGCACCGGCAATGGCTATGATGTGCACAGTTTCGGCGAGGGCGACCACGTCACGCTGTGCGGCGTCGACATTGCCCACCACCACAAACTCTCCGGGCACTCCGATGCCGATGTCGGCCTGCACGCGTTGACCGATGCATTGCTGGCAACCTGCGGCGCGGGTGATATCGGGACGCATTTCCCGCCGTCCGACATGCAATGGAAGGGGGCGGCCTCGCGCATTTTCGTGGAAGAGGCCGCGCGCATCGTGCGTGAGCGCGGCGGGCGGATAGCAAACGCCGATATCACGGTGATCGCCGAGGCGCCCAAGATCGGCCCGCATCGCGCGGCTATGACGAAGGCTCTCTCCTCGATGCTGGGCATTTCGGCCGACCGCGTCTCGGTCAAGGCAACAACAAACGAGCGGCTCGGCTTTGTCGGACGCGAGGAAGGCATTGCGGCCATCGCCACGGCCACGGTCGTCTACCCCGGAGGATTGCCGGAATGAGCGATCTGACGCCCCTCGCCCGCCGCTTCCTCGAGAGCTGCAAGGAAGCCGGCATTCTTGCCGCGACGGCAGAATCCTGCACGGGCGGGCTCATCATCGCTCATCTCACCGACATTCCGGGTTCGTCGGCGATGGTCGATTGCGGGTTCGTGACTTATTCCAACGAAGCCAAGATGGCGATGATCGGCGTTGCAGAGGAAACGCTCGCTGCCCACGGCGCCGTTTCGCGCGAAACAGCGCTAGAGATGGCTTCGGGCGCGCTTGCCCGCAGCCGCGCGGGCATCGCGCTTTCGGTCACCGGTATTGCAGGCCCGGACGGGGGCAGCGCGGAGAAGCCGGTCGGGCTCGTGTGGTTCGGCGTTGCGGTCAGTGGTCGCGAGCCTTTTGCCGAAAAGCGCATCTTCGACAATCGCGGCCGTGACTTCATACGCAACGAAACCGTGCGCACGGCGCTGGAACTTGGAGTTGCGGCCCTGTCGAAAGACTAGCTTCCAGCTTTGGCCTGGCGATCCGTGCCGTAGACTTCGTCTGCGCGCTTCTCGAAGGCCTCCGCAAACATGCGGAAGGCGCGGTCGAACATTGCGCCCATCAGTGCGCCCAGTATCCGGCTCTTGAACTCATAATCGATGAAGAAGCCGATTTCGGTGCCGCCCCCGGCCGCTTCCTCGAACAGCCAGCGATTGTTGAGGTATTTGAACGGCCCGTCGATGTATTTGACGTCGATGCGGTTCTCGGCAGGCTTCAAAACGACCTGGCTCGTGAAGGTCTCGCGGATCGCCTTGTAGCCCACGGTCATGTCGGCAACGAGCAACGTCACCCCATCGCGCTCCCGCCGCGACCGGACTCTCAGCGCCTCGCACATCGGCAGGAACTCGGGATAGCGTTCGACGTCGGCTACCAGCGCGAACATCTGCTCCGGCGTATGGGCAACGACTCTCTTTGTTTCGTAGCTAGGCATCAGAAACGGCTACACCGGTGTTTTCAGTCGGGCAAGCAGGGCATCGGCGTCGGCGTAATGCCGCAGAACCACAACCGGCACGTCTGGCCGGTGCATTTCTATCTGCCCTGTGATCTCCGGCGTCTCGTTTTTCTCGAAATTCCAGATGTAGCGCAGGAACTCCAGATCGATCTTTTCGGGGCAGCCGGCTGCCATTCCAGGCCGAACCGTGCCGGCATGACGCCACCAGCGGCGAACGACGCGGGAGAGGCACAGCCATCGCGACAGGCGAAACCAGACGACCAGGTCTGTGCGGGGCAGCCTTATATCCAGTGTGCCGGCGCTGTTGCCGTCCATGATCCAGCGCTCGCCGGCCGCCGCCTCGGCCATCATGCGTCTGATCGCGGCCCTGTCGCGCAGCTTCCAGCCCGGTAGCCAGAAAAAATCCCGGTCCATCGGTATGTGCGGCAGGCCAAGCGCCTGCGCCAGGGCAGCGGAAAATGTCGACTTGCCAGCGCCCGAACAGCCGATCACCAGCACCCGCTTTGCATCGCTCAGCGGGGCGTCGCGCCAGTCGACGAGATTCACGCCCGGGCCAGCGCCAGCTTCTTTTCACGGGCGGCGCGGAGCCGTGCAAAATCGTCGCCGGCATGGTGAGACGAGCGCGTCAGCGGGCTCGACGAGACCATCAGGAAGCCCTTTGTGTAGGCGACGGTCTCGTAGGACTTGAACTCGTCCGGGGTCACGAACTTCTTCACCGGATGGTGCTTGCGCGACGGCGCGAGGTACTGGCCGATCGTGATGAAATCGACATCGGCGACCCGCAGGTCGTCCATGAGCTGAAGCACTTCGTTTCGCTCCTCGCCGAGCCCGACCATGATGCCGGACTTGGTGAAGATCGTCGGGTCCAGCTCCTTGACCCGCTGCAGCAGCCGGATCGAGTGGAAGTAGCGCGCGCCGGGCCGCACCGTCAGATAGTTCGACGGGACGGTCTCGAGGTTGTGGTTGAATACGTCGGGCTTGGCGGCCACCACGGTCTCCAGAGCGCCGGAGGCGTCCTTGCGCAGGAAATCCGGCGTGAGGATCTCGATGGTCGTGTCCGGTGACGCATCGCGGATCGCGTGAATGACGTCGGCGAAATGCTGCGCGCCGCCGTCGGCGAGGTCGTCGCGGTCGACCGAAGTGATTACGACATGCGATAGGGCCATCTGGCGCACGGCCTTTGCGACATTGGCCGGCTCTTCCAGATCGAGCGGCGTCGGGATGCCCGTCGCCACGTTGCAGAACGCGCAGGCCCGGGTGCAGATCTCGCCCATGATCATGAACGTGGCGTGCTTCTTGTCCCAGCATTCGCCGATGTTGGGGCAACCCGCCTCCTCGCACACGGTGACGAGGCGGTTGGACTTCACGATTTCGCGTGTTTCGAGATAGCCCTTCGATACAGGTGCCTTGACGCGAATCCACTCCGGCTTGCGCAGCACCTCCTGATCGGGCCTGTGAGCCTTCTCCGGGTGGCGCGGGCGCGGTTTTTCCACGAGATCGAGAACGTTGACCATACGAGAAAAGTCCTTGTCGTCCGGCTGATATAGGCCTTGGCGGGGCGGAATGAAACCACCCCGGCCAGCCTAGATGTTCAATGCGCGGCCATAAGCGTCTAGCACGCTTTCCTTCATCGTTTCCGAAAGCGTGGGGTGCGGGAAGATCGTGTGCATCAGTTCTTCCTCGGTCGTTTCGAGGTTCATCGCGACGACGAAGCCCTGGATGAGCTCGGTCACTTCCCCGCCAACCATATGCGCGCCGAGAAGCTGGCCGGTCTTCTTGTCGAACACAGTCTTGACGAGCCCCTGGTCGTCGCCCAGCGCGACGGCCTTGCCGTTTGCGACGAACGGAAAGCGGCCGACGCGGACGTCGTGGCCGGCGTCCTTTGCCTTCGCTTCCGTGAGGCCAACCGACGCCACCTGCGGATGGCAATAGGTGCAGCCCGGCACGAGCGACTTGTCCATCGGATGAACGTTAAGGGCTGCGATCTTCTCGACGCAGATGACGGCCTCGTGCTCGGCCTTGTGGGCCAGCATCGGCGGGCCGGCAACGTCACCGATGGCGTAGACGCCCGGCACGCTGGTGCGGCAATAGCCGTCGATGGCGATCGCGCCTCGCTCCAGCTTCACGCCCAGTTCCTCAAGGCCGAGCCCTTCGGTGTTGCACTGGACGCCGACGGCCGAGATCATCCGGTCGGCGGTGATCTTCTCCACGGAGCCGTCCTTTTTCTCGACATGCGCCGTGACCTGATCGCCGCCCTTGTCGACTTTTGTAACCTTGGCTTCGAGGATGAACTTCATCCCCTGTTTCTCCAGCCGCTTCTGCGCGAATTTGGAGATTTCCGCGTCTTCGACCGGCATAATCTGCGGCATCAGTTCCACGACCGTCACGTCGACGCCCATGGTGCGGTAGAAGGATGCGAACTCGATGCCGATGGCGCCGGAGCCCATGACCAGCAGCGACTTCGGCATCTTGTCCGGTACCATCGCCTCGAAATAGGTCCAGATGAGCTTGCCGTCCGGTTCGATGCCGGGCAGCGCGCGCGGCCGTGCGCCCGTGGCAACAATGATGTGCTTTGCCGTATAAGTGCCCTCGCCCAGCGTGTTCTTCGGCGCTGGCACCTGCGGTTCCATGGGTTTCTTGCTGGTCTTGGAAACGATGATCTCGTTGGGCTTGGTCAGCTTCGCCTCGCCCCAGATCACGTCGACCTTGTTCTTCTTCATCAGGATGCCGACGCCGCCATTCATACGGGCGGCAATACCGCGGGAGCGCTCGACGATCGCCTTGAGGTCCGGCTTTACCCCGTCGACCGAAAGGCCGAAATCCTTGGCGTGGCTGGCGAGATGCATGACCTCCGCCGAACGCAGCAGCGCCTTGGTGGGGATACAGCCCCAGTTGGAGCAGATGCCCGCCAGATGCTCGCGCTCGACGATCGCCGTCTTCAGGCCGAGCTGGGCCGCCCGCACCGCTGCGATGTAACCGCCGGGGCCGGCCCCGATGATGATGACGTCGTAGCTCTGGGCCACTGGCATTCTCCTCAATCAGATTCCAAGCATCATCCGCACCATCGGCTCGATGCCCTTGCCGATGGCGCGTGTGTTGGCGGCATCCAGATGCACACCGTCCACCGGGGTGGTCTCGGCGACGGAACCGGCATCGAAGAAGCCGCAGCCGGTGTCGTCGGCCAGGTCGGCATAGAGGCTAGCGAGCATGCGCGACTGTGCGACGCCGCCGGCGAACATCGCCGCGAATTCGGCATTGGCGGTCTCGCACAGCGGTGGCGGGGCGACGATAAGCACGGCTGGCGGCTCGGTGGTGCCGTCGCGCGTCGCGTTCAGGCGAACGATCTCGACCAGCCTGCGCATGCCCTGCAAGGCGGCGAGCGCGGTGCCCGCGATCGCCGGCTTCATGTCGTTGGAGCCGAGCATGATGATGACGAGATCGAGCGGTGCGTGCGCGTAAAGCGAGGTGGGCAGGATGCGCACCCCGTTGCGGTCGCAAGCCGCAAGATGCTCGTCATAGGCCGTCGTGCGTCCGCGCAGACCGTCCGTCACGACGTGAACCGCCGGGCCAAGCGCCTTCTGCAGGACGTTTGGCCAACGATCCTCGAAGGCATGCCGCCCGCCAGTATCGGCGTCGCTGCCCCATGTGATGGAGTCGCCGTAGCAGAGGATCGTTTTCATGGACGGTTCCGGCTGGAGTTTGCGGGTTACTGGTT
Source organism: Neoaquamicrobium sediminum (assembly GCF_040970315.1). NCBI lineage: Bacteria > Pseudomonadati > Pseudomonadota > Alphaproteobacteria > Hyphomicrobiales > Phyllobacteriaceae > Neoaquamicrobium > Neoaquamicrobium sediminum. Next base: position 285,913 of record NZ_JAZHFV010000003.1, on the reverse strand, counting down.
CAGCGACCGCAGGCCGAGCGCCACGAACAGGAACAGCACCCCGTTCGAGATCAGCTCTACGCCCAGCAGGATGCCGAGCACGGACACCGCCGCCCATGGGAAGTCGGCGAGGATCAGAATGCCGAGCCCGAGCGACAGAATGCCGGAAAGCAGCACCCAGACCCATCCGGCCACCGGCCGCAGCGAAAACGCGTACATCAGTTTCACCACGCCCAGTGCCAGGAAGAGCACCGCGACCAGCAACGTCAGCGAGACCATGCCGGCAAGCGGGTTGAAGATCAGCGAGATGCCGACCACCAGCGTCAGGATGCCGAACAGCAGTGCCCAGATGAAGCCGCCCCAGCCCTGCACCTGAAACGCCTGGATGATCTGTAGCGCGCCCAGGAAGGCAAAGGCCCAGCCGGCCATCAGCGTGGCTGCTAGCGTGGCTGCGAATGGGTTCAGCAGCGCCAGCACGCCGCCGATGAGGGAGATGACGGCAAACACCGCCATCCATATCCACGAAGTCCTGAGCTTTGCTTCATGCGTTGCGGTGGCCATGACAGTCCCTCCTTAGCCGGGCACCATGCCCGGGTTCTAAACGAGCATGCCGAGCGGGTTCTCGATGGTACGCTTGAAGGCGGCCAGCAGTTCGGCGCCCAGCGCGCCATCCACTGCACGATGGTCGGTGGAGAGCGTCACCGTCATCACGTTGGCGATCTTGATCTCGCCGTTCCTGACGATCGGACGCTCCTCGCCCGCGCCGACTGCGAGGATGGTCGCATGCGGCGGGTTGATGACGGCAGAGAAGTCCTTGATGCCGAACATGCCGAGATTGGAAACCGCCGTCGTTCCGCCCTGATATTCCTCGGGCTTCAGCTTGCGGGAGCGGGCGCGCACAGCCATGTCCTTCATCTCGTTGGAGATGACGGACAGCGTCTTCTCGTCCGCCTTGCGCACGATCGGAGTGATCAGTCCACCCGGGATCGAAACGGCGACACCGACATCGGCGTGCTTGTGCTTGAGCATGCCGCTTTCCGTCCACGATGCATTGGCGTCAGGCACCTGCATCAGCGCGACGGCCATCGCCTTGATGACCATGTCGTTGACCGAGAGCTTGTAGGCAGGCGCCTCGCCCTTCTCGGTCTTCTTCATCGGCGCGGCATCGTTGAGCTGCTTGCGCAGCGCCAGCAGCGCGTCGATCTCGCAATCCAGCGTCAGATAGAAATGCGGGATCGTGCTCTTGGCCTCGACCAGACGGCGCGCGATGGTCTTGCGCATGTTGTCGTGCGGTACGAGTTCGTAGGAGCCTTCCTCGAACAGCTTGAGCACGGCATCGTCAGACATCGGCTTGGGTGCTGCCGGGGCGGAGGCGGGCGCACCTGCCTGCGACTTGGCGGCCGTAGCGGTTCCGCCTGCTATCGCTGCCTCGACATCGGCCTTGACCACCCTGCCCTTCGGGCCGGAGCCGGAGACCGCAGCCACGTCGATGCCGGCATCTTTGGCGATGCGGCGCGCCAGTGGTGAAGCGAACACGCGGGAGCCGGATGCGCCATCGGCCGCAGCCTTTGGCTCGGGCGTTGCAGTCGGCTTCGGCGCCGGCTCGCTGCCCGGCCCGTCGGTGTTCGGCGGGCTTGCCTTTTCTTCCGCAGGAGCTACTTTTTCTTCTGCAGGCGCTGGCTTTTCCGCCTTCGCCGCACCGCCGCCGCCCGACTTCGCTGCCTCCGCCGCATCCTCGCCTTCCTCGGCGAGAACGGCGATCAGCGCGTTGACCTTGACGCCTTCGGTGCCGGCCGGAACGACCAGCTTGGCGACCGTGCCTTCATCCACGGCTTCCACTTCCATGGTCGCCTTGTCGGTCTCGATCTCGGCTATGACATCGCCGGGGGCGACCTTGTCGCCTTCTTTGACCAGCCACTTGGCGAGGTTGCCCTCCTCCATGGTGGGCGAAAGGGCCGGCATGGTGATTTCAATGGGCATCGCTCACTCCTGGATTAGCTTGTAGAGGCCGCGAATAACGGACTGTCCGGAGACGGTAAGTACAGGTGACCGGACGTCATTTATCTCGGTGCTCCGACCCTCCAAGACAGCCTCGGTGTTGACATAGGTGGCTGGGCGTTTGGTGTCGCTCATCGGCTGACCTAGTGCTTCCTTGAAAGTGAACTGTAGTTCAGGTGATGGTAATCCGACATGCGTCCTTGATAGCCGCTCTCAATGGCAGCGAAGGTTTCCGACATTGGAATGTCGTCCTGTTCCAGCCGCATTCTGGCGATGTGAACTGCAACATCAGCAATCACCATCCCCCAGTTGTTACCTTCCGGTCCGAAGATATTGCGCATCGTCACCACGGAGTCTTGAGCTATCCAGACACGCAACACTTCGTCGAATGTCGGATCGCCAGCAACCTCGTCCGGTACGTCGAGATCGTTGGACATGATCAGCTCCGGTAGGTGACGGCTTTCACCGCCTCGACGACCTCGGCGACGCTGGGCAGCGCCAGCTTCTCGAGATTGGCCGCATACGGCATCGGAACATCCTTGCCGGCGATCGTGATAACCGGCGCGTCGAGATGGTCGAAGGCGCGCTGCATCACCTGGCTGGCGATGTGGTCGCCGACGGAGGATTGCGGGAAGCCTTCCTCGACAACCACGAGGCGGTTTGTCTTCTTGACCGATGCGATCACCGTGTCGAAGTCCAGCGGCCGGATGGTGCGCAGGTCGATGATCTCGACATCGAGGCCCATGCCACGCAGTTCGGCTTCTGCCTTGACCGCATAGGTCATGCCGATGCCGAAGGAGACGAGGGTGACGTCCTTGCCTTCCTTGTGGATGCGCGCCTTCCCGATGGGCAGTACGAAATCGTCCATCTTCGGCACGTCGAAGGACTGGCCGTAAAGGATTTCGTTTTCCAGGAAGATCACCGGGTTCGGGTCGCGGATCGCCGCCTTGAGCAGCCCCTTCGCATCGGCCGCGGTATAGGGCATCACCACCTTGAGGCCGGGAATGTGCCCGTACCAGGCGGCATAGCACTGCGAGTGCTGGGCAGCCACGCGGGCTGCCGCCCCGTTGGGACCGCGGAAGACGATCGGCGCGCCCATCTGGCCGCCGGCCATGTAGAGCGTCTTGGCGGCCGAATTCACGATCTGGTCGATCGCCTGCATGGCGAAGTTGAAGGTCATGAATTCGACGATGGGCTTGAGCCCGGCCATCGCCGCGCCCACGCCGACGCCCGCAAAGCCGTGCTCGGTGATCGGCGTATCGACGACGCGTCTGGCCCCGAATTCCTGCAGCAATCCCTGCGTGATCTTGTAGGCGCCCTGATATTCGGCAACCTCCTCGCCCATGACGAAGACATCCTCGTCGCGGCGCATTTCCTCGGCCATCGCGTCGCGCAGTGCTTCGCGCACGGTGGTCTGCACCATCTCGGTGCCAGCCGGGATATCTGGATCGGCAGCGACTTCCGCCTTTGGCGCCGCCGGCACCGGGCTGGCGTCCGTATCCGGTTTCACGGCTTCGGCCGGCTCCTCGCGCGGCTTTCCATCGGCGTCGTTTGCCCCTGCCGGAGCCTTCTCGGGCGCAGCGCCCTTGCCCGAACCGATGTCGCCGGCGCTTTCGCCCTCGCCCAGCAGCACGGCAATCGGCGTGTTGACCTTCACGCCCTCGGTGCCTTCGGCCACGAGAATCTTGCCAAGCGTGCCTTCGTCAACGGCCTCGACTTCCATGGTCGCCTTGTCGGTCTCGATTTCGGCGATGACGTCGCCGGGGGCGACGACGTCGCCCTCCTTCTTGACCCATTTTGAAAGATTGCCCTCTTCCATCGTCGGAGAAAGAGCGGGCATGAGGATTTCAATCGGCATGGTCCGCCTCCCTCTAGAGCAGAATATCGGTGTAGAGCTCGGACGGATCCGGCTCGGAATCGGTCTGTGCGAAATCGGCAGCGTCAGCGACGATGTCCCGCACTTCCTTGTCGATCTTCTTCAGGTCGTCCTCCGTGGCCCACTTGGCCTCCAGCAGCCGCGCCTTGACCTGTTCGATCGGGTCGTGCTCCGAGCGCATCTTCTGCACTTCGTCCTTGGAGCGGTATTTGGCCGGGTCGGACATCGAATGGCCGCGATAGCGATAGGTCTGCATCTCGAGGATGATCGGCCCGTTACCCGAGCGGCAGTGCTCGACAGCCATCTCGCCGGCACTCTTGACCGCGCGGACGTCCATGCCGTCGACCTGCATGCCCGGTATGCGGAACGATGCACCACGATGGGAGAAGTCAGTTTCGGCCGATGAGCGGCTTACCGAAGTGCCCATTGCGTAGCGGTTGTTCTCGATGATGTAGATGACGGGCAGCTTCCACAGCGAGGCCATGTTGAAGCTCTCGTAGACCTGGCCCTGGTTGGCGGCGCCGTCGCCGAAATAGGTCAGCGAGACGTTGTTGTTACCCCGATACCTGTTGGCGAAGGCGAGCCCGGTGCCGAGCGAGACCTGCGCGCCGACGATGCCATGGCCGCCGTAGAAGTTCTTCTCCTTGGAGAACATGTGCATCGAGCCGCCCTTGCCCTTGGAGTAGCCTCCCCGGCGGCCCGTCAACTCGGCCATCACGCCACGCGGCGACATTTCCATCGCCAGCATGTGGCCGTGGTCTCGATAGGCGGTGATCATCTGGTCGCCATCGATCAGGGCCATCTTCATGCCCGTCACGACCGCTTCCTGCCCGATATAGAGGTGGCAGAAACCGCCGATGAAGCCCATTCCGTAAAGCTGGCCGGCCTTTTCCTCAAAGCGCCGTATCAGCAGCATGTCGCGATACGCCTTGAGTTCGTCTTCCTTGGTGAATTTCGCTGGCGGCGGCGCTTTGCGCGCGGACTGGGTCTTGGCATCCGCTTTCGATTTTGCGGACGTCTTCCTGGCGGCTGTCGCCATGGGTCGCTCCCTGTTTCGTCTCTTCACGGACCGAGGGCGACATCCAGCCTCCCTCATTTAAGGAAAGGCTACCACGCGAAATCGCGATCCGCCATGCGGAAAAACGCATGGCTCACATGCACATAAACATCTCTATTTGCAGGGTATTCCCACGATTAACCGACTTTCGGTTAATCCACCGGAAGCGGCCTCATGATCACGACCTCGTCCGGAAGACCCAGGTTCAGGGCCCGGCGCGCATGCTCGTCGAGCATGTCCTTTTCGAGGGTTCCATCATGCAGGAGCTGGACGCGACGTTCAAGACGAATGCGTTGCGTCTTGACGGCTTCGAGGTTGCTCTCGAGCGAGGCCACGCGTTCTTCCAGCCGGTATTTGGAGTAGATGCCGTATTCGCCATTGAAGGCGTGGAACCCGAAGTAGGACAGGAACACCGCCGCGATCGCCGGAACGATCAACGCACCCGTGTTCCTTTTCTTATGCTGACGTGTCCACATGGCAATGACGCGATACTCAAAACAACCGCCTCATTGGACACCATTATGCTTAAGGGGCGGTTACCATCGTAGCCGCCCCTTTCAATTTTCAGCCCTTCAGGATGCTCTTGCCCGCGTAACGCGCGCTCTTGCCGAGCTCCTCCTCGATGCGCAGGAGCTGGTTGTATTTTGCCAGCCTGTCGGAACGGGCAAGCGAGCCGGTCTTGATCTGCCCGCAATTGGTCGCGACCGCGAGATCGGCGATGGTCGAATCCTCGGTCTCGCCCGAGCGGTGCGACATGACGGCGGTGTAGCCGGCCTTGTGGGCTGTCTCGACCGCGTCGAGCGTCTCGGTCAGCGAGCCGATCTGGTTAACCTTGACGAGGATCGAATTGGCCACGCCCATGCGGATGCCGTCCTTGAGGCGGGCGGAGTTGGTGACGAAGAGGTCGTCGCCGACGAGCTGGACATTCTTGCCGCAGAGGTCGGTGAGGATTTTCCAGCCATCCCAGTCGTCCTCGGCCATGCCGTCCTCGATAGAGATGATCGGGTAGTCGGCGGCAAGCTTGGCGAGATATTTCGCCTGCGCCTTGGGATCGCGCGTCTTCTTCTCGCCCTCGTAGACGTAGGCGCCGTCCTTGAAGAACTCGGTAGCCGCGCAATCGAGCGCGATGGCAACCTGCTCGCCGGGCTTGTAGCCGGCCTTCTCGATGGAGGCGAGGACGAAGTCGAGCGCCGCCTGGGCGTTCTTGATGTTAGGCGCGAAACCGCCTTCGTCTCCGACATTGGTGTTGTGGCCGGCGTCCTTCAGACCCTTCTTGAGAGTGTGGAAGATTTCCGCGCCCCAGCGCAGGCCTTCACGGAAGGTCTCGGCGCCGACCGGCATGATCATGAATTCCTGGAAATCGATAGGGTTGTCGGCATGGGCGCCGCCATTGATGATGTTCATCATCGGCACCGGCAGTACGTGCGCGCCAGCGCCGCCGACATAACGGTAAAGCGGCAGCGAGGAAGCTTCGGCCGCCGCCTTGGCGACCGCGAGCGACACGCCGAGGATGGCGTTTGCCCCCAGACGGCCCTTGTTGGGCGTTCCGTCCAGTTCGATCATCGTGCGGTCGATCTGAATCTGGTCTTCGGCCTCGAGCCCGCCGATCGCCTCGAATATCTCGCCATTGACGGCATCGACCGCGCTTTTGACGCCCTTGCCGAGGTAGCGCGAGCCGCCATCGCGGAGTTCCACCGCCTCGTGCGCGCCGGTCGAGGCGCCGGAAGGCACGGCGGCGCGGCCCATCGAGCCGTCCTCCAGCACAACATCGACCTCGACGGTCGGATTGCCGCGGCTGTCGAGTATTTCGCGGCCGATGATGTCGATGATTGCAGTCATGGCGAGGTCCCTTCGCTGGAGAATGGCGGGTCGTCGCCCTCTTAGCGAAAGGACCGGTGCGAGGCAATCGGCAGCGCGGGCGCTTCAGGCCGCGGGTTTCACCGTCGCCTGGAATTTCGACATCAGGTAGGGCCCCGACAGGACCGGTTCATATTTCGGCTTTTCGCCCGGTGCCAGACAGGTCGGCAGGCAGGCGATCTCCTGATGCCAATTGGGCTGGTGGAAGAAGGCGAAGGACTGGCGGCGCGACGATGCGCCGGCAGCGAGCTGCGGGTTGACCACGCGATGCAGCGTCGAGACCCAACGATCGTTCGTCCAGCGTGCCATCAGGTCGCCGATGTTGATGACGAAGGCGCCCGGCACGGGTGGAACGTCGACCCATTCGCCGGCTGGATCGAGAATCTGCAGGCCGCCGGAGCCCGCCTGCGGCAACAGGATCGTCAGACTGCCGTAATCGGTATGCGCGCCGGCACGCAACTGGCCGGGCTTCGGTGGCACTGCCTGTTCGGGATAGTTCAGTGCGCGCAGCGCACTGATCGGCTTGTCGATCGTCGCGGCAAAGGCGTCTTCCGGAAGGTGCAGCGCCACCGCGAAGACCTGCATGATGCGGGCGGCCAGATCTTCCATGGCGCGATAATAGGCTGTCCAGGCATCACGAAAGCCGGCCGGTCCCGTGGGCCAGATGGTATCCGCATAACAGAAGGCCAGGGCCTGCTCGTCGTTAAGCCCCTCCGGCACCGACAGCGGCCCGCCGTTGAAGCTCTCCTTCAGGTCCGGCGGGGTGTCTTCTCCCCGCGATTTCGCCAGCGCCTCGAGCTCCGGTCCGAGATAGCCGTAGGGATAGCCCGCATACGGCGCCCGCGCCTCGTGCTTCTCCTGTGCCGGCAGGTCGAAGAAATCGTGCGCCGCATTCCAGGCCCGATCGATGACCTCCTGCGGAACGCCGTGGCCGGAGATCGCCAGAAAGCCGGTTTCCCGGCAGATGCGATCGACCTCCGCGCCAAGCGCTTCCCTGTCGGCACCGGTCGCGGTCTCGAAACGGGAAAGGTCGAAGACCGGAAAGCTTTTTGCGGACATGAAGGGCTCCTGCGTTACAGACTCGCAGCGGAGCGTACAGCCCTCCCCCTCATGCGAAAAGCCCCGCGGCGAACCGCGGGGCCAGTAAATCGCCTGGTGCAATCAGACCCAGTATGGGGGAACCTGATAATAGCTGTAGGAGGCGTCGCGCGCCTTATAGCCGTCATCGCCCGTCAGGTCGGCGATGTCATGCACGGGCGCGGCCTTAAGCTGGTCCTTCGTGAAGGGAACGACATAGCCGCCTCGCGAAGGGTCGTAGTCCAACGCCGACCATGGGACAGCGTGATATTTCTCGCCGATGCCGAGGAAGCCGCCGAAACCGATGACGGCGAACATGATGCTGTTGTTCGTCTTTTCGAGCATCACGTCCTCGATCGTGCCGATATGCTCGCCTTCGGTGTTGTACACCTCGGTGCCAATGACGCGGGACGCCTGAATTGCTTCGGTGTGTCCTGATGCGGTGACCATTTTTGCTTGCTCCTTTGTGTTCGCCACCCTGTACCCATTCAATGTGGACAGAGCGGCGAAGTTCCGGAACGCGCTATCTGGCTTTCGAGACGCGGTCGAATTCCATCAGCGTTTCGATCAAGCGCGGCATGTCTTTCAGCGGCACCATGTTCGGGCCGTCAGAAGAGGTCGAATTGTCCGGATCTTGATGCGTCTCGATGAAGACACCGGCAACACCCACGGCAACGGCAGCGCGAGCCAACGTCTGCACGAAACGTCGTTCACCACCCGAAGTACTACCCTGCCCGCCCGGTTGTTGCACCGAATGGGTGGCGTCGAAAATCACAGGTGCGCCCATATCGGCCATGATCGGCAGTGCGCGCATGTCCGAAACCAGCGTGTTGTAACCGAAGGATGCGCCGCGCTCGGTAACGAGTACTTTCGTATTGCCAGAAGCAGTGACTTTGGCGATGACGTTTTTCATGTCCCAGGGGGCAAGGAACTGGCCTTTCTTCACGTTGACAATCTTGCCCGTCTTCGCGGCTGCGACCAGCAAATCCGTCTGCCGCGAAAGGAACGCGGGTATCTGGAGAATGTCGACGACCTCGGCCACCACATCGCACTGCTCTGCTGTATGGATGTCGGTCAGCACCGGCAGCGCCAGATCGCGACGCAGGTCGGCGAAGATCGGGAGAGCCGCATCCAGGCCGCTTCCTCGTGTGCTGTACAGCGACGTACGGTTGGCCTTGTCGAAGGAGGTCTTGTAGACGAGGCCGATGCCGAGCCTGGCGCACATCTCCTTGAGCGCGCCGGCCATGTCGAAGGCGTGCTGGCGTGATTCGAGCTGGCAGGGGCCGGCAATCAGCGCCAGCGGCGCGGTGTTGGAAAAGCGGACTTCGCCCGCGCTGACGGTCTTGTCGGGAGCGGTCATCGGGTCTCCTCAAAGATGAAATCGACGCCCTGCCCGGCCGTCGCCGGCACGCGGAGGGCGTTTTCGCGGGTTTCGTAATCGATCCCGTTCGCGTTGAACAGGGCGGAGGCCGCAGCAAGGTCGCGAATGCCGAAGGTTACGGCGGTGAACCGCGGATCGGCGGCCTGCGAGGCTTCGGAAACGTCGAGCATCCCGTTTGCGAGGGCAATCTTGCGGGCCGCCGTTACGCTGGCATTGGCGGCCTTTGACAAAAACCGCGCGAAGGCCTCGGCGTCGGGCGCAACCGCATCGATCTGGGTAATCCTCGTCGCACCGTTGGCGTGGCCTTCGAGTGTCGACCGGTCAATTGCCGGAACCTTGCGGCGTTCGCAGGTGAACAGAAACGCGCCGGGCGAGCCATCCGAGGCAAAGGCAAGGCGGAAAGACGCCACGTCGGCCCTGCCCGCGGCATCGAGCGACGGCCGGGAAAACTCGACCATCGGACCGGCCGAAATGCCAGTGTCGACAAAGGCCGCATGGTCGGCCTCGGCATCTTTGGTCGCAAACACCACGGCCGACAGGCCTTCATCGCCATATGTTCCACGGAAAAGCCTGTCGCGCAGGATGAAGCTGTTGCCTGTTACCGCGGCGGATTTCACCGTATCTCGGTCGCCGATCGCCAGCGGTTCGAGAAACGTGCCGTCGGCGAAATAGACACATGCGTTGGTGGTGCCGAACGGATGCACGCCCTGCGGCGCCACGGTAAAGCCTAGTGCTCCGAGCCGCTTGCGGGCCACGTCGAGATTTGCGGTCGGCAATACGAGGTGATCGAGCGCGCGTACGGTGTTTTCTGTCATGGTCGCGGTGTGCCTTAGGGCGCCATCGCTTTCAAGCGGATATTGAGGAATCCTGCGACGGCCTGAATTCGACCCAAAGCGGGAAGTGATCGGAGATACGTACCGAGAAACTCGCCTTCGTCAGGCCCAGGTCCACGAGAAGCCGACCCCAGGTCTCGACAATCCCGCCATCTGCGAGTTCCAGGTCGATCAGCTTCGCCCTCCCCTTGGAGAACCACGCGATCTGGTCATGGTAGCTGTCTTTCTCAGGCTCGGATGCTCGGGCATAGATCGTGCGCGGGTGGCTTTGCAGCACAAAGGGCACTTCCAGCCCGGTCTCGACGAAGGCCTCGTAGAGCTTGTTGCCGATGCGCTCGAGATTGAAATCCCCGAGCGCGATCAGGTTGTGATGCCACCGGTTCTCCCGCGCTGCCCAATCCTGCATCCAGCGGGCGATGGCGCGCAGTTCCGGCAGGCGCTGCGTATCCTCGTTGCCGTAGTCGATATGGGCGGTGACCAGGATGAAGGTCGTGTCGCGGGTGCGGAAGGAAACGGCATAGGGATTACGGGCGAACTGCCTTTTGAAGCTGCCTTCGGTGAATCCGTATTTGGAGGCATCGTCGGGGATGACCAGTTCGCCGGCCAGTCCAGAAAGCGAGACCCGCGACGAATCGAAGAGGAAAGCTATGTGCTCGTTGTTGCCGGCCTGCCCCTCGTTGCGGTCGGTCATCAGGAAGCTCCATTTGGAGCCGAGCACGTCCATCAGCGCCCGCAACGCCTCGAATCCCGCGCCCACCTCCTGAACAGCGACGACATCGAAACGCGACACGATCTCTGCGATTGCCCACAGGCTGCGGTAGTCGCGTTTGGGGCTGTCCTCCGAGCTGGCAGGCACCGACCATTTGCGTGTCAGCGAGCGGAAATGCGCGATGTTCCAGGTGGCGATGAGGATATTGCGGTCAACGTCGCGCTTCGGCGGCACGACGGTGTCGAGATAAGCCGAATAGGCGCGCATCTCCTCCACGACGCCGGCCGGTACGTTGCCATCGAGCGGCGCGTTGCCCGGTGTCTTGAACAACAGGTCGAGAGGGGTGGCCATCGTCGTCGGATACCCGTTTCCGCGCGGTGACGATACCACAGCCTCATCGGCCGCTCCACCGCCCGGATACATGGGTATGGGGAGCCCTCGCCGAGCAGCTGGACGGTCAATCGAGAAGCGGTTCGAAGCCTTCCATTGCCGCGGCGGGCACGACGGCCAGTTCCTGAAGCCCGCCGAGAAAGCTTGATACGGCCTCCCACGCCCCATGGTCGAACATGTCGTCATGGGATGCTTCGGGAAAGATGTGCAGTTGCGACAGGTGCTCGTTGGCTGCCGCGAGCAGGGTCGCGAAGGAGGCTGGCGTCACGGTATCGCGTTCGCCGGCGAGCAGCAGGATCGGCGCCTCGATGGACGAGTAGCGCGACCGCGTGTCGAACCGCGAGCGGACGAGCCACAACGGCATCTGGCGCGCATTGTGGCCGACGATGTCGCGGAACGATGTGAAGGGCGCTTCCAGAACCACGCCCACGGGCTTCGAGTGCGCCGCGATGTAGCTGGCGATACCGGTTCCCATTGAGTAGCCGTAAAGAATGATGCCGTTCGGGGCCAGCCGGTTGTCCGCGACATTTTCCAGAAGTCGAGTGGCGTCTTTGTAAAGGTTGTGCTCGCTGGGCCGTCCGGGATTGCCGCCATATCCGCGATACCCGGCGAGCATCAGCCCGTAGCCTTCCTCCGCGAGGCTGAAGAGGTGACGGGGTTTCCTGATGACGTCACCAACGCGACCGGGAAAATAGACAATGACCGGCTTACCTGCGCGAGGCGGATGATACCAGGAGCGCAGCATGAGGCCGTCATGGGTCGCAAGGTCGACGGGCTGGAGTTCCACATCGCTCTCAAGCTCGAAGATGCTGAGCGCCAGCCGCTCCCTAAAAAGCAGGATTTCGGGCATTGTGGAGAGCGTCGCCAGCACCGCGCCAAGTGCTGCGGCCGCGGACAGGATCAGACGACCATGGCTTGCAACGAAGCCGAAAACCATACTCAAACCAAGCCCCATTGCCCCGCGTCGCGCCCGATGCAGCACCGCAAATCCAGCATAGCCTCATGCAGGCGCTTCGCCAGATCGTTTGTAACAAAAACGAGTTACTGCCGCGTTTCCGGCATCAAGATGCGCGGCGGTCGCGATATCGGCGGATCAGACCAGTCGGCTCTGCTCGACGGCTGCGCCGATGAAGCTTGCAAACAGCGGGTGAGGTTCCAGCGGGCGCGACTTCAGCTCAGGGTGATACTGCACACCGATGAACCACGGATGATCCTGGTATTCGACCGTTTCCGGCAGCACGCCGTCCGGCGACATGCCGGCGAAGACAAGCCCGCACGCTTCCAGCCGCTCCTTGTAGTCGACATTGACCTCGTAGCGGTGGCGGTGGCGCTCGGAAATATCCGTATTGCCGTAGATGTCGGCGATCTTCGTGCCCTCGCCCAGCTTCGCCGCGTAAGCGCCCAGCCGCATGGTGCCGCCGAGGTCGCCGCTTGCCGCGCGCTTTTCGAGCATGTTGCCCTTCAGCCATTCCGTCATCAGGCCCACCACGGGCTCGGACGTCGCCCCGAACTCGGTTGACGAGGCCTTTTCGATGCCGGCGAGCGAACGGGCGGCCTCAATGCAGGCCATCTGCATGCCGAAGCAGATGCCGAAATAGGGAACCTTGCGTTCGCGGGCGAACTTCGCCGCCAGAATCTTGCCTTCCGCCCCGCGCTCGCCGAAACCGCCAGGCACGAGAATACCGTGTACCTTCTCCAGGAACGGCGCCGGGTCCTCCTTCTCGAAGATCTCGGCCTCGATCCAGTCGAGCTTCACGCGCACCCGGTTGGCCATGCCGCCATGCGAGAGCGCCTCGATCAGCGATTTATACGCGTCCTTGAGACCGGTATATTTGCCGACGATGGCGATCGTGACCTCGCCTTCCGGGTTGTGGATGCGCTCTGCGACGCCTTCCCATGGCGCCATGCGCGGCTTGGGGGCCGGGTCGATGCCGAAGGCGGCCAGCACTTCACTGTCGAGCCCTTCGCGATGATAGGCCATCGGCACGTCGTAGATATGCGCCACGTCGAGCGCCTGGATGACGGCCGATTCGCGCACGTTGCAGAACAGCGACAGCTTCCGGCGCTCTTCCTTCGGGATTGCGCGGTCGGCGCGCACCAGCAGAATGTCCGGCGCGATGCCGATGGAGCGCAGTTCCTTTACCGAATGCTGGGTCGGCTTGGTCTTGAGTTCGCCAGCGGCCGGAATCCACGGCATCAGCGTCAGGTGGATATAGACCGCCTGCCCGCGCGGGAGGTCGTTGCCGAGCTGGCGGATCGCCTCGAGAAACGGCATCGCCTCGATGTCGCCGACCGTACCGCCGATCTCGCACAGGACGAAATCGTAGTCGTCGTTGCCGTCGAGGACGAAATTCTTGATCTCGTCGGTGACGTGGGGGATCACCTGCACTGTCGCGCCGAGATAGTCACCGCGCCGCTCGCGCTCGATGATGTTCTTGTAGATGCGCCCGGTGGTGATGTTGTCCTGCTGGTTGGCGGACCGTCCGGTGAAGCGCTCGTAATGGCCGAGATCCAGATCGGTCTCGGCGCCGTCGTCTGTGACGAAGACCTCGCCGTGCTGATAGGGCGACATCGTGCCCGGATCGACGTTGAGGTAGGGATCTAGCTTGCGGATCCGCACACGGTAGCCACGCGCCTGAAGCAGGGCTCCGAGAGCTGCTGCTGCAATGCCTTTACCGAGTGAGGAAACCACGCCGCCGGTGATGAAAACGTATCGCGCCATGGGAGTCGTCGCTTAACCCGATAGGAGTGATTCCACCAGTCAAAATTTGTCAGGGCGTCGGTTTTTCTTCGCCCAAACAAAAGGGCCGGCACCTGCCGGCCCTGTCTTTCGCCTATGTGGCGATGCTTACTGCCCGCTCGGAACCTGCGGCTGCGCGGGTTCCGGGGCTTGTGCCGGCGGGGTGTCCTCGCCGCCAAGCTGGTCGAGAACGCCGCCCTCGCCTGAAGGCGCGCCCTGCTGGGTCGTCGGCATGCGGTCGAAGATGTCGGTCGGCTGGTCGCCGTAACGCGCCAGCAGCGACAGGGCCAGCGACGTCGCGAAAAACGCGGTCGCCAGCATCGCCGTCGCGCGGGTCAGCGTATTGGCGGCGCCGCGCGCCGTCATGAAGCCGGAGCCGCCACCGATGCCAAGCCCGCCACCTTCGGAGCGCTGCAGGAGGACCACGCCAACAAGGGCGAGGACAACCATCAGGTGAATGACGATGAGCACTGTCTGCATGATTCAATCCGGATTGTTCTATCGCGCAGCACTGTAGTTGTGCCGCAGCGGACGCGGCTCATTACACGCCTTTGCCGCGCATTCCAACCCATATGGGAAGGAATGGCGCTGCAAAAAAGACGGCATATGCAAGTTTGCCCACCTAAAACGACCGGTAGGCCTCGGCGATGCCCAGGAAATCGGAAGCCTTGAGGCTGGCACCGCCGACCAGTGCCCCGTCGACATTGGCCACAGCCAGCAACTCGCCGGCGTTGGAGGGCTTGACCGATCCGCCATAGAGAATGCGCATGCGGCCCGCCTCGTCGCCGACGAGTTTCGTCAGTTCGGTCCTGATATGAGCATGCGCCTGCGCGACGTCGTCCACAGAAGGCGTCAGTCCCGTTCCGATGGCCCAGACCGGCTCGTAGGCGATGACGGCGGTCGCGTGGGTCGCTCCATGCGGCACGGAGCCGGCGATCTGGCGCGACAGTACGTCGAGGGTCTGTCCGGCTTCACGTTCGGCCTGCGTCTCGCCGATGCAGATAATCGCGACGATCCCCGCACGCCACGCCGCTTCCGCTTTCGCGCGCACATCCGCGTCGGTTTCGCCATGGTCGGTGCGCCGCTCGGAGTGGCCGACGATGACGGCCGACGCACCCGCGTCCTTGAGCATTTCGGCCGAAATGTCGCCGGTATGCGCGCCCGTCTCCTTTGCGTGGCAATCCTGTCCGCCAGACTTTACCGGCGTGCGGTGCAGAATTTCCGACGCCCGCCACAGCAGGGTAGCGGGAACGCAGACGAGCGCGTCGGTTTCCGCTTCCAGCCCCTTCATGAAACCGTTGCCGATCGAGACCAGCTCGTTGAGCGATGCGCTCGTGCCATTCATTTTCCAGTTGCCGGCAACCAGCGGGCGGATACCTGGTGTCATCGCGCGTGTTCCCTTCCTTCGGTCTCGAGGCTAGGTTCTCCTACCAAAAACCGGGCACAAAGCAATCGACACCGGCCGGGAAGGACGGTATTGCCGAGGCTCACATCAGGTAACCGGAAGAAAACATGCTCAATTCCCTCAGAAACGCCGCCAGATCCTGGATCGCCAAGCTGCTTCTCGTGATGCTGGTGCTCAGTTTCGCGGTATGGGGCATTTCCGGACAGATTTTCGGTGGACTCGGCTCCAACGTGCTGACCGCAGGGGATACGCGCGTGTCCATCCTCGAATACCGTCTCGCCTACGATCGGCAGCTCTCGCTGCTGTCGCAGCAATTCGGCGTGCCGGTGACGCGTGAACAGGCGCAGCAGTTCGGTGTCGACAACCGCGTGCTTTCGCAGCTTGCGGCCGGCGCCGTGCTGGACGAACAGGCGCGCGAGATGCGGCTCGGGCTTTCGCGCGACCGGTTGGCCGCAATGACGGCCGAGGATCCCGCCTTCCAGGGGGCTGACGGTCGGTTCGACCGCAACCAGTTCGATTTCGTGCTGCGCCAGATCGGCATGCGGCCGGAAGACTATCTGAAGAACCGCGAGCAGGCTGCGGTGCGTCAGCAGATCATCGAAGCGGTCTCGGACGGCATGACGGCGCCGGATGCTTTCCTGCGCGCCGTGTCGCTCTATCAGGGCGAGGACCGCACGGTCGACTACATCGTCCTGTCGCGGTCCCTGGTCGAACCTATCGAAGAGCCTGCGCAGGATGTGCTCGAAGCGTATTTCGAAGAGAACAAGGCCAATTACGCCGCGCCGGAATACCGGCGCATCTCCTACGTCAAGCTGGAACCTGCAGATATTGCCGACCCGGCCGCTATCCAGGCGGAGGAGGTCGAGCGTTATTACGAGGACAACGCCGCTCGCTTCACATCGCCGGAGCAGCGCAAGATCGAACAGCTCGTCTTTGCCGATGCGGAAGCCGCGCAGGCTGCGCTGGACAAGATCCGTGGCGGCGCGACCTTCGAGGAGGTCGTGACCGAGCAAGGCAAGACGATGGGCGACGTCGTGCTTGGCACTTTCGCGAAGGCCGACGTGGCCGACCCGGCAATCGCCGAGGCCGCGTTTGCACTGGCCGAAGGCGAAGTCAGCGACGTGGTCGACGGCGCGTTCGGATCGCTGCTCGTTAGAGTTCCGGAAGTTCAGCCGGCAAAGGTTCAGCCGCTCGCCGAAGTCGAACAGCAGATTCGCAGCGACATCGCGCTGGGCGAAGCAACCCGCATTCTGGACGACGTCTACGAAGGCTATGAAGATGCGCGCGCCGGCGGCGAAACCATGGCGGAAGCCGCCGCCCGCAACCGGCTTGAGGTCGTTACGGTCGAGGCGGTCGACCGCAGCGGCCGCAATCCTGAAGGCACGATCCTGACCGACCTGCCCGAATCGAACGCCCTGCTCCAGGAGGCATTCGACAGTGAAATCGGCGTCGAGAATTCGCCGCTGAACACCGGATCGTCGGGTTACCTGTTCTACGAGGTCGACGACGTCACGGAGGCACGCGACCGCACGCTCGAGGAGGTTCGCGATCAGGTCGTTACCGACTGGAAGGAGAACCAGGTCGCAACGAGACTGGCCACCCGCGCCGAGGAAATCGAAAAGCAGGTTGCCGATGGCAAGGCCCTGACCGAGGTCGCGGAGGAACTCGAACTCGAGGTGCAGGTCAGGCGCGGACTGAAGCGCGACGCCAACGATGCCGAGCTCGGCGATGCAGGCGTGGCCGCCGTCTTCTCCGTAGCGCGGGGCGAAACTGGCCTTGCGCCGGCGCAGGATGGTGACGCCCAGGTCGTGTTTCGCGTGACGGATGTGCTGGTGCCGGCCGGTGCCGGTCCCGACGCCCTGCCCGCCGAAGCCCGCGATCGTTTCGCATCTGCGATCTCCGACGACCTGCTGGACCAGCTCGTTGCACGGCTTCAGACCGAATATCCGGTGACGATCGACCGTGGTGCCGTGCAGCAGGCGCTGAGCTTCTGAGCGACGCAATGAACGACTTCAAGTCTCACATAGCCAAGGTCGCGAACGGCACGCCGCTGTCCTTCGAGGAGGCGCGCGAGGCTTTCAGCATCATGATGTCTGGCGAAGCGACGCCGAGTCAGATCGGCGGGTTCCTGATGGCGCTTCGTACGCGCGGTGAAACGGTGGACGAGATTTCCGGCGCCGTGGCCACCATGCGGGCCAAGATGCTTCCCGTCCGCGCGCCGGCCAACGCCATCGACATCGTCGGCACGGGTGGCGATGCGTCAGGCACCTATAACGTCTCCACCTGCGCCGCCTTCATCGTTGCCGGCGCCGGGGTGCCGGTGGCCAAGCATGGCAACCGCGCACTCTCGTCGAAGTCGGGGGCGGCGGATGCGCTTGCCGCTCTTGGGGTCAATATCGAGATCGGGGCCGAAACCATCGCGGCCTGCATCGAGGAAGCCGGGCTCGGCTTCATGTTCGCGCCGGTCCACCATTCGGCCATGCGCCATGTCGGCGCCTCGCGTGTGGAACTCGGCACCCGTACGATCTTCAACCTGCTCGGCCCTCTGTCGAATCCTGCCGGCGTCAAGCGCCAGCTCGTCGGTGTGTTTGCCCCGCAATGGGTGGAGCCGATCGCCGAAGTGCTCAAGGCACAGGGTTCGGAAGCTGTCTGGGTCGTCCATGGCGACGGGCTGGACGAAATGACGACGGCCGGCACGACGATGGTCGCGGCGCTGGAGAACGGCAAGATCCGTACCTTCGAGGTCCAACCCGAGGAGGTCGGCCTGGCACGCGTCAAGCCCGAGGACCTGAAGGGCGCCGATGCGGCTCACAACGCCAGGGCGCTTCGTGGCGTGCTTGCCGGCGACAAGGGTGCTTATCGCGATATCTCCCTCCTGAATGCGGCAGGCGCGCTTGTCGTGGCCGGCAAGGCCCGGACGCTAGACGAGGGCATGGAGCTTGCCACCCGCTCAATCGATAACGGGTCGGCGGCCTCCGCGCTCGAACTACTGGTGCACGTCTCCAACCGGGGAGCGGCATGACTGATATTCTGCGCAAGATCGAGGCCTACAAGCGCGAGGAGATCGCTGCTGCCAAGGCCGAGCTTCCGCTTGCCGAGGTCAAGGCGCGGGCTGCCGACCAGACCCCGCCTCGCGGTTTTCGCAAGGCGCTCGAGGCCAGGCACGAAGCCGGACAGTTCGCGCTGATCGCCGAGATCAAGAAGGCGAGCCCCTCGAAGGGGCTCATCCGTGCCGACTTCGATCCGCCCGCGCTTGCGCACGCTTACGAGCAGGGAGGCGCTGCGTGCCTGTCGGTGCTGACCGACCGCCCGTCTTTCCAAGGTGCGCCCGAATTCCTGACCGAGGCGCGGGCCGCCACCGCCCTGCCCGCGCTCCGCAAGGATTTCATGTTCGAGGCCTATCAGGTTCACGAGGCGCGAAGCTGGGGTGCCGATGCGATCCTCGTCATCATGGCGAGCCTGTCCGACGATGAAGCGAAAGCACTCGAGGATGAGGCCCATGCCATCGGCATGGACGTGCTCGTCGAGGTGCATGACGAGGCGGAACTGGATCGCGCGCTGAAGCACCTGTCCTCGCCGCTCGTCGGTATCAACAACCGCAACCTGCGCACCTTCGAGGTGAGCCTCGAAACCTCGGAGCGACTGGCGGCGCGCATCCCCCAAGAAAAGCTCATCGTCGGCGAGAGCGGCATCTTCACCAATGCCGACTGCGCGCGCCTGGCTCGCTCCGGCATCTCCACCTTCCTCGTCGGCGAAAGCCTGATGCGGCAGGCCGATGTTGCCGGCGCTACGCGGTCGCTGCTCGGTCTCGACACGCATCGGCTGGCAGGCTGACGCCGTGAGCGGCCTCACGCATCTTGGCGCATCCGGCGAGGCCAACATGGTCGATGTCGGCGGCAAGCAGGAGACTGAGCGCACGGCGGTTGCGCAAGGCGCGGTGACGATGCAGCCCTCCACGCTGGCCATGATCCTCGCCGGCGATGCAAAGAAGGGGGACGTGCTCGGCACCGCCCGCATTGCCGGCATCATGGCCGCCAAGCGGACGCACGAGCTGATCCCGCTCTGCCATCCGCTCCTGCTCACCAAGGTTTCGGTCGAGATAGAACCGGATGACAACCTGCCCGGCCTGCGCGTCACGGCGCTCGCCCGCGTGACCGGCAAGACCGGCGTCGAGATGGAAGCGCTGACGGCGGCTTCGGTCGCCTGCCTGACGATCTACGACATGGCCAAGGCAGCCGACCGCGCCATGACGATTTCCGACATCCGTGTGGTGGAAAAGTCCGGCGGCAAGTCCGGCGATTACCGGCTGCAGGACGTCTGACATGGCTGGCCTGCTGCCGGTTGACGAAGCGCTGCGCCGGCTGCTCGACGATGTGACGGCCCTGCCCGCCGAGGAGATCGCGATTGGAGACGCAGCCGGACATGTGCTGGCCAACGCCGTGGAGGCACGGCGGACGCAGCCTCCCTTCCCCGCTTCGGCAATGGACGGATATGCGGTGCGCGCCGCGGATACGGTCGACCAATCCACTGCTCTGACGGTCATCGGTCAATCGATAGCCGGCCAGCGCTTCGATGGCGCGGTCGGCGCCGGCGAGGCCGTACGCATCTTCACAGGCGCACCTGTCCCCGAAGGCGCGGATGCGGTTCTGCTTCAGGAAGATGCCGAGCCGGACGAAGACGGACTAACCATCCGCGCCAGCGAAGCGGTCACCCCTGGCCGTCACGTAAGGGCTGCCGGGCTCGATTTCCGCGTCGGCGACATCCTTTTGGCCAAAGGCCGGGCGCTCGACGCTGCAGCGCTGTCGCTCGCAGCAGCCGGCAACCACCCGCTCCTTTCGGTGGTGCGCACGCCGCTGGTCGCGATCCTGGCCACGGGCAGCGAGTTGCTGCCGCCCGGTTCGGAACCCGGGCCCGACCAGATCATCGCATCGAACGGCTATGGGGTCGCGGCGCTGGCGCGCGATGCAGGCGCTCGGGTGCTGGATCTCGGCATCGCGCCTGACGATCGCGGCGTGCTTGCCGAGCGCGTCCGTGACGCAATCTCGGCCGGTGCCGACGTGATCGTGACGCTCGGCGGTGCTTCGGTCGGCGACCACGACCTCGTCCGCGAGGTGCTTACTGGCGAAGGCATGGCGCTCGAGTTCTGGAAGATCGCCATGCGCCCCGGCAAGCCGCTGATGTTCGGCAGACTAGCCGAGACCCGTGTACTCGGCCTGCCGGGAAATCCGGTTTCAAGCCTCGTCTGCGCGCATCTGTTCCTGAAACCGCTGCTCGCGAAGCTTGGCGGCCGCCCACATGTTGCCGACATAAGGGAAGCCGTCCTTGGCGAAGCCATGAAGGCCAACGATCACCGGCAGGATTATGTCCGCGCGGCAGCGACGCTTGAGGACGGGCGCCTCGTTGCAAGGCCGTTCGCCGTGCAGGATTCCTCGATGCTGACGACACTGGCGCACGCCAACGCGCTCATCATCCGCGAACCGAACGTGGCCGCGTCGGAGGCGGGTGATGCCTGCCGCGTGTTGATGCTGCGCTGAGCCTGGCTTGGGCAATAAGGGCGGCCTCGAGCTGCCAAGTTCACGATAATTTAAGCCGTTGCGGAACACAACTGGAACAGATAGTGTTTGTTCTGGTTTTGTTTATGGACTGATTCCCAAAAGGGGCAACAGAATGCTGACGCGCAAGCAACACGAACTGCTTCTCTTCATCCATGAAAGGCTGAAGGAAACTGGCATTCCCCCTTCCTTCGACGAGATGAAGGAGGCGCTCGACCTCGCTTCCAAGTCCGGTATTCACCGCCTGATTACGGCGCTCGAGGAGCGCGGCTTCATTCGACGCCTGCCCAACAGGGCACGTGCGCTGGAAGTGCTGCGGCTGCCGGACTCGATCGCGCCGGGGCTCAATGCGGCCAAAAAGTTCTCGCCCAGCGTCATTCAAGGCAGCCTTGGCCGAGCGCCTGAACCCTCGCGCATCCAGGCTGCCAGCAATGACGATGATGCCGGTGCGGCCGTTGCGATTCCCGTAATGGGCCGGATTGCCGCCGGCGTGCCGATCGAGGCGATCCAGCACAGGACGCATTCGATCAGCGTTCCGCCGGAAATGCTTTCGGGCGGCGAGCACTACGCACTCGAGGTCAAGGGCGACTCGATGATCGAGGCTGGCATCTTCGACGGCGACACCGTCATCATCCGCGACGGCCAGACCGCCAATCCCGGCGACATCGTGGTGGCGCTCGTCGACGATGAGGAAGCAACCCTCAAGCGGTTCCGCCGCAAGGGCGCCTCGATCGCACTGGAGGCCGCCAATCCGGCCTACGAAACCCGTATCTTCGGTCCCGATCGCGTGAAGGTGCAAGGCAGGCTTGTCGGGCTTATTCGGCGGTATTGAGCGGCCCTTAGACAAGGTCATGCTCGACTGAGGATGAGCATGAGGGGCGGATTGATCGAATCCAACCTATTGGGCTCTATGCACGTCAAGGAATAGCCCGTCGGGCAGCAGGATTCCCGGGCGATGCACACCCTCCCTCATGCTGAGATGCGAGCCCCCGGGTCTTGCCTTCGGCGAGCCCGAGGACAGGCTCCGCGAGCCTTGAAGGACGCACCGATCAGCGCTTCCGCTGCAAAGGTATCGCGGCAGCCGGCGGGGTGTTACTCACCTTGCGATTTCTGCCAGGGTGGAAGTCCCCTCGCCTCCCGCGAATACTGCCGGTGCGCGTGCCAGTGCCGATAAGGTTCGCGGATCGCGAAACGGATGTTTGGGTATAAAGCCGGTCTCGCGGAAGTGCGATCCAAGTCGCTGGCGCCTGTGCCAGGGCTTGCTCCGGTCCCGCGTGTTTCCCTGATGATGTCGTTCTCGAAGACGATCTCGGCGCTGCCGCGGCGGGCCAGATCGCGCTTGGTGATGACCGCAACGCTGCTATCCCGGCAAGGATTGTTCGCAGTGGCGTCGTCGATGACGATCAGGCTGGCATAAGAACACGCAGTCGAAGCCGTTCGTTCGCCGTCGGCGTGAACGACTATGCCGCCGCCGCCATGGCGCGCTATGCAAAGCCCTTCGCCGCACCGGAAAGGCAACTCGCTCTCATCGTCACTCAGGGCGGCATGAGGCGGGAGCCCGGCATCACCTTCGATGGGCCAAACCAGTTCGCCGGCTTGTGCGGCCCGCTGCCAATTCTGGATGGTAAAGGCGCTTGGTCGCGCGCGGTTGACGGCGAGGCGCCCATTGCCGCGATCGACAGCAACGAGCCGCGCGTCCTCCGAGACGAAGACATGCGGCAACTGCCGTGTCGCGATCAGGAACGCCCCGGCGATGAGCAGCGGAAGTGCTGCCCAGCGCAGGGCGCTGCCAGCCATCGTCAGGATCGCCAGCGCTGCGGTCAGCATCAGCACCGCCGAAAGCGGGATCGCGCCGGTGGCGTCGAATGCCGATCGCTCGGCAAGCCACACGGCTATCGAATTCATCGCGGATATGCCCATCCCCATCGCATACAACGCCGGCCCTTCGAGGCCGAAGGGCATCAACAGGCATGCGAGCACCGCCGCCGGCATGACGACGGCGGAGACGAATGGCATTGCCGCAAGGTTGGCGACGAGGCCGAGCGGCGAAACCTGCTGGAAGTGCCATGCGGTGAAAAGCGCCGTTGCGAGACCCGCGACGACTGACGTCAGCGACAGTCCCGAGACGTATTTCATGCCCGTTGTGAAGGCCAGCCGCACGGGACCGTACTTTGCGGCCTGTCGGCGCGGCGTCCGCCTTTCGCGGTACGAGGCCCAGGCCGCGTAAGCGGCCACAAGCGCGGCGGTTGCGGCAAACGACATGTGGAAGCTCGGCCCCATCACCTCATGCGGGGCAATCAGCAGGATGATGACGGCCGATATGGCAAGGTTGCGCATCGTGAGCGCCGCGCGGTCGACCATGACCGCAAGCAGCATCACCGCAAGCATGGTGAAGCTGCGCTGCGCGGCAATGCCTGCGCCCGAAATGACGAGGTAGGCCGCCGTCGCGGTGAGCGCACCGAAGGCGGCATATTTCTTCGCCGGCCATCGCGACGAAAAGCCCGGTGCAAGCGCAAAGGCGGTTCGCAAGCCGAACATAACGGTCCCGGCCACCAGGGCCATATGCAGGCCGGAGATGGAGATGACGTGATAGAGCCCGACCACCCGCAGTGCCTCGTTCATCTCTTCCGGTATGCCTGCGCGGATACCCGTAATCAGCGCGGCCGCGATAGCGCCCTCAGGGCCGCCGATGCTGGCCGCGATGTCCTGCGCCATGCGCGTACGCCAGCCCTCCACCCATGCGGCGGCGGCAGTCATCAACCCGGGTTTGTCTGCCGTTTCCACGAGCTCCGGATTTCTGAGGAAAAAGCCGACCGCGCCGATACCGTCGAAGTAGCTGTTGAAGGCAAAGTCATAGCTTTGCGGGCGGACTGGCCCGGAAGCAGGCATCAGCCGGACAAGACCTTGCACGGCATCTCCAGGCCGCAATGTTTCTGGCACCGCGCGGGCGGTTGCACGAACGCGATCCGGCGCATAACGAAGCACCGGCCGCTCGGTCGCGATGACATCCAGCGTCAGGCGGATGCGTCCGGATGCCTGCTGCTCGATGCGCACAACGCGGCCGGTAAGGCGCGTCGAAATCTCGGAGCCGAGCATCTGCGTGCTGGCCCGCCATGTCTCGAATTTCGCGGCAAGAACGCCCGTGAGCGTGATCAACACCGCGAGCGACGCCATCCGTAGTCCAGGCCGGTTTGCGAGCGCGAGTGACAGGGCCGCGAGCAGACCAGTGGCCAGAAGCAGGCCGCCAAGTCCTGGCTCGGCCGGTGCCGAGAAATAGAAAAGCGCGCCCAGCGCGATGAAAACCGGCACGAAGACGAACGCGGTGCCATGCTCAAGCTCGCTGTAGAAGCTGCGGCGCAGCGCAGGACCGAGCCTCGCGAGCGGAGTGAGACTGCTTGTGGGTACGGGCGGCGGCAGCGCTCGCATGGTTTGCGGACGATGGACTTCGGGGGCAGCATTTTCGGGCGCGACGACACGCGCGCCGAACTGCAGGCGCTCGTCTTCTCGCGTCGCCGTCTCCCCGTCCATGCGGCGTTCCCCACCCGGTAATCGCTTGCACGCCGAAGCCTCTATGCTACATGAGCCCCATCAAAACACCACAGGCGCAGCCGCTGCGCGCCCTCATCCGTTTCCGGGGAAGAAGAAATGTCCGACAAGGTCGTCACCCGTTTTGCGCCGTCACCCACCGGCTACCTGCATATCGGCGGCGCGCGCACGGCGCTATTCAACTGGCTGTTCGCCAAGCACACCGGCGGCAAGATGCTGCTGCGTATCGAGGATACCGACCGCGAGCGCTCGACCGATGTGGCAACGGCAGCGATCCTCGACGGCCTCTCCTGGCTCGGTCTGGGTTGGGACGGGGAACCCGTCTCCCAGTTCGAACGCGCGCAGCGTCATCGCGAGGTGGCCGAAGAGCTCGTGCGCAACGGCAAGGCCTATCGGTGCTACGCCACGCAGGCGGAGCTTGAGGAGATGCGCGAGAAGGCGCGCGCCGAGGGCCGTCCGCCGCGCTATGACGGACGCTGGCGCGACCGCGATCCCTCGGAGGCCCCGGCCGGCGTGAAGCCCGCAATCCGCATCAAGGCGCCTACGGACGGCGAGACGATCGTGCGCGACCGAGTGCAGGGCGACGTCAAGTTCCCCAACAAGGATCTCGACGATTTCATCATCCTGCGGTCTGACGGCAACCCGACCTATATGCACGCCGTCGTGGTAGATGATCACGACATGGGCGTGACCCATATCATTCGGGGCGACGATCACCTGACCAACGCGGCGCGCCAGACGATCATCTACAACGCGATGGGCTGGGATGTGCCGGTGATGGCGCATATCCCGCTCATCCACGGGCCGGACGGCGCGAAGCTTTCCAAGCGCCACGGCGCACTGGGTGTCGAGGCTTATCGCGCGATGGGCTATCTTCCGGAAGCGCTGCGCAACTATCTCGCGCGCCTCGGCTGGAGCCATGGCGACGACGAGGTCATGTCCACCGCGCAGATGATCGAGTGGTTCGAGATCGAGGACGTCAACAAGGGAGCCGCGCGCTTCGACTATCAGAAGCTGGAAGCCCTCAACGGCTTCCATATGCGCCAGAGCGACGACGGCGAGCTGCTGGAGCAGTTCATCGCGACATTGCCTTATCTGGAACAGCCCGGCGCAATCCCGCGCGAGCCGGACGCCGCGCAGCGGGCGATGCTGCTTGCCGCCCTGCCCGGCTTGAAGGAGCGCGCGAAGACGCTCGTCGAACTGGCTGACAGCGCGCAATATCTGTTCGTCCAGCGCCCCTTGTCGCTGGATGAGAAGGCAGCGCAGATTCTCGACGGCGACGCGCGCTCGGTGATCGCCGCGCTGCTGCCGGATTTTGAGGCGCTTGGCGAATGGTCCGCAGACACAACGGAAGCCGTCGTGCGCGCCTATGCGGAAAAGGCGGGCCTCAAGCTTGGAAAGGTTGCGCAGCCGCTGCGTGCAGCGCTGACCGGCAGGGCCACATCGCCCGGCGTTTTCGACGTGCTTGCAGTCCTTGGCCGGGAAGAAAGCCTCGGCCGGCTGCGCGATCAAAGCACCTGAACGATTGTGGCGAAGTCGCGTTTTTTGCGTTGCAACAATGTGACCTTGGGATAGCTTGGCACGCTCCCGCAAATCGGATAGCAAGAGCGCGCAATCGGAGCACGGTTGTTATGCGTCATAGCTGATCGGCGTCGAGGGCGGGCTAACGTACATTGAGAGGTGATAGGGATGACCAGTTCGACTGCAAAGCTTGAATTGAACGGCAAAGCCAGCGAATTCAAGGTACGAAAAGGCTCGGTCGGACCAGAGGTCATCGACATCAGCTCGCTCTACAAGGACACCGGGCTGTTCACCTACGATCCCGGTTTCACATCCACCGCGAGCTGCGAATCGGAAATCACCTATATCGACGGTGATGCTGGCATGCTGCTGCACCGCGGCTATCCGATCGACCAGCTTGCCGAGCACGGCGACTTCCTGGAAGTGTGCTACCTTCTTCTCTACGGCGAGCTGCCGACGAAGGCGCAGAAGGACGATTTCGACTACCGCGTGACGCGCCATACGATGGTGCATGAGCAGATGACCCGGTTCTTCACCGGCTTCCGCCGCGATGCGCATCCGATGGCGGTTATGTGCGGCGTCGTCGGCGCTATGTCGGCGTTCTATCACGACTCCACCGACATCTCCGACCCGCACCAGCGCATGGTCGCCTCGATCCGCATGATCGCGAAGATGCCGACGATCGCCGCGATGGCGTACAAGTACCATGTCGGCCAGCCCTTCATCTATCCGAAGAACGAGCTGAATTTCGCCGCCAACTTCCTGCACATGTGCTTCGCCGTGCCTTGCGAGGACTACAAGGTCAACCCGGTGCTGGCGCGCGCGATGGAGCGCATCTTCATCCTGCATGCCGACCACGAGCAGAATGCGTCGACCTCGACGGTTCGGCTCGCCGGCTCTTCCGGCGCCAACCCATTCGCCTGCATCGCTGCCGGCATTGCCTGTCTGTGGGGCCCGGCGCATGGTGGGGCCAACGAGGCTGCGCTCAACATGCTGGCGGAGATCGGTTCCGTCGACCGCATCCCCGAGTTCATCGACCGCGCCAAGGACAAGAACGACCCGTTCCGCCTGATGGGCTTCGGCCACCGCGTCTACAAGAACTACGATCCGCGCGCCAAGATCATGCAGAAGACCACGCATGAGGTTCTGGGCGAGCTCGGTATCAAGGATGATCCGCTTCTCGACGTCGCCATGGAGCTGGAAAAGATCGCGCTGACGGACGAGTATTTCATCGAGAAGAAGCTCTACCCCAACATCGACTTCTATTCCGGCATCACACTCAAGGCGCTCGGCTTCCCGACCACTATGTTCACCGTGCTTTTCGCAGTCGCCCGTACGGTCGGTTGGATTGCCCAGTGGAAGGAGATGATCGAGGATCCGCACCAGAAGATCGGCCGTCCTCGCCAGCTCTACACCGGCCATGGCGAGCGCGATTACGTGCCGATTGCCAAGCGCTGATCGATACTTTCGAGACAAGAAGAAGGGCGCCGTTGGCGCCCTTTTTCGTTCAGCCTGGCTTCTTCTCGAGAACCGCCAGCAGCGCTTCGGCTGCAAGTTCGCCTGATGGCCTGTCCGTTTCCATGGCTTCACGGATAGCGGCGAAGCCGGCCATCTGGACAGCGCGGGCTGGCGTATCAGCGGTGAGCTGCTCAGTATAGCGCGCGAGCCGCCCCGGCCGGAGCTGGCCATCGTAATATTCCGGCACGACTGGCCAGTCCGCAATCAGATTTGGCAGCGAAGCCGACCATGCCGTGATCATGCGGGCCATTACCGAACCGATGACGGGATCGGTGCGATAGCATGAGACGAACGGCACGCCACACAGCGCCAGCTCCAGCGTGACGGTACCGGATGCGGCAATTGCGGCATCGGCCTCGGCAAACGCCTGCCACTTCTCCTCGTCCCCATGGACGACGCGCGGACGCACCGGCCAGTCTGCCGTGCCCGCTTCCACCAGAGGCGCGACATGAGGCACTGTCGGGATCGTCACATCGAACAAATTGCCACGCGCGGCAAGGATGCGCACGGCTTCGCCGAAGGGCTCAAGCAGCCGCTTGACCTCGCTACGACGCGAGCCGGGCAGGATCAGCAGCTTTTTCGGTTGATCCGATGCGCGAGCCCGCGCCGCCTGTGCCTCGGCTGCGGCGACAATGCCTGGGTGGCGCACCAGCCGATGACCGACATAGGTGCCGTGCGGCCCGTCGAGATCGGCCAAGGCCTTCGGCTCGAACGGCAGCAGGCATAGCACCTCGTCGACATAAGGCCGCATGGCCGGAGCCCGTCCGGGCCGCCATGCCCAGACGCTTGGGCACACATAATGGATGATCGGGATCGACGGATCGGCCGCCCTCACCTTCTTCGCGACGCGCAAGGAGAAATCGGGGCTGTCGATGGTCACGAGGCAATCGGGCGCGGCGCGCACCACAGCCTGTGCTGTTTCGTTGAGGCGGCGCATAAGGCGAGGCAAGCTCGCGACAACAGCGCTCACGCCCATCAACGCGATCTCGGAGCCATCGAACAACGGGTCCAGGCCGAGCGCCTGTAGATGCCGGCCGCCGACGCCGACCAGCTCCACCTCATGTCCGGTACGCGCTGCCAATGCCCTCACAAGGTCCGCGCCAAGCAGGTCGCCGGATTCCTCGCCGGCAACGACTGCTATTCGCAAAGGCCTGGCCGGCGTCATTGATCGTCCTCCGGTTTCGCGGGCATTCCGACGACGAACAGGCCAAGTTCGTCGGCGCGGGCAATCGTCTTGTCGAAATCGAGGATGAAAGAGCGCCCGGCATCGACGGCAATGCCCGCCAAACCCGCCTTGTGGGCGCCCTCCACCGTCTGCGGGCCTATGGCGGGCAGGTCTGCGCGGCGCTCCTGAAGAGGCTTGCAGTGTTTGACGAGAACACCCCGCTTCTTGCCAGCCAGCCTTCCGTGGCCACGCATCTGTGCTGTGCGCTCCAGCAGTCCGTCCGTGCCCTCTATGCCTTCGAGCGCGACGGCGCGTCCGCCGATCGCGATCGCTGCCTGGCCGATGTCGAGCCGCCCAATCGCAAGGGCCGCTTCCGATGCCGCTTCCAGGTCGCGACGGTCGCGTGATGTCGACGTCGCGCGCGTCAATGTACCTTCCGGTGCCAGCAGGTCCGGTACGATTTCGTGCGGGCCCACCACGGCGATGTCGTTGGCCTCCGCAATCTCGATGATTGTGCGCAACAGCCCGTCGTCTCCGCGCAAGAGGCCGGCGGCCACGCGCGGCAACAGCGCCAGGGTGGACAGGTTCCACCGTACCCGGCGCAAATTCGGGCGCCGGACGACGTTGCCCGACATGACCAAGCGTTTCACACCGTGCTTCTTGAGAAGCGGCAACGCCTGGCCGAAATCCTCAACTGCGAGCACGGCCTGCTCTGCACCGTCAAAAGACTGCTCGTCGTCGACTTCCCCGGCAATCAGGATAACGAAAGGCTTTTCTCCGCGATCGAGGAGCGTCCGCACAACCGCGACCGGCAGTGCTCCGCCGCCGGCGATGACGGCGATGCGGCCGTCACGGCTTGCCTGCGCGTTCGGCTGGTCAGCCCTGGTCATCATCCGCGGCATCGTCGCCATCGAGCGGCGGTACGGCGAAGTGGCGCTTGCCGCGCTGCGTGATGAAGTCGACGATCTCAATGACCGCCGGCGAGTCGGCAAATTGCACCCGCACCTCCTCGGCACTTTCGAGCAGGGGCTTTTCCGGCGAGAACAGGATGCGATAGGCCGCACGCAGGTTTGCAAGGTCGCTGCGCGCCATGCCCGAGCGCTTCAGGCCCACGACATTGAAGCCGCGCAGCTTCGCGCGGTTGCCAACAGCCATACCGTAGGGGATGACGTCCCCGACGACGGCGGAGCAGCCGCCAAGGAACGCACGGCGCCCCACCCGGACGAACTGATGGACTGCGGTCAGGCCACCGATAATGACGTAGTCGCCGATCTCGCAATGGCCGCCGAGCGTCGCGCCGTGTGTCAGTGTGACGTTGTCGCCGACGATGCAATCATGGGCCACATGCGAGTAGGCAAGGAAGAAGCCGTTGGCGCCGACGGTCGTGGCACCGCGGCCGCTATCGGTGCCTACATTCATCGTCACGGATTCGCGTATGTCGCAGTTCTCACCGATGGTCAGCGTCGTGCGGCCGCCCTTGTGCTTGGAATCCTGCGGCGGCCCGCCCAGCGCGGCGAATGCCTGCGCGCGGGTGCCCGCACCGACGGTGGTGGCGCCCGTTACCGAGACATGGCCGGCAAGGTGAACATTGTCACCGAGCACGACCTCCGCGCCCACATGGCAGAAGGGTCCGACATGGACACCGGTGCCCAGTTGCGCGCCTGGCTCCACGAAGGCGGTCTGGTGGATGAATGTTTCGCTGGTCATGATCTCGGCGGCTCAGTTTGCCGGCTTGGGCGACATCATCGCCGATATTTCGGCCTCGGCAACCTTGGTTCCCTCGACGATTGCCTCGCAGGCGAAACGCCAGATATTGCCGCGCTGCTTGAGCTTCCTGACGTGGATTTCCAGGCGATCGCCCGGCACCACCGGGCGGCGGAACTTGGCGTTGTCGATGGTCATGAAATAGACGAGCGACGGCTTGTCCTCGCCGGTTGAGCGAATGCAGATAGCGCCGGCCGTCTGTGCCATTGCTTCTACGATAAGCACCCCCGGCATCACCGGCTGCTCGGGAAAGTGTCCCTGAAAATGGGGCTCGTTCGCCGTGACGTTCTTGATGCCGATTGCAGAATTGTCGCCGTCGATCTCGATGATGCGGTCGACAAGCAGAAACGGATAGCGATGCGGCAGCAGCCGCATCAGGCCAAGTATGTCCAGGCTGTCGAGCGAGTTGGCGGCTGCGGTGTCATTCATCCCGCGGTCCCTTTCCCGTCTGGTCGTTTGTGAGTTTTCGGATCGTCGCGATCTCTCTGAACAGGCTCTTCAGCGGCTGTGCAGGTGCACCACCCCAGCGCGCGCCGGCCGGAACGTCGTTCATCACGCCGCTGCGCGCCGCGATGGCGGCGCCACTGCCGATGCTAATGTGGTCGGCAAGGCCGACACTGCCGCCCAGCATTACCCCATCGCCCAATTGTACCGAGCCGGACAAGCCGCAAAGACCGGCGATCAGGCAGAACCGACCGATCCGGACGTTGTGGGCGATCTGGACGAGATTATCGATTTTGGAGCCTTCGCCGATGATTGTATCGGAAAGCGTGCCGCGGTCGACCGTGGTATTCGCGCCGATCTCGACGTCGTCCTGTATGATGACCCGTCCGATCTGTGGGATCTTTTCCGGCCCGGATCGGCCTGCGGCAAAGCCGAAGCCATCCTGTCCAATCCGCACCCCGGCATGGATGATCACACGATTGCCGACCAGCGCGTTCTGAACCGATGCCCCCGGCCCCACGAAACTGTCGCGCCCGACCTGGCAGGAAGATCCTATCACCGCCGTCGGCGCAATGACTGTTCCACTGCCGATTGCAGCATGCGGGCCTACGACAGCGCCGGCCTCGATAATCGCGCCGGACTCGATGAGCGCATCGGGATGAACATGAGCACCCGGCGACACGCCGTTTTCGCCCGTCAACGGCGCAGGGCGCACGGCGGCAGGAAACATGATCCTGCCGATCGCAGCAAAATCGGATTGCGGCCTCGCTGAAACGACGATAGCGCTGCCGTCGCGCACGAAACCGGCAACGTCTTCAGTGCAGAGCACGACCGAAGCCTCGATGACCTCGAGTTTCGCCGCGTTGCGCTTGCCGTCGATGAAGATCAGGGCACCCGGACCGCCCTCGCCGGCTGAGACGAGCTTCGACACCTCGTTCTGAGCCAGCTGGGGCGTGCGGAGTTCCGCGCCCGTCAGCGTCGCGATCTCAACCGCGGTAAACCGGCGCGACGGTTCGAAGAATACCGGATCGGTCATGCAAACCTTCTCTTCCGGGCCGGTTGCCAGCCCGGAAGCGCCTTGCCCGTTTTCAGGGCACGGCCCGCTCCCCATGGGTCCAGGCCGCGCTCATCATCGTTCGTTGCGCAACGGACCTGCCGAAGCCGCCACAATGCCGGCACGACGCGCTAGAAACGGGTCGAGATACCGAAGCTGAAGTTCTGAATCTGGTCGCCTTCTTCCTTCATGACCGGCACGGCGTAGTCGACACGCAGCGGACCGAAGGGCGACGCCCAGATCAAGCTCGCACCCACCGATGCGCGCCACTCCATCTCGCTCCCAAGAACAGCACCCTGGCCGGTCAGCTTGTTGCCGTAGAGGGTCGCAGCGTCAGCAAAGGCGGCAGCACGCAGGCCGATGCCGGTCGGGATAAAGGGCATCGGAAACTGCACTTCGGCGGATGCATTGAAGTAGGTGGTACCGCCAAGGTGGTTGTAAACGGTGTTGCCGTTGCTATCGAGCGTCGTCTGATAAGGGCCGATACCGTTGCTCTTGAAGCCGCGGATCATACGATCATTGTTCTGGAAATGATCGAACACGCGCAGCCCGTCATTGCCGTAGGAGGCGATGTGGCCGGCGCCCGCCGAAAGCAGACCGACAAGGTCCAGCTCCTCCGACAGGAGGTGGTAGTAGCTGCCGCGGGCGGTCAACTTGGTCCACTGCGCGTCGCCACCGAGACCAGCAACCTCGACAGTACCGTTGAGGTAGAGACCCTCGCGCGGATTGCGCATGTCATCAATCGTGTTGAACAGCAGCGTGCCACTGACCGAAGACTTGGTCCACGGGCTCTGGTTTTCAATCGCGTCCTTCAGGTAATCCGACAGCGTGCATCGCGGATCATTCGGGATCGGATTGCCGTTATCGTCAAGGCAGACGCCGCTGTAGACGTACTTTTCCTGCGTCAGGTTATAGGCAAACTGTGTGCTGAGCGCCTGCGTGATCGGCAGGCCGAAACGCACGGTGCCGCCGGTCAGTTCGCTGTCGTAACCCTGGTTGTACTCGCGCGTCTGGCGATAGATATCGAAGCCAGCGCTGATACGACGCCCGAGGAAATACGGCTCCGTAAACGATACGGTGTAGTCGCGAGAATTCCTGCCGCCCGCCATCGAGAGGCGGATCGACTGGCCGCGGCCAAGGAAGTTGCGCTCTGCGATCGAGCCTTCGACGCTGAAGCCGGAGGTTGCCGAATTGCCGGTCGTGTAGCCGCCGCCGACGGACAGCTCACCGGTCGACTTCTCGATGACGTCGACGACCAGGATAACACGATCCGGCTCGGAACCGGGCGCGGTCGCTATGTTGACCGTCTCAAAGAAATCAAGCCTTTCCAGCCGGCGCTTGGCGCGCTGGATGAGAACCTGATTGAACGCGTCGCCTTCGCTGAAGTCGAATTCACGACGAATCACATAGTCGCGCGTGCGCTGGTTGCCGCGAATCTCGATACGCTCGATATAGGCGCGCGGCCCCTGGTCGATCGTATAGACGACGGAGATCGTCTGGTTCTCGAAGTTGCGGTCGCCGCGTGGGGTTACCTGCGCGAACGCATAACCGAGATCGGCAACACGCTCCGAAAGGCCGACCAGCGAGTCCTCGACCGCCTTGGCGCTGTAGTAGTCGCCGCTACGGGACTCGAGCTGGTTGCGCAGTGCCTGACCATCCAGACCCTCGACGGTGCTCTCCACTTCGATGGAGCCGAAGCGATAACGCTGGCCTTCGTCGACCGTGAAGCTGACGCGATAGGAATTCGCCGCCTCGTCGAACTCGCCAAAGGCCGAGATGACACGGAAGTCAGCGAAGCCGCGATTGTAGTAGAAGCGGCGTAGCGCCTCCTCGTCGGCACGCAGCCGGTCCTCGTCATAGATGTCGTTGCGGGTCAGCCACGACATGACGTTTGACTGCTTGAGCGAAATCACCTCGCGCAGGCGGCCGTCGGAGAAGGTGTTGTTACCCTCGAAGCTGACCGAAGCGATCTTCGTGCGATCGCCTTCCTGAATATTGAAGACGAC
This sequence comes from Neoaquamicrobium sediminum, assembly GCF_040970315.1. NCBI lineage: Bacteria > Pseudomonadati > Pseudomonadota > Alphaproteobacteria > Hyphomicrobiales > Phyllobacteriaceae > Neoaquamicrobium > Neoaquamicrobium sediminum. Next base: position 252,041 of record NZ_JAZHFV010000003.1, on the reverse strand, counting down.
GTTGACGCGGCCCTGGCCGAGGTCGACGACCTCCGGGGAAACGGTTGCGTCTTCACGGCCGGTACGGCCGTATGCCTGACGGATCGTCTCGGCGTCGGCTTCCATCATCGCGCTGGAATAAGCGCCGCGCGGACGAAGCTGGATCTGACGACCGAGGTCGGCGTCCTTAAGACGCCGGTTACCCTGGAACAGAACCTGGTTGACGATCGCGTTCTCGTCGACGCTGACGATCAGCGTCGAGCCCGACTGGTTGATGCGCACATCCGAGAACATGCCCATCGAGAACAGCCGCTTGACCGCTTCATCGACGTCGGCGTTGCTGAAATTCTGGCCGGGACGAATGCCGGTGTTATTGCGGATGGTTTCGGCATCCACGCGGCGGTTGCCGCGAACCTCGATGCTGCTCACGACGGCGGCCTGCGCGACCGTCGTCGATGCAAGCTGCAACGCGCCGGCGCCGGATACTATGAATCCGACCGAAAGGGCGGCCGCCGAAGCGGCGCTCAACAAACTGGAAGCTGCCTTCATTGGGCTTTAAAACCTTTTATTCTCGTAGTCCCCACGGCGAGAAACCCGGACGTCGCGGTCAATTCTGCTACCGTATTACCCGTATTTTCCATACACGCAAGGCTTCGGGTTAACATGCGTTTACTAAATCCCCGAGCGTGGCTTTCGCGTCACTCCAATTCGACCCCATGGTAAACGAGCGGTCAACCGAAACGCCAAGTCACGCATTTTCTTCACATTTCAGCAACCGAATAGGTCGTTCCAGAACACGAACACCATAAAGGCCAGCACAAGCACAAGGCCGATTCGGTAGACCATCTCCATGATCCGTTCCGACACCGGGCGCCTCATGACGGCCTCGACCCCATAGAACACCAGATGCCCGCCGTCGAGAGGCGGAATCGGCAGCAGGTTCAGAAAGCCAATGCCCACGGAGAGCAAGGCAACAAGCTGCACCAGCCATTCGAAGCCGAGCGCGGCCGCCCTGCCCGCCATATCGGCGATCTTCACCGGTCCGCCGAGTTGGCAGCGGTCTTCGCGCCCCACCGCAAAGCGCTGCAGGAATTGGCCGGTCCGGGCGATGATGAACCCGGTCTCCTTCGCGGCCTCTCCGACCGCTTCGACCGGATTGAAAGTCAGATGTCGCGGCTTGCCAAGCTCCGCGTTGTTCACGACACCGATGACACCCAGCCGGATGGTGTTGCCGAGCGCATCCTCCTGCTCAACAACTTCCGGTGTTGCCGTCAGCGTGACTTCCTCGCCATCGCGAAGCATGACGAAAACGATGGAATCTCCGGCACGGCCCGAGACCAGGCGCTGCACATCCCCGAACGTGTCGATACGTCGCCCGTCAACCGAGACGAACCGGTCGCCTGGCTGGAAGCCTGCAACATCGGCCGGGCTGTCGGCCCGCACCTCCGCAACGGTCGGTTCGGCGACATAGCGGCCATACATCGAAAACATCACCGTAAACACGGCGATCGCCAGCAGGAAATTGAACAGAGGGCCGGCAAAAACGGTCGCGGCACGTTTCCAGACCGGCTGCAGATGGAACGCCACCTTGCGTTCCTCGGCGCTCAGCGAGTCGTCTTCCTCGCGGTTCGACGGTTCGCTGGTGACGCTCATGTCACCGACGAACTTGACGTATCCACCCAGCGGAATTGCGGAAAGCTTCCAGCGCGTTCCACGCCTGTCGTTGAAACCCAGAAGTTCCGGCCCGAAGCCTATCGAGAACTCTCGTACCCCGATGCCGCACCAACGGCCGACAAGGTAGTGACCCATCTCATGGACGAACACGACCACGGTCAACACGAACAGAAAGGGGATTATGGTCGTGATGACGATATTGTCGAAGCTGAAGAATGTGGTCAGAAATTCGTTCAAGACGTCCCCTTACCCTTTTGGCACGCAACCCTGTCGTCTCTTAGCGCAACAATACTGGCGAATCCGTGTCCGAAACTGACGCGATTTTTCGTTGCTGCAAACGCTTGAGCGTCAGCGACCGAACAGCGCATTTGCGGGCGCGTCCAGTCCGGAAGCAGCCGCACCGATGACGAAAAGCATGAAGGCAGCGGCGACAAGCCCATCGACACGATCCATCACACCACCGTGACCCGGGATGAGTCCGCTCGAATCCTTGGTGCCGAACCGGCGCTTGAGCGACGATTCGAAAAGGTCGCCAATCTGAGAGACGATCGAAAGGATCAAGGCTAGAGCTGCCGTCGCCAGCACACCCCAGACTATGCCTGCATAAAGCGCGACCGTACCGCCGGCGACGATACCGGCAATCGTTCCGCCGATAGCACCGCTCCAGGTCTTGCCCGGCGAAATCGAGGGCGCGAGCTTTGGGCCGCCGATCGCGCGTCCAACGAAATAGGCGAGAATGTCGGTCGCCCATACAATTGCGAAAAGGAAAAGCGTCGCGGCGAGCCCAGCCGCATCGTCGCTACGCAGTGCGGCAAGCGAGATCGCGGAGAGCCCCGCATACGCCACGCCAGCAACCGGCCAGAACTCCCGCTGGCCGTAGGCCGCATGCGCTGCGCCGACGATAACTGCCACCACGAGGGCGATATGCAGCGTTACCGCCGGCACGCCAGCCAGCAGCATGGCAAGAACGACAGCAAGAAGGCCCCACAGAACGATGCGGTGTGCGGTGGCATCTCGCGGCGACGCCATTGCCGTCCATTCATAGAGGACCGCACCGGCGATCCCTGCACAGAGAATGCGATACCAGAATCCGCCGGCCCAGGTCAGGGCCAGCACCACCGCTACGAGCAAGATGGCGGACAAGACGCGCTGCTGCAAATTGCTCCGGCCTGCGCCCTTTGTCATAGGGCGACGTCGCGGGCGGTCACGCCGCCAAACCGACGCTCGCGCGCGGCAAAGCTCTCGATTGCCTGTTCGAGTTCGGCAAGGCCGAAGTCCGGCCAGTAGCAGGGCATGAATACCAGTTCGGAATAGGCCGCCTGCCAAAGCAGAAAATTGGACAGCCGCTGCTCTCCACTCGTGCGGACGATCAGGTCAGGGTCCGGTATCAGTTTCGTGTCGAGGAACTGGCCGAATGCCTCCGGCGTGATGTCGGCCGAATCGAGGGTGCCGGCCCGGACGGATTCTGCGATCGCTGCTGCCGCGCGGGCTATCTCGTCGCGGGCACCATAGTTGAAGGCGATCACGAGGTTCATCGATCGGTTGGCGACGGTCAGCGTCTCGGCTTCTTCGACGAGCGCCCTGATGTCGGGGGCGAGGCTTGCCCGCTCGCCGATCATGCGCACACGCACGCCTGCCTGGTGGATTTCGGCAAGGTCGCGGCGAATGAATAGCTTAAGAAGGCCCATAAGGTCGCTGACTTCGGCCTTGGGTCGCGACCAGTTCTCCGAAGAGAACGCGTAAACGGTGAGCCATTCGATGCCGAGGTCACCTGCGGCCCTCACCGTGCGGCGCAGTGCTTCCACGCCGGCGCGATGACCCGCAGCGCGCGGCAGGCCGCGTGCCTTGGCCCAGCGGCCGTTGCCGTCCATGATGATCGCGATATGGGCGGGCTTCAAATCCCGTTTCCTTTCCGCGGGTCCCGCGCGCCGGAGCGACGCTCCGGCACAGGCGCGGTCAAACCTGCATGATCTCCGCTTCCTTCTCGGACAGAAGGCTGTCGATCGAGGTGATCGTGTCGTCGGTCAGTTTCTGCACACGTTCCGACTGGACGCGCGAGTCGTCCTGGCTGATCTCGCCGTCCTTCTCCGCCTTCTTGGCATTTTCCATGCCGTCGCGGCGAACATGCCTGGCGGCCACTTTCGCGTTTTCCGCGTACTGGTGCGCGATCTTGACCAGCTCCTTGCGGCGCTGCTCGTTGAGCTCCGGCAGCGGGATGCGAAGGTTCGTACCGTCGACGATCGGATTGAAGCCAAGATTGGATTCGCGGATGGCGCGATCGACGGCGCCGACAAGCTGCTTGTCCCACACCGAAACCGAGATCATGCGCGGTTCGGGCACCGTCACCGTCGCGACCTGGTTGATGGGCATGGGCGCGCCGTAAGCCTGAACCTGGATAGGGTCGAGCAGGTTCGCGGAAGCGCGGCCCGTGCGCAGCGATGCCAGATCGTGCTTGAACGCACTGATCGCACCTTCCATGCGTCGCTGCAGGTCCTTGAAATCAATTCCGGTGCTCATCTCAACCCTCCGCTTCCGGCGTCGCCGGTCGTTCTCTGTGGTGTTCTTCGGCGGACGTCGTCAGGCTTCGCTGACGACTGTGCAGCGGCCTTCGCCACGCAAAATGGCACCGAAACCACCTTCTTCATGAATCGAATAGACGATTATCGGAATGTTGTTCTCGCGTGCAAGTGCAATTGCGGCCGTATCCATGATCGACAGGCCGTTGCGCAACACTTCCTGATGGGTGATGCGGTCGTAGCGCTTGGCGGCCGGATCCTTCTTCGGGTCCGCCGTATAGACGCCGTCCACCTGGGTGCCCTTGAACAGCGCATCGGCGCCGATCTCGGCGGCGCGCAGCGCGGCTGCGGAATCGGTCGTGAAGAACGGATTTCCCGTTCCGCCGGCAAAGATCACAACCTTGCCCTGGTTCATGTAGGCTGTTGCCTGGCGCTGAGAGAAGCTTTCGCAAAGCTCCGGCATGGCTATCGCCGAGAGAACCACCGCTTCGACGCCGATCTTGACCAGCGACGTCCGCAGCGCGAGGGAATTGATCACGGTGGCCAGCATGCCCATGTGGTCGCCGGTCACACGGTCGCCACCCTTGGAGGCCACTGCGACGCCGCGAAAGATGTTGCCGCCACCGATCACGACGCCAACCTCGACGCCCATGTCGCGCGCCTGCTTGATATCGGCGGCAATGCGATCGACGACGGAGACGTCGATACCGAAGCCCTGTTCACCCATGAGCGCCTCGCCGGAGGCTTTGAGAAGGACACGGCGAAAGGCGGGTTTGGGGGGCATGGGGTCCTCTTGGTCGGCTGATGCGAAGCTGCGATACACGAAGGGCGCCGCGATGTCACGCGGCGCCCTTCGAGCAGTTGCGATGATCTTCGGCCGGGGTCCGGCTATCTACAGCAGCTCCCCGGCGTTCGAAGCCTTTCGTCATGCCACCGGCATGAGGAACTCGCCTCCGGCGAACCGGCTTCTCACCCCTTGGCTGCAGCTGCGACCTCGGCTGCGAAGTCGCTCTCTTCCTTCTCGATGCCTTCGCCGAGCGCGAAGCGCACGAAACCGGAGATCCTGGCTTCCGCGCCGATGTCCTTCTCGGCGGCCTTGAGGGCCTGCTCGACAGTCATATCGGGGTTCAGCACGAAGGCCTGCTTGAGCAGCACGACTTCCTCGTAGAACTTGCGCATGCGGCCTTCCACCATCTTCTCGATGATGTTCTCCGGCTTGCCGGATTCGCGCGCCTGGGCGGCGAAGATGTCCTTCTCGCGAGCAACCGCGCCCGCATCGACTTCTTCGGCGGTCAGTGCCAGCGGGTTGGTCGCGGCCACGTGCATGGCAACCTGGCGGCCGAAGGCACGCGCAGCGTCTGCATCGCCGGTGGTTTCCACCGCCACGAGCACGCCCATCTTGCCGAGATTTTCGACGACGGCATTGTGCACATAGGTGGCGACCGCGCCGTTGGACACGGAGAGCTTGGCGGAACGGCGCAGGCTCATGTTCTCGCCGATCGTGCCGATCGCGTCCTTGATCGTGTCGGAGACCGACTTCTGCGAGCCCGAATAGGTCGCGGCGGCAACGGCGTCGACGGAACCGTCGGTTGCAAGGGCAACCTGGGCGACATTGCGCACGATGTCCTGGAAGGCGTCGTTGCGGGCAACGAAGTCCGTCTCGGAATTGACCTCGACGACGACCGCCGAAGTGCCCTCGGACGCGACGCCGATCAGGCCCTCTGCGGCCGTACGTCCGGCCTTCTTGTCAGCCTTGGAGATACCCTTCTTGCGCAGCCAGTCGACGGCGGCCTCGATGTCACCATTGGTTTCGGCCAGGGCCGCCTTGCAGTCCATCATGCCCGCGCCGGTCATGTCGCGCAGTTGTTTGACCTGTGCAGCAGAAATGCTCATTGTCGCCTCTTCAGTTTCCGTATCGTTCAAAAGGCAAGGCGCACCGTGGGTTCTTCCAGGTGCGCCTGCCGAAGGTTCAGGTTTCAAGACCGCCGAAGCGGCCGGCAGGATCACGCGCCCTTGTTTTCCTCTGCGGGCGTCTCGTCCAGGGTCGGCTCGGTCGGAGCTTCTTCGGAAGCGCCGACGTCCACGCCCATGGCGCCCTGCTGGCGGGCGATGCCGTCGATGGCAGCCTTGGAGATCAGGTCGCAATAGAGCTGGATCGCGCGGGCGGCGTCATCGTTGCCCGGGATCGGGTAGTCGACCTTGTCCGGATCGCAGTTGGAATCGATGATCGCCACGACCGGGATACCGAGGCGCTTGGCCTCCTGAATCGCGATCGCTTCCTTGTTGGTGTCGATCACGAACATCAGGTCCGGCGTCGAGCCCATGTCCTTGATGCCGCCGAGGGCCTTGTCGAGCTTCTCGCGCTCGCGCTCCAGGTTGAGGCGCTCCTTCTTGGTGAAGCCCTGGGCGTCGCCGGCGAGGAGTTCGTCGAGCTTGCGCAGACGGGAGATCGAGTTCGAGATCGTCTTCCAGTTGGTCAGCATGCCGCCGAGCCAGCGCGAGTTGACGTAGTACTGCGCCGAACGGGAGGCCGCATCCGCGACGATGTCCGAAGCCTGGCGCTTGGTGCCGACGAAGAGTACGCGGCCGCCACGGGCCACGGTGTCGGAAACCAGCTTCAGCGCCTGATGCAGCAGCGGAACCGTCTGCGAGAGGTCGATGATGTGGATGTTGTTGCGGGCGCCGAAGATGTAGGGCGCCATTTTCGGGTTCCAGCGGTGGGTCTGGTGGCCGAAGTGAACACCAGCCTCGAGAAGCTGGCGCATGCTGTAATCAGGCAGAGCCATTGTCTTATCCTTTTCCGGTTTGCCTCCACGGACCATTGACGGATGGGATCGCTCCCGCTCCGCCACCGGAGGTCTCAGCCGGATTTCTCCCGGACAGAGGCCAAAGCCCGTGTGTGGAATGTGCGCGCATATAGAGGCTAAGCGCGCAAAACGCAACCTGATGTGTGGCAGGTCATTCCGCCGCAGCCGGAATGGCCGCCGCGCCGGATACCTTCCTCGGCTGGCGGACACGGCGGAACACATCGACGATCACGTCGCGGCCAACCGGCAGCGCGCCCATGCGCACGGCGCGGTCGCGCTCGAAGCCCGTCAGGTCGTAATGCGGCGCCGACGTCTTCGGCGGGCCCTGATAGGAGTGGCGATGCACGCCGATTCTGGCAGCGAATCGGTGCAGCTCGGCCTCGTCATCGGCAAGCAGATGGCACCAGCGCCGGCCTGCCCAGGGCCAGATCGCATTGTCGACATAGACCGCCATTCGTGCCGTTGCCGCCGGTTATTCGGTGCAGGATAGCGGTTCGTCGAACAGCGCCAGGTCGACAAGCCGGCCGGTCATGGAAAAATCGCCGTAATCCATGACGAGATCGCGGGTTACGCCGTTCTCGTAGAGCTTGAAGCTGATGCGGTAGGTCGGAAGCTCCTCCCCCTGCTCGTCCTTCATGTCGAAATACGCCACGTCCACCGGCCAGAACGGCTCCTCGGCCATCGGCGCCAGCGCCTTCTGCTCGGGGTCGTTCGCCGACGCCTTGGCCTCGCGGCCGATGATGACGGTCGTCGTCATGACCTGGTCGGCCTTGTCGGACGCGTCGAACAGTGTCGTCTCGTAGAATGTCTCGCCGCTTTCCGCCTTCTTCAACAGTTCCAGAAGGTGCTGCGTCGGGAACTGGGTCGCCGCAAGGCGAATCTCCTGCGTTTCCGGCTTCTCGATGGAAACGACGGTCGCATCCGGCTTGGACGCCGGCGTCAGCCGCGCGGTCCCGCGCAGTTCCGTGTCCAGCGCCTCGTCGACAAAGGAGCGCGTGACGAAGCGGAAACTCTCGCCATCGCCATCCTCGTAGGTGGTCGTCTGCTGGTCGGTCACGCGCGACAGATCCGCGGTGTCAATCTGCGTGACGAAGCGAAACGTGACCGTATAGCCTTCGCAGGCGGACCCGTTGAATTCATAGACCATGCGGCCGGTGATGCCGGTGATTCCCGAGCGGTCGGATGCCTCGTCGAGGGTCAGGTCGTAGACGGCACGGTGCGGTATCAGGGCGCCTGCATGGGCGGGCACCACGGTTGCCGGAATGGCGGACAGGAAGGCAGGCAGGGCAAGGCGCACAATGCGCATGAACAAATCTCCGAAGCGCGGCGAGGTCCGCATTCTTTCTATTCACCACAGGAAATATTCGTGGCAGAAGCAGGGCGCTATCGGAAGCCGTTCCCTCGCCTGCCCCGCAGCATAAGGAATAGACCATGTCGGACACAATCCAAAAACGCCTCGACGCGCTGGGCGTGGCCTTGCCCGCAGCGGCTGCGCCTGCGGCCAACTATGTGCCTTATGCCCAAAGCGGCAAGCTGCTGATGACGGCAGGCCAGTTGCCACTTGAAACCGGCAAGCTGGTAACCGGCCTGCTTGGTCGCGACCTCGACACCGAGGCCGGCAAGAAGGCGGCGAGACTTTGCGCCATCAATATTCTGGCGCAGATCCAGGCAGCGACCGGCGATCTCGAGCAGATTGCGCGCATCGTGAAGATCACTGTGTTTGTCGCCTCGGCCCCGGACTTCACGGAACAGCACCTGGTTGCCAACGGCGCGTCGGACTTTCTGGCCGAGGCGCTTGGCGAACGCGGCAAGCATGCGCGCTCGGCCGTCGGCGTGGCGGTGCTGCCGCTCAACGCTGCGGTGGAAATCGAAGCCATCGCCGAACTCAAATAGCGATCACGACATCCATGACCGACATCGCCTGGCTCACCAGCCGTCCGATCGCCCATCGCGGCTACCACGACCTCAATAACGCGCGTTGGGAAAACACCCTGTCAGCGTTCGATGCCGCGGCGGAGAGGAACTACGCGATCGAATGCGACGTGCACCTTTCCTCCGATGGTGTGCCGGTCGTTTTCCACGACGCTGTCCTCAACCGGCTCGTCGGCCGCGAGGGCTTCGTCTACGAACAGACCGTCGCGAGCCTCGCGCAGATGCAGATCGGCGGCACGGCCGACCACGTGCCGACGCTTGCTGAGATGCTGGAGCTGGTTGACGGTCGCGTGCCGGTGGTGATCGAGTTGAAGGGCACCGAGGGCAAGGATGATGGGCTGGTCGCCGCCGTCGCGAAAACGCTGTCGTCATATCGGGGTCATGCCGCGATCATGTCGTTCGACCACTGGCTCATTCGCCAATTCGCGAGCGATGCACCCGGCATCCCGGCCGGATTGACGGCGCACGGGCGAACGATCCGCGATCTCGAAGCCCATTTCTCGATGCTGGCGCACCCGATCTCGTTCGTCTCGTTCGGGGTGCACGACCTGCCCAATCCGTTCGTCGGTTTCGTGCGGGAAAAGCTCGCGATGCCCGTCATCACCTGGACCGTGCGCAACGACCAGGCGCGTGACGTGACATTTACGCATGCCGACCAGATGACCTTTGAAGGTTTCGAAGCCTAGTGCTGCAAATCGAGCCGGCCGATCTTGCATCGCACAACGGCTGTCGTATCTAAGAACCCATGAGCGATAGTTGCGACGAGGAAGCGCAATCCGGCGGCGAATTCGTCATTCGCGTCGTGCGGAGCATGGCGGCGTTCTCCCGCAGTGAATGGGACGCTCTCGCCGGGACCACGCGCGGCGATTCAACAACACCCTACAACCCGTTCATATCATATGACTTTCTGCTTTCTCTTGAGGAGAGCGGGTGTGCCGACCGCCGCACGGGCTGGTTGGCGCAGCACCTGAGGCTGGAGACACCGGACGGCACGCTCATCGGCGCCGTTCCCTGCTATCTGAAGAACCACAGCCAGGGAGAGTACGTCTTCGATCATGGCTGGGCCGATGCGTTCGAGCGGGCCGGCGGAGCGTATTATCCGAAGCTGCAGGTTTCGGTGCCGTTCACGCCTGCCACTGGTCCTCGATTGCTGACCCCGCGCGGTAGTGACGGTTCATCGGCCCGGCAGGCTCTTGCTGAAGGTCTGAAAGCGCTTTGCGCGCGGATCGGAGCGTCATCCGTACACGTCACGTTCGCCGATACCCGCGATGTTGAGGTCCTCGAACAGGCCGGTTTCCTGCACCGGACCGACCAGCAGTTCCACTTCTTCAATGAAGGCTATAGCGCCTATGGCGACTTCCTTGACACGCTCGCCTCACGCAAGCGCAAGGCGCTGAAGCGCGAAAGACGGGAGGCCCTGGCGTCCGGCATCGAGATCGACTGGCTGACGGGAAGCGACCTGACCGAGGGCGCATGGGACGACTTCTATGCCTTCTATATGGATACCGGCGGGCGTAAATGGGGAAGCCCCTATCTCAACCGCCGCTTCTTCTCGTTGGTCGGCGAGCGCATGGCCGATGACATCCTGCTGGTAATGGCGCGCCGTGACGGCCGCTATGTCGCCGGTGCCATCAATTTCATCGGCTCGGAGACGCTTTACGGTCGCAACTGGGGCTGCATCGAGGACCATCCGTTCCTGCATTTCGAGGTCTGCTACCATCAGGCCATAGACTTCGCGATCGCAAAGGGACTCAAGACCGTGGAAGCCGGCGCGCAGGGCGAGCACAAGCTGGCGCGCGGCTATCGTCCGGTGACGACACATTCCGCGCACCACATCGCCCATCCAGGCCTGCGCCATGCGGTGGCCGACTATCTCGACCGCGAACGCCGCGAGGTTGAGATGATCAGCGGCTATCTGGAAGAGCGCGCGCCGTTCAAGAAGATCTGAGCGGGTCAGTGGGCGAGCGTGTCTGAGAAGAGGTTTATGACCAGCACGCCGGCAATGATGAGCGCGATACCGATCATCGCGGCCGGGTCGAGCACCTGCCGGAACCAGATCCATCCGATGGCGGTAATCAGCACGATGCCGACACCGGACCAGATCGCATAGATGATGCCCACCGGTAGCGCCCTGAGCGGCAGCGACAGGAAATAGAAGGCGAGCGCATAGCCGCCGACGGTCACCAGCGATGGCAGCAACCGGGTAAAGCCTTCGGTCTGCTTGAGCGCTGTCGTTGCAATGACTTCGAAGACGATCGCGACCGAGAGAAAAACGTAGTTCATGACGGCACCTGTGCGAATCGACCGAGGTTGACGCGAAGAAGGCTAGCACCGAAACATGCTGCAACCATTCCGCAATCACCGAGGAACAGATGAGCCAGCCCGCCTACGATCCCGACAACGTCTTCGCCAAGATCCTGCGCGGCGACATGCCGGCACACAAGCTCTACGAAGACGCCGACACCTTTGCCTTCATGGACATCATGCCGCGCGGGGACGGTCATTGCCTGGTGATTCCCAAGACGCCGTCGCGCAACATTCTGGACGTCGAGCCAGCCAGCCTGTCGGCAGTGGCTGCCACGACGCAGAAGGTCGCCCGCGCCGTCATGAAAGCGTTTTCGGCCGATGGCGTCACTGTGCAGCAGTTCAACGAAGCGGCCGGCGGACAGGTGGTGTTCTACCTGCACGTCCACATCATCCCGCGCTTCGACGGTGTCAGCCTCAAGCCCCATACCGGGCAGATGGAGGATCAGGCCGTGCTGGCGGCCAATGCCGAAAAGATCAGGGCTGCGCTCGGTTCAGCATGATTATCCGCCGTTGAACCCGATCGCATAGAGGCCGGCAATCAGCACGGCCTCCGCCGTCAGGATGCCCACCACCACGCTCTTGCGCACCAGTAGGTAGGCGCCGAAACCTGCAGCCGCAGACAGCAGCCTCAGCGCCAGCGGCGCGGCTGCCAGCGCCCCGCTGGGGAATACGATCAGGTTCCCGATGACGGCGGCGACAAGGGCAGTCGCCAGCGCGCGCACGAGAACCAGCGCATCGGTATCGTCCCGCAGCCGTCCGCCCAGATAGACACCAAGAAAGCGCCATGCGTCTGTCGCCAGCCAGCCGCCAACGAGGATGAACAGGTAAGGCCACCACCAGGCGTCGAAAGCATCGAAAGTCATGTCGCTGCTCCCCTGCCCTTGCGCATCCTGTGGACCAGATACGCAGCGGCCCCGCCGATGACGCCAGCGGCCAGCAGGTCGAAACCGGGCAGGACGACGTGGAACAGCGGGCCGAGCACGAGCCCGAAGATCATCGCGAAATGACCGGCACTTTCGCGCGCCGAGCCCCATAAGGACGTCAGGAAGTAGATCGGAGTCAGCATCAGAAGTGCGGCCGAAAGTACCGGCGGCAGGCTGCCCGCAACCGCATACATAACCGTGACCACGATCATGTTGGTCAGGACCAGCGTGCCGCCGAGCCCGCCATAATAGACCGTGCGCATGTCGCGCGGCACGGTCCGTAGATGCTCCATCGCAAGCACCCAGGACGTTACCGCCACGAAATGGGAAAGCAGGTAGAGCACCCACGGCCGCGTCCGTTCGGTCTTCAGTTCCGGAACGAGGGATACAACCATCGGCGTCAGTCGCACGGAGGAGAGCGCTACCGCGAACGCAGCCGCAGGAAGCGAACTACCGGAGATGATCGCGCCGATCAGCACCACCTTGGCCGGCAGCGCCCAGACCATGCCGGTCATGAACACCGCCTGCGGCAGCGTGATGCCCGCCTCGCGTGCAAGGCCCGCGAAGCCGACGAACGCACTCATCAGGATCAGCGCCGGTATGGACGCCGATGCGACGACGCCTTTCAGGAACCAGCGTCGGTAATCGGAAGCCTTGAGGGGAGAATTCGGAAGGTCTTCGGCCATATCTGGTGGCCGCATATCACACGGAACGATTCAGCGCGATATGGCTCGTCGCCGATCCCGCAACTTTCGCGGGCGCAGCGCGAGAGGCCGTGACGGGCTTTGCGGCCCGTCACGGATCGGTCGTTACTTGCGCGGCAGTTGGGGAACGATGCTGCGCTTGGGGGGCTGCTTGCCCTTCGGCTCGCTCTTCGGCTTGGCTGCAGATGCCGTCGCCTTTGCCGGTGCCTTCTTCTTGGCCGCCTTACGCTTTACCGGCCGTTCCTCGGGGTCTTCCTTCTTCGGCTTGACCGGCGTCTCGTCGGCAAGCGCCTCGAGGTTGAGAACCTCGATGCCGGCGTCGGTCTTGATCACCGAGACGCGCACCGTGCCGCCCTTCTTCAGTCTGCCGAAAAGCACCTCGTCGGCCAGAGGCTTCTTGATGTGCTCCTGGATGACGCGGGAGAGCGGACGTGCTCCCATGCGCTCGTCGTAACCCTTGTCGGCAAGCCAGGCGATTGCCTCCGGCGTTAGGTCGAAGGTGACGCGGCGCTCGGCGAGCTGCGCCTCGAGCTGCATGACGAACTTCTGCACCACCTGGTGGATCACCGGCACCGGCAGCGAGCCGAACGGTATGATCGCGTCGAGACGGTTGCGGAACTCCGGCGTGAACAGCCGGTTGATCGCCTCCATGTCGTCGCTGTCGCGCTTGGACGAGCCGAAGCCGATCGCAGCCTTCGCAAGGTCGGCCGCACCCGCATTGGTCGTCATGATGAGGATCACGTTGCGGAAATCGATCTGCTTTCCGTTGTGGTCCGTCAGCCTGCCGTGATCCATCACCTGCAACAGGATGTTGAACAGGTCCGGATGCGCCTTCTCGATCTCATCCAGCAGCAGCACGCAATGCGGATGCTGGTCGACGCCGTCGGTCAGGAGCCCGCCCTGGTCGAAGCCGACATAGCCGGGAGGTGCGCCGATCAGCCGCGAGACCGTGTGGCGCTCCATATATTCCGACATGTCGAAGCGCAGCAGTTCGACGCCGAGAGAGGCGGCGAGCTGCTTGGCGACTTCGGTCTTGCCGACACCGGTGGGGCCAGAGAACAGGTAGGAGCCGATCGGCTTCTCTGGTTCGCGCAGCCCGGCACGCGCCAGCTTGATCGCCGACGACAGCGCCGTGATTGCCGTATCCTGCCCGTAGACGACGCGCTTCAGCTCCTCCTCCAGGCTGGCGAGAACCTTCTCGTCATCGGCGGAGACAGTCTTGGGCGGAATACGCGCCATCGTCGCCACGGTAGCCTCGATCTCCTTGATGGAGATCGTCTTCTTGCGGCGCGATTCGGGCAGCAGCATCTGCGAGGCACCCGTCTCGTCGATCACGTCGATCGCCTTGTCGGGCAGCTTGCGGTCGCTGATGTAGCGCGAGGACAGCTCCACCGCGGCCTTGATGGCCTCGTTGGTGTACTTCACCTTGTGGAACTTCTCGAAATAGGGCTTCAGCCCCTTCATGATCGAGATCGCGTCCTCGACCGAAGGCTCGTTCACGTCGATCTTCTGGAAGCGGCGGACAAGAGCCCTGTCCTTCTCGAAGAACTGGCGGAACTCCTTGTAGGTGGTCGAGCCGATGCAGCGGATCGCACCCGACGACAGGGCCGGCTTGAGAAGGTTGGAGGCATCCATCGCCCCGCCCGACGTCGCGCCGGCGCCGATCACCGTGTGGATTTCGTCGATGAAGAGCACCGCGCCGGGGTAATCCTCAAGCTCCTTCACGACCTGCTTCAGCCGCTCCTCGAAGTCGCCGCGGTAACGCGTGCCTGCCAGCAGCGTGCCCATGTCGAGCGCGAAGATGGTGGCATCGTGAAGCACTTCCGGAACATCGCCTTCGACGATTCGCTTGGCGAGCCCTTCGGCGATCGCGGTCTTGCCGACGCCGGGGTCGCCCACATAGAGCGGATTGTTCTTGGAGCGGCGGCAGAGCACCTGGATCGTCCGGTTGATCTCCGACTCGCGGCCGATCAGAGGATCGATCTTGCCCTGCCGGGCCTTGGCGTTGAGGTTCACGCAGTAGGCCGTCAGGGCGTCCTGCTGCTTCTTCTTGCCGCCGTCCTCGCCCTCGCCCACGCCGGGCTGGCCGCCCTGCTCATCCTCGGCCCCGCGCGGCGCGCGGGCCTCCGACGAGCCCGGCCGCTTCGCGATGCCGTGGCTGATGTAGTTGACCGCGTCGTAACGCGTCATCTGCTGTTCCTGGAGGAAATAGGCGGCGTGGCTTTCGCGCTCGGCGAAGATCGCGACGAGCACGTTGGCGCCGGACACTTCCTCGCGACCGGATGACTGGACATGGATGACCGCGCGCTGGATCACGCGCTGGAAGCCTGCCGTCGGCTTGGAGTCTTCATCATAGCCGGTGACGAGATTGTCGAGCTCGGTGTCGATGTAGGACAGGACGGTCTGCTTCAATTCTTCGAGATTGACGTTGCATGCACGCATGACGGCGGCGGCATCACCGTCGTCAAGCAGCGCGAGCAGCAGGTGTTCGAGCGTCGCATATTCGTGGTGACGCTCGTTTGCAAATGTCAGCGCCTGATGCAGCGCCCGTTCGAGGCCTTGCGAGAAAGCCGGCATTCAGAACCTCATTTCTTTTCCATCACGCATTGCAGCGGATGCTGGTGCTGGCGGGCGAAATCCATGACTTGAGTCACTTTGGTCTCAGCCACCTCATATGTATAGACCCCGCATTCACCGACACCGTGATTGTGAACATGCAACATTATGCGGGTCGCGGCCTCGCGATCCTTCTGGAAGAAACGCTCCAGCACATGGACCACGAATTCCATCGGGGTGTAGTCGTCGTTGAGGATGAGCACGCGGTAGAGCGACGGCTTCTTGGTTTTCGGCTTGGTACGGGTGATGACCGCGGTGCCGCGTCCGGGACCGTTGGCCCGGTCGTCGTCACCCTGCATCCTCGTCACCAGTTCCGGCATGGGTACCCCGCCACTCGTTTCCGCATCCTTCCAGTTGCGCGCGCTTCCTTCAAGGCACGTCATGTAGGCACTCATCATGAAATTTTAAGGCCTTCTTTCTTGCTGACAATACGGCTCACGTCACAGACGCGCGAATTCGGGTGCGGCGTAGCGCACTTCGAACCCTGAAACGACAAAAAACCCGGCCGCGAAGCCGCGACCGGGCATATCGGCGGGCAAAAGCCCGCGCGACAACGATTTCGAAGCGGATTACTTCGCCTTGGCGACGACCGATTCGAAGGGCTTGTAGGCGTCCTTGGCCATCTCGGCATAAAGCTCACCCATCTTGGTGGCCTGTGCGACGAAGCCTTCGTAAGCCTGCTTGGCATAGTCGGTCTGGATCTCGACAGCCTTGTCGAGCGACTTGGCGGAGGTCAGCTTCTCGAAAGCGGCGGTGCCGTTCTCAAATGCCTTCTTCGAGTACTCGGTGGCCTCGACGGTGATCGCCTGCGCGTTTTTCGACAGAGCGGCGAAGCTCTTGAGGCCGGTGTCCATGAATTCCTTGCCAGCCTTGCTGGCGTCTTCGAACGACTGAATCATCTGAATGCTACCTTCCGTTGGAGGTGGGGTTTCCCGCATCCCTAATGCGTTGCACTCTATTTATGTTGCAGTGCACAAAAAGTCAATATGCAGCCCTAGGTCCAATCAACAGCTGGCTGTCGAGGCCGCTTTCTTTCCTAGAAGTTGACGAAATTGGTGAACGGGCCGGTTACCATAAACGGATTGGTAACGGGCTCGCCTCTATCGTGGCTGACAATCCCGGGGGCGGGTTTGGGCATCAGTCAGTATCAGTAGAAGTGTAGCTATGGTTGTGCGTCAGGCGTTGGCAGGCTTTATCTCGCAAATCTCGAACACTCGCAGCATTTTCGTCGCCATGCTGGCGGTCGTTATGTTCACGGTCGCAGGAGCAGGGTCGGCTTCGGCCAATTCCCGTTATGCGGCCTATGTGATGGATGCGCGCACCGGTCAGGTGCTGTTCTCACGCAATGCGGACGAGCGGCGCTATCCCGCGTCGCTGACGAAGATGATGACGGTGTACATGATCTTCGAGGCGATGAACGCGAGGCGTATCTCGACGAAGACCGCCATCCCCTTCTCGAAGAATGCATCGGCTGAGCCGCCAACGAAGCTGGGCGTGAAGGCGGGCGGCTCGATCACCGTCGACACGGCCATCCGCGCACTTGTCACGCGTTCGGCCAATGATGTCGCGACGGCCGTTGCCGAGATGCTCGGTGGCTCGGAGGCCGGCTTCGCGCGGATGATGACGGCCAAGGCCCGCCAGCTCGGCATGAACTCGACTCAGTTCCGTAACGCGCACGGCCTGCCCAACAGCGCCCAGCACACGACGGCGCGCGACATGGCGATCCTGGGTGTCGCACTGCGCGAGCATTTTCCGCAATATTACGACTATTTCTCCACCCGCTCCTTCAAATACGGCAAGCAGACGATCAGCACGCACAACCGGATGTTCGGCCGGATCAAGGGCGTCGACGGCATCAAGACCGGTTACACCCGCGCCTCGGGCTTCAACCTGGTGACGTCGGTGGAAGACAATGGACGACGCGTCGTTGCCGTGGTCATGGGCGGAAAGAGCGGCCGCAGCCGCGACGATCACATGGCCGCGCTGCTGCGCGATTACATGCCCAAGGCCTCCCGCAACGGGGGCGGCGCGCTTATTGCCTCCCAGCGCCCGACGCCGGGTGCCGGCGCGGTTGTCGCAAGCGCCTTCTCGCTGCCAAGCCGCAACATTCCGACGCCGGACTTCCGGCCGCGGGAAGAAGTCAGCGCACCATTGGTCGCCTACGCGCAGGAGACGACGCCCGCAGCCGTTGCCGCGCTGACACCGACGCCTTCGGCTCCCATTCCGTCTGCTCCGGTGCCGACACCGGCAGCAGCCGTTGAGGCCCGCTTCGCCGCCGAAGGGGACGCCAACATCGATCCCGTTATGACCTCGTCCACGGCGCCCTCCGGCTGGGTGGTGCAGGTTGCTTCGTCACCGTCGCAAAGCGACGCGTTTGCCGCGCTCGTGCGCACCGGCAAGGAAGCGCCCCGCATCCTCAACACCGCGAACGCCTTCATCGAGGAATTCGACAACAAGGGCACTGTCTACTATCGCGCGCGCTTCGGCGGGTTCGCTTCGAAGAACCAGGCATGGAACGCCTGCAACGCGCTCAAGAAGCAGAAGATCGATTGCTACGCAGTGGGGTCGTAAGCAGGCTTTCGGACCAGCCCGCGCCGCGGGCTGCCCGGGTGGGCACTACGTCGAAGGGGATTATTTGTGATCAGACAGCAAAACTTCCTTGGCCTCGTTGATCCTCGCCGCAAGGAAAGAAGTGCCGCCGAGGTCGGGGTGCAGGCGCTGCATCAGGCGGCGATGCGCCTTGCGGATCTCCGCCGCACTGGCACCAGCTTCAAGACCAAGGATCTCGTAGGCCTCCTGCTTAGTCATGGGGCCAGAAGTTGGCGTGCCACCCTGCCCGCCGCTCATGTCCGACTGCGCGTGGTCACGCCAGCCGGGAAAACGGCCGTCAAGATAGGTCTCAAGTAGCTGCATGCTTTCCGGGTCGGCGGAGAGTTCACCGCCGAGCTGCAACAACTGATCGAGCTCGAGCTGGCCAAGCTCGCGCCCCTCGAAGCGCCCGACAAGCACGATCCCTTCAAGCGATCCGGAATCGTGATCCAGTTCCATCTCCAGCGCGGCGGTGCGCACCGTGGATCGCTTTCCGGGCGTCGGACGGGCCTGCCGGCGCATGCGCCCCGAAAGATGCCATGCGAGTGCTGTGGAGATCAGCATCCCGCCAAGCCCCGCGCGCCCGAGCAGCAGCAAGCCTACACCAAGCCCGCCGACCGCGATCGGTCCGACAAGCCTCATGCTGCCGGCAATGCGTCTCGCATCCATGCGCAGAAAGGCTGCGCCCAGCAGCGTCAACACGAGAACGGCCGCGGCAAGATAGAAAAGGACCGTCATCCCCGTCCGCCGGACTTCTTCAGATGCTCGATCATCAGGCGGTCCTCCGCGCGGCCTCTGGCTTCCAGCGCCTTCAACCCACCTGTTGCGTAGACGGCAACCGCCGAAAGCAGCTTCGAAAGGGTCGAAGCCGCGTTGCGGTCGAAGCGGAACCAGGCCCCCTTCGAAAGCCGGGCGACTTCCTTGAATGCGGTTTCGGCGACCGGATCGTGCCCTTCCTGAAAGGCGAACACGGGAACGCCGTGCAGACCGAGCCGGCCGGCCTTGTCGGCCAGGTCGTCGACATTTTCCTCCATCGCGTCGCCGATATAGACCAGCGCGTTGACCTTGGTCCGTTCCGTCTCCTTCAGCGTGTGCGAAAGCACCTTGCCGATCTGCGTATGTCCGCCCCGGCAGTCGATCTTCACCATCAGGTCTTTCAACGAGCTGGTATCGCGCACAAACCTCGATGCGCGGCACTCGCCAAAGCCACGGAAATAAACGAGCTGGACGTTGAGGCCCCCTGCCCTGGATACGGCGTCGAACATCTCAGCCTGCAACGAACATGCGAGGTCCCAGGTCGGCTGCCGGCTCATCGTCGCGTCGAGCGCCAGAATCAGCCGCCCGCCATCTTTGGCCCCGGTGGGCTGTGCCAAAGCGCGCGCATGGCGCACAAACGCATCAATCGCGGTGCTGTCGGATCGTGCCGCGGCAGGTTTCTGGTCGGCCTTGCGGGGTGCCGGCGTCTTGTCGTTGCTCATGCCAAGAACATGTAGCCGTGACGGACTGCTTGCAAGGCCTGAAGCGCGTTGGGCGAAAGCGTCACAGCGCGGGCGTGATCGCGGCTTCGGTCGGGCTCGTCCCGGGCCCGCCCACTGGTAACGAAGGCCCGGTATGAAGCAGATCCATTCGATCCATCAGCCGCCGCATCTCCTGCCGCGCGGCCAGATGCGCGAGGTTCGGCCGGGAGGACGCCGAACGTCCGTCGTATTCGTCAAACGCCGTGAGGCCCGCTGCAAAGAGATCGTCGAACAGCGACCGCTGCGAGATACCGTCTGCGAAGCGAAAGCCGAGCGTCGATGCCATATCGCGCAAGCGCGGCGCTATCTTGGCCTCTCCAGCCGCCGTCACCGGTACGCGATTGCACGCGACGATCCAGTCGATCAGCCGGCCGTCGGCACGCCGCCGTTCGTCGCGCGCCTGCGCGACGGCCTGTGCGTAACCCGAACCGGAAGGCGAACCGCGGCCCGCAGGAGGCAGATCTCCAAGCGCTTCCAGATCGATAAGCGAATCGTTCAGCGGTGTGACCAGCG
The DNA here is from genome assembly GCF_040970315.1 of Neoaquamicrobium sediminum. Taxonomy (NCBI): domain Bacteria; kingdom Pseudomonadati; phylum Pseudomonadota; class Alphaproteobacteria; order Hyphomicrobiales; family Phyllobacteriaceae; genus Neoaquamicrobium; species Neoaquamicrobium sediminum. Next base: position 231,964 of record NZ_JAZHFV010000003.1, on the reverse strand, counting down.
TGTCGGCAAGGCGGTGCGCGAGCATGCCGGCAAACGTGTCTCCGGCGGCGGTGTCGATGACGACGAAATCAAACGCGGCATCGACGCCGGCCAGCGCCTCCGCGAGGGCTGCAAAGGTTTCACCTTCGCTATCGGCAAATTTCCCGCGATGCGGGACATCGCGGTGATCGGGCACTGCGACCGCGATCCCCGTCCCCTGCGCCCATCGCCTTCGGTTCTCGACGTACCGTGTAAGCGTCTGCTGGGCGGTGTCGAGATCGATCGTCGCGACGCGATTGCCGGTGCGAAGCAGCGCCACCGCGATATGCATGGCAAAAGTCGATTTGCCGGTGCCGCCCTTGGCATTACCGCACACGATGACGTGGGCGCGACGTGGCGCGGCGGAAACGCTTGCTGATACACCGGACACGTTCATGTGACCGCAACTCCATACTTCGCACGCAGCATCGCCGGTTTGCCGTTGCGTTACAATCCGTCGCGAGGCATCGGCTGCGGGTCTTGCGAAGTTCGGTTAAAGCAGGCCCAGCTCGGAAAGCTCACGACGCAGGTTCAGCGGCAGTTCCTCGCCTGCGTCCGCACCGCCAAGATCGGTCGGCGTATCGGCCGGCACCAGATAACGCCAGCCTTGGAAGGGCCTGCGCGGCTGCCATTGGGTGCGCACGACCGTCGGATCGAAAACCAGATGGCAGCGGCCTATGCCTTCGGCATCCGTGAAGGGGCGAATGTCGACCAGTCGCTGACGGCATTGCACGCCGCCCTTGATGACCCAGTACAACGAGCCGCCATCGAGCAGCTCGTCGGCGCGCTTGGGCACCATACGGGTGGTATGGAAATGCTCAACGACAACGCCGGCGCGCCGCTTCTCCTCGAGCCGCAGCGCGATCCAGTCTTCGAGGTCTTCAACGCTTTCGGCGCCGACGCAGAGTTTGATCAGGTTGAGAGCCATGCGCCTAATCTAGTGCGGAACGGCGCGCCTTACAGCGCCGGTCCGCACTTTCCACAGGCTCAGCATTCGACGACGTTGACGGCCAGCCCGCCGAGGCTCGTTTCCTTGTAGCGCTCATTCATGTCGAGGCCCGTCTGCCGCATGGTCTCGACCGCGGCATCCAGCGGCACGAAATGGGTACCGTCACCCTTGATCGCCAGCGAGGCGGCGGTGACCGCCTTGACCGCGCCCAGCGCATTGCGCTCGATGCAGGGCACCTGCACCAGACCGCCAACAGGATCGCAGGTCATGCCCAGATGATGTTCCAGGGCGATTTCGGCGGCGTTCTCCACCTGGGCTGGCGTGCCGCCCATGACGGCGCAAAGCCCGGCCGCAGCCATGGCCGACGCAGACCCAACCTCGCCCTGGCAGCCTACTTCAGCGCCGGAAATCGAGGCGTTATGCTTGATGATGCCGCCGATCGCCGCCGCCGTCAGCAGGAAGTCGCGGATCGAGTCCTGATCGGCCTCGACATGGAAATGCAGCCAGTAGCGCATGACGGCGGGCACCACGCCCGCGGCGCCGTTTGTCGGCGCCGTTACCACGCGCCCGCCGGCGGCGTTCTCCTCGTTGACGGCCATCGCGTAGATCGAGAGCCAGTCATTGGCCAGAAGCGGGTTCGGTCGGTTGCGGCTCCATTCCTCTTGCAGCTTGTCGTGAAGCTGGCGCGCGCGCCGCTTGACCTTCAGCCCACCGGGCATGATGCCTTCCTGCGACAGGCCACGCTCGATACAGCTGCGCATCGCATCCCAGATGCCGTCGAGCGAGGCATTCAGCTCCTCACGGGAGACGAACTTCTCCTCGTTGGCGCGCTTCATCGCCGCGATCGAAAGACCGCTGCGTGCCGCCATTGCAAGCATCTCCTTCGCTTTCCCGAAGGGATAAGGAACGCCCTTGTCGCCGCTGCCCCGCACCGGCCCCTCGGCCTTCATGCGCTGCAGTTCCTCGTCGGAGACGACGAAACCGCCGCCGATCGAATAATAGATGCGGCGCAGGAGCAGCCGGTCGTCGGCGTCAAAGGCTGAAAACGCCATGCCGTTCGCGTGGCCGGGCAGCGGCGTTTTCTTGTCGAGCACCAGATCGTTCGCCGGGTCGAAGCGATATGTCGGATGGCCGGGCGGGCTGACGCGCTTCTGCGCCTGAACGTCGGCAAGCGTTACGTCGACATTGTCCGGATCGACCGTGACCGGCGTGAGTCCGGTCAGCCCCAGGATAACCGCGCGATCCGTTCCGTGTCCGACGCCGGTGAAGGCGAGCGAACCGTGGAGGCTGACTGCAAGTCGCGCCACGGCGACGCCTGCCGGTCGCGGCCAGTCATCGCCGGACACTTCTGACAGGAAGCGCGCGGCCGCCGTCATAGGCCCCATCGTATGGGACGAGGACGGGCCAATGCCGATCTTGAACAGATCGAAGACGGAAAGGAACATCGAGAAGCGCTCCGACTGGGTTGGCCCCGATGTTTCGCGGCTTTCGGCATGAGAAGCAAGCAGGCTGCCGACCTCATCTGATCAGGCTGCGACATTCCCGGCCAACAAAAGAAAAAGGCGCGGTCGAAACCGCGCCTCTTCAGATTCCCTGAGATTGCCGGGAGGGTCTAGCCGGCGACGATCATCGCCGCAGACGCCGGACCACTGAAAAGCCAAGCCAGAAGAATGATGCCGGCAAAGCCGATCACTGCCTTGGCGGTTACGCCCCAGCAGGATTTCTGAACGGTTTCGTCCATTTTTGTCCTGTTTCCGTAGATTTCATCCCGAAATGCGGCTCTCGAAACGCCGCGACGGTCCCACCCGTCTGGCCGCTAGATAGCCGTTCGGCGCGCCATTCGCAATGCAAAAACGGCGAAAGCAAGGCAAGGCCTTTTGCCCGAATGGTGCAAACCGATTAAAATTATTCCTTTTCAAGGGCTTGAGGCGGCCACAGATATTCATCGCTTTTCAACATAGACGGCCAAATTGAGGCGCAAAAGTTGGCCTGCGGCACAGCCTTTCGCGATAGGATAACGGCATGCTGATCGATTCCCTGTTCCGCTCCCCTCCCGACATTGCCGCGCTCGCCTTCTTTCTTGTCGGCTGGACCCTGTTCTCGCACGCGACGCAAGGCCGCATCGTCTCGCGTGAAACGCTGACTTCGGCGATGAACCGGCAACGCGAGGCGTGGATGCGCACAATGGCGCGGCGCGACATGCGCATGGTCGACACCAGCATCATGGGCGGGCTTCAGCAGGGCACGGCGTTCTTCGCGTCGAGCTGCCTGCTCGCCATCGGCGGCTGCTTTGCGCTGCTGGGCGCGACCGACGCGGTGCTCGACGTGCTGGGCGAACTGCCCGCCACGGATGCAGACGCGCGGCCGGTGTTCGAGGCCAAGGTGCTCGGGCTGGTCGCCGTCCTCTGCTACGCCTTCTTCAAGTTCGGCTGGTCCTACAGGCTGTTCAACTACTGCTCGATCCTGATCGGCGCTGTGCCGGTGGCGCGGGAAGACGGCCAGACCGATGCCGAGATCGACGCTTCGGTGGCCCGGGCCGCGCAGATGAACATGCTCGCAGGCAAGCACTTCAATGCCGGACTGCGGGCGATCTTCTTCTCGATTGGCTATCTGGGCTGGTTCGTCGGCCCGTGGGTGTTCATCGCCACCACGACCTTCATCCTGGGCGTCCTGATCCGCCGGCAGTTCTTCTCCGCCGCGCGGCGCGCCGTGCTCGAAGGTGGCGGCTAGGACCGCTCCGGGAAGATGCTGTCTATACGTCCGGTGAGCCGGTAGGCCACGAGCCCGATCCATTCGCGTATGGCGATCGTCAGGTTCTGCAGGGAATCGGAGACGTTGTCGCGGGCAAGGCCCACGGGCTCGTTGCCGGCCGTGCGGTAGTCCGCCGGCCACGGCACAACGTCGAACCCCGCCTTGCGGAAAAGACCGACCGAGCGCGGCATGTGAAATGCCGAGGTCACCAGAAGCCAGGTTTCTCCCGGTTTCGGCTCGACCATCTCGCGGGTGAAGAGCGCGTTCTCGTAGGTATTGCGCGAGCGGTTCTCCAGCACCAGGCGATCTGCTTCGACCCCGAGCGCCGTCAGTAGGCGGGGGGCGGTGTCGCCGTCTCCCTCTCCCTCGAGGATCAGCGTGCCTGTGCCGCCGGTCACGACGACCCGCGCCTGCGGGTAGCGCCTTGCAAGGACCGCCGTTTCCACAAAACGGTCGCCGCTGGCGTTGAGCTCATAGCCGCCACGCGCGAGGTTGATCGCGCCCTCGAAGCCGCCGCCAAGGACGATGATACCGGCGACATCCTGCGGCGCGGGATCCGGTCTGGCGAAATGATCCTCCAGCGGATGCAGCAGCAGCGCGCCGGTGCTCGTCCAGCCGCCGAGCGCCAGCACGAGCAGGCCGCAGATCGAGAAGAACAAACCGATCCGCCGCAACCGGAAGAAAGCACAGACGATGCCCAGCAGTACCAGTATGCCGATCAGGTTGATCGGCTGCGCCACGATCCAGAAGAGCTTGGAGAGCGTGAAGAACATCGAATCAGTGCGTCCTTCGAGGCTCGCTTCGCTCGCACCTCAGATGAGGGAGGTGGTTTGTCGAACCCACCTTCTTATGGGGTCGAAATACAACTTCCCCCGCGATGTAGTTTGATCGAACCGATTGGTAGCGGTCTCGATTGCGCGACGCCCCTCATCCTGAGGTGCGAGCGAAGCGAGCCTCGAAGGACGCACTACCACCACTTCTCCGGTTCGAATCGGCCAGCAGCCTGCTCGATTACGTGGGAGGCGCGGAAGAGCGTCTCTTCCTCGAACGGCCGTCCGATAAGCTGGAGACCGAGCGGCAGGCCCTTGCCGTCGAGACCTGCCGGCACCGCGATGCCCGGCAGGCCCGCCATGTTCACCGTCACGGTGAAGATGTCGTTCAGGTACATCTTCACGGGGTCGGCCGCCATGTCCTGATCGGCGATGCCGAAGGCTGCCGAAGGTGTCGCCGGCGTCAGGATCGCATCGACGCCCGCGTGGAAGACATCTTCGAAGTCCTTCTTGATAAGCGTCCGCACCTTCTGCGCCTGCACGTAGTACGCGTCGTAGTAACCCGCCGACAGCACATAGGTGCCGATCATGATGCGGCGCTTGACCTCGCGGCCGAAGCCGGCGGCGCGGGTCTTTTCATACATGTCGATGATGTCCTTGCCGGGAACGCGCAGCCCGTAGCGCACGCCGTCGTAGCGCGCGAGGTTGGACGACGCCTCGGCGGGCGCGACGATGTAATATGCCGGCAGGGCGTATTTCGTGTGCGGCAGCGAGATGTCGACGATCTCGGCGCCCGCATCCTTGAGCCAGGCAATACCCTTCTGCCACAGCGCCTCGATTTCCTCCGGCATGCCGTCGACGCGGTATTCCTTCGGAATGCCGATCTTCATGCCCTTGACCGACTGGCCAAGCGCGGTCTCGTAGTCAGGCACCGGCCGGTCGACCGAGGTCGTGTCCTTCGCGTCCACGGAAGCCATTGATTTCAGCATGATCGCCGCATCGCGCACGTCGCGGGTGATCGGACCGGCCTGGTCGAGCGACGAGGCGAAGGCGACCGTGCCCCAGCGCGAGCAGCGGCCATAGGTGGGCTTGATGCCAACCGTGCCTGTGAAGGCCGCCGGCTGGCGGATGGAGCCGCCTGTGTCGGTCGCGGTCGCGCCCGCGCAGAGGAAGGCGGAGACCGCCGCGGCAGAGCCGCCCGAAGATCCGCCCGGCACGAGGTCGACGTTGGAGCCCTTCGCCCGCCAGGGATTCTTGACCGGGCCGTAATAGGAGGTCTCGTTCGACGAGCCCATGGCGAACTCGTCCATGTTGAGCTTGCCGAGCATGACTGCGCCGTCGGCCCACAGATTGGCCGTCACCGTCGATTCGTAGCGCGGCTTGAAGCCGTCCAGAACGTGGCTGGCAGCCTGCGTGTGGACGCCTTCGGTGGCAAAGAGGTCCTTGATGCCGAGCGGAATACCCTCCAGCGCGCCGCCTTTGCCGGCGGCCAGCCGCTCGTCGGACGCCTTTGCCATCTCGCGCGCCTTGTCGTGGGTCACGGCGACATAGGCGTTGAACGTCTCGTTCGCGGCATCGATCGCGCCGAGATAGGCATCGGTCAGCTCGATCGCCGAGATGTCCTTGGCGTGCAGGCGGTCGCGGGCTTCTGCAATGGTCAGGTGCGTCAGATCGGTCATGAATCGTCCGTTCAGGCTGCCGCGGGCGCGGCGGTCAGGTCTTTGCGATAGAATGTAGAATAGGGATTGTCCGGGTAGTCGGCGAATGCACCACTGCGCCGGTAACCGGCGCGCTCATAGACGCGCCGCGCGGCACCATAGCCCTCGCCTCCGGTCTCGAGCGCCAGATGCGTCAGGCCCTCGGCTGCGGCCAGTTCCTCGATCGCCACCAGCATCAAGCCGGCAACGCCCCGCCCCTGGGCGGCGGGCCGCACATACATGCGCTTGATCTCGCCAAACCCGCCGGCATGGCGCAGCAGTGCGCCGCAGCCGACGGCCTCGCCGTCCAGCCGCGCCACCCAAACGGTTGTTTCAGGCCCTGCCATTTCGTCGGCCGTCATGCGGAAGTTGAATTCCTCGGGGGTTTCGGGTTCCTGCGCGCTGAGCGCGCCGTTCAGCTCCGCGATGAGCTTGCGGACATCGTCCTGCAACGGCGTCTCGACCGCGATCTCGACGGCCATGGCAAGCTACTCCACAACCTTGGGAACGAGGAAGAAATTGTCTTCCGTGGCGGGCGCGTTGGCGACGATGTCGGCAGCCTTGCCGCCATCGGTGACGCGGTCTTCCCGCTTCTTCATCTCCATCGGGATCACGGAGGTCATCGGCTCGACGCCGCTCACATCGACCTCGCCGAGCTGCTCGACAAACCCCAGGATCGTGTTGAGCTCGCCGGTCATGCGGCCGGCTTCTTCTTCGGTCACGGCGATGCGGGCGAGACGCGCCACGCGCTTAACGGTGTCGATGTCGACGGACATGGTGCGCTCCGGCGATTGGAAGGAAAATCACAAGCCCGCGCTATACCGGCGCAGCCGGCACAGCGCAACATGCAAGCCGGCTGCCGCCGCCGGTCACACCTCGAAAGGCTCGCCGATCTTCGGCGTCAGCACTTTGGCAGACGCACCCTCCATGCCGGCGACGAACTTGTCCGCCGTCTGGTCGATGATGCCGAACGAGGCGTAGTGCGCCGGAATCACCGTCTCGAAGTCGAAGAAGCGCCTGCAGGCGAGCGCTGCCACCGCGCCGCCCATCGTGAAACGGTCGCCGATCGGCACGATGCCGACCGCCGGCTGGTGCAGTTCGTTGATCAGCGCCATGTCCGAGAAGATGTCGGTATCGCCCATGTGATAGAGCGTCTTGTCGTCCGGGAAATGCAGGACAAGGCCGGTCGGATTGCCAAGAAAGACGTTGATGCCCCCTTCCCGACTGAACGACGAGGAGTGGATGGCATTGACGAATGTTGTCGTGAAGCCGCCGCAATCGACCGTCCCGCCGTGGTTGCCGGGGTTGACCTTGCTCTCGTCCACGCCCTGGCCAACCAGATACTCATAGATCTCGAAGCTGGAGACGAGCATCGCGCCGGTCTTCTTCAGAATCGGCAGCGCGTCGCCCAGGTGGTCGTTGTGGCCATGCGTGATGAGAACGTGGGTGACACCCTCGGCCGGCCCTTCCCAGCCGCCATCCCATGACGGGTTATCGGTCAGGAACGGATCGATCAGGATTGTCGCTCCGCCTGCTTCAACGCGGAATGCGGAATGGCCGTACCAGGTCAGCTTCATCAGAACACCTCTGCAACTCGCTTTTCGATACCGTGAAGGATAGAACCGCGCGTGTGCAAGTCAAAGAAGAAGGCAATCACGTGGCTGTTGCGGATATCGGCGAGGTTCCCGCCCTCATCGCGCCCGGTGGACGGCTCGCCGGCCTCGACCTCGGCACCAAGACCATCGGGGTGGCGGTCTCCGACGCGGGGCTATCGTTTGCCCATCCGCGCCCCATGATCGCGCGTCGCAAGTTCACGCAGGACGCCCAGGCGCTGCTGGTGCTGCTGCAGAAAGAGGCGGTCAGCGCCGTTATCATCGGCCTGCCAGTCAACATGGACGGGTCGGAGGGACCGCGCGTGCAGGCGACCCGCGCCTTCGTGCGCAACATGGAGAAACTAACCGAACTGCCCTTCGTCTACTGGGACGAAAGGCTGTCGACGGTGGCCGCGGAGCGGGCACTGCTCGAAATGGACGTATCCCGGCGCAAGCGCGACGAACGGATCGATTCGGCGGCGGCGGCCTTCATTCTGCAGGGGGCACTGGACCGGCTTCGGGCGCTACGGTCGGCTGCCGGCTAGCGTTCCACCAGGCAATTATGTCGCGGCGCCTGCGGAAGGCGTAGATCGCGAAGATCACCACCGTATCGACGACACAGGCGCGCGCCACCAGCGGCGGGATCGTCTGCGGGTCGATGCCCAGCAGATTGCCGTAGAAGCCGAAGGCGAAGTCATGAACCGGCCGGCTGAGGAATGTCAGGCCGAAATTGATGTCGTTGTACGACAGGTAGAACCAGCCCCAGAAAAGCCCCATCGGCACGGCCCAGAAAAGAAGAATGTAGCGCATCAGCCGTCGCTCTCCACGATCTCTGGTCCTCGCCGCGACAGTCGCGACAGCATCGAGCCGTGGGCGGCGCCAACGGCGAGACGGCGCGCAACGGCGCTCGAATAATCCACGGACCGCGGTTTGCGTTCCGCTGCCTCGGCACGGATCACAAGATAAGTGGCCGCAAGGGCAGCGAACTGCATGGTGGATGCCGCGCCGGGCGTTGAAGCGCCCGCCACGACCGCCTGCTCCACGGCAACCGCGACAGACACCAGAACGGCCGCGCTCAGGGCCAGCCTTGCCACATCGTCCACGCCCTCGTCGCCGTGTCCCAGCGCGGCGAATGCAGTCCACAGGAACAGCAGCGCCACCAGGGCCTGCGCTACAGCCATGGCAGTTGCGAACAGATCGGGTGCGTGAATGCCCGCCGAAAGCCCAGCCACGCCGCATGCACCGACCGCGAAGACGACCGTCCAATAGGCTGCCAGACTTGTAATGAGAATCTTCTGCATGCGGTCCCTGCTCGGCGAGAATCGAAACTGGACGCTGGCCGCGTTAACCGCAATTGAAACCATTCGTTAAGGTTAACGTACGAGCTTGAGGGAGCGTTTATCCCCTGCTGGGCTATCAGGCTTGTGCCGCTGCCACGCTTTACAGGGCGGATGACGCTGCCTATGCCGGGGGTCGATCCCTCCTGTCCGGTCCGCCTTGCCTGCCATGCTCGCCATCTTCGAAAGCATCCTCCCCATCTTTCTCATCATCGTGCTGGGCAATCTCCTGCGCCGCACGTCGATAACCAGCGACGACGGCTGGCGCGGACTGGAACAGGTCAGCTACTGGGTGCTGTACCCTACCCTGCTGTTCGCCACGATCATTCACGCGGACTTCTCGGGATTGCGGCTCGACGCGATGCTCATCGCGCTTCTGGCCACGATCGCGATCATGGCAGTGCTGGTGCTGGGGAGCTGGCCGCTGTGGCGGCCCAGCGGCGCTGCGACCCCCGGTGAATTCTCGTCCATGTTCCAGAGCGCGCTGCGCTGGAACGGCTTCATTGCGCTTGCCGTTGCACAAAAACTGTTTCCGCCGGCCGCGAGCGCCGTGGTCGCGCTGGCCATGGCCGTCATCATCATCCCCCTCAATGTGATGTCGGTCGCCGTCGTCGCGCGCTTTGGGAGCCGGGATGCGGATTGGGGCAAGGTCATGCGGGCGACAGCGACCAACCCGCTCATCGTCGGCGTCGCGGCCGGCATCGTTCTGCGCTTCCTTCCGGGCGGGCTCTACGACCCGCTGGACGAGGCGATCGGGCTCATCGCCTCGGCCGCCATCGGCATGGGGCTGATCTCGGTCGGCGCCGGCCTGCGGACCGCCGACATGTTCCGGCCCCGGCTGGCGATCTGGTTTCCGGTCGTGCTCAAGCTCGCCGTGCTCCCGGCCATCCTCTGCCTGATCGCCTACGGGCTCGGCGTGCGCGGCCCGGAACTCGTCTATCTGGTGCTTTGCGGTGCGGTGCCAACCGCCATGAACGGCTACATGCTCGCCCGTCAGCTCGGCGGCGACGCCGAGTTCTACGCCGCGGTCACCACACTGCAGACGGTCCTTGCGGTGCTCACGATGCCGGCAGCGCTCGCCATCGCCACTCAGCTCAGCTCGGGATAGAGCGTATCCACGATGACGCGCGCGTCGTGGCGGGCGTCCAGCATGCCGTAGGTGGTGCGCCACTGGCCGGCAAGGCGTGATTCCACGAACGCATCCGCGATCTGCCCTGCCCCCTGCCTGCGGAGCTCCGCAGCCGCCGCCGAAATGGCAAGCTGCTCGGTGAGGATGCGGGCCGAACCTTCATCGGAACTGGCCACCTGCAAGGCCGCGCGCAGCACGCCCACGGTGCCCTTGCCAGCCGGTCCGAGGTCCCGGCCGATACCGCCCAGCACTTCGTCGAAAAGCTGCGGCGCGCGGCGCAGGACGCGCAGCACGTCGAGCGCCATGACGTTGCCCGAGCCTTCCCAGATCGCGTTGACCGGCGCCTCGCGGTAGTAGCGCGCCAGCGGCGCTTCCTCGACATAGCCGTTGCCGCCCAGGCATTCCATCGCCTCATAGAGCAATGCCGGCGCGATCTTGCAGACCCAGTATTTGACCACAGGCGTCATCGAGCGCGCGAAAGCAGCCTCCCCCGGATCGTTGGCCGCCTCGTCGAAGGCGCGCGCCAGCCGCAGCGACAGCGCGGTCGCGCCGGCGACGTCGAGCGCCATATCGGCCAGCACACGCTGCATCAGCGGTTGCTCGAACAGCGGTGTGCCGAAGGCATGGCGGTGACGCGTGTGATGGACGGCCTCGGCAAGACCGGCCCGCATCAACCCGGCATTGGCCACGGCGCAGTCCAGCCGCGTCAGCGTCACCATGTCCATGATGGTCTTGATGCCGGCGCCGGGCTCGCCGACCATTTCGGCGATCGCACCTGAAAACTCGACCTCGGAGGACGCGTTGGAGCGATTGCCGAGCTTGTCCTTGAGGCGCTGGAAGTGCAACCCGTTGTCGGAGCCGTCCCCGAGGATGCGCGGCACGAGGAAGCACGACAGGCCCTCATTCGCCTGCGCCAGCATCAGGAAGGCGTCGGACATCGGCGCCGACATGAACCATTTGTGGCCAGTGAGCCGATAGAAGCCGCCACCGGCGCGCTCAGCGCGTGTGGTGTTGGCGCGCACATCGGTGCCGCCCTGCTTCTCCGTCATGCCCATGCCGAGCGTCAGGCCGGTCTTCTGCACCGGCGGCTTCTGGCTCTGGTCATATTTGCGCGTCGTCACCCGTGGCGCCCACTCGCGGAACAGCTTGGTGTTCGCCATCAAGGCGGCCAGCGACGCGCTCGTCATGGTGATGGGGCAAAGATGCCCGCATTCGAGCTGCGCGGTCAGGTAGAATCGCGCCGCGCGCACCTGATGGCGTTTGCCGCTCTCGGCCGGGTTGTTCTCCCAAACCGACGAATGTAGGCCGACAGCCACCGAACGGCGCATCAGCGCATGATAGGCCGGATGGAACTCGACGAGGTCGATGCGCCGCCCCTGCCGGTCGTGCGTCCTGAGCTTCGGCGTTTCAGTGTTCGCGAGCCGCGCCAACTCCTGCGCCTCGGCCGAACGCACATAGCGGCCGATCTGGTCGAGTTCGCGCCGAACCGGCTCCGAATAGGTCTCCGCCAACTGGACCAGCAGCGGGTCGGCGCGCCACGCGCTCGTCCCGGCCAGCGGCGGACTTTGGTTCAGTACCTCATGCGTCAAGTCGTCAACTCCGGGATGAGACGATTCCAGAAGGATGGCTCACAGTTACAGGCAAAGTACCTATGGTTGCGAGGAAATTCCGGTGGATGCGCGCAAGCGCGCTTGCGGCGTCGCCCACCCTTGCCTATAGCACGGCTTTGATATGACCGAGCGCGCCGCCTTCCCGCTTTTCCCGCACCGCCACCTGCTCGGCGTCAAGGACCTGTCTCCTTCCGATATTGAATTACTGCTCGATCGCGCCGACGAAGCCGTCGCGATTTCGCGTCAGTCGGAAAAGAAGACGTCGACGCTGCGCGGACGGACCCAGATCAACCTCTTCTACGAAGCCTCGACCCGCACCCAGTCGTCTTTCGAACTGGCCGGCAAGAGGCTCGGCGCCGACGTGATGAACATGTCGGTGTCCTCGTCGTCAGTGAAGAAGGGCGAAACGCTCATCGACACCGCGATGACGCTCAACGCCATGCGGCCGGACATCCTCATCATCCGCCACGCTTCGGCGGGCGCTGCGGCATTGCTGGCGCAAAAGGTCGGCTGCTCCGTGGTCAATGCGGGCGACGGCGCACACGAACACCCGACGCAGGCGCTGCTCGACGCGCTGACGATCCGCCGGGCGCGCGGCAAGATCGCGCGGCTGACCGTGGCGATCTGCGGCGACGTTCGCCATTCGCGCGTTGCACGCTCCAACATTCTTCTTCTCAACGCTCTCGGTGCGCGCGTGCGCGTCGTCGCGCCCTCGACGCTACTGCCCGCGGGCATCGGCGAGATGGGCGTCGAGGTCTTCACCACGATGAAGGAAGGTCTTGCCGGCGCGGATGTCGTGATGATGCTGCGGCTTCAGCGCGAGCGCATGGAGGGCGCATTCGTGCCGTCGGTGCGCGAATATTTCCGCTATTTCGGGCTCGACGCCGAGAAGCTCAAGGCGGCAAAAGACGATGCGCTGGTCATGCATCCCGGCCCGATGAACCGCGGCGTCGAGATCGCCTCCGAAATCGCCGACGGACCGCAGAGCGTCATCCAGGAACAGGTGGAGATGGGTGTCGCCGTGCGCATGGCGGTGATGGAGGCGCTGCTCGACCCGCGCCGCAACCCGGAAGGGCAAGCGGCATGAGCGTCACGGTCTTTCACAACGCCCGCATCGTCGATCCCTCTCGCAGTCTGGACGAAACCGGCACCGTCATCGTTGACGGCAGCACGATCAAGGCCGCCGGTGCCTCGGCGCTGAACCAGGGAACGCCCGAGGGCGCGGAAGTTGTCGATTGCGCCGGCAAGACGATCCTGCCGGGCCTCGTCGACGCACGCGTCCACATCGGAGAGCCGGGTGGTGAGCATCGCGAGACCATAGCTTCTGCGAGTGTGGCAGCGGCGGCAGGCGGCGTTACCTCCATCGTCATGATGCCGGACACCGATCCAGTCATAGACGACGTGGCGCTGGTCGAGTTCGTTCTACGCACGGCCCGCGACACGGCGATCGTCAACGTCTTTCCGGCCGCCGCCGTCACACGCGGCCTCAAGGGCCGGGAAATGACCGAGTTTGGCCTGCTGCGCGAGGCCGGCGCCGTCGCCTTCACCGAAGGCCGGCACACAATCGCCAATTCGCTCGTGATGCGCCGCGCGCTGACCTATGCGCGTGATTTCGGCGCGGTTATCGACCACGAAACGCAGGATCCCGATCTGGCGGCCGCCGGCGTGATGAACGAAGGGCTGTTTGCGAGCTGGCTGGGCCTGGCCGGCATTCCCCGCGAGGCCGAGGCGATCCCGCTCGAGCGCGACCTCATGCTCGCACGACTGACGCGCAGCAACTATCACGCAGCCAAGATTTCGACGGCGATGTCGGCGGCGGCGATCGCACGTGCCAAGGATGACGGCGCGGCGGTGACGGCCGGCGCATCCATAGCCAGCCTGTCGCTCAATGAGCACGACGTCGGCGAATATCGCACCTTCTTCCGGCTGTCCCCCCCGCTGCGCGCCGAGGAAGACCGGCTCGCCATGGTGGAGGCGCTGCGCGACGGCACGGTGGACATTCTGGTGTCGTCGCACGACCCGCAGGACGTCGACACCAAACGCCTGCCCTTTGCGGATGCGGCTTCCGGCGCGATCGGGCTCGAGACGCTGCTGGCGGCAGCGCTGAGGCTGCATCACAACGGTGACGTGCCGCTGATGCGCCTCGTCGATGCGATTTCGACTGCACCCGCCAAACGCTTCGGCCTGCCGGGCGGCACGCTTGCGCCGGGCGTACCGGCCGACCTTATCGTGGTCGATCTGGACGAGCCGTGGCTGGTTCGCGAGCAGGACATCCGGTCGCGGTCGAAGAACACCTGCTTCGAAGGCGCGCGCCTTCAAGGCAGGGTCTTGCAAACGCTCGTTGCTGGCCGCACAGTCCATCGGCTTTGAACTGACATCTTGCCGGGAGGGGGAACCTTGGCCTTGACGCCCGTCATCATCGCGCTCGCATTCGGCTATCTGCTCGGGTCGATCCCGTTCGGACTGCTGATCACGCGCGCCGCCGGCCTGGGCGACGTGCGCAAGATCGGCTCCGGCAATATCGGCGCGACCAATGTGCTTCGTACCGGCAACAAGAAGCTGGCGGCGCTGACCCTGCTCCTCGATGCGCTCAAGGGCACGGTTGCAGTCCTTATTGCGGCGCGCTGGGGGCTGGAACCCGGAATAGCCGCCGGCATCGGCGCCTTTCTCGGCCATCTCTTTCCGGCATGGCTCGGCTTCAAGGGTGGCAAGGGTGTCGCGACCTATCTCGGCGTGCTGATCGCCTTTGCCTGGCAAGGCGCGCTGGCTTTCGCCGCTGCATGGCTCGCGGTCGCATTCCTGTCGCGCTATTCGTCGCTTGCCGCGCTTGTCGCCGCCGTCGTCTCGCCGGTCGCGTTCTACCTGCTTGGCCTGCCCGCTTATGCAGCCGCCGTTGCCCTCATGAGCGTGCTGGTCTTCATCAAGCACCGCGCCAACATTTCAAGATTGCTTGCCGGCACGGAATCGAAGATCGGGGCCAAGGGATGAACCACGCGCCGTCGGCTGGCCCCAGGCTTTCCGACCGGCAGCGGCTCCACTGGCTTCGCCTGATTCGCACCGAGAACGTCGGGCCGGCCTCCTTTCGCGATCTCATCAATCGTTTCGGATCGGCCGAGGCGGCAATCGCCATGCTGCCGGAACTTGCGTCGCGCGGCGGTGCGAAGCGACAATCACGCATTCCATCCGAACGGGAAGCTGAAGCCGAACTGGAGGCCGCACAGCGATACGGCGCCAGGTTCGTTGCAGTCGGCGAGGCCGACTATCCGCCGATGCTGCGCCGGATGGACCTGCCGCCACCGATCATCGCGGTGAAGGGAGACACAGCGGTTGGCCATATGCCTGCCATCTCCATCGTCGGTGCACGCAACGCTTCCGCAGCGGGCGTGCGGATGGCGCGCATGCTTTCCGGCGAGATCGGGCGCGAGGGCTACGCGATCGTGTCCGGACTGGCGCGCGGAATCGATGCCGCCGCCCATACCGGCAGCCTTGGCACCGGCACCATCGCCGTGCTCGCCGGCGGACTCGACAAGCCCTACCCGCCGGAAAATGTCGGCCTTGCCGCCGAGATCGGCGAGCGCGGACTGCTGATAACGGAAATGCCCTTCGGCTGGGAGCCGCGCGCCCGCGACTTTCCGCGACGGAACAGGCTGGTCGCGGGTCTTGGTCTCGGATTGGTTGTGGTGGAAGCCGCGTTGAGATCCGGCTCGCTCATCTCCGCCAGGCTGGCGGGCGAAATGGGCCGCATCGTCTTCGCCGTTCCCGGTTCGCCGCTCGATCCGCGCGCGGCCGGGGCCAACGGGTTGCTCAAGGACGGCGCGTCGATCGTCACCGAGGCGCGCGACGTGCTGGACGTTCTGGCGCCGCTGGCCGGATCACCGTCCATCTCGCCGGTGTCCCCGCTCGAGGAGCCGCCAGACTTCTCCACGCCCCCGCCAGACGACAGCGACCGTGCGCGCCTCATGGAAGCTCTTGGACCGGTGCCGACGCCGATAGACGAGATCATTCATCACACGGGGCTTCACCCGGCGCAGGTGTTTCTCATCCTACTGGAACTTGACCTTGCGGGCAGGATCGAAAGGCACGGCGGTGGCTGGGTTTCGCTGCTCGCCGCCGACCCGTAAGGGACGATCGCCGCGGATGATGTCGCTGACTTCCACGTAGGCCATCTCTATCAGATAGGCCAGCATGTCACAGCGTTCGGCCTGCGCCATCGTTCGCATCTGGCCGAGCATGGACTGCATATAGTCCAGCGTATCGGTACGTCGTCGGTTGAGTTGCTGTTGCATCTGCTACCCCGTTTCGCACATTTGCCAGAGCCTGCCGCAGCCCGTGGCTACGCGGTTGCATGATTTCGTCAAAGCAACCCTTGCGTTAATTAGAGGCTATTCAATTTATCTAAAATTGCAACTGGTCGCGTTGCATTTTCTGGTTGTATTTCGGTCCAGCCATTTGGTGAAATGCCCCAAGGGCCTTGACCGGACAGCAAAGCACGGCCATGTGACGGGCTGTTTTTTCAGTTGTTAGAGCGGCGCGGGAGCTATCCGCGCCTTGGGGAAATACGCCAGCACATGGACGTCGTCGTCGTCGAATCGCCTGCAAAGGCCAAGACAATCAACAAATATCTGGGCTCGAACTACAAGGTTCTGGCCTCGTTCGGCCATGTCCGGGACCTCCCCGCCAAAGACGGTTCCGTGCGGCCTGACGACGACTTTTCCATGTCGTGGGAGGTGGATGGCCCCTCTTCCAAGCGGCTTGGCGACATCGCCAAGGCGATGAAGGAGGCCGACGGTCTCATCCTCGCAACCGACCCGGATCGCGAGGGCGAAGCCATTTCGTGGCATGTGCTTGAGGTGCTTCGGCAAAAGAAGGCGCTGAAGGACAAGCCGGTCAGCCGTGTGGTTTTCAATGCGATCACCAAGAAGTCGGTGCTCGACGCGATGGCGAACCCACGCGAGATCGACGCGCCGCTGGTCGACGCCTATCTGGCGCGCCGGGCTCTCGATTATCTCGTCGGTTTTACGCTGTCGCCCGTCCTGTGGCGCAAGCTGCCGGGCGCACGTTCCGCCGGCCGCGTCCAGTCGGTCGCGCTGCGTCTCGTCTGCGACCGAGAGGCCGAAATCGAGCGCTTCGTGCGCGAGGACTACTGGCAGATAGCCGCGCTGCTCGCGACGCCCCGGCTGGAGGATTTCGAGGCGCGCCTGACCGCGTTCGAAGGCAAGAAGCTCCAGAAGCTCGACATCAAGAGCGCGGAACAGGCAGCCGACATCAAGGCCATGCTGGAAGGTGCGGCCTTCAAGGCGCTTTCCGTCGAGGCCAAGCCGACCCGTCGCAACCCGGCACCGCCCTTCACGACGTCCACCCTGCAGCAGGCCGCATCTTCGCAGCTTGGCTTCTCGGCATCGCGCACCATGCAGGTGGCGCAGCGGCTCTATGAAGGCGTCGAGATCGGCGGCGAAACCACCGGTCTCATCACCTACATGCGTACCGACGGCGTGCAGATGGCGCCTGAGGCCATCGACGCCGCACGTTCCATGATTGGCGCGGAATACGGCGAGAAATACCTGCCCGAAAAGCCGCGGATCTATTCCACGAAGGCCAAGAACGCCCAAGAAGCGCACGAGGCGGTACGCCCCACCGACTTCCGCCGCTCGCCCGCCGAGGTTCGCAAATATCTCGAGCCGGACCAGGCGCGGCTTTATGAAATCATCTGGAAGCGGGCAATGGGCAGCCAGATGCAGCCAGCCGAGATCGAGCGCACTACGGTCGAGATCGAGGCATCGAACGGCTCCCGCACGGCCAATCTGCGCGCCATCGGCTCGGTGATCCGCTTCGACGGGTTCCTGGCGGCCTATACCGAGCAGAAGGACGAAGACGCCGAGGACGAGGACGCGCGCCGACTGCCCGAGATCAAGCCGGGCGAGACGCTGTCGCGCAAATCGGTGACGGTGACCCAGCACACGACCGAACCGCCGCCGCGCTATTCTGAGGCTTCTCTCATCAAGAAGATGGAAGAGCTCGGCATTGGCCGGCCTTCAACCTATGCGGCCACGCTGAAGACCCTCGAAGACCGCGACTACGTGGCCATCGAAAAGCGCCGGCTCATGCCGCAGGCCAAGGGACGCCTGGTCACGGCTTTTCTGGAAAACTTCTTCGAGCGCTATGTGGAGTACGACTTCACCGCCGCGCTCGAGGAGAAGCTGGACGAGATTTCCGACGGCAAGCTATCCTGGAAGGACGTTTTGCGTGACTTCTGGAAGGATTTTTCCGGTCACGTCGACGAGATCAAGGAACTGCGCGTCACAGAGGTGCTGGACGCGCTCAACGAAGAACTGGCACCGCTGGTGTTCCCGGAGCGCGAAGACGGCTCAAATCCGCGCATCTGCCCGAAATGCGGCACCGGCAACCTGTCGCTCAAGCTTGGCAAGTTCGGCGCCTTCGTCGGCTGCTCCAACTACCCGGAATGCGGCTACACGCGCCAGCTGGGCGAAGCAGCCAACGGTAATGGCGAGGGTGGTGATGGCGGCGACCGGCTGCTCGGCAAGGACCCCTACACCAACGAAGAAATCGTATTGAAGAACGGCCGCTTCGGCCCCTACGTCCAGCGCGGCGAAGGCAAGGAGGCCAAGCGCTCCAGCCTGCCCAAGGGCTGGACGCCGGACACGATGGATCACGAAAAGGCGCTGGCGCTGCTTTCACTGCCGCGCGACGTCGGCCAGCATCCGGAGAGCGGCAAGATGATCTCGGCAGGCCTCGGTCGCTACGGCCCGTTCGTGCTGCACGACGGCACCTATGCCAATCTCGAATCGATCGAGGACGTCTTCTCGATCGGCCTCAACCGCGCCGTGACGGTCATTGCCGAGAAGAAGTCGAAATTCGCCAACGGCAAGGGTCGCGCGACGCCCGCCGCGCTGAAGGAACTCGGCGATCATCCCGACGGCGGGCCGATCACCGTGCGTGACGGACGCTATGGCCCCTATGTCAACTGGGGCAAGGTCAACGCGACGCTGCCCAAGGGCAAGGAACCGACCTCGGTCACTGTCGAGGAGGCGCTGGAGCTGATCGCGGCCAAGGGCGGCGGCACGAAAAAGGCGTCTGGTAAGAAGGCGGCTGCGAAGAAGCCGGCAGCGAAGAAGAAGCCTGCGGCCAAGAAGTCCGCGAAGAAAGAGGAATAAGGCGACTTGGCGAAGCGCATTCCCGGCAGCAGGGGCGGTGACGCTTCGCGCAGCTTTCGCCCCTCGCGTGAGGACATCCTCCGTTTCATCAAGGAAAACCCCGATCAGGCCGGCAAGCGTGAGCTTGCGCGCGCGTTCGGCCTCAAGGGCCCGGATCGTGTCTGGTTGAAGGACCTGCTGGGCGAATTGCAGGACGAGGGTCTCCTGGAAAAGCGGGCCAAGCGCTTTACCCGCCCCGGCGCGCTGCCGCATGTCGTGGTGCTCGACATCTTCTCGCGCGATGCCGACGGCCTGCTTCTGGCACGCCCGACCGAGTGGCCGGAGGAAAACGGCGCGGCCCCGACCGTTTCGATCCGCCCACGCCGCGCCGACAAAGCGCGCGTGCCGGGCGTTGGCGAACGTGTGCTGGCCAAGGTTTTCCCTGCCGAGGAGGCAGGCGGCCCGGCCTACACCGGCCGTGTGATGAAGGTGTTCGAGAAGCGGCGCGAAGCCGTTCTTGGTGTCTTCCGTACGCTGCGCGACGGCACGTTCCGTATCGAGCCGGTCGAACGGCGCCAGGCTGAGCTCATCGTCGATCCCGATTATGCCGCCAACGCAAAGAACGGCGACCTCGTGGAGGTAGAGCAGGTTTCGAGCGGCCGTTACGGACTGCCGAAGGCCAAAGTACTGACCGTGCTCGGCTCGCTGGAAAGCGAGAAGGCGGTCTCGATGATCGCCATCCACGCGCACGACATTCCCCACATCTTCCCGCCAGAAGTGCTTGAAGAGGCGGAAGCCGCCAGGCCAGCGACGCTCCAGGGCCGCGAGGATTTCCGATCCCTGCCGCTTCTCACCATCGACCCCGCCGATGCCAAGGATCACGACGACGCGGTTCATGCCGAGCCCGATACGGACGAGAAGAACCTGGGCGGGCATATCGTCACCGTCGCGATCGCCGATGTCGCAGCCTACATCACGGTTGGCTCGGCGCTCGACCGCGAGGCGCTGAAGCGCGGCAACTCCGTCTATTTTCCGGACCGGGTCGTGCCGATGCTGCCCGAACGCATCTCGAACGATCTCTGCTCCCTGCGGGAAGGCGAAGATCGCCCTGCCCTCGCCGTGCGGATGACGTTTTCCGCCGAAGGGCGCAAAGTCCGGCACAGTTTTCACCGCGTCATGATGCGCTCGGTCGCGAAGCTCGCCTATACGCAGGCGCAGGCCGCCATCGACGGCACAACCGACGACAAGACGGCGCCTTTGCTGGAAACGGTGCTGCGTCCGCTTTGGGACGCCTATACTGCCCTGCGGCGTGGCCGCAACGAGCGCGCGCCGCTGGAGCTCGACCTGCCGGAGCGCAAGATCCTGCTCAAGGAAGACGGAACCGTCGATCGCGTGATCGTGCCAGACCGGCTGGATGCCCACAAGCTGATCGAAGAATTCATGATCCAGGCGAACGTGGCGGCAGCCGAGACGCTGGAAGCGAAGCGCCAACCGCTCATCTATCGCATCCACGACGCACCGTCGCTCGCCAAGCAGGAATCGCTGCGTGAGTTCCTGCAGACGATCGGGCTCTCGCTGGCACACGGCGCGCAGATGAAGCCGTCTTCCTTCAACGGCATATTGTCGCGGGTGTCGGGCTCCGATCAGGAAGCTCTGGTCAACGAAGTGGTGCTGCGCACACAGAGCCAGGCCGTCTACGCGCCGGAGAATATCGGTCATTTCGGCCTCAATCTGCGCCGTTATGCCCACTTCACTTCGCCGATCCGCCGCTATGCCGATCTGATCGTGCATCGCGCCCTGATCGGTGCGCTGGGCCTTGGCAAGGAAGGCATTTCCAAGGGCGAGGAAGAGCGTCTGGAGGAGATTTCAGCGCTGATTTCGGCAACCGAACGCCGCGCCATGGCGGCAGAACGCGAAACGGTGGACCGGCTGATTGCGGCCCATCTCGCCACGCGCGTCGAGGAGGCGTTTCACGGCCGCATCTCCGGCGTCACCAAGGCGGGACTATTTGTCCAGTTGCCGCAATACGGTGCCGACGGCTTTATCCCGGTGTCGTCACTGGGTGACGACTACTATATGTTTGATGAAGCCGCGCGCGCGCTTTTCGGTGAACGCTCGGGCAAGGGCTACCAGCTCGCCGACTCGGTGGAGGTGAAACTGGTGGAAGTGACGCCGCTGGCAGGCTCGATGCGCTTCGAGATGCTGAGCGAGCCGAAGCCCCTGCCCGGTTCGAAGCAATCCTTCCACAAGGCGCGCCGTGGCAAGTCGCAATCGCGCCG
Organism: Neoaquamicrobium sediminum; assembly: GCF_040970315.1. NCBI lineage: Bacteria > Pseudomonadati > Pseudomonadota > Alphaproteobacteria > Hyphomicrobiales > Phyllobacteriaceae > Neoaquamicrobium > Neoaquamicrobium sediminum. The sequence continues at coordinate 210,681 of NZ_JAZHFV010000003.1, read as the reverse complement.
CACGCAGAGCCGTGGCCGCGCAAGGAGACGATGATGGAACAGCAGGTTTTTGGCCGCGCCGCGACGAACGACCGCCAGCTCATGCGCGCCATGGCGCGCGGTTTCATGGGCCGCTGCCCGCATTGCGGTGAAGGTCGTCTCTTCGGTCGCTTCCTGAAAGTTGCCGACAGCTGCGATGCCTGTGGCGAAGAGTATCATCATCACCGCGCCGACGACCTGCCGGCCTATCTGGTGATCTTCATCGTCGGCCATATCGTCGTTGGTGCATTCATGGGTGTCGAGCGCATGGTCGAGCTTTCGACCTGGCAGCACCTGGCGATCTGGACGCCGCTGACGCTCATTTCCACCATTGCGCTGCTTCAGCCCGTCAAGGGCGCGGTTGTCGGGTTGCAGTGGGCCCTGCGCATGCACGGCTTCTCCGGCCGTCCAGACGCGCTGGAAACGCATCCGGAACTCTGAAGACGTGGTGAGAGAGGGTCGGGCCATGGAAGGCATGACGCGCGCTGAAGTCGACAAGGTCGAGAACAAGGATTTCGCGCTCGGCGCGGGCCCCAAGCGGCCGCGTGATGCTGCGACGCTGATCCTGCTCGACCGGGACGGGCGTGACGTGCGCGTGCTCATGGGCCGGCGCCATATGCGCCACGCCTTCATGCCCGGCAAGTTTGTGTTTCCTGGCGGCCGCACCGATCCCGCCGACAGCCGCATTCCCGTGGCTGCCGGCCTTCACCCCGATGTCGAGAGCAAACTTGTCAACGCCCGTACCACAGTGGCTCGGGCGCGCGCGATCGCCATGTCGGCGCTGCGCGAGACATACGAGGAAGCCGGCCTTCTGATCGGCCGCAAGGGCGCCTTCGAGACCGGCAAGGCCGACTGGGCCGGTTTTGCGGAAAACAGTGTCTGCCCGTCGCTCGACAGGCTTCGCTTCATCGCACGTGCCATCACGCCCCCCGGCCGCGTCCGTCGCTTCGACACGCGTTTTCTGGCCGCCTTCAAGGACGATGTGGCGGTCGAGCTGCCGGATGGCGGCCCGACAAACGAACTGGAAGAAATCGTGTGGCTGCCTATCAGCCAGGCCAAGGAAGCAGACATTCCCGCGATCACCCGCACCGTGCTGGGCGATCTCGAAGCGCAGTTGAAGGAAGACCCCGAGCTGTCACCCGGCTGTCCGGCGCCGTTCTACTACATGCGTCACAACCGCTTCTGCCGCGACGTCCTCTGACCCCTCCCACAATCGCAGGTGACCCCCATGGCGACTGCGCCGGCCGCTCCGCAGCATGAGCCCGAAGTCGCTATGCGATGGCTCTCGATAGGCGCGGCGATCGCGTCGATCAGCGTCGTCGGCATCGCCATTGGTCTCGGTGTGCCGCTGCTGTCAGTCATCCTCGAATCACGCGGCTATTCGGCGACGATGATCGGCGCAAACACGGCTGTAGCCGGTATCGCCTCGATTCTCGCAGCTCCCTTCGCGACGCCGCTCGCGATCCGCTTCGGCGTGGTGCCGACGATGCTGGGCATGATCGTGGCCGGAGGGCTGGCTTTCGTGGGCTTCTATTTTGCGCCGGCCTTCTGGATGTGGTTCCCGCTGCGGGCCGTCCTGCACTTCGCGCTGACGGTTCTTTTCATCCTGTCGGAGTTCTGGATTTCCACATCGGCACCGCCTCACCGCCGCGGGCTCGTGCTTGGACTGTATGCAACGGTGCTGTCGCTCGGTTTTGCATTCGGACCATTCCTCTTCTCGCTCGTCGGATCGAGCGGATTTGCGCCGTTCGGCATAACCTTCGCGCTGGTGATGCTGGCAGCGCTGCCTGTCGCAAGCGCCTGGCGGGAAAGTCCGCGCCTGTCCGGTCCGGCAACCCAGGTCGCCAGTGGCTTTGCCCGCTATATCTGGATGGTGCCGATGGCCACAGCCGCCGTGCTGGTCTTCGGGGCGGTCGAAACCGGCGGTTTTGCGCTGTTTCCCGTCTACGGGTCGCGCATCGGCTATTCCGAGGCGGATGCCGCGCTGCTGCTGACCGCGGTGGGTCTCGGCAACGTCGTGCTGCAAATGCCGCTGGGGCTTCTCAGCGACCGCATGCGCGACCGCAGGCATCTGCTGGTGATCTGCGCTCTGGTGGGTCTGGTCGGCGTGCTGGCACTGCCCTCGGTGTCCGGTAACTGGCATGCCAGCGCCGCAATCCTGTTTCTGTGGGGCGGCGTCGTGGCCGGCCTCTACACGATCGGGCTTGCGCATCTGGGCGCGCGTCTCTCAGGCCGCGACCTTGCGTCAGCCAACGCGGCGTTCGTGCTCTGCTACGGCATCGGTATGCTCATCGGCCCGCAGGCGATCGGCATCGGGATGGACATTGCCGGACCTGACGGATTTGCGTGGTCGATCGCGCTGTTCTTCTCGCTTTATCTCGCGCTTGCCGCTTTCAGGCTTGCCGTACGCGCGCCTTCCGCCTGATCGGGCTTGACTTTCCGCCAGTGTTCTTTATGTGTCCGCGCGAGTTTTCCGCAACCGGGCTGCCGCCCGTATCGATGCGGCGACCCCACCCTTAGGATAGCGGACTGGAAAAATGGCCAAGGCTACGACCATCAAGATCAAGCTTCTGTCGACCGCCGACACCGGCTTCTTCTACGTCACCAGCAAGAACAGCCGGACGATGACGGAGAAGATGACCAAGCGTAAGTATGACCCGATCGCCAAGAAGCACGTCGATTTCAAGGAAGCGAAGATCAAGTAATCTCGCGCTTTCGGACGACAGAAAAAAGCCGCCCTCCGGGCGGCTTTTTTGTTTGCGACTTCCGCCATCCGACAGACAAGTATCCGCACGTGTCGGCATCCAACGGCTCTAACGCGTTGCAGAGCCGGTCGTATTTCTCGAAGCAGTTTTGTTGAGAAAAGGGGGCCGGTCGGCAGCTGGCAGCGGTACGAGGAGGCCACTTGTCGCCAGCGCCGGCCGGCCGACCCCACGGACCCAGGAGATGCGGCGGACCTGAGCATCATGGGGTGTTTGCTGGGCGTAAGCGGACAGCCCTCTGCCCGTCCGCCTTACCCAAGGTGACACTCGCTCAACAGGCCAAAGAAAGCAATAGTTTCTTAACTATCGCCGCAGACTGTTATTGATTACGGTAAATTTTTGGGAGCCATCACCGAGCGATTCGTTCCCGGCTTCTTTATCCGGCAAGTTATGCCGCGGCAGCCACCACGCGATTGCGCCCGCCGTTCTTGGCTTCGTAGAGCGCCACATCCGCACGCTTCATCATCGCCTCGACAGTATCGGGAGCGGTCGTTGCCATTGCGGAGACACCGACGCTGACAGTGACGGGGATCGTCTTTCCGTCGGCACCGATCGAGAATGCGGTCTGCTCTATCTGGGCTCGTATCCGTTCGGCCACCTTCTCCGCGACCACGCCATCCGTATCCGGCATGACGATGACGAATTCCTCACCGCCCATCCGGCAGGCGAGATCGATGCCGCGTACGTTCTTTCGAAGCCGGCTCGCGAATTCGCGCAAGACCTCGTCACCGACGTCGTGGCCCCAGGTGTCGTTGATCGACTTGAAGCGGTCGATGTCGGCGATCATCATCGACAGCGGCCGGCGGCGGCTGCGCGCACGGTCGAACAGCGTCGCAAGGTGGCTGTCCAGATAGCGCCGGTTGTGCAGGCCGGTCAGGCCATCCGTCACCGCCATCTCGATCGTCTCGGCCACGCTCGCCCGCAGGTGATCGTTGTAGCGCCTGCGCTTGACCTGCGTGGCCAGCCTGGCGATCAGCTCGTGCTGGTCGATGGGGCGAACAAGGTAATCGTTGACGCCAAGTTCGAGCGCGCGCACCAGCCGCTCCTCCTCGCCTCCGTCAGCGAGCAGCATGATCGGGACGAAGCGCGTGCGATCCAGCGTACGAAGCTGCGAGCAGAGCCGAAGCGGATCGTAGCCCGCCAGGTCCGTCGAAATGATCACGCAGTCGAAGCCGCCCTCGGCGGCCTGGAAAAAGGCAGCCTGCGGATCGTCGGCAATGGACAGCGTGCATCGGCCGCGCAGCATCCTGGCAATGCGCTCGCCAGCCGTCTTACGCGTCTCCACCAGGAGCACGTTCGCCTCGCCATCGGCGGCGATGTCACGGCGGCTCAGCAGCTCCTCGATGCCGATGTTTCGGGTCGTCGCGGCGCGCAGGCGCAATTCGTCTGTGAGGGTCTTCAACCTCACGAGGCTCTTCACCCGCGTCATCAGTTGCAGATCGTTCACCGGCTTCGTCAGGAAATCGTCGGCGCCGGCCTCCAGGCCGCGCACACGGTCCGACACCTGATCCAGAGCGGTCACCATGACAACCGGAACGTGATGCGTTGCCGGGTCGGCCTTGAGCCGGCGGCAGACCTCGAAACCATCCATGTCCGGCATCATCACGTCGAGAAGGACGACGTCGACCTTGCTGTTTTCGCAGATTTCAAGCGCCTCGGCGCCATTGTGTGCGACCAGTACCTCGAAGTACTCGGCCAGCAGACGCGCTTCCAGGAGCTTCACATTGGCCGGGACGTCATCGACGACAAGTATTCTCGCGGTCATCAGGCGTCGCCCAGATAGGATTTGATGGTTTCGATGAACTTGCCAACGCTGATGGGCTTGGAAATGTAGGCCTCGCACCCGCCCTGGCGAATGCGCTCCTCATCGCCTTTCATCGCGAAAGCGGTGACGGCAATGACCGGGATTCGATGCAACTCGTCATCTTCCTTCAGCCATTTTGTCACTTCCAGTCCCGAAACCTCGGGAAGCTGAATGTCCATGAGGATGAGATCGGGTTTGTGCGCACGCGCCAGATCCAGCGCCTCGAGCCCGTTGCGGGTGCGCACCGTCTCGTATCCGCTTGCTTCGATGAGGTCGCGGAAGAGCTTCATGTTCAGCTCGTTGTCCTCGACGATCATCACCTTCTTCGACATATCAGCCCTGCCCGCATGGCTTCGTTAACGCAGCCCGCCCTCGTTCGCTGCATGAAACAACGACTCTGACGGATAGCCTAACGCAATTTGATTGACGAAAGGAAAACCCAGTTGCAGCGCCTGCTTGCAGCAAACCGCCCGGTTGCGTTACAGCCTGCTTCATGTCCAGACCACCAGTCTCCCGTTTTGAACGAATGGATGCAAGCCAGGCCGAGGCGCTGGCTATTTCCGCTCTCGGCTTCGTCGCTGCAGACCCGGCCTTGCTGCCCCGGCTCCTCGCGCTTTCCGGCATCGAGGCATCGCAAATACGCCAGGCCGCGGGCGAACCCGGCTTTCTGGCGGGCGTCCTGCAATTCATACTGGCCCACGAGCCGACGCTCACCGCATTTTGTGAAGCGACTGCCACCGAGCCCACACGTGTGTCGGCGGCCCTGCGTGCCCTTCCCTTCGGCGACGACCACTTCGAGGCCTCGACATGAGCAGTATTGACCCGGAAACACTGCGCCAGATCGAGGAACTGTCGCATGACGACCGACCGCTTCTGGTTCTGGATGTCGATGATGTGCTGCTCGAATTCATCAGACCGTTCCCGCGTTACCTGAGCGAACAAGGCTACCGGCTGGACATGGGTAGCTTCCGGCTGACCGGCAATGTCTTCCATCTGGAAACCGGTGTGGCTGCCGAGCAGCGCCAGGTAAGCGAATTGCTGGGCAATTTCTTCGACAGCCAGGCGTTGTGGCAAACGTTGACCGAGGGTGCTGCCGATGCGCTCGATACGATCTCCCGCGACGCGGAGATCGTGCTCCTGACCGCCATGCCGCACCGCCATCGCGACGTGCGGCGAAAGCACCTCGACGAACTGGGCCTGCCCTACCCGCTTCTGACCACGGAGATGGCCAAGGGGCCGGCGATCCTGCGCTTGCGTGGCGAGAGCGAGCGACCGGTGGCGTTCGTCGACGACATGCCGCACAACCTCGTTTCGGCACGGCAGTTCGTACCCGATGCGCATCTGTTCCATCTGATGGCCGACAACTCACTGCGTGCGCTGCTTCCGCCGGTAACCGACGATATCCTTGTCGTGGAAGACTGGCCGGAAGCCGGCGGACGGATTGCAGACGCGCTCGGCCTCTGATTGTCGCCGGGCACCCAGGCCCTTCAAACTCCGGCGAGTTCGATCCGCATCAGCGGCCGGCCGGGCTTGCGCACCGCCACTTCCGAAAACCCTGCTTTCTCGAAGACACGCGTCGAGCCGACGAACAGTCCGATCGAGCGCGAATCGCGCGACTGGTCGATCGGGCATGCTTCGAGCCATCGCGCACCGGAGCGTGTCGCGAAATCGATGCCGGCAGCAACCAGCCGGTGGGACAGTCCCTTCCCGCGTGCTTTCGTGCGTATGAAGAAACAGGAAATTGCCCATACCGAGGCGTCGGCTGCATCGCCCGGATCGACGGGTGCTGACACCCTGCCGGCGTTGTTCCACTCCGGAACGTCTGCACGGGGGCCGATCTGCATCCAGCCTATGGCCTGACCACCGTCGATAGCCAGAAGACCCGGCGGCGGCCCTGCCTCGATACGCGCATGGATAAAGTCCTTGTTGCGCTGGCGGTCGTTCTCGCGCCGGATTGCCGGACGCAGCCGAAAATGTGTGCACCAGCACCCGTAGCACGCGCCCTGCTTACCGAAGAGGTCTTCGAAAAGCGGCCAGCGTTCCGGTGTCAGCGGCACGATTTCCGGTTCTCCTGCCTGCAATCCGGCCATCGTCCCCTCCAGAAAATACCTTCGCGCCACCGCCTTGTTGCGACGCCGCACATGGATTAAGATTGCGATTGTTCTTGTTATGTTCGCATCGATGCCAGCCGCTGTCAACGACCCCGAGCACGGCTTCTGCCGCGATTGCCTCGCGCCGCAGAAGGTTGCCCGCAGGCGCTGCGAAGCCTGCGGATCGCCGCGCGTTGTCCATCATGGCGAGCTCTATTCACTGTCGCTTGCGCATATCGACTGCGATGCGTTCTACGCGGCCGTAGAGAAACGCGACCGTCCCGAGCTGCGCGACAAGCCCGTCATCATCGGTGGCGGAAAGCGCGGCGTGGTTTCCACCGCGTGCTACATCGCCCGCATTCGTGGCGTGCGGTCCGCGATGCCGATGTTCAAGGCACTGGAAGCCTGTCCGGACGCGATTGTCATCAAGCCGGACATGGAGAAATACGTCACCGTCGGGCGGCAGGTGCGCGCGATGATGCAGGCGCTGACGCCGCTGGTCGAGCCGATCTCCATAGACGAGGCGTTTCTCGATCTCGCGGGCACGCAGAAACTGCACGGCCGCCCGCCCGCTTTAGTACTCGCCTCGTTCGCCAGACAGGTCGAGGCGGAAATCGGCATCACAGTTTCGGTCGGGCTGTCCTACTGCAAGTTCCTGGCAAAGGTCGCATCCGATTTCGCCAAGCCGCGGGGTTTCTCCGTTATCGGTGAAGCGGAGGCCGTCTCGTTCCTGGCGGGCCAGCCGGTTACGCTCATCTGGGGCGTGGGCAAGGCCTTCGCCGCCACGCTTGCGCAGGACGGCATCCGCACCATCGGTCAGCTACAGACGATGGAGCAGGACGAGCTGATGCGCCGCTATGGCAGCATGGGCATGCGGCTCTACCGGCTGTCGCGTGGCATGGACGACCGGCAGGTCCATGCCGACCATGACGCCAAGAGCGTGTCGGCCGAAACGACGTTCGACACGGATCTTGCGACCTTCGAGGACCTTGTGCCGATCCTGCGGGCGCTGTCGGAGAAGGTCTCCGCGCGGCTGAAGAAATCCGGCATCGCCGGCCGCACCGTAGTACTCAAGCTGAAGAGCGCCGATTTCCGCATCAGGACGCGCAACCGACAGCTACCGGATGCGACGCGGCTCGCCGACCGCATCTTTTCGACCGGGCTGGACCTGCTGCGCCGGGAGGCCGACGGCACACGCTACCGGCTGATCGGTATCGGCGTCAGCGATTTGAGCGATGACGGACGGGCCGACCCGCCCGATCTGGTCGATGTCGGATCGAGAAAGCGTGCGATGGCCGAAGGCGCTATCGACGCCCTGCGTGCGAAGTTCGGCGGCAAGGCCGTGGAAACCGGCTACACCTTTGGCCGTGGCAGCCGGGGCCGGCCACCGCGCTCGGACGAAAGCTGAGCCTCCTTCGGATGCCTCAGATGTCCATTGCCGGACGGCGCGGCTGCCCGGCGCCGGCTTGTCCCTGCGGCAAAGACGCGGCTTCGCTCGCAGGCTGTACGGCCGGCTGGCGGGGGTTGATCTGCCTCGCCACCCATTCCGGCACCTGCCGCTGGGGATACATCAACGGCTCGTTCTGAAGCACGACGACGACCGTATCCACGGGGATGCGATTGTAGAGATCGATGATGTCCTGGTTGAACAGGCGGATACAGCCCGACGAGACGGCGAGGCCGATCGACCACGGCTCGGAGGTGCCGTGGATACGATAAAGCGTATCCTGGTTGCCCTGGAACAGGTAGAGCGCGCGCGGGCCCAGCGGATTGGTAAGCCCCGGCTCCATGCCGCCGGCATATTGCGCATAGCGATCGGGTTCGCGCGCGATCATGCTTTGGGTGGGAGTCCAGCGCGGCCACTGTGCCTTGCGGGCTACGCGTGCCGTGCCCTCGAACTCAAGGCCGGCCTTGCCGACGCCGATGCCGTAGCGCATCGCCTTGCCGCCTTCCTGCACGAGGTAGAGGAAGCGGTTTGCCGTATCGATGACGATCGTTCCCGCCGGTTCCGAGCGATGATAATCGACCTGCTGACGGAAGAAGCGTTCCTCCACCTTGCGGATGTCGGTGGCGGGCAGCGGAAACTGCTCTTCTGGCTTCGCGCCATACATGGCGACATAATACGGGTCGGGACCTGCCGGCGTGACCGACTCCAGCACAGCCCCGGTCTTGGTGCATGCCGCCAGGAAAAGCGGCATCGAGGCAATGAAGAAGCGGCGGGAAAGGCGACCGGGCGTGGTACCCTTCGGATCGTTGTTGACACACATAAGACGGAACCTGAGACGTTGCTTGTTGTTGCCGCGCGATTAAGCGCCGAGGTTCAGTCAGTGCGTGTCAAACGTGGCCAACAGTTGGGCGAGATAGGGCGGAAAAGTGACGGCCCGCGTCTGTTGCATGAGAGCAACAGCATTTCCCGTCACTCGCCTTCTGCCTCCATAACCTCTCCATAAGCAGTCATAGCAGCCGGAATTCCGGCGCCGGAGAGGATTGCTGCGGCAGCTTCGGCCCTGACGGGTTCAATGCCGCCGGCATCGAAGCCCGATGACGCTTCCTGTGCCCGCATCGATTGATAGACGCCCGCGAGCGATCCCGGGCTGATCGCCGAGATGGAGCGGAAATATGTGGGCTCACCTGCGGCTTCGATGGATTGGGCTTTCGACTGATCGCCCTGCCGCTCGGCCGGGGGCTGCGATGCCACGATCGCGTGGGCGGGCCGTGCGAGCGTCCCGACATAAGAAAATCCACCGACGATCATCTGCGTCCCCGCTGCGTCCGAAATGTCCCGGCAGCAGGTCTAGCGCATTCATCTCGCCACGCGGTTTATGACGCCGTGTCAGTTTGATTCAAATGCGATGCATCAGGAGTCGAGCATGTCCTTAACGGTGGTCGCCAACTGCTTGAGCGTAAACGGTTTCGGCAGGAATCCGAACTTTGCCTCCTGGGGCAGGTTCTTGGCGAAGGCGTCCTCGGCATAGCCCGACACGAAGATGAACTTGATGTCCGGCTGGCGCTTCAAGAGCTCGCCGAGAAGCGTCGGTCCATCCATCTCCGGCATGACGACGTCCGACACGACAATGTCGACGGCACCTTCCAGCTCTTCGAAGATTTCAAGTGCCTCGACGCCCGACGAGGCCTCGTGCACCGTATAGCCGCGCGACGACAGCGCTCGGACACCGCCCATACGCACCGCGTCTTCGTCCTCGACCAGGAGCACCGTGGCCGTGCCCGAAAGGTCCTGGCTGGAGGCGGCCTTTTCCGCGATCGGCTGTCCCGTTTCGACCGCCGTGCCTTCGGTCTGCGTGCCCGGCTCCGGTCGGGCCTCGGCCACGTGGCGCGGCAGGAAGATACGGAACGTCGCGCCGTCGCCCGGTTCCGACGAGCAGAAGATGAAGCCGCCGGTCTGCTTGATGATGCCATAGACCATCGACAGGCCGAGACCGGTGCCCTTGCCGACTTCCTTGGTGGTGAAGAACGGCTCGAACACCTTGGCCAGCACATCCGCCGGAATACCGGTTCCGCTGTCCTCAACCTCGACCAGCACATAGTCGGCCGGCGCGAGCTCGCGATAGCCGAAAGACCTGCATTCGGCTTCCAGCACGTTGCGCGTCCGCACGGCAAGCTCGCCGCCATCCGGCATCGCGTCGCGCGCGTTTACTGTCAGGTTCACGATCACTTGCTCGAACTGGCCGATATCCGCCTTCACAGGCCAGAGGTCGCGACCATGATCGATCGTCAGCTTGATGTCGGGTCCGGCAAGACGCGACAGGAGCATGCGCAGATCGGCCAGCACGTCGGTCAGGTTCAGCACTTCGGGACGCATCGTCTGCTTGCGCGAGAACGCCAGAAGCTGCCGCACCAGGGAGGCGGCACGATTGGCGTTCTGCTTGATGTTCATGATGTCGGGGAAGGACTGGTCCGAAGGCCGGTGATTGGCCAGGAGCAGGTCCGACGCCATGATGATCGCGGTCAGCACGTTGTTGAAATCGTGCGCGATGCCACCGGCAAGCTGCCCCACCGCCTGCATCTTCTGGCTCTGCGCCATCTGCGCCTCGAGCGCCTTCTGTTCCGTGGTTTCGACGGCGTAGACGATCGCCGCTTCCTCGGCGCCCTCGCCCGAGCCGGCATCGGCGACGGCGCTCACATAGAAACGGATATGCCGGTCCTCATTTTCCGGCAGCACGGTGTCGATGGGCGCGATATCCGCCTGGTGCGCGCGGGCGCTTGCCAGAGCGATCTCGAAGGCTGCGCGGTCGCGCGGATGGATGACCGTTTCAAGCTTGATGCGCCGGTCAAGCATGTCGCGGTCCACAACCGTCGCGAACAGCGATAGGAAAGGCGCATTGGTGCGCAGGATCCTGCCGTCGCCATCCACACCTGCGATCGCCATCGGCGTCGAGTTGAAGAACCGCGTGAAACGCACCTCGGAGGCGCGCAGGTCCGCGGACGCATCCTCGCCCTGGTTGCGGTTGAGCACGATCGTGCGCGACGGGCCTGGAGCGCCTTCACGGCTGGCGGTCACGCGGTGCATGAAACGGACCGGCACCGCGGCGCCCGAAACGGTCGACAGATCGAGATCGATCACCGCATTACGCGTCGAGCCGGGGTCGGCCTTGACCGAATTGATCAGCGCCATGCCATCGCCGGCCACGATCTGCGAGAGCGTGGTCCCGCCTGGCGTGAAGCTGGCGAGATCGATGCCCAGCCACTCGGCGAGCGTCGCGTTGATATAGGTGACGCGCCCCGAGGCATCGGCGGCAAAGAAGCCTGCCGGTGCATGGTCGAGATGGTCGATCGCCTTCTGCAGGTCGAGGAAGAAGCGCTCCTGCTCGGCCCGCTCCGCTGAAATATCCGCGATCTGCCACGCCGACAGAGGCTGGCGGTAGCCCGGAACCTTGAAAGTGCGTGCGCGCAGGCGGTACCAGCGCGCGCCGGGTTCGGCGCCGGGCCGCACCGAGCTGTTCAGCCGGAATTCGCCATCACCTGCAATGCCGTCGCGAAGCCCGGCTGCAAGCCTGTAGACGGTGGGCGAGGCCTCGGGGCTGTCGGAGAGGAGCCCCTCGATTGTGCGCACGTCGGCCGCCGAGGTCGCGCCGGTCATGTCGGCATAGGCGCGGTTGGCGTAGATCACCCTGCCCTTGATGTCGGCTACGATCAGCCCCTGCCCCATCGTGTCGACAAACGCGCGAGACAATTCGTCGGCGGTCGAGCGCGGCGCGACGTGGATGAAGCCAATCGCCGCCGTGAACAGGAAACCGATTCCAATCATCGCCAGCACGCCGAGCAGGCCCAGAAGAAACGGGTCGCCGAGCCGATCGCGGAAGATCGTGAAGACCAGCGCTGAAAAGATCAGCACCACGATGAAGATGAGCAGGCGGGTTATCGCGCCGGGGCGTGTGCTCTGGTCAACGATCGGTGCGGGGCGGGTTTCGCCGCCGGTGGGTGTCGCCATTCGTTTCCTGCCTGCCATGCCCGCGCGGCCCAAGGATTGGTCCGGCATACATCATGGCTGTCGGAAACTGCAAGGGCAGCGGCGCCGCGGTCCACGCTTCATCGTCCGGTCGGCAGGTTTCGCTCAAGTTTCACCGGGAAACCAGGCCGTCGGGCATACAGCGCCGCTTGCCGCAACCAATCACCCCGTCTACTGTTTGCAGCGATATAGGCGCAGGCGGAGCACGCGGCAGCAAAGGGAACGCGACATGCAGGCATGGTTGGAGAGTGTGGCCGGGCCGGATTATGCACCGGCGCTTATGTGGACCGTGGTCGCGCTGATCGTCCTGCTGGTTCTGCTGATCGTGATCCGGATCGTGCGCGGTTTCACATTCGGCACATTCGTCGCCGGCGGGCGCAATCGCAAAGCGCGCCTTGCCGTCATGGATGCGACCGCCGTCGACAGCCACCGTCGTCTGGTGCTGGTGCGGCGCGACGATGTCGAGCACCTGATCCTGATCGGCGGGCCGAGCGATGTCGTCGTGGAGCAGAACATTCGCCTCCTGCCGCCAGCGCGCAAACCGGCTGACGACATGCCTGTGGTCGCGCAGCCACCCGCCACGCCACCCCAACCGGTGGTCGAGAGGCCGCATGCGCCCCGATCGGAAATCGCCGTTCGCGCAACGCCACCGCGCCAGCAGCAACAGCCCGCCCCTCAAAGGGTATCAGTTGCGGAGCCCGCGCCCGCGCCCGCAGCAACGGCCGAGCCGCGTTTCCCGGCGTCGCCGGCAACCAATGCCTCCGCTGCGCCGACACCTCAGGCACCGCAACCAGCACCTGCACCCGCCCCCGCGCCGGCTGTGCAAACGCTTCGGCCGGTTGTCGCTGACCCCGAAACGCATCGGGCGGAGCCGACAAAAGTAGACGACATCGATGATGCGCTGCTGGAAGAACTGCAGGTCACGCTGGACGGCGACCACCGCCGCCAGGCCACGGTCAGCCCGGAAATCTCGCTCGACGACGAAATGAGCCGGCTGCTGGGCGACCTCTCCAGCAAGCGCTAAAGCGTCAAACACCTCGCGGGCCGGAAATTTGCCCGGCAACGCTTACGCGAGACGAAAAAAAAGCGGCTTCAAGCCGCTGAGTTAATTGCCTTAGTCGTCCCGATAGACCTTTTCGCGGCGCTCGTGACGTTCCTGCGCCTCGATTGAAAGCGTAGCGATGGGCCTCGCATCCAGCCTCCGCAGCGCGATCGGCTCGCCAGTCTCCTCGCAGTAGCCATAGGTACCCTCGTCGATCCGCTGCAGAGCCGCGTCGATCTTGGAGATCAGCTTGCGCTGACGATCACGAGCACGCAGCTCGATCGCGCGGTCGGTCTCGGACGACGCGCGGTCGGCGAGATCGGGGAGGTTGGCGTTTTCCTGCTGCAGGATTTCGAGGGTTTCACGCGCTTCGCGCAGTATGTCGTTCTTCCAGGTAACCAGTTTGGCCCGGAAATACGCCTTCTGACGCTCGTTCATGAACGGTTCGTCTTCGGTGGGGACGTAATCGGCTTGAACAGTTGTTGACATTCGACTCAATCCCAAAACTTCAGTCCGGGCGCCTATATATTCGCGGGCTAGGAGCCGCACAAGCGCTAAGGCAAAGGCATTCACGCATTTGTCAAAGCGATTCGTTCCGCCTTCGACGGCGCTGCAATCGCTTGTGACGCGCCGGTTCCTCGGCTGGATCGCGTTGAAATCGTCCTGCCGGCGTCCAGTTGCGCGATGCTGGCCGGGCCGCTAAATCCAGCATGGTGGGCCCGGTATCGCCATTCCGGCAGGGCCGGAACGGTGAGGTCCCCATGTCCCGGCTCTATCTCCTGCGCCACGCCAAGGCAAAATGGGCGGAACCCGGCTCGCGAGACTATGATCGCGCGCTCGAACTTTCCGGCAAAGCCGACGCCGACAACATTGCCGCCTCGATGCTGCTTGCCGGTTACATGCCGGACCGCGTGCTGTGTTCCGGCGCCAAGCGTGCGCGCGAAACCTGGGAGGCGGCGGCGCGGCATCTGCCTGTCACCGATGTACGCTACATGGACGAGCTCTACAGTTCGGACGCCACGGGTTACGTCGACATCATCCGCAGTGCCGGCGGCGACGGCTCTGTGCTGGTCGTCGGCCACAATCCGATGATGGAGGACCTTGCCATGGCGCTGTCGTGCGGCGGCGAAAAAGATGCATTGGCAACCGTAGCTGGTGGCTTTCCCACCTGTGGACTTGCCGTCATACGCTTTTCGACGCCCCTTTCGTCCATCGCGCCTGAAGACGGCTACCTCGAGGAGTTCGTCGCTCCACGCGATCTGTGACGGTCAGCTCTCGCCCGTAACAGCGATATTTCCCATGGCTCTTTCCAATTGGGGCCTGCAGCACCTATATCGGCTGCCATGAGCACGAGATATTTCTTTTGGCTGCCCTGACCAGTATCGGCGACGAGGCGCGCATCGCGATCGACACGCTGGCCGGACGGGCGGCGGGCCTGGTTTCACCGTCGTTGCGGCTGGGTGTGACGGGTCTGTCGCGGGCGGGCAAAACGGTTTTCATCACAGCACTGGTTCACAATCTCGTCCATGGCGGTCGTCTGCCCCTCTTCGAGGCGCAGAAAAGTGGGCGCATCTCGCGGGCCTATCTCGAACACCAGCCGGACGATGCCGTGCCGCGCTTCCAGTACGAGGATCATGTCGCCGCTCTCGTCGATGAACGCATCTGGCCGGATTCCACCCGTGCGATATCCGAACTGCGCCTGACCATCGACTATGAATCCGCATCCGGCTGGGGACGGCTTTTCTCGCGCGGACGACTGTCACTGGACGTGGTCGACTATCCGGGCGAATGGCTGCTCGACCTGCCGCTTCTCGGCAAGGACTATGCCGACTTCTCCCGTGACGCCTGCGATCTCGCCAGGCTGCCGGTGCGCGCCGACCTTTCCGCGGAGTGGGCAGCGCTGGCGAGCGCCGCCGACCCCGACGCACCTGCCGACGAAATGACTGCGCGGCGGCTGGCCGAGGCCTTCGCCGCCTATCTCAAGGCCTGCAAGGAGGACGAGCGGGCATTGTCGACGTTGCCGCCCGGCCGGTTCCTGATGCCCGGCGACCTTGAAGGCTCCCCGGCGCTCACGTTTTCGCCCTTGCCGGAGCTCGGCGGCGAACGCGCCAAACCCGGTTCGCTGCGCGCGATGATGGAGCGCCGCTACGAGGCCTACAAGACGCATGTCGTCAAACCGTTCTTCCGCGAGCATGTCGCGCGGCTCGACCGGCAGATCGTTTTGATCGACGCCATGCAGGCGCTCAATGCCGGACCCGAAGCCGTAGCTGACCTGGAGCGCGCGCTGACCGAGATCCTTGCCTGTTTCCGCCAGGGACGCGGCAACATGCTGACCAGCCTGTTTTCGCGAACCATCGACCGCATTCTGATCGCTGCCACCAAGGCCGACCATATCCATCATGAGAGCCACGACCGGCTCCAGGCCATCGTGCGCCGCCTCGCAGACCGGGCGATCGAGCGCGCGAGCTTTTCGGGTGCGGAGGTCGAAGTGCTGGCCATGGCGGCCGTGCGCGCCACCCGTGAGGGCACGGTCAAGCAGGGCCGCGATACGCTGCCGGTCATCATCGGAACGCCGATTGCCGGCGAACGAATCAATGGCGACACCTTCGATGGCGAAACCGAAACGGCCATATTTCCCGGTGACTTGCCTGAAAAAGCTGCGGCGGCATGGAAGGATTCCGGAGGCGCGGCAGACGCCCCCATTCGCTTCGTGCGCTTCCGTCCGCCGAAGCTGGAGAGAACCGCCGAGGGGCTGACGCTGTCGCTGCCCCACATCCGCCTCGACCGCGCCCTGCAATTCCTCATCGGGGACCAGCTCGCATGAAGGAACCCAGACGCCCCGCGGCCTTCCGCATCGAACCCGTCAGCAAGCCCGAGCCGCCCCCCAAGGCTGAAGCGCCGCGCGCGCCCCGCGCCGTGAAACCGCAGGCCGCAGTCGTCACGCCGGCCGAGATCGACATTTTCGACGAGCCGGACGCTGCGATCGCGGAACCACCGCCCGCCTCGCCGCCCCGAAAGCGCTCCAGGCTCGGCGCGATCTTCATTGCCGCACTTGGCATTCTGGTTTCGATGGCTCTCGGCCTGTGGACCGAAAGCCTGATCCGCGAACTCTTCTCGCGTTCCGACTGGCTCGGGTGGTTTGCCGCCGGCGTTGCAACGGTAGCAGCGCTCGCGCTGGTCGTGATCCTTGCGCGCGAACTGGTAGGGCTTGCCAGACTTAACTCGGTGGAATCGTTGCGCAGGCGTGGTGCCGAAGCGCTTGCCAATAACGACGCCCGTGAGGCACGCAAGGTGGTCGGCGAGCTGACCCGCTTCGTTTCCAGCAGGCCGGAAACGGCGGCCGGCAGGCGCGCGCTTGCCGAACTCGAGGACGATGTCATCGACGGTTCGGACCTGGTCCGCCTCGCGGAGAGAGAGTTGCTGGTGCCGCTCGACGCACGCGCGCAGACGCTCATCCTCGACGCTGCCAAGCGTGTCTCGGTCGTGACCGCGGTCAGCCCGCGCGCGCTGGTCGACATCGCCTATGTCCTCTTCGAGGCAGGCCGCCTGATTCGGCGGCTGGCCGAACTCTACGGCGGGCGTCCCGGCACGCTGGGCTTCATCCGGCTGGCGCGTGATGTGCTGGCTCACCTCGCGGTCACCGGCGCGATCGCTGCGGGTGACGAATTTGTCCACCAGATCGTCGGCCAGGGGCTGGCCGCGAGGCTTTCGGCCAAGCTCGGCGAAGGCGTGGTCAACGGCATGATGACGGCGCGAATCGGCGTCGCGGCCATGGAAACCGTACGCCCCCTGCCCTTTGCAGCCGCGCGACGGCCGGGCATGACCGATTTTCTCGCCGCTCTGACGACTTTTGTGCGCAGTAAGAACGCGACGGAAACCAAAAGCAGCGAATGACCTTGCGTCTTTTAGCGCCTTCGACCATTCTCTGCCCAAAGACGGGTAGACGAAGCGTTAACCATTCTTCGCCATGGTTTGCCTCGCTGTTCCCAGTCAAGTCGTAGCCGGGTGTCCCATGATCGCACGCGCATTTCTGACCGCATTCCTGCCGCTTGCGGCTGCCTCTCTGGTGGCTGCGCCCGCGCTTGCATCCGAGAAGGACAAGCGCTTCTTCAGCAAGGTTCAGGGTGAATGGTCCGGGCCTGGCGAAATCGTCGCCGGCAAATACAAGGGCACCCGTTTCAACTGCAACTTCAAGGGCGCTACGCCGGACGGCAAGCTCGGCATGTCGCTCGACGGCGGTTGCCGCGTCGGCCTGTTCACGCAGAAGATGTCGGCCAAGATCGAGCACAAGGGCCGGCAGGGCTACCGCGGCACCTTCATGGATGGTGCGCTCGGCGAAGGGCTCGATGTCGTCGGGGGCGATGTGAGCAACGGCAAGGTCGTGCTGACACTCAACCGCAACCAGCTGAATGGTGCAATGCTGGCGCGCCTGCCTGACGACGACACCATGCACGTCACGGTTTCGGTCAAGGTCGACAAGGAAATGGTTCCGGTCATCGGCATGAATCTGAAGCGGGTCGACACCCGCTCGGTTGGTTCGGTCAGCAACCGCTGAATCTGGCGGCAAACACACAGCCGCCTTCCGCATACGACTACCTATTCCCTCACGCCTGTCATCCGCCTACTAATAGCGCTTGATACTGCGCGCGGAGCGGTTCCGCGCAAACATCAGGAGGCATGGCATGGCGGCTGAAGCAGCGCATCACGGCGTCGATCTCGTTCCGGTCGTGGCCTTGCTGGCCGCAGGCGTCGTGGCGGTTCCGCTGTTCAAGCGCTTCGGTCTCGATTCGGTTCTGGGTTATCTGGCGGCCGGTCTCGCGATCGGCCCCTTCGGCATCGGGCTGTTCAGCGACCCGGAGACGATCATCAGCGTCGCCGAACTCGGCGTTGTCATGTTCCTTTTCGTGATCGGCCTGGAGATGCAACCGTCGCGCCTGTGGAGCCTGCGCGGCGAAATCCTCGGGCTGGGCGTCCTGCAGGTCGCGACATGCGGATTGCTGCTTACAGGCGTCGGCATTCTGCTCGGATATGATCCCGCCGTTGCGTTTGTCTTCGGCGTGGGCTTCGTCCTGACCTCGACAGCGATCGTTTTCCAGGTGCTCAACGAGCGGGGTGAAATGTCCACTCCTAAGGGTCAGCGCATCGTCTCCATCCTGCTGCTGGAGGATCTCGCGATTGTGCCGCTGCTTGCATTCGTTGCGTTCATCGCGCCGGGCTCTGGCGAGGCGGAGGCCGGGTCGCGCTGGGTGTCCATAGCCATCGCGCTCGGCTCCATCGCTGGTCTTGTGCTCGTCGGGCGCTTCTTGCTCAACCCCCTGTTCCGTGTGCTGGCGCAGGCCGGCGCCCGCGAGGTAATGACAGCGGCGGCGCTACTGGTGGTTCTGGGCTCGGCGCTTGCGATGCAGCTCGGCGGGCTTTCCATGGCGATGGGCGCCTTTCTGGCTGGCGTGCTCCTTTCGGAATCGACCTTTCGCCATCAGCTCGAGGCCGATATCGAGCCATTCCGCGGCATCCTGCTGGGGCTATTCTTCCTTGGCGTCGGCATGGCGCTCGATCTCGGTGTCATCGCGCAGAACTGGGGCCTCATCGCTACGGCGGTCCTGGCCTTCATGATCGTCAAGGCGATCGGCATCTACGTCGTCGCGCGGCTGCTCAAGACGAGCCATTCGGAAGCCCTGGAACGCGCCGTCATCATGGCGCAGGGCGGCGAGTTCGCCTTCGTGCTTTACGCAACCGCTGCCAATGTCGGGCTTATTGACGCGACAGTGAACGCCATTTTCACCTCGACCGTCATCGTTTCGATGGTCCTGACGCCCTTTGCGATGATGGCGCTGAAGCGCCTGACGCCGGAGCCGGAACAATCCATGGATGGCGTCGAAGTCGCCCACGACATGCGCGGCAGCGTTCTCGTGATCGGTTTCGGCCGCTTCGGCCAGATCGTCAGCCAACCGCTGCTTTTGCGCGGCGAGGAGGTGTCGATCATCGACGACGACGTCGAGATGATCCAGGCGGCTGCGGAATTCGGCTTCAAGGTCTATTACGGCGACGGCACGCGGCTCGACATTCTGCACGCTGCCGGCGCCGACCATGCCAAGGCCATTCTCGTCTGCGTCGAAAAGCCCGAGGCGGCTTTGCGCATCGTCGAGCACATCAAGGCCGAGTTCCCGCTGGCAACCGTCATGGCCCGCGCATTCGATCGTGGCGCGGCAATCGAGCTGATCAAGGCCGGCGTCGATTACCAGATACGCGAGACCCTGCATTCGGCCTTTGCCTTCGGTCGCGCAACGCTCGAGACGCTCGGCGTCCCCGACGAGGAAGCGGACGAGTTGATGGACGAGGTGCGCCGACGGGATGCGGAACGGCTGGAAATCCAGGTGGTCGGCGGAATTTATGCCGGCAACCAGCTTCTGAAGGGCAATCAACCGACACCGACACCGCTGGCAACGCCAAAACGGGGTGGCAGCGCCGGCAACGAGGAGGCTGCCGAAGCGATCCGTCGCGCGGCGGCATCGGGAGAAGAAGCCGCGCCCGGCTGATTGTAACCTTGAGGGGCTTCAGAGGCGCCGCCACCAGTCGTTGCCGCCCGGCAACCGATCGATGCCAGTCGTGTCCACGCCAGCGAGCCGTCCGGCCGCGGTCTCGCCGTCCACGATCACGTCCGGCGCGATCTCCGCCAGAGGCGCCAATACGAACGCGCGCTCGCCCATACGCGGGTGCGGCACCTGCAGCCCCTCTTCGTTGATCCGCTCACTGCCGAACAGCAGAATATCCATGTCAATCACACGCGGGCCCCAGCGCTCGGCCCGCACGCGCTTGAGCGCGCGCTCCGTTTCAAGGCACAGGTCGAGAAGCGCGCGGGGCGACAGTGTCGTATCGACGGCGGCGACGGCATTCATAAAGTCCGGCTGATCGGTCTTCCCCCATGGCGGGGTGCGATAGATCGACGAGACAGCCACGACCGACACTGCCGCATTCGCATCGAGCACGCGCAGCGCGGATGCCATGGCCGCCGCCGGATCTCCGAGATTTCCCCCCAGCCCGAGATAGGCCCGGGTACCGTCTGTTACCGTGTTCATGCGACACAATCCGGAAGTGACGGGGTTTCAACCCTGCTGGGGCCAGACAACCGTGACCTCGACATAATCCAGCACGCCCGGCACCGGTGCATTCGGCTTGCGTACGGTGATTTCTGCCCGACGGATTTGCGGAAACGAACGGCAAAGGGCCTTGGCCACATCGAGCGCCAGCGCCTCGATCAGGAAGCGGCGCTTGCCGGTGATAATCTTCTCGATTTCGATGAAGGCAACGCCGTAATCGACTGTCGCGTCTATTGAATCGCTCTCAAGGGCACTATCGGGCACCACGTCCAGGACCGCATCCACATAGAAGCGCTGCCCCAGCGTCTCTTCCTCGTCCAGCACGCCGTGGCGAGCGAAAAAGGCGCAGTTCTTCATCCGGATCGTATACATCGACATTCCTCCGCGCCGTCAGCCGGCGGCACCCCTGCCTGCTGCCATACCACGCGCAACCATAGCATCGGCAAAGCGCAACGCGTCCTTGTTGATTGCGACATCATGCACCCGAAAAATGACGGCACCTTGCAGCCGCAGGATCACGCTCGTGGCAGCCGTTCCAGGTCCACGCTCATCAGGCTCGCGTCCGGTCACCGCGCCCACGAAGCGCTTTCGCGACGTCCCGACAAGCCACGGCCGGCCGAGTGACGACAACTCGGAAAACCGCGCCATCAAGTCCAGATTCTCCTCCGGTGTCTCCTTGGCGAATCCGAAACCGGGGTCGAGCAGGATGCGTTGTTCATCCACGCCCGCGTCACGCGCGATCTCCAGCGACCGCGACAGGAAGGCAACCTGATCCGCAATAGGGTCGGCAAGCTTCGTGCGCTCGCGCCCGGTGTGCATCACCACAAGCCCTGCCCCGGTCGCTGCCGCCACGCGCGCGATGCCGGGTTCCCGCTGCAGGCCCCAGACGTCGTTCACGATGTGCGCGCCGGCCTGCACGGCAAGCCGGGCAGTCTCCCCGCGGTAAGTGTCGACCGAAATCAGCGTATCGCCCTCGGCGGCAAGGGCTTCGATCACCGGCAGGATACGGGCCTGCTCCTCGGCCGGCGACACGGCCGCACCTCCGGGGCGCGTCGATTCCCCCCCGACATCGACGATCGATGCGCCCTCGTGCACCATGCGTCGCGCCTGGGTCAGCGCGGCATCGGCCTGCGCATAGCGTCCGCCATCCGAAAAACTGTCCGGCGTGACGTTCAGCACGCCCATGATCCTTGCCTCTGGCCCCAGTTCGAGGGAGCGTCCGTGAGCGAGTGGCCAGATATAGCGTTCGAACATCTGCGTTTCCGGGAAATGCCTCGGACGCGTTTTGAGGCCGTGCAGCGGCAAATGCAATGTTGTTATCGCCAACATTGCGCTCGGCGGTGCAGTGCTGCGATAACGGGCTCGTTACAAAGCAGTGCGACAATGTCGATTGCCTTGACTGCCGTGCCCGGCTCACAGTGCCGCTCGATAAGGAGACGCCATGAAGAAGCTTGTCCTCGCTGCCGGCATCGTGGCGCTTGCCAGCCTGCCCTCGCATGGCGCGAGCATGTCGCGAACCTACACCTATTTCACCATTGGCGGGACGACGCTTGAGGAAATCGAAGGCGAACTCAAGAAGCGTGGGCCGCAGGTCGGAAGCGCCGGGTCACGGCACCCTGGCGCAACGCGCATGGAGTTCACGACCCGCGTCGGCTACAGTGAAAGCAAAGGCCGCTGCAACGTCGTCGAGGCGAATGTGCAGGTCAAGGCGAACATGATCCTGCCGCGCTGGAACAGGCGCAAGCGGGCAAGCGGCGAAACACGTTTCGTCTGGGACACGCTTTCGGCCGACATCCGCCGCCACGAGGAGAGCCACGTGGTCATCGCGCGCAACCACGCCCGTCAGATGGAGCAGGAACTGCTCAATATCCGAAACGAGGCCAATTGCGAGGTTGCTCAGGAGAAGGCAGCGGCAACGACCGCGCGCGTGCTTACAGCGCACGACAAGGCGCAGGACGATTTCGACAGGATCGAGGGCATCAATTTCGAGCGCCGTCTGATGCGCCTCATGGACTACCGGATGGAACGCATCGAATCGGGAAAGATCCCACCAAGCTGAACGGCGTTCAGCCCTGACGTTCGGGAATGCTGACGACGAGGCCGTCGATCTCGTCGCGCACGCGGATCTGGCACGAAAGCCGCGAGGTCGGCCGCACCTCGTAGGCGAAGTCCAGCATATCCTCTTCCATGGCCTCGGGCGGACCGACAACGTCCGTCCAGGCTTCGTCCACGTAAACGTGACATGTCGCGCAGGCGCAGGCGCCTCCGCATTCGGCCTCGATGCCCGGAACGGAGTTGCGGATCGCATTTTCCATGACCGTGGAGCCATTCTCCGCGTCCACTTCGAAGCGCGTGCCGTCGAAGGCGATGTAGGTAATCTTCGTCATTGAGTTGCCTTAGTCGCGCTGGCCGTCGGCCAGTTTCGGCGCGACAGATACTCACCTGCCACCTCAAGTCAACCGTGGCGCATGACCACGGCCGCTCCCTCTCTATCTGTTGATCGCAGCCACGAAGTCATGAACCTCGTCGATAGCCTTGGACAGGCGAGCGATCAGCGCCTCGTTCTCCGGTGTATCTTCGATGGCGGCTGCGCAGTCACCGAGCTTGAATGCACCCAAGCCACGGGCCGTACCCTTAAGCGTGTGGGCGATCATCCGTCGATCGGCCTCATTTGCAGCGGCGAGGTTTTCGCGCGCGGCCGCGAGCTGCACCACGAACATGCCCAGCACCTCCTGCTCGAGCGCGCGGTCTCCGAGCGTCTGCCGCGAGAGGTGAACGAGATCTATCGGTCTCGCCTTCGACGGTTCGCATGTCTCGCCGCCGGGCTTGCCGAACGCGGCACTATCCAGATCCTTCACCGTCCCAATCCCCTTGCCGGCCGTTTGCAGGTGGGGAACGAGTGTGCCGTTTCGGGGTAGAGAAGCGGTTAACGCGCTGTCTGCGGATACGCCCTTTCCGCATGGCGGTAACGATTGCGAAAACCTGTTTGGTGTCCGGCTGTTAACCCTATGTTTAAAGTTTTACACATGGCGCCGAAACGCAGTTTCCTTTGTCGGCCTGTCCCAGTACGATACGCTATGGCCCGTATCAGGCCCAAAGAGCGGGAACGAGGCGCCGGTAAGGCGACCCGCCAAACGAGTACAGGGTAGTAGCGGCATGGCGCGTAAAGCAACGACGACGACCACTCTCGACAGCGAAGTGGCCAAGGAACTCGAAGACGCTCTGGACATCGATCTGTTCGTCGATGACGAGCCGGGCGGCCTGGATGTAGCCGGTTCGATGGCCGAGTTCGAGGCCCAGATATCCAAGGCGGCTGAAGACCTCGCGCGCGATTCGCGCGCCAGCGCGGTCCAGGCGGCGCCTGCGCCGGAGAAGAAAGTCGAGCAGCCGGCAAAGCCCGCTGTCGCCGCGACCAAGCCAGCACCGGCCGGCCCGAAGCCCGCGGCAAACGCCGCCGCATCCGATCTGCGGCCGCTGGACCCGCCGGCAGCAGCAACGCCGTCCGCATTTGCCCACGCCAACGACGACCGCCAGAAGGACTACCGTTCGCTGCAACAGCAACTGCGCCGGTCGAGCCCCGGCGCCATCTATTGGCTGGTCACCCTGCTTTCGCTCGCATGGGTCGCGGGCGGCATGATCATGGGCCACATGCTGTTTGCTCCGGCCATCTGGGAAGTGCGCTCCATCCAGCAGTTGATGGCGACGCCGCAGATCCTCGGCCTCATCGTGGCGATCATCGTTCCCATCATCCTGTTCTGGGGCTTTGCCGTCATGATCCGCCGCGCGCAGGAAATGCGCCTGGCCGCCCAGTCGATGACCGAGGTCGCATTCCGCCTTGCCGAGCCCGAGCATCTAGCCACCGACCGCGTCATGATGGTTGGCCAGGCAGTGCGTCGCGAAGTTCAGGCAATGGGTGAAGGCATCGAGCGCACCCTTGCCCGTGCAGTCGAGCTCGAAACGCTGGTCCATACGGAAGTCAACGAGCTGGAGCGCGCCTATACCGACAATGAGAGCCGCATCCGCACGCTCATCGACGGTCTCGGGAGCGAGCGCGAGGCAGTCGTCACGCATGCCGAGCGCGTTCGCGCGTCGATCTCTGGTGCCCACGAAACGCTTAAAGAGGAGCTCGATTCGGCGAGCGACGTCATTCGCCAGAACATTCTCGGCGTCTCGTCACGGCTCAGCAACACCATTTCCGATTCTGGCGCCCAACTCGTCGACCGCATCAACGAGAGCGGCTCGTCGATGTACGACGCCATCGACCAGCGCCTGGAAACGATTTCCGATCGCATAACCACGTCCGGCGAAGCCTTCGCGAGCCTGCTCGACACCCGCATCGCGCGCCTGACGGAAAGCACCGACGACGTGACCCGCTCGCTGTCGCAGATGCTCGACGAGCGCACGACCGGCATGGTTTCGCTGCTGGGCGGTGCTACGACCTCGCTCAACAATGAGCTGAACGCCCGCCTCGAGGGCATTGAAGCGACGTTGCGGGAACGCGGTCAGGCACTCATCCACGAGTTCCAGACACGCGCCGAGGCGCTCGACACAGGCACGCAGAAGCTCAACGCGGCGCTGGAAGCCCGCGCCCGCCAGATCAACGAGACGCTGGTCGAGCGTTCCCGCGAGATCGCGCAGACCTTCACCGACGGCAAGAACGGCGTAAGCAGCCTCATCGACGAGACGAAAGCACGCATCGGGTCGGAAATGGCCGAGCTGGTCATGTCGACCTCGACCATGCTCGAAGGACGCGCCTCCGATTTTGCGGCCCGCCTTGCCGGCGGTCGCGACATGATCGCCCAGGCGCTCGAAGCTGACCTGCAGCGGATCGAGCAGTCGCGCCAGAGCATCGACGGCGCGATGACCGGCCATGTCGAAAAGCTGGCCGAAGGTCGCGAGATGATGGTCAAGGCGCTGGACGACGACCTGCGCAAGCTGACCGAGGCCCGCGCGGCGGTGGATGCCGCCGTTACCGGCCATGTGGAGAAGTTTGCCGAAGGTCGTCAACAGATCGCAGACATGCTCGACAGCGATCTCACCCGCATCAAGCAGGCCCGCGACGGCCTCGATACGGTGGCCGGCGAGCATCTGCGTGCGCTCGAAGCGCGGCAGAAGGACCTTACCACAGCCATCTCGGTCGACATCGCGAAGGTCGAGGACGCATTCGACCGGCAGACCAATGTGATCGGCGAACGCACGCTCGATCTGCAGGCCGCACTCGGCCGCAGCGTCGACCAGATGCGCGGTGCGCTTGGCAGCGAAGTCACCCGCATTGACGAGGCTCTGGCAAGCCATGTCGGTCAGATCGACGAACGTGCCCAGGCCATCGAAGGCGCGCTTTTCGCTGGCGCCGAGCGCCTGCGCGGCACGCTCGATGCCGATCTCGCTCGCATCGACGAACGCGCACAGGCGATCGAAGGCACGCTGTCGGCCGGTGCCGAACGCGTGCGCGGCGCACTGGAGGCCGACCTCACGAAGATCGACGAAGCCTTCACGCATCAGCAGAACGTCATCGAGACCCGCACCAAGACGATCGAAAGCGCGCTCTATGCGGGTGCGGACAACATCCGCAACGCACTTGGCGACGACCTCGGCAAGATCGAGGAAGCCTTCGCACGCCAGGGCGGCGTCATCGAGGGCCACACCCAGGCGCTTCGGGAAACGCTTGCCGGCGGCTCCGAAAGCCTGCGCGAGGCGCTCGGCGAAGACCTTGGCAAGATCGAGGAAACGTTCGCGCGCCAGGGCGGTGTTATCGGCGCCCACACCCAGGCGCTTCGCGATGCCCTCATCAGTGGCTCCGAAAGCGTGCGCAACGCGCTCGGCGAGGACCTGACGCGTATCGACGAGACATTCGCCCGTCAGACCGGCGTCATCGAGGCGCGGACCAAGGCGCTCGAAAACACGTTGTCGGGCGGTGCCGAAGCGGTTCGCAATGCCCTCGGCGACGACATCGAGCGCATCGAACACGCCTTCAACAATCAGAGCGGTGTGATTGAAGCCCGCACGAGTGCCCTCGCCGATGCCCTGCATCAGGGCGCGGAACAGGTTCGCGGTGCACTGGGCGAAGACCTCTCCCGGATCGAGGAAACCTTCGCCCGTCAGGCCGGTGTCATCGAGGAGCGCACGCAGACCATGGAGCGCGCGCTCAATGTCGGCGTCGACAATGTTCGCAGCGCACTCGAAGGCAGTGCCGTAGTTGTCGCCGGCTCGCTGCGCGACAAGGTGCTGGAAGCCACCGCATCGCTTGGCGAAGAAGCGGCTAAGGCCGTCGCCGAAGCAGATGCGCGCATCGCCGCACGCGCCGAAGAGACTGCGCAGGCGCTGTCGGCGCGCGTGGGTGAAGTCACCGAGGCCTTCGACGATGTGGACCGCCGTCTGTCCGAGCGTGCCCGCACGACTGGCGAAGAGCTGCGCGGCCACGCGGACCATGCCGCGGGCATGTTCACCGCACGGGCGGCGGAGATCCGCATCGCTTTCGACGATGCCGATCAGCGCCTGGCCGATCGCATCGCAGTCTCCGGAGCCGAGCTTGGCAGCAAGGTCGACACGATTGGGGATACGCTGGCTTCCCGGACAGCCGAGATTTCCGCGTCCTTCGAGGAGATCGACAAGCGCCTTGCCGACCGCATCA
The DNA here is from genome assembly GCF_040970315.1 of Neoaquamicrobium sediminum. Lineage (NCBI taxonomy): Bacteria > Pseudomonadati > Pseudomonadota > Alphaproteobacteria > Hyphomicrobiales > Phyllobacteriaceae > Neoaquamicrobium > Neoaquamicrobium sediminum. The sequence goes on along the minus strand of NZ_JAZHFV010000003.1, from coordinate 183,770 downwards.
GCCTCTCCGGCTCGCAGCTTGGTAGCGAGGTCGACGCACTGGCTCAGTCGCTTACGGCTCGCGCCTCCGAGATCGCCGCATCGTTCGACGGTGCCGACAAGCGGCTCGCCCAGCACGCCTCGGCGCTCAGCGACGTGTTCGCCAGGGCTGACGACGCGATCCTGTCGCGTACGCAGCAGACGGCAGCGGAGCTTGAGGCACGCGCGTCCGCCATTGTCGAGAGCCTCGAAGGTGCCGATCGCCGTCTTGCCGCCGGCGCTGGAATGCTTGGCGCACGCATCGAAGACGATGTCGCGCGCGCCGAGGAACGCCTCAATGCCGGTGTGGCGCAGATTGGCGACAAGCTGCACGAGCAGATCGGCAACGTCGAGGCCGGCCTCGCCGCCCGCGCCAGTGCCGTCTCCGCCAGCTTTGCCTCGGTCAACGAGCAGATCGGGCAGTCGACCCACGAGGCGACCGCCGCAATCGACGATCGCACGCGTGAGCTCAACGCCCTGCTTGCTGCCCGTTCGACCGAGCTGTCGCGTATCCTCGACGAGCGCGCGGCACCGCTGGTCCAGCGTTTCGCCGAAAGCGGCGGCGAGCTTCAGAAGAGCCTGGAGATCGCCACGGAGCAGGCAACCGAACGCCTGCGCCAGCAGAACGCGGCTCTGGTCAACGCGCTTGCAACGCGTACGGCCGAGACGCTCACCGCCGTGGACGCGGCCAGCAACAGCCTGTCGGACAACGTCACCAGCCTCATCGACCGGCTGACCTCGTCCAACGACAGGCTGCATGAGTTGGTCGACCTGGCGGCGAACAACCTCGTCAGCCTCGACGAGAAGGTCCTCGGCACGACCGAGCGCTTCGCAAGCAGCACCGAGCGGGCGGCACAGTCATTCGCCAGTTCCGCACGCCTCATCGACTCCAATGCTGGTCGCCTCACCGATCTGTCGACTTCGACGCTCAAGGACATCGCGGCCATCGCGACGCGCTTCGACGATCACGCGAAGGTGCTCAGCTCCGCCTCCGAAATGCTCGGATCCGCACAGGACGGCCTCGCATCGACGCTGGACGGGCGCCAGGAGGCGCTCGAAAAGCTCGCCGTCGGCCTCGTCAAGAAGTCGGAGGATATCGAACGGGTCATGCAGTCGTTCGAGGATCTGGTCGGACGCGCGCTGGAAAAGGCGGAGACCCGCACCCGTGCCTCGACCGAGCAGATTCGCTCGTCCATCGCCGAGGTGGTCGACGGCGCCGCCAAGCGCTTTGCCGAGGCGACCGAGGAAATCCGTCGCTCGGTCGGCAGCATCCGGGGCGAGCTGGAGCAGACCCGCGCCGAGGTCAAGAAGGGCGTGATGGAACTGCCTGAGGAGACCAAGCAGTCGACGTCTGCGATGCGTCGTGCCGTCAGCGAGCAGATCAATGCGCTGAAGGAACTGGCCGACATCGTCGCCAAGTCCGGCCGTGCCTTCGATGCTTCGGACCGCAAGGCCCCTGCCCGTGGCAACGGTCCCTCGCTGCCGCCTCCGCCTGCCGCTCCCCTGAGCCAGCCGGCTGCTCCGCTTGCCGACGCCCCGCTACGCGGTGGTCTCGACGCCCCCGTCAAGGAGCGTGCGGCCGAGGCGCCGTCGGGCGGATGGGTCAAGGATCTGCTGCGTGGCGCGTCGCGCGACGAGGAGCCTGCCGCGCCTGCCCCCACCGGCGAGCGGTCTCCGCTGCATCTGGTCGAGTCGCTCAACTCGCTTTCGGTCGACATCGCCCGCGCGATCGACCACGAAGCGTCCATCGAGCTCTGGAACCGGTATCGCCGTGGCGAACGCAACGTCTTCACGCGCCGGCTTTACACGCTCAAGGGCCAGCAGACCTTCGAGGAGATCCGCCGCAAGTACCAGTCAGACGCGGAGTTCCGCACTGCCGTGGACCGCTACTGCCGCGACTTCGAGAAGCTTCTGCAGGATGTCGGCCGCAACGACCGCGACAACATGATGACGCAGACCTACCTGACGTCCGACACCGGCAAGGTCTATACCATGCTGGCCCATGCAAGCGGCCGGTTGAAGTAGGCCTGGCGAAACCACCGATGCACTTCATGAAGGCGGGCTTGTCCCGCCTTCATTTATTTCCGCTGCAGTGCGGGAAAGATGACGATACGGCCTACGATCGCCACCTTCGCCGCATTATAGTGGGCGCGGGGCTCATCGTTACCGGAGCGAAATCGTGCGCATAATCCTTGTCCTCACGGCAGTGGCGCTTGGCAGCACCGCCTGTCAGAACTCCGTGGCCGTGCAGCAGGAGGCCGAGGTCTTCAACTCGATCCAGTACGACACGATACCTTGCGCCGACCTGCAGGGCAGACGCAACGCGCTGGCCGCGCAGCATGGCGTTTCACCAGACATCGAGCGCACGCCACCAAAGGAATCGACGACGCCCGGTTTTGGCATCGTGCTGCCCGACGGGCGCAGCGATGCGGAGCGCGCCAGGGCGCGCGCTGTAGGCGAAATCACCGCTATGAACCGCTCCATACAACGGCGCGCCTGCGGCAAAGGCTGAAATGCCGAATCTGTCTCATTCCAGCCTCTAGACAGTCGATTTTGCGCAAGCTTGTATTGTACGCGGCTCGATATCCTCGGCTCATAAGGTGACGAAACGTCCAGCGTTATCGCAGGGACAAGGGAGCGGCTGATGGGCGACGGCACGCTGGTGCTCGTATATGAGCGGCCCGGGGATTGTTTGACCCGGCTCGTCGCCGAAGGCCATCCTTCGCAGCATGCACAGGAGATTGCATCGTATCTGGCGCAATCCATCGATATGGAGCCGGAATTTCCTGCGCTGGAGCAGGCGTGTGCGGAACGAAATCTCCGGTTCGAAGCGACAACACTGGATGCATTCGCCGCCAATCTCTCCGGCTATCGTCCCGAACAGACCCTGGTCTGGACGCTGACGGACGGCATTTCCTATTTCAGCGGCAGCGTATCACCCGGCCTCGCTCGCCTTGGCATGCTTCGGCGGGTTGGCGGGGAGGATGCGCTGTTCTCGCTCTGTCAGGACAAGTTCCGCTCGGGAGCCGTGCTGCACGCGCTGGGCATCGCCACACCGCCGACCGCGCTCGCTCGCAACGGCACGTTCATCTCGCCACGCAGCGCCATTGAAGGTGCGACGAGCTGGTTCGTGAAGCCCAATCGGCTCGGTGCCAAGATCGGCATTTTTGCGGATTCGCATTGCCATTCCATCGAGGAGGCGCTGGCCCTGTCCGAACGCATCTACGCGGCCTATGGCGATGACGCCGTCCTGCAATCCTATGTGCCGGGGGAAAACCTGCGGGCAAGCTGGCTCGATGTCGACGGCACCGGCGATCTCGAACGTCTCGGGACATGGCTGGTCAAGTCCGGCGAGGACTTCCAGACCATGAGCGACAGCCTCGCCCTCTACGGCGACACGGGCGCGCACGCGAAATCGTCAGGCTCGTACCGGGAGCCCACCCTCGTGGATCTCGCCACGAACAATCCGCGTGCAGCGAATGCCGTGGCCGAAACGGCAGCGCGGCTCGTGAACGGGCTTGGCCTGCGCGACGTTTTTTCGCTGGATTTCAGGCTCGGTCCCGAGGGGCGGCTGACCCTGCTGGAGTTCGAGGTCTGTCCCGGGCTGCCGTGCTTCGACTTCCGCGCCTATGTCAAAGCCATGTGGGGCAAGACGCTGCCGGAGGCCATGGCCGAGCTCGCCGCGCGAAAGCTGGCACGCTAGCGCGCCGGCATCGGATCTTGCTCGCAGCTAGATGCTGGAGCCGACCCAGGAGACGATCTCGCTCGAAACCTGGCCGAAAGCGCTGTCGAGGGCCTCGACATAGGCATCGTTGTCGGCGCCAGCCACTGGCGCCTGTGCCTGGAACGTACGCGAAGCACGCACAACGCCGTTGCGGTCGTTGAGTACCTTGACGTAGAGGCGCACATCGGCGCGCGCCGATCCGTCGACGCGAATCTCGAAGGCGCGGATTTCGGTGACGATCTGATAGTCGATCGCCAGCCCCTCGCCCGGCTTGCCCACGCCTCCATAGCGGCCGGATGCCTGCATTGTCTCGGCAAGGCGCGACTGGACGATGCGCGGCAGACGATCCGCCCACTGCGCACCCTTCAGGAACTCGACCGTGCCGGCCGAGGGCCTGATCACAACGTTCTCGCCGTCCAGCACCTTGAGCGCAGTGGGCTCGGCGATGAGTATCTGGGTGCGGGATCGGCGCGGTCCGTCTGTTTGCGCGGCAGCGCTCGTCAGGTCGTAGGTGTCGAGAGGCGCGGGACCACCACCGGGCAGTGCGGCACATCCGGGCAGGAGCATCGCAGCCATCGCCCACACAATCAGGTTTCTACGCTTCATCGCTTACCCTGTCCCACCGGCACGCATACGCCATGCCCTTGAAAGGCCGATAATTTCTGTCGGGGCGCGGCATCGATGTCAACGTCGTGCCCGCCCGTCATACTGCCGAACTTCGCCCTCGCCGCCGCTCAATATACGTTGCGGATTGCGCTCGAGATCAGTCACGGCGCGCTCGATCCGCGTAATGGAGCGCCGGGCGTCGCGCACCAGCGTCTCGACGTCACGAAGCCCCTGACCCGAGAACCGAGCCAGCCCGTCGGTGATCGTCCCCATGCGCGCATTGAGCGTATCGGCGACCTGGCGATAGGCCTTCAGCGTTTCGCCGGCATCGGCCATCAGACCTTCAGCCTCACCGGAGCCGAGAAGACCGTCCACCTTTGCAAGCACACCGTCGATGCGCTCGGATGCCTGGTTGAGACGCGCTGCGAGCTGCTGCGCGTCGGTGATGATTCCGTCGATGTCATCCGCGCGCTCGCCGATCCGCTCGGTCACCTTGGACACATCGTTGACCGCCGTGTTGACCGTTGTGCTGGCCTGCTCGAAGTTGGTCAGCGCGGTGCCGATTGCGGCAGGATCGACCTCGCTTACGACGCGATCCAGCTTGGCCAGCGTATCGTTGGCCGAGTTGGCGAATTTCGAAATCGACGCAACCGAGGTGTTCACGCCCTCCATGATCTCGCCGAGGCCGGCGCTTGCCTCGTCGAGCCGCTCGGTGAAGCTCTGAATATTGGCAACCGTCTCGGACACCTGATCGCGATCGACCGCCTTGATGAGTTGGTCGACCGCTGTCAGCGACGAATCCAGCTTGTCGGAAACGCTCGTCAATGTCTGTGACATGGCCGTCACGCTTTCGAGGAAAGCATCGATCCCGTCGGAATTGCGGCTCAGAGCGGACGAAAACTCCTCCACATTGCGCAGGGTCTGCACGATCGGTCCGCGTGCCTCAGAGGCAAGGCCTTCCAGATCGCTCAGCACGGAATCCGCGCGCTTGAAGATGTTCTGCGCGCTTTCAAGCAGGTTGCTGACGGCCGAAGGATTTGCTGTCATTTCGGCGATCGTGCCCTGCTCTTCCGCCAGGTCCAGCAGATTTGGTTCGGCAGGATTGCCGCCGCGCAATTCGATATTGGCCTGGCCGGTGGTGAGTCCGGCGAGGCCAACGTCAGCCTGCGTGGACTGGGTGATCGGTGTCAGCCGGTCGACCTGCGCATCGGCGATGGCGACCGACGGATTGGAAACGTCGATGTAGACGCGAGTGACATCGCCGACCTTGATGCCGTTGAACGAAACGACGCTGCCGCGTGTCAGGCCGGACGCAGACCCGGGAATGCGGAAGCGCAGCGTGGCAAGTTCACCGCGATCGCCGACGCCGGACGTCCAATAGACGAAGCCGAACGCCGCCAGCACCGCAGCCAGCGTGAAGATGCCGACAATGACGTAGTTGGCCCGTGTCTCCATACGCTCTTTCCTACGCTCCCTGCCTGGCCTGAAGGTCGATCTGCCGTGCCCGCTTGCCCCGGAAGTACGACTTCACCCAAGGGTCCTCCACCTGCATCATGTCCTCGATGGTGCCGTCAACCAGCACCTTTTTCTGCCCGAGCACCGCGATCCGGTCGCACACCGAGAACAGGCTGTCGAGATCATGGGTGACCATGTAAACGGTCAGGCCCATCGTGTCGCGCAGCTTGGCGACAAGTTCGTCGAAATCCGCCGCACCGATTGGATCGAGCCCCGATGTGGGCTCATCCAGAAACACGATGTCGGGATCGAGCGCCAGCGCGCGCGCCAGCGCTGCACGTTTGATCATGCCGCCCGACAGTTCGGAGGGAAACTTGTCGGCCGCGTCCGCGGACAGGCCCACCAGCTCGATCTTGAGCATCGCAAGCTCGTCCATGAGCTTCTTGGGCAGGTCGAGATATTCGCGCATCGGGACCTGCACGTTTTCCTTGACCGTGAGTGCTGAAAACAGGGCGCCGTGCTGGAACAGCACGCCGAGGCGCATATCGACGACCATTCTTTCACGATCATCGAGGTGGTCCAGGTCTACCCCGAAAATCGAGACGGTGCCGGATCGCTTAGGCGTCAGCCCGAGCACGGTGCGCAGCAGTACCGACTTACCGGTGCCCGACGCTCCGACGAAACCGAGGATTTCACCGCGGTAAACGTCCAGCGAAAGCTTGTCGAGGACGACATGGTCGCCGAAAGCCACGGTCACATCGCGCACGGAGAGCACGACGTCGCGCCCCTCGCCAGCAAGCGGCGCAAACTGGCCATTGGCCTGATGAATCTCCATCTCGCTCATCACCGCCCCGCTCAAAAGTCGATCGCCACGTAGAACATGGCAAACAGGCCATCGAGCACGATCACCACGAAGATCGACTTGACCACCGCCGAGGTGACGTGACGCCCGAGCGACTCGGCACTGCCGCCGACCTTCATGCCCTCGATGGACGCAACGATGCCGATGATCAGCGCCATGAACGGCGCCTTTATGAGACCGGCGAAGATCGTCGAGAGGTCGATGCCCGCGCGCAACCTGTCGATGAACGCCTGCGGCGGGATTTCGGAATAGATCCAGGCGACAATCATGCCGCCTCCCAGTGAGGCTGCGTTGGCGATGATCGTCAGGCACGGCACCGCGATCACCAGCGCGACGAGGCGCGGAAAGACCAGCACGCCGATCGGGTTAAGCCCGATCACCTTCAGCGCGTCGACCTCCTCGCGCATCTTCATCGACCCGATCTCGGCGGTGATCGCGCTGCCGGAACGGCCTGCCACCATGATTGCGGTCAAAAGCACGCCCAGTTCACGCAAGGCCAGGATGCCGACCAGATCGACGATGAAGATCTCGGCCCCGAACCACCTGAGCTGATAGGCCCCTTGCTGCGCGACGATCGCGCCGACGATTGAGGAAATGAGCACCACGACGGGGATCGCGCCGACGCCCATACGGTCGATCTGGTTGAAGATCGCAGCCGGGTTGACGGCATGGCCGCGCCCGAGCTTCATCTGTGCGCCGCGGATTGTGGAGCCGAGGATATACATGCCCGCCATGAAATCGAGCCAGGCGGCCTCGGTCGCGCGGCCAAGGGCCTCGAGCCATCGGATCACGAAAAGCGGTCGTTTCGCGGGCTTGGCGTTGCCAATCGGCTCCAGGGCTTCGCGGACCGCCGGAAGCAAAATTTGCGCTGCCGCTGAGGCCCCCACTATCTCGACCTCCGCCCCGGCCTCGCGCCGGGCTTCCACCAGCCGTTCGATCAGCCAGGCGCCTGCCGTATCCATACGGCTGACAGCCGAAATATCGAGAACAACGCCCTCGCGCGCGGGGCCTGCTTCCAGTTCGCGCATCTGCGCGTCGACCAGATGCACGGAACGCGTGTTCCAGACGCCAGACAGCGCCCAGACAGAGCGCCCGGCTTCTTCGCGCACATCGATGTGCGGCGGCTGGTCGCCGCCGGCACGCCGGTTGTCGCTTGCGTCATCCGCGTCTTTGGTCAACATCGGGCCAGTCATAATCGGTCGAACCAGCCCTGTCACTTTGCGTGACGGTTCCTAACCGGCTGCAAACGGAGTTCTTTCATGAAGCGTGACCTTTTTGTCGAAGCCGAGCGATTCCCCCTGGCGGCCGCGTTCACCATCTCGCGCGGATCCAAGACCGAAGCCGCGGTCGTGACCTGCACGATCAGCGAGGGAAATAACGCCGGGCGCGGCGAATGCGTTCCCTATGCACGTTACGGCGAAACGATCGAAAGTGTGCTCGGCCAGATCGAAGCCATGCGCGGCGCGATCGCGGGCGGCATGTCGCGCGAGGAACTCAAGGCGAAGATGAAAGCGGGAGCCGCGCGCAACGCGATCGATTGCGCCCTGTGGGACCTGGAAGCAAAATCTGATGGCAAACGTGCGCATGAGCGTCTCAGCGCAACCGCTCCCGAAGCGCTGACCACGGCCTACACGATTTCGCTCGGCGAGCCGGATGCTATGGCGGCTCAGGCGCGTAAACACGCTCATCGGTCGCTGCTCAAGGTCAAGGTGGGCACCTCCGACGACACTTCGCGGATCGCAGCGGTTGCGGAGGCAGCGCCGCGTAGCCGCATCATCCTCGACGCCAATGAGGGGTGGAGCGAGACCGACATCGTCATGCACATGCTGACGGCGGCGCGGCATCGCATAGCGCTGATCGAACAGCCACTACCCGCCGGCCAGGACGACATACTACGGCGCATTCCACATCCCGTGCCGATCTGCGCCGACGAGAGCGTCCACACCGCCGAAAACCTCGAAGAGCTTCTGGGTCTCTATGATGCGGTGAACATCAAGCTGGACAAGACCGGTGGTCTCACCGCCGCGCTGGAGTTGCGCGACCGCGCGCGTGAATTGGGTTTCGGCGTCATGGTGGGCTGCATGGTCGGCACGTCGCTGGCAATGGCGCCGGCACTGCTGGTGGCTCAGGATGCCGATTTCGTCGATCTGGACGGCCCGCTGCTGCTGGCACGCGACCGGGAAACGCCGCTCGCCTATGAGGGCTCGCAGGTAGCGCCGCCGGAGCCCGCTTTATGGGGCTAGTCGGCTGCCGCGCAGCACGAGACCGACTGCCGCCAGCGCAATGACCGCCATCACGTAGAAGCCGTTCACGCCGAGCGCCGCATAGAGCTGGCCCGATCCGAGCGTCACTACCGCCATTGAGACACCGTTGGCGAAGAAGGCGATGCCCTGCGCCGCGCCGGTGCGATCCTCGGGAACCGTCTCGGCGATCATCTTCTGCAGGCCGATCAGGATCAGGCCGGTGGACAGCGCATGCAGCGTCTGCACCGCGAAGAAGCCGGCAATCCCCAAGCCCGCCGGCCAGATCATCGGGAACGCGACCCAGCGCACGAAAGCGGCCAAACCTGCCAGAGCCACCAAACGCCAGGCCGGCGTGCGGCCGAACAATCGCGTGAAGATCGCGAACATGCCGACTTCCGCGACGACGCTCCACGACCACAGGAGCCCGATGACGCCGCCGCTGATCCCGAGCGACTGCCAGTAGATCGAGCTGAACGCGTAGAGAAAGCCGTGGCTGGCCACCACCAGCCCGCACCCGCCGACGAAATAGAGGAAGGCCGGCCTCAGCAAAGACGGCGCGCCCTGCTGCAATTCGGCCGCGGACAGCGGCGACGCCTTACGTGGACGGCCGAGCCGCGGCACGACCAGCGAGGCGGCGACCACCGTAGCCATCCCGGCCGAAATCAAAAGAGGCACGGCGCCGATGCCGGTGAACGACAGCAGGAAGCCTCCACCAAAGTTCGCGACCAGAAACGCCGTCGAACCCCAGATGCGCATCCTCGAATAGTCGCTGCCGAAGCGCCGCACACCCGAAAGCGCCAGCGAATCGGCTATCGGCGCATGCGGGGTCCACACGACGGCCAGCGCCAGTGAGACACCCAGGATCAACAGATAGCCGGGCGGCAGGAAATAGCCGAACGACAGCACGAGCGTTGAAACCGAAAGCACCAGCAACACATTCGCCCGATCGCGTGCGCGGTCGGCCGACGCCGTGATCAACAGGGTGGTGACGACCCGCAGGAACATCGGTGCGGCCAGCACGATGCCGATCTCCCTTGCGCCGAAGCCGACATATTCAAGCCAGAGCGGGAAATATGGCAGGTGGATGCCCATCGGCAGGAAGATGGCCGCGTAGAGCAGCGACAGGCGCAATTCGAAGCGAGGCGGCTTGACCGACTGGTCCGGCGTAAGGGGCGGCAGCGACATATGCGGAGAAGAATCCGGGCTGGGAGTGCAGGCAGGTTAGCACCCGTGCTCCATCCCCGATACTGAGTCAGCGAAAAATCCCGGCGCGTCTTGCGTAGCGTTCAGCCGCATTGGCCTTGGACTGTTGCGTTCCGAGATAAGGTACATCGACGGTGCCCATCCTCACCGCATGCCGCATGCCGGCCGCCAAACGTGCCCTGCCCGCTTCGGCAGCATGCGTGCGGCAGTCGGTAGTGTTCGACCAGTCCATCTCGATTTCCATGCAGCCTTGATTCCGTGGATGATCGTGTTTCATGGCTGCGAATATCTGCATGGCAGGCGGTCGGTACTTTGGCGCGTTGCCGGCGTTTGTGTGGCGTGGCGCGAAACGCACCCCGTGCGCATCGGCCGATCCCTTCATGGCATGGCATGATGACGGTTGTGCATCATGCCGCGCGGGGCTAGACGGAATGGTGCCCGGCCCGGTTGCCGGCCGTATTGAATGGGAGGAGCGCATGGATCTTGGACTTCGCGGAAAGAAGGCAATCGTGTGCGCGTCCAGCCGCGGCCTGGGGCGCGGGTGCGCGATGGCACTGGCGGAAGCCGGCTGCGACATCGTCGTCAACGGTCGAGACAGCGCGGTGCTCGCGGCAACAGCCAGCGAGATCAGGGAAAAGTACGGCGTCGACGTGATCGAGATTGCCGGCGACGTCGCCGACCAGAAGGTGCGCGCGGCGCTGCTGGCGGCCTGTCCGAGCCCCGACATCCTGGTCAACAACAATGGCGGCCCGCCCTTCCGCGATTTCCGCGAGTTGACGCATCAGGCGATGATAGACGGCGTGACCAACAACATGATCACGCCGATCGAGCTTATCCAGGCCGTCATCGACGGCATGGCCGAGCGCGGGTTCGGCCGCATCGTCAACATCACGTCGCTGTCGGTCTACCAGCCGATCCCCGGGCTCGACCTGTCGTCCGGTGCGCGGGCGGGCCTGACCGCGTTTCTCGCCGGCGTCGCCCGCACCGTCGCGGCGAAGAACGTCACCATCAACCACATCCTGCCCGGCAAGTTCGACACCGACCGCATCCGCGGCAGCATCGAATTCGCCGCCAAGAAGGCCGGAACCAGCTTCGAGGAACAGGCCAGCCGCCAGGCCGCAGACATTCCGGCCGGCCGGCTCGGCACGCCGGAGGAATTCGGCCAGGCCTGCGCATTTCTATGCTCGGTCCATGCCGGCTACATCACCGGCCAGAGCCTGATCCTGGACGGCGGCAACTATCCAAGTGCCTTCTGATCGACTTTCCGTATTTATCGAAGTGAAGAGGATAATCCATTGAAACTCATTCGTTTTGGCGACAAGGGCAACGAAAAGCCAGGCATCATCGATGCTGCCGGCACCATCCGCGACGTCTCGTCTATCGTCGGCGATTACGGCCCCGAGACCCTCTCGCCCGAACTCCTCGACAAGCTCGCCTCGGCCGATCTCGGCTCTCTGCCGGCCGCGCCCGAGGGCGTCCGTATCGGCTCGCCGGTCTCCCGCATTGGTCACTTCATCGCGATCGGGCTCAACTACGCCGACCACGCCGCCGAAACTGGCGCTGCGATTCCTTCCGAGCCGATCGTGTTTTCCAAGGCGCCAAACAGCCTCTGCGGCCCCAATGACGACGTGCTGATGCCGCGCGGCTCGCAGAAGCTCGACTGGGAGGTCGAGCTTGCGATCGTGATCGGCAAGCGCGCCGACTATGTCGAGGAAACGGACGCGCTCGACTACGTTCTCGGCTACGCGCTCTGCAACGACGTTTCGGAGCGCGAATACCAGGCCGAGCGCGGCGGACAGTGGATGAAGGGCAAGAGCGCGCCCACATTCGGGCCGCTCGGACCGTGGATCGCCACCCGCGACGAGATCGCCGATCCGCAGAACCTCGACATGTTCCTTGATGTCAACGGCGAGCGCTGCCAGACCGGCAGCACGAAGACGATGATCTTCGGCGTGGCGCACATCGTGTCCTACCTGTCGCAGTTCATGGTGCTGGAGCCCGGCGACGTCATCACCACCGGCACGCCTCCCGGCGTGGGCCTCGGCATGAAGCCGCCGCGTTTCCTCAAGGCGGGCGACACCATGCGCCTCGGCATTGCCGGGCTGGGCGAGCAGAAACAGACAGTCGTCGCGCGCTGAAGCGACGACACAGGAGGCGATGCCAAGATGAACGCGCCGGATCCCGCGAAAGCGCCTTCCGATCTCGACGAAAGCGCCCTGTTTTACCACCGCTATCCGGCGCCGGGTAAGCTGGAGATTCAGGCCACCAAGCCGCTGGGAAACCAGCGCGACCTTGCGTTGGCCTATTCTCCGGGCGTCGCCGCGCCCTGCCTCGCCATCCGCGACGATCCGTCGACCGCCGCCCACTACACGGCGCGCGCCAACCTCGTCGCGGTGATTTCCAACGGCACCGCCGTGCTGGGTCTCGGCAACATCGGCGCGCTCGCCTCCAAGCCGGTGATGGAAGGCAAGGCGGTGCTGTTCAAGAAGTTCGCCGGCATCGACGTGTTCGACATCGAGATGGACGCGCCCGAAATCGAGCGCATGGTCGAGACTGTGGCCGCGCTCGAACCCACTTTCGGCGGCGTCAATCTCGAGGACATCAAGGCACCCGAATGCTTCGAGGTGGAAGAGCAACTCAAGGCGCGGATGAAGATCCCGGTCTTCCATGACGACCAGCATGGAACCGCGATCATCGTTGCCGCAGCCGTGCTCAACGGGCTGGAGCTGGCAGGCAAGTCGATCGAGGACGCAAAAATCGTGACCTCGGGCGCGGGCGCTGCCGCCCTTGCCTGCCTCAACCTGCTCGTCTCGCTCGGTGCCAAGCACGAAAACATCTGGGTCACGGACCGGTTCGGCGTCGCCTACAAGGGTCGCGTCGACGAGATGGACCGGTGGAAGGACCCGTACGTCAAGGACACGCCAGCGCGAGAGCTTGCCGATGTGATCGGCGGCGCCGATGTGTTTCTGGGGCTTTCGGCGGCGGGTGTGCTCAAGCCGGAACTGCTGAAGGAGATGGCGGAAAAGCCGCTGATCCTGGCGCTCGCCAACCCCGTTCCCGAAATCATGCCCGAAGTTGCGCGCGAGGCGCGGCCCGACGCGATGATCTGCACCGGCCGTTCGGATTTCCCGAACCAGGTCAACAACGTGCTGTGCTTCCCCTACATCTTCCGGGGTGCCCTCGATGTCGGCGCGACCGCGATCAACGAGGAAATGAAGATGGCCGCCGTGCGCGCCATCGCGGGACTGGCGCGCGAGGAGCCGTCCGACGTCGCCGCGCGCGCCTATTCCGGCGAGACGCCGATCTTCGGGCCAGATTTCCTGATCCCCTCGCCGTTCGATCCGCGCCTGATCCTGCGCATTGCGCCGGCCGTCGCGGAAGCGGCCTGCAAGACCGGCGTCGCCACCCGCCCCATCGAGGACATGACCGTCTATATCGACCGGCTGACGCGCTTCGTGTTCCGGTCCGGCCTCGTCATGAAGCCGGTCTTTTCGGCAGCGCGAGCCGCGACCTCGAAGCGAGTCGTCTATGCCGATGGCGAGGACGAGCGTGTGCTGCGGGCCGCGCAGGTGGTGCTGGAGGAAGGCATCGCCAAGCCGATCCTCATCGGCCGGCCGCATGTCATCGATGTGCGCCTGCGGCGCTATGGTCTCAAGATCAGGCCCGGTACCGATTTCGAGATCGTCAATCCGGAAGACGATCCGCGCTACCGCGACTATGTCGACCTCCTGATCCGGCTCGGCGGCCGCCGTGGCGTGACCCAGGAAGCGGCGCGCACGATGGTGCGCACCAACAATACGGTGATCGCCGCGCTTTCCATGATGCGCGGCGAGGCGGACGCAATGATCTGCGGCCTTGAAGGCCGGTTCGAGCGTCACCTGCGCAATGTCGACCTCATCATCGGCCGGCGGGCGGATGTGCGCGACCTGTCGGCGCTCTCGATGCTGATCTCGCAGCGCGGTGTCACCTTTTTCACCGACACCTACGTCTCCGTCGATCCCTCGGCGCAGGAGATCGCCGAGATGACGATCCTTGCATCGGAAGAAATCCGCCGGTTCGGGCTCACACCGAAGGCCGCGCTGCTGTCCCACTCGAATTTCGGCTCTCGCGACTCAGCGAGCGCACTGAAGATGCGCGAAGCGGCGGCTATCCTGAGGAAGACCGCGCCCGACCTCGAGGCAGACGGCGAGATGCACGGCGATTCGGCCCTCTCTGCCGTGCTGCGCCAGCGCGTCTATCCGCACTCATCGCTCAAGGACGAAGCCAATCTGCTGGTCTTCCCGAGCCTTGATGCGGCCAATATCGCGCTTACCACGGTGAAGACGATGATGGATGCGCTGCATGTCGGACCGATATTGCTCGGTACAGCACGGCCGGCGCACATCCTCACGCCGTCGGTCACCTCGCGCGGCGTCGTGAACATGACCGCATTGGCAATCGTCGAGGCAAGTTCCAAAGCGGAGACGGCGACAGCCTAAACAGAAGGTTAACCCGCCTCCAGTAAGGTGCCACCCATGATGACGGGCGGTGCTTCAGGCGGATTTCATCGCATCTTTGGGTGCGCTTTCGCCGTTGCCGCGATCGTGCTGGCCTTGGCGCTGCTGCCGGCAGAAGCGAGCACGCGCGTGTGCCGCCAACTCGAAGGACAGCTAGCCGGACTGTCATCCGGCGGTGGCGGAAAATCGCGGCGCTACGACGCGGCCATAGCGCGCCAGCAGGAGCAGATACGACAGGCGCGCGACCAGGGCCGCCAGGCTGGCTGCGGACGGTTCATGTCTGGTGCCGCGGTTTCGTTCTGCGGCAACCTCAACGCCACGCTCGATCGCATGGAGCGCAACCTTGCCGAGCTGAACCGGACACGCCAGCGCATGGGCGGTGGTGGCGATACTCGGCGCGAGCGCGCCCGCATCACCGCTGCGCTCGATGCCAATGGATGCCGCGCAAAGAAGCCTGATCCTGCGCCGCAGGATCAGGCCGCGGTGGACAACCGCACGGGCCTGCGCGTCGGCAATCTCTCCGGCCAGTTCCGCACGCTCTGCGTACGCACCTGCGACGGCTATTTCTTCCCGGTCTCGTGGTCCGTCCCACAATCCGCCTTCACGCGCGACCAGAACGCATGCGCAGCCATGTGCCCCGGCACACAGGTCGAGCTTCACTATCACCGCTCGTCCGGCGAGGAGCCGAAGGATATGATTTCTGCGGTGACCGGCACTCCCTACAGCCAGATGCCGAACGCGTTCCGCTATCGCGAACGCAACGCCGCGACCGCTCCCGGATGTTCCTGCACGACATCATCGTCAACATCGACAACTGCCGGGCGCGGCTTCGAAATCATCGGTGGCGATCATGGCTCCGGTTTGCCGGAAGAGGAGCCGGCGCAGCAGCAGGCAATCCCCATGCCTTTGGAAAGGCCAGATGCCGCCGAGGATCCCGAGACGCTTTCCTCACGCGAGGGCGGGCTGGACGCCGCGGCGCTGAAACGGCTGGCGACCCCGCCGCGCCGGCCCAGGCCTTCGACAGCCGGCACCGAAGACGACGACCGTGCCGTCAGGGTCGTCGGGCCAAGGTTCCTTCCCGACCCAGAAGAGGCAATAGATCTGCGAGTTCCGGACCCTGCTCACGCCCGGTGAGCGCTAGCCGAAGCGGCATGAACAGCACCCTGCCCTTGCGCCCGCTCAGTTCTTTCAGACGATCGGTCCAGATCTTCCAGGTCATTCGGTCCCACGGTTCCGGCGGCAGATTGTCGAAGGCGATCGCCAGGAATTCGGCGTCTTCCGGCGCCGGTTCAGGCCGCTCCTGCGGTCCCTCCTGCACGATCTTCCACCAGACCTCGGCGTCAGCCAGCTTTTCCAGATTGCCGCGCACCGCAAGCCAGAACGGCTCGGCGAGCGAGCCGGAAATACCGTGCTCCGCCAGCCTCTCGCGGGCCTCCTCGAACGGCATGGCGTGGATCAGCACCTTGTTCAGCGTCACGAGTTCTGCCGGATCGAACTTCGCGGCCGATTTGGACGTCGCGGCAGGGTCGAAGCGTTCGGCAAGCTCGTCCATCGAGCGCGCCGCCGACACACTTTCCGACGTGCCAATCAGAACCGCGAGCGAAGCGACCGCCATCGGCTCGATGCCGTCTTCAGCGAGACTCTTGATCGACAGCGCCCCGCTGCGCTTGGAAAGCCCCTCGCCGGAGGCAGTCGTCAGCAGATTGTGATGGCCGAATGCGGGCGGCTGCGCACCAAGCGCACGGAACAGCGCGATCTGCGCTCCGGTATTGGTGACGTGGTCGTCGCCGCGGATGACGTGGCTGACGCTGAGGTCGATGTCGTCGACCACCGATGGCAGTGTGTAGAGATAGGTTCCATCCTCGCGCACCAGCACGGGATCTGACATCGAAGCGAGGTCAACCGTCTGGGGGCCGCGCACCACGTCGTCCCAATGCACCTCAGTGCGCTGCGGCGAAAATGGATCGTCGGAAAAGTTGGGCAGCAGGAAGCGCCAGTGGGGCTTGCGGCCGTCGTCCCCAAACGCCTTCCTGTCGGTTTCAGCGAGCTTCAGCGCCTCGCGGCCATAGACTGGCGGCAGCCGGCGCGAGAGCCTGATCTTGCGCCGGCGTTCCAGTTCCTCCGCCGTCTCCCAGCAAGGATAGAGCAACCCAGCGGCCTTCAGCCTTTCGACGGCCGCCGCATAGGTATCGAAGCGTACCGACTGGTGCGCTGTCACGTCGGGGCGGATTCCGAGCCAGTGCAGGTCCGTCTGGATCTGGTCGGCATATTCCTGCCGGGATCGCGCTGTGTCGGTATCGTCGAAGCGCAGGATGAAGCGGCCGCCGCGCTGTCTGGCGAACAGCCAGTTGAAAAGCGCGGTCCGGGCATTGCCGATATGGATATGGCCGGTCGGCGACGGCGCGAAACGAACGGTGACTGTCATCGCCTGCGGGTAGCCGAAGCCCATGGCGTTGGCAAGGCGCATCGCCGTCTCCCGCCCAGTTGCGCGGGCGGGAGACGATATGGTCTAGACGAAGCCCTTCGTCAGTTCGAGCGCCTGGCGTTCAAACAGGCGGCGGTAGATGCCACCCTCGAGCCGGATCAGCGAGACGTGGTCGCCCTCCTCGATCACCTCGCCCTTGTCGAACACCAGCAGCCGGTCGAGTGCGCGCACGGTCGAAAGCCGATGGGCGATCACCAGCGTCGTGCGACCGACCATCAGTCGCTCCATCGCCTGCTGGATCAGCACCTCCGATTCCGAATCGAGGCTCGACGTGGCCTCGTCCAGGATCAGGATCGGCGCGTCGGCCAGAAACGCACGGGCAATCGCCACGCGCTGCCGCTCGCCGCCCGAGAGCTTGATGCCACGCTCACCGACGAGCGTCGCATAGCCCTTGGGCAGCCGTTCGATGAAATCGTGCGCGCTGGCAAGCTTCGCCGCCCGCTCGATATCGGCCTGGCTCGCACCCGGCCGCGCATAGGCGATGTTCTCCGCCAGCGACCGGTGGAACAGGATCGGCTCCTGCTGGACGATGGCGATCTGCGCACGCAGAGATGCCTGCTGGACCGCAGATATGTCCTGCCCGTCGATCACGATGCGGCCACCGGTGACGTCATGCAGCCTCTGGATGAGCTTGACGAAGGTCGTCTTGCCCGAACCCGAATGGCCGACGAGGCCGACGCGCTCGCCCGCGCGGATCTCCAGCGAGAAATCGCGGTAGAGCGGCTCGATATGCCCCCCATAGTGGAACGTCACGTTCTCGAAGGCGATGCGGCCTTCCTCGATGACGATGGGCGGAGCGCCCGGCAGGTCGGCGACGGTGACGGGCTGGGCGTGGATGTCGACCAGCTCCTCCATGTCGTTGACCGAACGCTGAACGTTGCGCACATGCATGCCGACATCGCGCAGGTAGCCCTGCAGCACGAAGAACGAGGTCAGCACGAAGGCGATATCGCCGGCGCTCGCTCTGCCCTCGCTCCACAGCACGATGGCGAAGCCGATGACGGCCGCGCGCAGGAACAGCATCGTCACGCCCTGCGTCGTTCCGTTGACGGTTCCGCGCGTCCACGTGCGATGGGTGCGGTGGCGCCACTTGTCGACGACCTTGGCCAGCCGCGCATCCTCGCGCTGTTCGGCGCCGAAAGCCTTCACCACCGCGTTGCACGAGACCGCATCGGCCAGCGCACCGCCCAGCCGCGTGTCCCACGCATTGGCAAGGCTTGCGGCGGGCGCGACATACCACAGCGACAGCGACACGGTGATCGCGATGTAGATCAGCGAGCCTGTGCCCACGATGACACCCATCATCGGCCAGTACCAGCCGAGCAGCAGCGTCGAGCCCAGCAGCATCACCGTCGAAGGCAGCAGTGCGATCAGGATCGTGTCGTTCAGCAGGTCCAGCGCCCACATGCCGCGCGTTACCTTGCGCACGGTCGAGCCGGCGAAGCTGTTGGCGTGCCAGTCGGTCGAGAAGCGCTGTACGCGCGCGAACGCATCGGCGGAAATGTCCGACATCATCCGCAACGTCAGCCCGACGATCGCCTGGAACACGAAGTGGCGCAGCGCGATCGCCATCGTTGAGAGCGCGATCAGCATCGAGAACGCGGCGATCGCTGCGTTCCAGGCGAGTTCGTCGGTCGCCGCGCCGCGCGCGACGGCGTCGACGAGACGGCCCGAATAAAGTGGCGTCAGGACGTCCGCCGCCGTCGAAGCCAGCACGGCAACGGTGATCAGCGTCAGCCGGATCGGCTGGCGGCGCCAGTGTGCGCCGGTAAACTGGAATACGCGACGGAAGGCGTTGCTACGCCGCGACTTGGGAAAAGGAGTCATGTCAATTGCCGGAGGCGGCGAAGCACTCCGGTCCCGGAATATGAAATCAGAAAAAGTTCGGCGCCGGCGACGGTATTGCCGTCGCGGAGTGACGGTGCCGGACACGGTCCCCTGATCCGCACGAGCGGAACGGAAACCGGTGGCAGCCGCCTTGAAAAGCCGGGGTCAGGACCGGTTCGAAATCGAACCTAGGCGCTGCGACCCGCGATCATGGCGCTGCCCTGGGACGTAGAAGAGAATGCTGGCATTCGAACCTCCTCAGGGATGGCAAGGATCGCGCTTATAATCGCGGAAGTTGTTCCTGCCAAGTCCAGTTGAGCGGATTCCGTTGGGTCAGGCAGTAGCCGGCAAACTGCGCGCGAAAAGCCTGCGCGACACGCCGACAAGCATCCCGCAAGCGGCGAAGCAGTAGATCCCCATGACCACGACCTGGGCCGGAAAGCTCACGCCCGCGTCGATCAGGTAGCCCGTCAGGCCCGGCCCCAGCGCCGTGGCGAACACGCCGAGCGCCATTGTCACCGCGCGAATCGCACCGAGGTAGCGCACCCCGTAAATCTCGGGCCATAGCGCGCCGAAGACCGTGTTGGTGAAGCCGTAGCTGATGCCCATCAGACCCATGAATACGAAGGCCGCCCATTGCCCTTCGACGAAGCCGAGGACAAGGCAGGCGAGACCGAGCGGTATCAGGAAGGTCGGCAGCATCGCCTTTGCCGAATAGCGGTCGACCAGTTGTCCCGCCACCAGCGAGAACACCACCACCGTCGCCGCCATAAACGCGAAGGAGGCTGCGAAGGCTTCCAGCGACCAGCCGCGCAGCTCGACCAGATAGATCTGGTGGAAGAAAACCGTGGTGCCGATGAACCCCGGCGCGAGCACCCCCGCCATCGCCATGTAGAACAGCGGGTCGCGCAGCACCTCCGCACGGCTCCAGTCGCGCGCCGCGGCAACGGGCGCTGCGGGGTCGGATGCCTGCGGCGTGCGGTCCTTCGCGACCAGCCAGGAAATCAGCGGCAGCGCGACCACCAGCAGCGTGACCGCGCCGGCAAGCCAGGCGTTTCGCCAGCCCAGCGCGCCCGCCACCAGCACGAACAGCAGCGGAAAGGATGCCTCGCCGGCATTGACGCCAATCGCCGTCAGCGAGGTCGCCCTGCCCCTTTGAGCGACGAACCAGCGCCCGATGGCGGTGAATGCGTTCTGGCTCATCATGCCCTGCCCGAACAGGCGCAGCAGGTAAATAGCGAGTAGCAGCAGCACGATATGGTGCGAGAATGCCATCAGCACGCAAGCAAAGGCGAGTATCGGAACGATGATGAAGGTCACGGCGCGCGGTGAGCGCTTGTCCACGATCTGGCCGAGATAGGTCAGGGTCGCGGCGCTGGCGAGCGTCGCCAGCATGTAGATCGTGCCGAACTGGCCATGGCTCAGTCCGTACTCGGTACGGATATGGCCCGACGACAAAGAAATGAAAAACGTCTGCCCGTAGGACGAAAAGAAGGTCAGCAGGAAGCCGCCGGCGAGCCAGCGCGCGTTATTGCGGATAAAGGCAAGGAAATTCATGGGGGTCGAAAGCCGCTCTTTTGCCGACCCCGCCGGGGCATGCGGGGCCCTGCGTTTGGAATGCCGCGCACTCTATCCGACTCTCGTCGGCCCGCAATGGCACTGACCACCTCTCCTGGAGGGCCAACGCGACTCTTGCCTAAAAGATAAGTCTATGCTTATCTCAAGCCATGAACGAATCTGACATCTTTCGCGCCCTTGCCGATCCGACCCGTCGCGCGGTCTTCGAGCGACTTCTTGCCGGTGAGAAGAACGCGACCGAGCTGCGCGAAGGCTTGGCGATCTCGCAACCCGCCATCTCGCAGCACGTCGCCGTTTTGCGTGGTGCTGGCCTCGTCAACGAGACCCGCGCCGGCCGTCACGTAAATTACAGCGTCAACCCTGATGGCCTGATGCCGCTTTTCGACTGGCTCGCCCGCTATCGCGCCTTCTGGCCGACGCGCGTCGAAAGGCTCAAGACACTCCTCAAGGAAATGGATCAATGACCGACGGTTTTTCGGACGACGCGGACAGCACCGACGAGGTGATGGTCGACTGCGAACTCGACGCCGCACCTGAAAAGGTCTGGCGGGCACTCACCGTGCCGGAGCTTGCCGCGCAATGGCTGGAAACCGATCGCACTGGGGAAAACGCCGCCGGCGAGCGCAGCTATTCCCTTATCGAGGCAGAACCCTGCAACCGCGTGCGCTACGCATGGCGGGACGAGACGGCGAGCGAGCCCGATACGGTCGTCACCATCGACCTATCACCCGCTCCGGACGGCCGCACCCGTTTTCGCCTGACGCATAGCGTGGCCGAACGCGCGATACCGGTGGCAGTCAACTCCAACCGTCCGCCAACGGCCGTGGCCGCCTGACGGCAGCTTCAAAACCTTTCACATCCAAACAAGGAGGATCGCGCGATGCGCGAAACGATGAATCTCGTCCCCATGGTCGTCGAGCAGTCGCCGCGCGGCGAACGCTCCTTCGACATCCTCTCACGGTTGCTGCGCGAGCGGATCGTGTTCCTCAACGGCGAAGTCAACGACGCATCCGCGTCATTGATCTGCGCGCAGCTTCTGTTTCTGGAGTCGGAGAACCCCAAGCGGGAAATCTCATTCTACATCAACTCGCCGGGCGGCGTGGTGACGAGCGGCTTTGCGATCTACGACACGATGCGTTTCATCACGAGCCCGGTTTCGACGCTTTGCATGGGCACAGCCGGATCGATGGCGTCATTCCTGCTCGCATCGGGCGCGCCGGGCCGGCGCATCGCCCTGCCCAATGCCAGCGTCGTCCTCCACCAGCCCCTCGGCGGGTTTCGCGGGCAGGCCTCGGACATCGAACGCCACGCCGAGGATATCCTGAAGCTCAAGCGCCGCATGACGAGCCTCTATGCGCAGCATTGCAACCAGACCGAAGCCGAGGTCGAACGCGTGCTCGACCGCGACTTTTTCTTCACGGCGCAGGAAGCGAAGGAATGGGGGCTCGTCGACCACGTATACGACCAGCGCGAAATTGTGGAGAACGGCAATGGCGCAAGCTGAAGGCGCCGCCGCCCGGTGATGCTCAGCTCCGATCTCGGAACCGGTTCGTGATGGGATAACGGCGGTCGCGGCCGAAGTTCTTCTTGGTGATCTTCACGCCCGGGGCGGCCTGCCTGCGCTTGTACTCGGCGATGTAGAGCAGATGTTCGATGCGATGCACGGTCTCGCGGTCGTGTCCGCGCCCGACGATCTCGTCGACGCCCATCTCGCCTTCGACGAGGCATTCCAGAATGTCGTCCAGGACGGGATATGGCGGCAGCGAGTCCTGGTCGGTCTGGTCCGGCCGCAGCTCGGCCGAGGGCGCCTTGTCGATGATGTTCTGCGGGATCACCTCGCCCGAGGGACCAAGCGCGCCGGGCGGCACATTGTCATTGCGCCAGCGGGCCAGCGCATAGACCTGCATCTTGTAGAGGTCCTTGATCGGGTTGAAGCCGCCATTCATGTCGCCGTAAAGCGTGGCGTAGCCGACCGACATCTCAGACTTGTTGCCGGTGGTGACGACCATCGAACCGAACTTGTTGGAGATCGCCATCAGGATCGTGCCGCGCGCGCGGCTCTGCAGGTTCTCCTCGGTGATGCCTTCCTTGGTGCCTTCGAACATCTGGCCGAGCGCATTGGAGAAGCCATCGACCGGCTCGAAGATCGGCACGATGTCGTAGCGGGTGCCGAGTGCGCGGGCGCAATCCTCGGCGTCCTTCAGCGAATCCTTCGAGGTATAGCGATACGGCATCATCACGCAGCGCACCCGCTCCTCGCCGAGCGCATCGACTGCGATCGCCGCGCAGATAGCCGAGTCGATGCCGCCCGAAAGACCGAGCACGACGTTCTTGAAGCCGTTCTTGTTCACATAGTCGCGAAAGCCCAGCAGGCAGGCGCGGTAATCGGCCTCCTCCTTTTCCGGGATCTTCGACATCGGGCCGTCGGTGCAGCGCCAGCCGTCTGCTTCCCGCTTCCAGGTCGTGACGACGACCGCTTCCTCGAACTGGCTCATCTGGAAGGCCAGCGACTTGTCGGCGTTGAAGGCGAAGCTTGCACCGTCGAAGACGAGTTCGTCCTGCCCGCCGAGCTGCGCCGCGTAGAGCAGCGGCAGGCCGGTCTCGATGACCTGCTTCAGCACGACCTGATGGCGAATATCGACCTTGCCGCGATAATAGGGCGAGCCGTTCGGCACCAGCAGCATCTCCGCGCCACTTTCAGCCAGCGTCTCGCAGACGCCGAGCTCGCCCCAGATGTCCTCGCAGATCGGAATGCCGAGCCGGATACCGCGGAAATTGACTGGACCGGGCACGTCGGGGCCGGCCTGGAACACCCGCTTCTCGTCGAACTCGCCGTAATTAGGCAGGTCCAGCTTGTAACGTTCAGCCACGACGTTGCCGCCGTCCAGCACCATGACGGCGTTGTGCAGGCCACTGTCGCGACGCAGCGGCGTGCCGATGATGACGCCCGGCCCGCCATCGGCAGTATCCTGAGCGAATTCCGCGACAGCACGTTCGCAGGCGGCCACGAAGGCCGGCTTCAAAACCAGGTCCTCCGGCGGATAGCCGGCGATGAAGAGCTCGGTAAAGAAGATGAGGTCCGCGCCATGGCGGGATGCATCCGCCCTCGCCTCGCGGGCCTTGGCGAGGTTGCCGGCAACGTCGCCGACAACCGGATTGAGCTGCGCAACGGCGATGCGAATGATGTCTGGAGCTTTGCTGTTCATGCAAAAGCCTGTAGCGCGGCGGTTGCCGCATCGCAATGGCGCAGGGGCAGCCTAGTCGCTGACATAGCCGCGCAACTCTTCCACCGATCGATTGGGCCCGATCGACATTGAAAGAGTGCGCGAGATGTGGGCGCGCGGCAGGCCGGTTTCCGCAGCCCAGGCATTCATCTGCGCCTGAATGGCTGCGAGGTCCTTCTTGGAAGTCGGGCTTTCGGCGATCTCCAGCCCGGCATCGCGCATGGCAGCGGCCATGTCGCTGGAGATGATGAACGTATCCCAACCCAGCCAGCGCAGCAGGTATTGCCCTGTATTGCCGCCAAGCCGGCTGCCGTGCTTGCCGAAATACGCCGTCAGCCCGACCTGGTCGTCGGCGGGCCAATCAGCCAGGAACTTGCCGAACCCGCCGTGCTCGCGCGAAACGCGGTCGACGAAGGCTGCGTTGTCGCGAACCGATTTGATCTTCTGCGGGTTGCGCACGATGCGCTTGTCGCTCGCCAGATCGTGCCAGAAGTCTTCCGGCTGAAACAGAAGCGGCTTCGGCTCAAAGCCGAGGAACGCCTCCTCGAAGCCCGGCCATTTCTGCTCGATCACCGACCAGACGAAGCCGGCCGAGAACACGCGACTGGCCATGGTGGACAGGATGCGGTCGTCCGGCACGGCCGCGAGTGCCGCATTGTCTGGCACCGGCCCCAGCAGAGAATCCAGCACCTCATCACCGCCCTTGCGGTCTGCCGCGCGGGCGCGGATAGATTTGAATGAAAGCATGGCGGCCTCCCTGAATCGTTGCGATCATGCTTCACCGGAACGTTCCAGCCAAGCAGGAGAATGGCCATGGCAAAGACAGTCGAGGAACTCGCGTCACGCTGGTTCCCGGGCAAAAAGCTCGGCGACGCCGAACACCGTGTTCTTCAAAGCACCGCGGCCCGGCGTCCGCTTGCCAGAGACCAGAACCGGCATATTGCCGACCATGCCGGCTTCGGCGAGAGACTGGCAGACGCGATCGCACGGATCGGCGGTTCATGGAGCTTCATCCTGAGCTTTCTGGCCTTCCTGCTTGTCTGGACGCTTGCCAACACGTGGTTGCTCACGCGTGACGCGTTCGATCCCTACCCGTTCATCTTTCTCAACCTCGTGCTTTCCATGCTTGCCGCCATCCAGGCCCCGGTCATCATGATGTCGCAGAACCGGCAGACTGAGCGAGACCGGCTCGACGCGGCACATGACTACGAGGTCAACCTCAAGGCCGAGATCGAGATCATGGCGCTGCACGAAAAGATGGATGCCCTGCGGCAGAGCGAAATCGTCGCCATGCATGCCGAAGTCCGGGCAATCGCCGAAAGGCTGGAGAGGCTTGAGACGCTGATGACGGGCCGGAAAACCGCCGAATGACCGAGACGATCCATCTGCTGATCGAGAAATACGGATTGCTTGCCGTCTTCCTCGGCTGCGTCGCGGAAGGCGAAAGTGCTGCGGTGCTCGCCGGGTTCTTCGCGCACCAAGATGTCTTTCCGGCGCTAGGCGCATTTCTCGCGGCCTTTGCCGGCGCGTTCCTCGGCGACACGTTGTTTTTCGTCGCCGGCAGACGGTTCGGCACCTACGGGTTTGTGAAACGACAGGCAGCGCGCCCCGGCTTTGGCCGTGCGCTCGACCTCATCGCTAGACGGCCGGTCGCCTATGTCATGCTCAACCGCTATGCCTACGGTTTTCGCCTGGTCGGCGGCATAGCCGCAGGACTGTCCGCCATCCCCGCTGGCAAGTTTGCTGCCGTGAACGCACTTTCGTCAGCGGTTTGGGCGATCCTGTTTCTTGGCGCAGGCTACCTGTTCGGTGCGGGCGTGGAACAGTTCCTCGGAAAGGAGCTCGCAAATCCTCAGCGATTGCTCGCCGCATTGGGCATCGGGCTTATCACGACCGTTGCCGCCGGTCTTGCCGCACATCATTTCGCCAGACGCAGCGAGCGTTAAATGCTCAAACCGGCGCGCCTGCAATCCACTCCCAGAAGGCCAGCAGCCACACGCCACCCGCGATGACGAGCGACAGCGCGACAGCCAGCGAACCACAGTCCTTGGCAAGCCGTATGTCGGTGTTGAACTCGCGCGAAAAGGCATCGCAGGCCGCTTCGACCGCTGTGTTCAGCACCTCCACGACCATCACCAGCAGGATCACCCCGATCAACAGCGCGAAGCCGCGCCATGTCGTTGCGATCAGATAAGCAACCGGCAAAGCAACGCCGAGAAGGATCGTTTCCAGGCGGAAAGCGGCTTCATGGCGGATAAGGACCCCCCAAGCCCGGGCCGAATTCTTCGTCGCGTTGATCAGTCTTTCCATCGGCGGGCCGGTTCTTGAATTGTCGCTTTCGGCTTCTCATAGCCAAAGCGATGCCCGGCGAACAGCCTGCCATCAATGGAAGAGGTAGGAATCGTAGGCGAAGAACCCGAGCTGGCGGGACGCGTGGGCGCGCTCTGCGTGGGGCGCCTCGCCAGCCGCACCGTATGCGAAGAAGATCGGCATGAGATGCTCGTCGGTCGGGTGGTTTTCGCTGGCGAACGGCGCCTGCGCCTTCCAGTCGAGCAATGCATCGCGGTCACCTTCCGCCAGTTTGTCGGCAAACCACTCGACAAAGGCGTCGACATGAGCCGCCAGTTCGGGATCGGCCTGCTTGCCGCCGCGCATCACCGGAAACAGTTCACGCAGGTTGTGGGTGATGTGGCCGGAGCCGATCAGCAGCACGCCTTCCTCGCGCAGCGGCGCCAATGCGCGGCCGAGCGCATAGTGCCATGCGGCGTCGCGCGAAGGATCGACGGAAACCTGTACCACCGGAATATCGGCCTGCGGAAACGCGAGCTTGAGCGGTGTCCATGCGCCGTGATCATATCCCCGCTCGGCAAGGCGGCTCGGCTCCAGGCCTGCCTCGCCCAGCATCGCAAACACGCGCTCGGCAAGGCGCGGCTCGCCCGGTGCCGGGTACACCATCTCGTAAAGCTCCGGTGCGAAGCCGCCGAAATCATAGATCATTCCCGGCGCCGGATCGGTGACGACGGCAACGCCGTTAGTCTCGAAATGGGCGGAGACGATCACGATCGCCCTGGGCCTCGGCAGGTGTTCCGACAACGTTTCGAGATAGTCGCGGGCTGCACTGTCATTGATGACGATGTCGGGGCCGCCATGAGAGATGAAGAGCGTGGGCATCGAAGCCATGGGAAATCTCCTTTCCCATCATATACGCCCCTGCACGATCCGGCGGCAGATGCGGCACCAGCGACTCTTCGTTCAGCAATGATGAACGCCAATCAACGATGCGTTCACGGTCGCACCTAAACCCGCACGCCTAGCTTCTCTGCGGCAATCCGTCGGCGATCTCGTAATAGTCGCCCTTGTCGGCAACGAAGATGTGTTTTTCACCCCTCAGCCCCGAGGGCGCATCGAAACTGCCTGCCATGATGGAGACATAGTCGGCGTCGTCGCGTTTCCAGAACAGCGCCGAGCCGCAGGTCCTGCAGAAGCCGCGTTGCGCGAAGTCCGATGCACGATACCAGCTCACATTTTCGTCGCCGGTGACTTCCAGGTTCTCGTTCGACACGTTGGTCGCCGCGTAATAATGCCCGGTCTGGCGGCGGCATTGCGAGCAATGGCAATAGACGACGCCGCGCAACGATCCCCTTGCGGTGAATCGCACGGAGCCGCAAAGGCACGCGCCTGTATGGGTTTCTCTCATGATCTCCTCCCTGCGTTGTTCTCGCCCCATCTCGCATGACTCCACCGGACGGAACATCGCGGAATTTTGACGCCTCTTTCAGCGAAACACGATCAGCACCACGCAGTGCAACATTAACAAGAATTAACGCAAGAACGTCGCTTTTCGCCCGGCCCGGCATCGCAATGCCCGTTTCACATGCATATGTGCGACGCGCAATCCAAATGGTCGTATCTCCATGCAAGACAAGACGAAAAGAGCGCTTCTGCTGGTCAACCCGAAGGCAAGGCGCGGTAGCGAGGCCATCGGCCCGGTAACCGGCAGGCTCGAGGCTGGCGGGCTTTCGGTGACTGTGGAATCCTTCGAGGCCTTGCCCGAAATCGCGCGCGACATCGTCCGGCTGCGGGAAACCGCCGATCTTGTGATTGTATGCGGCGGCGACGGCTCCGTCTCGTCTGCGGCGCTCGCAGCGGTCGAGAGCGGGCTGCCGCTGGGCATCGTTCCGATGGGAACGGCGAATGACCTGGCACGCACGTTGAACATTCCTGTCGACCTGGCGCGGGCGGCCGACGTCATCGCGAACGGCCAGACCCGGCGGATCGACGTCGGCACCGTTAACGGCCACGCCTTTTTCAACGTTGCCAGCATCGGGCTCAGCGCCGCACTCGCGCGCGGGCTCGATCCCGCCCTCAAGCGGCGCTTCGGCCGTTTCGGCTACGCGCTCGCCGCCGCTCGGGTGATGCGGCAGGCCGATCGCTTCGTTGCCCGCATCACGGAGAAAGGACAAAAGATCGAGACGTCCACCTACCAGATCGCGGTCGGCAACGGCCGCCATTACGGCGGCGGCAACGTGATCGAGGCCTCTGCCAGCATCGACGACGGGCATCTCGACCTCTACAGCCTCGAAATGAAGAACGTCTGGAAGCTCGCGCTGATGATGCGCTCGTTCCGCTCAGGCACGCACGGTGCATGGAGCGAGGTGCGCACTGCGCGTTGCATCGAATTCGATGTGGAAACGGACACCGAAATGCCTGTGAATGCCGATGGCGAGATCGTCACCTCGACGCCGGCGCATTTCAAGGTGCTACCCCAGGCGATCGAAGTCTTCGCCCCCTAGCCTGAAACGGAAACGGGCGCCGAAAGGCGCCCGTTCGATTGTCGCGAAGGCAGGTTGATCAGCCGTTGACGACTTGTCGCGGAGCCTCGCCAGCGTTCTTCCGCTTGAGCAGATCCGCCACCAGGAAAGCCAGCTCGATCGCCTGATCGGCGTTGAGGCGCGGGTCGCAATGGGTGTGGTAGCGATCCTGCAGTTCCTCGTCGCGAATGGCGCGCGCGCCGCCGGTGCATTCGGTGACGTTCTTGCCCGTCATCTCGATGTGGATGCCGCCCGGATGCGAGCCCTCGGCGCGATGCACCTCGAAGAAGCTCTGCACTTCCTTGAGGATGCGGTCGAATGGCCGCGTTTTGTAGCCGGCGGCAGTGATCGTGTTGCCGTGCATCGGATCGCAAGACCAGACGACCTTGCGGCCTTCCTTCTGCACGGCGCGCACCAGCTTCGGCAGGTGGTCGCCAACCTTGTCGGCGCCGAAGCGCGCGATCAGCGTCAGCCGGCCCGGCTCGTTTTCCGGGTTCAGAAGGTCGATCAGCTCAATCAGACCGTCCGGCGTCAGCGAAGGACCGCATTTGAGGCCGAGCGGGTTCTTGATGCCGCGGCAGTATTCGATATGCGCATGGTCCGGCTGGCGCGTGCGGTCGCCGATCCAGATCATGTGGCCGGAGGTCGCGTACCAGTCGCCGGAGGTCGAGTCGATGCGGGTCAGCGCTTCTTCGTAGCCGAGCAGCAGCGCCTCGTGGCTGGTGTAGAAATCCGTTTCGCGCAGCGCCGGATGGCTGTCGCCTGTGATGCCGACGGCGCGCATGAAGTCGATCGTCTCGGAAATGCGCGTCGCCAGCGCCTCGTAGCGCTCGGCCTGCGGGCTGTCGGCGACGAAACCGAGCATCCACTTGTGCACATTCTCGAGGTTGGCGAAGCCGCCCTGCGCGAAGGCGCGCAGCAGATTGAGCGTGGCGGCCGACTGGCGGTAGGCCATCTCCTGGCGCGCGGGATCGGGAATGCGCGACTTCTCGTCGAATTCGATACCGTTGATGATGTCGCCGCGGTAGCTCGGCAGCGTCACGTCGCCCTTGGTCTCGTTGTCGGACGAGCGCGGCTTGGCGAACTGGCCGGCGATACGGCCGACCTTCACCACAGGCTGGGCACCGCCATAGGTCAGCACCACGGCCATCTGCAGAAAGACGCGGAAGAAGTCGCGGATATTGTCCGCACCATGCTCGGCGAAGCTTTCGGCGCAGTCTCCGCCCTGCATCAGGAAGGCCTCGCCATTGGCGACGGAAGCGAGCTGGCGCTTCAGCTTGCGCGCCTCACCTGCAAAAACCAGCGGCGGATAGGTGGCGAGCTGCCGTTCGGTCTCCGCAAGCACAGCGGCGTCCGGATAGGCCGGAACCTGCTGGATCGGCTTGTTTCTCCAGGAATTCGGGGACCATTTCGTCGTCATCGTCGCACCCATTACATCATGCGCGGGCTGCCTACGCCCGCCGGGAACCCGGTTTTTCGGGAACGCGGCTCCTTACACTAGAGCTAATGTTTATTCTACCCCGCATTCGTCCGCGATTCGACCGCAATCAAGCTGCGACCTGAAAGTACGTCGTCGAACCACCGCCGCTGCGCATCGTCGAGGCTGACCGCGCGCGGGTAGACCGGCTCAGCGCGGTCATCATGGATGCCCACCTCGAACCCTTCGGTTTCGGTCAGGAAACGCGCCAGCCCTTCTTCGCCATGCTCGGACAAGAAACCCAGCAGTACGGCATCGAGATAAGACCGCAATATGCGTGGCGGCTCGGGATGCGGCGGCAGATGGTCCTCAGCGACGTAGACATATGTCTGGCATCGATATGGAGCCGGAGCGAGGAGCTCGAGATCGCCGTCGGCAATCTCGATGCGCCGGTAGCGCGCTTCACGCGCGTCGACGGCTGCGAGGTTCTCCATGCGGTCGAAGACCAGCAGTCCATCGCATATGGAACTCTCATCCTGCCGCACCGAAAGAAGTGCTGCCGGAAAACCCGGCATGTCTGGGCGCGGCCGCCAGTGCCGCCGCCAGCCTTTAAGCCGCGCAGGCACGGCCGCCAGAATATCGGTGCGGTGGGTGGCGCGGCAGACAAGCGAACCGTAGCCGAAATAAGCGACGACGGCGTTGTCGGAAAGTTCGGAGGAATCGATTGCGTTGTCATTCATGCCCGGAGGCTAGCTTGTCTATCACGCCTGCCGCAAGCACAGGCATTTCCGTTCAGGCTTGAACATTTTCTGTTGATTTTGACGTTAACGTCAATGCTACGGTTATGCATTGTTCGGCTTTGCAGCCGGAGCCGCTCCATAACCGGAAACGATCCGATGTCGCAGAAACCAGCCCGCGTAATCCAGCCGTCCGAACCTGCCCATGTGGATGCCACCAAAAACCCTGTCACGATCAGCACGGAGGACGGTTTTCCGCTTGGCGGCACGCTGTGGCAAGGCGATGGTGACGGCCCACTGGTCTTGATCTCTTCCGCCACCGCCGTGCCGCAAGGCCTCTATGCACGCTTCGCGGTCGCGCTGGTCGAGGCCGGCGCGCGGGCGGTACTGACATACGACTACCGCGGCACGGGCATGTCACCGCGGCCTGAAGGATGGTCGCGGCGCATCGACTACAAGGAATGGGCACTCAGGGATTTTCCTGCCGCGTGCCGGACACTGGCTGCGGTCGACCCTCGCAGCGAGCTGGTGGGGGTTGGTCAGTCGCATGGCGGGCACGCGTTCGGCCTTTCCGGCGTTTCGGACCGTTTTTCGCGCTACGCGATGGTCGCCACCATGTCGGGTTATCTCGGCCTGCTCGACGACCGCTGGGCGTGGGCGCGGATGAACCTTGTCGGCGTGCCGGTCTCGCTCTGCTTCCGCGACACGCCGCGCTGGATGGGCATCGGCGAGCCGATGCCTTCCTCGTGCTTCCGCGACTGGGCGCGCTGGTGCCGGATGAAGAACTATTTCTTCGACGATCCGGATTTGCCCGAGACTGCGCGCTACGGCGAAGTACGGCGTCCCATCCTCGCCATCGGCCTCACCGACGATCCATGGGCTACGCCCCGGGCGGTGGATCATTTCATGGCGCGCCACACCAACGCGCCGGTCGAGCAGCGCTGGATTTCGCCGCAGGAAGCCGGTGGGCGCGTCGGCCATCTCGGCTTCTTCCGTTCCCGCTTCGCCGAAACGCTATGGCCGCCGCTGATCCGATGGCTGCTGCAAGGCGAAGAGATGACGCTGGGCCGCAGCAGGGCAGCTTAGACGCGCTCGCCGTTCTTCACGCGATAGGTGGGCTGATACATCGTCACCAGTTCCTCGGCGGCGGTTGGATGCACGGCCATGGTTGCGTCGAACACGTCCTTGGTCAGCCGCGCCTTGACGGCGATCCCGAGAAGCTGTGCCATCTCGCCGGCATCGACGCCGAGGATGTGGGCGCCGACAACGCGCCGCGTCGCGGCATCGACGACCAGCTTCATGATCATCTTTTCCTGGCGGCCGGATAGCGTGTGCCGCATCGGCCGGAACTCGGCACGGTAGATTTCCAGCTCGTCGAAGCGCTTCGCGGCATCTTCCTCCGACAGGCCGACGGTGCCTATCTCAGGCTGCGAGAACACCGCCGTGGCGATGGCGTCGAAATCCGGCGTCGTCGGCTTGTCGCGGAAGACCGTATCGATGAAGCACATCGCCTCGTGGATCGCCACGGGCGTCAGCTGCACGCGATTGGTGACGTCGCCGATGGCGTAGATGTTATCGACATTCGTACGAGAATAGTCGTCGACGACGATCTCGCCGACGGTGCCCGTTTCCACGCCTGCCTGCGCGAGCCCCAGCCCCTCGGTGTTGGGCGTGCGGCCCAGCGCCAGCATGAGCTGGTCGACGGTGAGCGTTTCGTCGTTGCTCAGCTCGATCTCCAGCTTTCCATCCGCGCGCTTGCCAATGTTGTGGGCGACTGCGTGGCAGATGATGCGGATGCCCTTGTCCACCATCGCCTTGTGAACGCCGCGGCGCATATCCATGTCGAAACGGCCGAGAATTTCCTTGCCGCGATAGACGAGTGTCGTCTCGACACCCAGCCCATGGAATATGTTGGCGAACTCGACGGCGATGTAACCGCCGCCGGCAATCGCGATCGAGCCCGGCAGCTTTTCGAGATGAAATGCCTCGTTGGAGCTGATCGCATGCTCGTGTCCCGGCAGCGCCGGATGCGGGGTGGGCCTGCCGCCCGTGGCGACCAGGATGGTCCGCGCCGTCACCGTGCGGTCTTCCTTGACGATGCGCACCGTGTGCCTGTCCAGCAGGACTGCCCGGCTTTCGATGATGTCGGCGCCGGCCTTTTCGAGCCCCATCCGGTAGAGCCCCTCGAGCCTCGCGATCTCGCGGTCCTTGTTGGCGATCAATGTCGGCCAGTCGAATTTGGTCTCGCCGACGCTCCAGCCATAACCGGCCGCATCTTCGAAATGCTCGGGGAACTGCGAGGCATAGACGAACAGCTTCTTGGGCACGCAACCGCGGATGACGCAGGTGCCGCCAAAGCGGTACTCTTCTGCAATCGCAACACGCTTGCCCATGCCCGCAGCGAGACGGCCCGCACGAACACCACCGGATCCGCCACCAATGACAAAAAGGTCGTAATCGAATTCGGTCATTGGCGCGCTCCCGCTGCTTTTATGATGGGCTTCACGTAAGCGCTGAGCAGCCAAAAGAAAAGCCCGGCGCAAAGGCCGGGCTTTTTCCGAATACCGTCGTGGAGACTACTGGTTGGCCGTGCCCTGCGCGGCACCTTGGTCGGGCGCAGTTCCGTCAGTGACCCGTGCGACCCCTACCCGCTCCTCAAGCTTCTGGCCAACCTGCTGCGTCATGTCGCGCGCGATGCCACGCCCCCATATTTCGGCTGCCTGGCGAATTTCGCGTATCACGATAGGCGCGTTGTCCATAACCTTCTGGCCGGTGGTCGTGGCGTAGAACGCGGAAATATCCTTCAACTCCGCTTCGGAGAAAATGCGGGCGTAGATCAAAGCAACCTCACGCTCCAGGTCTCCGCGGCGTGCGGCGAGGGAAATCGCGGTCTCGTCGACAACCGCGTTGATGTCGGATTCGAGGTTGGGGTTCTGCTGGATCAGCTCGTTCTTCACGCCAAGCGCCGTTTGCGGCAGGATCGCGTCGTACTCGTTCGTCGTACGCATTGCCCCAATGGCAGCGCGCGCGGCGGCTAGGTGCGAGTCGGAGATTTCCTGCGCGATAGCCGGCTGCGCCACCGCAAGCATTGCGAACGCTCCAACGACGGCTGCAATGTGACGGGATTTATTGGCCAGAATCATGATGTTGCAAACTCCTGTTTAAGCAGCGGCCCGCACCGTTCTCACGCCGTCCGCGTCCGCGACGATCGCCGCATCGGCCAGTTCCAGAAAGAGACCATGCTCGACCACGCCGGGTATGGCATGAAGTGCATCGCTAAGGGCTCTTGTATCGGGAATGCGGCCAAAAGATGCGTCGATGATGAAATGCCCGCCGTCTGTAACAAAAGGCTCGCCGTTCGTCATCCTCAATGTCAGCGGGCCGTCGAGCCCGAGACGGGCGGCCGCCTCGTTGATCGCGATCTCGGTCGCGCGCAGGCCGAACGGGTTGACCTCGATCGGCAACGGAAAGCGGCCCAGCGTGTCGACCAGTTTCGAAGCGTCGGCGATGACGATCATGCGCGCCGAGGCGGCCGCGACGATCTTCTCGCGCAGCAGCGCGCCGCCGCCGCCTTTGACCAGCGTCAAGGCGGGATCGATTTCGTCGGCGCCGTCTATGGTCAGGTCGAGGCGCGGCGTCTCGTCCAGCGTCGACAGCGGGACGCCCAGTTCACTGCAAAGCCGCGCCGTACGTTCTGAGGTCGGGACGCCGATCACAGTCATCCCCTCACCCACTTTTACGGCGAGCAGCCGGACGAACTCCTCCGCCGTAGAGCCGGTGCCGATGCCCAGCTTCATGCCGTCGGCAACATGGGTCAGCGCCTCGCGCGCCGCTTCGATCTTCAGTTGTCTGGCGTCCATCCCACTGCTCCTACGGTCTCGTTGGAAGGTGCCCTAGCAGTTTTGCCGGACGGCGCAAGACTTGCCCGGCCCGGCAAGGCACGCTATCGCGGTTTCACCCGTGGATATTGAGGATTTCCCGCCCATGAAACGACCGATTGTCGTCTTCGACCTCGACGGAACGCTGGTCGACACCGCGTCCGACCTGCTCGCCAGCCTCAACCACTGCCTCGGAATTGCCGGTCTCGCCCATGCCGAGCCGGCGCAATTGCGCAGCTTCGTCGGCATGGGTGGGCGTGTGATGATCGAGCGCGCCTTCGCCGCTCAGCAGAAATCGCTGTCGCCAACAACGCTCGACAAGCTTCAGGCCGCGTTCCTGGACCATTATGGCGGCAACATCCCGGGGCTGTCCCAACCCTATCCCGGCGCGGTTGCGGCGGTCGAGCGCTTCGCGGAAGCCGGATATGCGGCTGCCGTCTGCACCAACAAGTTCGAGGGCCTTTCGAAGAGCCTGATCGATGCGCTGGGCCTGTCGTCGCATTTTGCGGCGATCTGCGGGCAGGACACGTTCGCCTTCCGCAAGCCCGACCCGCGCCATCTGCTCGAAACGATCGCGCTCGCGGGATGCGATCCGGAGCGCGCCATCATGATCGGCGATTCCCGCACGGACATCGACACGGCTAAGGCCGCTGGCATCCCGGTCGTCGCCGTCGATTTCGGCTACACGGACCGCCATGTCCGCGAGTTCGAACCCTCGCGCATCATCTCGCATTTCGACGAACTGACGGTCGCCATGGCCGACGATTTGCTGCGCGCGGTAGCCAACTGATCGGTTCTTGACTTCCCCCTGCCCCGCCCCTTATATCGCGGCTCCTTCGGGGCGATCACGCCCTGTTCGGGCGCGTAGCTCAGCGGGAGAGCACACCCTTCACACGGGTGGGGTCACAGGTTCAATCCCTGTCGCGCCCACCATCCGCCAAGTCGGATGGTGATACTCATCTCACTCCCCGGAGACTGAAGATTACCCTCACGCGCCGGGCGCGCGCAGGGCCTCCACCTTGTCGATCGCCGCTTTCGTCTTTTCGTCGCGGCTGTAGACGTCGTCGTAATAATGAACCTTGCCGGCCTCGTCCGGCCACGCCGTGAAGTAGCCCACATAGACAGGCACCTCGACATCGAGGTTCTGGCGCGAATGCGGCTGTTCGAGGCGCGCGTCGACGCGGCTACGCTCCCAGCCGAGTACGGCTGCGGCCATGCCGCGCGGATCGGCAAGACGGATGCAGCCGTTCGAGACAGCGCGGTTGTCGCGGTCGAAGAGCTGCTTTTCCGGCGTGTCGTGCATGTAGATCGCGTGTTTGTTGGGGAACATGATCTTCAGTTCGCCCAGCGCGTTGCCGCGCCCGGGACGCTGGCGCACGTCGAATGGCACGTTGGCGCCGTATTGCGACCAGCTCACCGAGGAGGACGGCACCGTCCGCCCGCGCCGGTCGACCACCTCGAAGCCGTTGCGGTCGAGATAGGACGGGTCGGAATAGAGCTTGGGCAGGTACTTGTTGACCAGGATCGAGCGCGGCACTCCCCAATAGGGGTGGAACTCGACATACTGGATCTTGTCCTGGAAGAAATAGGTCTGCGTGCGCGTCGAGCCCACGACCGTGCGCATCGACAGCTTTTCCTTGCCGTCCTCGACATAGGTCGCCTTGAAGGCTGGCGTATTGATGAAGACGTGCCGGTCGGGCAGTTGCGAAGGCAGCCAGCGTGCCTGTTCCAGCGCCACCTCGGCCTTTTCGATGCGGCCGGCCCGGGTCTCGCCCGCCAGCGCGCGGATGGTGCGCGGGCCGATCACGCCGTCAGCGCCCACACCGGCCAGTTTCTGGGCAGCCTTGATTACCGGAGCCAGCTCCTGTGCATAGGCTTCGCTGCTGAGGTGCCGCGTCAGCACGTCGCCATGCTCCGCGCGGAATGCCTCGTCGGCGCGCTGTCCGATGAGGGTGAGGATCTTCGGAAACTCCGGATTGGTCTCGCCGGGCCGCACAACCGTGTTGGGCGCGATCACGATGTCGTTCTCTTCCGCCGCGCGCAGCATCTCCAGCTCGACCCGCAGTGCCTTGTAGCGCGCGTTCTGCGGATGCTGGGCCTCAAGATATGCCGCGACATCGTCGGCGTTACGCGCAAGCTGAAGGGCCGCCACCGCGTCGAGTTCCTTGGGCGCGAAGTCGTGATAGCCGGAGATGCGGTTGGGATCGATACGCCCCGAGCGCGCGTCGCGGATATAGCGCAGCATCCGCGCCGAGAGCTCCATCTCGAAGGCGGCCAGTGCTGCGTCGTCAGCGTCCGCCCCCGGCACGGCGACGGCGTAGTCCTGCGGCTCCAGCCCATGGCTGGCCGCGTCGCCAAGCGTGCGCAAGGCGCTGCGGGCACGCTCGTTCGGCCGCCCGTCGCTCACCCAGATGAATTCAGGCACGGCCGTGTAATGGGCGACGATCGCGTCGGCTGCTTCCTTTTCCGCCAGAAGCTCGACCTGCTGCAGCGATGCGATCTCCGCATTGGTCAGCGGCTGGGGCGCCGGCGGCGCGGATACCTGCTCCATCGCCGGCGCATCTTCGACCTTCGGCATCTCTGCGGTGGCAGTGCCCTCGCCGATCAACTGCGCGTCCTCGACCCTGGGCACGGAAACGGCCTGCTTTGCAGCCTCGCCGATCAGTTGGGCATCCTCGACGCGTGGCAATGCAGCAGACGGGCTTTCCGCGACATCCGTCGTTTCCGTCGCGGTCGTAGAGCGCTCGTCAGCCGCCGGATCGGCTTCCAATACGCGTTCCACAGCATCGAGGGCGGTGTCGACCTCTGCGCCAGTCGCCTCTGAACTGTCCGAGGGCGCGGCTTCCATTGCAACGACCGTGGAGCCGACCGATTCGTTGTCGATACCAGTAGGTTCGAGCGCGGCCTCCTCGTCTGCCCGGACAGGTTTGATCGCCGCGAAATCGACACGCACGAGAGCGTCGGTCTTGTAGGTGTAATATTGTGGCCCGGTGACGCGCGGCGGCGCAGGACGTGCCGGCGCCTGTTGAACCACTGGCGGTGGCGCCTCGCGCTCGACGCGGCGCTCGCGATTGCCGAACAGCCGCTCGAAGAGGTTCTGTGCGGATGCGGACGGAGCACCGGCGACCAGCATCGCCGCGATGGCCGTCGTCGAAACCGCCAGGGCGCGGCTGCGCGTCAATCTCATGTCGATCCCCCTTTGTGCCTGATCCGGCGTCGTCATTGAAATGTCGCGCGACTATACGGGCGCGGCGGCATCGCGTTAAGCGAAAACGGGCATGACGGATGCGCGAGCACCGGTGGTTGCGGCTTGCGTGCCACAGCGCCGCGATTGGCATCCCGGCAACACGCCGCTAAAGAGACGGCGCAAGACCCGCCAGCATCTACGCCAGCAACGGAACGTACAGCCATGGCCGACCAGGCAACAGCCAGTCTCTTTCCCCTCGGTGCCGACGAGACACCTTACCGCAAGCTCACCTCGGACTTCGTGTCGGTCGACACGTTCAAGGGGCAGGAAATCCTGACCGTGGAGGCGGAAGGCCTGCGGCTCCTTTCCGAAACCGCGTTCTCCGACATCAATCACCTTCTGCGGCCGGGCCATCTCAAGCAGCTCGCCTCGATCCTCGAAGACCCGGAGGCAACCGACAATGACCGCTTCGTCGCCTACGACCTTCTGAAAAACGCCAATATCGCTGCCGGCGGCGTGCTGCCGATGTGCCAGGACACCGGCACCGCGATCATCATGGGCAAGAAGGGCCGCCGCGTCTGGACAGAGGGCGGCGACGACGCGGCACTGGGACAGGGCGTGCTCGACGCCTACGAGCGCAAGAACCTGCGTTATTCGCAGCTCGCGCCGCTGTCGATGTTCGAGGAAAAGAACACCCGCAACAATTTGCCGGCGCAGATCGACATCTACGAGGAAGGCGAAGACGCCTACAAGTTCCTGTTCCTTGCCAAGGGCGGTGGCTCGGCCAACAAGACCTTCCTCTACCAGGGCACGCCATCGCTGCTGACGCATGACCGGCTGATTGAGTTCCTGAAGGAAAAGATCCTGACGCTGGGCACCGCAGCCTGCCCGCCCTATCACCTTGCCATCGTCATTGGCGGCACCTCGGCCGAGATGAACCTCAAGACGGTCAAGCTCGCCTCGACCCGCTATCTCGACAGCCTGCCGACGAGTGGCGGCGAAAACGGCCACGCCTTCCGCGACCTGGAAATGGAAGCGGAAGTCCACAAGCTTACGCAGCAGATGGGTGTCGGCGCGCAATTCGGCGGCAAGTATTTCTGCCACGACGTGCGGGTGATCCGCCTGCCACGCCACGGCGCATCGCTACCCATCGGCCTCGGCGTCTCGTGTTCGGCCGACCGTCAGGCCAAGGGCAAGATCACGAAGGACGGCATCTTCATCGAGGAGCTGGAGACCAACCCCGCCCGCTACATGCCCGACATCGACGAGGAGAATCTGACCTCGCATGTCGTGCGCATCGACCTGAACCAGCCGATGGAAGCGATTCTCAAGGAGCTGTCCCAACACCCCGTAAAGACGCGGCTTTCGCTCTCCGGCCCGATCATCGTCGCGCGCGACATCGCGCATGCCAAGATCCGCGAGCGGCTTGAAAACGGCGAGCCGATGCCCGACTATTTCAAGAATCACCCGATCTATTACGCCGGTCCGGCCAAGACGCCGGCGGGCTACGCGTCGGGCTCCTTCGGGCCGACGACGGCCGGCCGCATGGATTCCTACGTCGACCAGTTCCAGTCGTTCGGCGGTTCGATGGTGATGCTCGCCAAGGGCAACCGCTCGCAGCAGGTGCGCGAGGCGTGCGGGCGCCATGGCGGCTTCTATCTCGGCTCGATCGGCGGGCCTGCCGCCCGGCTTGCCCAGGACTGCATCAAGAAGGTCGAGGTGGTAGAATATCCCGAACTCGGCATGGAGGCGATCTGGCGCATCGAGGTCGAGGATTTTCCGGCCTTCATCGTCATCGACGACAAGGGCAACGACTTCTTCAGGGAGCTCAATCTCGGCTGACCGACAACGCCGGCCAGCCAAGGACTTCAAGCGGCCGGTTCCTCGCCGAAAAGCGCGAAACCGGCAATCGCAGCCGACACCTCGTCGTCGGCGAGGATGCGTCGATGTCCCCTGCCCGGCGCGCGCATCAGCCGCGCGCCGGCGGCCTCGAAGCGGCGGGCCTCCTCGAACGGCACTTCCTTGTCGTCCGGTGCGTGGATTGCCAGCGTCGGCGTATCCATCACGCGAAGCTGGTCCGCGCCTACGAAATCCTCCAGCGGGCGGCCGGCGACTCGCTCCACCTCGTGCGACAGCGCGACCTGGGTGCGTGTACCGAGCCCGAGAAATCGCCGGAAATCCTCGAAGATGGCCGGCATCGAACTGGGCGCGGAGACGAGGACCAGCCGCTTCGTGCGCACCGGCGCGATCCCGCGGATCGATCCGGCCACCGCGTTGACCGCAACCGCTCCGCCGAACGAATGCCCGACGATCGCTGCAAACGGACCGAACCAGTCGGCGGCGGCGCGCACGGCTGCAACGGCTATCGCCAGATTGAGCCGCCGTCCCGGCGATGCGCCATGCCCCGGCAGGTCGATCGCGATCACCCGGAAGCCCTCGCCACGCAAGGTCGTGATGATGGTGCGCATGTGCTCGGTCCGCGAGCGCCAGCCATGAATGACGAGCACCACAGGCGCGCCATGCCCGACGTCGCTGCGGAAATCGTGGGCGACGACACAGCCTTCCGGCGTTGCGAGCCAGTGGTGCCGGGCCTCGGCCATGAAGGGCGCGGCATCGCCCAGAACGGCGGCCTCGCGCGGCGAAACATGCTGTGGATGCGGCGTGCGGCAGAAAAGCTCGAAAGCGGCGCGCCCGGTCAGGCGCGGCGCGATTTGTTCAGCGAGCGCGAATGCGCTACGGAAAAGCAGGAAACCGACGGTTGCCATGGATGTGACTCGCTAGATAGTTCAAGCATGAACAGAATAGTTCAATCATGAACAATAAACAAGCCCTCCCCTGGGACAATCCGCGATTCCGCAACTGGATCGCGATGGTGCGCGCCGAAAAGGCGGTCGTGCGTGAGCTGACGCATGCGCTTGCCCCCTTCGACCTCAAGCTCGGCCAGCTCGATGTGCTGATGAACATCTACCGCCACCCGGGCATGTCGCAACACGACGTGGCGCGCAAACTGCTGATCGGCCGCTCGAACATCACCATGCTTCTGCCGCAGCTCGAAAAGCAGGGGCTGATCCGGCGCGAGGGCGACAAGAAGGACAAGCGCGTGATGCGCCTGTTCCTGACCGAAGACGGCGAAGCAAGGCTGATGGAAGCGCTGAAGGTCTACACCGCGCTCATCGACCGCGTCATGGCGCAATCGACGCCTGCCCAGTGCGATGCGATGGGCGAGCAGATGCGCCGCATCGAAGAAATGCTCAGCGGCGACGACTAGAGACCCACGTCACCACATCGTTTTCCTGGCGCGCTCCGGCCACTCTGCATCGTAGGCCTCGCCGTCGATCCGGGCCTGGCTGGTCGCCGCGAGGATTTTGCCCGGCGTCGGCAGGCTTTTCGGATCGATATGCCGGTCCGGATTCCACAGTTCGGAACGCACGATCGCCCGCGCGCACTGGAAATAGACCGCCTGGATGGTGATGACGATCACCGAACGCGGCGCCTGGCCGTCGACGGCGAAAGACGCGCGGAGCTCTGGATCGATCGACAGTGTCGCGTTGC
The DNA here is from genome assembly GCF_040970315.1 of Neoaquamicrobium sediminum. Taxonomy (NCBI): domain Bacteria; kingdom Pseudomonadati; phylum Pseudomonadota; class Alphaproteobacteria; order Hyphomicrobiales; family Phyllobacteriaceae; genus Neoaquamicrobium; species Neoaquamicrobium sediminum. Next base: position 142,468 of record NZ_JAZHFV010000003.1, on the reverse strand, counting down.
CATTGACCCTAAGGGTCGTACCCGAGCCCGGCACGAGAAACAGCAGGCCGACCCGGCCGTCGCGCACGATGTTCTTCAGCGAATCGACCCGGTTGTTGCCGCGCCGGTCGGGCATGAGCAGCGTGCGCTCGTCTGCCACGCGCACGAAACCGCGCAGGTCGCCGCGCGGCGAACAATCCAGCCCTTCCGGCCCGTTGGTGGCCAGCGCCACGAAGGGCGACGCCTCGACGAAGGCGACATATTCCGGGATCAACCGGTCCAGTTCCTTGACCAGCGACGCCTCGCCCGGCGTCCCGTAGATCGCCTCGAGTTGCTCGACGCTGGTGATTTCGGTCATGTCAGCGCTCCCTGGAAAGGCCTTTCGCGGCCAGTTCGTCCAGATAGGACTGCCAGCGTGTTTCCTTTTCATGACCGAGCGTGTGGAAATAGTCCCAGGTGAAGATGCCGGTGTCGTGCATGTCGTCGAAGGTGATGCGCACGGCATAATTGCCGACGGGATCGACCTTGAGGATCGCAACGTCCTTCTTGCCGGGCACGGTCACCCGCTGATCGGGCGAATGACCCTGGACCTCCGCCGAGGGCGACAGCACTCGCAGCAGCTCGGCCGGAAAGGCGAAAGGCGCATGGCCCGGAAAAGTCACTGTCAGGAGGCGCCTGTCCTTGGATACGCGCAATTCTGTGGGAGGGGTCATTCACATCGATCCGGTCTCGTTTCGGCGGCGACACTAGCTCCGCCGATCGTTGCTGGCCATATGCATTGCGGCCCTGGCCCTTGAATTTCCTTGGCGATTGCTCGACATTCCAAGCTAGAAACGCAAGCGCAACCAACGCGACAGGCGCGAAATTTGCGCCAAAGGAAACGCAGGCCCATGAGCTTTGCCGGCAGCAGCATGATCGATCCGTTCGGACGCTCGATTTCCTATCTGCGCGTCTCGGTCACGGACCGCTGCGATTTCCGCTGCACCTATTGCATGGCGGAGGACATGGCCTTCCTGCCGAAGAAAGACCTGCTCAGCCTCGAGGAACTCGACCGGCTCTGCACCGTCTTCATCGAGAAGGGCGTGAAGAAGCTGCGGTTGACCGGCGGCGAGCCGCTGGTGCGCAAGAATATCATGCACCTCGTTCGTCAGCTCTCGCGGCACCTTGATAGCGGCGCGCTCGAAGAGCTGACGCTGACCACCAATGGCTCGCAGTTGGCGCGCTTCGCGCAGGAACTCGCCGATTGCGGCGTGAAGCGCATCAACGTGTCCCTCGATACGCTCGACCCCGACAAGTTTCGCACCATTACCCGCTGGGGCGATCTCTCCAAGGTGATGGCGGGCATCGAGGCGGCCGAGGCGGCCGGCCTCAAGATCAAGATCAACGCCGTTGCGCTGAAGGGCTTCAACGACACGGAACTGCCCGAAATGCTGCGCTGGGCGCATGGCCGCGGCATGGACCTGACCGTCATCGAGACGATGCCGATGGGCGAGATCGACGCCGACCGCACCGACCAGTACCTGCCGCTCTCGCAGTTGCGTGCCGATCTGGAGCGCCGGTTCACGCTGACCGACATTCCCTACAAGACAGGCGGTCCGGCCCGTTACGTCGAGGTCGCGGAGACGGGCGGACGGATGGGCTTCATCACGCCGCTCACGCACAATTTCTGCGAAAGCTGCAACCGTGTCCGGCTCACCTGCACCGGCATGCTCTATATGTGCCTCGGCCAGAACGACGATGCCGACCTGCGTGCGCCGCTGCGTGCATCCGAAGGTAACGAGCTGCTTTCCAACGCCATCGACGAGGCGATCGGACGCAAGCCGAAAGGCCACGACTTCGTCATCGACCGGCGCACCCGCAGGCCCGCTGTCGCCCGCCACATGAGCGTCACGGGCGGTTAGCGGCTCAACGCAGGCCTTTATGGCCTCATCATTCGACGATGCTGTCCGTTGCCTTGGCCCGCCCCGGGAAATAGGTCTGTGCCAATACAGAATCGCCGGACCCGCCCTTGTCACTCTCCCCGAACCTGCGCGCCTCGCTTTTCATCGTTATTTCGATGGCGGGCTTCACCATCAACGACGCGATCACCAAGACGCTGGTCGGCAGCATGAACCAGGGCCAGGTGATGCTGGTGCGCGGCCTGTTCGCGACGCTGATGATCGGCGCGCTCGCCTGGAGCCAGGGCGCTTTGCGCAATCCGCGCCAGGCGGCCCATCCGATGGTGGCGCTGCGCGTGACCGGAGAACTCGTCGCGACCGTCCTCTTCCTGATTGCGCTGACGAGGATGCCACTCGCCAACATTTCCGCCGTGCTGCAGGCGTTGCCGCTGGCGGTTACCATGGGGGCTGCGCTCTTCTTCGGCGAGACAGTGGGCTGGCGGCGCTGGCTGGCGATCGCCGCCGGCTTCACGGGCGTGATGATCATCGTCCGGCCTGGGTTGGAAGGCTTCAACGCCTATTCGCTGGTGGCCCTCGTCTGCGTCCTGTTCTGCGCGGTCCGCGACCTTGCAACCAAGCAGATACCCGATGAAGTTCCGTCCCTGCTGGTTTCGACGCTTACCTCCGCGGCGATCACCATCGTCGGCGCCTTTCTGATCCCGATCTTCGGGGGATGGACGCCGATGACCACCGGCGAGGTTGGCCTGCTGGCGGCGGCTGCCGTTCTGGTTCTGGTCGGCTACCAGTTCATCATCATGGCGATGCGCCTTGGCGACATCTCCTTCGTTGCGCCGTTCCGCTATACGGCGCTGATCTGGGCGATCCTGCTCGGCTATCTGATCTTCGGCGACATACCCGACGGCATCATGATCCTCGGCGCATCGATCGTCGTCGGCTCCGGCCTCTACACGCTCTATCGCGAACGCAGGGTGGGCCGAGAGAAGCCCGCCGCGGAAAGTACCGGGCCCAACATGGCCCCCGACGGGCTTTAAGGTTACAAGCATGACAGGCCCGCTTTTGAACAGAAACACGCCGCCGCATATCCTGACGCTGGTCATCGCCACCGCGACCGGGGCGCTTGCCATGAACGTGTTCCTGCCGTCGCTGCCCGGCATAGCGCGTCATTTCAATGCGGACTACGCGCTCGTTCAGCTTGCGGTGTCGCTCTATCTTGCTGCCACAGCCGTGCTCCAGCTCTTCATCGGCCCTGCCTCCGACCGGTTCGGGCGGCGTCCGGTGATGCTCACCTGTTTCGCGATATTCCTTGTCGGTTCAGTCGCCACGATCTGCGCGCCCACCATCGAGCTGCTGCTTGCCGCGCGATTGCTTCAGGCGTTCTCCGCCGCCGGCATGGTGTTGTCGCGGGCGATCGTGCGCGATACCGTCAGCACCGACGAGGCCGCCAGCAAGATCGGCTACATCACCATGGGCATGTCGGTGGTGCCCATGGTCGGCCCGGCGATAGGCGGAATTCTTGATGAGATGTATGGCTGGCAGGCGTCTTTCCTGCTGACGCTCGGCTTTGGCGTGCTGGCCTTCGCGGTCGTCTTCTTCGACCTCGGTGAGACGAACCACAGCAGATCGACCAGCATGATGGCCCAGGTGAAGGGCTATCCGGAATTGATGCGTGCACGCCGTTTCTGGGGATACACGCTCACCGCCGCCTTCACCTCGGGCACCTTCTTCGCCTTCCTCGGCGGCGGCCCCTATGTCTCGACCGAGATGCTCGGGCTGAGGCCATCCCAATACGGGTACTACTTCGCCCTCATTTCGGTCGGCTATATGGCCGGGAACTTTCTATCCGGCAGGTTTTCCCGCCGCATCGGGATCAACACGATGATGCTCATGGGCTGCACTGCGGCCGTGATCGGGTTGATCGGTGCGCTGACCTTGTTTGGGGCCGGCTATTATCACGCGCTGTCGCTGTTCGGTCCCACCGTGCTCGTCGGGCTGGGCAACGGCATGACGCTTCCCAACGCCAATGCCGGCATCGTCAGCGTGCGGCCGCATCTCGCCGGCAGCGCTTCGGGGCTCGGCGGCTCGATGCAGATTGGAGGCGGCGCGGTGCTGGCTATGGTGGCGGGCGCACTGCTTGGGCCGCAAACCGGCCCATGGCCACTGCTCTTCGTCATGCTCGGCTCATCCGTGGCGGCAGTGCTCGCCGCGCTCTATGTCATGCATGTCGCGCGCAAGGCGGGCGAAATCTGACGCGGAGGATGGCAGCTTGGCGCAACGGGTGATCGGCATTGCCGGGTGGAAGAATTCCGGCAAGACGACGCTGACCGAGCGCCTCGTCGCTGAGCTTTCGGCGCGCGGCTGGTCCGTCTCGACCGTCAAGCGCGCGCATCACGAGGCGGACATCGACCGTGAGGGAACCGACAGTTTCCGCCACCGCAGCGCCGGCGCTTCCGAGGTGATGCTTGTTACGCCGTTGCGCTGGGCGCTGATGCACGAACTGCGCGAGGAGCCCGAACCTGACCTCGAAGCCATGCTTGCCCGGCTCTCCCCATGCGACCTCGTGATCGTCGAGGGCTACAAAGGCAGTCCGCACCCGAAGATCGAGACGCGGCGCATCGAGGCCAAAGACCAGACACCCTTGCCAGCATCCAGCAACGTGATTGCCATTGCGGCCGATCACGCCATTGCCGATGCCGCCGTTCCCGTCTTCGAGCTCGACGCGGTTCCGGCCATCGCCGATTTCGTCGAGGCGGTCACCGACCTTCGGTGATCACGAAGCTACCGCTGCGGAAGCATTTCGCGATTGCAATCCTGCTGAAAACAATGGGAATATCGCCTTCAAAGTGCGCGGCAAGCCGCACTTGAGACGATCGCCGCGATCGAAAGAACGCGGCGTATCCATAAGCAGAGAGGAACATTATGCGTATTTCTTCACGAGTTTCGCTGGCCCTGTCGGCCGCGGCCCTTGCCCTCACCATCGGCGCAGCGCAGGCGCAGGAGAAGCTCCGGATCGGCACCGAAGGCGCCTATCCGCCCTTCAACAACCTCACCGCGGACGGCCAGCTCGTTGGCTTCGACATCGATATCGCCAACGCCCTTTGCGAAGAGATGAAGGTCGAGTGCGAATTCGTCACCCAGGACTGGGACGGCATCATTCCCGCACTCCAGGCCAACCGTTTCGACGCCATCATCGCTTCGATGTCGATCACCGACGAGCGGAAGAAGCAGGTCGACTTCACCAACAAATACTACAACACGCCGCCGGCAATCGTAGCGCCCAAGGACAATGACATTGCCGGCGTCTCGGCCGAGGATCTCGCCGGGAAGACGATCGGCGTTCAGGGTTCGACCACGCACTCCAACTATTCGGAAGCGACCTATACCGACAGCGACGTGAAACTCTATCCGACCGCCGACGAATACAAGCTCGACCTCATCAACGGGCGCATCGACGCGGCCAATGACGACGTCACCGTGCTCGAGGAATGGCTTGCGACCGAGGACGGCGCCTGTTGCAAGATCGTCGGCACGATCACGCCGGTTGAAGAAATCCACGGCCCCGGCGCGGGCATCGCCATCCGCCAGGGCGAGGACGAGCTGCGCGAGCGTTTCAACGCGGCGATCGACGCCATTCGCGCCAACGGAAAGTACAAGGAAATCAACGACAAGTACTTCTCCTTCGACGCATATGGCAGCTAAGCGCCAAGCTTGCTGACCTGATCGGCCGAAGGCGGCGGGCGGCAGTCCGCCGCCTTCGCGCAAAGCGCCAAACGCAAGCTCGAAGAACGCGGCCGTATGGAGACAACGCTCAAACTGCTCGGTTTCGGAGCGGAAGGCTGGGGCGACGAGATCGCTTCCGGGGTGCTCGTGACCGTGTCGCTGGCGCTGGCCACGCTGCCGCTCGGACTTGCGGTCGGCTTCCTGATTGCGCTGGCCAAGCAATCGCAGGAGCGCTCGCTGCGTCTTGCCGCCAACATCTACACCACGATCTTCCGAGGGCTGCCGGAGCTGCTGACGCTGTTCCTGGTCTTCTACGGCGTGCAGCTCGGGCTGCAGCGCATCGTTACGCTTTTCAATCCCAGTGCCACCATCGAGATCAACGCGTTCGTCGCCGGCATGGTGGCGCTCGGCGTCGTCTTTTCCTCCTATGCCAGCGAAGTTTTCCTGTCCGCCTTCCGCGCCATTCCGCGCGGCCAGTATGAAGGCGGCTACGCGATCGGGCTCTCCACCTGGCAGACGATGCGGCTGGTCGTGCTGCCTCAGCTCGTGCGCATCGCCCTGCCCGGCCTGTCGAATCTGTGGCTGATCCTGCTCAAGGATACGGCGCTCGTATCCGTGATCGGCCTGTCGGACATCATCCGCCAGTCCGGCATCGCCGCGCGCGTCACCAAGGAGGCGTTCCTGTTCTTTGGCGTCGCCTGCCTTCTGTATCTGTTCCTTGCAATCATCTCGTCCATTGCCTTCGGCGTCATTGAGCGCTGGGCGGGCCGCACGGAGCCGGCGCGATGAGCAACACCGCAAGCCGGATCATCGAAACGATGGAGCGCCCGCCGGCGCCCGCGCGGCAATGGACCAGGCAGCGTATCGCCGGTCATGTGTTCATGGGCTTCTGGGTGCTTGCGGCGCTCGGCCTCGCGACGTTCCTGGCCGGCGCATGGGACAGCGAGCTGTTCGCGCGCTACGCACCCAACTACGCCTCCGGCCTGATCGTCACGGTTCAGCTCGTGCTGATTTCGATCCTGCTCGGCGCACTGCTTTCCGCTCCCATCGCCTATGCGCGCACCTCGCGCAACAAGTTCCTGGCATGGCCCGCCTATGCCTATGTCTATTTCTTTCGCGGCACACCGCTGCTGGCGCAGACCTTCCTGATATATTACGGGCTCGGCTCGTTCCGGCCGCAGCTCGAGGCGCTCGGTTTGTGGACCTTCTTCCGCGAGGCCTGGTATTGCGCCGTTCTCGCCTTCACGCTCAACACCGCCGCCTACCAAGCCGAAATTCTGCGCGGTGCGGTGCAGAGCGTGCCGCGCGGGCAATGGGAGGGCGCGGCGTCGCTTGGCCTGCACCGGTTCCAGACGCTGCAAAAGATCATCCTGCCGCAGGCGCTTATCGTGGCGCTCAGGCCCTATGGCAACGAGATCATCCTGATGATCAAGGGCTCGGCCATCGTCGCGATCATCACCGTCTACGACCTCATGGGCGAGACGCGACGCGCCTATTCGCGTACCTTCGATTTCCAGACCTATATCTGGGCAGCCGTCATCTACCTTGCGATCGTGGAGACGCTGCGTAACATTATCGACTGGATCGAGCGCCGCATCACCAGACACCTCAAGCGCTGACGCGGCTTTTCAGCACCACACCGCACGAAAGGGAGCCGGCATGGCCAAGATAGCATTTCTGGGATTGGGCGTGATGGGTTATCCGATGGCCGCGCACCTGAAGAACAAGGGCGGTCACGACGTCACCGTTTACAACCGGACCAAGGCCAAGGCCGAGAAGTGGGTGGACGAGCACGGCGGCGAAATGGCGCTGACGCCGGCAACCGCCGCAGCCGAGAAGGATTTCGTCTTCGCCTGCGTCGGCAATGACGACGACTTGCGGTCCGTCACACTGGGTTCCGACGGCGCTTTCGGCGCGATGAAGAAGGGCGCGATCTTCATCGACAACACGACGGCTTCGGCGGAAGTCGCCCGCGAGCTCGACGAGGGCGCCAAGGAGCGCGGCCTCGGCTTCATCGATGCACCGGTCTCGGGCGGCCAGGCGGGCGCGGAAAACGGCGTGCTGACGGTGATGTGCGGCGGCGACGAAGCGACTTTCGACAAGGCTAAGCCTGTGATCGATGCCTATGCACGCATGGTCGGGTTGATGGGCCCGGCCGGCGCCGGCCAGCTCACCAAGATGATCAACCAGATCTGCATTGCCGGCCTCGTACAGGGGCTGTCGGAGGGCATCCACTTCGGCAAACAAGCCGGGCTCGACATCGAGAAGGTCATCGATGTCATCTCCAAGGGCGCTGCGGGCTCCTGGCAAATGGAAAACCGACACAAGACAATGAATGCCGGCAAGTACGATTTCGGCTTCGCGGTCGACTGGATGCGCAAGGATCTCGGCATCTGCCTCGCCGAGGCCGACCGTAACGGCGCGAAGCTGCCCGTCACCGCACTGGTCGACCAGTTCTACAAGGACGTCCAGCAGATGGGCGGCAAGCGCTGGGACACGTCCTCACTGCTGGCGCGGCTGGGGAAGTAGGCTTCGGCCATGAATGCCCTGTCGCGCAATTCCACTGCCGAGGAAATCATCGAGCATCTGAAATCGCTCGGTTCGGAAGAAAACCGGCAGGGCATGCTGCGCTACGGCATCCGCATCGAGCGCGCGCTGGGCATTTCGCACGGTGAGCAACGGCACATCGCCAGGGCGATCGGCCGCGACCACGAGCGTGCCTTTGCGCTCTGGGATTCCGGTATCACGGAAGCGCAGTTCATCGCCTCGTTGACTGCCGACCCCAAGCGCTTCACGGCGGATGACGCGCGCCAATGGGCGGCAGAATTCGATTCATGGGACATCGTCGACGGGGTCTCCGACCTCTTCGTCGACACCGACCACTGGCTGACCCTCATCGACGACTTCGCCGAGGACGAGCGCGAGTTCGTCCGCCGCACCGCCTTCGCGATGATGGCGTGGTCGGTGGTTCATCGGAAGAAAGAGCCTGCGGAAACCTTCCTGCACTTCCTCGAAACCATCCGCCGGCACGCAGACGACGAGCGCAATTTCGTCAGGAAAGCCGTGAGCTGGGCGCTACGGTCGATCGGCAAGCGATCCGCAAGCCTCAACGCCGCCGCCCTGGATCTCGCGCGCGAACTCGCGGCGTCGGAAGACAAGACCCGTCGCTGGATCGGCAAGGATGCCGTGCGCGACCTCACCTCGGAAAAGAGCAGGCAGCGTCTAGAACGCATCGCCAACAAGGTTTCGTCCAAGCCGCGCAAGGCCTGAGCGGCCAGAAATCGCGCTGCCAGCCTAGCCAAAAGTCTCCTGTTAACCATTTGCCCGCTAGCCTGACGGCGAAACTCAGGAGGGGATACGGGCGTGGGCAATGCTGAGGTGCGGGCTTTCCCGCTACATCGTCAACGTAAACTGGTGAGCGGCATCGCTCGCGTTCTTGGCTCCAAGCAGGGCGAAGAGGCCACGCTTTTCTGGCGTGAGACTGCGAAGAGCCTCCTGCAGCGGCTTATCGCGAACGGCGTGCAACAGGCCGCGGCCGAGGACGAAGTACGCGCCCTACTCCACGTCGTGCTTTCGGAGCTCGAGACGGATGCGGCGACGGCAAGGGGCTGACGGCTCTCGAAGCCGCTACGATCGATCCCGCGCAGCGTCCACGAACGCATCGAATATGCGCAGACCCGGATGATCTTCGCCGGCCAGCTTTTCGGGATGCCACTGTACGCCCATGGCGAAGGTTTGTGACGGCACTTCGATGCCTTCGATCACGCCGTCCGGTCCGCGGGCGGTGACGACCACGTCCGCGGACGCCTCGACGATCGCCTCCCTGTGGAAGGTGTTCGCGCTGAACATCTCCTTGGCGAAGACCTCTGCCATCTTCGTGCCGGGCTCAATGAGCACCTCGTGACGCAGGTCCTTCTGGTCATGGTTCAGCGCATCCGGCCATGAGGCATGCACGTCCGAGACCATCCGGCACCCGTTCAGGCATGCGAGCATCTGCATGCCGTTGCAGACACCCAGCACCGGCTTGTTGCGCGCGAGAAATCCTTCCATCAGCGCCATTTCGACCCGCAGGCGGTCGGAGGCCGGATATTGCGACCGGTCGCCGTCGACGTACCAGGGTTCGGGAAATTCGATGCGCCCGCCGACGCTGAGAAACCCGTCGAACTGCTCAACCGTCTGGTCGACGATCTCAGGCAGGTAGGGAATGCCGAAAGGCGCGCCGCCAGCGCGGCCCACCGCGGAGAAATAGGCTTTCGACGTCTCGTAGGCGGTTCCGCCCGCACTGGTGTTTTCGTCCATGATCACGGCGATCATCGGCTTGCGTTTCATATGCATGCACCTGCCCGGCGGTCTGTTTCGTTCCGAGGGAAAGTCTTTCGAAGATTCTCCCTCGGCCGATAGTCGCCAAACGGACCGCACATGCAACGCTGTTCAGACGATACGGCTTGCCTGATCCAACAGCCCGGTGTGGCTGGCCCACGTCCAGGCCGCGTGCCGGATGAAAGCAGAAGCTCAAGCGGCGCGTTCGCCGGCTTCCTTGTCGAGTACCAGATAGTCGAGCGGGAGCTGGGTCGTGTTCTTGATCTGCTCCATGGCAAACGCGGACGAGACGTCGCGTATCTCGATCTTGGCGATCAGCCGCTTGTAGAAGGCGTCATAGGCCGCGATGTCAGGCACCACCACGCGCAGCAGATAGTCGACCTCGCCGCTCATCCGATAGAATTCGACGACCTCGGGGAACTCCTGGATCACCTCGGCGAAACGCTTCAGCCATTCCATGCTGTGTGCGTTGGTACGGATCGAAACGAAAACGTTGACGCGGGTGTTCACCTTCACCGGGTCGAGGACCGCCACGCGCCGCTGGATCACGCCCTCCTCCTCGAGCTTCTGGATACGCCGCCAGCACGGCGTGGTCGAAAGGCCCACCTTCTTCGCCACATCGGCGACGGCCAAGGTCGAGTCCTCCTGCAGCAGGCGGAGGATTTTTTTGTCGAGGCGGTCCATTTCGAAACTCCGTTGGAATTTCATGCCATGATGAGAGCAAAACTTTGCCTCGACAAGAAACTTCTTCTCATAGAAAGGCGCTTTAGCGCGTGAAACGCCTAAGCGTGGCGGTCGAGGCGCATTGCGATTTCGCGGCGGAGCACCGGTAGCAAATCGGCCTCGAACCAGGGATTCTTTTTCAGCCATGCCGTGTTGCGCCATGAAGGGTGCGGCAGCGGCAGCACGCGCGGGATTTCGTTGCGCATGAAGATCGCGCGCCAGTCGGCCACCGTCTCGGTGAGCGAAACCCGCCGCGCATCGCCGATATGCCAGCCCTGCGCGTAGAGTCCGATGGCCAACACCAGTTCCACCTGCGGCATCGCGGCAATCAAATCGGCCCGCCAAGCCGGCGCGCATTCGCGGCGCGGCGGCAGGTCGCTTCCCTTGGCGTCCTGCCCCGGAAAGCAGAACCCCATCGGCGCGATGGCAAAGTTCTCCGGGTTATAGAACTCTTCACGCGTGACACCCAGCCAGTCGCGCAGGCGATCGCCGGAGCGGTCGTTGAACGGCTCGCCGGTGGCGTGAACCCTGGTGCCGGGCGCCTGCCCCGCAATCAGGATGCGCGCGGTCGACGATGCTGTGACCACTGGGCGCGGCTCGTGCGGCAAAGGACGCGCCGGGTTGGCCGGCGCATCCCGGCACAAGCGGCAGGCGCGGATGCGCTCGACCAGTTCTGCCAGTTCTTCGTTCATCAGGCCGCAGCACTCGGCCGCGAGGCGACCGTCGCATACCAGCGCCGCACATTCGCGCACTCGTCCGGCACAGCGATGCGGGCGGGCTTCATGAAGTCGATGCCGATCATTCCCGTGATGTCGGCGATGGAGAAAGTGTCGCTGGCGATGAACTCGCGATCGGCGAGTTCACTATCAAGGAAAGCGAGGAAATCCAGTGCCTTGGGCTTGTTCGCTTCACCCCATTCGGCAATCTGCGGTATCTCCCATTCCTTCATGGCGGGATGCAGATGACGGAAGGCGCTGGCAACGGCACTGAGGAAATTCAGCTCCATCCGGCGCTGCCACATCTCGACCTTCGCCTTGCCGACCGCCCCGGTGCCAAACAGTGGCGGCTCGGGGTGCGTTTCCTCGAAATAGCGGCAGATCGCGACCGATTCGGTGATGACCGTGCCGTCATCGAGTTCCAACACAGGCAGCCGCCGCAGCGGATTGCGGCTGGCGACTTCGGGCGAGCGGTGGCCCATCGCGCCCATGTCGACCGGCACCAGCGGCACTTCGATGCCCTTCTCCGTCAGAAAGATGCGCACCCTGCGCGGATTGGGCGCGCGCCCGCCATCGTAAAGCTTCATCCGGTCTCTCCTCCATCCGTTCCCTGTCCACTCATCTTGCCCTGAAAAAGGGATCGCAACCAATCCCCGATCGCCGAAAGCCCGTCATGCGATACCTCCGCCATTCCGCCGTGAATGCGGCGCCAGTCCTGCGGTCGCTCGAAAGAACCGGCCCATAGGCCACGGCCGGCGTCTCGTGCCGACCGTTCGGCATCGTCATGGTCGCCATAGGCGACCGCCCAGCCGCGCTCCACCATCGCATGGTTCAAGTCGACGCCTCCGGCTTTGCAACTTGCGAGCAGCCGGTCGTAGCGGTCGCGCCGCCGGGCCTCGCACGTCACCGGCCGTCCGCCGATCAGTTCTGCCAGCGCGTTGCGCGCTTGGCGCCCACAGGGATAGTCGCCGCGCGGACCAACGCAGGTCTGGCCGAGTTCCGGCGCATCGATGCCGATCAGTCGCAGCCGCGCGCCGCCGAGCGTCAGGGAATCGCCGTCCACCACCTGCGGCATGCCGGATCTGGTCTCGGCCGTTCCGAAACGCTCGTGTCCGGCAACGAAGGCCAGCGCGGCAAGTATCGCGATAGCCAGCGCCAGGTCCAGAAACAGCCGGACGAACGACCTTGGTTTGCGCCGGCGCGCGTAGCGGTTGCGGCTCTTCAAGGCCATCTACGGAAGGGTCTCTTAATCATTCCGCGTTAGCGTGCCGCAACGAAAGTATCGCGCGAAAATCGTAATCTTCCATGGCGTTACAACGCTCAAACGCAACCGACAAGAACATTGTGGACCGCACCAAGGCGCACCGCAACAGCGACGTGGCGCGCGCCGTGCGTCGCACGCGCGACAGGCTCGCCCAGCAGGCTGGCAATCCGGTCTACGATCGCGAACTGCTGAAATTGCACGCCCGCGCGACGATCAACACCGCGCTCGCCATCCCCCTCACCGTCATGGCGGTCACGGCGGCGGGGCTGTTTGTGGGCGTCGGCTTCACCATCGTTGCATGGGCGCTGGTCACCATCGCCTGCTACGGCGGGCTCGCGCTGATCGCGCGACGCGTGGACCGCACCGAAACAACAGAAATCAACGCCAAGAAGGTTCGGCGCGCCTTCCTTTTCGGCCATTTCGTCAGCGGCATCGGCTGGAGCTATTTCGCCTGGCTTGCCTGCAATGAATGTCAGATCGATCAGTTTCCTGTGCTAAAGGCTGTCGTCCTGCTTCTGGTCATGGCGGCAACCGCGATCATCTCGTCGGCTCTCAGCGGTGCGCTGGCCACTACATTCGCGCTCCCGGTCGGCATCTTTGCCGCCTCGGTCGCCATGTCGAGCGGCTGGCAGCCTGTGGAAGCGATCATGGCAGGCCTGCTCGTCATCTCGCTGCCGTTCTTCAGTTATGTTGCCGGCCACCTGCATTCAGCCAGTGTAATGCTGCTGTCGTTCCGCGCCGAAAAGGATGGCCTGATCGCCGAGCTGGAGACGGCCAAGGCGATGTCTGACGAGGCGCGCAGACGTGCCGAAGAAGCAAACCTCGCCAAATCGCGCTTTCTGGCCACCATGAGCCACGAACTGCGCACGCCCCTCAACGCAATCCTCGGCTTTTCCGAGGTGATGGCGAACGAGGTGCTGGGGCCGCTTCAGAACGAAACCTATCGCGACTATGCGAAGGACATAAACGGCTCCGGCCGCCATCTCCTGCACCTCATCAACGAAATCCTCGATCTCTCGCGCATCGAAGCCGGCCGCTACCAACTCAGCGAAGAGCCGATGTCGCTTGAAGCCGTCGTGGAAGAATGCTGCCATCTGATGGAGCTGAAGGCGCGCAACAAGGATATCCGCCTCGTGCAGCAGTTCGAACCGAACCTGCCGCGCATCTTCGCCGATGAGCGATCCTTGCGGCAGGTGACGCTGAACCTGCTGTCCAATGCCGTGAAGTTCGCGCCGAGCGGCAGCGAAGTGCGCGTGCGTGTCGGCTGGACGGCCGGTGGCGGCCAGTACATCTCGGTGAAAGACAACGGCCCCGGCATACCCGACGACGAAATTCCGGTCGTCCTGTCGGCGTTCGGCCAGGGTTCGATCGCCATCAAGAGCGCCGAACAAGGCACCGGGCTCGGCCTGCCGATCGTCCAGGGGCTGATCGCGCTGCATGGCGGCGAGTTCCAGCTTCATTCCAAGCTGCGCGAGGGCACGGAAGCCATCGCGATCCTGCCGCCCTATCGCATCATGGAAGAACTGCCGGCGCTGCCGACCGAAAAGGTTGCCGCGGCAGGCGGCAGGCGGCGCTAAGTCCGGACAACCATACCGGAATGCACCAGCGCGGCGTTCTTCACGACGCCCGCCGCAAGTGCTGCCCCGATCCCCTCCCCGTCGCCGAGCGACAGATCAAGAAGCGGCCGGAGCCCCATCAGCCGTGCCGCTCGGGCCATGCCCGGCTCGGTCGAGCAATGTGCGAGCAGGCAATGGTCGATTGCGCCGGGTTCGGCCGCTTTCAACACAGCGGCTGCGGCCAGCGCCGCATAGCCATCCAGGATTACCGGGATTTTCTCCACGCGGGCCGCGAGGATCGTGCCCGCGATGGCCGCGAATTCCCGGCCACCCAGCCTGCGCAGCGCCTCGAGCGGGTCCTTCAGGTTCGTTCCGTGGTGAGCGATTGCCTTTTCCACCACGTCCACCTTCAGCGCGATCATCTCATCGTCGGCACCGGCGCCCGGCCCAACCCAATCGGCCGCATCGCCACCGAACAGGGCCGCCATCAGGGCAGCCGCCGAGGTCGTGCCGCCGGCGCCCACGCCGCCGACGCAAAGCAGATCTATGCCGCCCGCCACCGCTTCCATGCCGAAGGCCATGGTGGCCGCGCAGCCGCGCTCGTCCAGCGCCGGTTCAACGGTGATGTCGCCCACCGGCATGTGGAGCGCGAGGTCGAATATCTTCAGGCCGAGATCGTTGGCCGCGCAGAGCTGGTTGACTGCCGCGCCGCCGGCCGCCGCGTGCTCGATCATGGCTTGCGTTTCGTCGGCCGCGCGGCGGGAGACGCCATGCCGCGTCAAGCCGTGTGTGCCGGCAAAAAGGGCCACCAGCGGTCTCAACACCTGCGGGTCACGCCCGGTCCAGGCTGCCAGCCATTCGGCGACCTCGCCCAGGCGGCCGAGCGATGGCCCTTGCTTCGACAAGGTCTCGTTGCGCAACGCCGCACGGTCGCGCGCGGCACTATTCGGCCCGGGCAAGGTCTTCAGAAGCTGGCGGTAATCGTCGAAGGGCAGTCCGGTGGTCATGGCAGGTCCGGTTCAGATGAAGTCGGCCCGCAATAGCCGCTCGCGGCGCGGCGCACAATGCAACAGCCGGGCTTTCAGTCGGCCCAGACGATCGGACGCTCGTAGATCGCGGCGGGTATCTCGGAATTGCTGCTGCCGCAGTTGGCCGTCATGCCGACCTTGGCGAAACCCTGCGCAACATAGAAGGCGACGGCCTTGGCATTGGCCTCCTCGACCTCCAGCCGCACCTTGTCGGCGTCCGGAAAGCAGCTTTCGATCTCGTCCAGCAAAAGGCCGCCGATGCCCCTGCCCTGACAGTCCGGCTTAACGTAAAGCTGATGCAGCATCACGGTCTTGCCCTCGTCGGCGGCCGAGGCGAATGCCATGCCGCCGATGCGCTCGCCGTCGTCGGCAACCAGGAACTCGGAGTTCGGCCTGACCAGCCGCGCTTCGAGCGACGGGATGGAATGCCAGTCGTCGGTGATCGCCGTCACCCGTTCCGGGCCGTAGATCGCATCGTAGGTGTCGTGCCAGGTTTCGACCAGCAGGGCGCGCACGGCTTCAATGTCTCGCGATGAGGCCGTGCGCACGAACATGGCTATTCGATCCCGAGGCGGGCCTTGACCAGGTCGTTCACCGCCTGCGGATTGGCCTTGCCACCGGTGGCCTTCATCACCTGGCCGACGAACCAGCCGGCGAGCGTCGGCTTGGCCTTGGCCTGCTCGACCTTTTCCGGGTTGGCGGCGATCACCTCGTCGACGGCCTTCTCGATGGCGCCGGTGTCGGTCACCTGCTTCATGCCGCGCTCTTCGACCAGCGCGCGCGGGTCGCCGCCCTCGTTCCAGACGATCTCGAACAGGTCCTTGGCGATCTTGCCGGAGATCGTGCCTTCCTTGATCAGGTCGATGACTGCGCCGAGCTGATCGGGCGAAACTGGAGTCTCTTCAATATCCTTGCCGGATTTGTTCAACTGGCCCAGCAGGTCGTTGATGACCCAGTTGGCTGCCGCTTTGCCGTCGCGGCCGGCCGCGACCTTCTCGTAATAATCGGCGATCGCCTTCTCGGACACGAGGATCGATGCGTCGTAGGCCGACAGGCCCAGGCTCTCGACGAGCCGCGCCTTCTTGTCGTCCGGCAGTTCCGGCAGATGCTCGGCCAGCGCATCGACATAGGCCTGGTCGAATTCGAGCGGCAGCAGGTCGGGATCCGGGAAATAGCGGTAGTCGTGCGCTTCTTCCTTGGAACGCATCGACCGGGTCTCCCCTTTGTTCGGGTCGAACAGCCGCGTTTCCTGATCGATCGAGCCGCCGTCCTCCAGAATGCCGATCTGACGGCGGGCTTCGTACTCGATCGCCTGTCCGACGAATCGGATCGAGTTGACGTTCTTGATCTCGCAACGCGTGCCGAAGTCTCCGCCCGGCCGACGAACCGACACGTTGACGTCGGCGCGCATCGAACCCTCGTCCATGTTGCCGTCGCAGGTGCCGAGATAACGCACGATGGTGCGCAGCTTGGTCAGATAGGCCTTTGCCTCGTCCGACGAGCGCATGTCCGGCTTGGAAACGATCTCCATCAGCGCCACGCCCGAGCGATTGAGGTCGACGAACGACATCGTCGGGTGCTGGTCGTGCATCGACTTGCCTGCGTCCTGCTCGAGATGCAGCCGCTCGATGCCGACCTCGATGTCCTCGAAGTTGCCCTTCTTGTCGGGCCCGACAGAGATCGTCACGGTGCCCTCGCCGACGATCGGCTGCTTGAACTGCGAAATCTGATAGCCCTGCGGCAGGTCGGGATAGAAGTAGTTCTTGCGGTCGAACACCGACTTCAGGTTGATCTGCGCCTTCAGACCCAGCCCCGTGCGGATCGCCTGGCGCACGCATTCCTCGTTGATGACCGGCAGCATGCCCGGCATCGCCGCGTCGACGAGGCTGACATTGGCGTTCGGCTCCGCGCCGAAGGCGGTCGAAGCGCCAGAGAACAGCTTTGCCTCGGAGGTCACCTGTGCGTGCACCTCCAGGCCGATGATGATTTCCCAGTCGCCGGTCGCACCAGCGATCAGGCGCTTGGGGTCGGGTGTGCGGGTATCGATGATCGTCATGGAAGTCCGGTTCGCTGTGGCGTTATCGCGCTTTCGCGCCTTTCTGCATGCGGCTTTCGCTAGATCAAAGCGCGCGTCCATGCAAGCGATTCGCCCTTGTCAGGCTGTTGCAAGCCTACGGTCACCACCCGCATCTGGACGAGGCGGACGATGTCGCCTATGTAGCGCGTGCATTACAGGGTGTTTTATGTCCACCAGCTTTGAGTCCCGCTGAAGCCCTGACGTCCACGATCGTCAGGGCATGAAAACCGAGTAACGACGCCCCGCTCACGCGGCGGCGTGATTGGCGTTCGGCCTTTGGCCGGGTTTTCGGGACTTTTTCCAATGAACATCACACGCGCTGAACAGCGCATCCTCCACCTGTTGGCGCAGGGCGGATGGATCGAACTCGAGAAAGACGAGCAGGGCCGTATCGCGGCAGCTCATTGCCACACGCGCGACAACTGGCGTTTTGCCGGTTTCGATGTCGACCTTTTCCGCAGGCTGAAGCGGCGCAACGCCGTGGCCTCGAAAGGCGGCGGGCCCTACCGCATCACGCGGCGCGGCCTCGAACTGGTGCGCGCCAGGCAAGACAACCGCTGATCCTTCCGCAAACCCGTCGGGGCCAACCGGCTCCGACGGGCGTCAACCCTATGCGGTCGCAATATATTCCCTGATCTGCTCGGCCTCGCGCTCGACTTCCTCGATGCGCAACTTCACCACGTCACCGATGGAGATGATGCCGTCCAGTTGCCCGTCCTTTTCGACAGGCAGGTGGCGGAAACGTCCGCGCGTCATGATTTCCATCACTTCGTTGACGGTATTGGCTTCCCGGCAGGTGCTGACCTTTGCCGTCATGGCCTTGTCGACGGTCAACGACAGCGCCTCCGTGCCAAGTTCGCCCACGGCCCTCACGATGTCGCGCTCCGAGAGGATACCGCGGATCTTGCGGTCGCCCGCCGTTACCACCACCGCGCCAATGCGCCGTGCGCCCAGAAGCTGGGCGGCCTGCGCCAGCGTCGCGCCGGGCTCCAGTGTAACAACGTCGCGACCTTTTTCCTCCAGTATCAACCTGACCGTCATCGCACGCTCCTCTCGGCTTGTTGGTCCGCGATGGCACATGGTGCGCTCGGCTCGAACCGTTTTCAAGAGTACTGCAACGTGTCAGTCGGGCCGGGCGCGGCGGACAAACAGCCTGACGAGAAAGAAACCGGCCAGGAAGCCACCGATATGGGCCTCCCATGCGATCGGGTTTTCGGACCCCGGTGCGCCAACGCCCAGGCCCATCACGAGATTGACCACCATCCACACCGCCAGGAACGCGACGACGGTGCGCGAGCGGAAGACGGCAGGGATCGAGAGCACCGGTCCCGCGAATGCACCCCGCCCCTGGCGGCGGTCGATCTGGAAGCCGAAGCGCGCGGCAGCGCCCATCATGCCTGAGATAGCGCCTGATGCGCCGACCAGCGGCGCGGGATCGAACGGGTGCAGCACGAAATGCAGTCCCACCGCCGCAAGCGAGGTAACCAGCCAGAACGCAAGGAACCGCGCCGCGCCGATGCGGTTGGCCAGCGGTGAGCCGAAGGCAGCCAGCCAGACCATGTTCACGATCAGATGCGCGAAGCCGCCATGGAGGAAGGCGTAGGTCCATGGCCCCGCGAACGCGAAAAGGTCGAGGGCATAACCGCCGGTGTAGCGAATCGGGATGAATGCGAAGCGCAGTATCACTTCGAAATCCTGCCGGTCGGTCAGGAGATAGGCGCGCACCAGGTGAATGCCGACACAGATGGCAAGCAGCGCGATGACGACCTTCGGCAGGTTGAACACCGGTTCGCGCTGCGGTGCCGATTCGCCGTTTTCGGCGATCTCATCCTCGACGGAACGGCTTTGCGGATCGGAATCGGAAGACATGGCTGACAATCTGCAACGGGTCCTTTTGCGCTAGCACCCTGTCGCGCAAATGAAAAGCCGTCCGGGTTTCCCCGAACGGCTTTGGTCGAGCCCCCTGCTCACCCCCAAGATTTCTTCTGACTGGAGTTCCCGCCGAAGCGTCGTCCCCTTGGAGTGACTGGAAGGTGTCACACCACTTGCCGGCCGGCAACGTAAACCCTTTGTTAACCTTAACGAACCCGAACGCCGTGAACAACGGTTAACGGGACTGGCACGGGTTCTGCCTGTCCGTCCATGTAGCACATCGGAGGGATTCGTTTCTGTTCACCGATGACACAACCGCAAAGGGACAAGGGGCGGCAGGAAGCATGAGACAGGAAGGATCGATCGCGTTGTTCCAATACTGGGACAGGTTGCGCAAGGGGCGGCCTGCACCGCGGCGCACCGAGATCGAACCGGCGGACATCAAGACCCTGCTGGCCGATACATTCATCCTGGAGAAGGACACGCGCGGCGAACCGGTCTTCCGGCTCGCAGGAACCCGCCTGTGCGCCACCTACGGGCGCGAACTCAAGGGCTACTCCTTTCCGTCCATCTGGGCGCGTCGCGACCAGCGCATGATCGCACGCGTGGCACACAGCGCCTTCCACGAGAAATCCGTGGTCACGGTCACCTATGAAGGTCTCAGCCAGGGCGGAAAGGTCAATCTTTTCGAGCTGGTGTTGCTACCGCTCGAGGGTGGCCTGGGCAGCCCGCGCTCGCTGGGTGCGATCACGCCCCTCGCCAAGCCCTACTGGCTCGGCGCCGACCCGATCGTCGAAGGCAGGGTCGATACGCTGCGTGTCGTCGATCCAGACCACGAATCGGTGTTTTCAACCGCCCGCCCGACGATGTCCGTGCCCCCCATCGCGCCCGGCGCGGCGCAGATTATCGGCAGCGAGCCGCAAGGTCCGGAACACGGCCGTCGCATCCGCCATCTCGTCGTATTCGACGGCGGCAAAGACGGTTAACTTGTCACATCGCCGACACGTTCGGCTTACCGGATATTAACCGATCCGAGAATAACGTTTCGCCAACGTCTTCGCCATGCGCGAAGCATGGAAATGAGCGAGGCGGATTCGAGAATGATTTTAGCGGCGAGCCACACAGCGCCGTCACGAACGGAAAGACGCAACTTTCAGCGCGTGCCGGTGAAAGTGTACGGCCGCTATATGCTTGAAGACCGGTCCGAACACCCATGTCAGGTGATCGACATGTCGCCGGGCGACGTCTCGTTTCTGTCAAACCATCCCGGGCAGCTCGGCGAGAAGGTCATCGCCTACCTCGACCATATCGGTCGCGTAGAGGGCGTGGTGACGCGTCGTCTCGAAACCGGCTTTGCGATGACGATCCTGGCTTCTGAGCGCAAGCGCGACAAGCTTGCCGCGCAGCTTACGTGGCTTGCCAACAGGCACGAACTCGACCTGCCGGAAGATCGCCGTCACGAACGCGTATCGCCGCGCAATCCGATGACCGTGCTCCACATGGGCGACGGCCGTCAATACAAGTGCCGCATCATCGATCTTTCGCTTTCGGGCGCCGCGATCGAGCTCGACGTCAAGCCGGCACTGGGCGTCGAGGTGACGCTCGGCAACATGCGCGGCCGCGTCGTCCGACACTTCGACGACGGCATCGCCATCGAGTTCGCGATGGTGCAGCGGGAAGAAACGCTCGCCGCGCACTTCAGCGGCCACTAGCCCTACCTCACAATCCATGCTTTCCAGGCCGGCCATTGCGCCGGCCTTTTGCATTTGCGGCATCGGGACTGCAACCCCGAATTACCTACAATTTTAATCAAAATCTATTCTATTTTTATTCTTATTCTATTCACAGTTACACAAATAACTCTCTTGTTTTGAGGCAAGTTATACTTCGCTCTTTTGCGCGGAATAAATTCCCGTCTGCCATAGTGATCTCGTCAAAGGGGAGACGACACTATGGGGACCAGGACAGGGATGCTGCATGCGGCGATAGCCGCCGCCATGCTGACGAGCGGTGCGCAGGCCGCATCGGCGCAATCTTTCATGCCAACGGGCGGGCTCTCGACGCAGCCGGTCGGCCATTACGAATTCTGCCAGCGCGAGCCGCGCGAGTGCACCAGTACGGCACATGCCGGTCCGGTCGATCTGACACGGCCGCTCTGGGCGAAGATCGTTGAGGTCAACAACATCGTCAACACGACGGTTACGCCGCGCACCGACATGGAGCTCTGGGGCGTCGAGGAGCGGTGGACCTATCCGGTCAACGGCTATGGAGACTGCGAGGACTACGTGCTCGAAAAGCGCCGCCGCCTCATCAAGGCAGGGGTGCCGGCCTCCAACCTTCTCATCACCGTGGTGCGCCAGCCCAATGGCGACGGCCATGCGGTGCTGACGGTTCACACCAATATGGGCGACTTCGTGCTCGACAATCTCGAGCCGCGGGTCCTCGCCTGGAACGAGACGGAATACAGCTACCTCAAGCGACAGTCCGCGAAGCATTCCGGCATGTGGGTCTCGATCGACGACGGCCGCAACGTGCTGGTCGGCAGCGTCAGCTCCAACAGGTAGCCAGAGCATGTCGCCCAAAAGCGGCAATCGGTTTGGGGACAACGGCATGCGGAAAACAACACTTAAGGCGCGTCGCCTGAGCCTGATCGAACGCGACGCGCCTTAGAGAAACGGGAAATCAGGGACAACCCGGTCGAGTCCCCACCCTCCCCGTCCCCAACGACCGGGTTCAGGAGCCGGCCCTTCCCCAAAGGGTCGGCTCCGCTTTTTGTGGGGTACCCTAAGCAGGCTGCTAGAATTCCACGATCTTGCCGTGGTCCAGCGTCACGCGGCGGTCCATGCGCGCGGCCAGGTCGTGGTTGTGGGTGGCGATCAGCGCCGAGAGGCCTGACTGGCGCACCAGTGCCTCCAGCGCCTCGAACACATAAGATGCGGTATCGGGATCGAGATTGCCGGTCGGTTCGTCCGCCAACAGCAGCAGTGGTGCATTGGCCACGGCGCGCGCGATCGCAACACGCTGCTGCTCGCCGCCCGATAGTTCCGCCGGACGATGTTCCGCGCGCTCGCCGATCTTCATGTAATCCAGAAGCTGCAGCGCGCGTTCGCGCGCCTGCGTCTGCGGCAGCCCGCAGACGAGCTGCGGCATCATGATGTTTTCCAGCGCCGAGAACTCCGGCAGCAAGTGGTGGAACTGGTAGACGAAACCGATGTCGTTGCGGCGGATCGCGGTACGCTCGTCGTCCGAGAGGCGGCCGCAGGCGCGCCCGTCGAGGATCACATCGCCGCCGTCCGGCCATTCGAGAAGCCCCGCCGTATGCAGCAGGGTCGACTTGCCGGCACCAGAAGGCGCCACCAGCGCAACCGTCTCGCCACGCCGCAGCGTGAAATCCGCCCCGTCGAGGATGGTCAGCTTGCGCATCCCTTCATCGTAGCGGCGGTCGATGGCCTTGAGTTCGAGCAGAAGGTCGGATGCCATCATTCGTACCGCAGCGCTTCGACGGGATCGAGCCGGGCTGCGCGCCAGGCCGGAAACAGCGTTGCCAGGAACGACAACACCATGGCCATCAGCACGACCGAGATCGTTTCGCTCGCATCCATCTTCGCCGGCAACTGGCTGAGGAAATAGAGCTCCGGATTGAACAGCGTCGTACCCGACAGCCACGAGAAGAACTGCCGGATCGATTCGACGTTGAGGCAGACGACCACGCCGAGCAGCACGCCCGCGATGGTGCCGGTGACGCCGATAGCCGCCCCGGTCATCATGAATATGCGCATCACCGATCCGCTGGTCGCGCCCATTGTGCGCAGGATCGCGATGTCGCGGCCCTTGTCCTTCACAAGCATGATGAGGCCGGAAATGATGTTCAGCGCCGCCACCAGCACGATCAGCGTCAGGATCATGAACATCACGTTGCGCTCGACCTGAAGCGCGGAAAAGAAGGTCTGGTTGCGCTGCCGCCAGTCGGTGACGAATATCTGGCGTTGCGAAGCGACCTCGACGGGCCCGCGCAAAGCGTCCACCGCATCGGGGTCGTCGACGAACACCTCGATCGACTGCACCACCCCTTCCGAATTGAAATAGAGCTGCGCCTCGCTGAGCGGCATATAGATGATCGAGCCGTCATATTCGGACATGCCGACCTCGAAGATCGCCACCACCGGATAGATCTTCTGTCGCGGCGTGACGCCGAACGGCGTCACATCGCCTTCGGGTGCTACAAGCTGGATGCCGTCGCCCACGGCAAGGCCGAGGCTGTCGGCCATGCGCTTGCCGATCGCCACACCTTCCGACTGGTCGAAACCTTCGAGCGTACCTTGCCTGATGTTCTCGGCGACGAGCGTCATCTTCTCGATGTCCTGCTCGCGCACGCCGCGCACCAACGCGCCGGTTCCCGCTCCAACCCGGCCGGTGGCCAGAACCTGCCCCTGAACCAGCGGGATCGCATAACGCACGCCTTCCACGCCCTCGATCCGTCCAGCAACGCCGGCATAGTCATCGAAGACACGGTCGATGGGCTCGACGATCAGGTGGCCATTGACCCCGAGGATGCGGTTGAGCAGCTCGGCGCGGAAGCCGTTCATGACGGCCATGACGATGATGAGCGTCGCGACGCCCAACATGATCCCGACGAAGGAGATCAGCGAGATCACCGAGATCACCGTATCCTTGCGGCGCGAGCGCAGATAGCGCCAGGCGACCATCCGCTCGAAGACGGAGAACGGCCCGGCGCCCGCGAGTTTCCTGCCGGCTGTTTCGCTCATGCGGTTTTTCCGAAGCGCGCCGCCACAGCGGACAGCGGCATGGTTTCGCGTTCGCCCGTCTTACGGTTCTTCACCTCGGCTTCGCCCGCGGCCACCCCGCGTGGCCCCACGATCACCTGCCAGGGCAGGCCGATCAGATCGGCGGTGGCGAACTTGCCGCCCGGACGCTGATCCGTATCGTCATAGAGCACGTCGACCCCCGCAGCGCCCAATGCGTCATAAAGTTCGTCACACGCGCGGTCGCAGTCCGCATCGCCGGCCTTCATGTTGATCAGCGCGACGTCGAAGGGCGCGACCGATTCCGGCCAGATGATGCCGTTCTCGTCGTGGCTGGCCTCGATGATCGCCGCCACGAGGCGCGAAGGGCCTATGCCGTAGGAGCCCATGGAGACGAAGTGTTCCTTGCCGTCGGGTCCGGTCACCTTGGCATTCATCGGCTTCGAGTATTTTTCGCCGAAATGGAAGATATGGCCGACCTCGATGCCGCGCGCCGCCATCCGGTCGCCTTCCGGCACTTCCTCCCAGGCGTTCTCGTCATGCATCTCGTCGGTTGCCGCATAGGGCGTCGTCCACGCTTTGACGATGCCGTCGATACCCGCATCGTCGGCAAAATCGGTGTCCGCGCCTGGAACCGGCAGGTCGAGAAAATCGCGATGGCAGAAGACCGCGCTCTCACCCGTATCGGCCAGGATGATGAATTCGTGGCTCAGGTCGCCACCGATCGGACCGGTATCGGCCCGCATGGGAATCGCCTGCATGCCAACCCGCGCGAAGGTGCGCAGATAGGAGACGAACATGCGGTTGTAGGCTGCGCGCGCGCCCTCATAGTCGATGTCGAACGAATAGGCGTCCTTCATCAGGAACTCGCGCGAGCGCATGACGCCGAAGCGTGGCCGCACCTCGTCGCGATACTTCCACTGGATGTGATAGAGGTTGAGCGGAAGATCCTTGTACGACTTCACATAGGACCGGAAGATGTCGGTCACCATCTCCTCGTTGGTCGGCCCGTAGAGCATTGCGCGGTCCTGCCGGTCGCGGATGCGCAGCATCTCCTTGCCATAGTCGTTATAGCGCCCGCTTTCGATCCACAGATCGGCGGACTGGATCGTCGGCATGAGGATTTCCTGCGCACCGGCGCGATCCTGCTCCTCACGGATGATCTTGCACACCTTGTCCAGCACGCGCTTACCCATCGGCAGCCAGGAGAACGAGCCCTGCCCCTGCTGGCGGATCATGCCGGAGCGCAGCATCAGCCGGTGCGAGACGATCTCGGCCTCGCGCGGATTCTCCTTGAGGATGGGCAGAAAGTAACGCGACAGACGCATGGGAAATTCCGTGAGAGATGGCTGCGGAATCATCCGCGCCAGGGTCCATTTGCTTCGGCTTCATAGCGATTTCATGGCAGGATGGAAACCCGACGCCAGCGCGTCCCATTGTCCGCTGCCGGCCTGTGCTTTTGCTGTGCAGTAAGTGACGCGAATTTGTGCAGTGCAGCACATCAAGGGTCATGTAAATGCAATATTTCTCGTGACATCGCGCGACCTGTTGGTCTAATGTGCCCCGCATAACCGAGAGGGCGGGACAATAATCCGCTCTCCTACGCGGTCAAAGTCTTGGGAGGATGCGATCTAGGCGCGATTTTCCGCAGCCGCCTTAATACGGAAACAGATCGGACGCGTTCAAATTGCAAGGCTTCGGCCTTGCATTTTTTTTGTGCAACGAAATAAATCACCGGCCTTCGACCGGCACTGGCTTGAACCGCTTTTTCAGCCAGGTTCAAGCGTTCCACTCGCAGCAAAAGAGACTGATACAACGGCTCGAGCAAGAATACCCGACGCTGGCTGCGGCGGTTACTATCCGATCGACGGCCCGATGTGGGGGATGTCGTTGAACGAAAATCCGAAATAAACGACCGCTATGTAGAAGGCGCCGAAGATTACGCCGGCTACGATCGTCGTGCGGATCACCGCGCCCAGCATGTGTCTGCCGTGCGGCGCGCTTGAGACGGTGCCCAGTGTGACCTCGCCGTCCTCGTCCTGCGTTTTCAGCCCGAATGGCAGCATGGCGAAAAGAACCACCCACCAAAGGATGAAGTAGATCGCGAAGATCGAAATCCAGCTCATGATCTTGTCCTTTTCAGCGCGCGGCCGGCAAAGCCTGCCCGGCGCTCATGGTTCGGCGCGATGCGCTATACCTGTTCCAGTTCGACCAGCGTGCCAAAGAAGTCCTTGGGGTGCAGGAACAGCACCGGCTTGCCATGCGCACCGATCTTCGGGTTTCCGTCGCCCAGCACGCGGGCTCCGGATGCGGTCAATCGGTCCCGCGCGGCGATGATGTCATCCACCTCGTAGCACACATGGTGCATACCGCCCGAAGGGTTCTTTTCCAGGAACGGCCGGATCGTGGAGTTCTCGCCCAGTGGCTCCAGCAGCTCGATCTTGGTGTTCCCGACATCGATGAAGACGACCGTCACGCCATGCTCGGGCAATGGCTGCGGCTCGGAAACACTGGCCCCCAGCGTATCGCGATAATGCGCGCTGGCGGTTGCAATGTCCGGCACCGCGAGCGCGACATGGTTCAAACGTCCGAGCATTCGTTTGTCTGGCTCCAGTTCATGAGTGCGTCTTTCGAGGCTCGTTCCGCTCGCACCTCAGGATGAGGAAGGTAGTGCATCGAGCCTACGGTGGCTGAGTTCGATCAAACCACTTCCCTCATCCTGAGGTGCGAGCGGAACGAGCCTCGAAGGACGCACCTGTTCTTCTACCGCGTCACGAACACCGTGACGATCGGCTTCTTACCCCAGGCATCGTTGGCGGCGGAGCGCACGGCGCGCCGGACTGCTTCGGCCACGAGGTCGAGGTCTTTTCGCCGGACGCGCGGGATGCTTTCAATTGCGCCGATCGCCGCATCCAGCATCAGCTCCTCGAGCTCTTCGCCAGCGGCATCAGCCTTCGCTACCCCGACTGCAACCAGATCCGGATCGCCGGCGATCTCGTAACGATCGTCCAGCACCACATTCACCGCGACATGGCCGACATAGGAAAGCTTGCGGCGGTCGCGAATGCCCATCGTTTCGTCTGAGCCGATCAGCTTGCCGTCCTTGAACATGCGGCCCGACGGCACCTGGTCGATGATCTCGGCCGGCCCGGGCGCAAGGCGGATCATGTCGCCGTTGCGCACCTGGGCTACCTCGCGAATGCCCGCAGACGCACCGAGCGCCCCATGTGCGACCAGATGCGCCGCCTCTCCGTGAACGGGCACCAGCACCTGCGGGCGCGTCCATTCGTACATCCGCTTGAGTTCGTTACGCCTTGGGTGGCCGGACACGTGCACCAGAGCATCGCTGTCCTCGATAATCTTGATGCCCTGCTCGATCAGCAGGTTCTTGGTCTCCAGGATCGCCTTCTCGTTGCCGGGAATCACGCGCGAGGAATAGACCACCGTGTCGCCAGGCGAGAGCGCGACATTGCGCATCTCGTCGCGCGCCAACTTGGCGAGTGCCGCGCGCGGCTCGCCCTGGCTGCCGGTGCACAGGATGACGAGGTTTTCGCGCGGGATATAGCCGTAATCGTCCTCCTCGACGAATTCCGGCAGGCCGTCGAGATAGCCGAGTTCGGTCGCCACGTTGATGACGCGCTTGAGCGACGAGCCCAGGACCAGCACCTGCCGCCCTGCATCGCGCGCGGCTTCAGCGATCGAGCGGATGCGGCCGACATTGGATGAGAAGGTGGTCACGGCGACACGGCCAGCAGCGGCCTCGATGACCCCCTTCAGCCCTTCGCCGACGGCCTCTTCCGACGGCGATTCCCCCTCTCGCATTGCGTTGGTGGAATCGCAGATCAGGGCCCTGACACCTTCGTCGCCGAGCGCGCGGAACCGCTGCTCGTCGGTCTTGCGGCCGATCGTCGGCGCCGGATCGATCTTCCAGTCGCCAGTGTGAACCACCATGCCCAGTGGCGTGCGGATCGCCAGCGATACCGGCTCGGGGATGGAGTGCGTAACGCCCACCGCCTCGATGTCGAAGGGGCCGACCTGAAAGCGGTCGCCGGCGTTGAATATCTGCACGGGGATTTCCGGGCCGCCATCCATGCGCCGCTTGGCGCCCAGAAGCCCGGCGCTGAACGGCGTCATCCATACAGGCTTCTTCAGACGCGGCCAGATGTCCAGCAGCGCGCCGTAGTGGTCCTCATGCGCGTGTGTAATCACGATGCCGCGCAGATTGGCGACCTCGCTCTCGATGAAGCGCGTGTCGGGCAGGACGAGGTCCACACCCGGCAGCGTCGCGTCCGGAAATGTCACCCCCACATCGACCACGATCCACTCGCGCGCGCCCGCTGGCCCCAGCCCGTAGAGCGCGAAGTTCATGCCGATCTCGCCGACGCCGCCCAGCGGGCAGAACACCAGTTCGGGTTCGTTGTTCCTTGCCATCGCCGCTTCCTTTCCGTTTCAGGCCGAGGCGACCGCGCCGAAATGCACGTCGCCGGCGGCGATGGTGGTGACGTTGCCCTCCTCGTCCCGAATGACGA
Source organism: Neoaquamicrobium sediminum (assembly GCF_040970315.1). Taxonomy (NCBI): domain Bacteria; kingdom Pseudomonadati; phylum Pseudomonadota; class Alphaproteobacteria; order Hyphomicrobiales; family Phyllobacteriaceae; genus Neoaquamicrobium; species Neoaquamicrobium sediminum. The sequence goes on along the minus strand of NZ_JAZHFV010000003.1, from coordinate 114,026 downwards.
AGCGACACTGCTCGTCGATCGTTTCGAAGATGCCGCGCACCACGCGCCCTTCCATTCTCACCGCCACGGGCGAACCAAGCCCGGCGGCGCGTTTCAGCCATCGCTCGCGGATCGCGGCGAGCCCCCTGCCCTCGTCCCAGATTCGCGCATTGTCGACCCACGCATCGGACAACGCAATGAACAGCGTTTCCGCGTCACAGGTTGCACCGAGCGCGGCAAGAGACGTCGCGGGATAGGGAACATCCTGCGGGTGCGCGACGACATTCACGCCGATGCCGATGGCAAGAGCGAAGCGGGATTCGTCCAGCATGGCCGATTCGAGCAGGATGCCGGAGAGCTTTGCGCCATCCGCCAGCAGGTCGTTGGGCCATTTGAGCTCGAAGCGCCCGCCGCCGATGGGTGTGCCGCCATCGACGCCGACGCTCACCCCGCGCCCCGGAATCACCGCCGCCAGCGCATCCGCCAACGCGAGCCCGGCCACAAACCCTAGCGTTGCGGCCGCCTTGATGTCGAAACCCGGCACCAGAAGAAGCGTTGCCGCGAGGTTGCCTTCCGGCGTCTCCCAGGCGCGGCCGCGCCGGCCCCTGCCCGCTTCCTGCCGCTTCGAGACCAGCCAGAGCTTGCCATCGTCCCCGCCGCGCGCGCGTTCGATCGCCACGGCGTTGGTCGAGCTTACGGTGTCGAAGGCTTCGAGGCGGTACCCCAGCGTTGCCGCGGTCGGCGCGAGCGAAAATCCCATGCCGCTCAGAAGAAGGTTGCCGCTGCAGCCTCGGCCATGCGTTCGAACGGACCGCCGACGACGGCGTAGAACAGCACGAGCAGACCGGAGAGGCCCAGCACGAGCCGCAGCTCACCCGCCATCGGCAGGAAGCCGCCGGCAGGCTGGTCGAACCACATGATCTTGATGATGCGCAGGTAGTAGTAGGCGCCCACGACCGACGCGAGAACGCCGATGATTGCCAGCGGATAGAGTTCGGCATCCATGGCCGCCAGGAACACGTACCACTTGCCCCAGAAACCGGCGAGCGGCGGAATGCCTGCCAGCGAGAACATCAGGATGGTCAGGATGACCGCCATAAGCGTGTTGGTCGATGCGAGGCCGGACAGGTCGTCGATGCGCTCGACATTGCCCTCTTCGCGCCGCATGGCGAGGATGAAGGCAAACGTGCCGAGCGTCATGATCAGATAGATCAGCATGTAGAGCGCGACGCCGCGCACGCCAGCCTGGGTGTTGGCCGCAAGGCCCACCAGCGCGAAGCCCATATGCGCGATCGACGAATAGGCCATCAGGCGCTTGATATTCGTCTGGCCGATCGCCGCGAATGCGCCGAGAACCATCGATGCGATAGCGACGAAGACGACGATCTGCTGCCAGTCGGCCGCGACCGGCTCGAACGCGCCGACGGTCACGCGCACCAGCAGCGCCATTGCCGCCATCTTGGGCGCGGCGGCGAAGAACGCCGTCACGGGCGTCGGCGCGCCTTCATAGACGTCCGGAGTCCACATGTGGAACGGCACCGCCGAGATCTTGAAGGCAAGGCCGGCAAGCACGAAGACAAGACCGAACACCAGGCCGAGCTGGCGCTCGCCGCCGCTCAGCGCAGACGCGATCGCTTCGAAACCGGTGTTGCCGGTGTAGCCGTACACGAGGCTAATGCCGTAGAGCAGCATGCCCGACGACAACGCGCCGAGGACGAAATATTTCAGGCCCGCCTCGGTGGAGCGGAGATTGTCGCGGTTGATGGCGGCGATCACGTAGAGCGCAAGCGACTGCAGTTCGAGGCCGAGATAGAGCGCGATCATGTCGTTGGCCGACACCATCAGCAGCATGCCGAGGGTGGCCAGCACGATCAGCACCGGATACTCGAACTTGTCGAACTTCTCCTCGCGGGCGAAGCCGACCGACATGATCAGCGTTACCACGGAGCCGATCAGCGTCAGCACCTTCATGAAGCGTGCGAACGGGTCGCTGACAAAGGCGCCGCCAAAGGCTTCTCCGTCGCCGGTGAACACCAGCATCCAGCCTCCCGCACCGATCAGCAGTGCGATAGCGAGGCCGGTCACGGTCGTATTGGCGCGTTCGCCGGAGAAGACGCCGATCATCAGCAGCACCATCGCACCCACGGCCAGGATGAGTTCCGGCGTCGCGAGAGTGAGGCTTGTGGAGAGTTCTGCCGTCATGATGTCCGTTCCGGCTTCCTAGCGCAGCGTCGCGGCCTGGGTGGCCTCGATCGACAGCGTTACATTGTTGACAAGCGCGTCGACCGAAGCGGCCGTCACGTCGAGGACGGGTGCTGGGTAGACACCGAAGAGGATGACGAAGAACACCAGCGGATAGATGATCACCTTCTCGCGCGTCGAGAGGTCGAGCAGGCCCTTCAGGCTTTCCTTCGTCAGCGCGCCGAACACCACCCTGCGGTAGAGCCACAGCGCGTAGGCGGCAGACAGGATCACGCCGGTCGCGGCGAACAGCGCGACCCAGGTGTTCACGCGGAACACGCCAAGCAGTGTCAGGAACTCGCCGACGAAGCCGGAGGTGCCCGGCAGGCCGACATTGGCCATGGTGAAGATCAGGAACACGACCGCGTATTTCGGCATGTTGTTTACGAGGCCGCCATAAGCGTCGATCTCGCGGGTATGCATACGGTCATAGACGACGCCCACGCACAGGAACAGCGCGCCGGAAACCAGCCCGTGCGACAGCATCTGGAAGATGCCGCCCTGGATGCCTTCGACGTTCATCGCGAAGATGCCCATGGTCACATAGCCCATGTGGGCGACCGACGAGTAGGCGATCAGCTTCTTGATGTCTTCCTGCATCAGCGCCACCAGCGAGGTGTAGATGATGGCGACGATCGAGAGCGTGAACACGAACGGCTGGAAATAGAGCGAAGCATCCGGGAACATCGGCAGCGAGAAGCGCAGGAAGCCGTAGCCGCCCATCTTCAACAGGATCGCCGCCAGGATGACCGAGCCGGCCGTCGGTGCCTCCACGTGTGCGTCCGGCAACCAGGTGTGCACCGGCCACATCGGCATCTTCACGGCAAACGATGCGAAGAAGGCAAGCCACAGCCATGTCTGCATGCTGGCCGGGAAATCATGCGTCAGCAGCGTGGGAATATCGGTCGTTCCGGACTGCCAGAACATCGCCATGATGGCCAGCAGCATCAGCACCGAGCCGAGCAGCGTGTACAGGAAGAACTTGAACGAGGCGTAGACGCGACGCTTGCCGCCCCACACGCCGATGATGATGAACATCGGCACGAGGCTGGCTTCGAAGAATACGTAGAAAAGCACGATGTCGAGCGCGCAGAACACGCCGATCATGATCGTTTCCAGGATCAGGAAAGCGATCATGTATTCCTTGACGCGGCTTTCGACGGACTCCCACGAGGCCAGAATGCACAGCGGCATGATGAACGTGATCAGGATGACGAACAGCATGGAAATGCCGTCGACGCCCATGTGGTAGGAGATGCCGGAGCCCAGCCACTCCACCTTCTCCACCATCTGGAACCCGGCATAGCCGCTATCGAAGCCGGCCCAGATGAACAGCGACAGCACGAAGGTGAACACGGTCGTCAGCAGCGCAACGTTGCGGATGTTGCGGCGTGCGGCGGCGCCCTCGTCCCTGATCAACAGGATCAGGAACACGCCGACGAGCGGCAGGAAGGTGACCGTGGAGAGAATCGGCCAGTCGGTCATCAGTAGGAACCCCCGAGCATCATCCACGTCACGAGGGCAGCGACGCCGATGAGCATTGCGAATGCGTAGTGATAGAGATAGCCGGTCTGCAACTTGACGACGCGGTCGGTGATGTCGACGACGCGGGCTGCGATGCCGTCAGGCCCCATGCCGTCGATGACCGTCCCGTCGCCCTTTTTCCAGAGGAAGCGGCCGAGGCGCTTCGCCGGCCTGACGAACAGGAAGTCGTAGAGCTCGTCGAAATACCACTTGTTGAGCAGGAACTGGTACAGCCCCTGATGGCGCTCGGCGAGCTGGCGCGGCGCGTCCGGCGACTGGATGTAGAACCGGTAGGCGGTCACGAAGCCGAGGATCATCGCGACCAGCGGCGCGAGCTTCACCCACAGCGGCACGTCGTGGAACTCGTGCAGGATGTGGTTTTCCGGCAGGATGAACAGCGCGCCCTTCCAGAAGGCATCGTGGTGATAGCCGATGAACCAGTCATGGAACACGATACCGGCGAACAGCGCCCCGACAGCCAGGATGAAGAGCGGCACCAGCATGACCGGCGGCGATTCATGCACGTGGTGCATCACCTCCGACGACGCCCGCGGCTTGCCGTGGAACGTCATGAAGATCAGCCGCCAGGAATAGAAGCTGGTGAAGACGGCCGCCACCACCAGCAGCGTGAAGGCGAAGCCCGCCAGCCCGTTGTGTCCGGCGAACGCGCCCTCAATGATAGCGTCCTTGGAGAAGAAGCCTGCGGTGCCGATCACCGTCAGCGGGATGCCGACGCCGGTGAGCGCCAGCGTGCCGATGACCATCATCCAGTAGGTGGTCGGGATCAGCTTGCGCAGCCCGCCCATCTTGCGCATGTCCTGCTCGTCGGAGACGGCGTGGATGACGGAACCCGAGCCCAGGAACAGCAGCGCCTTGAAGAAGGCATGCGTGAACAGGTGGAAGATCGCCGCCGAGTAGAAGCCCATGCCGAGCGCAACGAACATGTAGCCGAGCTGCGAGCAGGTCGAATAGGCGATGACGCGCTTGATGTCGTTCTGGACGAGGCCAACCGTCGCCGCAAAGAAGGCGGTGAAGGCGCCGATGAACGTCACGAACAGCAGGGCCGCGTGCGACAGTTCGAAGATCGGCGACAGCCGCGCCAGCATGAACACGCCGGCCGTCACCATGGTGGCGGCATGGATGAGCGCGGAGACCGGGGTCGGACCTTCCATCGCGTCCGGCAGCCAGGTGTGCAGCGGCACCTGCGCCGACTTGCCCATGGCGCCCATGAACAGCAGCAGACAGATCGCCGTCAGCGCGCCGCCCTGCGTCAGCGACCAGCCGAGGAACGTAAAGATCGCCTCACCCGAAGCGTCCGGATTCTCGGCGACCGAGGCCGCGCTGGCGAAGATCGTGTCGAAATTGACCGAACCGAACAGCACGAACACGCCGAACAGGCCGAGCAGGAAACCGAAGTCGCCGACGCGGTTGACCACGAAGGCCTTGATGGCCGCGGCGTTGGCCGACGGCTTCTTGAACCAGAAACCGATCAACAGGTAGGAGGCGAGACCTACGCCCTCCCAGCCGAAGAACATCTGCACCAGGTTGTCGGCCGTCACCAGCATCAGCATGGCGAAGGTGAACAGCGACAGATAGGCGAAGAAGCGCGGCCGGTGCGGGTCGTGATGCATGTAGCCGATCGAATAGACGTGCACGAGCGCCGAGACCGTGTTGACCACGACCAGCATGACGACCGTCAGCGTGTCGATTCGCAGCGCCCAGGCAACGTCGAGCCCGCCCGACTGGATGAAGCGCAATACCGGCACGGTGAACGCCTCGCCGTCGCCGAAGCCGACCGTGAAGAAAGCCAGCCACGACAGCGCGGCGGCAATGATGAGGAAGCCTGAGGTGATATATTCCGACGCCTTCGCGCCGATCGACCGGCCGAACAGGCCGGCGATCAGGAAGCCGAGAAGCGGAAGGAAGACGATCGCGTGATACATGATCCGCTCAGCCCTTCATCATGTTGACGTCTTCGACGGCGATCGAACCGCGGTTGCGGAAGAAGACGACGAGAATTGCAAGTCCGATCGCGGCCTCGGCCGCGGCCACCGTCAGCACGAACAGCGCGAACACCTGTCCGACGAGGTCGCCGAGCGCTGCCGAAAAGGCGACGAAGTTGATGTTCACCGCGAGCAGGATAAGCTCGATCGACATCAGGATGACGATGACGTTCTTCCTGTTCAGGAAGATGCCGAACACGCCGAGCGTGAACAGGATTGCCGATACGGTGAGAAAGTGTGCGATGCCGACTTCCATGACACTCAGAGTCCCTTGCCCGTCTCGACCTTCTTGACCTCGATCGAGGTCTGCGGCGTGCGCCGCACCTGCGCGCCGATGTCCTGGCGCTTGACGCCCGGCTTGTGGCGCAGGGTCAGCACGATGGCGCCGATCATGGCGACCAGCAGCACGAGACCCGCGATCTGGAAGAAGTAGATGTAATCCGTGTAGAGAATGTCGCCGAGCGCGGCGGTGTTGTGCCGCTCGGCAAGCGCCGGTATCGACCGCGCGATCTCGCTCGCCAGTTCCGGCGTAAAGGTGTAGCCGCCCAGCACGATGATCAGCTCAGCCGCGAGGATGAGGCCCACCATGGCGCCCACCGGCGCATATTGCAGGGCGCCCTGCTTCAGTTCGACGAAATCGACGTCCAGCATCATGACCACGAACAGGAACAGCACGGCCACCGCGCCGACATAGACAACCAGCAGGATGACGGCGAGGAACTCCGCGCCCGTCAGCAGGAAGAGCGCTGCCGCGTTGAAGAACGTCAGGATCAGGTAGAGCACGGAGTGCACGGGGTTGCGGGCCGAGATGACCATGAAGGCCGCCGCGACCGCGATGAAGGCGAACAGATAAAAGAATATCGCCTCGAGTCCTGTCAGCATGGGTTCCCCCGGTTCCTTTCAAGAGCGGGCGTAGCGCCCTGCCCCTCTCCGGCCGCGCCCGCCTCCGGGCCGCGAATCCGCGTGTCTCTTAGACGAGCCGCCCCGGCGCGTCCACTCGTGACGCCCTACCGATAGGGCGCATCCACTTCCAGATTGCGCGCGATCTCGCGCTCCCACCGGTCGCCATTGGCGAGCAGCTTGTCCTTGTCGTAGTAAAGTTCCTCGCGCGTCTCCGTCGCGAACTCGAAGTTCGGCCCCTCGACGATGGCGTCGACCGGGCAGGCTTCCTGGCAGAAGCCGCAATAGATGCATTTCACCATGTCGATGTCGTAGCGCACCGTGCGGCGCGTGCCGTCGTTGCGGCGCGGCCCGGCCTCGATGGTGATGGCCTGCGCCGGGCAGATCGCCTCGCAGAGCTTGCAGGCGATGCAGCGTTCTTCCCCGTTGGGATAGCGGCGCAGCGCGTGCTCGCCACGGAAACGCGCCGAGACCGGCCCCTTCTCGTTGGGATAGTTCAGCGTCGCCTTGGGCGCGAAGAACTGCCGCATCGAGAGGAAGAAGGCCCCGACGAACTCGGCCAGGAGCAGCGATTTGGCGGCTTGTGCGAGAGCGGACATTTCCTATTCTCCAGCAAAAAGAGAGCCGGCGAACCAGCCCACGATCGGCAGCAGCACGATCTGGACGATGCCGGAAACGGTGAGCGCGCGCTTCGTCTCTGGAAGCTCGACCCTGCCGGCGAGCACGCGCATGAAGATCATGCTCGCCACGCCAAGCAGCAGTCCGATGAAGGCGCCTGTCAGGCTCGCGCTCATGCGACCATCAGCTCCCAGACCTTGAGGAAGGTGGCGGTCGCGACGACCATGAACAGGGAGATAGGCAGGAATACCTTCCAGCCAAGGCGCATGAGCTGGTCGTAGCGGTAGCGTGGCACGAATGCCTTCACCATCGCGAACATGAAGAACATCATGCAGACCTTCAGCACGAACCAGATGACGCCCGGAACCCAGGTGAACGGCGCGAAATCGAACGGCGGCAGCCAGCCTCCCAGGAACAGGATCGTGGCCAGCGCGCACATCAGCACGATGGCGACGTATTCGCCGAGGAAGAACAGCAGGAACGGCGTCGACGAATATTCGATCATGTGGCCGGCGACGAGTTCCGACTCGGCCTCCACAAGGTCGAAGGGCGGGCGGTTCGTCTCGGCCAGCGCCGAAATGAAGAAGATGACGAACATCGGGAACAGCGCCAGCCAGTGCCAGTCGAGGAACGAGTTGGGCAGCCCGATGGTGGTGCCGAGGCCATCGCGCTGCGCAAGCACGATGTCGGTCAGGTTCAGCGAACCCACGCACAAAAGAACGGTGACGATGACGAAGCCGATCGAGACTTCATAGGACACCATCTGCGCGGCCGAGCGAAGCGCGCCGAGGAACGGATATTTCGAGTTCGACGCCCAGCCGCCCATGATCACGCCATAGACCTCGAGTGACGAGATGGCGAAGACGTAGAGGATGCCTATATTGACCGTCGCGATCGCCCAGCCCTCGGAGACGGGGATAACCGCCCAGGCCGAGATCGCCAGCACTGCGGAGACCAGCGGCGCGAGCAGGAACACGCCCTTGTTGGCGCCCGACGGGATCACCGGCTCCTTGAAGACGAACTTCAACAGGTCGGCGAAGGCCTGCAGCAGGCCCCACGGACCGACCACGTTGGGGCCGCGGCGAAGCTGCACCGCCGCCCAGATCTTGCGGTCGGCGTAAAGCAGATAGGCGACAAGGATCAGCAGGACGACGATCAGCAGGACCGACTTGCCCAGGATGATGAGTGCCGGCAGCACGTAATATGCGAAAAAGGATTCCATCAGTCCCGCCCCTACTCGGCCGCCTGCTTGAAGCCGCCCTTCGCCAAAGCCGAGCATTCGGCCATGACGGCGGAGGCCCGGGCGATCGGGTTCGTCAGATAGAAGTCTTTCACCGGCGACGCAAACGGCGTCTTGGAAAGCCTTCCGGGCTTCTTCACGAGTGCCGCGATCTCGCCCGGCGCGCCGGCCGCGATCTCGTCGATGCCCGCGAAATGCGGGAAGTCCTCGTAGAGCTTCGCGCGAAGCTGCGGCAGCGAATCGAAGGGCAGCTTGTGGCCCAGTACGTCGGAAAGCGCGCGCAGGATCGCCCAGTCTTCCTTGGCGTCGCCGGGCGCGAAGCCGGCGCGGTTCGTCATCTGCACGCGGCCTTCGACGTTCACATAGGTGCCCGACTTCTCGGTATAAGTCGCGCCCGGCAGGATCACGTCGGCGCGGTGTGCGCCGGCATCGCCGTGGCTGCCCACATAGACGGTGAAGGCATTGCCAATCGCGTTCATGTCGAACTCGTCGGCGCCCAGCAGGAACAGCACGTCGAGCGCGCCCATCATTGCGGAGGCATCCTTGCCGCCCTCACCCGGCACGAAGCCGAGGTCTAGCCCGCCGACGCGCGCGGCGGCCGTGTGGAGCACAGCGAAGCCGTTCCAATCATCGGACACTGCCTGAACATCGGTTGCGATCTTCGCTGCCAGCGACAGCACCGATGCGCCGTCGGAACGCGCCAACGCACCCTGGCCGACGATGATGAGCGGGCGCTTCGCCTTCTTCAGCACCGAGAGGAACTTGATCGAGCCATCGGCAAGCTGGGCCAGCGTTTCGGAACCTGCGCCCAGCATCTCGTAGTCGTAGCGCAGGTCGCCGACATCGCCGATCACGCCAACCGGCAGATCGCCAGCGCGCCAGCGCTTGCGGATGCGCGTGTTGAGCACCGAGGCCTCGAAGCGAGGATTGGCGCCGATGATGAGCACGGCGTCTGCGGCCTCGATGCCGTCGATCGTCGGGTTGAAGATGTAGCTCGAGCGGCCGGCTGCCGGGTCAAGCGCGGCACCGTCCTGGCGGCAGTCGATATTCGCCGAGCCGAGCGAGCCCATCAGCAGCTTCAGCGCGTACATTTCCTCGACGGTCGCCAGATCGCCGGCGATCGCGCCGATCCTGTCGCCGGAGGTCTTCGACACCGCGTCCCTGATCGCCACGAAGGCTTCCGGCCAGCTTGCCGGCTGCAGGCGGCCATCCCTGCGGATGTAAGGCCGGTCCAGGCGCTGCGAACGCAGGCCGTCCCAGATGAAGCGGGTCTTGTCGGAGATCCACTCCTCGTTCACCTGCTCGTTGACGCGCGGCATGATGCGCATCACCTCGCGACCGCGCGTATCGACCCGGATCGCCGAGCCGACGGCGTCCATCACGTCGATGGATTCGGTCTTGGTCAGCTCCCACGGCCGCGCCTGGAAGGCATAGGGCTTGGAGGTCAGCGCGCCGACCGGGCACAGGTCGATCACGTTGCCCTGCAGCTCGGAGGTCATGGCCTCCTCGAGATAGGTCGTGATCTCGGCATCCTCGCCACGGCCGATCAGCCCCAGCTCCGAGATTCCGGCCACTTCGGTCGTGAACCTCACGCAACGCGTGCAGTGGATGCAGCGCGTCATGATCGTCTTGACCAGCGGGCCGATGTACTTGTCTTCGACCGCGCGCTTGTTCTCGTGATAGCGCGAGGCATCGACGCCGAACGCCATCGCCTGGTCTTGCAGGTCGCATTCCCCGCCCTGGTCGCAGATCGGGCAGTCGAGCGGATGGTTGATGAGCAGGAACTCCATCACGCCTTCGCGGGCCTTCTTGACCATCGGCGTGTTGGTGAAGACTTCCGGCGGCTCGCCGTTCGGGCCGGGGCGCAGGTCGCGCACGCCCATGGCGCAGGAGGCTGCCGGCTTCGGCGGCCCGCCCTTCACCTCGACGAGGCACATGCGGCAGTTGCCGGCGATCGACAGCCGTTCGTGGAAGCAGAAGCGCGGCACTTCCGCGCCCGCCTCTTCCGCTGCCTGCAACAGCGTGTAGTGATCGGGAACCTCGATCTCTTTGCCGTCTACCTTCAGTCTAGCCATATCGCCTCAACCCCGCGGAATAACCGCAATCCTTGCTTTGGCACCGCGTCCGGTGCCGAAATTCTTCGTCACGCGTCTGCCGAAAGCGCCTTCGCCTGCCCGACCCAGTCGTCGCGGCCGATGCGGCCGGCAAATCCCAGATGATCGTCCAGCCAGGCAAGCTCCGCCGGCTGCAACGCGGCCACCTGCCCGTATGTCCAGATGCCGAGCTCGTTCAGCACCTTTTCCAGCTTCGGCCCAATCCCGCCGATCGCCTTGAGGTCGTCCGGCTGCGCCGGCTTCGTCATCGGTGCCGGCTTTCCTGCCGGAGCCTTCGCCGTTTGCGCAACCTTGCGCGCCGGGGCTTTCGCCTTGGCGATAGTCGCAGGCTTCCTGTCCTGCGTCGGCCGCGATACGACCAGCTTGAGCGGAGCCGGCTTCGCTGCGGGACGCGACGCTGGCGCCGCCTCGTCCGAGAGGCCCTGCATCAACCGCTGCGAGGCTTCCGCCGCACCAGCCATGGCGCCAAGCCACATGCCGATCGCCTGGCCCGCGAGGCCGAGGCCAAGCGCGCCCATGGCGGCGGCGCCCGCGAACGGATGCGCCATCAGGTTGATCGCACCAGCGATCTCCTGCGGCATGGCGGCATCGTAGGCCGTTGTGGTTTCCTGGCTCTTGCTCATCTCAGGCATCGTTCCGTTGGGCGTCGCCGTCTTGCCGGTCGCACCCTGCGTCAGGCCGTTTCCCTTGTTACTCCGCCGCGACCAGCGCCGGCTCGGCGCGGTGGGCGTTGCGTGTGAACTCGTCTATCCGCCGCTCGATCTCGGGGCGGAAATGCCGGATCAGGCCCTGGATCGGCCAGGCCGCGGCATCGCCGAGCGCGCAGATCGTGTGGCCTTCGACCTGCTTGGTCACGTCCAGCAGCATGTCGATCTCGCGCTTCTGCGCCTCGCCGCGCACCAGACGCTCCATGACCCGCCACATCCAGCCGGTGCCCTCGCGGCACGGCGTGCACTGGCCGCAACTCTCGTGCTTGTAGAAGTAGGAGAGCCGCGCAATCGCCTTCACGATGTCGGTCGACTTGTCCATGACGATCACTGCCGCCGTGCCGAGGCCCGACTTGAGGTCGCGCAGCGAATCGAAGTCCATCGGCGTGTCGATGATCTGCTCGGCAGGTACCAGCGGCACCGAGGAGCCGCCCGGGATGACCGCCAGCAGATTGTCCCAGCCGCCGCGAATGCCGCCGCAATGCTTGTCGATCAGCTCACGGAACGGGATCGACATCGCCTCCTCGACCGTGGTCGGCGTGTTGACATGACCCGATACGCAGAAAAGCTTGGTGCCGACATTGTTCGGCCGGCCAAAGGACGAGAACCACGAAGCGCCGCGGCGCAGGATGGTCGGCGCAACCGCGATCGACTCGACATTGTTGACCGTCGTCGGGCAGCCATAGAGGCCGACATTGGCCGGGAATGGCGGCTTCAGACGCGGCTGGCCCTTCTTGCCTTCGAGGCTCTCAAGCAGCGCGGTTTCCTCGCCGCAGATATAGGCGCCGGCGCCGTGATGAACGTAGACTTCGAAATCCCAGCCGTTCTTGTTGTTCTTGCCGAGCAGCCCGGCGTCATAAGCCTCATCGATAGCGCGCTGCAGCGCCTCGCGCTCGCGGATGAACTCGCCGCGAACATAGATGTAGGCCGCGTGCGCGCCCATAGCGAAGCCCGCGATCAGGCAGCCTTCGACCAGCGTGTGCGGGTCGTGGCGCAGGATCTCGCGGTCCTTGCAGGTGCCGGGCTCGGATTCGTCGGCATTGACGACGAGGTAATGCGGACGCCCGTCGGTTTCCTTGGGCATGAACGACCATTTCAGGCCGGTCGGGAAGCCTGCGCCGCCGCGACCGCGCAGGCCGGACGCCTTCATCTCGTTGATGATCCAGTCGCGGCCCTTGTCGATCAGCGCCTTGGTGTCGTCCCAATGCCCGCGACGCATCGCGCCGGCCAGCGAATTATCGAACTGGCCGTAGATGTTGGTGAAGATGCGGTCCTTGTCCTGAAGCATCTCTAACCCCCTTAGCGCGGCTTCTTGCCGAAGACGCGGATGTATTCGGCCTCACCGCCCTTGGCGAGCGCCTTGGCCTGTTTCACCCAGTCGTCGCGCTCGATCCGGCCCTTGAACCTGAGATAGCCGTCGACCCAGTCGCGTTCGGCCTTCTTCCACGACGCGACCTGCGCGTAGGTATAGATGCCGAGACCGTTGAGAACGCCTTCGAGTTTCGGGCCGACGCCCGAGATCAGCTTAAGATCGTCGGGCTGCGCCGGTCGCTCGACCGCAGCCGGCCGGTTCTTGTCTTCCAGCGACGGAGCCACTTGCGTTTCGGCTTTCGCAGCCGGCTTGCTTCGCTTGGTCTCCGGCGCCTTGAAGGCGTACGCCGCATCGGCGTGCTTGTCCGGATGCGTGCGCCCCTTGTCGGACTTCTCGACAGCCGGGTCGGCCTTGTCGGCAGCTGCCCTGTTCTCCTTCGGCGCCTTGACGCTGGCGGACTTCTCGACGCTCGCGCTCACCTTCACCTTCGACGGCGACTTGATCGCCGGGTTCGTCTCGGGAGCGTCCGTCTTCGGCTTGGCGGCCTGCGTCGGCGGCACCTGGTTTGCTTCCGCCTTCTGCGACTTGGCGGCGGTCTTCGCGGCCTTGTCGCGGGTCGATTTCAGCACAGCCTGCTCGTCGATCAGCGACGTCAGGCCTGATTGCGGTGCCGAGAAGGTGCGGCCGTTCTGCGGGCCGGTCGGAACCGAAGCACCCTTGCCGGCCTCGAACTCGTCGATGATCTCGGCCAGCCGCTCCGGCGTCAGGTCCTCATAGGCGTCCTTGAAGATCATGACCATCGGCGCGTTCACGCAGGCGCCGAGGCATTCCACTTCTTCCCAGGACAGCGTGCCGTCTTCATTGGTGTGGAACTGCTCGGCATGGATCTTCGAGCGGCAGACATCCATCAGCGCTTCGGAGCCGCGCAGCATGCAGGGCGTCGTACCGCAGACCTGCACGTGGGCGCGGGTGCCCACCGGCTTCAACTGGAACTGCGTATAGAAGGTCGCCACCTCGAGCACGCGGATATAGGGCATGTCCAGCATGTCGGCGACATGCTCGATGGCCGAGCGCGTCACCCAGCCGTCCTGCTCCTGCGCGCGCATGAGCAAGGGTATGACGGCCGACTGCTGCCGACCAACCGGATATTTCTTGATGGTTTGCTTGGCCCACGCCGTGTTCGCCTTGTTGAAGGCGAAGCTGGCTGGCTGGACGCTGGCTTCTGCGAGACGGCGGACTGACATTAACGATCGACCTCACCAAACACGATGTCGATGGATCCGAGGATGGCGGAGACGTCGGCCAGCATGTGGCCCTTGCACAGGAAATCCATCGCCTGGAGATGCGCGAAACCGGGGGCGCGCAGCTTGCAGCGATACGGCTTGTTGGTGCCGTCGGAGACCAGATAGACGCCGAACTCGCCCTTGGGCGCCTCGACGGCGGCATAAACCTCGCCGGCCGGCACGCGATAACCCTCGGTGTAGAGCTTGAAGTGGTGAATCAGCGCTTCCATCGAGCGCTTCATCGCGGCCCGCTTCGGCGGAACGACCTTGCCGTCCGTGGTCGAGACCGGCCCGACCTTCTCCTTACCCAGCAGCAGGTCGACGCACTGGCGAATGATCCTGGCGGACTGGCGCATCTCTTCCATGCGGATGAGATAGCGGTCGAAGCAGTCGCCGTTCTTGCCGATCGGCACGTCGAAATCCATCTCGGCATAGCATTCATAGGGCTGCGACTTGCGCAGGTCCCAGGCAGCGCCCGAGCCGCGCACCATCACGCCGGAGAAACCGAGCGCCCAAGCGTCCTCCAGCGACACGACGGCGATGTCGACATTGCGCTGTTTGAAGATGCGGTTACCGGTCAGGAGATCGTCGAGATTGTCGATCGTTTTCAGGAACGGGTCGATCCAGTCCCCGATGTCCTGGACGAGCTTCTCGGGCAGGTCCTGGTGAACGCCGCCGGGGCGGAAATAGGCGGCATGCATGCGCGAGCCCGAGGCGCGTTCGTAGAAGACCATCAGCTTCTCGCGCTCTTCGAAGCCCCACAGCGGCGGGGTCAGCGCGCCGACGTCCATGGCCTGCGTCGTCACATTGAGGATGTGCGACATGATGCGGCCGATCTCGCTATAGAGCACGCGGATGATCTGCCCGCGCTTCGGCACCTCGATGCCCAGAAGCCGCTCGGTCGCCAACGCGAAGGCGTGCTCCTGGTTCATCGGCGCGCAGTAGTCGAGCCGGTCGAGATACGGCACGGCCTGCAGATAGGTCTTGTGCTCGATCAGCTTCTCGGTGCCGCGATGCAGCAGGCCGATATGCGGATCGGCGCGGTCCACCACCTCGCCGTCCAGCTCCAGCACGAGGCGCAGCACGCCGTGCGCGGCCGGATGCTGCGGGCCGAAATTGATGTTGAAATTGCGAACGGCGGTTTCAGCCATGGCTAGCCTCAGTTCGGCTTCGCTTTTTCGTCACCGGGCAGCACGTAGTCGGTGCCTTCCCAGGGCGAAAGAAAATCGAAATTGCGGAATTCCTGCTTGAGCTCGACCGGCTCGTAGACCACGCGCTTGACCTCGTCGTCGTAGCGAACCTCGACGAAGCCCGTCAGCGGGAAATCCTTACGCAGCGGGTGACCCTCGAAACCGTAATCGGTGAGGATACGGCGCAGCTCCGGATGACCGGAAAACAGGATACCGTAAAGGTCGTAGGCCTCGCGCTCGAACCAGTCCGCGCCTGGATAGACCGCGGTCGCAGAAGGCACCGGCGTGTCTTCGTCCGTCGCCACCTTCACACGGATGCGCAGGTTCTGGTGCGGCGACAGCAGGTGATAGACGACGTCGAAGCGCTTCTCGCGCATCGGGTAGTCGGCACCGCTGATGTCGATGAACGACACGAAGCGGCACTGCACGTCGTCGCGCAGGAAGGTCAGCACGGAGACGATGTCGGCGCCATCGACGTCGACAGTCAGCTCGCCATAGGCAACCGTGGCGCCCTTGATCTTCGCGCCGAGACGCTCGGTGACATGGCCTGCAAGGTCATTGAGAGCTTCGCTCATCTTTTGCCTCTCAGCGCTCGATCGTGCCGGTGCGGCGGATTTTCTTCTGCAGGAGAAGAATGCCGTAGAGCAGCGCTTCGGCCGATGGCGGGCAGCCGGGCACGTAGATGTCCACCGGTACCACGCGGTCGCAGCCGCGCACCACCGAATAGGAATAGTGATAGTAGCCGCCGCCATTGGCGCACGAGCCCATGGAGATGACGTAGCGCGGCTCTGGCATCTGGTCGTAGACCTTCCGCAGGGCCGGCGCCATCTTGTTGGTCAGCGTGCCGGCGACGATCATCACGTCCGACTGGCGCGGTGAGGCGCGCGGCGCGATGCCGAAGCGCTCACTGTCGTAGCGCGGCATCGCCGAGTGGATCATCTCCACCGCGCAGCAGGCCAGGCCGAAGGTCATGTACATCAGCGAGCCGGTACGCGCCCAGGTGATCAGGGCCTCCGACGAGGTTACCAGAAACCCCTTGTCGGAAAGCTCGGCATTGATCTCGCCGAAGAAAACGTCATCCGCGCCGACAGGCTTGCCAGTGTTCGGATCGATGATGCCCTTGGGCTTCGGCGCCACGAGGGTGGAGGAGCCGTCGTTCAATCCCATTCCAGCGCTCCCTTCTTCCATTCATAGATAAAGCCGATGGTCAGCACGCCCAGGAAGACGAGCATGGACCAGAAGCCAAGCCAGCCGATCTCGCCGAACGAGACGGCCCAGGGAAACAGGAAAGCCACTTCGAGGTCGAAGATGATGAAGAGAATCGCGACCAGGTAGAAGCGGATGTCGAACTTCATGCGCGCGTCATCGAAGGCGTTGAAGCCGCATTCGTAGGCCGAAAGCTTTTCCGGGTCCGGATTGCGATACGCCACGAGGAACGGCGCAACGATCAGCGCCAGTCCCACGACGAGCGCGACGCCGATGAAAATCACGATGGGCAAATATGAACTGAGAAGTTCGCTCATGGTCGTTTTCCGTTGGCCGTCACCCGGCCAAGTCTATAGCACCGAACCGGGACAACACCGCGACAAATTCTCCGGCAGGGCCGGTGCGGCAAAGGCTTGTTGCAACGCGGCGAGGGTTAGCGCAGGCGTTCCCGCGAAGCAAGTCAAACATTGGCCCGATTTCCATGCGTCCCGAATGCTGAACACAGCGTTCATACAGACGGTTACGCTGCGGAAAGCCGACAATGCGCCAGGCCGCGCCGTCAGGCGCGCCACACAGGCTTCAGCGGTCGACAGGCAAGGCGAATGGGGTTCCCTCGAAGGCATCGGCACCACGCCCTATTGCCTCGATGGCCGAAATCATCCGACCGTTGCGACCGAGTATCGCATCCGCATGGCGCACCAGCCGCGCATTGGGCGTAGCAGAAGGCGAGAGCTCACGCAGGGTCCAGGCGAGTTCGGCTTCGTCACGGCCGGGATTGAGCGCCGCCGCCGTGATGTAGGCCGAAGCCGTGGAGCGGCTGATGCCGGCAAAGCAATTGATCACCAGCGGGGTCGCCCTGTCCCAGCCTCGCACGAAGCCAAGCAGCGTTTCGACATGGTCAAGTGCGGGCGCCACCATCTCCGGATGGTCTTCCACAATGTCGTTCATCGACAGAAACAGGTGATTCGTCGGCACGATGGAAGCCGGCCGTTCGAATGGCGTGCCGCCATTGAGAAGCGTGACCAGGCGCAGCGCTCCGGCGGCCGTCACTGTCTCGTCCACCTTCGTCATCGGGCATACATAGATCATTGCATGTCTCGTGCTTCAGCAGGCCTGTGAAAGGCGAAGGGGTTCAGTGCCGCCGTGCCTGCACCAGATAGCTGTCGATCGTCGACTCGCCCAGCCATTTCGCCGCTTCCAGCCGGTGCAAACCTTCCACCAGAACGTAGCGGTTCGTGTCCTTGCGCACCTGGATGGGCGTCTTCATGCCATTCTCCAGGATGTCCTCAGCCAGCAGCCGGACCGTGTCAGGGTGCAGCGTCTTGCGCCGCGCCGTCGGCACGTAGATGTCCGAGATGGCAACCTTCTCGATTCTGAGCATCGATCCTCCGGCCCGGTCCGGTCGCCACGTGACCGAACCAGCCATTGAATAGGCCCTGCACGCGGCGATGCCAAGAACCGGCATCGGGTTACCTCACCACGCGTTCTTTCCGTCGATGCGCTCTACCGGGATCGAGGCGATATCGTAGTCGTCGAGCAGCCGGGCGTTAATCGACAGAGTCGGTCTGTCGTAGTCGGGCTCTCCGGAGGAGAAATTCGGAAACTCGCCATAGGTAGTACAGCCGCAGCGGGCGCAGAAATTATGTGCGCCTATCTCCGCGCCCCATCGGTAGGTCGCCTTGGCATCGTCGCAGGCGAATGTGACGTCGGCCGGCGAATAATAGGCCCAAAGGCCGCCCCGCTTGGAGCAGATCGAGCAGTTGCACTCCGTCACGCTTTCGGGTTCGACGGCGAGCTCGAACCGTGTCGCGCCGCAATGGCAGCTTCCCTTGACGATCATCATGGCCTCCTGTCGTTCCGATGATGCGGCGGCGAATAGCAGGAGGCTCCTGACACCCATCTGTCAGGACTGGTCAGAAACCGCGCGGCGGCACGAACAGGCAGATCGTCGCTCCGTCGTCGCGTCCGGCAACCGAGCACCAGTGAAAGACGCCGTCGGGTGATGGCTTCACCCTGCGCGATGTCATCGGAATCACCTCGCCGGTGACCTTGATGACGTAACCCTCCGGCCGCTCCAGCACCTCGGCATCCGCCACCTCGCGGCAGTCATAGTCGGAACAGCAGGACAGCGGATAGGTCCAGCCGCTCTTGGCATCATGAGCGGCCACGGGAAGGCTGGTTACCGGAAGCAGAAGACCGAGTGCCGCGGCGGTGCGCGGAAGGGGAAGTCCCGAGTAGAACATGGCCTGTTCTCCTGAGGTTGCTCCTCCTCCAGAAATGCTGCGCCCCGATGGTTAACGAAGACTTAACGCAATGCCCGTTACGGACATGGGTTGCCCCGCTCCTGGTGTATGGCGTCAACGGCCTTCTGCATTTCCTCGGTCCAGGCCACGTCGGCCGAATCGAGCGCCACTTCGAGCTGCGGTATCGACGTTGCGCCGATGATATTGGAGGCGACGAAAGGCCGGTGCGTCACGAAGGCGTTTGCAAACAGCGCCGGCTCCATGCCGAACTCGCGCGCCAGCGCGTTGTAGGCCTTGTACGCTTCTGCCGCGCCCGGCGTTTCGTAGCGCTGCAACCGGTCGAAAAG
Source organism: Neoaquamicrobium sediminum (assembly GCF_040970315.1). NCBI lineage: Bacteria > Pseudomonadati > Pseudomonadota > Alphaproteobacteria > Hyphomicrobiales > Phyllobacteriaceae > Neoaquamicrobium > Neoaquamicrobium sediminum. Next base: position 95,119 of record NZ_JAZHFV010000003.1, on the reverse strand, counting down.
CTGCTTGCGCGAACCCTCCGGCAGCGCGCCGTCCTCGTACTTGCCGGTCAGGTAACCCTGCGCCAGCGGGGAATAGGCAAGCAGGCCTACATCCTCGCGATCGCAGACCTCGGCCAGATTCACCTCGAAGGTGCGATTGACGAGGTTGTAGGCGTTCTGGACTGTGACGACGCGCGGACCCACGCCCTTCTCGGCCTCGGCGACAAACTTCATCACACCCCAGGAGCTTTCGTTGGAAAGCCCGAGATGCCTGATCTTGCCCGCCTTAACCAGTTCATCGAACACGGCGAGCGTCTCAGCGACCGGAGTCTCGTCGTCGGCACGCTTGGCCGGCCATTTGCCTACGCGTGTCGGGCTCGACCCCCACGGAACCAGCCTGTCGGGAAAATGGATCTGGTAGAGATCGACGTGATCGGTCTGCAGCTTCTGTAGCGACTTGTCGATGGCATCCATGATGTCGGCGCGCACCAGCTTCGACGGGCGCCCTCCCCTGAACCATTCGTTGGCCGTGCGGCCGACCACCTTCGTGGCCAACACGACCTTGTCGCGATTGCCCCGCGCCTTCATCCAGTTGCCGATATATCGCTCGGTGCGCCCTTGCGTCTCCGCCTTGGGCGGGATGGGGTAGAGTTCGGCGGTATCGATGAAGTTGACGCCGCGATCGAGCGCCATGTCGAGCTGGGCGTGGCCTTCGGCTTCCGTGTTCTGCTCGCCGAAGGTCATCGTGCCGAGGCAGATTTTCGAGACAAAAATATCCGTGCGGCCAAGCCTGCGCTTTTCCATGGTCAAATGCTCCGCATTCTGTCGTCAGGGGGAACCGGACGCGGACGCGCCCTTTAGGCGGTATTCTAGTGCGAATCCCGTCCGGCACAATAGCCGAGCGGCTTCAGTCGTTGCCGGGGAAGGTTGAGACACCATGCTTTGCGGCCACTTTGCGCCGAAACACGCTGAGATGACCCGAAGCCTCGAACCATGCATATTCGACTTCGCCGGTATTACGGATGCCGGCCTGCCTGAGCAGCGAAAACAGCTCTCGCCTCGTCAGCGCACCCGCGCCCAGTCGATTTTCGCAAACCTCGCCGTTGTCCACCACCAGCAGCGGCTCGCCCTCGAGGCGGTGTTCCAGCTTTCGGTGGCGGTTGAGCAGTGCCGTCGTCAGGCGATGCAGCAGGATCACGACGGTGATCGCGGCAATTCCGTGTAGCAGCGCCACGTCCGGATAGATCATCGGGTCGCCGGCGGCCGAACCCACGGCGATGACCAGCACGAACTCGAACGGGCCGATCTGTCCTATGCCGCCTTTGCCGACAAGGCGGGCGAGAAAGATCGTGTAGACGTACATGACGACCGTCCTGAAGACGATCTCGATGAAGAAGAAGAAAGTGGCGGTGTCCGCCTCCCCGAAGAATATGCGGTGAAGTTCCTGCATGAGCGTGCCTCGAAGCGCCCCCGCAAGAAACGGGCAAGCATCTGTCGCGGTTCCGCGCATCTCTGGCGCAAACGATCCTCAACCCGCCCGCATTGACAAGGCAGTCTCCATGAGGTCCGCTCGCACCAAGCAAGCGCCATCGCAATCGAGACTGCCCATGCCCAAGACAGACATTGCCCGCAGGGTCTATAACCACACTTGGAAGCTCGACCCGATCGTGCGCAGCCTGCTCGACACGGATTTCTACAAACTCTTGATGCTGCAGATGATCTGGGGGCTATACCGGGACGTCGACGCCACGTTCTCGCTGATTAACCGGACCAAATCCGTGCGGTTGGCCGACGAGATCGACGAACAGGAACTGCGCGCGCAACTCGATCATGCGCGCACGCTGCGCTTCACCAAGAAGGAAATGATCTGGCTGGCCGGCAACACCTTCTACGGCCGCAAGCAGATCTTCGAGCCGGATTTCCTGACCTGGCTGGAGGGCTTCAGGCTGCCTGAATACGAATTGTCGAAGCGCGACGGGCAATACGAGCTGCATTTCCATGGCCGCTGGCACGACACCACCATGTGGGAGATTCCAGCGCTCGCCATCATCAATGAGTTGCGCTCGCGCGTCGCATTGCGCTCGATGGGGCCGTTTGCGCTCGACGTTACCTATGCCCGCGCCAAAGCCAGGGTCTGGGAAAAGGTGGAGCGTCTGAAGAAGCACCCCGAAATCCGCATCTCGGACTTCGGCACGCGGCGGCGTCACTCCTTCCTTTGGCAGCGCTGGTGCGTGGAAGCGCTCAAGGAAGGCATCGGCGAATCCTTTACCGGCACCTCGAACGTGCTGCTGGCCATGGATACCGACCTCGAGGCGCTCGGAACAAACGCCCACGAACTGCCGATGGTGCTGGCGGCGCTGACCAACAGCGACGCCGAACTGCGCGCCTCGCCCTACAAGGTGCTGCAGGCTTGGCAGACCTATTATGGCGGCAACCTGCTGATCGTGCTGCCGGACGCGTTCGGCACGGCCTCGTTCCTGCGCGATGCGCCCGACTGGGTCGCCGACTGGACGGGCTTCCGCCCCGACAGCGCCCCGGCGATCGAGGGCGGCGAACGCATCGTCCAGTGGTGGCGCGAGCGCGGCCGCGATCCGGCCGAGAAGCTGCTGATCTTTTCCGACGGGCTCGACGTCGACACCATCGAGAAGGCATTTCAGCATTTCCGCGGCAAGGTGCGCATGGCGTTTGGCTGGGGAACCAACCTCACCAACGATTTCGAGGATTGCGCGCCGGCCCATAATGATGCGCTTCGCGCCATCTCGCTCGTCTGCAAGGTTACCAGCGCCAATGGCCGCCCGGCCGTGAAGCTCTCCGACAACCCGGAGAAGGCGACTGGGGACAAGGACGAAATAGCGCGCTATCTCAAGGTATTCGGCGAGGAAGCTCGCGTTCGCCAGCCGGTTCTCGTGTGAGGCGGAAGGCCTATTTGTGCAGCGTTTGTGCATTTGCGGCGGCTGCACATTTCCTGTCTTGAAAAGTCGGAATCCAAGTGGTCAGATGCTCCCCAACGATAAAGGGGAATGCGCTGCAACGTCGGCGCAGCAATATGGCAGGGTGTTCCAATCGCGCATGTATTGGAAGTCTCCGACCTGAAGACCGTCTTTCGCACCCATGATGGTGTGATCCACGCGGTCAACGGAATCAGCTTCACTCTCGACGAAGGCGAGTTGCTTGCCGTCGTCGGCGAGAGTGGCTCGGGCAAGAGCGTGGCGATGATGTCGCTGATGCAGCTCCTGCCCATGCCCCCTGCCCGCATAGCCAGCGGCCATGTGATGTTCCAGGACCAGGACCTCGTACAGCTCGGCGCCTCCGAGATCAGGCAGGTGCGCGGCGCGCGGATCGGCTTCGTCTTCCAGGATCCGATGACGTCGCTCAACCCTGTGTTCACTGTCGGCTACCAGATCATGGAGCCGCTGCGCGAGCATATGGGTCTCAGCAAGAAGCAGGCGCGGCAGCGTGCGATCGAACTGCTCGACCTCGTCGGCATCCCCGCCGCGGCAAAGCGCATCGACGATTATCCGCACCAGTTCTCGGGCGGCATGCGCCAACGCGTGGTGATCGCCATCGCGCTCGCCTGCGACCCCAAGGTGCTGATCGCGGACGAGCCGACGACGGCGCTCGACGTCACGGTGCAAGCGCAGATCCTCGAGCTGGTGCGCGACCTGCGCCAGAAGCTCGGCATGGCGATCATCTGGATCACCCACGATCTCGGCGTCGCGGCCGGCATCGCCGACCGGGTTATCGTCATGTATGGCGGGCTGGTGGTGGAGCACGCGCCAGTGGAAGACCTCTTCGCCGCGCCGCAGCACCCCTACACTCGGGCCCTGCTCGACTCGCTGCCGGGCCGACACGAGGCAGACGAACGCCTGCGCTCGATCGGTGGCCAGCCGCCGCTGCTGTTGGCCGAGCCCGCCTCGTGCCCTTTCGCGCCTCGCTGCAGCCATGCCTTCGACCGCTGCTGGCAGGAGAACCCGCGTCTCGTAGAAGTCACGGCCGGCCATGACGTCGCCTGCTGGTGGAACCCCGCAACCGGAGGGCCGCGCGATGGCCGTTGACCTCGCCACGCGGCCGGGCGCATCCAGCCCTGAAACACAACCGCTCGTCCGGGTCGAGGACCTGCTGCTGCACTTCCCCGTCTACAAGGGCGTGTTGCGCCGGCAGGTCGGTGCCGTGCGCGCCGTGGACGGGCTCACCTTCGACATACGCCGGGGCGAAACCCTCGGGCTCGTAGGCGAAAGCGGCTGCGGCAAGTCGACGACGGGCCGAACGCTCCTGCGCCTCTACCGAGCCAGCGGCGGCCGCATTCTCTTCGAAGGGCAGGACATTGCCGAGTTGGAAGGCGAGCGGCTGCGGCGCATGCGGCCGCGCATGCAGATGATCTTCCAGGACCCGCAGGCCTCACTCAATCCGCGTATGACGGTTGGCTCGATCATCGCCGAACCGCTCATCGAGCATGGCGTTCACAAGGCCGAAGCGCGCAAGGCCAAGGTCCGCGAGCTTCTCGACGCGGTCGGCCTCAACCCCGACTACGTGAACCGCTACCCGCACGAGTTTTCCGGTGGCCAGCGCCAGCGCATCGGCATCGCCCGTGCCCTTGCGCTGGACCCTGATTTCATCGTCTGCGACGAACCGATCGCCGCACTCGACGTCTCGATCCAGGCTCAGGTGGTCAATCTGCTGAAGGATTTGCAGAAAAAGCTCGGCCTCACCTACCTGTTCATCAGCCACGACCTGTCGATGGTGAAGCACATCGCCGATCGCGTGGCGGTGATGTATCTGGGCAAGATCGTCGAGCTTGCCGATGTTCGAACGCTGTTTTCAGCGCCGAAGCACCCCTACACCAAGGCGTTGCTCTCTGCCGTTCCGGTGCCCGATCCCACGGTCGAGGCCAGCCGGCGGCGCATCCTGCTCAAGGGCGACATACCCGATCCCGCCAATCCACCTGCCGGCTGCAAGTTCTGCACCCGCTGCCCGGAGGCGATCGACAGATGTTTTTCGGAAGAGCCGATCTGGCGGGAGGTCGATCCCGGCCGCCACGTGGCCTGCCATCGCGTGTAAGGAAGGAGGACTATAGACCAATTGTGCAACACCGCGCTGTCGTGCGGAAATGAATGCATCCACAGGTCCGGCCATTGCTATGGGAGTTGCATGCCGGAAAGAAAGCATCGCCAAGAAAACCAACAATATGCGTAAGGGGAAGCAGACATGAAAAGGTTCACCGCATTGGCGGCCGGCACGGCCGTCGCGCTGGCGCTCGGCGCAGCGAACGCACAGGCCGAACGGGGCTCCGACGGCAATCTCAACGTCCTCTACTGGCAGGCCGTGTCGGTCCTGAACCCGTACCTTTCGGGCGGCACGAAGGATGTCGAAGGCTCATCCGTGGTGATCGAGCCGTTGGCCAAATATGACGAGGCCGGCAACATGGTGCCGGCGCTGGTCGACGAGATCCCGACTGTCGAGAACGGCGGTGTTTCGGAAGATCTGAAGTCGATCACCTGGAAGATCACGCCCGGCCTGTTGTGGTCCGACGGCACGCCGTTTACGGCGAACGACGTCAAGTTCACCGCAGACTACTGCATGGCGCCCGACGGCGGCTGCCAGCAGATTTCCAAGTTTCAGGACATCGAGTCGATCGAGGTGATCGACGACCAGACGGTCACGATCAACTTCACGGTCCCCAAACCCTTCCCTTACACCGCCTTCGTGGGGGCGGAAACGCCGGTCATCCAGAAGGCGCAGTTCGAAAACTGCATTGGCGCGAATGCACCCAACTGTACCGAGCAGAACTTCGGCCCGCACGGAACCGGTCCCTTCAAGGTCGTCGAGTTCCGCGCCAATGACGTCATCACCTTCGAAGCGAACGAACATTATCGCGATCCGGCGAAGCCGTCCTTTGCGACGCTGACCCTCAAGGGCGGCGGCGATGCTGCTTCGGCCGCGCGATCGGTACTCGAAACCGGCGAGTTCGATTACGCCTGGAACCTGCAGGTGGAGCCCGAGGTGCTTGAGCAGATGTCGGCGGCCGGACGTGGCCAGGTGGTGACCTCCTTCGGCACCTCGGTCGAGCGCATCGAGGTCAACCTGACCGATCCATCCCCGGACAAGGGCGAGAACCGCTCGACCCTGGAGGCAGGCCCGCATCCCTTCCTCAGCGATCCGGCCGTGCGCAAGGCGCTGTCGATCGCGATCGATCGCGAAATTCTCGTGGAAGCCGGTTACGGCGCTTCGGGACAGCCCACCTGCAACATCCTGCCGGCGCCGGAGAACTACGCCTCCACCAACGTGAACTGGTGTCTGGAATACAATCCGGACGAAGCCAATCGCCTGCTCGACGAAGCTGGCTGGGCGCCCGGTGGCGACGGGATCCGCGCAAAGGACGGCGTCCGGCTCTCGCTGCTCTACCAGACCTCGACCAATTCCGTGCGTCAGGCCACGCAAGCGCTGGTCAAGGACATGTGGCAGCAGATCGGCGTCGAGACTGAGCTGCGCAACATCGATGCGGCGGTGTTCTTCGGTGGCGATCCGGCCAGCCCGGACACGTTCCAGAAGTTCTATGCCGACGTGGAGATGTACACCAACAACTTCCCCGGCACCGATCCCGAAGCTTATATGGCCGGCTGGCTCTGCGACGGCATTCCGAGCCCGAAAAACGGCTGGCTCGGCGCAAACATGCCGCGCTTCTGCTCGGAAGAGTACGATGCGCTTACTGGCCAGATGGCCGAAACCGCGGATCTGGAGGCGCGCGGCGAGATCGCCAAGAAAATGAACGACATTCTCTCCAACGAGGGTGCTCTGATCCCGCTGATCCACCGGGGCGACGTCTCGGCGCATTCCGTCACCATCGACGGGGTCCGCATGAACTCCTGGGACTCCGAGCTCTGGAACGTCGCCGACTGGACGCGCAAGGAATAGGACCGGCGCATCGGCAGCGGGCGGTTCGGCCGCCCGCTGCTGCCTGATCCGGCAATTTCCCGCTCGATAAACAAGACACTGGCAAGCCGGCCGAAAGGCCGCCGCCCGGAGTCCGCCAGATGCTGAACTACACGCTTCGGCGCCTGATGTTCGCTATCCCCACGCTGCTGGTGATCAGCTTCATCATCTTCGCCCTGCTCGATCTCGCGCCGAACGACCCGACCGGCAATCTGCCCCTGACGATCCCGCCGGATGTGCGCGAACAGATACGTCAATCGCTCGGGCTCGGTGAACCGTTCCCCATACGCTATCTCTACTGGTTGCAGCAGTTCTTCATCAATGAACCGCTCAACCTCCTCGAACGCATGTTCGGCATAGAGATCGGCAATTCCGCTGAGCGGCTGCGCATACGCTCCTGGGCGACCCGCAGCCCGGTTGTCGACCTCATCATCGAGCGGATGCCGCAGACGCTGTGGGTCGTCGGCATGTCCTACGTGGTCGGCATCCTGATCGCGATTCCCGTCGGCATCATCTCGGCCTACCGGCAATATTCCTGGTTCGACCAGATCGGCACTTTCGTGTCGATGGTCGGCTTTTCGGTCCCGACCTTTTTCACCGGCGTCGTCCTGATCGTCATTTTCAGCGTGAACCTGCAATGGTTTCCCTCGATCTACGACACGACTCTCAAGGTCACTGACTGGTCGAGTTTCTGGGCGCAGGTGCGGCAGATGGTGCTGCCGGTTATGGTTCTGGCGCTCTACAACGCGGCCCAGCTCAGCCGCTTCGTGCGCGCCTCGATGCTCGACAACCTCAACCAGGATTATGTGCGCACCGCGCGTGCCAAGGGCATGAAGGAACGCGTGGTGCTTCTCATCCACGTGCTGCGCAACAGCCTGATCCCGGTCGTCACGGTGATCGCGCTCGGCATTCCGACGATCTTCTCGGGCGCGATCATCACCGAACAGATCTTCCGCGTGAACGGGCTCGGGCAGTTGCTCATCATAGCCATACAGGGCGCCGACATTCCGCTGGTGCAGACGCTCACCTTCATCTTTGCCGTGCTGATCGTGTTCTTCAACCTGATCGCCGACCTGCTCTACGGCATTCTCGATCCGAGGATCCGCTATGAGTGACGCCGTCATCAAGCCGCCCCAGGGCACCCCGGGCGCGCCGCTGGTCACCAGGCAGCGCACGCTGGCCGCCGATGTGTGGCGGCAGTTCCGCCAGCACCGCGGCGGCGTGCTCGGCGCGGTCGTCTTTCTCTCAATCGTGCTGCTCGTGATCTTCGGTCCCTACATCCACGGCATCGACCCGCAGGCACTCAATGTGCGGGACAAGAACCAGGGCATCTCGCTTATCCACCCGATGGGCACCGACAATCTTGGTCGCGACATGTTCGCCCAGGTGCTTGCCGGTGGCCGCACCTCGCTCTCCGTCGGCATCACGGCGATGCTGCTGTCGTTGTTCGTGGGCACCACCATCGGCGTCGTTGCAGGCTATTTCCGACGGGCGGATGGGCTTCTCATGCGCCTGACGGACCTGTTCCTGGCGCTGCCGCTCCTGCCGCTGCTGCTCGTCATCATCATGCTGTTCCGCGACACGCTGCGCGCGACGTTCGGCCCCGAAACAGGCATCTTCCTGCTGATCGTCTTCGTCATCGGCATCACAAGCTGGATGCAGACGGCCCGTATCGTGCGCGGCGCGGTGCTCTCGGTGAAGGAGCAGGAATTCGTCGTCGCCGCCAAGTCTATCGGCACACGCGAGCGGCGCATCGTCACCCGCCACATCCTGCCCAACGTGCTGTCGCCGATCATGGTCTCCGCCACGCTCGGCATCGCAACCGCCATCATCACCGAATCGGCGCTCTCCTTCCTCGGTCTCGGCTTTCCGTCGGACTACCCGACCTGGGGCCGACTGCTCTATGACGGCGTGAACTTCATGGCGATCAACCCGTCACGCGTCATCTGGCCGGGGCTCGCGATCTCGCTGACGGTGCTGTCGATCAACTATGTCGGCGACGGCCTGCGCGACGCGCTCGACCCCCGAATCCGCGGGCGGTGATTGTGGGCGCGGCTCAGGCCGCGTCCCACTCGGGCGAGAAGCCGTAGTCGCAGATGCGCAGGCCCTTGCCGCGCAGGGCGGAGATTGCCGCCATCTCCTCATCCGAGAGCGCGAAGTCGAAGATCGCGGCGTTTTCGGCCAACCGCTCAGGCCTGCTCGTGCGCGGGATCGCGACCATGCCGTCCTGCTGCACATGCCAGCGCAGCACCACCTGCCCCGGCGTCTTGCCGTGCCGGTTCGCGGCGGCCGTCACGGCAGGTTCGGCAAACAGCGCCCCGCCCCTTGCCAGCGGGCAGTAGGCGACCATCGCCATGCCGGCCTCGCGGCAGGCCGCATAGACCTTGCGCTGGTCCAGATAGGGATGGCTCTCCACCTGGTTTACCACCAGCGGTGCCTCGGACAGCTCCCGCGCCTGCGCCAGAAGTGCCGTCGGAAAATTCGAGACGCCGATATGACGCGCCAGCCCGTCGGCCCTGCAACGGTTCAGTGCCGCGACCGTGTCGGCCAGCGGGATTTCAGGGTTCGGCCAGTGGATCAGCAGCAGGTCGACTGCGTCCAGGCCCAGCCGCTTCAGGCTCGCCTCGGCGGAGCGGCGCAGGTCGTCGGGCGCAAGGTCGGTCCACCAGACCTTGGTGGTGACAAACACCGAATCGCGGGTGACGCCCGACGCGCGCAAGCCCGCGCCCACTGCTTCCTCATTGCCGTAGGATGCTGCAGTGTCGATATGGCGGTAGCCGACGTCCAGAGCCCGCTCGACGAGCTCGGTACAGGCGCGTCCTTCGAGCGTCCATGTTCCCAGTCCCAGAGCCGGAATGGCAGCGCCGTTCGCTTCCACGCTGTGCATGGCCATCTCCCTTTCGTGCTTGGCGAGCCGCGCGTCTTTCGTGCTATCGGTTGAAGCGGCGGCGGATGGAGTCGAGATAAGGCAAAACTAGTGCAGCGATCGGCAAAGGACAAATCACGCCTCGAGGCAATCGATCTCGCGCGTGGCGTGGCACTGGTTGCCATGGCGATCTACCACCTGGCATGGGATCTCGAATTCTTCGGCTACGCCACCCCCGGCATGACTGCCGAGGGCGGCTGGCGGCTGTTTGCCCGCTCGATCGCATCGTCGTTCCTGTTCCTGGTCGGCGTCAGCCTCTTTCTGGCGCATGCGCGCGGCTTTCGGCGCGGCCCCTTCCTGACAAGGCTCGCGATGGTGGCCGGCGCGGCCGCCGCGATCTCGCTCGTCACCTGGCTGGCTGTGCCCGGCGGCTTCATATTCTTCGGCATCCTGCACCAGATCGCGCTTGCGAGCGTGCTCGGCGTCGCCTTCATGCGCACCCCCGCATGGGGCGCGATCGTGGTCGGCGTCGCGGTGTTCGCTGCACCGCATTTCCTGCGCTCGACATTCTTCGACCACCCGGCGCTGTGGTGGGTGGGGCTGTCGAGCGTCAATCCGCATTCGAACGACTATGTCCCGCTGCTCCCGTGGTTCGCCGCCGTGCTTTTCGGCATCGCAGCAGCCAAGCTCGCCGCTGCAGCCGGCCTCTTCCAGCGCCTGGGACAGGTTTCCCTGTACGAATGGACGCGCCCGCTGCAGTTTTGCGGGCGCCACAGCCTTGCCTTCTACCTCATCCACCAGCCGGTGCTGATCGCCTGCGTCTGGCTGTTCTCGCTCATCGCACCGCCTGCGCCGATGGCGGCCGATGTCGCCTTTACACGCGCCTGCACCGCCCAGTGCGAGGAGGCCAGAGGGCAGGAGTTCTGCGCGCTTTATTGCGTGTGTGTGCTGGAGGGTCTCGAAGAGGAGAACCGGCTGGAGGAAATCCACAACCAGACGGCAAGCCCGGAAACCACGCAGCGCTTGCAGGAAATCGTGCAGGAGTGCAGTTTCCAGACGGAATTCGCCGTGCCTGGGGAGGAGCAACCGTGACTGCCGTCGAGACCCGTCCCAACACGCTGCCATGGCCGCCGATCGTTTACGTCGCCGCGGTTGCGGCAGCCATTGTCCTGAACTGGCTGGTTCCGCTCCCCTGGATTCCGGGCCCGCTTGGCGAACTGCTCTTCGCAGTCGGCTGGCTGGTCGTCGGCGGCGCGCTGGCGATCGACATTACGGCCATGCGCACTATGGCGCGTGCGAAAACCACGATCATGCCACACCGGGGCTCCGATCATCTCGTGACCAGCGGGCCGTTCTCGTTTACCCGCAACCCTATCTATCTCGGCAACACCATGCTGATGATCGGCATCGGCCTGATCGCCGGCATCGTCTGGTTCATCCTGCTGGCGCCGGTCGCCGCCTTCGTCACGCAGAAGCTCGCGATCGAACGCGAGGAACGGCACCTGGAGATGCGTTTCGGCAAGAAATACCGCGATTACGCCAAGAAGGTCCGGCGCTGGATCTAGCCTGCCGCTGCAACCTCAGGTGCTGACGCCCAGCTCCACCAGCCGCTCCACGCAGGCTTCCTCGGCATTGTCGAGTTCGGACAGCGTCTCTTCCAGGTCGCGACGCTTCTGGCGCAGTTCCTCGCGCTTTTCCTCGATGCGCTTGATCATCAGCTTGAGCTGACCCACCTCACCCGGCGGCTCGCGGTAGATCTGGATGATCTCGCGAATCTCGTTGATCGAGAAGCCCAGCCGCTTGCCGCGCATGATCTGCCTGATGAGGTGACGGTCGGATGGGCGGAAAAGCCGCGTGCGCCCCCGGCGCACAGGCGCGATCAGCCCCTCGTCCTCGTAGAACCGCAGCGTTCGGGTCGAGATGTCGAACTCGCGGGTCAGTTCGGTGATCGTGTAATATTCCCGCATTCGGGCGGCCGTCCTGTCATGAAACCGTAACAGGATGTGGCACGGCATTTACGTAAAAGTCAATTGCGGACACCGACCACGGCCTGCCTGAAGAGCTTCTGCCTCAGCTTTTCGGCTGGGCAAGAACCACGAGGTTGCCGTCGGGATCCCGCATACGCAGCAGCCGAACATAGGTTGCCGGCTCTATGGCTCCAGGCTGAAAGCTCGCCTTTTCAAGACGTTCGCGTTCGTCTTCAAGGTTTTCTACAAACAGTGTCAGCGTGCCCTTGCCGGCATTCTGCGCGTTTTCGAAGAGCTGCAGCCCGGCGGTTTTACCATGGTGCCACTCTGCGAGACCCTGCATCGGCGTCGCGTCGGCTACGCGCCCGAACAGCCTCGCAAACCAGTCAGTGCTTGTTTCCAGATTCGAGCAGTTCAGGTTGGCATAGACCGTTGTCAGTTTCATCGACGCGCCTGCATCGGAATCACTTCCTAGCGAGCCACCTTCGGGCGCATCGTGCGGTACGTTCCAGCCGAAATAGACCTCGGCCTCTACGATCCTGCCGCCTCTCACCGTCAGCACTTCGGTATTGCGGAATTTGCGGCCCGACATCGCCTCGCCCACATAGGTTACGACGACATCGTCCCCGGCGGGCACGATGCGTTCGAAGCGGAAGTCCTTGATGTTGCCGCTGTTTGGCCAGCAACGCTCGAAATAGGCCTTGCGGTCTATGCGGTTGTCGAGCGGGCTCGTGAAATGGAAGTCGGGCGCGATGAGTGCCTCGATAGCCGCCCGGTCGCCCGAGACGTAGGCCAGATAACTGTCGCGCGCGATGGATGCGTTGTCCGTCATTACAAACTCCTTCCGATTGCTTTTTGCAATCAGATGAAGCTAGCGCATCTGCTTTTATTCCGCAACCAGATGAAGTGCGCCGCCTCACTGGAGCCAGGCGTCCGACAAGGCCCCGCCGTTACAGCAGCCCGAACCACCATGTCGCGAGGCCGAGGAAGGCGAAGAAGCCGACGACATCCGTCGTCGTGGTGACGAACACGGCCGAGGCCACGGCCGGGTCGGCGCCAAAGCGGTCGAGAAGCAGCGGGATCAGTATGCCGGCCAGCGCCGCCGTCAGCATGTTGACCACCATCGCGATCGCGATGATGCCGCCGAGGTCCGGATCCGAAAACCAGAAGCCGGCAACGATACCGATCAGCGTGGCGAAGATCACGCCGTTGAGAAGCCCGACACCAATCTCGCGGCGTATGATGCGGCCGGCATTGTAGATGTCGAGGTCTTTGGTAGCGAGCGCGCGCACCGTGACAGTCATGGTTTGCGAGCCGGCATTGCCGCCCATGCCGGCCACGATGGGCATCAGGATAGCGAGCGCCACGATCTGCTGGATCGTTGCTTCGAAAAGACCGATGATCGAAGCCGCCAGGAAGGCCATCACGAGGTTGACCAGCAACCAGGGAACGCGCGAGCGGGACGCGGCGAGCACCCGGTCGGACAGCTCTTCGTCGCCGACGCCGCCGAGGCGCATCAGATCTTCCTCGGCTTCTTCCTGGATGACGTCGACCACGTCGTCGATGGTCAGGACGCCGACGAGGCGTTCGTTCTCGTCGACCACGGCTGCGGACAGAAGGTCGTACTGCTCGAAGACCTGGGCGGCCTCTTCCTGGTCCATCGTCGCCGGGATCGCATGACGCGTCTCGTGCATGACGTCCTCGATCTTCACTACACGCTGCGTGCGCAGGATGCGGTCGAGATCGACGGCGCCGAGCAGGCGGAAGGTCGGATCGATCACGAAGATCTGGCTGAACGACTCCGGGAGGTTCTTGTCCTCGCGCATGTAGTCGATGGTCTGGCCGACCGTCCAGAAAGGCGGCACGGCCACGAACTCGGTCTGCATGCGCCGGCCGGCCGTCTCTTCCGGATAATCGAGCGCGCGGCGCAGCCTGATGCGCTCGGTGAAGGGAAGCTGGGCAAGAATCTCGTCCTGGTCTTCCTGGTCGAGGTCTTCCAGGATGTAGACCGCGTCATCCGAATCGAGCTCCTGCATCGCCTGCGCGATCTGCTCGTTCGGCATGTTATCAACGATATCGAGGCGGATCGCGTCGTCCACCTCGGTCAGTGCTGTAAAGTCAAAGTCGGCGCCCATCAGTTCGACAAGCGCACGCCGCTGCTCCGGCATCAAAGCCTCGAGCAGGTCGCCCACTTCCGACTGGTGGAGCGCGCCGACGTCCTCTTTCAGCGTCAGCGTATCGCGGTCGGCAATCGCCGCACCGATGTGGGCAAGAAACGACGAGCGGACGACGCCGTCCTCATCGTAGATGTCGGCCCCCGTGGCGTGAGCCTGCTCCTCGGGCGGCCGGTCTTGCGGATTTTCCAACAGCGCCTCCCGCCTGGTTGCGTTCGATTACCCCGTCTAGCCCGCCTGAGTGGCGAACACAAAGCCAAACGCGCCGCGAACGGACACGATACCGGCAAGGACGAACGCGCGAACCCTGCTGGCGGTTGCCATTTCGGCCTATCAAAAGCCTTGGGGAAACGTGTCGATTTTAAACGCGGCTCATGCCGCGCGGGCAGCACGGCGGACGTGAATCGGTCTAGGCTTTTGCTGCTCGCTTTTTATCGCCGGCGGCGAAATGAGCCAACTGATCGGCACGCGCCTTCCTGAATGCGGGCCTGTCGGTGATCCTCGCCACATAGGCTTCCGCCGCCGGCCGATTTCCGAAGGCACGCAGTTTTGCTACGCGCAGCACATCGGCCATCAGCAGGTCCGCGACGGTGAAGCGGTCGGCGACCAGCCATTCCCGCTCCGTGAATATACGCTCCATGTGGTCGAGGCGGCTTTCCAGCCAACCGGCCAGGTTATTCTCTTGCGCGCCCGTCACCTCGAGGAACCACCAAGGGACCGAGACCATCTCGATCGAGTTGAGCGCGGCGATCGTCCATTGCAACGTCTGCGCTTCGCCCGCCGGATCGCGTGGCATCAGCTTTTCGCTTTTGCGGGCAAGATGCAGCAGCCCCGCCCCACTCTCGAACAGCTCGACCTCTCCATCGCTGAGAAAAGGCACCTGCGCGAACGGTTGATGCGCTAGATGGTCGGGTCCGCGCTCGTCGAAGGGGACGGTGTGGACCGCATAATCGAGCCCCGCCTCTTCGCACGCCCATCTCAACCGGATGTCGCGCACGAAACCGCGCGGTCCCTCGGGCACCCAGTCATAGGTCCAGACGATCAATTTGCTCATTGCGGCATGTCTCCTACTCGTCGCACGTCATCTAATTGATCATATCCGGGGACTCAAAGGCAGGCGCTTTGCCGCCGTTTGCGCCGCCAAGAGATTACACCTCCGGAATTTTCGTGCTATGGCGCGCGCCAATTCCCTCAATTGTCGAGAGTTTCCGCCCATGTCCGCGCCACGCGTCAGCTTTGTCAGTCTTGGATGCCCGAAGGCGCTGGTCGATTCCGAACGCATCATCACGCGGCTGCGGGCCGAGGGCTACGAGATCGCGCGCAAGCATGACGGTGCCGATCTCGTCGTCGTCAACACCTGCGGCTTTCTCGATTCCGCGCGTGACGAGTCGCTTGCGGCAATCGGCGACGCGATGAAGGAAAACGGCAAGGTCATCGTCACCGGCTGCATGGGCGCGACACCCGAGCTGATCCGCGAGAAGCACCCCAACGTGCTCGCGATCACCGGCCCGCAGGCCTATGAGAGCGTGATGAGCGCCGTGCATGAGGCCGCTCCGCCTGCGCACGAGCCGTTCGTCGATCTGATCCCGCCGCAGGGCGTGAAGCTGACGCCGCGCCACTACGCCTATCTGAAGATTTCGGAGGGCTGCAATAACCGATGCTCGTTCTGCATCATTCCCGCGTTGCGCGGCGATCTGGTCTCGCGCCCGGCTGCCGACGTTCTGCGCGAGGCCGAACGGCTGGTGACGGCTGGCGTCAAGGAAATCCTCGTCATCTCGCAGGATACGTCGGCCTACGGCGTCGACGTGAAGTATCAGCCAAGCGTCTGGCAGGATCGCGAGGTGCGCACCAAGTTCATCGATCTGTCGCGCGAGCTCGGCGAGATGGGCGTGTGGGTGCGCATGCACTACGTCTACCCCTACCCGCACGTCGACGAGGTCATCCCGCTGATGGCGGAGGGCAAGATCCTGCCCTATCTGGACATTCCCTTCCAGCATGCCTCGCCGCAGGTTCTCAAGAACATGCGCCGTCCCGCGCACCAGGAAAAGACGGCGGCTCGCATCAAGGCCTGGCGCGACGTCTGCCCCGATCTCGCGGTCCGCTCCACCTTCATCGTCGGCTTTCCCGGCGAGACGGAAGAAGATTTCGAGTTCCTGCTCGACTGGCTGGACGAGGCGAAGATCGACCGCGCCGGCTGCTTCAAATACGAGCCGGTCGGCGGTGCCCGTTCCGAGACGCTTGGCCTGCCCGAGGTACCGCAGGAGATCAAGGAAGCCCGCTGGCGCCGCTTCATGGAGCGCCAGCAGAAGGTATCGGCCAATCTTCTGAAGAAGAAAGTCGGCAAGCGCCTGCCCGTCATCATCGACGAGGCGAATGGCACGGCCGCCAGGGGCCGCACCCGCTACGACGCGCCCGAGATCGACGGCAACGTCCATCTGGAGTCACGTCGTCCTTTGCGTGTCGGCGACATCGTCACGGTCAAGATCGACCGTGCCGATGCCTATGACCTCCACGGGCAGGCCGCGTAATTAGCCTTGGGAGGCGAACTGCTTCTGGAAGAACGGCGTCTTCATCGCCATTTCCTGGTCCTTCTGGGCCGCGCGGAGGTTGGCGGGGCGGTCACGCAGGCGGTCCATATAAGCCAGGAATGACGGGCGCTGCGGCAGGGCCTTCAGGTTCTCCATCGTATAACCGATGCTGGAACCGAGTTGCACGTCGGCAGCGGTGAACCGGTCGCCCGCCGCATAAGGCCGCTCGGTCAGGATACGGTCGACATAGTTGACCATGTCGTCGAATGTCCCGAACGAGAAGCTGTTGCCTCCATATTTCCAGCCCTGTGCGTGGGCGGACAGTGCCGGGTCGAACACCGAGTCGCAATAGACCAGCATCGACAGATACGGTCCCCGCATCGGATCGCCGATCTGCGGTGCGAGGCCAGCATCTGGAAACGCGTCGGCAAGGTAGGTGGTAATCGCAGCTCGCTCGGTGATAACGATGCCGTCATGCTCGATGGCCGGCACCTTCTTGTTCGGCTGGATCTTCCGGTATTCCTCCGGCACGCCGCCTTCCTGCCGAATGTCGATTTCGACAAGCTCGTAGTCCACGCCCAGTTCCTCCAGCAGCCAAAGCACGCTGGAGGAACGCGACCAGGGGGCATGATAGAATTTCAGCACGGCAGTTTCCTCGCATTCAGCGTTTCGATGAATTGGGTATAGCAGACAGCTCCTGACAACTGACTGTCAGGAGCTGTCGCGACCCGGCCGAAACCTGAAAAGAGCCTGCCGTGCCCTAGGGGATCAGCACCGTGGTGCCGGTGGTTTTGCGGCCTTCCAGATCGGCATGCGCCTTGGCGGCGTCGGCCAGTGCGTAGCGCTGGTTGACCCTGATCTTCACGTCGCCGGACTTCACCACATCGAACAGCGCATTGGCCGAAGCCTGCAGCTCGTCACGCGTTGCGATGTACTGGAACAGCGTCGGCCGCGTGGCGTAGAGCGACCCCTTCTGCGACAGGATCGCCATATTGAACGGCGGGATCGGTCCCGACGACTGGCCGAAGCTGACGAACATGCCGCGCACACGCAGACAGTCGAGCGAGGCCGGGAACGTGTCCTTTCCGACGGAATCGTAGACTACGTCGCACACCTTGCCGCCGGTGATTTCCTTCACCCGGGCGACGAAATCCTCCTCGCTGTAGTTGATGACGTGCTCGTAGCCATGCGCCTTCGCCAGTTCGGCCTTTTCGGCCGAGCCGACGGTGCCGATCAGCGTCACGCCGAGCTTGCGCGCCCACTGGCCGAAGATGAGACCGACGCCGCCGGCGGCCGCGTGGTAGAGCACCGTGTCGCCCGGCTTCACGGGATAGGTGCGCAACAACAGGTACTCTGCCGTCATGCCCTTGAGCATCATGCCGGCCGCGTCTTCATCGGAGATGCCGTCCGGCACCTTCACCAGCCGGTCGGCCGCGATGATGCGCTCCTGCGCATAGGCGCCGAGCCCCCCGACATAGGCGACGCGGTCGCCCGGCTTGACCCAGTCGACGCCCTCGCCCACCTCGAGCACCTCGCCGGCGGCCTCGTTGCCGGGGATGAGCGGCAGCCCCGCCGGGGCCGGATAAAGCCCGGAGCGGAAGTAGGTATCGAGAAAGTTCAGTCCGATGGCCGTATGCCGGATCAGCGCCTCGCCTTTGCCGGGCTTGCCTGCGTCATGATCCTCGTAGCGCAGGACCTCGGGCCCTCCGTGCTCGTGAACGCGTATCGCCTTGGCCATGTCAGTCCTTTTTCAGTCCTAGTTTTGGGAAAAGCTGCATGATGCCGCCGATCACGAACAGGTAGACGCCCGTGATGCCGACACCGATGCGCACGATCTGCGACGAATCCATCTGCTGGAGCAGCGCCACGACGCCGAGAACACACCAGACGAGGAAGATGCCGAGGTTCAGCGGCCGCAGCCGCTTGACGCGCACCGGATGCAGGAAGTTGACCGGCGCGAACGAAAGGATCGCCGCGATCACGACGATGCCGAAGGAGACCCACTCACCGGGATGGATCACGAACAGGGTGAACACGACCATGTTCCAGACCACGGGGAACCCCTTGAAGAAATTCTCCTTCGTCTTCATGCCGGTGTCGGCATAGTAGATCGCGCTGGAAACGACGATAATCGCCGCCGACAGGAACGACAGACCCTCGCCCATGAAGCCGCTCTGGTAGAGCGCGAAGGCCGGAATAAGCACGTAGGTCACGTAGTCGATAATGTTGTCGAGCATCTCGCCCGACCATGTCGGCAGCACTTCCTTGACATCGAGCTTGCGCGCGATCGGGCCGTCGATGCCGTCGACGAACAGCGCGAGGCCGAGCCAAAGGAACATGGCCGTCCACTGCTTCTCGGCGGCAGAGACCAGCGACAGGAAGGCCAGGAACGAGCCCGAAGCCGTCAGCAGGTGCACCGAAAAGGCGCGCGCCTGCGGCCACGTCACCTTCTTCTTCGGTCTCGGAATACGCTGCGAGAGCTTCTTTTTCGGCGATAGTTCGTCTGTCACGGCCCACGCCAGTCCAGCTTGCAGATTTCGGCGGAGCGCCCGGCAAAGTTCCAGTTGCGGCCGAAGGCGCGCAGCCGGCTCTTGTCGGATTTGGCGACGATGATCTCCGGCGCGATCCAGTATTCGGAATTGGTGATGACCGTATCGTCGTCGCGGTTCTTGCCGGGGATTGGCGTCACCGCACCGTCGATGATCTTCGGGATCTGGAAGATGCGGGTCTTGTCGCGCACCTCGTAGCTGATCGGCGCGCGCTCGATGCCGAGGAACTTGCCGACAAGGATCGACAACAGGCCTGTGGTGCCGCCGGCCTTGCCGGAGAATATTTTGCCGATCGCCTTCTGTGCGTAGATCGAGGCGCGCTCGTCCACGAACAGCCCGGCCGTCCAGTTGCCGCGGCTCATATAGCCGGGGATTTCCATAATCAGCCCGAGATTGAGCCCGGATAGGTCGACATCGCCGAAATGACCGGAATCGATGCGGAACCCCGCCCAGGTCTGGCAATATCCCTCCGTCGGCGGATGCTGGCCGAGCGACAGGACGCAGGGGCAGAAGACGGTGCAGTTGCACGACAGCACCAGCTCCCCCTTCATCGCCCAACTTGTTTCGGCCATCGCCACCTCCTCGGCTACCACGAAACTACAAGCAGCACGGCTGCCCAGACAAGCAATATCGCGCCGGCGAGCCGCGTTGGAAGCGAACCCGCCGTTTCCTTTTCCACAAGACTGAACACCGCCAACAGCGCCATCCAGAAGATGTTCATGAGCCCAACGGCGAACATCACCAGCATCAGCGCCCAGCAGCAGCCCAGACACCAGAGCCCCTGTTCCGCCCCGAGGCGCAGGATGCGTGCGGGTCGCACGCTCCAGCGCGAGAACAGCACCGTGAATGGGTTGCGGCACTTTTCGAGGCACGCCGCCTTCAGGCGGCTGAACTGGTAGAGCCCTGCCAGCAACAGCGCCAGCGCGGCAACCGACGCCTCCACCGGCCCGAGACCACCGGCGACCGCGCCTGCCTGCCGCAGCGCCACGGTCAGCGCCGTAAACAGCGCGGATGCGATAAGCCACACGCCGAGATAGCCTGCGACCAGCACCAGCGGATGCGCGACCGGCTCCCCCTTGCGGGCGGCGGTATCGGCAATCTCGCAATAGGTGCGCACCATCGGCGCGGCCGTCGGCAAAATCATCGCCACCGCCATCAGGAACCACATCGCCAGCAGCGCCAGGAACTCGGCCACGGGATCGCCGGCAGGCAACGGCGACAGGCAGAGCGCGAAGAAGCGTTCCAGAAATGCCGGCAACGGCAGGTCGGGCAGCGCCGCCAGCAGGTCGGCTCCAGGCCCTTGCGTTGCCGGCAGCGCGCCCTGTGAGACCCGATGCGCCATAGCGGCAAGCACCAGCCATGACAGACCCACGGCCAGGCCAACGCTTGCATAGACGAGCGCCTTCGCGCGGCCTGCCAGCCCGGCGGCCATCCGGCTGGGCGTATCAAGCCTCGAAAAGTCGTCGCGCAACTCGCTCATCTCGCCGCAATGGGCCAATTCGACACGTTGATCAAGATCGCCCCGCCGCCCTATATGCCAAACGGGCACCATGCGGAGCAGATCCATGAAGATTGAAGCTGACATCGTCGTCGCCGGAACCGGCCCGGTAGGCCTCATGTCCGCACTCTCTCTCGGGCGCGCCGGGTTCCGTGTGGCGCTGGCCGGGCCACCCGCCAATCTCGCCGACCGGCGCACGACGGCGCTGATGAAGCCGTCTCTGGATTTCCTCGATGAACTAGGCCTGCTGGATGCGCTGCGCACCGATGCCGCGCCCTTGAAGGTCATGCGCATCGCCGACGCGACACAGCGCCTGCTGCGCAGCCCCGTCGTCACCTTCCGCGCCAGCGAGATCGGTGAAGACTATTTCGGGCTCAACATTCCCAACCGCCGCCTGCTGGCCGCGCTAGACGAGGCCGTTTCAGCGAGCAAGAGCGTCGAACGCGCCGAAACCACCGTCTCCCACTGGAATATCGATGCCGACTCCATCGAGGCCGAGCTTGCCGACGGCCGAACCGTATCGGCCCGGCTCGCGGTCGCGGCCGATGGGCGTATGTCGCCGGCGCGCGAGGCTGCCGGCATCACTGTTAGCGCCGGGAGTACGGGCCAGTCGGCGCTGGTGCTGGATTTCGCCCACGCGCGGCCCCACAACGACACGTCGACGGAGTTTCACACCGAAGATGGGCCATTCACGCTTGTGCCGCTGTCCGGACAGCGCTCCAGCCTCGTCTGGGTCACGCGCCCGCATCGCGCGGAGGAACTGGTCCGGCTTTCGGATGACGAACTGTCGCTCATCGTCGAGGAACGCATGCAGTCCATGCTCGGGCGCGTCATCGTCGAGCCCGGCCGGCAGGTGTTTCCGCTCAGTTCCGCCCTTCCCCGCCGCTTTGCCGCGAACCGCGTCGCGCTCGTCGGCGAGGCGGCTCACATCTTCCCGCCGATCGGCGCGCAGGGGCTCAATCTCGGCATTCGCGACGTCGAAAGCCTGCTGGATACGGCGATGCGCCATTCCGACGATCCAGGATCGCCGGCGGCACTTTCAGCCTATGATCGTCGCCGCCGCCCCGACATTCTGGCGCGGTCGTCGGCCGTCAACATGCTCAACCGCTCGCTGCTTTCGGACATGCTTCCGGTGCAGCTCATGCGCACCGCCGGGCTGAGCCTGCTGGGTGCCGCGCCGCCTCTGCGCGCGCTGTTCATGCGCGAGGGGCTGCGCACCGGCAGCGGTTTCGGCAGCGTCTTCCGGGTCTGACGATCAGGGAAACAGGTCCGGCGGCAATATGCCGTTGCGGATGAGATAGAGCAGCCCGGTCACCGACACGACCGACAGAACGGTGGTCAGCAGCAGGCTCGCCGAGGCGCGCTGCACCCACACACCGTATTGCTGGGCGATCACGAAAACGTTCGTCGCGGTCGGCAGCCCCGCCAGCAGGACCGCCGAAAACACCCATACTTCCGAAAAATTGCCGATCAGGCTGAGCACCAGATAGCAAAGGATCGGGTGCACCACGAGCTTCAGCGTCACGATCGCGCCGAGTTCGCGCGGCACGCGGCGCAGCGGCTGCAGGGCAAGCGTGACCCCCATGACGAACAGCGCGCAGGGCGCGGCCGCCTGCGCCAGATATTCCAACAGCCGCGCCACCGGAACCGGCGGCTCGAATTTGAGCCATGCCGCCAGGACGCCGACGGCGGTGGCGATGATGAACGGGTGCAGTGCGATGCGCTTGACGACGCCGAGCGCCACCTGGCCGGGCGACGCTTTTTCGTCGCCCGCAAGCGCCATCATCGTCGGCGCGATCGCGAAATGCAGCACGTTCTCGAAACAGAAGATCAGCGCCACCGGCACCGCGGCCTCCGGCCCCAGCGCAAGCAATGCGAGGCCCGGCCCCATATAGCCGATATTGCCGTAGGCGGCCGCCAGTCCCTTGATCGTGCTCTCGGCGATCTCGCCACGCGAGACGATCACCGAGCCGACAAACATCAAGCTGAAGACCAGATAGGTGGAAAGCACAACCCCGAAGATGTAGCGCCACTCGGTCAACTGCTCGATGGGGGTCCGCGCGATCAGCTGGAAGAACAGCGCCGGCAACGCGATGTAGACGATGAACGTGTTCATCCACCCGAGCGCTTCGAGCGGCTGGCGGGTGATGCGCGCGGCGATCGCGCCAAGCAGGATCATGCCGAAGAAAGGCAGAACAAGTCCGACGATGTCTGCCATGGCAACCTTGGGAAATACCGGTCTGTCGAAGGGGCTGATGCTGCGCGGCTACCCTGCCCGCCGCGGCCCGTCAAGCGCGGCAAGGATTGAATTGTGCGCTGCAATGCGCCAAATAGACCCGATGGTGCAAAGAAATGCGTGAAGCAAAAGTAGCAAAGTTCCGGATCGGACAGGTCGTGCGGCACCGCCTGTTTCCGTTTCGCGGCGTGATTTTCGACGTCGATCCCGAGTTCGCGAATACCGAAGAATGGTACGAAGCGATCCCCGCCGAGGTACGCCCGCGCAAGGATCAGCCGTTCTACCATCTGCTCGCGGAAAACGACGAAACCGAATACGTCGCCTACGTGTCGGAGCAGAACCTGCTCGACGACAGTTCTGGCGAGCCGGTGCGTCATCCGCAACTGGCCGAGTTTTTCGACAAGACCAGCGACGGCCACTACGCACCGAAGGGTCGCGCCCAGCACTGACAGGCTTCGTCCGCCGGACGGACGGCATAAAAAAAGCGGGCCGGATGGCCCGCTTTTTTTGTTTCCGGTCTGATGCGGGGCCTTAGTTGCCCTGCTTCGCCTTTTCCTGCTCTTCGCGCAGCTTCTTGGCGAAATCGTCGGTGTTCTTGCTGACGAAGTCCTGAATCTGGCGCTGGCGGTCCTCAAGGTCCGACTGCTGCAGCGGCTCACCGTCGAAGGCTGCCGTGAAGCCTGCCAGCGAAACCTTGATCGGGTTCGCCTGGTTCTGGAAGTTGACCGAGGTCAGCGTCAGTTCCGAGCCGCGCTTGAAGGAAGCGACGAGCTGGTCGTTGAGCTGGCCTTCCGCGATGCAGCGGTCCGGCAGGCAAAGCATGTAGTCGAGCTTCTGGGCCTGGCCGCCATCGATCTGCAGGCCGATGCCGGGAGGCATCATGCGGCCGGTCGGAACCGTTACCTGGAACACGCGGCGGTTGGTCTTGCCCTTCACCTCGATCAGGCTGATGCCGGTGAGAAGCTGGCCGGTATCGGCAACCTTGATGTTCTGCACGTTGCAGATGTCCACGTCTTCCTGCTTGCTGCAGGCCTTGAACCAGCCTTCCGGCAGTTGCTGCTGCTGTTGCTGGGCAGCGGCCGGCAGGGTGGCGGTCACGGCGACGCCAAGAGCACCGGCGGCCAGGATGGAAAGTCGGGTCGCATTGGTTTTGCGGCGGTTCATTGGGTCGTTTTCCTCTCAGAAAGTGAGCTGTGGCGCGCGCCGACGGTCGGCCCGCTACTGCGGATCAATTGCGGCGACAGCATGACTCCTCGCGCCTGTTACACCGCCAGCTTGCCGGAATCCAGACCTGCGGCGAAATTTGGCGACGTGCAAGGCGGGGATTCCTGCCCGCGCGCCTCCCATGTTACGGTGCCGGCGAATCAGCCGTTTCAACATGGGTCAGTGCCGGAGCATGGTCATGCGCCTGTCGCCTCTTTCCGCCGTCCTGGCGCTTGCCCTCCTGCTGCCCATCCCGCTGGCGGAAGCCGGGGAAGGACCTAGCCACGCGATCGCCATGCATGGCGAGCCGGACCTTCCGGCCGACTTCCAGCATTTTCCCTACGCGAACCCGGACGCGCCGAAGGGCGGGCGCATCGACTATGCGCTGCAGGGCACCTTCGACAGCCTCAATCCGTTCATCGTCCAGGGCGACGGCGCACGGGGCCTGTTCGACCAGTTCCTCGGCAACAACGTCTTCGAGACGCTGATGGCGCGCTCGCGCGACGAGGCCTTCACGCTCTACCCGCTGCTCGCGAAAACCGTCGAAACGGACGAGGAGCGCAGCTTCATTGAGTTCACGCTCGATCCGCGCGCGAAATTCTCCGATGGCGAGCCGGTGACGGCCGACGACGTCATCTTCTCGATGGAACTCCTGCTGGAAAAGGCCCGGCCGATCTACCAGAACTGGATCAAGGCGGCGCAGAAGATCGAGAAGGTCGGCGAGAACGGTGTGCGCTTCACCTTCAAGCCGGATGCGGGCCGCGAGGCGCCGCTGCTGCTCGCGATGCTGCCCATCCTGCCCGCACACGCGATCGACCGCGAGCGTTTCGACAAGTCGTCGCTCGAGCCGATGATCGGCTCCGGCCCCTATGTCGTCGAAAGCGTGCGTCCCGGCGAACTGGTCGTGATGAAGCGCAACCCGGACTATTGGGCGAAGGACATTCCCTCCAAGCGCGGCTTCGACAATTACGACGAGGTCCGGATCAACTACATCCGCGACGACAACACGATGTTCGAGGCCTTCAAAAAGGGCGTCGTCACGCTGTTCGAGGAAACCGACACCGGCCGCTGGTCGACCGGCTACGACTTTCCTGCTGTCAGTGCCGGGCGGGTGGTAAAGGACGCGTTCCCGATCGAGCAGCCGTCCGGCATGTATGGCTTCGTGATGAACACGCGCCGGCCGGTTTTCCAGGACCGCGCCTTCCGCCAGGCGCTGGCCGGGCTCTTCGATTTCGAATGGGCGAACCGCAACCTGTTCAACGGCGCCTACACGCGCACGCGCAGCTATTATGACGGATCGTCGCTTTCCTCGCATGGCGTGCCGGCAAGTGATGCGGAGCGCGCGCTGCTGGCGCCCTACCCCGACGCCGTCCTGCCGGAGATCATGGACGGCACGTACAAGCTTCCCGCTTCCGACGGCTCCGGCCGCGACCGGGAATTCCTGCGCACCGGCATGGATGCGCTGAAAGCCGCCGGCTACAGGCTCGACGGGCGGCAGCTCGTCGACGCGAACGGCCGCCCGGTGACGTTCGAGATCATGCTCAACGGCCCGTCCGGTCAGGCGCTGGCCATGGCATGGGCCCGCACGCTGGAGCGTCTCGGCATCCGCGCCACGGTCCGTATCGTCGACAGCGCCCAGTATCTCCAGCGCCAGCGCACCTACGATTTCGACATCATGCTGATGCGCTACACCTCGTCGCTGTCGCCCGGCGCCGAGCAGATCGGCCGCTGGGGCTCGGTGACGCGCGACCTCGACGGCACCTACAATTTCGCCGGCGTCGCCGACCCCGCCGTCGACGCGATGATCGAGGCCCTGCTTGCCGCCCGCACGCGCGAAACGTTCGAGACGGCCGTGCGCGCCTTCGACCGGGTTCTGATGAGTGGCGCCTACGTCGTTCCGCTCTATCATCAACCCGACAAGTGGGTGGCGCGCTGGAACCAGATCGAGCGCCCGGAGGCGACACCCGTCTACGGGCCGCAATTCCCCACCTGGTGGCATGCGGCCGAATAGACCGGCCCCCGCAGCCGAAGGAGATCGACATGAGCGAAGAGAACGGCATCACCGTCGACGTCATTTCCGACGTCGTCTGCCCCTGGTGCTTCATCGGCATGAAGCGGCTGGAAACAGCGATGACGCTCGCCGGCGACGTTCCGGTCAGCGTCCGCTGGCGTCCCTACCAGCTCGACCCGACCATTCCGGCCGGCGGCGTCCCGCGCAAGGAATACATGCTGAACAAGTTCGGCAGCGCTGAGCGCCTCAAGGAAATCCACGCGCAGGTCTCGCAGCTCGGCGAGGCCGAAGGCATCCGGTTCAATTTCGAGGCCATCCAGACTTCGCCCAACACGCTCGACGCGCACCGGCTGATCCGCTGGGCGGCATCGCCCAAGGCCCCCGCCGGCACGCAGGGGCCGGTGGTGCGGCGGCTGTTCGAACAGTTCTTCGAGGAAGCCCGCGACATCGGCGACCGCGCCGTACTCGTGGAAACCGCCGTCGAAGCCGGCATGGACGGCTCGCTGGTCGAGGCGCTGCTATCGTCCAACGCTGACGCCGAATCCGTGCAGAGCGAGATCGCGACCGCCGCCCAGATGGGCGTGCGCGGCGTGCCCTGCTTCCTGCTCGAAGGCAAATACGCCGTGATGGGCGCGCAGGACGCCGAGACGCTCGCCGACGCCATCCGCCAGGTCGCTGTTGCGAAGGCTAAGGGCGAGCTTTCGAACGAGGCTTAAGCACTCCCGGCCACGCCCGCGCTACCCCGGCTGCATGTGAGGGTCTACCGGAGGATCATTATCCGCTTGCTCAGCCAAACGATCACCAGTAGTCGAAACGACGATTAAGCTTAAATCGCCGAATAACAGCGATAAGAAATGAAATTACACAATAAATGACAAAAAAAGAGAAGAATGTTTCAATTTCTCCAAAATACAATATGTCAACTGACATTGCCACGACCGCAGCGAAGCGAAACCATTTAACATTTTGCTGATCGAATATCGAACTTCCGGTGATTTGATACGTCCGACGCTCGATAATCGCCGCCGCATTAACCAGCAAGCCAGCAAATATAAACAAACCAAACTCCAGCATAAGACGACCTCCCCGCCCACAACCTACTAGGCCGCCACCTTCTCCGCCAGTCGCGCGAGTTGCGTCATCACCACGGCCGATCCGGCCAGCCGCTTCTGTGCGCTCGGCCATTCGCGCATCAGCACGATCGAATGGTCGGGCCTGATCTTGGCCAGCGAACCCTGCTCGCCGATGAAACGCACCAGCCCGGCCGGGTCGGGGAACGCCTTGTTGCGGAAGTGGATGACCACCCCCTTGGGCCCGGCGTCGAGCTTCTCGACATTGGCCTTGCGGCACAGCGCCTTGATGAACACGATCTTGAGCAGGTGGTCGACCTCTTCGGGCAGCGGGCCGAATCGGTCGATGAGCTCCGCTCCGAACCCGTCGATCTCCTCCGGCGTCTCCAGATCGGCAAGCCGGCGATAGAGCGCAAGACGAAGCTGAAGGTCCGGCACGTAGCCTTCGGGGATCATCACCGAGGTACCGATGGCGATCTGCGGCGACCAGCTTCCGTCGGCGACCTCGCCCGAGCCGCGCAGTTCCGCGACGGCTTCCTCCAGCATCTGCTGGTAGAGCTCGAAGCCGACTTCCTTGATGTGGCCCGACTGCTCCTCCCCCAGCAGGTTGCCGGCGCCGCGAATGTCGAGGTCGTGGCTGGCAAGCTGGAAGCCCGCGCCAAGTGTGTCCAGCGACTGCAGCACCTTGAGCCGGCGCTCGGCAAGCTGCGTCAGCGTTCGGTTGGCCGGCAGCGTGAACAGCGCATAGGCGCGCAGCTTCGAGCGGCCGACACGACCGCGCAACTGGTAGAGCTGCGCCAGCCCGAACATATCGGCCCGGTGCACGATCATCGTGTTGGCGGTCGGGATGTCGAGGCCGGATTCGACGATCGTGGTCGACAGCAGCACGTCGTACTGCCCGTCGTAAAAGGCGTTCATGATGTCGTCGAGCTCGCCCGCCGGCATCTGTCCGTGCGCGGTCGCGACCTTCAGCTCCGGCACCTGCTCTTCCAGGAACTGCCGCACCTCGGCGAGATCAGAAATGCGCGGCACCACATAAAAACTCTGGCCGCCGCGATAGCGCTCGCGCAGCAGCGTCTCCCGGATCACCAGCGAATCGAAGGGCGAGATGAAGGTGCGCACCGCCATGCGATCCACCGGCGGCGTGGTGATTAGCGACAGTTCCCGCACGCCCGTCAGCGCAAGCTGCAGCGTGCGGGGGATCGGCGTTGCCGAAAGGGTGAGCACATGTACGTCGCTTTTCAGCTCCTTCAGCCGCTCCTTGTGCTTGACGCCGAAATGTTGCTCCTCGTCGACGATCAGCAGCCCGAGATTCTTGAACGTGATCGATGAGCCCAGCAGCGCGTGGGTGCCGACCACGATGTCGACTGTGCCGTCGGTGATGCCCTTTTTCGTCTCGGCCAGTTCCTTGGAGCCGACCAGTCGCGAAGCCTGCCGCACGGTGACAGGCAGGCCGGAAAAGCGCTGGCTGAAGGTACGAAAATGCTGGCGGGCCAGAAGCGTCGTCGGCACCACCACCGCCACCTGGAACCCTTCCATGGCGGCGAGGAAGGCGGCGCGCAGCGCAACCTCGGTCTTGCCGAAGCCCACGTCGCCGCAAATCAGCCGATCCATCGGCCGGCCGGCCGCCAGATCGTCGCTGACGGCATCGATCGCCGCCTGCTGGTCGTCCGTCTCGTCATAGGGGAAGCGCGCGGCGAACTCGCCATAGAGCCCGTCGGGCGGCGTGATCACCGGCGCCGGCCGCATCTGGCGCTCGGCGGCGAGATTGATGAGCTGCCCCGCCATCTCCAGCAGCCGGCGCTTGAGCTTCGCCTTGCGCGACTGCCAGGCAACGCCGCCCAGCTTGTCGAGCACTGTTTCGGCGGCATCAGAGCCGTAGCGCGACAAAAGCTCGATATTTTCGACCGGCAGGAAAAGCCGGTCGTCGCCCGCATAGCGGATTTCGAGGCAATCGTGCGGCGCGCCGGCAGCCTCGATGGTGCGCAGGCCCACGAACCGGCCGATGCCATGGTCTGCATGCACGACGATGTCGCCGGCCGAAAGTGCGGCGACTTCCGCAATGAAATCAGACGCCTTGCGCCGCTTCTTGCTGCGCCGAACCAGCCTGTCGCCGAGAATGTCCTGCTCGGCGACGACGACGAGTTGCTCGGTCTCGAAACCCGCCTCGAGCGGCAGCACCACGAGGCCGGCCTCGCCCGGCTTGAGCTTCGCTGCTTCCGCCAGCGAGCCGACGCGCTTCAGGTTTTCAAGCTGGTGTTCGGCAAGGATCTGGGTCAGCCGGTCGAGCGAGCCCTCGCTCCAGCCCGCAACCAGCACGCGACGCCCCGCGGCGCGCAACGCGGCGATGTGGCGAACGGCGTGGTCGAACACGTTCGCCTTGGGGTCGGCGCGCTCCTCGGCGAAGTTCCGGCCGCCATGGGCGCCGGCGTGGCGCAGCGTGCGGCCGCTCGTCTCCGGCACCTCGAACGGGGTGAACTCCGCGGATCGGCGGCTGGCGGTGCGGCCCGAAACCTCGTCCGGCGTCAGGTAGAGCAGGTCCGGCTTCACCGGCTTGTAGGGCACGGCCTCGCCCATGCCGGCGGCCGGCTGGCGCACGCGCGCCTCGTAATGATCCTCGATCAGCGCATGGCGCTCGCCGATCGCCTCGCGCGTCAGATGATCGAAGATGACCGGCACGTCGGGCAGATAGTCGAACACCGTGTCGAGCCGTTCGTAGAACAGCGGCAGCCAGTGCTCCATGCCGGCAAAGCGCCGGCCCTCGCTGACCGCCGCATAGAGCGCGTCGTCGCGCGAGGGCGCGCCGAATGCCTCGATATAGGCGCGGCGGAAACGGCTGATCGTGTCGGGCGTCAGCGTCACCTCGCTCATCGGCTTGAGCGTCAGCGACGGGCGCTGGCCGGTCGTGCGCTGGCTCGCTACGTCAAAGGCGCGGATCGATTCCAGCGTATCGCCGAAGAAATCCAGCCGCAGCGGATCGTCGCCCGGCGCGTAGAGATCGAGAATGCCGCCGCGGACGGCGAACTCGCCGACATCGCGCACGGTCGGAACGCGCTCGAAACCGCTGGTTTCCAGTCGGGCGGCAAGCTCGTTCATGTCGACCTGATTGCCCGGCTTCGCAACGAAACTCTGCGCAGCGATCGCATCCGCAGGCGGCATGCGCTGCAAAAGCGCGTTGGCGCTCACCAGAATCACCGCACGATGAGGCTTCTCGGCCAGTGCCGCCATTGCGGCCATCGCGTCGAGGCGCCTGGCGGCGGCATCGGAACCCGGCGAAACGCGGTCATAGGGCAGGCAGTCCCAGGCAGGCAGTTCGAGAACCGGCAGGTCGGGCGCGACGAAAGCGAGCGTTTCGGCAATGGCTGGCAGCCGCTGCCCATCGCGAACGACGAAGATCAGCGGTTGCTCGCCCAGCCCGGCGGCAATAGCCGCCAGCGCGAAGGCTTCGTATCCGTCGGCAACACCGTCGACGACGGTGGGGCCGTCCTGCGCAAGGCGGATGGGGTCGATGAGGCTCATGGTTCGGTCGTCACTCAGGCAAGCGGCGTTTCGCGATATGTCAGGATCTTCGCGAACACCTCGTTGTCGTGGCGGGTTGGCACGGCGGCCTCGCCCGTCACCCATTTCAGAATATCGGCATCGGGCTCCGCCATCAGCGCCTCATAGGCCGTCAGCTCGCCATCGGTGAGCCGGCCGATCTCGCCGTCCGCAAAGCTGCCGAGGATCAGGTCGACCTCGCGCATGCCCCGGTGCCAGGAGCGGAAAAGCGCCTTGCGGCGGCGGATGTCGAGATCGGCGCTGGACCGCGTGGTTCCGGTCATGATCGGGAAAACCCCAAGGGTCTGTGGAAAGCCATGGATGAATGGCGCATATAGCGGCTGGCGACGCCAATGTCAGCCTTTGCGGACACGGTCTGCCGACATATGGTCGGCCGATGCGCCCTTCCCTGCTCGATCCGCTGTTTTCACCCGTCACCACGCTCGACGGCGTCGGCCCGAAAGTGGCCGGCCTGATCGCCAACGTGGTGCCAATGGATACGGGCGGTCGCGAGGCGCGCGTCGGCGACCTGCTGTTCGTCCTGCCGCATTCGATGATCGACCGGCGCACGCGCTACCTGATCGCCGACGCGCCGGAGACCGTCGTGGTCACTCTCGAGGTGACTATCGGCCGGCACCAGCCGCCGCCGCGCGGCAACCGCTCCGTGCCTTATCGCGTCTATGCGTATGACGAGAGCGACGAGATCGCGCTGACCTTCTTCCACGCCCGGCAGGAGTGGCTGGCAAAAGCCCTGCCGGAAGGCGAGCGCATGCTGGTTTCCGGCCGCATGGAGTGGTTCAACGGCCGCCCCTCCATGGTACATCCGGACCACATGGTGCCCGTGGCGCGCGCGGGCGACCTGCCGCTGGTGGAACCGGTCTACCCACTGACCGCCGGGCTTTCCGGCAAGGTGCTTCGCCGCGCGATTCTCGGTTCCGTCGCCCGCCTGCCCGACCTGCCGGAATGGCTGGATGGCGAATTGATGCGGCGGCACAGTTTTCCGGCCATTCGCATGGCGCTGCACCGTCTGCACGAGCCCGCCGATCCGCTCGACATTTCACCGGAAGGTGCTGCCTGGCGGCGCCTCGCCTATGACGAGTTGCTGGCGGGACAACTCGCGCTGGCGCTCGTGCGGGCTCGCATCAGGCGGACGACGGGCCGGCCGCTCGTCGGCGACGGCAGGCTCGAGGCGGCGATCCGCGCCGCACTGCCCTATTCGCTCACCGGCTCGCAGGAAGCCGCGCTTGAGGAAATCCACGCCGACCTCGCCTCGCCCGACCGGATGCTGCGGCTGCTGCAGGGCGACGTCGGCTCGGGCAAGACGGTGGTCGCCTTGCTTGCGATGGCGCGGGCGGCCGAAGCAGGCGGGCAGGCGGCGCTCATGGCGCCGACCGAAATCCTCGCCCGCCAGCATCTCGCTACCATCGCGCCGCTTGCCGCCCGCGCCGGCTTGCGCGCGGTGGTGCTGACAGGGCGCGAGAAGGGCCGCGAGAGGGCCGAAATCCTCGCAGGCATCGCATCGGGTGCAATCCATTTCGTGCTGGGCACCCACGCCCTGTTCCAGGAAAGCGTGGTCTTCCACGACCTCGCGCTGGCGATCATCGACGAACAGCATCGGTTCGGCGTCCATCAGCGTCTGGCGATTTCGGCCAAGGGCGAGGCCGTCGACATGCTGGTGATGACCGCGACGCCGATCCCGCGCACGCTGGTGCTCACCGCCTTCGGCGACATGGACGTGTCGCGGCTGACCGAAAAGCCGGCCGGCCGCCGGCCCATCCAGACGGTGACGCTGCCGCTGGAGCGGCTCGGCGAACTGGTGGAGCGCATGCGAAAGGCCGTTGCCGAGGGACAGAAGGTCTACTGGATCTGCCCGCTGGTGGAAGAATCCGAGGAAGTGAAGCTGATGTCGGCGGAAGACCGCTTTGCCGCCTTGCAGCCGGACTTCGGGGAAAAAGTCGGCCTGATCCACGGCCGCATGAACGGCCGCGACAAGGACGAAGCCATGCGCGCCTTCAAGGAAGGCGAAACACTGCTTCTGGTCGGCACGACGGTGGTTGAGGTCGGCGTTGACGTGCCGGACGCCACCATCATCGTCATCGAGCACGCCGAGCGCTTCGGTCTCGCGCAGCTACACCAGTTGCGCGGCCGCGTCGGGCGCGGCGACAAGCCCTCGTCTTGCGTGCTTCTCTACAAGGAACCGCTCGGCCTCGTCGCCAAGCAGCGCCTGTCGGTGATGCGCGAGACCGAGGACGGGTTCCGCATCGCCGAGGAGGACCTGAAATTGCGCGGCGAAGGCGAGTTGCTCGGAACCCGCCAGTCGGGCACACCGGGTTTCCGCGTGGCGCGGCTCGACCACCATTCCGACCTTTTGGAGATCGCGCGCGACGACGCGCGCGTCATGCTCGACCGCGACCCCGACCTGCGCTCACCTCGTGGCGAAGCACTGCGGGTCCTCCTCTACCTCTACGGCCGCGACGACGCTGTGCGCCTGCTGCGGGCGGGGTAGTTCCGTCGGGCGGGGTAGTTAAGTCGATTTCCGTGCCCTAAAAGATCTCGTGCGTCCTTCGAGGCTCGCTTCGCTCGCACCTCAGGATGAGGGAGGTGGATTGATCGAACCCACTCACCGCGGGCTCGATGCGCTACAGTCCTGATCCCGAGGTGCGAGCCCGCAAGCCGCTTGCAGCTTGGCTACAGACTTTCGAGGGCGAGCCTCGGAGATGGGGAGGTGGTGCAGTCGAGCCAGCGACACCTCGCGTTCGAGCGCCAACCGCCCTCATCCTGAGGTGCGAG
Source organism: Neoaquamicrobium sediminum (assembly GCF_040970315.1). Lineage (NCBI taxonomy): Bacteria > Pseudomonadati > Pseudomonadota > Alphaproteobacteria > Hyphomicrobiales > Phyllobacteriaceae > Neoaquamicrobium > Neoaquamicrobium sediminum. The sequence goes on along the minus strand of NZ_JAZHFV010000003.1, from coordinate 61,781 downwards.
CCCGCAACACCGCCTGCAGCTTGGCTACAGACTTCCGACGGCGAGCCTCGAAGGACGCACCCCGTTTCCTACTCCACCGTCACCGACTTGGCGAGGTTGCGCGGCTGGTCGACGTCGGTGCCCATGAACACCGCCGTATAATAGGCCAGCATCTGGATCGGCAGCGAATAGACGATCGGCGAGATGATCTCGGGCACGTCGGGCACGATGATGGTGTCGAGCGTGTCGATGGTCGAGTGCTTGGCGCCCTTGGCATCGGTAATCAGGATGATCTTGCCGCCGCGCGCCGCCACCTCCTGCATGTTCGACACGGTCTTTTCGAAGATGCGGTCATGCGGGGCGATCACGATCACCGGCATCTGCTCATCGATCAGCGCGATCGGCCCGTGCTTGAGCTCGCCCGCCGCATAGCCCTCGGCGTGGATGTAGGAGATTTCCTTGAGCTTGAGCGCGCCTTCCATCGCCAGCGGATAGTTGGTGTCGCGGCCGAGATAGAGCACGTGCTTGTAGTGCGAGAGGTCGCGCGCGAGCTTCTCGATCTGCCCGGCGAGCTTCAGCGTCTGGTTGGCGAGTTTGGGCGCCTCCGAAAGCTGGCGTACCAGAAGCTTCTCACCCTCGGCATCAACCTCGCCGCGCGCCGCGGCCGCCTTGACGGCCAGCGATGCCAGCACCGAAAGCTGGCAAGTGAACGCTTTGGTGGACGCGACGCCGATCTCGGGCCCGGCCAGCGTCGGGAAGATGCCGTCGGATTCGCGCGCGATGGTGGATTCGCGCACATTGACGATCGCGCCGATCGGCAGGCCCTCCTGCCGGCAATAGCGTAGCGAAGCCAGCGTGTCGGCGGTCTCGCCCGACTGCGAGATGAAGAGTGCCCCGCTCTGCTTCGACAGCGGCATTTCGCGATAGCGGAACTCCGAGGCGATATCGATGTCGACCGGCAGGCGCGCATGGCGCTCGAACCAGTATTTGCCGACCAGCCCCGCGAGATAGGCCGTGCCGCACGCGGAAATGGCGAGGCGATCGATCTTGCCGAAATCGAACGGCGTCTCGAAATCCTTGGCGACGCCGTTGGCGAAGTCGAGATAATGCGCCAGCGTGTGGGAAACCACTTCCGGCTGCTCGTAAATCTCCTTCTCCATGAAGTGGCGGTAGTTGCCCTTGTCGACAAGATAGCTGCTGCCAATGGACTGCTGGCGCTTGCGGTCGACCGGCTTGCCTTCGATGTCGAAGATTTCCATTCCGCCGCGGCGCACCACCGCCCAGTCGCCGTCTTCCAGATAGGTGATGGCGTTGGTGAAGGGAGCGAGCGCGATGGCGTCCGAGCCCAGATACATCTCACCCTCGCCGTGGCCGACGGCCAGCGGCGGGCCGTTGCGCGCGCCGATGATCATGTCTTCGTCGCCCCGGAACATGATGGCGAGCGCGAAGGCGCCTTCGAGCTGCTTCAGCGCATTGTGCGCGGCCTCGACGGGGCCGAGCCCCTTCGCCAGCTCCCTTGAGACGAGATGAGCCACGACTTCGGTGTCGGTCTGCGAGGCGAATTCATAACCGTCGGCGATCAGCGAAGACCGCAGCTCTGCGAAGTTCTCGATGATGCCGTTGTGAACGATCGCGACGTCGTTGGAGAAATGCGGATGCGCGTTGGTCTCGTTCGGCACGCCGTGGGTGGCCCAGCGCGTGTGGCCGATGCCGATCGTGCCGTCGAGCGGCTCCTCGCCCAGCCGCTTCTCCAGGTTGACGAGCTTGCCCTCGGCCCGGCGGCGACCCAGCCGTCCGTGGTCAATTGTCGCCACGCCCGCGGAATCGTACCCGCGATATTCCAGCCGCTTGAGCGCGTCGACAATCAGCGGCGCAACGGGCGCGCGCCCGACGATCCCAACGATTCCGCACATCTTTCCAGACCCTTCCCGTTCCGCCCCGATCCGCCGGATTGATAGTGTTCCGGAGACTTACGCAGAAATCACATATGGTTTCAGTTCATATCCAATAAATGCAGCAGACGCCGCCTACAACAAAGGCCTGACGATACGGTTACTTGCCCGCCTGGGCCGCCAGCTTCTCGCGTAGCCGGCGCCCGAGCCCTTCCTTGTTTTCCTGCCGCGCGCGGCCGAAGGCAAGGGCATCGTCGGGCACGTTCGCCGTAATCACGCTGCCGGAAGCGATGTAGGCCCCCTCGCCAATGGTCACCGGTGCGACCAAGGAGGTATTCGTTCCCACGAATGCGCCTGCCCCGATCTCCGTATGGTGCTTGGCATAGCCGTCATAGTTGCAGGTGATCGTGCCGGCGCCGAGATTGGCCTTGGCGCCGACATGGGCGTCGCCCACATAGGACAGGTGGTTGACCTTGGCGCCCGCGTCGACGACCGCGTTCTTCACCTCGCAGAAATTGCCGACCTTGGCCTTGGTGCCGATCTGCGCGCCGGGACGAAGCCGCGCGAACGGGCCAATTTCGGAATTCTCGCCGACGATCGCCTTCTCAAGGTGCGAAAAGGCGCGGATGCGCGCGCCGGCGGCGACCTTGACCCCCGGCCCGAAGAACACGTTCGGTTCCAGCACCGCATCCGGCGCGATCTCGGTGTCGTGGGAAAGATGCACGCTGTCGGGGTCGAACATCGACACGCCGTCCAGCATCAGCTCCCGCCGCCGCCGGCGCTGCCAGATCGCCTCGGCCTCGGAGAGTTCGAGCCGGTTGTTGATGCCGAGCACGTTTTCGTAGGGCGCTTCCGTCGCCACCACCTTCAGCCCCTGCCCCGCGGCGATCTCGACGATGTCGGTCAGGTAATATTCGCCCTTGGCGTTGTCGTTCTTCACCGCGTCGAGAAGCGGCAGCGCATGAGCGCCGGCAATCGCCATCAGGCCGCCATTGCAGAAATCGATGGTGCGCTCGGCAGCGCTCGCGTCGCGTTCCTCGCGAATCGCCACCAGCGCGCCATTCTCCTCGATCAGCCGTCCGTAGCCGGTCGGGTCCGGCGCGCGAAATCCCATGACGACGACCGCCGCGCCCTTGGCCAGTTCCGCGCGCAGGTCTGCGAGGGCCTCGGCCTGCACCAGCGGCGTGTCGCCGAAGACGACGAGGACGTCGTCATAGCCGCGCGCAATCTTTTCGCGGGACGCCAGCACCGCATGCGCCGTGCCCAGCCGCTCGGACTGCAGGAAAACCTCGGCCTCCGGCGCAAAGGGCAGCACCGCCTCGCGCACCGTGTCCGCCTCGCGCCCAACCACGACCGCCACCTCGGTCGCCTCGTCGCGCCTTGCCGCCTTGACGACATGCGCCACCATCGGCAGGCCGGCGATCGGATGCAGCACCTTGGGCAGCGCGCTCTTCATGCGGGTTCCTTCGCCAGCGGCGAGAATGACGGACAGGCACGTTCTTTGGCTCATTGAGGCGTTCCGGCTTATCGATTGAACGGGAATCCGATCCTCTGTAACACCACGATCGGCCCGCTCCAATCCTCCCGGTTCGTTGCCAGACGATGCAATGGCGGCGAATGAACTCCAGCTACCGGAATCATGCCTTGACCGACAACACCTCCCGCATGACCCGGCTTGCAATACCGATCATGCTGCTCGCGCCGCTGTTCTTCTCGAGCAATCTGGTGTTCGGCCGTGGCACGATCGGCGAAGTCTCGCCGTTCATGCTGGCCTTCCTGCGCTGGCTGGCGGTGGCTTTGGCACTCTCCCCCTTCATGCTGCGGGAACGGACGGTCATCGGCAGCGTCGTGCGCGCGCATTGGAAAACGCTGGCGCTGCTCGCCTTCCTGGGCATGTGCGTATGCGGCGCCGGGGTCTATCTCGCGCTTCGGTGGACATCGGCCACCAACGGCACGCTGATCTACACCACCTCACCGGTCATCATCCTGCTTCTGGAAGCCATGTTCAGGGGCCGGCGAATCGGCCTGCGCGAGGGCGTCGGTTCCCTCATCGCCTTTGTCGGCATCGCAACCATCTTGCTGCGCGGCGACCCGCTGGCGCTGTTCTCGCTCGACTTCAATCTCGGCGACCTGCTGTTCGTGGCAGCGGCAATCGCCTGGGCGACCTATTCCATCATCTATCGCGCGCCCTACCTTCAGCGCCTTTCCAATGCCGCGCTTCTCGGCCTGCTGGCTGCAATCGGGGCCACGCTTCTCCTGCCGGCCGCGGCGCTTGAGTGGTTCAACGGCGCGGCAATCCCTTCCACCGGCTCGGCCTGGGGCGGCATCGCCGGCATCGTCATCTTCGCCTCGCTGCTGGCATTCTCGAGCTTCCAGTTCGGTCTGCGCCAGCTTGGGCCTTCGCTCACCGGCGTCTTCATGTACCTGATGCCGCCCTACGGCGTGCTCATGGCCGTGGGGTTCCTGGGCGAAAGGCTGGAGGCGTTCCACATCGCCGGCATCGCACTGGTCATGGCCGGCATCGTGCTTGCCACCTTTCCGGTGGCATGGCTGCGCGAAAGGCTGTGGCGCGCCTAGCCCAGCGTGCCGAGCGTCGGGAAGGTTTCCAGCAGCCAGTAGGATGCCGCCTGGATGCCGCCCGTCAGGAACAGCACGCCGGCGATCACGAGCAACACGCCCATGACCTTCTCGACACGGCCCAGATGCATGCGGAAACGACCGAGGAACCGCATGAACGCGCCTGAGAACAGCGCGGCCAGCAGGAACGGGATGCCGAGGCCCAACGAGTAGGCCGCGAGAAGCAGCGCGCCCTCGCCGACGGTATCTCGACCGCCGGCAAGCGTCAGGATCGGGCCCAGCACCGGCCCGATGCAAGGCGTCCAGCCGAAGGCGAAGGCAAGCCCCATCACATAGGCTGCCGCCATGCTGGCCGGCTTGCCGCCGGGCTGGAAACGGGCCTCGCGCGACAGCAGCGGAATGCGGATCACGCCGAGGAAATTGAGCCCCATGGCGATGATGAGCACACCCGCGACCATCGCCAGTTCCTGCTGCCACACGCGCAGCAGCCCGCCGATGGTCGAGGCGCCGGCGCCCAGCGCCACGAATACGGTTGTAAAGCCCAGCACGAAAGCGAAGGAGGCGTTCATCAACGCCAGGCGCGGCGGATTTGCCGCAACGGTTGCAGCGCTGCCGGATGTCGTCTCGCTAGCCCGGAAGTCGTCCATCGATACCCCCGCCATGTAGCAGAGATAGGGCGGCACCAGAGGCAAGACGCATGGCGACAGGAACGAGATCGCGCCTGCTCCGACAGCGCTGAGATAGCCGACATCCACTGCCATATGATCGTTACCTGCGTCAGTTCGATTTTGGCCACGATATAGACGCTGGCGCGCACGTGCTCCAATCATCAAAACGTGTCATAGGGTCGCTGTACCTGCCGGGGGATCGAATTGCTTGCGCGTCGTCCCGGTTCGGACGAAGCGTCCGCAGCGTCCGATTGTGCCAAAATCGCACACAAAGCCGCCCGCATTAACGCATCGTAAACCCTGACGCTGCGATAGGCCCCTCCCGGAGCAGACAGGCGGGACAGCAGTGCAGGACAACAATCGTTTTGAGCGCATCGAGGAACCCTTCGGCACCTGGATGGTATGGGACAATTGGCATGACGAGCCCGCAAAACTCGGTTCGCTGTCTTTGGTGGGGCTATCCTATAGCTCCGCAGCCTTGCTTTGCGAAAAACTCAACGATCCGAATGCTGAGCCTGCCGCCGAGCCAGACAGAAATCGTAGGAAGATATAGACGGGGCATTTTCTGGTGAGCGCGCAGGGGCTCGAACCCTGGACCTACTGATTAAAAGTCAGTTGCTCTACCAACTGAGCTACGCGCTCCCGTGGCGCGCCCGAAGCGGCCTGGAAATTGCGCGCGAACATAGGGAGCGCGCCTGACGCGGTCAACCGCAAAAACAAGTGTACAGCCAAGCAGCTCAACCGCCTGCCTTTGCAGCCTCGCGGCATCTATCAAAGGGCGTTGCGGCACAATCTGCCGGTTGATACGATTTCGCGTCAAGTCATCGGAAAGGCTCTGCAATTGCTGCCTGCACAATGCCGCGCCGGGCGCGCGCTGATCGAATGGACAATCGACGACTTGGCTCGCGCTTCAGCCGTAACTGCCGCCGTGATCGCCGACTTCGAAACAGGCCGCACACCTGTCGAGCCGGCGTCGATCGATGCCATCGCAGCGGCGCTCGAGCATGGCGGCGTCCGATTTATCCCTGAGGGCGGTGGCGGGGCCGGGGTACGGCTCAAGTTCACGCGATCGGAAGTGGCGCGAATTGCGACGCTGGAAAACGAAGGCGGTATTGTCGCGGAAGACGATGTTTAGTCTGCTTCCAGGTAGTGCGACTAATACAAGAGCGTAGCTTGTAGACACTTATAAAGAAGCATAGCCTTCCGGAACGTTCCGGTCGAATGATCGTTTAAGCGCTTGAAGGGATTGGAACGCACGATTTGTTGGACGCAAGGAGACCCGGCATGTTGAAGATCGTTTCCAGTATCTGCGCTGCGGCGATGGCGCTTTCGGTGCCGTTCGTCGCGCCTGCGACCGCGGCGATGCCCTCGCCGGCACCCGCATGGGAAAGACTGGGCCCGACTGAAGTTCAGTACCGTGAGCGCTACCGGGATGGGTATCGTCACCATTATCGTGGCGATCGCCGCGGCTATTATCGCGGCCATCGCGGCTATCGCGACCGCAGGCCGGGCTATCGCTATCACAACGGCTACTGGTTCCCGCCTGCAGCTTTCATCGCCGGCGCCATTATCGGCGGCGCTATTGCCGCTCAGGAACCGCCGATCCGCTACCGCCCGCGCGGCGGCAACGCCCACGTCGATTGGTGCTATTCGCGCTACCGGTCCTACAGGGCCTACGACAACACGTATCAACCCTATAACGGACCGCGCCGCCAGTGCCGCTCGCCATACGGCTGATCCGAGTCTGAGCTTGAAAACAAATAGGGCCCGCTCGCGGGCCCTTCTTTTATGCTGAAAAGGTCAGGCTAAGGCTTGAAGTCGGGCAAGCTCTTGAAGGCCGATTTCAGAGCATCCGACCAACCATCGGAAATCTCCCGATAATAAGCGTCGTCGGAGCCGATGCGCTTTCTGTAGGTCACTTCGAAAGTGTCACGCTCGTAGAATAGAAGATCGAGCGGCAGGCCCACCGACAGGTTCGATTTCACGGTGGAATCGAAGGATACCATGAGCAGCTTGACGGTTTCGGCGAACGTCATGGACGGATCATAGGCGCGAACGAGGATCGGCTTGCCGTATTTCGTCTCGCCGATCTGGAAGAACGGCGTGTCGTCGCTCACCTCGATGAAGTTGCCTTCTGGATAGACCATGAAAAGCCGCGGCTCGGTCCCCTTGATCTGCCCGCCCAGAATGAAGGAGGCGCCGAACGCGTCGGCATTCTGGCCGACCGGGGCGGAGCTGGAGATCACCTCCTTCACCGTATCGCCGATCAGCCGCGCGGTCTGGTACATCGACGGCGTCTTGAGGATCGACGGTTCCCGGTCCTCCGGCGCCTTGGAGCGCTCGTCGAGCAGGCTCACAACCGCCTGCGTGGTGGCCAGGTTTCCGGCCGCGAGCAGTACCAGCACGCGTTCTCCCGGCATCTCCCACGTATACATCTTGCGGAAGGTCGAGATCGAGTCGACCCCGGCATTGGTGCGCGTGTCCGACATGAAGACGAGACCGCGGTCGATCTTGAGGCCTACGCAATAGGTCATGAATCAGGCACTTCGCAGTTTGAGCAAACCTGATTACTGCTCGACAGTGATGTGAACTTCAAGCCGTTCCTGCGCGTGGCCCAGCCTTATGCCCGAAACCGGCATCGCGTCGCGGTAGTCGCGTCCGGTCGCAAGTCGCACATATCGCCCATCGGGCGCGATGCCGTTGGAAATGTCGAAGCCAACCCAGCCGAGCCCCGGCAGATGCGCTTCCGCCCAGGCGTGGGTCGCAACCTGCTCCACGGTATCGTCGAGCCGCAGGTATCCGCTCACATATCGGGCCGGAAAGCCGAGGCTGCGCGCCGCTGCCAGGAATATATGTGAGTGGTCCTGGCAGACGCCCTCGCCCTGCATGACCGCATCCTCGGCGCTGGTCGCCGCATCGGTTGCGCCGACCGTATAGGCGACCCTCTCGCGGATCGCGCCGGACAGCGCGTGCATCCGGCTGAGATCGTCTCCGCCCTCGATGCTGCGAGCGATCTCCCCGATCAGCGGACCGGCCGTCGTCAGCGAGGTCGGGCGCTCGAACAGCCACAAGGGAGCAAAGCCGGTATGGGGGCCGGTGACACCGGCCGTGTCGCGCACCTCCACCTCCCCGCTCGCCGTGATCTCGATCGCCTGCGCTTCGCCGGAAACGCTCAGCAGGCGCGTGTCGTTGCCGAACTGGTCGTGGAAGCGCACCTCCTCGTTCGCGCCTTCGACCTCTACCGTCCATGACACGACCGTCTGCGTGGAGCCGCTGAGCGGCTGCAGACGCACGCGCTGCAACGCATAGGGCACGGGCGCGTCGTAGGAATAAACCGTGCGATGGGAAATCTTCAGCGGCATCAGAAGAACCGGTAATTCTCGGCAACCTCGTTGCCCAGCCTGTTGTTGCTAATAATGAAGTCACTCAGGAATTCATGCAGCCCGCCGTCGAAGATCGATGCGATACTGCCGGGCTTGAGCTTCGCCCTGATGCCTGCGAGCGTGCCATGGCAGTCATGCTGTTGGCCATAGTCTTCGGCAAGGAAATCAAGGCTCTCCGCGATCATATGGTAGCAATACGCGAGCGAGCGTGGCATGCGTCGGTTGAGGATCAGGAAGTCGGCGATGTTTGTCGCCTTGTAGTCGGCTTCGTAGACCCAGCGATAGGACCGGTGCGCCGAGACCGAACGCAGGATCGATTCCCACTGGTAGTTGTCCAGCGACGAGCCGACCCAAGAAATCGACGGCAGCAGCACGTAATATTTGACGTCGAGAATGCGCGCGGTGTTGTCGGCGCGCTCGACATAGATGCCGAGCTGGGCGAAGTCGAAGATCTCGTTGCGCAGCATCGTGCCGTGGAAGGCACCGCGGATCAGCGCCGTCTCGCGCTTGATGGCATCGAGGATCTTGGGCAGCTCGCGCTGGTCGATCGGTGCCGCCAGCATGCGCCGGCATGTCATCCACGCTTCGTTGATGCTTTCCCAGGTTTCCCGCGTTAGTGCGGTCCGCACCATCCGCGCATTGGTGCGCGCCGTCTCGATGGACGAAAGCACGCTCGACGGGTTGGTCACGTCGCGCAGGAGGAAGTCGGAGACGGTATCGGCCGTGTATTCCCCGTGACGCTCGCGAAAAGCCTGGTCCGCGCCCGCGCTCATCACCACCGATGCCCACTCGTCGGCCGAAGAGTCGGTGCGTGTCAGCGCCAGCCGCAGCCCCGCATCCACGATGCGCGCCATGTTCTCGACCCGCTCGATGTAGCGCGTCATCCAGTAAAGGCCGTTTGCCGTGCGACCGAGCAGCACTGTCAGGCTCCCTCCCCGTTCCTAGTCATCGAGAACCCACGTATCCTTCGTCCCGCCGCCCTGAGACGAGTTCACCACCAGCGACCCTTCCTTCAACGCCACCCGCGTGAGCCCCCCCGGCACGATGCGGATGCGGTCCGAGACCAGTACGAAGGGCCGCAGGTCCACATGGCGGGGCGCCAACCCCTTCTCGGTCAGGATCGGGCAGGTCGAGAGCGCCAGCGTCGGCTGGGCGATATAGTTCGACGGTTTGGCCTTGAGCTTCGCCGCGAACGCCTCGCACTCCTTCTTGGATGCGGTCGGCCCGACCAGCATGCCATAGCCACCGGAGCCGTGAACCTCCTTGACGACCAGCTCGTCCAGATGTTCGAGCACGTATTTGAGGCTGTCAGGTTCGGAGCAGCGCCATGTCGGGATGTTGCCGAGGATCGCCTTGCGGCCCGTATAGAACTCCACGATCTCCGGCATGTAGGAATAGATCGCCTTGTCGTCGGCGATGCCCGTGCCCGGCGCGTTGGCGATGGTGATGTTGCCGGCGCGGAACACATCCATGATGCCCGGCACGCCCAGCGCCGAATTTGGATTGAAGGTCAGCGGGTCGAGATAGTCGTCGTCGACACGGCGGTAGAGCACGTCGATGCGCTTGTAGCCCTGCGTCGTGCGCATCGCGACGTGGCCGTCCACGACCCTCAGATCGTGTCCCTCGACGAGCTCGACGCCCATCTGGTCGGCCAGGAACGCATGCTCGAAATAGGCCGAATTGTAGCTGCCGGGGGTCAGCACCGCGACCGTCGGCGAGCCTTCCGCGCTGCGCGGCGCAACCGCCGAGAGCGACTGGCGCAAAAGCTGCGGGTAGTTTTCGACCGGCCGCACCTTCACCGTCTGGAACAGCTCCGGAAAGAGCTGCATCATCGTCTCCCGGTTCTCGATCATGTAGGAGACGCCGGAGGGCGTGCGCGCATTGTCTTCCAGCACGAAGAACTCGTTTTCGCCGGTGCGCACGATGTCGACGCCGATGATGTGGGTATAGACGCCTGCTGGCGGCCGCACCCCGATCATCTCGGGCAGGAACGCCTCGTTCGCCGAAATCAGCTCGCGCGGGATCCGGCCTGCGCGCAGTATCTCCTGGCGATGATAGATGTCGTCGAGAAACGCGTTCAGCGCCTGAACGCGCTGCTCGATACCCTGCGTGAGCCGGCGCCACTCCGCGCCCGAAATGATGCGCGGCACGATGTCGAAGGGAATGAGGCGTTCGGCTGCCTCCTCCTGGCCGTACACGGCAAAGGTGATGCCGGTGCGCCTGAAGACACGCTCGGCATCCTGCATCTTCTCGGTTAGGCGGGCGGGGTCTTGCGTTTGCAGCCAGCCGTCATAGCCAGCGTAGGGTTGTCTCAGCCCGCCTCCGTGCGGGCGCATTTCATCGAATGCAACCAAGCGCATACTCCTCTGCCCTCCATAACAAAGAGCCGCGAGCGTAAAATCAAGGGGAAACCGTCATTTGATCGTGACGTCGGCACCGATTTGGGCCGATGCCCAACAAACCGGCAGTCGTCACAGCCAACTGCCGACGTGCCGTGCAGCCGCTATTGCGCGCGGGCATGAAACCGTCGAAGCTTTGACTGCGTATCTTCCAGAGGCGGTCGGATTCGGGCTGCCGACAACAATGGAGGAGGTCATGAACACGATACATCGTCTTTGTCTCGTCTTGGTGCTTGCGGTCGGCTGGGTACCAGCCGCGCTGGCCGACGACGCCGCCAAGGCGGCGCAGCAGACGATCGAGGGGCAGTTGAAGGCATTCCTCGGCGGTGACGACCAGGCCGCCTATTCCTATGCCGCACCCAATATCAGGCAGATGTACCCGACGCCGGGTGGCTTCATGGCCATGGTGCGCAACGGCTACGCCCCTGTGCATCGGCCGCGCAACTATGCGTTTGGCAAGTTCGAGGCGGTGGCGCCGGGGCGCGTTACGCAGAGCGTCTTCGTGCTCGGCCCTGACGGCAAGGATTACGAGGCGCTTTACGTGCTGGACCTGCAGGACGACGGCATCTACCGGATCGTCTCGGTCAGCCTGCGCGCGGCAAATCTGCCGAGCACCTGAACCGTTTCTAGAGCGCCGGCAGGTCGCCCTTGGCCCAGCCTTCGGAGATGTCCGCAGCGCGGTCCGCGAAGGCGCCGGCCTCGATCGCCGCGCGGATGTCGGCCATCAGGCGCTGGTAATAGGCAAGGTTGTTCCACGTCAGAAGCATTGCGCCGAGCGCCTCGCCCGATTTCACCAGATGGTGCAGGTAGGCGCGCGAGTAGTCGGTCGCTGCCGGGCAATCGCTTTCCTCGTCGAGCGGTCGCGGATCGTCAGCATGGCGCGCATTGCGCAGGTTCACCTTGCCGCGCCTCGTATAGGCGAGGCCGTGGCGTCCGGCGCGCGTCGGCATCACGCAGTCGAACATGTCGATGCCCCGCGCAACCGACTTGAGGATGTCGTCGGGTGTGCCGACGCCCATCAGGTAGCGTGGCTTGTCGGCCGGCAGCAACGGGCAGGTCACGCCAAGCATGTCGAGCATCACCTCCTGCGGCTCACCCACCGCGAGCCCGCCGACCGCATACCCCTTCAGGTCCATCCCCTTGAGTGCGAGCGCGGAGCGTTCGCGCAAAGCCGGCACGTCGCCGCCCTGCACGATCCCGAACATCGCCCGCGCCGGCTGGTCGCCGAAGGCGGTCTTGCAGCGCTCGGCCCAGCGCAGCGACAGCTCCATGCCGCGTTCGATCTCCTTTTCGGAAGCCGGAAGCGCCACGCACTCGTCGAGCTGCATCTGGATGTCGGAATCGAGCAGCCCCTGTATCTCGATCGAGCGTTCCGGCGTCAGCTCGTAAGGCGCTCCATCGATATGCGATCGGAACGTGACACCGGTCTCGTTCAGCTTGCGCAGCTTCGACAGAGACATGACCTGAAACCCGCCGGAATCGGTCAGAATCGGCCATGGCCAGCGCGCGAACTCGTGCAGACCGCCCAGCCGCGCCACGCGTTCGGCGCCGGGCCGCAACATCAGGTGATAGGTGTTGCCGAGAATGATGTCGGCCCCCACGCCCCTCACCTGGTCCATATACATGGCCTTGACCGTGCCGCCGGTGCCCACCGGCATGAAGGCCGGCGTGCGGATCGTTCCGCGCGGCATGGTCACCTCACCACGCCGCGCCGTGCCGTCGGTTGCAAGAAGGCGGAAATTGAAACCGGTCGCGGTCATGCCCACCCCGTTCTGTATTGCCCGGCGGGACAGCGCCCCCCTCTGTCCTGCCGGACATCTCCCCCACTAGGGGGGAGATCAGCCGGCCGCACGGCTTTCGCCAATCGCCCGCGTTGCAGAAAGAGCGTTGAGCCCGGAGCTGCCGATCTCCCCCCTCGTGGGGGAGATGTCCGGCAGGACAGAGGGGGGCAACGTAGGGCGCCAATCTGCGCAATCATTCCTGTTCTTCCCTGAAAAGCAGGCTCGTATCGCCGTAGGAGTAGAAGCGGTAGTTCTGTGCGATGGCATGGGCATAGGCCGCGTGCATCGTCCCCAGCCCGCTGAAGGCAGAAACCAGCATGAACAGCGTCGAGCGCGGCAGGTGAAAATTGGTCATCAGGATGTCGGCTGTGCGGAAGCGATAGCCGGGCGTGATGAATATCTCGGTAGCGCCGCGCCATTGCCGAAACGGTTCGTCATCGGTCGCAGCGCTTTCCAGCAGGCGCAGGGATGTGGTTCCAACGGCGACGATCCGGCCTCCCCTGGCTCGCACGGCATTGAGCGCCGCTGCCGTCTCCGCGCTCACCTCGCCGATCTCGGCATGCATGCGGTGGTCGTCGGTGTCGTCGGCCTTGACCGGCAGGAACGTCCCCGCGCCGACATGCAACGTCACGAAATGGCGTTCTATGCCGGCCTGCTCCAGCGCTTCGAAAAGGCCGGGCGTGAAATGCAGTCCCGCCGTCGGTGCTGCGACCGCGCCTTCCTCCCGCGCATAGATCGTCTGGTAGTCGGTGCGGTCGCGCTCGTCCTCGGCGCGCTTGCCGGCGATATAGGGCGGCAGCGGGATATGGCCGACCTCACGCAAGGCGTCGTCCAGCGCCGGGCCGGTTAGATCGAATTCGAGCGTGACCTCGCCGGCCTCGCCCTTTTCCGCAACCGTCGCGTCGAGCGAGCCGAGCAGGCAGAGATTGTTCTGATGGCCGAAGCGGATGCGATCGCCCACGACAAGACGCTTGGCAGGGCGCGCAAACGCCTTCCAGCGGCTTTCGTTCACCCGCATATGCAAGGTGGCATCGATCTGCGCGACCGCTTCGTCGCGCCGGCGCAGGCCGGTCAACTGGGCCGGTATGACCTTGGTATCGTTGAAGACAAGAGCGTCGCCCGGCCGCAGCAGGCCGGGCAGCTCGCTCACGATGCGATCCTCCGGCGGTTGGCCGGATCGCACGACCAGAAGCTTTGCCGCATCGCGCGGCTCGGCCGGACGCAACGCGATGCGCTCATCCGGCAGCTCGAAATCGAAAAGGTCGACGCGCACGGCGCTCTCCGTCGTGTCGCGTCGATGAATCAGGCGTCGGCGGCGACGCGCATGGTGACGATCGAGTCGGGGTCGCGAACGGGCTCGCCCTTCTTGATCTGGTCGATCGCATCCATGCCTTCGATCACCTGACCCCACACGGAATACTGCTTGTTCAGCCACGGAGCATCATCGAAGCAGATGAAGAACTGGGAGTTGGCCGAATTCGGGTTCTGCGAACGCGCCATCGAGCACGTGCCGCGCACGTGGCTCATGTTGGAAAATTCCGCCTTGAGGTCCGGCTTGTCCGACCCGCCCATGCCGGTGCCCGTCGGGTCGCCGGTCTGCGCCATGAAGCCGTCGATGACACGGTGGAACACGATGCCGTCATAGAAGTTCTCGCGCGCCAGTTCCTTGATGCGCGCAACATGGTTTGGCGCCAGATCGGGCAGCAGCTCGATCACCACCTTGCCCTTCGTGGTTTCCATGACAATCGTGTTTTCGGGGTCCTTGATCTCGGCCATCTGGCTTCCTTCCTGATCTTCTCTAGCTTTGCGCCCACCTGGTTCGGGTCAGGGCGAGTCGAAAATGGTGGATTTCGAGAACCGGAGCGCAGCGTACTTAAGGTACGTGAGCACCGGAAGCGCAGAAAGCCGCCATTTGCAGGCCGCCCTCACCCGAATCCAAACTAGTCGGCCGCGATGCGAACCGAAACCATACGGTCCGGGTCGGTTACGACACCATTCTGGGCCGCGTTGCCGCGCTTGATGTTGTCGACGAATTCCATGCCGCTCTCGACATTGCCGACGATCGTGTAGCCGCCGTTGAGCGAGGGAGCCGGGGCGAACATGATGAAGAACTGCGAATTGGCGGAGTCGGGGCTCTGCGCACGCGCCATGCCGACGGTTCCGCGCGTATAATCCTCGTTGGAGAACTCGGCCGGGATATTGCCCATGGACGAGCCGCCGGTGCCCGCTAGCTGGCTGTTGTAGCCATCCTCCATGTCGCCGTACTGGACATCGCCGGTCTGCGCCATGAAGCCCTCGATGACGCGGTGGAACGCGACATTGTTGTATTCACCGGCACGCACCAGCGCCTTGATCTGCTCGACATGCTTGGGCGCGAGGTCGGGGCGCAGCGCAATCACCACCTCGCCGTCCTTGAGCTCGATGATCATCGTATTCTCGGGCTCGGCAGCCAGGGCTGCGGAACCGGCAAGCACGCCGGCGGCAAGAATCAGCGACGAGGCGACCCTCAGAAATTGCATGAACGACTCCTGTTTCAGGATTTGAACTTGGCATCCAGCGCGGTCGCGACCACGGCCGGAACGAACGGCCTGATGTCGCCGCCCATCGACGCTATCTGGCGGACAAGTGTGGCGGTAATGGTGCGCACTGAGGGGCTTGCGGGCAGAAAGATCGTCTGCAGTTCCGGGGCCATCGTCTCGTTCATGCCGGCCATCTGCATCTCGTAGTCGAGATCGGTGCCGTCGCGCAGGCCGCGGATCAGGATCGACGCGCCCTCGTTGCGTGCCGCATCGACCAGCAGGCCAGAAAACGAGACGATGCGCAGCCGCGAGGCGCCCGCGCCTAGCTCTTCCTTCGCCCATGCCTCGATAAGCGTCACGCGCTCTTCGAATGAGAACAGAGGCTGCTTGGAGGCCTGCACGCCAATGCCGACGATGATCTCGTCGGCGATGGTGAGCGCGCCTTTCAGCACGTCCAGGTGGCCGTTGGTCAGCGGGTCGAAGGAGCCCGCGTAAAAGGCGATGCGCGTCGTCATGGCAGCGCTTCTAGCGGTCGAAACGGACAAAGGCAATTGAGCGGCGCATGTTGCTTTCATGAACGGTAGATGAACGGTCGGATCAGGCTCGGTTCAAACGTCATCCTTCAAGAAAGGCACCGAAATGAAACCAATTCGAGCTTCACTCGTTGTTGAGGCAAGAAGGAGATACGATGATGATGATCTTCATGCTCGCAGCCGCCATGACCCTGGCCATGCTGATCGCAACGGCCTTCGGACTGCATAACGAAGCGCAGACTGTGCGCCTCGAATCCCGTCGTCGCACCGTTCGTAACCGTTTCTGATCCCTATTCCTCCAGTGGAGCGGGCGGCGTTCCCTGTGCGCCGTCCGCTTCCGCCTCTACCGCTTCAGCCAGCGCGTCTTCAGCCTCGGCTTCCGGTTCCGAGATTCTCTCGACCGACACGACCTTCTCGCCTTCCGCGGTATTGAAGATCGTCACGCCCTTGGCGGTGCGGCTCGCAAAACGAATGTTGTGCACCGGCACGCGGATCACCTGACCTCCATCCGACACCAGCATGATCTGGTCGCCGTCCTCCACGGGGAATGCGGCAATCAGGCTGCCGATTTCCGCGGCCTTGGACACATCCGTCGCGCGAATACCCTTGCCGCCACGCCCGATAACCCTGAAATCGTAGGACGATGAGCGTTTGCCGTAGCCGTATTCGGTGACGGTCAGCACGAACTGCTCGTGTTCCTTGAGGAACGCATAGCGCTCCTCGCTCAGGTCGGCGTCTTCGACGATCTCTTCATTGGTCAGCGCGACCTCATCTTCCCCATCGCCGTTTTCGCCAATCAGCGCCGCGCGGCGTTCCGCCACGGAGCGCTTGAGATAGGCGGAACGTTCGCCTGCCGAGGCATCGACATGCTCGAGAATGGTCATGGAGATGGCGCGGTCGCCTGCCCCCATGGAAATACCCCTGACGCCCTGCGAGGAGCGCCCTGCAAAGACGCGGACGGCCGACACCGGGAACCGTATGCACTGGCCGCTCGAGGCTGTGAGCAGTACGTCGTCATTGTCCGTGCAGGTCTCGACGGCGAGGATCGCATCGCCCTCCTCGTCGAACTTCATGGCGATCTTGCCGTTGCGTTTCACGTCGGCGAAGTCGGACAGCTTGTTGCGACGCACAGTGCCGCGCGTTGTAGCAAACATCACGTCGAGCTTGCCCCACTCCTCCTCGTCCGGGAGCGGCAGGATCGCGGTAATGCGGTCGCCCTCTTCCAGCGGCAGCATGTTGCGCAGAAACTTGCCGCGCGACTGCGGCGTGCCGATCGGCAGGCGCCAGACCTTTTCCTTGTAGACAATGCCGCGCGAGGAGAAGAACAGGATCGGCGTGTGCGTGTTGGCCACGAACAGCCGCGTGACGAAATCCTCGTCCTTGGTCGACATGCCCGAGCGGCCCTTGCCGCCCCGCGCCTGCGCCCGGTAGATCGAGAGCGGCACCCGCTTGATGTAACCCTCGTGGGTGACGGTGACGACCATGTCCTCGCGCTGGATCAGGTCCTCGTCGTCCATGTCGGCGCCGCCGTCGGTCAGCTCCGTGCGGCGCGGCGTGCCGAACTCGTCGCGCACCGAGACGAGTTCGTCCTTGACGATCTGCTGGATACGCGCGCGCGACGAAAGGATGTCCAGATAGTCGGAAATCTCGGCGCCGATGGTGTTCAGCTCGTCGGCGATTTCGTCGCGGCCGAGCGCGGTCAGGCGCTGCAGGCGCAGTTCGAGGATCGCGCGCGCCTGCTCTTCCGACAGGTTGTAGGTGCCGTCCTCGTTGATGCGATGGCGCGGATCGTCGATCAGCAGGATCAGCGCCTCGACGTCGGTCGCCGGCCAGCGCCGCTCCATCAACTGCTCGCGCGCCGTCTGCGGATCCGGCGCATGCCGTATCAGGCGGATCACCTCGTCGATATTGGCGACCGCGATTGCCAGGCCAACGAGCACGTGCGCCCGCTCGCGCGCCTTTTTCAGGAGATACTTGGTACGCCGGCTGATCACCTCCTCGCGGAAGGACACGAACGCGCGCAGCATGTCGAGCAGCGTCATCACTTCCGGCTTGCCGCCGTTCAGCGCCACCATGTTGGCGCCGAACGAGGTCTGCAGCGGCGTATAGCGATAAAGCTGGTTCAGGATCACGTCGGCATTGGCGTCGCGCTTCAGCTCCACGACGACGCGATAGCCCTGCCGGTCGCTCTCGTCGCGGATGTCGGAGATGCCCTCGATGCGCTTGTCGCGCACCAGTTCGGCCATCTTCTCGATCATCGAGGCCTTGTTCACCTGATACGGAATCTCGGTGACGACGATAGCCTCGCGCTCGTTGCGGATTTCCTCGACATGCACGCGGCCGCGCATAACGATGGAGCCGCGCCCGGTCGAATAGGCGTTGTAGATGCCCGCACGCCCCAAAACGATGCCGCCGGTCGGGAAATCGGGGCCGGGAATGATCTCCATGAGCTCTGGCAGCTCGATGGCCGGGTTTTCGATCAGGGCGACGCAACCGTCGACAAGCTCGGAAAGGTTGTGGGGCGGAATGTTGGTCGCCATGCCGACGGCGATGCCGCCGGAGCCGTTGACCAGCAGGTTGGGGAACCGCGCCGGCAAGACCTTCGGTTCGCTGCCCGATGAATCGTAGGTGTCCTGGAAATCGACGGTTTCCTTGTCGATATCCTCCAGCAGCTCCTCGGCAACCTTGGTCAGGCGCGCCTCGGTGTAACGCATCGCAGCCGGCGGATCGCCATCGATCGAGCCGAAATTGCCCTGACCGTCGATGAGCCGCACGCGCATCGACCATTCCTGCGCCATGCGTACCAGGGCGTCATAGATCGAGGCGTCGCCGTGCGGGTGGTATTTACCCATCACGTCGGCAACGGGGCGCGCCGACTTCACATATTTGCGATTCCAGTGATAGCCGCTCTCATGCGAGGCGTAGAGAATGCGCCGATGGACGGGCTTCAGGCCGTCCCGCACGTCGGGCAACGCGCGGCTCACGATCACGCTCATCGCATAATCGAGATAGGAGCGCTGCATCTCCTCGATGATGGAGATGGGTTCGATACCTTCGGGCAGTTCGCCCGGGCCGCGCGGCGTGGTCTGGTCAGTCAATTGCAGTCACGATCATGTTGGGAATCACTGTCCCCTTATATAGGAAGCGCGCCGACGATTCCAACGCGGAGCGCCGTTTTCCAAAGCCGTTTTATCAAGCATTTTCAACTAGATACGAGGTGAAGCGAATTGCCGCGTCATCCTGCATCGCGTAATTAACCGCATCGCTGCAAAAATCGACATTGAAGACAGCCTCGCCGCCGGCCGATTCGTGGCACAAACACAACCGCTGGATGCAGCGCGTACGCCCTGCTAGCGTTGCCAACATTCCTCGGAAAGGCATCGGGATGCGAACCGTTTTCTTCGAAAGATACGTTGATCTTGCCCGCCACGGCGCGAATAGCTGGCTGCGGTTTTTCCTGGCGTTCGTCACACTGGCGGTGCTTTACGTGCTGGCCGGCGCTGTGTTCTTCGTCGCGATAGCCCCGTCCGAGGTGTGGCAGACGCCGGAGGCCTTCGACGCTGCATTGGCCACGCCTCTGGGGCTTGCTGCAACGCTCCTTTCAGTCGGCTGGATGTGGATCAGCCTGTGGATCGTCCTGAGACTTTTCCATCGTCGGCGCCTTGCCACGGTCGTAGGGCACGATGGCTGGGCCGGACGGCGAGACCTGACGTGCGGCCTTCTGGTCGGCCTCTTCGTCCCACTTGCCGCGGGTTTTGCCACCTTGCCGATAGGGCCGATACCCGTGCGGGCGGAAATCGCCCTGGAGAGCTGGCTTCTGCTCTTCCTGCCCTTCGCCGCCATCATCCTGATTCAGGCCTCGGCGGAGGAAGCCGTTTTTCGCGGCTATTTCCCGCAGATACTGGCGTCACGAGGCTTGGCAAGCTGGATCTGGTTTGGCCTGCCAACCCTGCTCTTCGCCGCATTCACTGGCGACACGACCTTCCGCTCTGGAAAAATGCGAGCATCGTGGCTTCCATTGCCATCTTCGCGATCGCCATGATGATCCTCGTCATCCGCACGGGCCGGATCGCAGCGGCCAGCGGCGCACACTGGGGCAACAACATGGTGGCGCTTCAGTTCGTCGGCATTGATGACGATCTGGGCCCGATGGCGCTCTTTCACCTGCCCCCGTTGACCGACCTTGCATGGACGCCAGCCGCCATTGGCGTGATGGTGGTCGCGACGATTCCGGTTTCGATATTGCAGCTCGCGCTGCTTTTGCATCCGCGATCTCCGGTTTCGGTGGTTCGCCCCGAAGCGCCGCTGCTGGCGAACAGCCCCTCGACCGTATAGCCTCCAGCCGGCACTGCCTTGTCGCGTCCGATAGCGGGCAAGGCTGCCGATGACACCGGGGGACTTCACCGATGCCGAGCCTGGACCACATCTTCAATGCCTTCGTCACGATCCTGGTGACGATCGACCCTCCGGGGCTCGCGCCTCTGTTCCTGGCGCTGACAGGGGGTATGAATCGCTCAGAGCGCCAGCAGGTGGCGATCCGCTCGTCGATCATCGGCTTCGGGGTTCTGGCGCTGTTCGCGCTGGCAGGCGCCGCGATCCTGTCGGTCTTCGGCATCACGCTGCCCGCCTTCCGCGTCGCAGGCGGGCTGCTTCTGTTCTACATCGCCTTCGAGATGATCTTCGAGCGCAGGCAGGAGCGGAAGGAAAAGAGCGCCGATACGGCAGTCACGAAAGACCACATCCGCAACATCGCTGCCTTCCCGCTGGCAATCCCGCTGATCGCCGGCCCCGGCGCCATCTCGGCAACCGTTCTGTTGTCGGGAACTTTCGCGGGCGCCGCAGGGCACATGATGCTGGTGGCGATCATCGCCGCCTGTATCGCGCTGACCTGGCTGACATTTGTCGCGGCAGAGCGGGTCGACGGCTTCCTGGGCGAGACCGGCCGCTCGATCCTGACGCGACTTCTGGGCGTCATCCTCGCGGCGCTGGCCGTCCAGTTCGTCGCCGACGGCATCAAGGCGCTGATAGCGGCGTAGCGCCCGCTGCCGCCGCCAAGCGACCCATCGGTAGTTGGCAAGGCACACAGTTCGGGTTGTCACGCGGCCATACGGACAACGGCCAATTCGCATGACACGGGAGACGATCGCGAATGGTCGATCACAGCGGTGAAATTCTGATACTGACCGGCACGCCCGGCGCAGGGAAAACCACAACAGCCGCAGCCTTGGCCGCTTTGGGTGGATCGGCAAAGGTACATCTGCATTCCGACGATTTCTGGCATTTCATAAGGCACGGCATGATCCAGCCCTATCTCGCCGAAGCCGAGCGCCAAAACCGGGTCGTGCTTGATGTGCTGGCGAACGCAGCAGCCGGCTACGCCAGGGGAGGCTATTTCGTCATTTTGGACGGTATTATCGGCCCGTGGTTCCTTGATGCCTTCAGAACCGCCGGGCTTCCCACACACTATGTCGTTCTTCGTCCACCGCTTGAAACCGCGATCGCGCGCTGCCGGGAGCGCGGAGGTAACACCCTGTCCGATCCAGAACCCATCACGGCTCTGCATCGCCAGTTCTCCACGCTCGATTCCCTCGAGAAACACGTGCTCGACACGAGAGACCTCGATAGGGAAGCGCTGCTTCGGAGCGTGACAGTCGCCCTGCAAAGTGGAGCGTATCGACTGTCCTGACGAAAGTCGGGCGAAAGGCCCGAAGTCGCCGTCCCGGCCGCAAGGAGAACAGCCGGGACGACTCTGCCCCGGCGTTTATTGCGCCGGCTGCTGGGCTCCGGCCGCTTCGGTGATGTGGCCGTTGATCTGCTGCGCCAGGTCGGGATTGGTCTGTGCCGCCTGGATGATCGTGTTGTACTCCTCGACCGAAATGCCGTCGGCGTTGTTGACCGCCTCGACCATCTTTTCACCCGCCTCCTGCTGAAGTCGCTGCTGGTCTTCTGTTGTGCCTGCAGCCTCGATCTGCGGCTTGTAGCTCTCGGTGACCTTGGTCACCTCGAGAAAGGCGACGGCGAAGGATTTCAGCTTCGTCTCGTCCATCGCAGGTGCGGCGGCGGCAGGTGCTTCTGGCTGCGGCGCGGCTTCCGCCGGCGGTGGTGTTTGCGGCGCGGCATCCTGGGCGTTGGCAGCGCCAAGCACAGTGCCGGTGACGATAGCGAGCGCGGAAAGGCCCGACAGCAAGATCCTGTTCAAACTCATGTTTCAATTCCTCTTCTTGGTCCGTGCGGACGGGAAAAGACCCTCGCAGCACCGACTCTCCGGTCGGGTTACGGAACCCCGCCGCGGAACGAAGCGCGCGAAGCTGCCAAGACTGTGGCAAGCTCAGCCGAATGACGCGGCAGCACGGTCACTTTGTCCGAACGAAAGAGACATTTCTTTACTGAGCCTGCCGGCGGACGCTGCAATCAACGTTCCGGGCTGGGCACGTGCTGCGGCTTCTGTCACCGAACGAGCCCGGCCGTTTCGCCCCGGGTTTTCCCGGCCGCAACATCGCAGCGCCCAACGAACCTATTTGGCTGGAAAGCGGGTTAAGCCGTGCCGGTTTATGCAGGCGAGACCGGAATGAGCAGCCGCAGCGCCGGCGGTTTCGTCAGGTCCACATCGTGCGGGTATTCTTCCCGGTGGTGAAAGTGACGCTTGTCCCAGGAAAGACTCCGGGTTTTCACCCAGTCGATCATTCGCACATAATGTGCGACCACCTCTCCGTCGCCGGCTCCATGCCAGGAACTCGCCAGCGTCATTTCAGGCAGAACAAGCGATCCGAACCCCTCCGGCAGTTCGCCTGCGTCATCCATCGCAATGCCGACGAAGTAGCGGAAACCGTCCGGCCGGTCGTTCCACGACAGCCCGACGATCGGGCTGCGCCAGCCGCTTTCCCGCCGCGCCGCGAAGGCCTGAACGTCTCGGATAACGGAATGGATCGCCCCTCGCGCCGCCTCTCCGTAGCTGCCTTCCCAATAAAGACCGCAAAGCCGGTGAGCGGGCCGCTCGGTCAGGGCAATGCCCTGATCCGCCGCTGCGGCCTCGCTGCACAGAAGGCACATGGGAGAGCCTTAGAAAGGGATCTCGTCGTCCAGGTCGCGCGAGTATCCGCCGCCGCCGCCACCGCCGCCGCGACCCTGATCGCCTGGTCCGGACTGGCCGAAATCGGAGCCGCGCCCGCCGCCCTGGGAGCCGCCGCGATCGTAGCCGACCTGGCCGCCGCCGCCCTCACCGCGTGTGTCGAGCATCTGCAGCTCGCCGCGGAACTTCTGCAGCACGACCTCGGTCGTGTAGCGATCCTGTCCCTGCTGGTCCTGCCATTTGCGGGTCTGGAGCTGGCCCTCGAGATAAACCTTCGCGCCTTTCTTCAGGTACTGCTCGGCGACCTTGGCAAGGTTGTCGTTGAAGATGACGACGTTGTGCCACTCGGTCTTCTCGCGCCGCTCCCCGGACTGCTTGTCGCGCCATGTCTCGGAGGTGGCGATGCGCAGGTTGACGACCGGGTCGCCGGAGTTGAGCCGGCGGATTTCCGGATCGGCGCCCAGATTACCCACCAGAATGACCTTGTTGACGCTACCCGCCATGACGCTCTCCTGCGCTCGTCCTAAACCTGACATCGATGTCGCGGCACATTATCCGAACGCCCTCGCGGATTCGCCCCGCCGGCCGCCCGCTCGGCGACATCTCCACAGTTTTCATTGTTCTTTATTTGTTCTTTACAAGAGAATGGGGCTCCTGACAATCCCGGCAGCCTCTGCGATTCGGTCGCTGCCGGCGACGAAGAAAGCCCCGCCACGTTCGGGACGTGGTCGGGGCCGTTGAGAGCCTTTGCTCTGTTGCCGGGAATGGATTACCGGCACTTTTTTCGGATGCGTCTCGGGTCGTCGCCCGATGATCCGACTATCTGTCAAATTGTAGGTTGATCGATAACGAGGCCGCGATGTGCCCGCGCCTTCAGGTTATCGTGGCTCCACATCGTGGTGGAGCCTGCTGGGACTGTCCGGCGGGGTCATGCCTCATCTCCCTTTGCAGTTTCTCCTGTCGCAGACGCGCTCAAGCCTTGCCGTGTTTCCGACACCCCTTGGGCGTACCAGGACGACCGCCGAGGCGAGCTTCATCTGACCGGGAGAGCATGACTCCGCCCTGCCCCCACGTCAACCGTCGAGGCTGATCCGGCAACAATTCGTGATCGCCAGTGGCCGCGTCCTCCTGCCAACGGATTGTCAGGAGCTGTTCGCTCTCTGTTCTTTCTGCTTGCCCTGTGTGCGAAAACGCGTGAAAAGCCAGAGGCGGTTTTCCGGAGGCCGCCGGCCTCGACGGACGGCACCAACAACACCATATCCGGGGTCTGGCCGGCTACGACGCCGGCCGTTCTGATGTAAGGCGGCACACGGGACCATGGCGGACCAGAAATTCATCTCCATTCGCGGCGCGCGCGAGCACAATCTCAAGAATGTCGATCTCGACCTGCCGCGCGACCAGTTGATCGTCATGACCGGCCTGTCCGGCTCGGGCAAGTCGTCGCTCGCCTTCGACACCATCTACGCCGAGGGGCAGCGGCGCTACGTGGAGAGCCTGTCGGCCTATGCCCGGCAGTTCCTCGAGATGATGCAGAAGCCGGACGTGGACCAGATCGACGGCCTGTCGCCGGCCATCTCGATCGAGCAGAAGACGACGTCGAAGAACCCGCGCTCGACGGTCGGCACCGTCACCGAGATCTACGACTACATGCGCCTGCTCTTCGCGCGCGTCGGCGTGCCCTATTCGCCGGCAACCGGCCTGCCGATCGAGAGCCAGACGGTCAGCCAGATGGTCGACCGCGTGCTGGCGCTCGACGAAGGCACGCGGCTCTACATCACCGCGCCCATCGTGCGCGGCCGCAAGGGCGAATACCGCAAGGAACTGGCCGAGCTCCAGAAGAAGGGCTTCCAGCGCGTCAAGGTCGACGGCCAGTTCTACGAGATCGGCGAGGTGCCGGCGCTCGACAAGAAATACAAGCACGACATCGACGTGGTGGTCGACCGCGTGGTGGTGCGGCCGGACCTCGCCGCGCGGCTGGCCGACTCGCTCGAAACCGCGCTCAAGCTCGCCGAGGGCATTGCGGTCGCCGAGTTCGCCGACAGGCCGCTCGACGCCAGCCAGACCGGCCAGGAGGCGGTCAACAAGTCCAAGAACGAGACCCACGAGCGCATCCTGTTCTCGGAGAAATTCGCCTGCCCGGTCTCCGGCTTCACGATCCCCGAGATCGAGCCGCGGCTGTTCTCGTTCAACAACCCCTTCGGCGCCTGCCCCACCTGCGACGGGCTCGGCACCCAGCGCGCCATCGACCCGATGCTGGTAGTGCCGGAAGAGCACGTCTCGCTGCGCGAGGGCGCGGTGGCCCCGTGGGCGAAGTCGACCTCGCCCTACTACACGCAGACGCTCGAAGCGCTGGGCAAGGCCTACGGCTTCAAGATCGGCGACCGATGGCGCGACCTGCCGGAGGACGCGAAGGACGCCATCCTGCGCGGCACCGGCGATCGCAAGATCGAGTTCGGCTACGACGACGGCCTGCGCTCCTACAAGACGACCAAGACCTTCGAGGGTGTCATTCCCAACCTCGAGCGCCGCTGGAAGGAGACGGAATCGGCCTGGATGCGCGAGGAGATCGAGCGCTTCATGTCGTCCACCCCCTGCCCCGCCTGCAACGGCTACCGGCTGAAGCCCGAGGCGCTCGCCGTCAAGATCGGCGGCCTCCACATCGGCCAGGTCACAGAGATGTCGATCCGCAACGCCAATGGCTGGTTCGAGGACCTGCCGGGCGCGATGAACGACAAACAAAACGAGATCGCGATGCGCATCCTCAAGGAGATCCGCGAGCGGCTGCGTTTCCTCAACGATGTCGGCCTCGACTATCTGACCCTGTCGCGCAAGTCCGGCACACTGTCGGGCGGCGAGAGCCAGCGCATCCGGCTTGCCTCGCAGATCGGCTCAGGCCTCACGGGCGTGCTTTATGTGCTGGACGAGCCCTCCATCGGCCTGCACCAGCGCGACAATGCCCGCCTGCTCGAGACGCTGAAACACCTGCGCGACATCGGCAACACCGTCATCGTCGTCGAGCATGACGAGGACGCGGTGCTGACGGCCGACTATGTCGTCGACATCGGCCCCGCCGCCGGCATCCATGGCGGCAAGGTGGTGGCGCGCGGCACGCCGGCCGAGATCATGGCCAATCCCAATTCGCTCACCGGGCAGTATCTGTCGGGCGAGATGGGCATCGCGGTGCCAGCCGAGCGCCGCCCCGGCAAGAAGGGCAAGCGCATCAAGGTCGTCGGCGCGCGCGGCAACAATCTGAAGGACGTCACCGCCGAAATTCCGCTGGGCACGTTCGCCTGCGTCACCGGCGTGTCGGGCGGCGGCAAGTCGACCTTCCTGATCGAGACGCTCTACAAGGCCGCCTCGCGCCGCATCATGGGCTCAAGAGAGCACCCGGCCGAGCACGACCGCATCGAGGGCCTCGAATTCCTCGACAAGGTGATCGACATCGACCAGTCGCCCATCGGCCGCACCCCGCGCTCGAACCCGGCCACCTATACCGGCGCCTTCACGCCGATCCGCGACTGGTTCGCGGGCCTGCCGGAAGCCAAGGCGCGCGGCTACCAGCCGGGCCGCTTCTCCTTCAACGTCAAGGGCGGGCGCTGCGAGGCCTGCCAGGGCGACGGCGTCATCAAGATCGAGATGCACTTCCTGCCCGACGTCTACGTCACCTGCGACGTCTGCCACGGCAAGCGCTACAACCGCGAGACGCTCGAAGTCCTGTTCAAGGGCAAGTCCATCGCCGACGTGCTCGACATGACGGTCGAGGAAGGCGTCGACTTCTTCGCCGCCGTGCCCGCCGTGCGCGACAAGCTGCAGACGCTCGACAAGGTCGGCCTCGGCTACATCAAGGTCGGCCAGCAGGCGACCACGCTCTCGGGCGGCGAGGCCCAGCGCATCAAGCTCGCCAAGGAGCTTTCGCGAAAAGCCACCGGCAAGACGCTCTACATCCTCGACGAGCCCACCACCGGCCTCCACTTCCACGACGTGGCAAAACTGCTCGAAGTCCTGCACGAGCTGGTCGAGCAGGGCAACACCGTGGTCGTCATCGAGCACAACCTCGAAGTCATCAAGACCGCCGACTGGATCCTGGACCTCGGCCCCGACGGCGGCGACGGCGGCGGCGAACTGGTCGCCTCCGGCACGCCGGAAGCCATCGTCGCTGAAGAGCGGAGCTATACAGGGCAGTTCTTGAAAGAGCTGCTCGAAAGAAGACCGGGGCTAAAGAAGCGCGAGGCGGCGGAGTAGCGGGGTTGGGGTTGTAGTGTCGAAAAGGGGCCGCTTGCAGACTGGCGGCTTCTGGCTTGGCAGAAGAGACACCGGACATTCCACCATGTGAAGTTCTGGCAGGCAATGCCGATATCGAAAGCACCACTTGCGGCTTGTAACCTCTGGTGTGATCGAGATTGACGGCCAATCGAACGCTTCCTAGCTTGCCCCGATGTTTGAAATCACAGGCGACGACATCGCCGCGCTCAGCGACGCGGATTTGCGCACCCTGATCGGACTCCTATGCGAGGCTGAGATGCGTCGAAGGGGCCTGCCCGTATCCGCAGTTACCTACGGTGGGAATCAAGACGCCAAGGATGGTGGTCTCGATGTTCGCGTTGCGCTTCCGACCGACACGGCGATCGGTGGCTTCATACCGAAGCTATCAACAGGCTTCCAGGTGAAGAAGCCCGACATGCCGCGTGCGGCGATTCTGAAAGAGATGAAGCCGAAGGGGACCGTACGACCCGTCATCAACGAGCTCGCGACTGTCGGCGGCGCTTACGTCATCGTGAGTTCTACGGGCTCAACATCCGACTCGGCGCTAGCGGACCGCCGCAAGGCCATAGCCGACGCTATCAAGGGCACGCCCGCTGAGGGCAAACTCACGGTGGATTTCTATGACCGCAATCGAATCGCGACGTGGGTTCGGGATCACCCCGGGCAAATTCCGTGGCTCCGCGCGCGGATCGGCAAGGCAATGCCAGGCTGGCAGTCTTACGGCTCTTGGTCGCTTGCGCCCGCGGGGGTCGACTCAGGCTACATCGCCGATGATCAGGCGCGAATCCTCACGGGCGACAGGCATGAAGGCGATGGGGTCTCTGCGACGGAAGGGATCAACCGCGTCCGGAAAGTACTGGCCACTCCGGGGCATGTGGTGCGCCTTGTCGGGCTCTCCGGTGTCGGCAAAACGCGGCTGGTCGAAGCGCTATTTGACGCCAGCGTTGGAGATGGAGCGCTCGATCCCTCGCTTGCCATTTACACCAACGAAGCCGACGGGCCAAATCCGCCTCCGGCTGGGCTTGCCTCGGACCTGATCGCCGCTCAGACGAGAGCAATTCTCGTGGTCGACAATTGCACACCCGAATTGCACCGGCGGATTTCCGAGATCACGCGGTCGAGCAGTTCGACGATCAGCGTGATCACTGTCGAATACGACATCCGGGAGGACCAACCGGAGGGCACCGACGTTTTTGTGCTGGACACGTCCTCCGTGTCGCTGATCGAGACACTGGTAGAACGCCGATATCCCCATCTGTCGCAGATCGACGCGCGCACCATCGCTGAATTTTCGGGCGGCAACGCCCGAGTTGCCCTCGCACTGGCATCGCGGATTGAGAAAACGGAAACCGTCGCGGGCCTGAACGAGGAGGAGCTGTTTAGGCGTCTATTTCAGCAGCGCCACGATCCCGATCCTTCTCTCCTGTTGGTCGCGCAGAGCTGCTCACTGGTCTACTCGTTCGATGGAGAGACGTTCGACGGTGCCGAAGCGGAGCTTCCCATTCTGGGCCACCTCATTGGAAAATCAATGGACGAGATGTATGCGGGAGTGGCAGAACTCAAGCAGCGGGACCTCGTTCAGGCGCGAGCAAAATGGCGCGCGGTGCTGCCACACGCTGTTGCCAATCGCCTCGCCAAGAGGGCACTCCAAAGCATTCCGCCGGCCAAGGTTAAGTCGGTGCTTGTTGACAATGCGCCCGAACGCATCCTCCGCTCATTCTCGCGGCGTCTGGGTTATCTCGATGACAGCAAGGAGGCGCAGAGCATCGTGAAGGCGTGGCTTGCGCCAGGTGGTCTGCTCAACGACTTGCCGAACTTTACCGAGCTTAGTCGCGCGATATTTACCAACGTCGCACCGGTGGCACCGGAAGTGGTTTTGGCGGCGCTGGAGACTGCCTTGAGCGGCGCCAACGAAGCCGTACTCGGCCGTTGCGGACATTTTGTTCGGCTCCTGCGCTCGCTGGCGTACGAGCCTGGCTTCTTCGTACGCTCGCTGGCTTTGCTGGCGAAATTTGCTGCGCGTCCAAGCGGCGAGACCAATGACAATGAGGCGATCCAGGTCGTGGAATCGCTCTTTCACATTGTTTTATCGGGCACACATGCACCGGTCGAGATGCGCGTCAGGGCTGCGGAAGCGCTGCTCGACTCCGATGAAGAGGCGCTGCGTCGCCTCGGCGTCAAGGCACTCGAGGCGCTGTTGAAAACAGGGCATTTCACCTCGCACTACGAATTCGACTTCGGCGCGCGCTCGCGGGACTACGGCTACTACCCAGCAGACGGCGCGCAGGTGCGCGCATGGTTTGATAGCGTGTTGAAGTTAGCGAGGAGGTTTGCCCTGTCGGACAATCCCATAGCCGCGGAAGTACATAAAGCGGTCGCACGGGAATTTAGGGGGCTGTGGAGCTACTCCGGCCAGGCGGAGCAGTTGGACCAGCTCGCGCGCGCGATTGCTGCGAGCTCGTTCTGGCGCGACGGTTGGATCGCATCTCGCCAGACGCGCATTTTTGATGGCAAGGACATGGACACTGAGCTCCGTCGACGTTTGACGGACTTGGAGGAATTCCTTCGGCCCAAGGATCTCCTCAGCAAAGTGCGCGGGCTCGTCATCGGTGACCGCGCCGGAAGCCTCGACCTGGATGACTTTTACGATGAGGAGGACGAGGAAGAAGGTGGGAGCGACTTCACTGCGGGCTATGCGGAACGTGCCGCACGCTCAGCAGCGGCAATACGTGACCTGGGACAAGACCTTGCAGCGGATGAGGACGCGCTCGAGACAGTGCTTGCCGAGCTGATGGGGGGAATCCGAGGGTGGCTCTGCTCGGCGAAGCGTTGGCGGGGGCCGCGGAAAGTCCGCGCACAATTTGGTACGCCATCGTGGGACAGTTTGCCGTGACCGAGAACGCGGGTCTACAACTGCTAGGCGGCTACTTGAGGGGGCTTATGGGCCGGGATGTAGCGCTCACGGGCGTTCTTCTTGATGAAGCATTGGAGCACCCGGCCCTTGCTGCGTGGTTCCCGATCCTTCAGAGCAGTGTTGAAATTGATCCGTCTGCTCTAGCGCGACTGCACCGCTCGATCGAGCTCGGCATGGCACAAATCACCACTTACTACAGTCTCGCGTATGGTCGTGTGTCCGACAGCGTACCGGGGCCCGAATTCCGTGATCTGATAATCGCCATTGCGCGGCAACCCGGCGGCTGCGCGGTCGGACTTGAGATGGTCTCGATGCGACTGCATTCGGACCGCAGCGAGAAGCGTGAGCCGCTCCCTGAGGTACGGGAGGCGGGACTCTTCGTGATCGCAGCGTTTGAGTTTCAGAAACGGGACGAACGTACGACGCGCAAGGACCACGAGCTCGGCGCTGTCGTCGCGGCCTCTCTCATCGGAGAGGAAGGCGCTCTTGTCGCGAAAGCGCTTTGCCGCAAGCTGATGGTCGCAACAAAGAGCCATCATATCAGTGGCCACGATTACAATGATCTGGTGAAGGGCCTGCTGAAGGTCCAGCCGTTCGTCACACTTGATGAGATGTTTTCGGGTGATCCAGAATCGCAGCGGGCAAGTGTGTGGTTTTTCAACGATCTGCTACGCTTTCACAAGGACGTCCTTGCTGTGCTAGAGGACGAAACCGTAATCAGTTGGTGTGACCGCGATCCGTCGGTGCGCTATCCTCTCGCGGCATCCGTGGCTTTGCTGTTCAAGCGACCGAAGGACGGCGCGCCTCACGAATGGACGCCGCTGGCGAAGCAGCTCTTGGAAAAAGCACCTGAGCCACGCCTCGTCCTGACTGAAATCGTAAATCGTCTCCGGCCCTCAAGCTGGAGCGGATCGCTTGCGAGCAAGCTAGAGGGGCGCCTCAAGCTATTGGACAGTCTGCGCGGGGCCGGCAACCCAGCTCTCGAAGAACCGCTGGAGGCGGCGAAAAAGAGCCTGCGAGCCAGAATTGATGCTGAACGGCGAAGCGAACAGGAAGAAGACCGTGAGCGCAACAATCGGTTCGAGTGATGTCGGCTGTCAATCAACGGTGAAGCACCACCCTATGTCCAACTTGGGGGCGCAAAACTGCCATCCATCTCCGCCTATCCACCCCCGCCAATCCCGGCCGCACAATCCCGCCGCCCTGACCGAACGGAGGTGGCGATGGACTGGAATGCTGCGATCGAGCATCATCGCGCGGCGCTGACTCGCATTCTGGCGATGCTTGTTGCCATGGCCGGACTGAGGAACGAGCAGACGGCAATCACCGGCCAGCAGCCGGAACCCGTACAGTCCGCCGTTGGTCCGACCGATTGCCCATCGCCAATTGCCGACCGCCCCACCCTGCCGCGCCATCTCCACCGCGCCGTGCTGCGCCTGCTGCGTCCCGCCGAGGCGGCGGTGCGGCGGCTGGTGATCGTCGTCGCGCGCGGGCTGGTCGTGACGCCGCAGGCGCCCAGGAGGGGCACACCAACGCCCCCTCCATCACGCTTTGCGTGGTCCCCCTCCCCCGCTTCGCAGGGGAGAAACCTAGGTCGCGGACGGCCGCAGATGTTAGCCCTGCCCCTGTTCGATCCTTTGCCCCGCTGGCGCCCGCGGCGGCCGGTGGCGAGCGGCGTGCCGCGCATTTCGGTGCCCGGCATTGCCGCGCCGTTTCCCGTTCCGGCCCCGCCCTCGCCGCTCGACCCGCTCGATGCGACGCGCCTTGCCCTGCGGCTCGCCGCACTCGCGCGCACGCTGGACGACCTGCCGGTTGCGGCCCGGCGCTTCGCGCTCTGGCAGGCCCGCATCGCCGCGCCCGCTACGCCGCGCAACGGGGGCGATGCCGCAGGCAGGCAGGCGAAGGCTCCTACCCGCGTACGACGCATCTGGCCGTTGCGCCCCGGCCGGCCGCACGGCCAGCGACCGGCGCGCAGCCGCGAGCCCGACCATCCGGTCCACACCGTGCTGGACGACGTTCACGGCCTCGCGCTGTGGGTGCTGGAGCCCGCCGACACCTCATGACCGCGCCGCGGTCTCCGGCTTACGCGGCAATCATCAATCGCCAGGGCGAATTCGCGCAGCGTGGCGACGATCCCTGCTGGCCGAAAGCCATGGCGAGCCCCCGAGCGGGCCTTTCGCGCGACCAGCGCCCGCAGCCTTGGCGACGGGCAAACCTGTCAGGAGCCCGCAGGGATCGGGTGGACAAAGCCGTCGGGCGGACGCATTTTCCCGGAGCAAACGAGGAAACGACACGATGCAATCCGGAAAAAGCGGCGCCGGCCAGGTTCGGGCGGGCATGGGCGGCTGGACGTTCGAGCCGTGGGAAGGCACCTTCTATCCCGACAAGCTCGCCAAGGCGAAGCAGCTTGGCTATGCCTCGCAGCAGGTCAGGACCATCGAGGTCAACGGCACCTATTATTCGACCTTCAAGCCGCCGACCTTCGCCAAATGGGCGAAGGAGTCCGACGACAACTGCATCTTCGCGCTCAAGGCGATCCGCTTCTCGACCAACCGCCGCGTGCTGGCGGAGGCCGGCGAGTCGGTGCAGCGCTTTCTGGAGTCCGGCGTCTCCGAGCTCGGCGACAAGCTGGGGCCGATCGTCTGGCAGTTCGCGCCGACGAAGAAATACGATCCCGACGATTTCGAGGGCTTTTTGAAGCTGCTGCCGGAGAAACAGGACGGCGTGAGGCTGCGCCATGCGCTGGAGGTGCGCAACGATACGTTCGCCGTGCCCGAATTCGCCGCACTCGCCCGCAAATACGGTGCGGCCATTGTCTACGCGCACCACGAGAAATATCCCGAGATCGCCGACGTGACCGGCGACTTCGTCTATGCGCGGCTACAGCGCGGCAGCGACGACAACGAGGCCTGCTACACGGAGAAGGAACTGGACGGCTGGGCGAAGCGCGCCGCGCTCTGGGCCGAGGGCGGCCAGCCGGACGACCTTCCCTATGTCGACGCCGGCATCAAGGCTGAGAAGACGCCGCGGGACGTGTTCGTCTACTTCATCACCGAGGGCAAGGTGCGCGCCCCGTTCGGCGCGATGGCGTTGCAGAAAAGGGTGGATTCATAGGAGTTCGCTGAGCAGCGGCGGCATCAGGCTCGGCAAATCCTCCGCGATGAGGCCGGGGCCGAAGCGGGTCGCGGCCTCGGCGTGCAGCCAGACAGCCGCGCACGCCGCCTCGAAGGCCGGCATCCTCTGCGCGGCCAGCCCGGCGATCAGGCCGGCGAGCACGTCGCCCGACCCCGCCGTCGCAAGCCACGGGCTGCCGTTGCAGTTGATCGCCGCACGGCCGCCGGGCGCGGCGATCACCGTGTCCGGGCCCTTCAGCACCACCACCCCTCCCGCCCGCTCCGCCGCCGCGCGGGCGCTGTCGAGCTTGGACAGCGCGTCTTCGCCGGCGAGGTCAGGGAACAGCCGGCCGAACTCGCCTTCATGCGGCGTCAGCACCAGCGCGGCCCTGGCCTCCTTCGCGACATCGAACAGACGTTCGGGCGCATCGCGGAAGGCGGTGATGCCGTCGGCGTCGAGCACCAGCGCCCCGCGCTCCATCCTCGCCAGCAGCGCCAGCACCCGCCCACGCACCGGCCGCTCCAGCCCGTAGCCGGGGCCGAGCACGAATGCGTCCGGCGCATGCGCCGCCACAAACGCTTCGCCCTCGTCATCGTCGTCCAAACGCTTCAGCATGATCGAGGTGAGGTGCGCCGCGTTGGCCGCCAGCGCGTTGCCCGGCGCCAGCACGGTCACCGCCCCAACACCCACCCGCGCGGCCGCGAGCGCTGCCAGCCGTGCCGCACCCGTGGAGGCCGGCCCACCGGAGAACACCGCCGCATGGCCGCGCGAATATTTATGCTGCGCGTGCGCCGGTTGGGGGAAGGCTTTGCGCCAGAGATCGGGCACGTTGGCGAATGTCTTCGGGGCGATCTCGTCGAGCACCGAGGCCGGTATGCCGATATCGGCCACAACCGTCTCGCCACACGCCGAGCGGCCGGGCTCCAGCAGGTGGCCGGGCTTGAGCCGGAAGAAGGTGACAGTCAGCGCGGCTTCGAACGAACGCTCCCAGGTCGAGCCACTCGCCCCCGCGACACCCGACGGCAGGTCGATGGCGACGACGGTCGCGCCTGCGTCGCGGCAACGCAAGGCAGCGGCCTGCGCTGGCCCATCGAGCGGCCGGGCAAGGCCGGCGCCGTACAACGCATCCACCACCAGCGTGTCCACCGCCGGTTCGAACGCTTCGAGCGGTTCGGCCGCGACGGGACACTCCTTCGCCGCCAGCGCTGCGTCCGAGCCATCGCGCGGTTTGCCCTGCGCGAAAACGCGGACGGCAATGCCCGCCTCCCGGAGCAACCGCGCAACCACATAGCCGTCGCCGCCATTGTTGCCGGGGCCGCACAGGACCGCGGTGCGCGCAAAATCCGGAAAACGCCGCAGCACTTCCATGGCAACGGCAGCACCGGCGTTGCGCATAAGCGCGTGGCCGTCGTGAGGGCCCGCTGCGATGGCAAGCCTGTCGGCTTCTGTCATTTCCTGCGGCGTCAGAAGCTCAGGGGGCATGCCCGTTTCATATGCAGATTGCATAATTTTTCATCAGCCCTCAGTATGGCCGCTGCACGTTGCGCGGGCGGCGGCGGCATGGAATCGCAGGAGGAACTCTCCAACCACCGAATTGCCCTGCGTCATGTCCCGTTTTGCGGCTTCGCCCTTCCAGCAGCCGCATCTGGCATGCTTCATGCTTTCGTTAATGCCGAAGCGGCTCATATCACCCCGTCCTATCTTACCGGAGGCCATTATCGCATGAAAAAGATCGAGGCGATCATCAAACCCTTCAAGCTGGACGAGGTGAAGGAAGCCCTTCAGGAGGTCGGTCTCCAGGGCATAACCGTCACCGAGGCCAAGGGTTTCGGACGCCAGAAAGGCCATACCGAACTTTATCGCGGTGCAGAATATGTGGTGGACTTTCTGCCTAAGGTGAAGATCGAGGTCGTTCTCGCCGACGATCATGTCGAGGCCGCCATTGAGGCCATTCGCAAGGCCGCACAGACCGGTCGCATCGGCGACGGCAAGATTTTCGTATCCAGCGTCGAGGAGGTCGTGCGCATTCGCACCGGTGAAACCGGCGTCGACGCCATCTGACCGCCACGCCGCCACTCAATTTCGCAATGTCATCACAGGGAAATATGAAATGACGACAGCAAACGACATCATGAAGCAGATCAAGGACAACGACGTTAAGTTCGTCGACCTCCGCTTCACGGATCCGAAAGGCAAGCTCCAGCACGTGACGATGGACGTCGTGGCAGTCGATGAAGACATGTTCGCCGATGGCGTCATGTTCGACGGCTCCTCGATCGCCGGCTGGAAGGCCATCAATGAATCCGACATGGTGCTGATGCCCGACACCGAGACGGCTCACATGGATCCGTTCTTCGCGCAGTCAACCATGGTGATCGTCTGCGACATCCTCGACCCGGTTTCCGGCGAAGCCTACAACCGCGATCCGCGCGGCACCGCCAAAAAGGCCGAAGCCTACATGAAGTCCGAAGGCATCGGCGACACCGTCTTCGTGGGTCCGGAAGCCGAGTTCTTCGTTTTCGACGACGTCAAGTACAAGGCTGACCCCTACAACACCGGGTTCAAGCTGGATTCCTCGGAGCTGCCGTCCAACGACGACACCGACTACGAGACCGGCAACCTCGGCCACCGTCCGCGCGTCAAGGGCGGCTACTTCCCCGTTCCGCCGGTGGATTCGCTCCAGGACATGCGTTCCGAGATGCTGACCGTCCTTTCCGAGATGGGCGTCGTCGTCGAAAAGCATCACCATGAGGTCGCAGCGGCTCAGCACGAACTCGGCATCAAGTTCGACACGCTGATCCGCAACGCCGACAAGATGCAGATCTACAAGTATGCCGTGCATCAGGTCGCAAACGCATACGGCAAGACCGCAACCTTCATGCCGAAGCCGATCTTCGGCGACAACGGTTCGGGCATGCACGTCCACCAGTCGATCTGGAAGGGCGGCAAGCCGACCTTTGCGGGCAACGAATATGCGGGTCTTTCGGAGTCGTGCCTGTTCTACATCGGCGGCATTATCAAGCACGCTAAGGCACTGAACGCCTTCACCAACCCCTCGACCAACTCCTACAAGCGTCTGGTTCCAGGCTACGAGGCTCCGGTGCTGCTCGCCTATTCGGCGCGCAACCGTTCCGCATCGTGCCGTATCCCGTTCGGCTCCAACCCGAAGGCCAAGCGCGTCGAGGTTCGCTTCCCCGACCCGACAGCCAACCCGTATCTGGCATTCGCCGCGATGCTGATGGCCGGCCTCGACGGCATCAAAAACAAGATCCATCCCGGTCAGGCCATGGACAAGGACCTCTACGACCTGCCGCCGAAGGAACTGAAGAAGATCCCGACCGTCTGCGGCAGCCTGCGCGAAGCGCTTCAGTCGCTCGACAAGGATCGCGGCTTCCTCAAGGCCGGTGGCGTCTTCGACGACGATCAGATCGATGCCTATATCGAGCTGAAGATGGCAGAGGTGATGCGCTTCGAGATGACGCCGCACCCGGTCGAGTACGACATGTACTACTCGGTCTGATACGGACCCATGATACAAAACCCCCGGCTCCGGCCGGGGGTTTTTCTTTCGATCTTTGATCGTCGGCGGCCAGCGGCTCTGGCGCAAACTCAGTTTCGGGGATGCAGGCTGCGCCAGTCGGCCGCCGCGGCATCGGCGTCGAGCCGCGCGCGAAAATCCCGGATCACCTCGTTCCACGCGAACCTGATGGAATTTTCCACGATCTCCCGGTCGCGCATCTTCAGCTCATCGGCGATGGGCGCCCATTCGATGAGCGCCTTCGGGCTTTCCGTAAATGCACGCCCGCCAACGGCCACATTCTCCCACAGCGTCGCCTCGATACGCTGGATAAACGCGCCGACCCAGCTTTCCGCATCATGGGCGTCCGTCATCTGGTCGGCATTGTCGGCCAGTCCGGCGCGATAGCAGGCCAACGCCCATTCACGGCGTTCCGCCCGTTCGAGCCGGCCGTCCGCGCTGACCTGGGCAACCGCATAGATCGTCATATCGGACAGCGACGCGGCGAAGACATGCATCTTAGCGACGTTGATCGACTGCGCGAAGAGCTCGTCGTCGAACATCTTCGGGTAACGCGTGCCGATGCGCTCCTTGAGGTAGCCGTAGAGCTTCTTCTGCGTGATCAGCGCGGCGCGTGTCCGCGCGAAGTGATCGACCCGCGCGACCGTGGCAATCGGTGCGCGGTCGCGGCGCAAGGTAAGCTTGGAGGCCGCATCGCGCAGCCAGCCAACCGCCTCGGAAATCTGCTTTGCAAAGTCGTTCATGAGAACCAGATGACCGATCCGGGCGCGCTTCTGAATGCTACCATAGCAGTATTTTCGCGTTTGATGACTGTCTGTAATCATCGTTCAGCGCCGATTCCATCCAAGGAGACCCGGCGTGGAGGATTGCGGGCATCCTGCCCGCATACAATCGAGGGGAGGAATTTCCATGTCCAGCACAGACGCTGGCGCCAGGGAACGTCACTGGGAGAAGACCAGAAATCTCAATACGCTGGTCATGATTCTCTGGGTGATCTTCGCCATCATCATTCCCTGGATGGCCGGCCCATTGAACTCCATCAGCTTCCTGGGCTTCCCGCTTGGCTACTACATGTGTGTCCAGGGTTCGCTCATCGCCTTCGTCGCCATCATCTGGATCCAGAACTACCGTCAGGACCAGATCGACGACGAATTCGGCGTCGACGAATAGGAGGGCGCGATGGCAGTCGAACAAGCAAAAAGCGGGCGTTTCATAGACAATCTCGGAAAGGTCTATGCGCTCTACACGCTGGGTTTCCTGGCGTTCTTCGCGTTCATGGCGATCCTCGAACGCATGGGCATGGGGGCCCAGGCGATCGGCATCGGCTTTCTCATCTTCACCATCAGCATCTACGCCATCATCGGCTGGCTCTCGCGCACCGCGGAAGTCGACGCGTACTACGTGGCGGGCCGCGAAGTGCCGGCGCTCTACAACGGCATGGCGACGGCGGCGGACTGGATGTCCGGCGCATCGTTCGTTGCGCTGGCGGGCGGCGTCTACTTCGGTGGCTACCCCTATCTCGGCTTCATCGTCGGGTGGACGGGCGGCTATGTGCTCGTGAACTCGCTGCTTGCGCCCTACCTGCGCAAATTCGGGTGCTACACCGTACCGGACTTCATCGGCACACGTTACGGCGGCAACACGGCGCGTCTGTGCGCTGTCGTCGTGCTGGTGGTGGCGTCCTTCACCTACGTGACGGCGCAGATCAACGCGACAGGTACGATCGCGGCCCAGACACTGGGCATTCCGTTCGAACTCGGCGTGTGGCTCGGTCTGGCAGGCATCTTCATCTGCTCGATGCTGGGTGGCATGCGCGGCGTGACGTGGACGCAGGTGGCACAGTACATCGTGCTCATCATCGCCTATCTCGTGCCGATCATCTGGATGTCCAACAAGCAGGGCTTCGGGATCATCCCGCACTTCTCCTATGGTGACGCGGTGGGACGGATCGCCGAACTCGAGGCCATGTATGGCCTTGCGCCGGCGGCCGAAGCCATTCCCGGCGTATCGGTTCTGACGACACCGCAGAACGCACCGACGGGACAGGGCTGGGCTATGGTCTCGCTCGCCATCTGTATGATGGCCGGCACGGCATCGCTGCCGCATATCCTGATGCGCTACTTCACGACGCCTTCCGTCCGTTCGGCTCGCCGTTCGGTAGGCTGGTCGCTCACCTTCATCTTCCTGCTCTATTTCTCGGCGCCGGCGCTTGCCACGCTGACGAAGCTGCAGCTCCTCGATCCGAACCTGGCGACGTCGATCATCGGCAAGTCGTTCGAGGATGTCGCCAATCTCGAGTGGATCAAGCACTGGAGTTCGGTGGGAATGCTGGCGGTTGCCGACCAGAACGGTGACGGCATATTGCAGCTCAACGAGTTCTTCATGCGGCCCGACATCGTCGTGCTCGCAACGCCGGAAATCGCGGGCCTGCCCTATGTGATCTCCGGTCTCGTGGCTGCGGGCGGTCTTGCCGCCGCCATGTCGACGGCGGACGGCCTGCTGCTCGCCATCGCCAACGCGCTGTCGCACGATCTCTACTACAAGATCATCGACCCGAAGGCGGATACCGCACGGCGTCTCATCGTTGCCCGTATCCTGCTGATCTTCATCGGTGCTGCCGGTGCGGTCGTGGCATCGCTGAAGCTGACGGGCATTCTAGGCGCAGTGGCATGGGCATTCGACTTCGCCTGTTCCGGCCTGTTCTTCCCGCTGGTGCTTGGCGTGTGGTGGAAACGCGCCAACACGGCAGGCGCGATCGCGGGCATGATCGGCGGTTTCGTTGCTGGCTCCTGGTACCTCTACATGGTCTATAACGGCCTGATGGAGCCCTGGTGGGGCATCGACCACATCCGCTTTGGCATTATCGGCATGCCGGTCAGCCTGGTGTGCATGGTTGTCGTGAGCCTGCTCACGCCGGCGCCCAGCAAGGAAATCCAGGATATGGTCGACGAAGTCCGTATCCCGAGCGGCAAGCCGATCCTTGCTTCCCATCACTGATTGGGACTAATGCAGACAGGGGGCGGGCTCCGGCCCGCCCCTTTCTCGTGGGAGGCATTCGCTTGGAAGATCTGATTTTTCTTCACCCGCTCTGGGTGATCGTGCTCGACTATGTGCTCGGCCTGGTGATGTGGACGCTGATCGGCCGCGCGGCGATGAACATCTTCCTGCCCGAGGATTCCGACTTCTTCTTCATGCGCTTCTTCGTCCGGGCGACAAATCCGATCATCGCGGTATTCCGGCCGATCATCCCCGGCTTCCTGATCGAGCCGCTGGTGCCACTCTTCGTCGCCTGGTTCTTCTTTATGGTCCGCTTCTACCTGATGCCCTGGCTGCTCGGCTATTCCGTCATGGGCATGCTGTCGTTCCCGCTGGAAAGCAGCGTCGCGCAGGGGCTCTACGAGATCTTCGGCCAGTGGTGATCGTTATCTGACGGCCGAGGCGAACGATCAGTCGTCGAGAGCGCGCAGGAGTGCCACAGCGGCGTCGAAGTCGCGCCGGCGCGCCTTGCGGCGCTCGGTTGCCTCCGCATCCTCGCCCCACTGGGCGATGTTCCAGTCCTCGTCCACGTGGGCGGCAGCCCAGGCAGCATCCGGTTCCAGCATCCGGGCCTCGACCGCAAGCGCCAGAAGTGCCGACCCGGTCAGGGTCGTCATCAGATGGATCGCGGACAGCCGGAACGGCTCCGCTCTCTGGCGCAGCCAGAGCCCGACGGCGGCAACCGATTCACGCGGCTGCTCGACGTGCATGACGCCTTCGGCCAGGAAGAAGCGGGCACCGAGCGTGGCCTGCGCCCAGTCGAGTACCGGGTCCCAAAGCTCGGCCTGCCTTTCGACCAGCCGCTCCGGCGCATCCGCGCGGTAGCAGAGCAGGTCGGACGAGGAAAAACGCATCACGTCTTCCAGAACCGCCTGCATTTCGTTTGCCACGCCATCGATGGCCGTGTTTGCCAGCCGCAGGATCGGCATCGAGACCGGATCGATGGTTTCGCCCTGCGCGGAAAACTCACTCGCGACCAGCTCAGCAGCCGCCGCAGTTGACAGGGCCAGCACCGCCTTGCCGGGCGTGCGCACCGGTTTGCCGTCGAGGCGCACCGCAAAGCCCTCGGGCACTTCGGCCACCTCGGCCAGCTTGTAAAAGCGTTTCGGCAGAGGCTGCCGCATCTGTATCTGGGCGCGGCGCACGGGGTCCGGGTCGGACAGGTGATTGCCGCTATCGAGATCGCCGAGCAGATCGCGCATCGTAAATCCTTCGAGTTTCAGTCCGGGTTCAGCCCGGCAGTGTGCGCCTTAGCGGCCGGTTGACGAGCAGCAGGCCGACCGCAATCAGGATCAATGCCGCAAAGATGCGCATGGAGAGCGGCTCGTTCAACACCAGCCCCGCGCAAAGAACGCCAAAAGCAGGCGTCAGGAAGGCGAAGCTGGACAAACCGGACGCGGGATAACGCCGCATCAGCCAGAACCACAGCAGATAGGTGAAGGCCACGACATAGATGGCCTGAAACAGCAGCGCGCCGGTCGCCAGCGACGTGACCTCGCGCAGGAGCGGCCCCGCCAGCGGCACCAAGGGTATGAGGAAGGCCGCTGAAACGACGAGTTGATAGAGCAAGGTCTTCTCGGCGCTCGCGACCGAAAGCTTCGAGCCCTTTATGACCAGCGTGGTTGCGGCCCACAGCACGCCGCCCGTCAGGCACATAAGATCGCCGCGAAGCGCCTCGGGGCCAGGCAGGCTGAGCTTGTCTGAAAACACCAGCGCAACACCGCCAAAAGCCAGCGCCAGCCCCCAGAACTTCTGCATCGTGATGCGTTCGCCGAGCAGGAAATGGCCGCCGATCAGCACCCAGAAAGGCATGGTGTTGACCATCAGCGTGGCCCGGGCAGCACTCGTATAGTCGAGACCGAGGAAGATCAGCGCGAACTCGGCGCCGAAGAGCACGCCCACCGCGATGCCGGCCCAGAGCGTGCCGTCGCGCTCGAAGAGCGGAATGCGGCGATAGCGGCACCAAAGCCAGACTAGCGCGCAGGCGATTGCCGAGCGCAGCAGTGCGGCGAATATCGGGTTGTAGCCCGTGTTGGCAAACTTCACCGCCACCTGGTTCAGGCCCCACGAGAAGGTGAGGCCGATCATCAGGGCGGCGGCGAAACTGTCGATCGCCGGTCTCTCGAGTGTCGCGGCCGGCGCGTTGCTCACGCGTCGTCCTCAGCGCTCTGCTCGTCGAAGCCGAGAAGGTTCCAGCTCTGGCGCATATGCGGCGGCATTGGCGCGGTGACGTCGATCACCCCGCCAATGGGATGCGGTATCACGATGCGGCGGGCATGCAGGTGCAAGCGGTTCTGCAAGCCGCCGGGGAATTCCCAATTCTGGTCTGCCTCGAAATATTTCGGATCGCCGATGATCGGGCAGCCAATGTGCGCGGCGTGGACGCGAAGCTGGTGAGTGCGGCCCGTATAGGGCTCCATCTCAAGCCAGGACATGGTTTGTCCGGCCTGCTCCACCACGCGGTAATAGGACACGGCATGGTCCGAATCCGGTTCGCCGTGACGGGCAACGCGCATCCGGTCGCCGTCGAGCGTCTGCTCCTTCACCAGCCAGGTCGAAATCTTATCCTCACGCTTCTTAGGCACGCCCTTGACGAGCGCCCAGTAGGTCTTCTTCGCGTCGCGGCCGCGGAAGGCTTCGGCCAGCTTCATCGCGGCAAGACGTGTGCGGGCAACGACCAAGACGCCCGACGTATCGCGGTCGAGTCGATGGACAAGACGCGGCTTCTCGCCCTTCTTGCTGCGGAAGGCTTCCAGCATGTCGTCGACATGGCGATTAACGCCTGATCCGCCCTGCACGGCGAGGCCGGACGGCTTGTTGAAGACGAAGACGGCGGGGTCCTCGTAGAGCATCATCTTCGACAGCACGGCGCCGTCGTCCTGACCGCGCATCGTGCGCGCCGTCAGCGGCTCGCTGCCCTTGCGATCGACGCCGAGCGGCGGAATGCGGATCACCTGCCCCGGCTCGACGCGCGTATCGGCCTTGGCGCGGCCGCCGTCGACGCGCACCTGGCCGGAGCGCAGCAGCTTCTGCAAATGACCGAAGCCAAGGCCGGGGAAATGGGACTTGAACCAGCGGTCGAGCCGCATGCCCGCTTCGCCGGCTTCAACCGTTATCTGCTCTACGCCTGCCATTCTTCGCCAATCTCTGTGTCGCGTGCGCCAGATAGCATCAGGCGAGGTTTCGCGCGACCCACAATCCGACAAACAGCGCGCCGATCGAGAGCAGCACGCTGGCGGCCACATACGAAAACGCCTGCATGAGCGCGCCGCGCTCGTAAAGCACGGCAAAATCGAGCGAAAAGGCCGAAAACGTGGTGAACCCGCCGAACAATCCGGTCGCCACCAGCAGCCTGAGTTCCGCCGAACTGCCTGTACGGCGCAACAGCCAGGCCATGAACAGCCCCATGGCCAAGCTGCCAACCACGTTGACGGTCAACGTCCCCCAGGGAAAGCCGGATCCGAACAGGCGCAGCGTCGCAAGGTTGACGAGGTGGCGCAGCCCCGCCCCAACAGCGCCGCCAGCCGCAACGAGGACAAGATGGTACATCAACGTCTCCTGAAACCGGAATAGTTGAGAGATGCGGCAGGTCGTCTTCGTGCGTCCTTCGAGGCTTGCTGAATCAATTGCCGCGTTCCTTGCGCAACTTCGCCCAGTAATCCAGCCGCTTTCTGACCTCGCGCTCGAACCCTCTATCCGGGGGATCGTAGAATTTCTGGCGGCCCACCGCCTCGGGAAAATAGTCCTGGCCGGAAAACGCATCCGGTTCGTCGTGGTCGTAGCGGTAGCCGGTGCCGTAGCCCTCCGACTTCATGAGCTTTGTGGGCGCGTTGAGAATATGCTTGGGCGGCGCCAGCGAGCCATGCTCCTTGGCCGTGCGCATGGCCGACTTGAAGGCGGTGTAGAGCGCGTTCGATTTCGGCGCGGTGGCGAGATAGACGCAGGCCTGGGCCAGTGCCAGCTCACCCTCCGGAGAGCCCAGATAGTCGTAGGCATCCTTGGCCGCGTTCGCGATCACCAACGCCTGCGGGTCGGCCATGCCGATGTCCTCGGAGGCCATGCGAACCATGCGACGACCGAGATAGAGCGGGTCCTCGCCGGCGTCGAACATGCGCGCCAGATAGTAGAGGGCGGCATCGGGATCGGAACCGCGCACCGCCTTGTGCAGGGCGGAGATCAGATTGTAGTGGCCGTCCTGGCTCTTGTCGTAGATCGGTGCGCGGCGCTGGACGATGTGTTGCAGCCCCTCGGCGTCAAAAACCTCGTCCTCTCCGGCCGCTCGCCATGCCTCCTCGGCCAATGTGAGCGAAGCACGACCATCGCCGTCGGCCATGCGAATGAGGACAGCGCGGGCTTCGTCGTCGAGCGGCAGCGGCCGGCCTTCCTCGGCCTCCGCGCGTTCGAGCAGCGCGCCA
The DNA here is from genome assembly GCF_040970315.1 of Neoaquamicrobium sediminum. Classification (NCBI taxonomy): domain Bacteria; kingdom Pseudomonadati; phylum Pseudomonadota; class Alphaproteobacteria; order Hyphomicrobiales; family Phyllobacteriaceae; genus Neoaquamicrobium; species Neoaquamicrobium sediminum. Next base: position 17,701 of record NZ_JAZHFV010000003.1, on the reverse strand, counting down.
ATGCTCTCCGGCTCCAGCGACCGAAAGGTCAGGACACGCGCACGCGACAGAAGCGCGGCATTCAGTTCGAAGGACGGGTTCTCGGTGGTCGCGCCAACGAGAATGACGGTTCCGTCTTCCATAACAGGCAGGAAACTGTCCTGCTGGGCACGGTTGAAGCGGTGGATCTCGTCGACGAAGAGCAGGGTCTGACGGCCGTCAGCCCGGCGCATGCGAGCCGTCTCGAACACCTTCTTCAAATCTGCCACGCCGGAGAAGATCGCCGAAATCTGCTCGAAGGCCAGACCGGTCTCCCCGGCCAGCAGGCGCGCGACCGTGGTCTTGCCTGTTCCGGGCGGTCCCCAAAAGATCATCGATCCGAGCGAGCCCGAACGGATCATGCGCGTCAATGCACCATCAGTTCCCGTCAGATGCTCTTGTCCAACGACGAGCGCAAGCGTCGTCGGCCGCAGCCGATCGGCCAGCGGCCGGCCCGGCTGCTGCACGGTTTCGGGCTCACTGGGAGAGAACAGATCAGCCACGGAACGGGCCCGAAAGGCAGATCGGACACGTCATTGCCCTACGTTGCCCCCCTCTGGCCTGCCGGCCATCTCCCCCACGAGGGGGGAGATCAGCCTTCATTTCGGCCGGCGCCTTTCCTGCGACGAATGGCGAAAGCCGCCGCGACAGCCGATCTCCCCCCTCGTGGGGGAGATGGCCGGCAGGCCAGAGGGGGGCAACGTAAGGACGCGACATAGCCGACCTACCCTAGTATCGTAGGATCTGGTTGGTGACGCGGCCGTCGCGCTCGACGGTAAAGCGCCACCAGCGCGAATTGCTCATTGCGACGTCACGCAGCTTCTCCGGCGTATCGATTTCCTCGCCATTGACCTCGCGCACGATGTCGCGCGGACGGAAACCGAACCTTGCGGCAGGCGAATTGCGATCGACTTCGACAATGGCCACCCCCTTGCCGCGTGCCTGACCGCGGATGCCGAGCCTCTGGACGAGACGTGGCGAAAGCTCGGCCACCTTCGCGCCGGCAAACGGGCTGCGCCCGTCGATTATGATCTCAGCCGTCGATTGGCCTTCTGGCGCGCGGATCAGCTCGATTTCCACTTCCCGCTCGCTTCCCTGGCTGAGCACGTCGAGCGTTGCCACGCTGCCGATGGCCTGCGTTGCGAGCCTGTAGCCAAGCGCGTCGGGGTGCTCGATCGACGCACCATTCATTGCCAGAACCACGTCGCCGGGCTTGAGGCCGGCGTTTTCCGCCGGTCCGCCCTGTGCCACCGACTTGACCAAGGCTCCGGTCGGACTGGCCATGCCAAGCGCCTCTGCCATCTGGGCCGTGACGTTTTCGAAGGTGGCGCCGACAAACGGTCGCTCGAAATAGTCGAGGCCGTTTTTGGCGGCATCCACGACCGCACGGACGATATTGGCAGGGATGGCGAAGCCGATGCCGATCGAGCCGCCCGACTGACTGTAGATGGCGGTGTTAATGCCGATCACCTCGCCGCGCATGTTGACCAGCGCTCCGCCGGAATTGCCGGGATTGATGGCCGCATCCGTCTGGATGAAGAAACCGAAATCGTTGACGCCGATGTGGGTGCGCGCGAGCGCCGAGACGATGCCGCTCGTCGTGGTCTGGCCAACCCCGAATGGGTTGCCGATGGCCAGCACAAGATCGCCGACCTCCAGCGCGTCGGAATCGCCCAGCGGCGCGATCGGGAAAGGCTCCGGCGCATCGATCTTGAGAATTGCAAGATCCAGCGATTCATCCTTGAGCAGGATACTGCTGGTGAATTCGCGCCCATCGGACATCGCGACGCGCACCTCGTCCGCGTTGCTGATGACGTGGTTGTTCGTCACGACGTAGCCGGACGGATCGACCAGCACCCCCGACCCAAGCGAGGACTGGACGCGCGGCGGCATCTGCTGCCGCCCAAAAAACTGCTCGAAGAAGGGATCGCCCGCGAATGGCGAGCGCACCGAGACCTGTTGTGAGGCATAGACATTGACGACTGCGGGCGCGGTCGCCTTGACGAGCGGGGCAAAGGAAAGCTGCATCTCCTGCTGGCCAAACGGCACCCGACGGGCGGGCACCTGCGTCTCGCCGCCGCGCAGAAGATCGCTCAACGCATCCGCCAGACCCTTGCCGCCGGCATCCTGCGCCAAGGCGGGAGCGCTCAAGACGCAGATGGCAATTGCGGCGAACACGGTGGACAGCGGTGAGGCTCGGTGCATGACGACTCCCTTCAGTGGCAGGCGAGCACATTGTGCGAATGATTGTGCAAATTGGAAGGCCGGGGCCGCGCGTTGCGTCAACCAGCCGACGCGATCAGCTCTGCTATTTCCGTGTAGCCGCGACGTCTCGCATGCTCCAGAGCCGAAACGCCATCATTGTCAGGAATGTCCCGCGCTCCGGCGCGGACCAGTTCTCCGACGATCTCCTGGTAAACAGCCCCGCCGTCGCCAAGGATCACCGCCTCCATGAGCGCAGTCCAGCCGAGACGGTTCACGTGGTCTATGTCGATGTCGGTAGCCAGCAGGATGCGCACCGTTTCCGGGTGCCCGTGATGGGCCGCCGGGATCAGCGCGGTGCCGCCGTAGCGGTTGGTGCTCGCCATATCCGCGCGGCCCGAGGCTAGAATCGCACGGAGAATTTTATTACGACCCTCGGCGCCGGCATACAGGAACGGCGTATCGCGGATGTTGTCCCTGGCGTTGACGTCGGCGCCGGCAGCAATCAGGACCAGCGCGATGTCGACATGGTCGAGCCGTGTGGCAATCAGGAGCGGCGTGCGGCGCGCCGGGTCGCGTTGCTCCAGCTCTTCACCGGCGGCCAGCATCGCGTTCACGCGCGCGAGATCGCCCTGTTCCACGGCCCGCAGCATGGTTCTCTCTCCTCCAGCGAATCCGTAGCCCAGCATGGCGGCCAAGATACCGACTGCAACAGCCATCACGCGCCAGCCTTTATGGCAGGGCATCACGCCACACCTCCCCATAAACGAAAAAGGGGGCGCAAGGCCCCCTTCCCGTCAAATCAAGATCGGGGCCGGTCTTACGCGGCCTCGGCCTCGCCATTGGCTTCCTCAGCTTCGACGCGCGCGCGGTCGGCGGCGCCCTTGGCCGAGACGTCGCGGTCGACGAACTCGATCACGGCCATCGCGGCGTTGTCGCCGTGACGGAAGCCCGCCTTCATGATGCGCAGGTAGCCGCCGTTGCGGGTGGCGTAGCGCGGCGCAATGGTGTCGAACAGACGCTTTGCAAGCACGTCCGAACCGATCGCCGAGATCACCTGACGCCGTGCGTGCAGGTCGCCGCGCTTGCCGAGCGTGACGAGCTTCTCCACGATCGGGCGAAGCTCCTTGGCCTTGGGCAGCGTGGTGGTGATCTGCTCGTGTTCGATCAGCGAGGCGGCCATGTTCGAAAACAGCGCCTTGCGGTGGCTAACGGTACGGTTCAGCCGGCGGCCGGATTTTCCGTGGCGCATTGGCCCTCTCCTTCAGTTTGGTCCGAGGCCGAGCCTCAGTATTGATCTTCGTAGCGTTTTGCGAGGTCTTCGATGTTCTCCGGCGGCCAGTCCTGCACCTCCATTCCGAGGTGAAGGCCCATGGCGGCCAGAACTTCCTTGATCTCGTTGAGCGACTTGCGGCCGAAGTTCGGCGTGCGCAGCATCTCGGCTTCCGTCTTCTGGATCAGGTCGCCAATGTAGACGATGTTGTCGTTCTTCAGGCAGTTGGCCGAACGGACCGAAAGCTCCAGCTCGTCGACCTTCTTGAGCAGCGCCGGGTTGAAGGCGAGCTCGGTAACCTGCTCCGAAGCAACTTCCTTCTGCGGCTCGTCGAAATTGACGAAGAGGCCGAGCTGGTCCTGAAGGATGCGCGCAGCGAAAGCCACGGCGTCCTCACCGGTGACCGCACCGTTGGTCTCGATGGTCATCGTCAGCTTGTCATAGTCGAGAACCTGCCCCTCACGGGTGTTCTCGACCTTGTAGGAGACCTTCTTGACCGGCGAATAGAGGCTGTCGACCGGGATGAGCCCGATCGGCGCATCCTCGGCGCGGTTGCGATCGGCGGGCACGTAGCCCTTGCCGGTGTCGACCGTGAACTCCATGCGGATTTCCGCGCCCTCGTCGAGCGTGCAGATCACGTGGTCCGGGTTCAGGATCTCGACATCGCCGACGGTCTGGATGTCGCCTGCCGTGACGACGCCAGGGCCCTGCTTGCGCACGACCATGCGCTTGGGGCCATCGCCTTCCATGCGGATGGCGATTTCCTTGATGTTGAGCACGATGTCGGTCACGTCCTCGCGCACGCCGGCGATCGAGGAGAATTCGTGCAGCACGCCGTCGATCTGCACCGCCGTCACGGCAGCGCCGCGCAGCGAGGACAGAAGCACGCGACGCAGCGCGTTGCCGAGCGTCAGGCCGTAGCCACGCTCCAGCGGCTCGGCCACGAGCGTGGTGAGCGTCTTGCCCTTGGAGGAGAACTCGATCTTGTTGGGCTTGATCAGTTCCTGCCAGTTTTTCTGGATCATTCAGGTTTTCCTTCCGTTTCCCGCCACCATCCAATCGTGGCGGGCAAATCTGGAAACCGAGAGAGGAGCGCCGTGGTGGAACTCGTCAGGGTATATTGCTTCGGCCTAGACGCGGCGCTTCTTGCGCGGGCGGCAGCCATTGTGCGGGATCGGCGTGACGTCGCGGATCGAGGTGATGGTGAAGCCGGCGGCCTGCAGCGCACGCAGCGCCGACTCGCGACCGGAACCCGGCCCGCAGACCTCGACCTCAAGCATGCGCATGCCGTGGTCCTGCGCCTTCTTGGCGACGTCCTCGGCAGCAACCTGAGCGGCGAACGGCGTCGACTTGCGCGACCCCTTGAAGCCCTGCGCACCCGCCGACGACCAGGCAATCGCATTGCCCTGCGCATCGGTGATGGTGATCATCGTGTTGTTGAACGTCGAGTTGACGTGCGCAACGCCCGACGAGATGTTCTTGCGTTCGCGACGGCGAATACGCCCGGCTTCCTTGGCCATGTAGTTTCCTTCCAGTTGATATCAACGCCGCCGTAGTGCCAGCGGCTACACCTCGATGGCAGTAGGACAATAGGCACGGAGGATAAGGAAAGCGGCTGGCCGCCATCCGAAATCGCTAAGCCGTGCCGGCTTGCCTACCCCTCGAATTACTTCTTCTTACCAGCAATCGCCTTTGCCGGGCCCTTGCGGGTACGGGCGTTAGTGTGCGTGCGCTGGCCGCGGACCGGCAGCGAACGACGATGGCGCAGGCCGCGGTAGCAGCCGAGATCCATCAGGCGCTTGATGTTCATCGATACTTCGCGGCGCAGGTCACCCTCGACCTGGTAGTCGCGGTCGATGGCTTCGCGGATCTGCAGCACCTCAGCGTCGGTGAGCTGGTTGACGCGGCGATCGGCCGGGATGCCGACCTTCTCGACGATTTCCGAAGCGAACTTCGCGCCGATGCCGTGGATATACTGCAGCGCGATGACGACGCGCTTGTTGGTCGGGATATTGACGCCTGCTATACGGGCCATTCTCTTCTCCATGTAGGTCGGCCGACGTTCACGTCGAACCGGCGCGTTCTTGTTTTCCCGCGTCCGGTGGAGGCCGGCCCTTGCGGGGATTTCTCATCAAAGCGACCGCGCGGTCCGGAAGGACCGGCGGCACCGTGCCTGGATGGAAGACGGGCCGCTTTAGTCCAGAAAGCGGCGACAGTCAACACCTGGCGGGATTATTGCGCGGCAAGCGCCTTCTGATCGAGCAACGTGTCGATCTGACGGGTTACCGCATCGATGTCGGCCATGCCGTCGACACCCTTCAGCAGCCCCTTGGCGTAGTAGTAGCCGATGAGCGGCGCGGTCTTCTTGTAGTACTCGCGCAGCCGCTCGTCGAACACCTCGGGGTTGTCGTCCTTGCGTACCGGCTGGCCAGCGGCCTTTGCGTCCTCGGCGCGCTTGACGATCCGGCCGACAAGGGCCTTGTCGTCGACAACGAGCTCGATGGCGACATCCAGCTTCAGGTTGCGCTTGGCCAGCATCGCCTCGACGGCGTCAGCCTGCGCAAGCGTGCGCGGATAGCCGTCCAGTATGAAGCCATCGGCACAGTCGGGCTGATCGATACGCTCGGCCACGATCGCGTTGACGATGTCGTCAGAGACAAGCTCACCGGCATCCATCACGGCTTTCGCGCGCTTGCCGACCTCGGTGCCGTTGGCAACGGCCGCGCGCAGCATGTCCCCCGTCGAAAGCTGCGGTATGCCGTGTTTCTCGACAAGCCTCTGGGCCTGCGTCCCCTTCCCCGCTCCCGGCGGCCCGAGCAGAATAAGCCTCATCGTCCCCTCTTTCCTCCACGCAGCTTAGACTTCTTGATCAGCCCCTCATACTGATGCGCGATCAGATGACCCTGAACCTGCGCGACAGTGTCGAGCGTGACGCTCACCACGATGAGCAGCGAGGTGCCGCCAAGGTAGAACGGGACGCCAGTCGCCGAGATGAGGAATTCGGGGATAAGGCAGACGATCACGAGATAGAGCGCACCGACGGCCGTGATGCGCGTCAGAACGTAGTCGATATATTCGGCCGTACGCTCACCGGGCCGGTAGCCCGGAATGAAGCCGGAATGCTTCTTGAGCTGGTCGGCCGTGTCCTTCGGATTGAAGACGATGGCGGTGTAGAAGAACGCGAAGAAGACGATCATCGCGCCGTAGAGGAACATGTAGAGCGGCTGACCGTGGCCGAGCGTCGCCAGCACCGAATTGGCCCATGCGGGCAGCGCCGTCGTGTCTGAGAAGCCAGCGAGTGTCGCGGGCAGCAGAAGCAGCGACGACGCGAAGATCGCAGGTATGACGCCGGCAGTGTTGAGCTTCAGCGGCAGGTGCGAGGTATCGCCCTGGAACATGCGGTTGCCGACCTGGCGCTTCGGATACTGGATCAGAAGACGGCGTTGCGCGCGCTCGAAGAACACGATCACCGCGATCAGGACAAGCGCGAGCACCAGGATCGCCAGGATCAGGCCGGTCGATAGCGCGCCGGTGCGGCCGAGCTCGAGCGTACCGCTGAGCGCAGACGGGAGGCCCGCGACGATGCCGGCGAAGATGATCAGGGAAATACCGTTGCCGATGCCGCGCGCGGTGATCTGCTCGCCGAGCCACATCAGGAACATGGTGCCGCCGACGAGCGTGATGACCGCGGATGCGCGGAAGAACCAGCCCGGATCCGTCACGATGTTGGCGCCACTCTCCAGCCCCACGGCGATGCCGTAGGCCTGCACGGTGGCAAGCAGCACCGTGCCGTAGCGGGTGTACTGGTTGATGATCTTGCGGCCCTGCTCGCCTTCCTTCTTCAGTTGCTCGAGCGTCGGCACGACCGACGTCATGAGCTGCATGATGATGGATGCGGAGATGTAGGGCATGATGCCCAGCGCGAAGATCGCCATGCGCTCGACGGCGCCGCCGGCAAACATGTTGAACATGCCGAGCACGCCGCCCGACTGCTGCTGGAAGGCCTGGGCGAACGAATCAGGATTGATGCCGGGCAGCGGAATGTAGGTGCCGAGTCGGTAGACCAGAAGTGCGCCCAGCGTAAACCAGATGCGCTTCTTTAGGTCCTCGGCCTTCGCGAAGGCCGCAAAGTTGAGGTTTGAAGCTAGCTGTTCCGCTGCCGATGCCATGGAAAATTCTCCGCTTCGTCACGCGAGGGTATTCGCCAGCGCGAACCGCGTGTCGCCGAAGCCACGAGATAGGCTCCGGCCGGCAAAGATGCAAGCGGCGGCCTGCTCATGCTTTCGTCCGATTGATGGTTTTCAACCGGGCTGTAGCATGGGCAGGCCGCCGCCTCGTGGAAGCCCGTTACTCGGCTGCGGCTGCTTCTGGCAGCTTCACCGATCCCCCGGCCTTCTCAACCTGTTCGAGCGCCGGCTTGGAAGCACCGGCGATGTCGAAGTTGACTTTCGTCTTCAGCTCGCCGCCACCCAGCAGGCGCACGCCATCCTTAGCGCGGCGGACGACACCGGCCTTGACGAGCGCCTCGACCGTCACGGTCTCCTTGGCGTCAAGCTTCTTGGCGTCGATCGCCGCCTGAATGCGGCCGAGCGAGACTTCGTTATAGTCCTTGCCGAAGATGTTCTTGAAGCCACGCTTCGGCAGACGGCGGTAGAGCGGCATCTGGCCACCCTCAAAGCCGTTGATTGACACGCCCGAGCGGGACTTCTGACCCTTGACGCCGCGGCCGCCGGTCTTGCCGGAACCGGAGCCGATGCCACGGCCCACGCGCTTGCGGGACTTCGTGGCGCCGTCGCGATCACGCAATTCGTTGAGTTTCATCGTTAGCGCTCCTGCGGTGCTATGCCTCGTCCACGACGCGGACGAGATGCTGCACCTTCGCAATCATGCCGCGCACGGAGGGAGTGTCCTCCAGCGTCGAGCGACGATGCATCTTGTTGAGACCCAGGCCGATCAGCGTCGCGCGCTGTTCGACCGGGCGGCGGATTGGGCTGCCGATCTGTTCGACCGTCAGCGTCTTGCCCTGTTTCTTGGCCATGATCGCAAATCCCTGCCCTATTCTTCAGCCGTCGCGGCGGCGCCACGGCGCGCCTGCAGGGCCGAATACTTGATGCCGCGCTGCGCAGCGATGTCCTTCGGATGCATCTGGCTCTTCAGCGCATCGAAGGTGGCGCGCACCATGTTGTACGGGTTCGACGAACCCATCGACTTGGCAACGACGTCATGCACGCCCAGCGTCTCGAAGACAGCGCGCATCGGGCCGCCTGCGATGATGCCGGTACCGGCCTTGGCGGCGCGCAGCAGGACGCGACCCGCACCGTGGCGGCCCTCGACGTCGTGATGCAGCGTACGGGCCGAGCGAAGCGGCACGAAGATCATGTCGCGCTTGGCGCTTTCGGTAGCCTTGCGGATGGCCTCCGGCACTTCACGGGCCTTGCCGTGGCCGAAGCCGACGCGGCCCTTCTGATCGCCGACGACGACGAGCGCGGCGAAGCCGAAGCGACGACCACCCTTCACCACCTTGGCGACGCGATTGATATGAACGAGCTTGTCGACAAATTCGCTGTCGCGCTCTTCACGGTCACGGCGATCGCGACCGCCGTCCCTACGTTCCTGTGCCATTGCCCTGATCCTTATTCTTTTCCGGTAGCACGGTTGATGGGAAATGCCGCCACGACGTCATGCGCGGGCGGCGGCGAATTTAGAAGCTGAGGCCGCCTTCGCGAGCAGCGTCGGCGAGTGCCTTGACGCGGCCGTGATAGATGTAAGGTCCGCGATCGAACACGACTTCCTTTACACCGGCCTTGGCGGCGCGCTCGGCAAGCAGCTTGCCGACTGCAGCAGCAGCGGCAGCGTCCGCGCCCGTCTTGAGCGAACCCTTGAGGTCCTTCTCCAGCGTCGACGCGGAAGCCAGCGTGTGGCCCTTCGAATCGTCGATAACCTGGGCGTAGATGTTCTTCGAAGAACGGTAGACCGACAGGCGCGGACGCTCGCCGGCAACCTTCTTCAACTGACGACGCACGCGCTGGGCGCGGCGCTGGATGGATTCCTTGGAGGCCATGGCCTGATTCCTTGCCTTGTAAAACGGGGCTGGCCATATGCGGTAAGCTGGGCTTCCCGCGACCACACCCCGTGGCGTTGCAGTTCTTACTTCTTCTTGCCTTCCTTGCGGACGATGCGCTCGCCGGCATAACGGACACCCTTGCCCTTGTAGGGCTCGGGACCGCGATACTTGCGGATCTCCGCGGCAACCTGGCCGACGACCTGCTTGTCGATGCCGTTGACCACGATTTCGGTCGGCTTCGGCACGGAGATCGTCACGCCTTCGGGCGCCTCATAGACCACGTCGTGGCTGAAGCCAAGAGCAAGCTGCAGGTTCTTGCCCTGCATCGCGGCACGGTAGCCGACGCCGGTGATCTCGAGCCTGCGCTCGAAACCTTCCTTCACGCCGGTCACGATGTTCTCGATCTGCGTGCGCGACATGCCCCACTTGGAGCGGGCGTCCTTGCTCTGGTCGCGCGGCTCGACGGCAATCGCGCCGTCGTCCAGCTTCACCAGAACTTCGTCGTTGACGACGAACTTGAGCTCGCCCTTGGGGCCCTTGGCGGTAACGGTCTGGCCGTCGACGCTGGCGGTGACGCCCTGCGGAACAGCGACCGGTTTCTTTCCAATACGAGACATGTTGCTGTCCTCGTCCTTCTTGTTCTTCAGTCAGCCGGCCCGATCAGAAGATCTGGCAGAGCACTTCACCGCCGACATTCTGCTCGCGCGCCTGATGGTCTGCCATCACGCCCTTGGGCGTCGACAGGATCGAGATACCGAGGCCGTTGGCGACCGACGGGATCGACTTGACCGACACGTAGACGCGGCGACCAGGCTTGGAGACGCGGGCGATCTCGCGGATCACCGGGGTGCCTTCGTAGTACTTCAGCTCGATCTCCAGCTCCGACTTGCCATTGTCGTAGTCGACCTTGGCGTAGTCCCGGATGTAGCCTTCGGACTTCAGCACTTCGAGAACACGTGCGCGCAGGCTGGATGCCGGCGTCGTCACCTTGTTCTTGCGACGGCCATAGGCGTTGCGGATGCGGGTCAGCATATCGCCGAGAGGATCACTCATGGACATTTGATGTCCTCCTTACCAGCTGGACTTGACGAGGCCGGGAACCAGGCCGTTGTTGCCGAGTTCGCGCAGCGCAACGCGGCTCATCTTGAGCTTGCGGTAATAGGCGCGCGGGCGGCCGGTCACTTCGCAGCGATTGCGGATACGGTTCTTTGCCGAGTTGCGCGGCAGGGCAGCAAGCTTGAGCTGCGCACGGAAGCGCTCCTCGATCGGCTTGTCCTGATCCATGATGATCGCCTTGAGCTCCGCGCGCTTCGCGGCGTACTGCTTGACGAGCTTGCGGCGCTTCTCGTTCTTCTCGACTGAGCTGGTCTTTGCCATTTCAGGTTCCTTTGTTCGCTGCCGTTACTGCCGGAAGGGGAAGTTCAAGGCCTTGAGCAGAGCCCGGGCCTCGTCGTCCGTCTTGGCGGTCGTACAAACGATGATGTCCATTCCCCAGATCTGGTCGACCTTGTCGTAGTTGATCTCGGGGAACACGATGTGTTCCTTGATGCCCATGGCAAAGTTGCCGCGGCCATCGAAGCTCTTCGCGTTGAGACCGCGGAAGTCGCGCACGCGCGGCAGCGCGATCGTGACCAGGCGATCCACGAAGTCGTACATGCGGTCCTTGCGGAGCGTAACCTTGGCGCCGATCGGCATGTTCTCGCGAACCTTGAAGCCGGCGATCGAGTTGCGCGCCTTGGTCACGACAGCCTTCTGGCCGGCGATCTGGGCAAGGTCCTCGGCGGCGACCGACGGCTTCTTGGAATCCGCCGTGGCTTCGCCGACACCCATGTTGATGACGATCTTGTCGAGACGCGGGATCTGCATCTCGTTGTCGTAGTTGAACTGCTCCTGGAGAGCCTTGCGGATCTGGTCGCGGTAAAGCGCCTTCATCCGCGGTTCGTACTGATTAGCCATTGATGACTTCTCCCGAGCGCTTCGCGACGCGCACTTTCTTGCCGTCGCGGACCTCGAAACCGACGCGTGTCGGCGTCTTGCCGTCCTTGGGATCGGCAACTGCGATGTTGGACAGGTGAATCGGCGCTTCCTTGCGGATGAGCCCACCTTCCTGGGTCTGCGACTGCCGCTGATGGCGCACGATCATGTTGACGCCGCGCACCAGCGCCTTGTCGTCCTTGGGCATGACGCGCAGCACCTCACCGGTGCGGCCCTTGTCCTTGCCGGCGAGTACGACGACGTTGTCGCCCTTGCGAATCTTCTGCATTTCACCGGCCTCCTTAGAGCACTTCAGGCGCGAGCGAGATGATCTTCATGTGGCTCTTGGCGCGGAGTTCGCGCGGAACCGGTCCGAAGATACGGGTGCCGATCGGCTCTTTCTTGTTGTCGACGAGAACGGCCGCGTTCTTGTCGAAACGGATCACGCTGCCGTCCGAACGACGGATGTCCTTGGCCGTGCGAACCACGACCGCCTTCATCACATCACCCTTCTTAACGCGGCCGCGCGGAATGGCTTCCTTGACCGAAACGACGATGATGTCGCCGACCGAGGCATACTTCCGCTTCGAGCCGCCCAGCACCTTGATGCACATGACACGACGCGCGCCGGAATTATCCGCGACGTCGAGGTTTGTTTGCATCTGAATCATGACTGGCCGCCTTCTTCTTCATTTCCGGCAGTGCGCTCGCGGCGCCCTGCCCGGCTTGTCCAAAATTCGTTGTTACTCGGCTTTCGCCGCCTGTTCCTGCGTCTGGTTCTGAATCACGACCCAGCGCTTGTCCTTGGAGATCGGAGCCGCCTCCTGGATGAAGACGAAGTCGCCCACCTTGCAGGCGTTGCTCTCGTCATGCGCCTTGTAGCGCTTGGTCTGACGAACCGTCTTCTTCATCACCGGATGGGTGAAGCGGCGCTCGATCCTGACGACAACGGTCTTGTCGTTCTTGTCGCTGACGACAGTGCCCTGCATGATGCGCTTCGGCATTTTCTTCGTCCTTAAGCCTTCTTGGCGGCGGACTTTTCCGCCGCAATCGTCTTGATGCGCGCGATGTCCTTGCGGACCTGCTTGACGCGCGCGGTTTTCTCGAGCTGACCTGTGGCCTTCTGGAAGCGCAGGTTAAACTGCTCCTTCTTCAGCGAACCCAGTTCGTCGTTCAGCTCGTCGAGGGTCTTGGCCCTCACGTCGGAGGCTTTCATCTCGTGGCCCTTCCTATTCTGCGATGCGCTGCACGAAGCGCGTGCGCACCGAAAGCTTGGCAGCGCCGAGACGCAGCGCCTCGCGGGCGATCTCCTCGGACACGCCGTCGATCTCGAACATGACGCGGCCCGGCTTGACGCGCGCCGCCCAATAATCGACGGAGCCCTTGCCCTTACCCATGCGGACTTCGGTCGGCTTCGAGGTGACCGGCAGATCCGGGAACACCCGGATCCAGACGCGACCCTGACGCTTCATCTGGCGGGTGATCGCGCGGCGAGCCGCCTCGATCTCACGCGCGGTGACCCGGTTGGGCTCGAGCGCCTTAAGGCCGAAGCCGCCGAAGTTCAGGTCGGTGCCACCCTTGGCAGCGCCGTGAATACGGCCCTTGAACTGCTTGCGGAACTTTGTGCGCTTTGGCTGCAGCATCGTTCTTCTCCAAAATCCCTATGCTTCTCAGGCGTTTTCGCGGCGACGCGGACCACCACCGTGGCTGTCGGCCTCGATTGCCTTGCGCTCGGACGCCATCGGGTCGTGCTCGAGGATCTCGCCCTTGAACACCCACACCTTGACGCCACAGATGCCGTAGGCCGTCTGTGCTTCGGCGGTGCCGTAGTCGACGTCGGCGCGCAGCGTATGCAGCGGCACGCGGCCTTCGCGGTACCACTCCATGCGTGCGATTTCCGCACCGCCCAGGCGACCCGCGCAGTTGATGCGGATACCTTCGGCGCCAAGGCGCATGGCCGACTGAACGGCGCGCTTCATGGCACGGCGGAACGCGACGCGGCGCTCGAGCTGCTGGGCGATCGACTGAGCGACCAGCTTGGCGTCGATCTCAGGCTTGCGAACCTCGACGATGTTGAGGTGCGTTTCAGCCTTCGTCATCTCGGTCAGCTTGCGGCGCAGCTTCTCGATGTCGGCGCCCTTCTTGCCGATGATGAGACCCGGACGCGCGGCGTGAATGGTCACGCGGCACTTCTTGTGCGGGCGCTCGATCACGATCTTCGACACCGCGGCCTGCTTGAGTTCCTTCTCGAGGTACTCGCGGATCTTCAGATCCTCATGCAGCAGCTTGCCGTACTCGCCGGTGTTCGCGTACCAGCGCGAATCCCAGGTGCGGTTGATGCCGAGACGCAGACCGATCGGGTTGATTTTCTGGCCCATCAGGCGGCCTCCACTTTCTCTTCAACTTCGCGCACCACGATGGTGAGGTGCGAGAACGGCTTTTCGATCCGGCTCGCACGGCCACGCCCGCGGGCATGGAAGCGCTTCATGGTGATCGACTTGCCGACATAGGCCTCGGCGACGACCAGTGCGTCGACATCGAGATCGTGATTGTTCTCGGCATTCGCGATCGCGGACTCCAGCGTCTTCTTGACGGTGCCGGCGATGCGCTTGCGGGAGAACTCGAGATCGGCGAGCGCAGTGCCGACCTTCTTGCCACGGATCAGCGCGGCAACGAGGTTCAGCTTCTGCGGGCTGACGCGGATCGTGCGCAGTACGGCGCGCGCCTCGTTGTCGGCGAGCCTGCGCGGAGCTTTGGCCTTGCCCATCGTTACTTCCTCTTTGCCTTCTTGTCCGCGCCGTGGCCGTAATAGGTACGGGTAGGCGAGAACTCACCGAACTTGTGGCCAACCATCTCCTCGGTCACATTGACCGGGACGTGCTTCTGGCCGTTGTAAACACCGAAGGTGAGGCCGACGAACTGCGGCAGGATGGTGGAGCGACGGCTCCACATCTTGATCACCTCGTTACGGCCACCCTCGCGAACCTTATCCGCCTTCTTGAGCAGATAGCCGTCGACGAACGGGCCTTTCCAAACTGAACGGGTCACGTCTGACTACCTTTCCTTAGCTCTTGCGCTGGTGGCGCGAGCGCATGATGAACTTGTCGGTCGCCTTGTTGGACCGCGTTCTCTTGCCCTTGGTCGGCTTGCCCCACGGGGTCACCGGGTGCCGGCCGCCGGATGTGCGGCCTTCACCACCGCCGTGCGGATGGTCGACCGGGTTCATGGTCACGCCGCGATTGTGCGGACGCTTGCCGCGCCAACGGGTACGACCTGCCTTGCCGTCGTTGATGTTGCCGTGGTCCGGGTTGGACACGGCACCGACAGTGGCCAGGCACGCACCGGACACGATGCGCTGCTCGCCCGAGTTGAGGCGCAGGATCGCCATGCCCTGGTCGCGACCGACGAGCTGGACGTAAGCACCGGCCGAACGGGCAATCTGGCCGCCCTTGCCGGGCTTCAGCTCGACGTTGTGGACAATCGTGCCGACCGGCATCGCACCCAGCGGCATCGCGTTGCCCGGCTTCACGTCGACGCTCTCACCGGCCACGACGCGGTCGCCGGCAGCCAGGCGCTGCGGCGCCAGGATGTAGGCGAGCTCACCGTCATCGTACTTGATCAGCGCGATGAAGGCGGTGCGGTTCGGATCGTACTCCAGACGCTCCACCGTGCCGCCGACGTCGAACTTGCGACGCTTGAAGTCGATGATGCGGTAGGTGCGCTTGTGACCGCCGCCGATGAAGCGGCTGGTGACGCGACCGGTATTGTTGCGACCGCCGTTCTTGGTCAGACCTTCGGTCAGACCCTTCACCGGCTTGCCCTTGTAAAGACCCGAACGGTCGACGATCACGAGCTGGCGCGTGCTCGGCGTAATCGGATTGAATTTCTTCAGTGCCATCGTTCCGTCCTTACAGTCCGGTCGCGACGTCGATCGACTGGCCTTCAGCCAGCGTCACGACGGCTTTCTTGACGTCGCTCTGGCGCCCGATGGTGCCGCGGAACCGCTTCACCTTGCCCTTGCGCAGGAGCGTATTGACAGCGGTGACCTTGACGCCGAACAGCGCCTCGACAGCCGCCTTGATCTCCGGCTTCGTCGCCTTGCGGGCAACGTTGAAGACCACCTGGTTGTACTCGGAAGCCATGGTCGACTTCTCGGTGATCGCCGGCGAGACGATCACGTCATAGTGGCGAAGATCAGTCATTTGAACCGCTCCTCCAGAGCCTCGACTGCGGCCTTCGACAGCACGAGCGTGCCGCGGCGCAGAATGTCGTAGACGTTGATGCCCTGGATCGGCAGCACGTCGATGTTGGGAATGTTCGACGCAGCGCGCTTGAAGTTCTGGTCGAGCTCGGCACCGCCGATCACCAGCGCGTTGGTCAGCCCCAGCTTGGCGAAATCCGCCACCAGAGCCTTCGTCTTGGGATCCTTCAGCGCCAGCTCGTCGACGACGATCAGGTTCGAAGCCTTCGCCTTGGCCGACAGCGCGTGGCGCAGGCCAAGCGCGCGGACCTTCTTCGGCAGATCGTGCTCGTGGCTGCGAACGACCGGGCCGTGCGCCTTGCCACCGCCACGGAACTGCGGAGCACGAGCGGAGTGGTGACGGGCGCGGCCCGTACCCTTCTGCTTGTACATCTTGGCGCCGGTGCGAGAGATCTCCGCACGGCCCTTGGCCTTGTGCGTGCCCTGCTGCTTCTTGGCTAGCTGCCAGCGAATGACGCGCTGGAGGATGTCCTCACGCGGATCGAGGCCGAAGATCTCGTCGGAGAGCTTCACCTCGCCGGCAGCCTTGCCGGAAAGAGTGGTGATCTTGATATCCATCATTCGGCTCCCTCAGCCGCCGGAGCAGCTTCCGCCGCCGGAGCATCTACCTTCTTGGCGGCGCGGACGGCGCCCGGCTTCGGAGCATTGTCCGGAAGCGGTGCCTTCACGGCGTCGCGAACCATGATCCAGGCGCCCTTGGAACCCGGAACCGCGCCGCGGATCAGGATCAGGCCGCGATCGGCGTCGGTCGAAACGACCTCGACGTTCTGCGTCGTCACGCGGGTGGCACCCATGTGACCGGCCATCTTCTTGCCCTTGAACACCTTGCCCGGGTCCTGGCGCTGACCGGTCGAGCCGTGCGAGCGGTGCGAGACCGAGTTACCGTGGGTCGCGCGGCCACCACCGAAGTTGTGGCGCTTCATGACGCCCTGGAAACCCTTACCGATCGAGGTGCCCGTCACGTCGACCTTCTGGCCGGCGACGAAGTGCTCGACAGTGATCTCCGAACCGACGTCGATCAGGTTGTCCGGCGACACGCGGAACTCCGCGAGCTTGGCCTTCGGCTCGACGGAAGCAGTCGCGAAATGGCCGCGCATCGCCTTCGTCGTATTCTTCACCTTGGCAAGCCCGACGCCGAGCTGCAGCGCCGTATAGCCGTTCTTTTCCTGGGTACGCTGAGCAACGACCTGGCAGTTCTCCATGCGGAGAACCGTGACCGGCACATGCTCACCAGCGTCGTTGTAGACGCGCGTCATCCCGATTTTCTGTGCGATAACACCTGAACGCATCGGTTGTCTTCCTTCAGAGTTCCCTGTCGGGGACCAGCCCCTCCAGCCTCTTGTTTCTCAGAGGAGCCTTTCGGGCGAACCCGGCCGGCTCATGTTTAAGCCCCTAGAGCTTGATCTCGACGTCGACGCCGGCTGCCAGGTCGAGCTTCATAAGAGCGTCGACGGTCTGCGGGGTCGGGTCTACGATGTCCAGGAGGCGCTTATGCGTGCGCATCTCGAACTGCTCGCGGCTCTTCTTGTCGATGTGCGGCGAGCGGTTCACCGTGAATTTCTCGATCCGCGTCGGCAGCGGGATGGGCCCGCGAACGTTGGCCCCGGTGCGTTTCGCCGTCGATACGATCTCGCGCGTCGACGCATCAAGTACGCGATGGTCAAACGCTTTGAGGCGGATGCGGATGTTTTGCCCGTTCATCTAGTCAATTCCTTCAAGTCTTCCGCGGGCGCGGGCAACAACCGCGCCCGCGACAGACCCTGTTGATCTTCTTATTCCGTGATAGCGGCGACGATGCCGGCACCAACCGTGCGGCCGCCTTCGCGGATGGCGAAGCGCAGCTTCTCTTCCATCGCGATCGGCACGATCAGCGTCACGTCGACCGTCACGTTGTCGCCAGGCATAACCA